>NZ_SMTE01000006.1 GCF_004357765.1 Pseudomonas putida | reverse complement strand
CGCCGATGGTAGTGTGGGGTTTCCCCATGTGAGAGTAGGTCATCGTCAAGATTCATTTCGCAAAACCCCTATCTGCGCGAGCAGGTAGGGGTTTTGTCTTTAGGTGAGAGTACAGAGATTCGCTGGTACGTCCGCAGGACGGGCCGGCACACAGAATTTCTTGACGACCATAGAGCATTGGAACCACCTGATCCCATCCCGAACTCAGCAGTGAAACGATGCATCGCCGATGGTAGTGTGGGGTTTCCCCATGTGAGAGTAGGTCATCGTCAAGATTCAATCACAAAGCCCCTGTCTGCCATGCAGACAGGGGCTTTGTCTTTTCCGGCTACCCGATCGCAACCTTGCGTGCCTTGCCCAGGCGCCGCGCCTGGAGCTTGCGCCACCAGATATACACGCCGGTAAACGACAGCACGGCGATCACAAGGCCCAGTATGGCGATGAGGATCTGTCCACTCAGGCCGATGATCCGCCCACCATGGATCGGTAATTGCAGCCTATAGAAGCGCTCACCCAGCGTACCTTGACCGGCGATCTCCTCGCCGAGCAGGCGTCCGTCGCTGCCGTGAAAGAACAACCAGGACTTGCCGTGGGCCTCGGTGTCATGCTGTCCGAAACCCGCGCCGTAGAAGTTGTATTCGAAGCTGTAGTAGAGCTCGCCAATCGGGGCCGTGAGCCCCAGCCTCGCGCCTTCTTCCTGAGCCCGCTGGTAGGCTTGCTGGTAGTTCAGCTGGGTAACCCCCAGTTGCTCCTTCGGCATCGCGCCACGGGCCTCATAGACGCTTGGCGCTACCGGTGAGAACAACGACACGGCTGGTTTGAACACCTGTGCTGGCAGATTCATCGCCACGCTGCTTATGGCGATCGGTAGCAGCAGCAACCACAACCACAGTCCGCCCGCCCTGTGGATATCCATATTCAGCCGGTAACTGTGTCCACCCTTGATCTTCCATGCCGTTGACCACTTGCGCCAGAACGGGCGCCCGCGGGGGAGGGTGAGCAACAGGGCTATGAAACAGTCGATTACCCAAAGGATCGCCACACTGCCCATCAACAACAGTCCCCAATTACCCGGCAGGGTCAGGCTGTAATGCAATTCGAGGATGAACGGCATGAAGTTCTCCCGGGAGAAACAACAGTCGCCCCAATAGCGTTGGCCGAGGGTGTCGCCGCTGACCGGGTCCAGGTAGAAGACGGTGTTCTTCTCGGCGTAGGGGGAGCCGGTGACAGGATCGTTGCGTGGCACCATGGCCAGCAGCGCCGCATGCCCTGCCTCCTGTGGATACTCCATGTACCAGACCTGCAGACGAGGATGTTCCCCCTGCAACTTATCCACAAGCAGACCTGGCTGCTGGAGAGCACCCTTGGCCGGGGCTTCGTAAAACTGCGGGTTGAGCCACTCGTCCAGTTCATGATGAAAGGCCAGCAGGCTGCCGGTGAGTCCCGCCAAGGCCAGGAATACCGCGGTCAGCAACCCCAGGTAACGATGCAGCAGTACAGATAGTCGACGCATCTCGTCAAACTCCAGAAAACGCCAGAAACGAAAAAGCCAGCACCTGGGATCAGGCGCTGGCTCGGTGTTGCTCGGTGACGGGCTCAGAACTGATAGCTGACCGTGGCGCTGACATTGCGTTCTTCGCCCATGTAGCAGTAGTTCAGGCTCGCGCAGGAGGCGATGTAGGTTTCGTTGGTCAGGTTGTTGGCATTCAAGCGAACATCCACGCCCTTGAGGCCGACTTTGCCCAGGTCATAGCCAACCGAGGCGTCGAACAGGGTGTAGGAGGGCACCTTCATGCTGTTTTCCGCGTCCACCCAGCTGTAGCCCACGTAACGCATACCCCCGCCCAGGCGTAGGCCATCGAGGGGCCCCTGATGGAAGTTGTAGTCGGCCCAGAGCGAAAGCATCTGCTTGGGCGCCTGGGTTGGCGAGTTGCCGTTGTTGTCCACACCCGGGGCAACCAGGCTGGGCATCGACCTGGAGTACTCGATGTCGGTGAAGGTGTAGCCACCCAGCAGCTTCAGGTTTTCGGTCACCTGTACGTGGGCTTCCAGCTCCAGGCCCTGGGAGCGCACTTCGCCGACAGCGCGGTAGAAGTTTTCGTCCGGCTGTTTGGAGGCCAGATTCTCTTGCTCGATGCGGAACACCGAGGCGGTGAACAGGTTGTCGGTACCCGGTGGCTGGTACTTGATGCCTGCCTCCCACTGGGTGCCCTCGGTTGGCGCCAGTGGGCGACCGTTCTGGTCAGAGACGGTGTTGGGGTTGAACGACTCCGAATAGCTGACGTAAGGCGCGACACCGTTCTCGAAGAGGTACAGCACCCCTGCGCGAGTCGTGAAGTTGGAGCGGTTGTCGCTGACCCTGGTGTTGCTGTCGCGGTTTTCTTCAGACACTTTGACCCAGTCCTGGCGCAGGCCCAGGGAGAAGCGCCACTGATCCAGCTCGAGCAGATCCTGCAGGTACACCCCGGTTTGCTGTAGACGTCGCTGGTAGCGGTTTTCGCCCAGCACTTGAAGGTTGCCCTGGCCATACTGTGGATTGCTGGCATCCAGCGGGTCGACGCTGCCATAGCGCCACGTCACGTCGGCTTTGCGCCGTTGGTAATCGGCACCCAGCAGCAAGGTGTGCTTGGCAGCACCCGTGAAGAATTCAGCCTGCAACATGTTATCGATGATGTAGGAATGCAGGCGCTCATCGCCGCCGGTATAGGCGCGATTGAGGATGTTGCTGTCAGCATCCGCCCAACCAGCCGAGTAGACCTGGTCCATGGACACGTCGGAATCCTGATAGCGGAAGTTCTGCCGCGCGGTGAACACATCATTGAAGCGGTGTTCGAACTGATAGCTGAACGACTGTTGAGTGCGCTCGTAGTTGTCGATCCCTGGTTCGCCCTCGAAGAAGTGATCCGAGAGCCGCAGGCCATTGCGCGGGTGCAGCATGCCATCGGCCGGGTTGCCGCCGTGATAGCCGCCATTGGGATCATGTTGCAGATAGGCCTGCAGGGTCAGGGAGGTGTCTTCGGTGAAGTCGATGCTGACTGCAGGAGCGATGGTGTAGCGCTCTTCCTTGTTGTGATCGAATTGGGTGTCGGAAGCGTCCGCGAGACCCGTCAGTCGATAGGCGATTCGTTTGTCCTCATCGATCGGACCACTGAAGTCGAAGCCCATGCCCCGCTGGCCTTGGGTGCCGGCGCTGGCCTGTACCTGATGATAAGGGGTGAACAGTGGCTTCTTGCTGGTCAGCGCTACCAGCCCCCCTGGTGAGCTGCGCCCGTAGAGCACTGACGAGGGCCCTTTGAGCACATCGATACGTTCGAGGAAATACGGGTCTACCTGCAGGGTGCTGTAGGTGCCGTTGTCGCCCATGGACTTCAAACCGTCGAGGTAGATGTTGTCCACCGAGCCGTCGTTGAAGCCACGCATGGCCACATAGTCATAGCGATGGGTTGCGCCGTAGGGGTTGGTCAGTACTCCCGGGGTATAGCGCATGGCCTGGGCGACTGTTTGCGCGCCCTGGTCATCCATCTGCTGACGGGTGACCACCGACACCGACTGCGAGGTCTCGACCAGCGGTGTGCTGGTCTTGGTCGCTACCTGGCTGTGAGTAGCGTTGTAGCCGTCCATGCTGCCCAGCGCGTTGCCGAGACTGAATCCGCGGACATCAGTGCTGGGCAATGACAGTGCGGCGCTGTCGGCTTGAGGCTGGATCACATAGCTGCGGCCGTCCTGGCTGACCGCTTCGAGGCCGGTGCCTTGCAGCAGCATGTGCAGCCCTTGTCCAGGCGAGTATTGCCCCTGCAGAC
Source organism: Pseudomonas putida (assembly GCF_004357765.1). Lineage (GTDB taxonomy): Bacteria > Pseudomonadota > Gammaproteobacteria > Pseudomonadales > Pseudomonadaceae > Aquipseudomonas > Aquipseudomonas putida_U. Next base: position 339,110 of record NZ_SMTE01000006.1, on the reverse strand, counting down.
CGTTGGACTGCAACTGACCGGTAAGCTGTGGCGTGCTCGACAGAGTTATCCCCGCCTGACGAGCGAACTGATTGAGCACGTCGTTCAATTGGCCTGGGGCGATGGCGTAGGCCTGGTGGGTCGGGGTCGATTCGGCAGCTTGCAGCAGCGAAGGGCTGCCAGCCAGACCCAGCGCGGTGCCGAACAGGGCTGCGCGGGCCGCTTTGCCCAGGTGAGCAGAGTTGAGGGCGGGTCGACGATCGTTCTCGACGAGAGGCAGGGCCGAGCGTGAGGCAAAGGGCATGAAAAGGTCCGTGATGAGTGAGGGCAGAAGACATCGCTTACTGTCCTAGCCGGACACCTGAGCAAAACCCGCCAAAAAATCAGCGAATCGACTCGGCATCAGCCCAGTCGCTCTACCCGGGTCCACCACCGCGTCCGCTGTCGCAACTGCACCGGTAGCGTCTGCGGCAGCAGTTGCAGCAAGGCCTCGGGGTCTTCGAGACGAAACACACCTGAGAGGCGCAAGCCGGCGACTTCATCGGCACAGCTCAGATAGCCGTGGCGATAGCGGCTGATCTGAGCGAGGAAATCCACCAGTTGCATGTCGCGGGTGACGATGAGGCCTTCACTCCAGGCCATGCCATCCATTTCCACCTGCTCCAGACGCCGCGCGCCCTGGGCATCGATGCGCCAGTCCTGGGAGCCCTCCAACCACTGCAACTGGCCGTCGGGTCGATGCAGTGCGACCTGCCCCTGGCCGACGGTGACACGGGTGCAGTCGGCGTCCTGGCGAACATTGAAACGGCCCGCGAAGCCCTCGAGCAATGCCTCACGGGTTTGCACCAGCAGTGGGCGACCTGGGGCGGCGGGGTCGCTGCAGGTGAGCAGCAGTTCACCCTGCTTCAGCCGCAACAGACGTCGTGTCAGGTCGAAATCCAGATCCACCACGCTGCGCGTGTTGATTTGCAGCAAACCGCCATCGGCCAGATCGACGCTACGCCGCTCGCCCGTGGCCGTGGCGTAGTCGGATGTCCAGACGCGGACCGGCGCCAGATCCCTGGCCAACCAGCCGCTCGTACCCACCATCGCGATCCCGCCCAGCAATTTCAGGGCCTGGCGTCGGTGCAGCCGGCGCTGGCTGGTCTCCAATGTCTGCAAGGCCAACCCGGCGCCGGGTACGGCACGCAGGTCTAGGTCCTGGTGCAGGCGTATCACCCGTTGCCAGGCCTGTTCATGTTCTTGCTGAGCGTTACGCCACTGCTCGCAGCGCCGAGTCAGGGCAGGGTTGTCGCCGCTCTCGCGCAACCTGAGCATCCACTGGATGGCTTGTCTGACGGCCTTTGCCGAGGGGGCTGCTGCACGCATCGCTTCAGCGTTCGTCTTCATAGCGCAGCAGATAGCAATGGTAGAGCGCGTCGGCGACATAGCGCTCCACCGAACGCAGAGAAATGCCCATGTGCTCGGCAATCTGCTTATGGCTCAGGCCATCGCACTGAGCCAGGAGGAAGGCGCGGCGCACTTTCGGTTTGAGGCCATCGAGCAGGCGCGCGATGCGTTCGAGCAGTTCCAGCAAAAGCTCGCGGGTCTCGACGGAGGGCGCCTGGTCTTCGGGCACCTGGGCCAGCGCTTCGAGGTAGGCACGGTGCAGTTCTTCACGGCGCCAGTGATCGATCACCAGACCGCGTGCCACGGTTCGCAGAAAGGCCCGCGGGGCGCTGAGCTCCAGGGCTTCGCGGCGCTGCAGCAGGCGCACGAAGGTGTCCTGGGCAAGGTCCGCGGCATCGGCGGCATTGCCCAGCTTGCTGCGCAGCCAATTGTGCAGCCAGCCGTGATGATGGCTATAGAGCGTGTGCACCGAGTCGTTGGGAGCCATGGCAGACAATGTTACTAATGATAATGACTCTCATTGTTGGCCGGCGACTCGTAGATTTGCAACCGGAATTTGCCACCGTGGCTGGCGGTGCTAGCCGTGGCTGGCAGGCTGGCGGTCCAGATACGCGCGAATGGTTTGCGCTCCCTTGTTCAAGTGCGCCTCCAGAACCTGTACCGCGGTCTCTACCTGGCGCTGACTGGCAGCGTCCAGCAAGGCCAGGTGATCGTCCTGGGTCAGTGTGCCCAGTCCCATGGACGAGAGGTGAAAGCGCAGGAAACGCTCTTCTTGGTTGAGCTCGTGCTCGATCAACCGCAGCAGCCTCTGGTTACTGGCCTTGCTGTACAAGGTCATGTGGAACAGACGATTGAGGCGGCCCAGCTCGGCGTGCTCGGTTTGCTCTTGCAGTTGCCGGATGTAATCACGGGCCTGATCGATGTCCTCTGGGGTGAGTCGTGGTACCGACTGGCGCAGCGCCTCGGATTCGAGCAGTACACGCAGGGCGTAGGTATCCATCGCATCTTCGCCGATCAATGGCGCGACCACGGCCCCTTTGTGCATTTCGACCTGCAGCAACCCCTGCGACTCGAGTTGGCGTAGCGCCTCGCGCACTGGCATGCGGCTGACGCCGAACAAGGTCGCCAGTTCCTGTTGGCGCACGGCGGTGCCAGGAGCCAGCCGGCCATCGAGAATGGCACTGCGCAGGCGCTCTTCAATCACCCCACGGGCCTCGTGCGCCGGGACCTGCTCGGGGCCGAACACACTGCTCAGTTTGATTTTTACGGCCACCCGGAACTACGCCTCGACGAAAACAGTAATTGGATCCAATCAACCTAGAGACAGACCGACCAGCCTGTCAAACCGTCGCCATCCGAAGCGGGGTCAAGCCGTGCGAAAACGCGGCTATCGTGTATCAAGTCTATGTGCAAAGGAAGCTGGATCACCGTGCCAGCCATGGAAAGTTTCGTCGAGCCGACCATTGGCGATGATGCCGTTCGCGGTCATTGGCGTTTTCCCACGTCAGGGAGCAACATCGGCGTTTCGCAACAGCTCGCACAGGTGTCGGCAGTGGTGGCCATTCGAGCCTTGAAACCTTCGGTGCTACGCCTGGCCTTGGCCGTGCTGCTTGGCGCGATGGTCATGGGCCTGCACGCGGATTGGGACTTCGCCCAGATCAGCCAGCGCGCCCAGGCCCTGTACGGGCCGCTCGGCCAGGGCAAGCAACGCATCGATGCCTGGCAGCGCCTGCTGTCGACCCAGGCACAAGGCAGCGAGATCCAGCGCCTGCAAGTGGTCAACCAGTTCTTCAACCAGCAACTGCGGTATGTGGAAGACATCGACCTGTGGCACGAAGTGGACTATTGGGCCACGCCGATCCAGTCGCTGGTGAAGGGCGCCGGCGATTGCGAGGACTATGCTATCGCCAAGTACTTCAGCCTGCGACGTATGGGGATTCCCAGCGAAAAGCTGCGCATCACCTACGTCAAGGCGCTGACCCAAAACCGCGCGCACATGGTGCTGACCTATTACGCCAGCCCCCAGTCCGAACCCCTGGTGCTCGACAGCCTGATGAACGCAATCAAGCCCGCGGGCCAGCGTAACGACCTGCTGCCGGTGTACGCCTTCAATGGTGAGGGTATGTGGCTGGCCAATGCCGCCGGCAACAAGAAGGTGGGGGATACCAAACGGTTGTCGCGCTGGCAGGAGTTGCTGAAAAAAATGCAGGCCGAAGGGTTCGACGGCGAACCCGTGTATTGAAGGAGCGTCGATGTCACTGTTCAAACAATTGCTGCTGGCTATTTGTCTGTTCCTGGTGGTCGCGTTCACGGGCAGCTTCGTGGTCAGCCTGGAAACCTCTCGCAGCCAGTACGTCAATCAGTTGCGCTCCCATGCGCAGGACGCCGCCACCGCCCTGGCCTTGTCGCTCACGCCCAATATCGACGACCCGGCGATGGTCGAGTTGATGGTCAGCTCAATCTTCGACAGCGGTTACTACTCCAGCATCAAGGTTCTCGATGTGGGCTCCAACGCCGTACTGGTCGAGCGGCACGCAGAGCCTGACAGCGGTGAAGTGCCGACCTGGTTCATTCGCCTGATCGGCCTGGAACCGGCGGCCGGCGATGCCATCGTCAGCCGGGGTTGGCAGCAGGCTGCACGGGTCGAGGTGGTCAGCCATCCGATGTTCGCCCTTGCCAAGCTATGGCAGGCCGCCTTGGGCAGCCTCGGCTGGCTGCTGTTGTGCGGTGCCGTAAGTGCCGCCCTCGGTGCGCTGTTGTTGCGCCGTCAGTTGCGCCCACTGGACTACATGGTCGAGCAATCCCAAGCCATTGCCCGGCGCGAGTTTCTCAGCCAGTCGAAGTTGCCCCGCACGCCCGAGCTGCGAAGAGTGGTGCAGGCGATGAACCAGATGGTAGAGAAGCTCAAGCAGCTGTTCAGCGAGCAGGCCGAACGCAGTGAACAACTGCGCGCCGAGTCATACCAGGACAACCTTACCGGCCTTGCCAACCGGCGCTACTTCGAGATGCAGCTCAACGCCAGGCTGGGCACCCAGGAAGAGGTGCGGCCCGGTTACGTGCTGGTCGTGCGCATGCATGACCTGGCCGGCATCAACGCGCGTCTGGGTGGCCAGCGTGCTGACGAGTTGTTGCAGGCCGTGGCGGACCAGTTGCGCCAGGCCTGTACTGGTCTAGCACATACCGATGACTTGATTGCCCGCATTCGCGGCGGTGAGTTCGCGGTGCTGGCCCCAGGCTTGGTATTCGAGGAGGCCGTGCACTTGGCCCAGGCACTGGAAACGGGTCTGCGCAGCCTTCATCAGACCGGCGCCAGCGATGTCGACCCGGTCGCGAGCATCGGTCTGGCCCCATACGTGCCAGGCGATTCGCCACATGCGCTGCTGGAGCTGGCCGATGAGGCCGTGTCGCGGGCCGAGAGCCAGGGTCGGCCGACCTGGGTATGCCTGCAGCAAGGTGCGGTTGCCGAGCGGGTCGACAGCCGCCACGCGTGGCACCAACGTCTTGACCAGGCGTTGATCCAAGGGCGCTTTGCGCTGTTCTTCCAGCCGGTGGCGGATAGCCAGGAGCCTGCTCGGGTGTTGCATTACAAGGTGATCTCCAGGCTCCAGGACGACCACGGCGAAGCGCTGGCTGCCGGGCGCTTCCTGCCTTGGTTGGAGCGCTTTGGCTGGATGCCGCGACTGGATCTGTTGATGTTGGAGAAAGTACTCGCGCACATGCGCTCGCACGACGAGGCGCTGGCGCTCAACCTGTCCGCCGCCACCGTGGCCGACGCCAAAGCGCTTCAACAGGTGTTCGAGCTGTTGGCCCGGCACGGTGCGCTCGGGTCGCGGTTGACGCTGGAGCTCGGTGAAGAACAACTACCCGAGCAGCCCGTGCTGGAGCAACTCACCCGGCACTTGCGTGACCTGGGCTTCAGCCTGGCACTGCAGCGTTTCGGTGGGCGCTTCAGCATGATCGGTAACCTGGCGCACCTGGGCCTGGCCTATCTGAAGATCGATGGCAGTCACGTGCGCAATATCGAGCACGAACAGCACAAGCGGCTGTTCATCGAAGCCATTCAGCGCGCCGCGCACAGTATCGACCTGCCGCTGATCGCCGAACGGGTGGAAACCGAGGGCGAGTGGCAGGTACTGCGGGAGATGGGCGTGCAGGGCGTGCAAGGGCGCTGGGTGGGCGAGCCTGCGCCTTGGCCCGATGAGTAGGGGCCGGCTTGCCTGGGATAGGGTCGGCATAGGCAACCCAATCGTCAGATCAAGCGATCTTCGTCTTCATCCGCAATCAGGTTGTTCAGGCCGCCCAGTGCCTTGCGCGCGGTGGAGCGGCTGAGCAATTTGGCCTGCGCTCCCGGTGGCAGGTCGGTGATGCTGATCACGCCCTTGGTGGTGAGCACCTCGATCAGGTCCTCGAGCACACGGATCATGTCCAGGTCGCTTTGCTCAAGTTGTTTCAGACTGCTCTGGACCGCATCTGCGGCAAGCCAGGCCTGAATGTCCGCGTGGTCGGCCGCGAGGATGTCCGTGAAGCCTTCGTAGGGAGCAGCTTCCACCCGTAGCAACTGCCCCTGCTCGTCACGTTGCACGTAAAACATGGTGTCCATCCTCGTTACGATGAGTCCGTGTGGGCAGCTTAGGCAAAGTTCCCCCGACGCGCCTGTGGCTGGGCCTGCGTGCTGTTTTTTTCTGCCTTTTCAGCTAGGAAGTGACTCCCGAGGCGCCTCTCGAGCGTCTGATGGTCGGATCCCCGTGAACGTGATCTGCGACGTTTTGCCACATGCCGCCCATCAACTCCTGGCAATGGCACCTTGACATCGCAGCGCAAGCGCGTTGTAAAATTGACAGATCACGTTTGGCATACCGAAAATCGACGATTTTTTGACAGAAAATTGTCGCGTGAACGCCTGAACTTTGACTAATCACTAAGTGCGTAGTATCAGATGAGTGCCTCGAACGATATTCGTAGTTTGTTCAAGCAGTTTGGCGGTCAACCCGAGCAGTATCAGGAGTTCACACGTGATGACACTGGACGCGGAGCCTCCGGGCGCTGGCCATTGCTGTCCGGCTCTCCTGCGCCTGTCGTATCCCCAGTGAGTGCATCGAGCGCCGCGCCGGTGGTTACACCCGCGCAGGCCGAAGTACCTGCTGGCGTACCGCAAACCCTGGCAAACGTCGCGCCGGAGGCATCCGACTGGTCGCCCGCGGGGCTGCGCAACCTGTTGGCCAAGCTCGCCGAAGCACCGACCCCGACGCCTGTCAGCGCACCGCTGATCGACCAGGCTCGCCCCGATCTCGCTCACCTGCGCGTCATCGCGGTGGTGTCCTCCAAAGGTGGCGCTGGCAAGACGACCATGGCCGCCAACCTCGCCAGTGCGCTGCGCCGCAGCGGACGCCAGGTGGTTGCCGTCGATCTCGACCCGCAGAATGCCCTGCATCACCACTTCACGCCCGCCGATGCCCAGGCCAATGTCCTGGAAGATGCCGGCGTCGTCCAGGCCGGCCAGCCGTGGCAGAGCATGGGGCGGGTCAGCGAGGAGGGCGTGCTGGTAGTGGCCCATGGCCTTATCGACGAACAACAGCGTCCGGCGTTCGAACATAACCTGCAACATGATCCACTGTGGTTGGCGCGCCACCTGGCCGAGATGGAGATCGCCAATGGCGCCATCGTGGTCATCGATACGCCACCAGGGCCCTCGGTCTACCTGCGCCAGGCCCTGTCGGTTGCCAATCTGGCCATGGTCGTCAGCCTCGCGGATCCGGCGTCGTACACATCGCTGCCACAGATCGACAAGTTGATCACCGCCTACACCCAAGGTCGCGACGACTTCACCGGCGCTGCGTATGTCATCAATCAGGTCGACTATTCGCGCCAGTTGAACAAAGACATCACGCAGATTTTGCGCGGCCTGCTAGGCAAACGTTTGATCGGCATCGTTCACCGCGACCAGTCGATCAGCGAAGCGCTCGCCTATAACCGCAACGTGCTGGGCTACGACCCCAACGGTCGCGGCTGCCACGACATTCTCGACTGCGCGCAAGCGTTGATCGGGCGGTTGGCAGTCGCCACTGCAGCCGCACAATGAATCAGCCCAGGACAAACCTGCTCAAGGCAGGTGAGGGCTGGCGTGCGCACAAAGCCTGGGACCTGTTGCTCGGTGTAGCCGCGCTGATCATGCTGATGGTCGTGGTCACCGTGCCATTCGAGCTTGAAGAGCAGATGTTGTTCTGCGCTGCCTGCCTTGGCGGCACACTGTTGCTGCGCCGCCGTGGCAGCCGACTGGCGGTGCTGGCCATGACCGTGATGTCGGTGATCGCCTCGCTGCGCTACTTGTACTGGCGGCTGACGTCCTCCCTGGGTTTCGAGAGTCCGCTGGACATGTTCTTCGGCTATGGTCTGGTCGCCGCCGAGCTCTATGCCCTGCTGGTGCTGCTGCTTGGCTACGTGCAGACCGCCTGGCCGCTGCAGCGCAAGCCCCATCCGCTGCCCGCCGACAGTGCGCAGTGGCCGAGCGTCGACGTGTTCATCCCGACCTACAACGAGCCGCTGGAAATCATCCGCCGTACCGCGTTGGCTGCCCTGGCCATCGACTGGCCTCGGGACCGCCTCAATGTCTACGTGCTCGATGACGGCCGCCGTGACGAATTCCGCCGGTTCTGCGAAACCGCGGGCATCGGCTACATTACCCGTGGCGACAATACTCATGCCAAGGCCGGTAACCTCAACAACGCCCTGCGTCACACCCACGGCGAATACATCGCCATGTTCGACGCCGACCATGTGCCGACCCGCTCGTTCCTGCAGGTGTGCATGGGATGGTTCCTCAAGGACCCGAAGCTGGCGCTGTTGCAGACTCCGCATTATTTCTTCTCGCCCGACCCGTTCGAGAAGAACCTCGAAACCTTCCGCAGCGTGCCCAACGAAGGCGAGCTGTTCTATGGCCTGATCCAGGATGGCAACGACCTGTGGAATGCCACCTTCTTCTGCGGTTCCTGCGCAGTGATTCGGCGCAAGCCACTGGAGGAGATTGGTGGCATCGCCGTCGAGACCGTGACCGAGGACGCCCACACCGCGCTCAAGCTCAACCGCCGTGGCTACAACACCGCCTACCTGCCACTGCCGCAGGCAGCGGGCCTGGCTACCGAGAGCCTGTCCGGGCATATCGGCCAGCGTATCCGCTGGGCACGGGGCATGGCCCAGATTTTCCGTACCGACAACCCATTGCTGGGCAAGGGTCTCAACCTGGGGCAGCGCTTGTGCTACCTCAACGCCATGCTGCACTTCTTCTATGGCCTGCCGCGCATCGTGTTCCTCACCGCGCCGCTGGCCTACCTGCTGTTCGAGGCCCAGGTATTCCAGGCGCCTGCGCTGCTGATCATGGCCTACGCGTTGCCGCACATCCTCATCGCCAGCGTCACCAACTCGACTATCCAGGGCCGTTTCCGCCATTCGTTCTGGAACGAGGTCTACGAGACCGTGCTGGCCTGGTACATCATGCGCCCGGTATTGATGGCGATGATCAACCCCAAGGCTGGCGGTTTCAACGTCACGGCCAAGGGCGGCATGATCGAGAAAGGCTACTTCGACTGGAAGCTGGCGCGACCCTATATCGTGGTGCTGACCCTGAACCTGCTGGGTGCGGCGCTCGGCGTGTACAAGCTGGCCTTCGACCCCGAGGCCAGCGCCACCACATTGCTGATCAACCTGGGCTGGACGCTGTACAACATCATCATCAGTGCCGCCGCCGTCGCCGTGGCCAGTGAAACCCGGCAGATCCGCGCCGAACCACGGGTGTTCGCGACATTGCCGGCGACCATTGGCCTGGCTGATGGCAAGACCGTGGTCTGCACCACCAACGACTTCTCCCAGCGCGGCGTGGGGCTGACCCTGCCCGACGGTGTTTCCGTCCCCCGTGGCGAGCAGGTGCAGGTTTCGCTGTTCCTCGACGAACAGGAGTGCGTATTGCCCGCCCAGGTGGTCTTCAGCCGCGGCACGGCGCTTGGGCTGACCTTCCACGAGCTCAACCTGCAACAGCAGTTCGACCTGACCCGACTGACCTTCTCCCGTGCCGACACCTGGGCCAACGCCTGGGGCCAGGCTAGCGACACACCGCTGTCGGCCCTGCGCGAGGTATCACGCATCGGCTTGCGCGGGATCGCTCAGCTGGCGCGCGCCACCCTCGATGCGGCGCTTGACCGGGTACGTCCTTCACCTCTCTCGCCTGGCGATCATCCTCCGAGGAATCCATGAGCCTCTCTGTCATCGGCAAGCCAACACGCCGGCTCGCACTCGTGCTGCCGTTCTCCCTGCTGTGCCTCGCGGCAAGCTCCGTCGGTGCCGACGAACAGGCCGCTGCTGAGTCCGTCGCCGAGGCCAGCGTGCCGGGGCAGAACGCCACCCTCAAGCAGCTGGGGGCGGGCTACACCTTGAACCTGCGGGGCATCGAGGGCAGCGACAGCGTCAACTTCGACGTGCGCGCCGACCGGGTGGTGACTGCGGCTCGACTGAACCTGGAATACAGCTATTCGCCTGCGCTGCTTCCCGAGATGTCGCAGCTCAACGTGCTGGTCAACGACCAGGTCGCAGCAAGCATCGCGCTGCCCAAGGAAACCGCTGGCAGCCCGCAAAAACAGGTGGTGGAAATCCCGCCACACCTGATCACCGACTTCAACCGCCTCACCTTGCAGTTGATCGGCCACTACACCATGCAGTGCGAGGATCCCCAGCACTCCAGTCTGTGGGCCAAGGTCAGCAACGGCAGCGAACTGCAACTGCAGTTGGCGCCGCTGACCCTGCCCAACGACCTGGCCCTGCTGCCCTCGCCGTTCTTCGATCGCCGCGATGCCCAGCGTCTGGAGCTGCCCTTCGTGTTTGCCGAAACACCGGGCAACGCCCAGCTGGAGGCCGCTGGCGCGGTGGCGTCCTGGTTCGGTGCCCAGGCCAGCTATCGCGGCGCGCACTTCCCGGTGCTGTTCAGTGAGCTGCCGGCCCAAGGCAACGCCGTGGTGCTGCTGACCGAGGGGCAGTCCGTGGCTGGCGTCCAGGGCGAGCCTGCGGCCAAGCCCAGCGTGCGTATGCTCACCAATCCCAACGACCCCAACGGTAAGCTGCTGCTGATCGTCGGCCACGACGCCGGGCAGCTCAAGCAGGCCGCTGCTGCGCTGGTCAGTGGCAGTGGCGTGATGAAAGGCGAGCTGGCGAGCATCGATGGCGTCAGTCAGTTGCAACCACGCAAACCCTATGACGCGCCCAACTGGCTGCCCAGTGATCGCCCTGTGCAGCTCGGCGAGTTGACCGAAGCCAAACGCTTGAGCGTGGCCGGCTATGACCCAGGCACCATCAACCTGCCGATGCGCTTGCCGCCGGACCTGTTCACCTGGCGTGAACCTGGTGTGCCGCTGCACCTGAAGTACCGCTACACGCCGCAACCGGTGTCGAGCAATTCGTCACTGCTGGTCAGTATCAGCGGCAAGTTCCTCAAGTCGTTGCCGTTGCCCTCGCAAGAGCGCCTGAAGGACGATCAGACCCTGATGGCGCGCCTGAAACAGGACGAGAGCCTGCTGCGCGATGCCCACCTGACCATTCCGCTGGCCAGCTTCCCGCTACAGTCGTCGCTGCAGTTGCGCTTCATGTACGACTACATCAAGCAAGGCGAATGCCGCGACATCATCATCGACAACATGCGCGGCACCATCGAACCCACCTCGACGCTCGACCTGAGCGGCTACCGTCACTTCATCGCCCTGCCCAATCTCGGCGTATTCCGTGACAGCGGCTTCCCGTTCACGCGCATGGCCGATCTGTCCGAGACAGCGGTGGTCATGCCCGACGGCTATGGCGCTGCTGAGGTGTCGGCACTGCTCGATGTGCTCGGGCACTTCGGCGACTCCACCGGCTTGCCCGCCACCGCGGTCAGCGTAGTGCAGGCCGGCGATGACGCCGTGTTGCGCGGCAAGGACCTGCTGGTGTTCGCCTCGGGAGGCAACCAGCCGCTGCTGCAGCGCTGGGCCGAGCACCTGCCGGCCAGCCTCGGCGGTCCATCGCACTTCCAGTTGTCCGACCTGGCCTATCGCATGCGTGACTGGGTCAGCGGCGACGACCGCATCGACCAGCGCCGCTCGAACAGCAGCGTGGCCCTGGGCGCAGGTGCCGTCGACAACTACCTGACCGGTTTCGAATCGCCTCTGGACAGTGGCCGCAGCGTGGTGATCATCGCCGGCAGCAGCCCGCAGGGCCTGGGCGAAGTCACGGCAGCGATGGCTGCGGCGCAGGACGAAGACAATGCCATCCAGGGCAGCCTGGCGGTGGTCAATGGCACCCGCGTCAACTCGCTGGTGGCTGACGATCAGTACTACGTCGGTGACCTCGGCGCCTTCCGTTACCTGCAGTGGTGGTTGTCGCGCCACCTGGGCGGCACCTTGGTGCTCACTGCCGCGGGCGTGGCACTGGCCAGCGTGTTGCTGTACCTGAGCCTGCGCGCGCGGGCTCGCAACCGGTTGAAGGATTAAGCATGGTCCGTCTACTGTCACGTGCGTTACTGGCCCTGGCGCTGTGCGCCGGGTTGTCCGCCCAGGCGGCCGAGCCGGCCTGCAAGGTCGCCTGGCCGATGTGGACGGCTTTCGCCGAACGCTGGGTGCAGGCCGACGGCCGCGTATTGGAGTCCAGCCTCAAGGCCAATCACAGCACCTCCGAGGGGCAGGCCTACGCCTTGTTCTTCGCGCTGGTGGCCAATGACCGTGCGCGCTTCCAGCAGATCTGGCGCTGGAGCCGTGAGAACCTTGCAGGCAATCAACCCGGCGCCATGCTGCCTGGCTGGTTGTGGGGGCAGGGCAGTGACGGCAACTGGCAGATCCAGGACCGCAACTCGGCGTCCGATGCCGATCTTTGGTTCGCCTACGCACTGATCGAGGCCGATCGCCTGTGGCAGGTGCCGGCCTATCGCGCCGATGCACAGGCCCTGTTGGGCCAGGTCAAGGCGCAGGAAGTGGCCGAACTGCCGGGCCTCGGCCCGACCTTGCTGCCGGGGCCGGTCGGCTTTGCCCAGGCCGATCACCTGTGGCGCCTGAACCCGAGCTATGTGCCCCTGCCGCTGTTGCGCCGGATGGCCGCCTTCGATGGCCAAGGGCCGTGGAAGGGCGTACTGCAGAGCAGCGTCAGGCTCTTGCGAGAGGGCGGCGGTCAAGGTTTGGCCGCCGATTGGGTCGGCTACCGGGCGACCTCGGCCAAGGCGGGTTTGTTCGTGCGTGATGCGACGTCCGGCGATCTTGGCAGCTACGATGCGATCCGCGTTTACCTGTGGGCCGGCATGACCGACCCGGCCGATCCACAGGCCGCGCCGGTGCTGGCAGCCTTGCAGGGCATGGCCCGGTTGACCGCCGTCAGCGGCGTGCCGCCGGAGAAGGTCGCGCTTGCCAGCGGCCATGGCGAAGGCAGCGCTCCGTTCGGGTTCTCCGCAGCCCTGGTGCCGTACTTCCAGGCCAACAAGCAACCCTGGCTCGCCGACCTGCAGGCGCGCCGCGCCCGCCAGGCGCTCGAAACTGCCCTGCAAGGTCCGCGTGATCCCAAGCTGCCTTCGATTTACTACGACTACATGCTCAGCCTGTTCGGCCTCGGCTGGAGCGAGCACCGCTATCGCTTCGCCGCCAACGGCCAATTGAAGCCCTTCTGGGAGTCCGAATGTTCCGCAAAAGCCCCCTGACCCTGGGTCTGCTGGCCGTCCTGATACACGGCGCCGCCTTGGCCGAGAACAGCGACCCCAAGCATCTGCTGGTAGACCAGGGTCTGTTCTGGCAGGCCCAGGACAAACCCAAGCGCGCCGCCGAGGTGTGGAACAAGCTGCTCCTGCTCGATGCCCAGCAGCCCGACGCGCTGTATGGCCTGGGTCTGATCGCCGTTGGCGACAAGCAACTGGCCACGGCCAACCAATACCTGGCCCGCCTGCGCGCCCTGAACCCGCAGCCGCGTCAGGCTCGTCAGTTGGCCCAGGATATCCGTCTGGCCGATCCGACCAACGCCAAGTTGCTGGAACAGGCGCGTCTGGCGGTGGACAACGACCAACGCGATCAGGCCGACGAGCTGTACCGCAAGGCACTGGGCAACCAGCCGGCCCAAGGCCGGGTCGGTCGCGAGTTCTACAACAACCTGGGATTCCTCGACGGCCACTGGCCCGAGGCCCGGCAGGGTTTCGAGCGCCTGCGCCAGGAGCAGCCGGATGACCCTTACGTGTCGCTGTTCTTCGCCAAGCACCTGGTGCGCCGCGAAGACACCCGTGAGGAAGGTATCCGTGCCCTGGAGCGCCTGGCCAAGCGCGAGGACATCGGCGGTGACGCCGACGAGACCTGGCGTCTGGCCCTGACCTGGCTGGGGGCGCCGAATGCGGGCCAACGGTCGTTGTTCGAGGCCTTCCTGGCCAGCCATCCCGACGATGAAGAGATCCGTGCCCTACTGGCCAAGGGTCGATCCGACGGCGCTGCGGGTCGCGCCGGGTGGCAGCGCTCCCCCCAGGTCCAGCGTGGCCTGAAGGCCCTCGAACAAGGCGACCAGGCAGGCGCCGAACGTGAGTTTTCCGCGCGCCTGAAAGCCGCTCCGAACGACGCCGATGCCCTCGGCGGCCTCGGCGTGCTGCGTCAGCAGCAAAACCGGTTCGAGGATGCCGAAGTATTGCTGGGCCGGGCGGTGAAGGCCGGGGGACGTTCGTGGCAGAAGGCGCTCGACGAGGTGCGCTACTGGTCGTTGCTGCAACAGGCTCGGCAGAGTCAGGCACAAGGCCGTCTGGGCGATGCCCAGGTCCAGCTCGAACAGGCCCGGCGCATGCGCCCGCAGTCGCCGGAAGCCGCGCAGGCGCTGGCCGATGTGTACGCTGCCAACAGCAACCCGGCAGCCGCAGAGTCGCTCTATCGCCAGGTGCTGGCGCAGCAGCCTGGCAATGCCGACGCCCGTCGCGGCCTGGTCGGCGCGCTGGTCCAGCAAGGCAAGCAGGAACAAGCTCTGCGTGAAGTGCAGCAACTGCCTGGCGAGGAACAGGCCAAGCTGGGCGGCGTGGCTCGCATGCGTGCCGACCTGGCGTTGCAACAGGCGCAACTGGCGGAGCAGCGTGGCGACACGGCCAGCCAGCGAGCAGCGCTGGAAGAGGCCCTGCGCAACGACCCGAACAATGCCTGGGCCCGTTACGGCCTGGCCCGGCTGTACCAAGGCATGGGCGCTGGCGCCGAAGCCCGCAGCCTGATGGACGGGCTGCTGCGTGCGCAACCCAACGATCCGGACGCGCTCTATACCTCGGCGTTGTTCTCGATGCAGCAGGGCGAGTGGGGCAAGGCCCGCGAGCAGTTGTCGAGCATCCCGGCCGAGGCGCGCAGCGCAGAAGTCAACCAATTGCTGAGTGACGTCGAGTTCCGTCAGCGCTTGCAGGAAGTCGAGCGTCTCAACAAACGTGGCAGCTACCAGGAAGCGCGGATATTCCTGTCGCGCCTCGAGCCACTGTCCCGCGGTGTGCCCGAGCACCAGGCGCAACTAGCTTCGGCCTACGCCGACGCCAAGGACCCGCAGCGTGCCCTGGGCCTGCTGCGCGGGGTGATGGCCGCCAGTCCGCAAGCGGACACCGGCCTGTTGCTGCGTTACGCCGGCGTGCTGCTGCAGGCCGGCCAGGAGCCTGAGGTCGCCGGCATCCTTCGCGATCTCCAGGGCCAGTCACTGACCCCGGAGCAGCGCCGCCAGTATGACGATCTGCTGTTCCTCTACCGCGTGCGCAAGGCCGATCAGTTGCGTGAGCAGGGCGACCTGGCAGCGGCCTACGACACCCTGTCGCCAGCCCTGGCGCAACGTCCGCAGGATCCCTTGGCCGGCGCCGCGCTGGCGCGCATGTATGCGGCCAACGGCGACACCCAGAAGGCCTTCGAGCTGTATCAGCCCCTGGTACAACGCAACCCTGAAGATGCCCGGTTGCTGGTCGGGGCGGCCGATGTCGCGGCGCAGTTGCGCGAGGACGGCTACGCCAACCAGGCCCTGGAGCAGGCGTTGAAAGCGGCGCCCGACGATCCCGAGGTGCTGACCGTGGCGGCGCGTATCTACCGCTTCCAGGGCCGAACCAGCGAAGCCGCTGCATTGCTCGGCAAGGTGGTCAATCAGGAAAAGCGCCAGCAGGACAGCAGCACCTACGCGGCGTCCGCGCCGGTCGGCGTGCCGAGCAATCCGTTCGCCCGGGCCGACCAGCCGCGCGCGGGGCAGTCTTTGGACGCGTTGCTGGCGCCGACCCTGGCCGCGGCGCAACCGACCCGTCTGCCCCCGGCCAGCCGCGCCAGCGACGCCAACAACCCCTTCCTGACCACGGCCCAGTCCGGCAAGCCTGACCCGCGAGCAGGCATGAGTCAGGCCGCCCGGGACCTGAGCGATATCCAGCAGGAGCGCAGTGCCTATGTCGTTCAGGGCCTGGAGGTCAGCGGTAACGATAGCGAGTCGGGTCTGGGCCGCATGAGCAGTGTGCAGACGCCGTTGGAGGCCAGCGCGCCGCTTGGCGACAGCCGTGTGGCGCTGCGCGTGACCCCGGTCGCGCTCAATGCCGGCAGTCCGAGCAGCGAAGCCGCCACCCGCTTCGGCAGCGGTGGCACAGCCTCGGTCGGCTCGCAGAAAGCCTCCGGCGTAGGTGTGGCTGTGGCGTTCGAAAACCAACCCAGCGGAGTCAAGGCCGATATCGGCACCACGCCCCAGGGCTTCCTCTACAGCACCCTGGTCGGCGGCGTGTCCGTCGAGCGGCCGGTGGCGGGCAATCCGGATTTGCACTGGAAAGCCACGGCATCGCGGCGGGCGGTCACTGACAGTGTCACTTCGTTCGCCGGCAGCAAGGATAAGCGCAGTGGCCTGAAGTGGGGCGGCGTCACGGCCAATGGCGGCCGCCTGGAGCTGAGCTACGACGATCGCCAGTTCGGCGCCTACGTGTATGGCTCGATGCACAGCCTCAAAGGGCATCACGTCGAAGACAACACCCGTGCCGAGCTGGGCAGCGGCATGTACTGGTACCTGCAGAACAGCGAAGACACCCAGCTCACCGCCGGCCTGAGCCTGATGGCCATGGGTTATGAAGATAACCTGGGGTACTACACCTACGGTCATGGCGGCTACTTCAGTCCGCAGAGCTTCTTCGCCCTGGGCGTCCCGGTCAGCTATGCCCGGCGTTTCGAGCGGCTGACCGTCTCGCTCAAGGGCTCGGTCGGCGTGCAGTCCTTCCACCAGGACGCCGTCGGCTACTTCCCCACTCGCGATGTTGCCCAGCGGGAATACGCCAGCGACAGCAAGACCGGTGTCGGCTACAACCTCGCCGCCGCCGCCGAGTACCAGCTGGGGCGCAACTTCTTCCTCGGTGGCCACATGGGCCTGAACAACGCCCAGGACTACCGCGAATTCAACGGGGGCATGTACGTGCGTTACATGTTCGAGGACCAGTACCGACCGATGGCGCTGCCGGTCAGCCCCTACCGTTCCCCCTATTCCAATTGAACCGATTCTAGGAGATCACCATGCCTGCTTCCGCGATTGCCGGTCTGTCCCTGCTGGTGCTGGGCGAAAGCCACATGAGCCTGGCCAACCACCTGACCGAGCCCCTCAATGCTGCCGTGGTGGCCAAGGGTGGCCACGCCTATTCCATTGGCGCCTGCGGCGCCAGCGCGGCGGACTGGCTGGTGACCAAGAAGGTCGACTGCGGTGCCGTGCAACAGGACAACGGCAAGCTGCAGATCAAGGGCCGTGAAGCCACCACCACGCCTATCAAGGAACTGATCGCCCAGCACAAGCCCGACGTGGTGGTGCTGGTGATCGGCGACACCATGGCCAGTTACGACAAGCCGGCCTTCCCCAAGGCCTGGGCATGGCAGAGCGTCACCAGCCTGACCAAGGCCATCAGCGAAACCGGCACCAAGTGCGTCTGGGTCGGCCCGGCCTGGGGCAAGGTCGGCGGCATGTACAAGAAAAACGACCCGCGCACCCAGCTGATGTCGCAGTTCCTCGCCGCCAACGTCGCGCCGTGCAGCTACATCGATTCGCTGACCCTGTCCAAACCCGGCCAATGGATCACCACCGATGGCCAGCACTTCACCGTCGCCGGTTACAAGTCCTGGGCCGGCGCCATCGTCGATGCCATCGACAAGCTTCCAGCCGGCAGTCTCAAGGGGAACAAATGATGCGTCGTATCGCTGGCGGCCTGGCCGCATTACTGAGTCTGGGCATTGCCCACGCGGCCGAGATTCCGCTGTACCCGACCGGGCCCAGCGAAGACGCGGCCTTTCTGCGTTTCTTCAACGTCGGCAGTGGGCAACTGCACCTGAGCGCGGCCAACGGCGCTGGGCTTGACCTGGCGCCGGGCGCAGCCTCGAACTTCCTCACCGTGCCTGCCGGCAAGCCGATCAAGGGCACCCTGGCCCTCGCTGGCCAGCAGCAGGCGCTCGACGTCAGTGTCCAGCCGGGCGAGTTCGCCACCGTGGTCGGCGTGCCTGACGGCAACGCCCTGCGCCTGGTCACCGTGCGCGAGCAGCCGGACGACTTCAATGCCCTGAAGGCCTCGCTGGCGTTCTACAGCCTCGACGCTAACTGTACCCAGCCGAGCCTGCGTTCTGCGGCCGGCAACGTTGCCATCTTCAAGGATGTGGCCGACGGCACTGCCCAGCGGCGCTCGATCAATCCGCTCAAACTGGCAGTGCAATTGACGTGCGGTGGTGCACCGCGTGGCGATGCGCTGGACCTCGGCCAGTTGGCTGCCGGCCAGCGCTACACCGTGTTGCTCGCCCCCGGTGCCCAAGGGCCGCGCCTGTATCAGGCGCAAGACACGCTGGCCAACTGAACCTCGCCAACACGCCTATTGACGGACAACCATGGTCTTCGCCTCGCTCGAGTTTCTGCTGCTGTTTCTTCCTGCGTTCATGCTGGTCTATGCATTGGCGCGGCCTTCGGGGCGAAACCTGGTACTGCTGCTGGGCAGTTGGTTCTTCTATGGCTGGCTGAGCCCGGCCTTCCTCTTGCTGCACATCGTGCTGACGATCGGTGGCTGGTTGGGCGGGCTATTGGTGGCGAGCAGTGGCGAGACGACGTCACGGCGCAAGCGATGGCTGGCCGGGCTGATCGTCGTCAACACTCTGGTGCTGTGCTGGTACAAGTACGCCAACATCGTCGCCGCCAGCTTCAACGAGCTGCTAAGCGCCCATGGCGCGATGCCGTTCGAGTGGCAGAAGGTGGCGTTGCCGGCGGGGCTTTCGTTCATCGTCCTGCAGGTCATTTCCTACCTGGTCGATGTGCATCGCAAGGTGGTGCCGGTCGAGCATAATTTCGCCAACTTCGCCACCTACCTGGCCATGTTCGGCCACTCCATCGCCGGGCCGATCATCCGCTACGACTGGGTGCGCCAGGAGCTACGCCAGCGCTATTTCAACCCGCTGAACTTCGCCCTGGGCGCACGCCGCTTCATGATCGGCATGAGCATGAAGGTGCTGGTGGCCGACAGCCTGTCGCCGCTGGTGGGCGTCGCCTTCACGCAGGCGCATCCGTCGTTCATCGACGCCTGGATCGGTTGCCTGGCCTATTCGCTGCAGCTGTTCTTCGACTTCGCCGGCTACAGCGCCATGGCCATCGGCCTGGGCCTGATGCTCGGCTTCCACTTCCCGGAGAACTTCAACCATCCCTATTGGGCGCGCAACATCCAGGACTTCTGGCGACGCTGGCACATCTCGTTGTCGAGCTGGCTGCGCGACTACCTGTACATCGGTTTGGGCGGCAACCGCCACGGGGTGTGGAAGACTTACCGCAATCTGTTCCTGATCATGGCCATCGGCGGCCTTTGGCATGGTGGCGACAGTTGGAACTACCTGCTGTGGGGCTGTGCCCATGGCATCGCCCTGTGCATCGACCGGGCCTGGACCCGTGCCGGCCTGCCCGACTTGCCTGCATGGCTGGCACACAGCGTGACGCTGCTGTTCGTGTGCCTGGCCTGGACCCTGTTCCGCGCTCCCGACTTCGCCACCGCACTGAGTCTGTACGCTGGCCAATTCGGTCTGCACGGCTTCGCCTTGGGCGATGCCCTGGCCGCCACCTTGCGCCCAGTGCATGGTCTGGCGGCGGGCCTGGGCGCGTTGTGCCTGTTGCTACCACTGTGGCAACGGCGCGCCGAGCAGCGCTTTGGCGAGCGCCGAGTGTTTCGTGTACTGGGAGCGGTGTGGCCGGTACTGGGCTTCGCCCTGTCGTTCGCGCTGATCGCCAGCCGTGAAACCGTGCCGTTTCTCTACTTCCAGTTCTAAGGGGCGCCCATGTCGAAGAAAGATCCTTCCCTGGCGCCGGTGCCACCCAGCCCGATGATGATCCGGCTCAGCCCGTTGGCGGGCCTGTGCATGTTCGCTTTCATGCTGGTGGGGCTGGTTGCCTGCTTGTGGGCGATTTTCATCGGCAAGGTCGACCTATGGCCGGAGCACCTGGGCTGGCAGGGCGTGCGCGATGGCGAAATCACCCATCATATCGCCCACGAGCTGTCGCACGTGTCGCTGGCGCAACGCGCCGCCGACCTGGAGCGCGGCTTCAGTTGGCTCACTGTGGGCGACACCGGCCCGCGCGTGCGCAGTGGCTGCCCAGGGTGGCTGTTCCTGGCCGATGAAACCCGAATCCATCCCCATGCACAGGCCAACGCCGAGGCGCGGGCGGACAAAGTGGTGGCCGTGCGCGACTGGTTGGCGGCGCGCCACATTCGCCTGTTGGTGTTGCTGGTACCGGACAAGAGTCGGATTGCCACTGATCAGTTGTGCGGCGTGTACCGTGCGCCTGCATTGGAGGGGCGCCTGCAGCAGTGGAACGCGCGCTTGCAGCAGGCAGGCATCACCACCGTCGACCCGACCGCGGCCTTGCAGGCACTGGGTAGCGCAGCCTTCCTGCGCACCGACACGCATTGGAGCGAGCAGGGCGCGCAAGCCGCCGCGCGACAGCTGGCGACCGCAGTGCTGGCAACGGGGATCGCCCCAACCCCCGAGCAGACCTCGGTACGTACCTTGCTGCCGGCCGCACGACGCCCAGGCGACCTGGTGCGCCTGGCCGGGCTGGACTGGTTACCCGAGGCTTTGCAGCCTGCAGGCGAAACCGTGACTGCGTCGCGCTTCGAGGTGCAAGCCAGCGCCACAGCCGGCAGCGAGGATGATTTGTTCGGTGACAGCCAACTGCCGAACATCGCGCTGATCGGCACCTCGTTCTCACGCAACAGCAACTTCGTGCCGTTCCTCGAGCAAGGCGTAGGTGCCAGTGTGGGCAACTTCGCCAAGGATGGTGGCGAATTCAGTGGTGCGGCGAAGGACTATTTCGGCAGCGAGGCCTTCAAGCAGACGCCGGCGCAATTGCTGATCTGGGAGATCAACGAACGCGACCTGCAAAAGCCGTACAGCGATGATTTACCGTTGCCTTGACGCGATGGAGAGCGTCCATATCTTTATTCTATAAAGATATTTAAATTATTTTTCTTATGCATTTATAGTTTCTTCCACTGCGTACCTGCCGACCAATCGGCGCGCCGCACGACGTGAACCCACACGGGAAATCCCCGTGCGTTTCTAATCGTTGCGCGCCTATTGAACGTCGCGCACTGCGTGGGAGTTAACCATGTCCGCCGCCTCTAACGCTTTGTCGTCCATCGACAGCGCGCAACCGCAAGTTTTTGAAATCCGCCCATTCTCCGGTGCCGTCGGCGCCGAGATCATCGGTCTGGACCTGGCCGAACCGATCAACGCCGAGGATTTCAAGCGTATCCATCGCGCCCACCTCGAACATCATGTGCTGGTCTTGCGTGAACAGCGCATCACCCCCGAACAGCAGATTGCCTTTAGCCGCCGTTTCGGCGAGCTGCAGATCCACGTGCTCAAGCAGTTCCTGCTCGCCGGCCATCCGGAAATCCTGATCGTCTCCAACATCATCGAAAACGGTCAGAACATCGGTCTGGGCGATGCTGGCAAGTTCTGGCATTCCGACCTGTCCTACAAGGAACTGCCGAGCTTGGGCTCTATGCTGCATGCCCAGGAACTGCCCAGCGAAGGCGGCGACACGCTGTTCGCCGACATGCACAAAGCCTGGGACGCCGTGCCCGAGGCCCTGCGCAAGGTGGTCGAGAACCGCAGTGCAGCGCACTCCTACACCGCCCGTTACGCCGAGACCAAGTTCGAGGGCAACTGGCGCCCGACGCTCACTGCCGAGCAGCTTGCCCAAGTCCAGGAGGTCATTCACCCGGTGGTACGAACCCACCCGGAAAATGGCCGCAAGGCGCTGTTCGTCAGCGAAGGTTTCACCACCCGTATTGTCGGGCTGCCTGACGACGAAAGCCGCGATGTCCTGCAGCAGTTGTATGCGCTGAGCGTGCTCGAGCAGAACATCTACCGCCACCAGTGGCAGCCCCATGACCTGGTGTTCTGGGACAACCGATCGTTGATCCACCTGGCCACCGGCTGCCCCGCCCACCTGCGCCGCAAGCTGTACCGCACCACCATTCAGGGCGATGCCCCATTCTGACGACTGAGGAACCTCATCATGCGTAAATCCATCAGCCGCCTGGCGGCAAGCATCGGTCTGGGCGCGAGCCTGATCGTCGGCAGCTTGGCCGCCCCAGGCGTGGCCCAGGCCGAAGGCAAGATCCGCATCGCCGAGCAGTTCGGCATCGTCTACCTGCTGCTCAACGTGGTGCGCGATCAGCACCTAATCGAGAAACATGGCAAGGCACAGGGCATCGACATCGAGGTCGACTGGGCGCAGTTGTCCGGCGGCTCGGCGATCAACGACGCACTGCTGTCTGGCTCGGTGGACATCGCCGGGGCCGGCGTTGGCCCGCTACTTACCGTCTGGGACCGCACCAAGGGCCGGCAGAACGTCAAGGCCGTGGCCTCGCTGGGCAACTTTCCGTACTACTTGGTCAGCAGCAATCCTAATGTGAAGACCATCGCAGATATTTCCGAGAAGGACCGCATCGCCGTGCCGGCGGTGGGTGTCTCGGTGCAGTCGCGCTTCCTGCAGTACGCCGCTGCCCAGCAGTGGGGCGACAAGGAATACAACCGCCTCGACAAATATACCCTGGCCGTACCGCATCCTGATGCCACCGCTGCGTTGCTGGCCGGTGGCACCGAGCTCAACGGGCATTTCTCCAACCCGCCGTTCCAGGATCAGGTACTGGCCAACAAGGACGTGCATGTGGTGCTCAACAGCTACGACCTTCTCGGCCCCAACTCGCCGACGCTGTTGTTCACCACCGAAAAATTCCGCAACGACAACCCCAAGACCTACAAGGCTTTCGTCGACGCGTTGGCCGAAGCGGCGGACTTCGCTCAGAAGGACAAGGCCGCGGCAGCGGATACCTATATCCGTGTGACCAAAGCCAAGATTGATCGCGACACGCTGATCAAGCTGATCGACAACCCGCAGTACGAATTCACTGTCACGCCGAAAAACACATACAAACTCGCCGACTTCCTGTACAGGGTCGGGGCAATCAAGAACAAGCCAGCGTCGTGGAAGGATTACTTCTTCCAGGATGAGCGCCCGCTGCAGGGGAGCTGATTGACCATGACCGCCCCCTTGCCAGGCCACACGGTCAGCAACCTGAGCCGTGTCGCTACACCCGCGCTGCTCAAGGTGGACAACCTGAGCCTTGAATACCGTACTTCGCAACGCGTGGTGCGGGCCACCCATCAGGTCAGCTTCGAAATCGATCGCGCTGACCGTTTCGTCTTGCTGGGCCCCTCCGGCTGCGGCAAGTCCACGCTGCTCAAGGCCGTGGCCGGGTTCATCGAGCCCCAGGAAGGGCAGATCCTCCTGCAAGGCGAGCCGGTGCGCGGGCCTGGGCCTGACCGCATCGTGGTGTTCCAGGAGTTCGACCAGTTGCCGCCGTGGAAGACGGTGAAACAGAACATCATGTTCCCGCTGCTGATGTCCGGCCAGCTCAAGCGGGCGGAGGCCGAGGAGCGAGCCCTGCACTACCTGGACAAGGTCGGCCTGGCCAATTTTGCCGATGCGTATCCGCATACCCTGTCGGGCGGCATGAAGGCTCGGGTTTCAATTGCTCGGGCCCTGGCCACCCAGCCGAAGATCCTGCTGATGGACGAGCCGTTCGCCGCGCTCGACGCGCTGACCCGGCGCAAGATGCAGGAAGAGTTGCTGCTGTTGTGGGAAGAGGTGCGTTTCACCCTGTTGTTCGTCACCCACTCTATTGAGGAGGCGTTGGTGGTGGGCAATCGCATTCTGCTGCTGTCGCCCCACCCAGGGCGGGTTCGGGCCGAGGTACACAGCCACCAGTACGACCTGGGCAGCCTTGGCGGCAGCGCGTTTCAGGCCAGTGCGAGGCGCATCCACCGCTTGCTGTTCGACGAGGCCGAGGCGCCGGTCGAGGCCGCCGAACTGGGTTTCAACGACATCCGCATCGCCTACTGACAGGAGCTTGAGCCATGACCACTACACCTGTACGCCAGGAATACGAGGTGCAGCTGGAGCCGTTGCTCTCTGTGCCTGTGGAACGCCAACTGCCGTTGGCCCAACGCCTCTGGCAACACGGTTGGCTGCGCAAGACGGTGATCTTGCTGGTGATCGCCGCTCTGTGGGAGGGCGCTGCCCGCTACCAGGGCAACGACCTGCTGCTACCAAGTTTCCTGCAGACCGCCGCCGCGCTCTGGGACGGCCTGATCAGTGGCGAGTTGCCGGCCAAGGTCGGCGTGTCGCTGGTGATTCTGCTCAAGGGTTATGTGCTGGGCATCGCCCTGGCGTTCGGCCTTACCAGCCTGGCGGTGTCGACCCAGTTGGGGCGCGATCTGCTGGGCACCTTGACCTCAATGTTCAACCCGTTGCCGGCCATCGCGTTGTTACCGCTGGCGCTGCTGTGGTTCGGGCTTGGCGATAACAGCCTGATCTTCGTGCTGGTGCATTCGGTGCTGTGGGCGCTGGCGCTCAACACCTATGCGGGCTTTCTGGGAGTTTCCGAGACTTTGCGCATGGCTGGTCGCAACTATGGCCTGAAGGGGCTGCGGTTGGTGCTGCATATTCTCGTGCCAGCGGCATTGCCGTCGATTCTGTCGGGGCTGAAGATCGGCTGGGCGTTCGCTTGGCGGACGCTGATCGCCGCCGAGTTGGTGTTCGGTGCCAGCAGCGGCAAGGGCGGATTGGGCTGGTACATCTTCCAAAACCGGAACGAGTTGTATACCGACAAGGTGTTCGCCGGACTGGCGGTGGTGATCCTCATCGGGTTGCTGGTCGAAGGGTTGGTGTTCAATACCCTGGAGCGGTTGACCGTGCGGCGGTGGGGGATGCAGCGGTAGGGTGTGTCTGTACCGGCCCTTTCGCGGGACGAGCCCGCTCCCACAGGCACACCACAGTTTTTCGGATCTGTGGTGTGCCTGTGGGAGCGGGCTCGTCCCGCGAAAGGGCCGTTACAGCCAGCTAATTCCTGTACTGCGCCACCGCATTCTCCAAGGTCCGCGCGATGTCCTCACGCATCCCCTCGGGCAACTCCACGACGACCTCATCGCCCTGGCTCAATGCCCACCAGCGCACCGGCCATTCGGCATCCACCGTGGCGGTCAGGCGGTGCCCGCGTTCCAGCGCGGTCAACTGCATGTCAGCGCTCAAAGGCGCATCGCGCAACTGCCGGGCGAGGCGGTCGCTGACCCACGCCTGCAATCCGATGCCTTGCTCGCCAGTGCCTTGCGCGGCGCCTGCACGCAGGTAGCCTTGCAGGTCGAAGTTTCCACGCAGGTCGCTACCGGCTGTGGCCGCCCAGTGCCAGCCGAACGGGATGCTCTTGTCGTTGCGCTCCAGTGGAAAGATCAGCGACAGCTCGTTGAGGTCACGCTCGACTGTGCGCTTGCTGACGGTGAAGCCCACATCGCGCAGGCGCCACACCAGTTCTGCGCTGGTATTGCCCGGGGGGCGGCTGGGCAGCTGGCGAAGCAACGCCCATTGTCGGCTGAGGGTGGCGCGGGTGGTGGCGAACGGCAAAAGATTACGTCCTTGTCTAGGCTTTGCGACATCGGTTGAAGCGGTATTGTCCGGGCTCATGGCAATTTGCCACAACTCGCTCTGATCAACGAATGTGCAATTGGTTGCCTCATACCGGTTCGTTCGCGACAGGTTTTGTCGTGGCGTCGCGCAGAATCACGCCTCGTGCCGCCGTGCCCGGGGTCGTGGACCGTTCAATGAGGATGAACATGTCAGCTGTCAGCAATATCCACCCGTTACTTGCCCGGCTGTTGCCCGAGCAGGTCGTTCCGGCTCCCATACCCGCCGGCAAGCGCCAGCGACAGTTCGCCGGCGTGGGCCTGCCCAGCCAGCGAGCGCTGCTGGTCAGCCGTCTGGACGAGGCACCGGACCTGCAAGCGGTGTACGCCGACCTGCGGCGTCAGGCGCTGGCAGGCAACGTCAGCGCGCTGAATGACCTGGGCTGGATCTGGCTCAACGGCAAGTACTGGCGCGCCGATACCGAACTGGCCCGACACCTGCTGCGCATGGCTGCACTGCAAGGGCATGCGGCGGCCTGGTTCAATCTTGGGCAGCAACTGTATTTCGGCAAAGGCATCAGCCCTTCTTATACCCAGGCCGCCGAATGCTATCGACAGGCCTTCGAACTCGGCATGGCGCAGGCGGCCGCGGCATTGGGCGATCTATACGAAGAAGAAGTCTGCGATGGCGAGTTCGCTTGGCAGGTCGACGTCGGGTGCGCCTATGAATGGTTCCTGCGTGGTGCCGAACAGGGCGAGGCACGCTGCCGATTCGAGGTGGGCTATCGATTGCTCCACGGTCTTCACGTCGCTACCGACATCAAGGCCGGGCTGTATTGGTTGGAGCTGGCCGCGGCGACGGGCGTGATGCAGGCGGCCGAGGAACTGGCGGTGCATTTCAGCAGCCGTGACCCTGGGCGCTATCTGGATTGGCGCGACCGGGCGGTGCAACTGGGCAGCTCGCTGGCCTTGGCCATGAAGCTCGAGGATCAGGTCCAGCCTTGAGGCCGAGGTGCGGGCGTGATGGCAGCATGAACAACAATTCATCCTGGCAACTGATCGCCTGCTGTTGACGACAGGGGGAGGGCAAGGCGTATATTGATAGTTAGCAAACTATGAATATCCTTGGTTATCCAAATGTCCCTTGACTCCCTGCGCCTTCAAGTCAGCAGCGGCATGGTCGTTGCCGCTCGCCACTGGCGACGCATCTGCCATGCGGCGTTGACCGGCTACGGTATCTCCGAAGCCTGTGCTGCGCCGCTGTTGATGATCGTGCGCCTGGGCGATGGTGTGCACCAGGTGGCAGTGGCTCAGGCCGCAGGTCTGGAAAGCCCGTCGCTGGTGCGTCTGCTTGACCAACTGTGCAGAGCCGGCCTGGTGTGCCGCAGTGAAGACCCACTGGACCGTCGCGCCAAGGCCTTGAGCCTCACCGCCGAGGGCCGCGCCTTGGCCGAAGCCATCGAGGCCGAGCTGGTACGCGTGCGCCATGAGGTGCTCCAGGGCATCAGCGAAGCGGACCTGCAGGCCACCCTACGCGTGCTCCGCGCTTTCGAAGCTGCGGGCCTGGGTAACGTCGGTGGGGAGCAATGAAGGGTTTCTTCAGCTCAGTGCCGCCGGCCCGTGACTGGTTCTACGGGGTGCGCACCTTCGCCGCGTCGATGATCGCCCTCTACATCGCCCTGCTCATGCAGCTACCACGCCCGTACTGGGCGATGGCCACGGTGTACATCGTCTCCAGTCCATTCGTCGGCCCGACCAGCTCCAAGGCCTTGTATCGGGCCCTGGGCACCTTGCTGGGCGCCGGTGGGGCAATCTTCCTGGTGCCGCCGCTGGTGCAATCGCCGCTGCTGCTGTCGGTGGCCATTGCCCTCTGGACCGGCACCTTGCTGTTCCTCTCGTTGAACCTGCGCACGGCCAACAATTATGTGCTGATGCTGGCCGGCTACACCCTGCCGATGATCGCCCTGGCGGTGGTCGACAATCCGACCGCAGTGTTCGACGTGGCGTCCTCACGGGCCCAGGAGATCTGCCTGGGTATCGTCTGCGCCGCCGTGGTAGGGGCAATCTTCTGGCCGCGCCGGCTGGCACCGGTGGTGGTCGGCTCCACCGGTAACTGGTTCAGCGAGGCGATCCGCTATAGCGATACCTACCTGGCCCGCGCCGTTGTCGCCGACAAGGTGGGCGGTATGCGCGCCTCGATGGTCGCCACATTCAATACCCTGGAAATGATGATCGGTCAGCTCGGTCATGAAGGCGCAGGCCCGCACACGGTGAAAAACGCCCGTGAGCTGCGCGGGCGGATGATTCACCTGCTGCCGGTGGTCGATGCGCTGGATGACGCCCTGGTCGCTCTCGAAGGCCGTGCTCCGGCCCAGTTCGCCCAGGTGCAGCCGCTGCTCGAGGCTGCGCGGGAATGGCTCGAGGGCACTGCCAAGGATGCTTCGCTGACACGTTGGAGCGCCTTGCGCGAACAGATCGACCGGCAGCAGCCCAGCGCCGCCGCGCTGGACCAGCGCGGCGAGCTGCTGCTGTCCAATGCCCTCTACCGTCTTGCCGAATGGGTCGACCTCTGGCAGGACTGCTGCACCTTGCAGCATGCCTTGCGCCAGGACGATGCCACGCCATGGCGGGCCGTCTACCGACACTGGCGCCTGGGCCGTCTGACGCCATTCTTCGACCGCGGCCTGATGCTGTACTCGGTGTTCTCCACGGTCACCGCGATCATCGTCGCCAGCGGCCTGTGGATCCTGCTCGGCTGGAACGACGGCGGCAGTGCGGTGATCCTCGCCGCCGTGGCCTGCAGCTTCTTCGCCGCCATGGACGACCCGGCGCCGCAGATCTACCGCTTCTTCTTCTGGACGCTGTTGTCGGTGATCTTCTCCAGCGTCTATCTGTTCCTGGTGCTGCCCAACCTGCATGACTTCCCCATGCTGGTGCTGGCTTTCGCCGTGCCGTTCATCTGCGTCGGCACCTTGACCGTACAGCCGCGCTTCTACCTCGGTACCTTGCTGACGATCGTCAACACGGCAACCTTCATCAGCATCCAGGGCGCCTACGATGCCGATTTCCTGACCTTCATCAATGCCAACCTGGCCGGCCCCGTAGGCTTGCTGTTCGCTTTCATCTGGACCCTGCTCCTGCGCCCCTTCGGCGTCGAGTTGGCCGCCAAGCGCATGACCCGTTTCGCCTGGCGCGACATTGTCGAGATCACCCATCCGGCGAGTCTTGCCGAGCACCGCCAGCTTGGCGTGCAGATGCTCGACCGGTTGATGCAGCACCTGCCGCGTCTGTCGCAGACTGGCCAGGACAGCGGCGCGGCCCTGCGCGACCTGCGCGTGGGCTTGAACCTCCTCGACCTGCAGGCGTACATGCCGCGTGTCGGCTTGTCGGCCCGCGAGCGACTGGACACGGTCATTGCCGAAGTCGGCAGCCATTATTCGGCCTGCCTGCACGCCAACCAGCGCTTGCACGCGCCGGCCGATCTGCTGCGCAGCATGGAGCGGGCGCGCCAGGGTCTGGCGCTGGACCAGGGCCATGACCGTGGCGATGCCCGCCTGCACCTGCTGCATGCCCTTAGCGGCCTGCGTCTGGCCCTGCTGCCGGGTGTCGAGGTGATGCTCGAACCCAGCGAACAACCGCAACTGCCCCACGGCATCGATGGAGCGCCACTGTGATTGGTGATCTGGATATCAGCGGGGTGTTCCTGCCCACGCTGTTGGTGATGATGGTGTTCACCTACCTGCTGTTCCTGGGCGTGCACGCCGTGCTCGTGCGCCTGAATTTCTATCGCCTGGTCTGGCACCGGGCGTTGTTCAACGTCGCCCTGTACGCCGTGATGCTGGGCGCGGTCGACCACTTTTGCCGAAACCTGATGCTGCCATGAAAAAACCTTTGTTGACCTTGGGCCGTGTGGTCCTGACCTTGCTGGTCGTGAGTTTCGCCGCCGTGCTCGTATGGCAGATGGTGGTGTACTACCTGTTCGCGCCTTGGACCCGCGACGGCCACATCCGCGCCGACGTGATCCAGATCGCCCCGGACGTCTCCGGCCTGATCCAGAAGGTCGAGGTGCGCGACAACCAAGTGGTCAAGCGTGGCGACGTGCTGTTCACCATCGACCAGGACCGCTTCACCCTGGCCTTGCGCCAGGCCAAGGCGACCCTGGCCGAGCGCCAGGAAACCTTGGCCCAGGCTTCGCGTGAAGCGCAGCGCAACCGCAAGCTGGGCAACCTGGTGGCAGCCGAGCAGCTCGAAGAGAGCCAGTCCCGCGAAGCCCGAGCTCGCTCGGCGGCCAACGAGGCGCAGGTGGCGGTCGATGCCGCCCAGCTCAACCTCGACCGCTCGGTGATCCGCAGCCCGGTGGATGGCTACCTCAACGACCGCGCACCGCGTAACCATGAGTTCGTCACCGCTGGCCGGCCGGTGCTGTCGGTGGTCGACAGTGCGTCGTACCACGTCGATGGCTACTTCGAGGAAACCAAGCTGGGCGGCATCCACATCGGCGATGCCGTGGACATCCGCGTGATGGGCGACAACACCCGCCTGCGCGGTCACGTGCAGAGTTTCGCCGCCGGCATCGAGGACCGCGACCGGGTCAGTGGCGCCAACCTGCTGCCCAACGTCAACCCGGCGTTCAGCTGGGTGCGCCTGGCCCAGCGCATCCCGGTGCGCATCGCCTTCGACGACGTGCCGCAGGACTTTCGGATGATCGCCGGACGTACCGCCACGGTCTCGATCATCGAGGACCAGCGCCCATGAAGC
Organism: Pseudomonas putida; assembly: GCF_004357765.1. GTDB lineage: Bacteria > Pseudomonadota > Gammaproteobacteria > Pseudomonadales > Pseudomonadaceae > Aquipseudomonas > Aquipseudomonas putida_U. The sequence continues at coordinate 309,015 of NZ_SMTE01000006.1, read as the reverse complement.
ATCTGATCCTGGCCGGTGTATGCCTGTCGTTGGGGGCCTGCATGATGGTCGGTCCCGACTATGAAGTGCCCAAGGAAGCGGCGGTGCAGCGCAGTGACCTCAACGGTCCGCTGCGCCAGGATGCAGACAGCGTGGTGTCTGCGCCCGTGCCCGAGGATTGGTGGCAGCTGTATCAGGATCAACGTTTGAACGAGCTGGTGCGCCAGGCGTTGGGTGCCAACACCGAACTGCGCGTGGCTGCCGCCAACATCGCCAAAGCCCGCGCCCAGGTCGAGGTGGCGCAGTCGCAGGGCGGTTTCAATGGTGGCGTGAAACTCGGTGCCCAGCGTTTGCAGGAGTCCGGCGAGGCGTTTCTGCTGAGCGAGAAGGTGCCAGTGGCCAACATTGGCGAGGCGATCATCAGTGCGTCGTATCAGTTCGACCTGTGGGGCACCTTCAAGCGCGGCACCGAGGCCGCCAAGGCCAATGCCGATGCGGTCCAGGCCGCTGCCGACACGGCACGCATCACCCTGGTGGCCGACGTGGTCAAGGCCTACACCCAGGTGTGTTCGGCCAACGAGGAATACCATATTGCCCGCGAGTCACTCGACTTGCAGGAACAGAGTGTGCAACTGACCCAGCGCCTGCGCGATGCCGGTCGCGGTGATGAGACCCAGGTCACTCGCTCGCAGACCCAGTTCAAGTCGTTGCGGGCCGAGCTGCCACGCTTCAAGGCCGAGCGCGAAACGGGGTTGTATGCCTTGGCCGCGTTGTTGGCCAGGCCGGTCGATCAACTGCCGGCGGGCACCGCCGATTGCGCCGAGCTGCCACACCTGGCGCAGCTGGTGCCGGTCGGCGACGGTGCCGCCCTGCTCAAGCGTCGCCCGGACGTGCGCCAGGCCGAACGTCAGCTGGCAGCGGCCACGGCGAATATCGGCGTAGCCACTGGCGCGTTGTATCCAGACATCAGCATCGGCGCCCAGGTGGGCACCATTGGTATCCTGGAAAACCTCGGTGAGCCGGCGACCAACCGCTGGGGGTTCGGCCCGCAGATCAGTTGGACCATCCCCACCAATGGTACCCGCGCGCGAATTCGCATGGCCGAAGCCTCGACCCAGGCGGCCCTGGCGCATTTCGACGGGGTGGTGCTCAACGCTATCCGCGAGACCCAGACCCGACTCGCGCAGTACAGCGCTCTGCTCGATCGCCGTGATGCCCTGGCTGAAGCCGAGCAGTCGGCCAAGCTGGCTGCGGAGCAGACCCACCGGTACTTCCAGGCCGGGCGGGAATCATTCCTGGCGGACCTGCAGGCGACCCGCGCGTACACCGACATGCGTGCGCAGTTGGCGGCAGCGAACAGCCAGGTGGCGATGGGGCAGGTTGGGGTGTTTCTGGCGTTGGGTGGGGGTTGGAAGGATGCGGCCGGGCGTACCCCAGAGGATACGCCCTAGATTTGCCGATCAGCGCGAAGCCAGCAACGCCTTGCCTCGCACCACCGCGGTCAGCACCTGCGCAGGAGCGGTACCGCCGACGTGGTCGCGGGCATTCACCGAACCTTCCAGGGTCAGCACTTCGAACACATCCTGGTCGATCTGGTCGCTGAACTGGCGCAGCTCTTCCAGGCTCATCTCGGCCAGGTCCTTGCCGGTATCGACACCATACTTCACAGCATGGCCGACGATTTCGTGGCAGTCACGGAACGGCAAGCCACGGCGCACGAGGTAGTCGGCCAGATCGGTAGCGGTGGAGAAGCCGCGTAGCGCCGCTTCACGCATGATCGCATGACGCGGCTTGATGGCTGGGATCATATCGGCGAAGGCGCGCAGCGAATCACGTAGGGTGTCGGCGGCGTCGAACAGCGGCTCCTTGTCTTCCTGGTTGTCCTTGTTGTAGGCCAGCGGTTGGCCTTTCATCAGGGTCAGCAGGCCGGTGAGAGCACCGAATACGCGGCCACTCTTGCCCCGGACCAGCTCCGGCACGTCCGGGTTCTTCTTTTGCGGCATGATCGAGCTGCCGGTGCAGAAGCGATCGGGCAGGTCGATGAACTGGAATTGGGCGCTGGTCCACAGCACCAGCTCTTCGGAGAAGCGCGACAGGTGCATCATCGCCACGCTCGCCGCCGCGCAGAATTCGATGGCGAAGTCGCGGTCCGAGACGCTGTCCAGCGAGTTGCCGCCCACGGCTTCGAAGCCCAGCAGCTGGCAGGTCAGCTCGCGGTCGATCGGGTAGGTGGTGCCGGCCAGCGCGGCACTGCCCAGGGGCATGCGGTTGGTGCGCTTGCGGCAGTCGACCAGGCGCTCGTAGTCGCGGCTGAGCATTTCGAACCAGGCCAGCAGGTGATGGCCGAAGGTGACCGGCTGGGCAGTCTGCAGGTGAGTGAAGCCGGGCATGATGGTTGCGGCTTCGCGCTCGGCCTGCTCCAGCAGGCCTTCCTGCAGGCGGGTGATCTCGGCGAGGATCAGATCGATCTCGTCGCGCAGCCACAGGCGGATGTCGGTGGCGACCTGGTCGTTGCGGCTGCGGCCGGTATGCAGCTTCTTGCCGGTGATACCGATGCGGTCGGTCAGGCGTGCCTCGATGTTCATGTGCACGTCCTCGAGGTCGACGCGCCACTCGAAGGTGCCTGCCTCGATCTCGGCCTGGATGGTGTTCAGGCCATCGATGATGGTGTCGCGCTCGGCATCGCTGAGAACGCCGACCTGCGCCAGCATGGTGGCGTGGGCGATCGAACCCATGATGTCGTGGCGGTACAGGCGCTTGTCGAAGTCGACCGAGGCGGTGAAGCGGGCGACGAAGGCGTCGACGGGCTCACTGAAGCGGCCGCCCCAGGACTGATTGGTCTTGTCGGTGCTCATGGATTCACTCTTTGAAGGCGTGAACGAAAAAGTGTCGCCGATGATAACAGGGTTGAGGGCCCGGCCGCAGGGCGCCGGTCGCCAGAAACGGTCGGAAAATCCAGTGTGAACGGGTACCAGGGATATTTACCGATTGAACGGCAGTGTTCCACGGACCGTCTACAGTTGGACAAAGGACTGGCGATGAATCTGCCAGCACAGTGAATCTTTGGCCTTCGCACCGGTCTAGAGCGTGACCGCAGTGTCGCTCGACCTGCATCTGTCTACGCTAAACCTTGTGCGAGACTCACTCAGGAATCCAGAGCAACTATGAATGTCCTGATCGTTGATGATGAACCCCAGGCCCGCGAACGCCTGACGCGGCTGCTGGCGGAGCTGGAGGGGTACACCGTGCTGGAGCCCAGCGCCACCAACGGCGAGGAGGCCTTGGCCCTGATCGAAAGCCTCAAGCCCGATATCGTCCTGCTGGACATCGGCATGAAAGGCCTGGATGGCCTGCAAGTCGCCGCACGCCTGTGCGAGCGTGAGGCGCCCCCGGCAGTGGTGTTCTGCACCGGGGATGATGAATACGGCAGCGAAGCCTTCGGGGACAGTACCCTCAGCCATGTGTCCAAACCTATCCAACCCCAGGCCCTGCGTGATGCCCTGCGCAAGGCGGAGAAGCCCAACCGCGCGCAGTTGGCCGCGCTGACCCGGCCAGCCAATGAAGGCGGTGGCCCGCGTAGTCATATCAGCGCCCGGACGCGCAAGGGCATCGAGCTGATTCCCTTGGACCAGGTCATCTACTTCATTGCCGACCACAAGTACGTCACGCTGCGCCACGAGACCGGTGAAGTCCTGTTGGACGAGCCGCTCAAGGCCCTGGAAGATGAATTCGGTGAACGCTTCGTGCGTATCCACCGCAATGCGCTCGTGGCCCGTGCGCGCATCGAACGCTTGCAGCGCACGCCGTTGGGGCATTTCCAGCTGTTCCTCAAGGGCCTCGATGGCGATGCCTTGACCGTCAGCCGGCGGCATGTCGCGGGTGTGCGCAAGATGATGCAGACGCTGTGACGACGCAGTAGCCAAAGTTGGCCGGCCGGTCCGGTGCCGCAAACGCGGTGGCGGATCGGCCGCAGCCTGAGCAGGATCATGACCCACATCTGCTAGCGATGCCGACGGAGCTGTTATCATCGGCGGCATTTCTCTGCATCGGGGCGTTCCATGTCCACTCGCGAAATCCGCATTGCCACCCGTAAAAGTGCCCTGGCCCTGTGGCAGGCCGAATACGTCAAGGCCCGACTCGAGCAAGCGCATCCGGGGCTGCAGGTGACCCTCGTGCCCATGGTCAGCCGCGGCGACAAATTGCTCGATGCTCCCTTGGCGAAGATTGGCGGCAAGGGTCTGTTCGTCAAGGAACTCGAAACCGCCTTGCTCGACAACGAAGCCGACATCGCTGTGCACTCGATGAAGGACGTGCCCATGGACTTCCCTGAGGGACTGGGTCTGTACTGCATCTGCGAGCGCGAAGATCCGCGCGACGCTTTTGTGTCCAATCGTTTCCCCAGCCTCGACGCGCTGCCCGCCGGCAGCATCGTCGGCACCTCCAGCCTGCGCCGTCAGGCCCAGTTGCTGGCACGCAGGCCTGACCTGCAGATTCGCTTCCTGCGGGGCAACGTCAATACCCGCCTGGCCAAGCTCGATGCGGGCGAATACGACGCGATCATCCTCGCTGCGGCCGGTCTGATCCGCCTCGGTTTCGAGCCACGCATCACCTCCAGCATCAGCGTCGACGACAGCCTTCCGGCAGGAGGCCAGGGCGCGGTGGGCATCGAGTGCCGCAGCGCCGATCACGAGATTCACGCACTGCTGGCACCGCTGAACCATGTCGACACCGCCGACCGGGTAATCGCCGAACGCGCCCTGAACAAGCGCCTGAATGGTGGTTGCCAGGTGCCCATCGCCTGTTATGCCGTGCTCGACGGCGACCAGCTGTGGCTGCGTGGCCTGGTCGGCCAGCCGAGTGGCGGCACGTTGCTGGTCGCCGATGCCCGGGCCCCGCGTACGGCCGCCGAAGCCCTCGGCGTGCGGGTGGCGGAGGACCTGCTGGGGCAGGGCGCCGAGGCTATCCTCAAGGAAGTCTATGGCGAGGCTGGACATCCGTGAGCCCCTGGCGCCTGCTGCTGACCCGGCCCGAAGAGGACTGCGCGGCACTGGCGCAGTACCTTGCAGCACAGGGCGTGGCCAACGCGAGCCTGCCCCTGCTGGCCATCGAGCCAGAGCCCCTGGATGCGCCACGGCGTAGCCTGCTGGCAGCGCTGGCGAGCTACCAGGCGATTATCGTGGTCAGCAAGCCGGCGGCCAGGTTGTTGCTTGGATCTCTAGCCAAAGCAGGCTTACCGGCGCCACCCACGGGCTGGTTCAGTGTCGGCGGGGCGACCGCAGGGGTACTCCAGGCCGCGGGCCTGGAAGTGACCTGCCCCGTCCAGGGCGACGACAGCGAGGCCTTGCTCGCCAGCCCGCTACTGCGCCAGGCTGTCGCCGTGCCCGCAGCACGTGTACTGATCGTGCGCGGCATCGGAGGTCGCGAACTGCTGGCAGAGCGTCTTGGAGAGCAAGGTGCTAGTGTCGATTATCTGGAACTGTATCGCCGCCGTCTGCCGGAGTATCCGGCCGGCACGCTGATGCAATGCATCGAAGCGGAACGCCTCAATGGCCTGGTGGTCAGCAGTGGGCAGGGCTTTGAACACTTGCGGCAGATGGCCGGGGACGACTGGCCGCGGGTGGCGCGCCTGACAGTGTTCGTGCCCAGCCCACGGGTGGCCGAACAGGCCAGGTCCGCTGGGGCTCAACAGGTTGTGGATTGCCGTGGCGCCAGCGCCGCGGCCTTGCTGGCAGCCGTGCAGCGCAGCGCTGCACCTGCCTCCTAAGGCGCTAAGCTAGGGCGATGCGCCTCCCATGCAAAGGATGGATACGTGAGCGAAACTGTCTTGCCCAACAATGAACAGCCGTCGGCCCAGGAGCCGGCGCAATCCGATACCGCCGCGCCCGCCAAGCGTACCGGCAGCGGCCTGGCCTTACTGGCCCTGTTGGTTGGCGCGGCGGGGGTCGCGGTCGGCGGCTGGGGCGTCTGGCAAGTGCGGCAACTGCAAGGCAGCGAACTGAGCCAGGGTCAGCACCTTGAAACGTTGAGCCAACGTGCCGCAGCTCTGCAGCAGCGCGAACAGCAGATCAGCGAGCAACTGGCCAGTTTGCCGGCTGCCAGCGAGCTTGAAGACCGTCGCCGGCTGGTGGCGCAGTTGCAGGGCGATCAGCAACGTTTGAGCCAACGCCTGGAAACCGTGCTGGGCGAGAGCCGCAAGGAATGGCGGCTGGCCGAGGCCGAGCACCTGCTGCGACTGGCCACCCTGCGCCTGTCGGCGCTGCAGGACATCACCAGCGCCAAGGCCCTGGTCGAAGGTGCCGATGAAATTCTCCGCGAGCAGAGCGACCCCGGCGCCTTCGCCGCCCGTGAAGCATTGGCCCGCAGCCTGGCTACGCTCAACAGCACCGAGCAGCCGGATCGTACCGGGCTGTTCCTCAAGCTTGCGGCCCAGCGCGAGCTGGTGCAGCAGCTCAGCGCCCGGTCGCCGGAGTTCGACAGCAACGCCGATCCCATGGGGGCGCTGACCTCCGACGGTGACGGCGCCAGTCGTTGGTCACAGTGGTGGGCGGAAATCGGCAAGTACTTCCAGATCGATTTCAATGCCGATGACAACGTTCGGCCGCTGCTGGCCGGGCAATCGCTCAACCAACTGCGGCTGGCGCTGAGCCTGACCATCGAGCAGGCCCAGTGGGCGGCGCTCAATGGGCAGGCCAAGGTCTACACCCAAGCCCTGGACGATGCCCGCAGCGTGCTGCTGGCCAACTTCAACGCCGACAACCCGCAAAGCCAGGCCATGCTCGAAAGCCTCAATGCGCTGGCCGAGCAGCCGGTGTCGGTGGTCACCCCTGACCTGAGCGACAGCCTGGCTGCGGTGCAGGCCTATATCCAGCGTCGCCACCTGCCGGTCGAAGGCGAGGGGGCCAAACCATGAAACGTGTCTACCTGTTGGCGGTGCTGGCGATCGTCGTCGCCGCAGCGCTCGGCATCGCCGTGGCCAAGCACAGTGGCTACGTGATGATCGCCTATGGCGGCTTCCGCTATCAGTCAGGTTTGTGGGCGGCTCTGGCGGCACTGGTGGCGATCGTGCTGCTGTTGTGGCTGGTACGCTACCTGGTGGGCTTGGTGCTCACCTCCAGCGGCGTAGTCAATCCCTGGTCGCGGCGTAATCGTACTCGCCGCGTGCGCGTGGCCATCGAGCAGGGTCAACTGGATCTCGCCGAAGGACGCTGGGCCAGCGCCCAGCGCCACCTGCATCGCGCTGCCGAAGCCGAGCGCCAGCCGCTGCTCTACTACCTCGGCGCTGCCCGAGCGGCCAACGAACAGGGGCGCAGCGAGGACAGCGACAACCTGCTTGAGCGTGCGCTGGAACGCCAGCCCCAGGCCGAGCTGGCCATCGCCCTGACCCATGCCCAGTTACAGATGGATCGTGGCGAATCCGACGGCGCCCTTGAAACGTTGCTGGCGATGCAGGAACGTCACCCGCACAACGGCCAGGTGCTGCGCCTGCTGCAGCGCCTGTACCTGGAACGCGGCGATTGGTCGGCGTTGATCCGTCTGCTACCCGACCTGCGCAAGCACAAGGTGCTACCGGCCAAGGAGCTGGCTGCTCTGGAACAGCGCGCATGGGGCCAGAATCTGAGCCTGGCGGCTACCCGTGGCGAAGACGCCCAGACCGCGCGGCAGGCCCTGGAAAGGGCCTGGCAGCAACTAAGCGCTGCCCAGCGACAGGAGCCGCAGTTGGTCCTGGCCTACGCTGAGCAACTGCGCCAGGTGGGCGCCCAGGGCGAGGCAGAGCAGGTGTTGCGCACGGCGCTCAAGCGTGAGTACGAAAGCCATCTGGCGCGTCTGTACGGTCTGGTGCGGGGCGATGACCCGGCGCGCCAGCTGCAGACCGCCGAAGGCTGGCTCAAGGCCCATCCGCAAGACCCCAGCCTGCTCTTGACCCTTGGCCGTCTGAGCCTGCAGAACCGCTTGTGGGGCAAGGCCCGTGACTACCTCGAAAGCAGCTTGCGCATGGAGCGCAATCCCGAAGCCTGTGCCGAGCTCGCCCGCCTGCTGGCCGGCCTCGGCGAGACCGAACGCAGCAACCAGCTGTTCCAGGAGGGGCTCGGTCTGTTGGATGAGCGCCTGTTGGCGCTGCCGCTGCCGGAAAGCGTCAGAGCTTGATGTACCCAAGCAGCCCGTGGCGTGGCCCGGGCTGCTGGGCGGGTAATTTATCCAGTGAAAACGGGGAGTTCTGCGAGATTGTTCCTTGGGGGGATCCTACATCGAGCTCGGAATTTTCCTTCAGTTCGAATCGACTTCCCGTTCCCGTAGTGCCTTGAAACAAAGCATAGGTATCCTCTACCGTCTCAGGCCAATCTTCCATCCCCGGACCCATTCCGACCATGTTGCCGGCCCGCTTTCGTACTCCGTTTCTTCCCGCCTGGCTTGCCTCTCTGGCGATACTGGCAGCGTCTTTCTACCTCGAAAGCGTACTGGGTCTGATGCCGTGTGCGCTCTGCTTCAGCCAGCGCGTGGCACTGGCCGGATACACCCTTGTCTGTTTCGTGGCCTGGCTGCATGGCCCCGGAGTGCGTGGCATCTATCGCTACATGGTGGCTGCCCTGGTCTGCGCGCTGGTGGGCGCGATGCTGGCGGCGCGGCATGTGTGGGTGCAGGGCGTGGCCGGCAGCTCGTGTCCCCAGCCCATGTCACGAGTGTTCGAGCAGCCCTGGTACGAAATCGTCCGGTCCCTGTTGTGGAGCGGCTCGGATTGCGGCTCGCTGACCTGGAGCTTCATCGACCTGACGCTTCCGGAGTGGAGCCTGGTGGCGTTCCTGTTGTTGGCCTCGGTGCCCTTGTCCTGTCTGTTCGCTTATCGGTTGCGTGTCTTGGCCAATGCTTGATCTATAGCAATGCCAAAGCATTGCGCGACCAGTGGTGAACAGAAAAAGTATTAAACGCTTGTATGAACTTTGTCTGCTGCGTACCTTGAAGGCCTGCACGCGCGGGAATAATCTCGCAGCACGTATACCGAAATTACAACTGCTCGATGCCGTCCTGCTGATGTCACCTTTGTGCTGCACGATTGTGCTACGAGGTGCAACGGCATCAACCCAGAAGGGATGAGATCGCCATGCTCGATAGTTGCCAGAACGCCCAGGAACGCTGGGGTGGGGTTCACAAGCTGATCGACCGTTGGCTGAAGGAGCGCCAGGAGCTGGTGCAGGCGTTCCGCGCCTTGCGCGATGCCAAGCCGGCCTTTGCCGATCGGGAGCACAACGGGGGATTCTGCGAGGTTCTCGTCGATTACGTGTCGGCGTGGCATTTCGAGGTCTGCGAGCAACTGGTCAGCGAGGCAAAGGCATTCGGCGACGAAAAGGCCTTGGTGCTGGCGGAGGAGATCAACCCGCGCATCAATGACATCACCCAGATCGCCCTGGCCTTCAACGACCATTGCGAGAAGAGTGGTTGCACCGATCCCGAACGATTCGCCGAAAAACTCGGCAAACTGGGTGGCCTGTTGCACGAGCGCTTCGAGCTGGAAGACTGCCTGATCGAAGTCCTACACAATGCCCATCAGGAAGAAAGTGCCGAGCAAGTTCCGGCGCTGGACTAATCGCTGACCGCCAGCAGTTCGATCTCGAACACCAGTGGGGTATACGGCGCGATCAGGTCGCCCGCCCCCTGTGCGCCATAGGCCTGTGCCGAAGGAATGACCAGGCGCCACTTGGCGCCGGTTTTCATATGTGGCAAAGCCACTTTCCAGCCTTCGATTACCGAATTCAGGCTGAACCACTGCGGTTGCTGGCTTTGGTCGAATACCGAGCCATCCGGCAGCTTGCCCACATACCGCACCTGCACCTTGCCATCGGCTCTCGGTTGCGCGCCGGAGCCACTGGCCAGTTCACTGTAAAGCACGCCTTCGGCAAGCTCGTGCATGCCGGCGCGGGCCCTTTCGTTGGCCATGAAGCGGGTCTCGGCCGCTTGCAGCTTCAACATGTCTTCCTGCCCCACGGGGCTGCCGGCCTGGGCATCGTGCGCCTGCAGGATGGCTTGCATGCGGGCGTCGTCGAGTTTCAGCGGCTGGCCCAGGTAGGCCTGGCGCAGCCCCTCCACCAACGCGTCCAATTGCAGCCCGGGCATGTCCTGGCGCAGGCGCTCTCCCAGGCTTGCGCCGAGGCTGTAGGCCAGGTCGTGGTCGTTGGCAGGGGCGGCATCGGGGTTGGCCAGTGCGAAGGGCGCCATCAGGCACAGGCCGAGAACCAGAGAACGGGGCATGACAACTCCAGGCAATTGAAGGATGCGCGCAATAAAGTGATTGGGCCAAATATCGGCAATGATGAGTTAAGCAACTACACTTGCTCGGAGCTGCAAGATAACAACTTTGCCCAGGCATGCAACGCGGCGCAAACAATACTGTCCACATGCCCTAGCGGCGGTAGCAGCAGAAGCATAGTATGAGCCGCAATCTCGTCAGCCAGGAGGTAAACCATGTCGGCCAAGAAGAAGCCAGTAAGTACGCCGTTACACCTGCTCCAGCAACTTTCGAGCAGCCTGCTCGAACATTTGGAAGATGCCTGCTCCCAAGCACTGGCGGACGCGGAGAAACTCCTGGCCAAGTTGGAAAAGCAGCGTGGCAAGGCTCAGGAAAAACTGCACACCGGTCGCCTGAAGTTGCAGGATGCGGCCAAGGCGGGTAAAGCCAAGGCGCAGAGCAAAGCGCAAAAAGCCATCGGCGAATTGGAGGAAGTGCTCGACTCCCTCAAGGATCGCCAGACCCAGACCCGCGGATATATTCAGCAACTCAAACGTGACGCCCAGGAAAGCCTGAAGCTAGCCCAGGGTGTTGGCAAGGTGCGTGAGGCAGCCACCAAAGCGCTCGATCAACGTGCGGCCAAACCGGCTGTTGCCAAGGCACCCACTCGCGCTGCGGCCAAACCTGCAACTGCCAAGGCACCCGCTCGTGCTGCGGCCAAGCCTGCAGCTGCCAAGGCGCCAGCCCGTGCTGCGGCCAAACCTGCTGCTGCCAAGGCACCCGCCCGTGCTGCGGCCAAACCTGCTGCTGCCAAGGCACCCGCTCGTGCTGCGGCCAAACCTGCTGCCGCAAAAGCACCAGCCAAAGTCGCTGCTGCCAAGCCCGCCACGAGCAAGGCCGCTGCCAAGCCTGCAGTGAACAAGACAGCCGCTAAGCCGGCCGCCAGCAAAGCCCCGGCTCGTACTGCTGCAGCCAAACCTGCGGCTACCAAGGCGCCAGCCAAGGCCGCTGCGGCCAAGCCTGCGACACGTGCTGCCGCAGCCAAACCAACTGCTGCCAAGGCTTCGGCCAAGCCAGCCGCGGCGAAACCTGCTGCCAAGACTGCGGCCACACCAGCCGCTGCCAAGCCCGCTGCGACGAAGCCGGCTGCCAAGGCATCCGCTACCAAGCCAGCTGCAAAGCCTGCCGCCAAGCCCGCTGCCAAGGCGCCGGCCAAACCTGCCGCTGCCAAGCCGGTAGCCGCCAAACCGGCCGAAACCAAGCCAGCGACTACACCGGCCGCCAGTGCACCGGTGACCAACTCGCCCGCCCCGGCCTCGCCATCGGCAGCATCTGCCAGCACCCCAGCTCAGACGCCGTCCTCGGCCTCCTGAAGCCCCCTGGCTGCGGCGCGCAATCGCAACAGCGCGCCGTGGCCCAGGGCGTTGACCGGCGCCAATGCGTCCAGCCAGTCGCCCGAGGCGCCACCCGGGTCTGCGGGCCACAGTTGCGAGCAGGCTTGCAGCCGCGTCAGCAACACCTTCTCTGCTTCCAGTTCCATGGCCTTCACCTGCATCCGTAGCGTCGCCAGGGCGCTATCGTCGTGCGCCTGGTTACGCCAGCGCTGACGCAGCTCCCGCAATGGGCCGACCACTTGGCCTTGCCAGGGCTCGGCAAGGCCTCGCAGGGCTTTGATGCGCGCTTCGTCCACGGCCACCCTGCGGGCTTGCAGCCACGTGGCGCAGAGCAACAGGCAAACGTCGCCGCCCAGGTCTTGCAGTGCCAGGCAGGCGGTTTCCACGCCAGGTCGCCCATAGAGGGCCAGGGCGTGATTCCACAGGTCGGTGTGCATCATTCCACTCACGCTACGGGCCGAGGAAGCTGGTAGACTCCGCGACCATCATGATCAGACTATCCAACCTCACTTTACAGCGTGGTCCGCAGCGCTTGCTAGAAGGCGCCGAGATGACCCTGCACGCCGGTCACAAGGCCGGCCTGATCGGCGCCAACGGCGCCGGAAAATCCAGCCTGTTCGCCCTCCTGCGCGGCGAGCTGACGCCCGATGCCGGCGATTGTCAGTTGCCTGGCGACTGGCGCATCGCGCACATGCGCCAGGAGGTCGATACCCTCGATCGCCTGGCCGTGGACTACGTGCTCGATGGCGACGCACGTCTGCGCAAGGTCCAGGCCGAGCTGGCGGTGGCCGAGGCCGCCCATGACGGCACTGCCCTGGCCCGTTTGCACAGTGAACTGGAAAGTGCCGACGGCTATACCGCCGACGCCCGTGCGCGCAAGCTGCTGGCGGGCTTGGGCTTCACCAACGAGCAGATGGATCGCCGCGTCGGCGACTTCTCCGGTGGCTGGCGCATGCGTCTGAACCTGGCCCAGGCGCTGATGTGCCCATCCGACCTGCTGTTGCTCGACGAGCCCACCAACCACCTCGACCTCGATGCCATCCTGTGGTTGGAAGACTGGCTCAAGGGCTACCCCGGCACGCTGCTGCTGATCTCCCATGACCGCGATTTCCTCGATGCCGTGGTCGACCATGTGCTGCACGTCGAACAGCGCAAGCTCAATCTGTACAAGGGCGGTTACAGCGCCTTCGAGCGTACCCGGGCCGAGCGCCTGGCGCAGCAGCAGCAGGCCTACGAGAAGCAGCAGGCGCAACGTGCGCACATGGAAAAGTACATCGCCCGGTTCAAGGCCCAGGCCACCAAGGCCCGTCAGGCGCAAAGCCGGATCAAGGCTCTGGAGCGCATGGAGGAGCTGTCGGCGGCCCATGTCGATTCGCCGTTCGATTTCGTCTTCCGCGAGTCGCAGAAGATTTCCAGCCCGCTGCTCGACCTGTCCGAGGGACGCCTGGGATATGGCGACAAGGCCATTCTCGACAAGGTCAAACTGCAGTTGGCTCCCGGCGCACGGATCGGTCTGCTGGGCCCCAACGGCGCAGGCAAGTCGACCCTGATCAAGAACCTCGCCGGTGAACTCGAGCCGCTTTCCGGGCGCCTGGTGCGTGGCGAAAACCTGGCAGTGGGCTATTTCGCCCAGCACCAGCTCGACTCGCTCGACGACAAAGCCAGTCCGTTGCTGCACCTGCAGCGCATTGCCCCGACCGAGCGCGAGCAGACCCTGCGTGACTTCCTCGGCGGCTTCGATTTCCATGGCGATCGCGTCGACGAACCGGTGGTCAATTTCTCCGGCGGCGAAAAGGCCCGCCTGGCTCTGGCACTGATCGCCTGGGAGCGGCCCAACCTGCTGCTGCTCGACGAGCCGACCAACCACCTGGACTTGGAAATGCGTCTGGCGCTGACCATGGCCCTGCAGGAATTCGCCGGTGCCGTGGTCGTGGTTTCCCACGATCGTCACCTGCTCAAGAGCACCACCAACGACTTCCTCCTGGTGGCCGACGGCAAGGTCGACACCTTCGACGGCGATCTCGACGATTACAGCCGTTGGTTGGTCGACTACCGCCAGCGCAGCGCACCCGCCAGCAATGCGCCGGTCAACCCGGACAAGACCGACAAGAAGGCCCAGCGCCAGGCTGCTGCAGCCTTGCGCCAGCAGTTGGCCCCGCATAAAAAGGCTGCCGACAAGCTGGAGGCCGAACTCAACCAGTTGCATGGGCAGCTGGCCGAGGTCGAGGCCGCGTTGGGCGACAGCGGAGTCTACGAAGCGGCGCGCAAGGATGAGTTGCGGGATCTGCTGGCGCGGCAGACGAAGTTCAAGCAGCGCGAAGCCGAACTGGAAGAAGCCTGGATGGAAGCGCTGGAAACCCTGGAGAGCATGCAGGCCGAGCTCGAGGCGCTGTCCTGATCACGCAAAATTCGCTGGTCATTTTTTCACCAACCGCTTAGCTTAACGTTTTGCAACATTTGTTTGAGTGAAGTGAGGTGTGTGATGTCGATGGACGTGTGGTTAGGCTTCTTTGCCGCGTGCTGGGTCATCAGCCTGTCGCCGGGTGCCGGGGCCATCGCCTCGATGTCCAGCGGGCTGCAGTATGGCTTCTGGCGGGGTTATTGGAATGCCCTGGGCCTGCAACTGGGCCTGATCCTGCAGATCGCCATCATCGCTGCCGGTGTCGGCGCCGTGCTCGCCGCGTCGGCCACCGCCTTCCAGCTGATCAAGTGGTTCGGTGTCGCCTATCTCGTGTACCTGGCCTACAAACAGTGGCGTGCCTTGCCGATGGACATGACCGATGAGTCCGGCATCCGCCCGATCGGCAAGCCGCTGAGCCTGGTGTTCCGCGGATTCCTGGTCAACGTCAGTAACCCCAAGGCGCTGGTGTTCATGCTCGCCGTGCTGCCGCAGTTCATCAACCCGCACGAGCCGCTGCTGGCGCAGTATGTGGCGATCGCGGTGACCATGGTGACCGTCGACCTGTTGGTGATGGCAGGCTACACCGGGCTCGCAGCCCGGGTCTTGCGGGTATTGCGCACGCCCAAGCAGCAAAAGCGTCTGAACCGCACCTTCGCCGGCTTGTTCCTCGGTGCTGCAACCTTCCTCGCGACCTTGCGCCGCGCACCAGTCTGACCGAGCCAGGGGGCGCAGGACGCCCCCGCCTCAATTCGGCTTGTCCGCCAACCCTTTGAATAGATCCAGCGGCAACGGGAAGACGATGGTCGAGCTCTTGTCCCCGGCAATCGCCCCCAGCGTCTGCATGTAACGCAGCTGCATGGCGCCTGGCTCCTTGCCGAGCATCTGCGCGGCCTGCATGAGCTTTTCCGACGCCTGCAGTTCCCCTTCGGCATGGATCACCTTGGCTCGCCGTTCACGTTCGGCCTCGGCTTGGCGGGCGATGGCGCGGATCATCGATTCATTGAGGTCGACGTGCTTGATCTCGACATTGGCCACCTTGATGCCCCAGGCATCGGTCTGTGCATCCAGTACCTGGCGGATGTCCGCATTGAGTTGTTCGCGGTCGGCCAGCAGTTCGTCCAGTTCGTGCTTGCCCAGCACCGCACGCAGGGTGGTCTGCGCCAACTGGCTGGTGGCGACGAGAAAGTCTTCGACCTGGATGATCGCCTTCTGTGGATCGAGCACGCGAAAGTACAGCACCGCATTGACCTTCACCGAAACGTTGTCGCGGGTGATCACGTCCTGCGGTGGTACATCGAGCACCACGGTGCGCAGGTCGACCCGGACCATCTGCTGGATCACCGGGATCAGCAGAATCAACCCCGGACCCTTGACCTGCCAGAAGCGCCCCAGCTGGAACACCACGCCGCGCTCGTACTCTCGCAGGATGCGAAAGGCCGATAGCAGCAACATGGCCAGTACGACCAGCACGGCCCCGAAGCCCACTTGCATGAACATCGTCATTCTCCTTGCGCCGCGGGAACAGCGGCGCTGACTTGCAGCATGAGGCCCTGCCGGGCCGTGATCCGCACGTGCTGGCCGATCTGCAGCGGCGTCGCGCACTGGACCTGCCAGTATTCCCCCTGGGCCTGTACGGTACCGGTGCAGGGGTCGTCCGCTGTCACCCGGGTGACGGTCACCAGGCTGCCGACCAGGCCGGCATCGCCGCTGACCGGTGTGCGCTGGCGGGCCTTGATGGCCATGCCCAGTACGCTGCCGATCAGCACGGCCGAAAGCACCGCCAGGGCGCCGATCAGCCCCAGCGGGATGCCGAATCCGGGGGCGTCGGTGTCGATCAGGATCAGCGCGCCCACCACGAAGGCGACGATGCCACCGAAGCCGACTGCGCCGAAGCTGGGCAGGAACGCTTCGGCGATCATGAAGGCGATACCGAGCAGGACCAGCGCCAGGCCGGCGAAATTCACCGGCAACAGCTGCAGGGCATACAACCCCAGCAACAGGCAGATACCGCCGACCACCCCTCCGAGCGCCGAACCTGGGTTGATGAATTCGAACAGCAGACCGTACACCCCGATCATGATCAGAATCAGCGCCACGCTGGGGTTGGTGATGACAGCCAGCAGACGCGTGCGCCAGTCGGGCGGGTGTTCGATCAGGCTGGCATCTCGGGTCTGCAGCAGGCGAGGTTGGCCGGCAACAGTGATGGTCTTGCCGTCGAGCTGGCGGAGCAGGGCGGGCAGGTCGTCGGCGACCTGGTCGATCACCTTCAGGCGCATGGCTTCGCTGGCTGTCAGGCTGACGGCCTCACGTACTGCCTGCTCGGCCCAGTCGGCGTTGCGCCCGCGCAACTGGGCCAGGCCTCGGATGTAGGCGGCGGCATCGTTGACCTGCTTGCGCGCCAGGGTGGCGTCGTCTGCGGTATTGGCTTTGTCATCTGGTGCCTTGTCTGGGGAAGAGCCGGCTGGGCCGCCGATCTGCACGGGCGTGGCGGCACCCAGGTTGGTCCCCGGCGCCATGGCGGCGACGTGGCTTGCATACAGAATGTAGGTGCCGGCGCTGGCGGCGCGGGCACCGCTGGGCGCGACGAAGCTGACCACCGGAACCGGGCTGGCGAGGATCGCCTTGATCATCTGGCGCATGGCGGTATCCAGCCCGCCGGGCGTGTCCAGGCGGATCACCACCAACTGCGCTCCCTGATCCCCTGCCTGCTCCAGGCTACGTACCAGGTAATCGGCGCTGGCCGGGCCGATGGCATCGCCGATGTCCAGCACCCAGACGCTGCCTGGCGCGGCATGACCTGCCGGGGTCAGCGCCAGCAGCGCCAGGAGCAACCAGCGGCAACATCGCGTGTACACCTGTCGTCACCTCGTCGAGGTCTCTAAGCAAAGTTTAGCCATGCCTGCCCGGGCACGGCCTAAAATTGAACAGTGGGGGATATCCGGAGGTGCAACATGCGTATGGCCAAGACCCTGCAGCAACGCCTGGACCAGGCCAACTGCGACTACGACATCATTCCCCATCCTCATTCGGCCACCAGCCTCGAGTCGGCCCGTACCGCAGGCGTGCCCGCCGAGCGGGTCGCCAAGTCGGTGATGCTCGACGACCGTCATGGCAATTACCTCATGGCGGTGCTGCCGGCCAACCGCCACCTGGACATGAGCAAGGTACGGATGACCGGGGCTTGGCAGCTAACCCGTGAAAGTGGCCTGCCGAGCCTGTTCGGCGACTGCGAGCGCGGTGCCGTGCCGGCCTTGGGTGAGGCCTATCAGATAAACATGCTGCTCGATTCGAGTCTTACCCGTCAGGGCGATGTCTACCTGGAGGCAGGTGATCACGATCACCTCATCCACATGAGCATGGAGCAATACCTGAAATTGGTACCACGCGCCGAAGTGCGCGAATTGTGCTGATGCTCTTCAACCCATGCCGGGCGGTGTCGTGGACAACCGCCCAGGCGCCTAGGAGGCACCATGGACGCACCGACCCATCAATTTTCCGAAATCTTCAAGCAACTCGGGCTGTCGGACGACCCGACGGACATCGAGCGCTTCATTACCACCCACTCGCCGCTCGATGACGGCACCAAGCTGGTCGACGCACCCTTTTGGAACGAATCGCAGCGGGCTTTCCTCAAGGAGAGCTACGTCGAGGATGCCGACTGGGTACCGATGATCGACCAACTCAACGAGGCGCTGCACCCGCAAAAAAAATAAGCCGAGCGGCAGCTGTGAGTGATTTGGCCGTTGCTATGCTCAGGAAAACAATAAGGGGATATGGCGATGAAAGATCCCTACGCGCCAGGTTTCTGGTGCTCCGTGACGATCCTGGGCGCACTGACGGCCGGTTACTTCTACGGCATCCGCCATACGCACCAGATGAGCCAGGCGGTGCAGTTTCTCTACGCCGCAGCCGCCGTGACCGCTGCCGTTACGTTGGTGGCGTTGACCTGGATCGCCTGGCAGCAATGGCACCTGAACAAGCGTGAAGTGAGCCAGGGTCGAACGCTGCTGACCATCTGGAACACCAAGGTGGCCCTGCGTCGGGTCGAGACAGTGTTCGACCGTTACTTCTGGGGCAGCTATTGGCACTCCGGACGGACGTTCGAAGAAGTCATGGGCGAGCTCAAGGGGACACCGCTGGAGCAAAGCCTGGACGCCCTCAGACGTCAATGTCGGGCGCTGGACCGTGAGGTCCACGACCATCACCACCGGTGGCTGGCCAATGCCCGTGATCTCTCCAGCGTGGCCACGGCCATGGCGCGCGAACGCTACCAGTTGGATCTTTGCGAGCCTTCGAGCACCGACCGGGGCAACACCGCCGTGCTCAACCGTGATCTGGAGGTACTGGTGTACACCTGGTCGGCACGCCTGCGCAGTTTCGATCATCAGCTCGACGAACTGGAGCGTGCCTACCACTGAGGCTCGGTCATTCGCCGCGGATGTACTGCTCCAGCTGCTGAATCAACCCGGCCTGTTCGGCGATGGTTTCCTTGACCAGGTCGCCGATCGACAGCAAACCGAGCAGTTTGCCGCCGTCGACCACCGGCAGGTGGCGCAGGTGGCGGTCGGTCATCAACTGCATGCAGTCGTCCAGCTTCTTGCGGGGTTCAACCGTGATCACCGGTGCGCTCATGATTTCCCGCACAGGGGTGGCGGCCGATGAACGTCCCTTGAGCACCAGCTTGCGTGCGTAGTCGCGCTCACTGACGATGCCCACCACTTGTCCGTCTTCCACCACGGGCAGGGCACCGATGTTCTTTTCAGCCAGCAGCTTGAGCGCCTCCAGCACCGAGTCCTCAGGGCCGATGGTGTACACGGTCTGATGTTGGGACTTGGTCTTGAGCAATTGTTCGACGTTCTTCATAAGGGCCTCTGCGGGGTGAAAAGTACGACCTGTCGGAGTAAATAAAGCATCCGGCACGGCGCCTTGCACGGCAATGCAGGAAACGGCATCGAGGCGATTGAAAAACGTCATTAGGTGAGTGCGCAGAAACGACAAAGCCCGCTCATGGCGGGCTTTGTGATTGAAGATGGCGCACTCGGCGGGATTCGAACCCACGACCCCTGCCTTCGGAGGGCAGTACTCTATCCAGCTGAGCTACGAGTGCGGCGCGCAGGCATGATACCGATCTGATTCGGTTGCGTCCATCGTATTGATCTGTAGCCGTTTTCAGCATTTGCAGAGGCCCGTTGGTCCTTCGATCGCATTTCCTGGAGTTCGATCGTCTAACCTGTACCGGTCCTTTCGCGGTCCACGCTGTTCGAGAACGCGGGGGTAGCGAATGGGCCACACCTGCCCGGCGCAGGAAAGGGCGCGATTTCGGATAGGGTGTTCAACCATTCGTTCTTTTTTTCGAACAGCCTATTGTCCAACACCCCAGCAGCCGCTTAGCATTCGTTTGAGATTTCAAACGCTTTTTCTACAATCAACAATTCGGGAAGCCGACATGCAGCTCAAAGACGCTCAGTTGTTCCGCCAGCAAGCCTTCATTAACGGTGAGTGGCTGGATGCGGACAGCGGCCAGACCATCAATGTGACCAACCCGGCCACTGGTGAAGTCATCGGTACCGTGCCGAAGATGGGCACCGCGGAAACCCGCCGCGCCATCGAAGCCGCCGACAAGGCCCTGCCGGCCTGGCGTGCGCTGACTGCCAAAGAGCGTTCGACCAAGCTGCGTCGCTGGTTCGAACTGATGATCGAGAACCAGGACGACCTGGCTCGCCTGATGACCACCGAGCAGGGTAAGCCACTGGCCGAAGCCAAGGGCGAAATCGCCTATGCCGCCTCGTTCATCGAGTGGTTCGCCGAAGAAGCCAAGCGTGTCTACGGTGACACCATCCCAGGCCACCAGCCTGACAAGCGCCTGATCGTCATCAAGCAGCCGATCGGCGTTACCGCGGCCATCACCCCGTGGAACTTCCCGGCCGCGATGATCACCCGTAAAGCCGGCCCGGCCCTGGCCGCTGGCTGCACCATGGTCCTCAAGCCTGCTTCACAGACCCCGTACTCGGCACTGGCCCTGGTCGAGCTGGCCAACCGCGCCGGTATCCCGGCTGGCGTGCTGAGCGTCGTCACCGGCAGCGCTGGCGAAGTCGGCGGCGAGCTGACCGGCAACTCCCTGGTGCGCAAGCTGTCCTTCACCGGCTCGACCGAAATCGGTCGCCAGCTGATGGAAGAATGCGCCAAGGACATCAAGAAAGTTTCCCTGGAGCTGGGTGGCAACGCCCCGTTCATCGTGTTCGACGACGCCG
Organism: Pseudomonas putida; assembly: GCF_004357765.1. GTDB lineage: Bacteria > Pseudomonadota > Gammaproteobacteria > Pseudomonadales > Pseudomonadaceae > Aquipseudomonas > Aquipseudomonas putida_U. Next base: position 288,771 of record NZ_SMTE01000006.1, on the reverse strand, counting down.
ACCTGGACAAGGCGGTCGAGGGCGCGATCATCTCCAAGTACCGCAACAACGGCCAGACCTGCGTCTGCGCCAACCGTATCTACGTGCAGGACGGCGTCTACGACGCGTTCGCCGAGAAGCTGGCCGCTGCCGTGGCCAAGCTGAAGATCGGTAACGGCCTGGAAGAAGGCACCACCACGGGCCCGCTGATCGACGGCAAGGCTGTCGCCAAGGTTCAGGAACACATCGACGACGCCGTTGGCAAAGGCGCCAAGGTGCTGGCCGGTGGCAAGATCATCGAAGGCAACTTCTTCGAGCCGACCATCCTGGTCGACGTGCCGAAGACCGCTGCCGTCGCCAAGGAAGAAACCTTCGGCCCGTTGGCACCGCTGTTCCGCTTCAAAGACGAAGCCGAAGTCATCGCCATGTCCAACGACACCGAGTTCGGCCTGGCCTCGTACTTCTACGCCCGTGACATGAGCCGCGTGTTCCGTGTCGCCGAGGCCCTGGAATACGGCATGGTGGGTATCAACACCGGCCTGATCTCCAACGAAGTCGCGCCATTCGGCGGCATCAAGGCTTCGGGCCTGGGCCGCGAAGGCTCCAAGTACGGTATCGAGGACTACCTCGAAATCAAATACCTGTGCATCAGCGTCTGATCGCCGGGTAAAGGCTTTACCTCTGCCAGCGGGGCGCGAGAGCGACGTCTCGCTGGCCTTTTTTACATCGCAGTACCTGGTGGCCGGGCGCCCGAGACAGTCGATCAACGAATACTGTTCAACGGCCCACCCAGCCACCCCCGAATAAAAGCGCCGTTCGAAGCGGCGCGGATGAGGGCATTATGAGCAAGACCAACGAATCCTTGATGCAACGTCGTGTAGCCGCCGTCCCACGTGGCGTTGGCCAGATTCACCCGATCTTCGTCGAAAGCGCGAAGAACTCGACGGTGATCGACGTTGAAGGCCGCGAACTGATCGACTTCGCCGGCGGCATCGCTGTACTGAACACCGGCCACCTGCACCCGAAGGTGGTCGCGGCCGTCCAAGAGCAGCTGACCAAGGTCAGCCACACCTGCTTCCAGGTGTTGGCCTACGAGCCTTACGTCGAGCTGTGCGAAAAGATCAACAAGCTGGTCCCAGGCGACTTCGCCAAGAAGACCCTGCTGGTTTCCACCGGCTCCGAAGCCGTTGAAAACGCCGTCAAGATCGCCCGTGCCGCCACTGGCCGCGCTGGCGTGATCGCCTTCACCGGTGGCTACCATGGCCGTACCATGATGACCCTGGGCCTGACCGGCAAAGTCGTACCGTACTCCGCTGGCATGGGCCTGATGCCAGGTGGCATCTTCCGCGCTCTGTTCCCGAGCGAGCTGCACGGTGTCAGCGTCGATGACGCGATTGCCTCGGTCGAGCGCATCTTCAAAAACGATGCCGAGCCGCGTGACATCGCCGCCATCATCCTCGAGCCGGTACAAGGTGAAGGCGGCTTCCTGCCTGCGCCGAAAGAGCTGATGCAGCGTCTGCGTGCCCTGTGCGACCAGCACGGCATCCTGCTGATCGCCGACGAAGTGCAGACCGGCGCTGGCCGTACCGGTACCTTCTTCGCCATGGAACAGATGGGCGTCGCGCCTGACCTGACCACCTTCGCCAAGTCCATCGCTGGCGGCTTCCCGCTGGCCGGTGTGTGCGGCAAGGCCGAGTACATGGACGCCATCGCGCCAGGCGGCCTGGGCGGCACCTACGCCGGTTCGCCAATCGCATGTGCCGCGGCTCTGGCTGTGATCGACGTGTTCGAGGAAGAGAAACTGCTGGATCGCAGCAAGGCTGTCGGCGAGCGCCTGACCACTGGCCTGCGTGAAATCCAGAAGAAGTTCCCGATCATCGGTGACGTCCGTGGGCTGGGTTCGATGATCGCCGTGGAAGTCTTCGAGAAAGGCACCCACACCCCGAACGCCGCTGCCGTTGCCCAGGTCGTGGCCAAGGCGCGTGACAAGGGTCTGATCCTGCTGTCCTGCGGCACCTACGGCAACGTTCTGCGCATCCTGGTGCCGCTGACTGCCGAAGACGCCCTGCTGGACAAAGGCCTGGCCATCATCGAAGAGTGCTTCGCTGAACTCGCCTGATGTGACCTGCTTCAGAAAAAACCCGCTTCGGCGGGTTTTTTTTGTGCCCACGAAAGCGGCTTGACGCTATGGTTGTGGAAGGATTCGCCCTGGAAGCTGCGATGGATGCGCATGTCAGGATTACTCAGGAGTTGGCCATGAGCGCTGCAGACCCCATCCCCCCTTGCGTACTGATTGCCGAAGGTGATCCGTGGGTACGCGACATGCTGCGCGAAACCCTGCTCAGCGTGCGCTGCGATGCACGCTTGCAGGTGTGCGGCGATGGTGTCGAGGCCTTGAATGCGTTGGCGAGCGAGCCCGACCTGATCATTGCCGCTCGCGAACTGCCTGGTGGCGATGGCCTGGACCTGTTGCGCCGGGTCCGCTCCAGGCGCGAAAAGCCGGGGCTGCCGTTCATCCTGCTGAGCAACCGCATCGACGCTGCCAGTGTCAGGGAAACCCTGCCGTTGCACCCCACCGAGTATCTTGGCAAGCCGTTGGACCTCGACAAGCTGCGCCGTCGGTTGGAGGTGCTGCTGGTGGCCGAGGGTGAGCAGGTGGCCTGCCCGACACCGCCCCTGCAGCCAGGCGCTTCGCTGCCGAACTACCTCGAACAGCGCCGTGCCAGTGCCGATGGCGGACCTCTGTTCGCCGATGTCCAGGTCGCGATCAAGCGCGCTCTGAACCCTCAGGGTCTGAACCTCAACCTGCTCGAACAGGAAGTGCGCAACGACCCGCAGATCACCGGCGTATTGATCGCCGCGGCCAACAGCGCCGGGCTGCACCGTGAGGCGCCGGTGCAGACCTTGCTGCAGGCATTGAACAAGCTGGGCAGTACCCAGAGCATGAACCTGATCCTCGGCCTTACGCTCAAGCGCAGCGCACGGCTGAGCGATCCATTGCTGGCCGAGCCTGCCGCCCGTTACTGGCACCAGTCACTGCACACCGCCGAATATGCCCGCAGCCTGGCGCGACTGCTCGAGGTCGATGCCGAGTGGTGTTACTGCGCCGGGCTGCTGCATTGCCTGGGTGACCTGGCGGTGCTGCGCTGCCTGCAGGAGTGGCGGCTGGCGGGGGGAGAGCTGGATGAGGGGCAGGTACGCCGCTCGCTGGACGACTTCGGCGCGGCCTTCGGCTCGGCGCTGCGAACCCGCTGGCGCCTGCCGTTGAGCTTGCGCGAACTGATCGCGGCGATCTACCAATTGGGCGGTGGTGTGTATTCGCGGGAGATCCTGGTCATGAACCTGGCTGGGCAATTGGCACGTTTGCCGGCGGACCAGGGCCTTGAAAAGCTTGCCGAAGGCAAGACCGCACGCCTGCTCAAGCTTGGCCTGCCGGCGTTGAGCCGCCTGCGCAAGGTGGAATGATAACGAAGCTGATGCTGTGGGAGCGCGGACTCGCTATCCCCTGACGATCTGGTTCTTGCCCTGGCGCTTGGCCCGGTACATCGCCGCGTCGGCCCTCGCGAACAGGGTATCGAGGGTTTCGTCCTGCTCGGTCAGGCCGGTCAGTCCCTGACTCACCGTCACCCCGTAGGTCTGGTCGCCATGGCTGAAGCTCTGGCGTTGGATCTCGCGTTGCAACCGCTCGGCAATCTGCTCGGCGAGCTGTGCCGTGCAACCCGGAAACACGGCGGCGAACTCCTCGCCGCCAATGCGCCCGAACAGGTCTCCGCGACGCAAGGCGGCCTTGCCACTGTCAGCGATACGCTGCAGCACCTGGTCGCCTTCCTGATGACCGTAGCTATCGTTGATGCGCTTGAAGTCGTCGATGTCCAACAGCAGGAAGGCCAGTGGGCTGCCGTTGTCGCGGGCCTCCTCGAAGGCCTGGCGGGCGCATTCGAAGAAGTGTCGACGGTTGCTGCTCTGGGTCAGTACGTCGGTGGTGGCCAGGCGCTGGAGCTCGCCTTCGAGCTGCTTCTTTTCGGTAATGTCCTCGGCGATCCCGACGATGATGACGCGCTCGCCTCGCTGCTGATTGATGTAGCACTTGTCGCTGAGCCAGCGAACCTCGCCGTTGGCATTGAGAATGCGGTACTCGCGATCCTCCACGGCGCCTTCGAGCAGCACCTGGGCAAGGCTGCGCTCGGCGAACTCGAGGTCGTCGGGGTAGATGCTGTCGCGCCACTCGTTGTAGTCGGCCAGGACCAGGCTGACCGGCTTGCCAAAGATGCGCTCGTAGGCAGGGCTGACATACAGCACCTGGCGGGTCTCCCAGTCGAACGCCCAAAGCACCGCATTGACGCTATCGAGCAGCGCGCTATAGAGCTGCTCGCGCTCGCTCAGGCGAGCGACTTCGCCTTGGGCATGAAGCAAGGCGAGTAGTGTCTGCGCGCCTTCAGGCGGGGCGTTGCCGGAAAGGGTGGGGGGGGTATCGTTGGCCATGTGCACGGAGCGAGTCTCGACGGGAGAGCGTGCGGCCAACATGCGGCCCGCCACGCGGGCAATATGCTGATTTCGAGTGGACAAACAGGTGCGAAGTTCCGCTCGGCACGCCCTGCCAACGGGCGTGCCGATCAGCGGCGATCAGGCCCCGGTGGGGCGCAGCGAGTAGGTCTTGAGCTGGGCGGCGAAGTCACGCAGCGCCTGGATGCCACTGGCTTCGGCCTCGTGCACCCAGTCCTTCATCGCTGCCAACATGTCGTGGCCGTTGGCGCTGGTGCGGGCCCAGATCTGTTGCAGTGCCAGACGCTTCTCGTAGATGGTTTTCAGCGCTTGGCTATGGGCGAGCATGTTTTCGATACGCAGGTGGTGACGATCCTGCAACAGGCTGGTTTCACGGGACAGCAGGCGCTTGGCACGGCGCAGGCTGTGGCGCACCGAGGTATCGGCGCGGCCCAGCTCCTGGGTCACCAATGGGGCGATCACCAGCTTGCGGTACTGGGCCATGATCTGGAAGCGGTTGTTGAGGATCGCCATGGCGGTGTCCATGTCCAGGTTGGCCTTGCCTTCGACGCGGTGGGCGATCGGCGCCACCCGTTGCACCTTGGCCAGACCCAGCAGACTGAGCAGGCGGATCCAGGCCCAGCCCATGTCGAACTCCCAGCGCTTGACCGACAGCTTGGCCGAGTTCGGGTAGGTATGGTGGTTGTTGTGCAGTTCTTCGCCGCCGATGACGATGCCCCAGGGCACCAGATTGGTGGCCGCATCACGGCATTCGAAATTGCGATAGCCGATGGCGTGACCCAGGCCGTTGACCACACCTGCGGCCCAGAACGGAATCCACATCATCTGGATCGCCCAGATGGTGATGCCGATGGTGCCGAACAGCATCAGGTCGATGACTGCCATCAAGGCTATGCCGCCGAGCTTGTAACGTGAATAAACGTTGCGCTCGATCCAGTCGTCAGGGCAGTTCTTGCCGTAGATGCGCAGGGTTTCGGGGTTGCGCGCTTCTTCGCGGTAGAGCTCGGCGCCTTTGCGCAGCACCGTGCCCAGGCCCTTGTGCAGGGGGCTGTGTGGGTCGTCCGGGGTTTCGCATTTGGCGTGATGCTTGCGGTGGACCGCAGTCCACTCGCGGGTGTTCTGCGCCGTGGTCAGCCACAGCCAGAAGCGGAAGACATGCTTGAGCGCGCCATTGAGTTCAAGGGCGCGGTGCGCCGAGTAGCGGTGCAGGTAGATGGTGACGCTGACGATGGTCAGGTGGGTCATCAGCAACGTGACCGCGACCAGTTGCCAGGCCGACAAGTCGAGCAGGCCGTTGTACCACATAGGCGTATAAACCCTCGGGAAAACAGGGAAAGGTCCGATTATCCCTGGGTGAGCAAATAAAACCAGTCAGCCGTTCAGATAGGAAGTCACGGCATGTTTCAGCCTTTATAATGCCCCGACCATTTCCAGGGGTTTTGCTTTCCGACATGTCTGTTTCCGTTCGCGACGCCTTGCGCATGGCCGCGCTCTATGTGGTGCTCTCGATTCTCTGGCTGGTGCTGGCAGAGGCGGTATTGCGCAGCATGGCCGAAGACCCGTTGGCGTTGACCGTGGGGCGGCAGATCAACGTGGTGGTCTGGGTGCTGGTCAGTGCCTTGCTGATTTTCGTGTCCCGGGCCCGGTTGCTCAACTTCATCGGCATCGGCGCGCGCCTGCGCAGCGAGGATCGCGAGCGTCTGCGCATGGCTGCGGCGGTGTTCGACAGCACCCTGGAGGGGGTGCTGGTGACCGATCGCCACGGCCTGATCGTGCACGTCAACCGGGCGTTCATGCGCATTACCGGCTACCAGCAGGATGAAGTGCTCGGCGAACGTCCGAGCAAGTTCAAGTCGGGGCGCCATGGTGTCGATTTCTACCAGACCATCTACGCCGCCTTGGCCCAGAAAGGCGAATGGAGCGGGGAGATCTGGAACCGCCGCAAGAGCGGCGAGATCTATCCACAGTGGCAGACCATCTGCGCGATTCATGACGACATCGGTGACCTCAGCCACTACGTAGCGGTGTTCAGCGACATCAGCGCGATCAAGCATTCCGAACGCGAACTGGCCTACCTGGCTCACCATGACCCGTTGACCGGCCTGCCCAACCGCCTGCTGTTCAGCGACCGTGCCGAGCAGGCGCTGGCGGCGGCCCAGTCCAACAAGCGCGGTTGCGCCTTGCTGCTGCTCGACCTGGACCATTTCCAGAGCATCAACGATGGCCTTGGCCATACCATCGGCGACCAGTTGCTGCGGCTGGTGGGCGAGCGTTTGCGCGAGCTGCTCGGCACTGGCGTGACCTTGGCGCGCCTGGGCGGCGACGAGTTTGGCGTGCTGGCGGAAAACTGCCAGCAGGCAGGCGAGGCGGGCAAGCTGGCCCAGGCCATCATCGAGCGCATGCGCGAGCCGTTCGAATTCGACGGCCACCGATTGTTCATCAGCGCCAGCGTCGGCATCAGCCTGTTCCCGGCCGATGCCTTGAGCGCCGAACAGTTGCTGCGCAATGCCGATGCCGCGCTGTTCAAGGCCAAGGGCAACGGACGAACCTGCTACGCACTGTATACCGAGGAACTGACCGCCCATGCCCAGCAGCGGGTGGAGACCGCGGGCGAGTTGCGCCGTGCCCTGGCCCAGGGCGAGCTGCGGGTGTTCTTCCAGCCGGTGCACGATCTGATGCAGGCGCGGATGGTCGGCGTCGAGGCGCTGGTGCGCTGGCAGCATCCTCAACGCGGGCTGGTGCCGCCAAGCGAGTTCATCCCGATTGCCGAGCGCACCGGATTGATCGCCGATATCGATGCCTGGGTACTGCGCCAGTCGTGCGCGCAGATGATTCAGTGGCAGCGGGAAGGGCACAAGCTCGAATTCGTCGCGGTGAACATTTCCAGCCGTCTTTTCGGTCAGCCTGAGTTGTATCGGCAGGTCGCCGACGTGTTGCACGACACTGGCCTGGATCCTGCGCTGCTGGAGCTGGAGGTGACCGAAAGCGCGGTGATGGAAGACCCGGAGGTCGCGCTGGAACAGCTCCACCGCCTGCGAGAACTGGGCCTGAACCTGGCGATCGACGATTTCGGCACGGGTTACTCATCGCTGCTCAGGCTCAAGCGCCTGCCGGTGCAGAAGTTGAAGATCGATCAGGGCTTCGTTGCCGGCTTGCCGCTGGACGACGATGATATCGCGATCGTGCAGGTCATCATCGCCCTGGCCCGAAGCATGGGTTTGCAGGTGCATGCCGAAGGGGTCGAGCAGGCCGAGCAGGCGAGGTTCCTGCTGGAGCAGCATTGTCAGTTGGGACAGGGGTACTGGTTCGGGCGGCCGGCGCCGGCTGGGGAGTTGTGCTGGGGTTAAGGAGGGTGGCTGGGGATTTGTGGGGGGCGGATATCGAGCGCCGCCCGCGCGGCGCTCGATATCCGCGTCACTGCAAATTGCCCGACGAACCCTAAAAGCTCACCGCTTGTTCAAGCCCTTCGCCAACCGATCGCCTCCCAGCTGGATCAATGCCACCAACGCCACCAGTATGGCGATCACGGTGAGCATGATCTGGCTGTCGAAGCGCTGATATCCATAGCGATAGGCGATATCACCCAGCCCGCCCGCACCGATCGCCCCGGCCATGGCCGACGAGTTGATCAAGGTGACCAGGGTAATCGTGAAACCACCGACGATCCCTGGCAGCGCCTCGGGCAGCAGCACATGCCAGACGATGTGCCAACGCCGGCATCCCATGGCTTGAGCCGCTTCCACCAGGCCGTGGTCGACCTCGCGCAGGCTGACCTCGGCGATGCGCGCGAAAAACGGTGTGGCGGCGATGGTCAGCGGCACCACCGCCGCCCATACGCCATAGGTGGTGCCGACCACCAGACGGGTGAAGGGGATCAGCGCGACCATCAGGATCAGGAAAGGGACCGAGCGGAACAGGTTGACGCCGGCGCCCAACACCCGGTTGAGCAGCGGCGCCTGGAAGATCCCGCCCTTGTCACTGGTAACCAGCAGCACCGCCATCGGCACCCCCAGCAGCAGCGCGATCAACGACGACACGCCAACCATCAGCAGGGTGTCGAGCAAGCCTTCGAGCAAGCGATCAAACCACATGGCCCAGCACCTCCACGTTCTCGGCCCAGCGCCGGGCTCGTTCGAGCAGTTGATGGGTATCGTGCGGCGAGCCCTGCACAGCCAGGATCAACTGGCCCAAGGCGTGCGCGCCGATGGTTTCGACGCCACCCTGCAGCAGACGCACACGCCCGCCGAGATCCTCGAACAGGTCCGACAGCGCCGGCTCGCCGAGCACGTTGAGCTTGAGCACCACGGCGCTGTCGTGGCCTGCCGGGCTGGCCCGCAGGCTTGCCTGCAAGACTGCGGGCAACTTGGCCTGCAACGGCGCGAGCAGTGTCCGGGTCACCGCGTGGCGTGGTGCGCCGAACACCCGCCAGACCTCACCCTGTTCGACCGCCTCGCCACGTTCGAGCACCACCACCTGATGGCAGATTTCGCGTATCACCGCCATCTCGTGGGTGATCAACACGATGGTCAAGCCGAGCCGCTGGTTGATGTCGCGCAGCAGTTCGAGGATCGAGGCGGTGGTCTCCGGATCCAGCGCCGAGGTCGCCTCGTCGCACAGCAGGATCTCGGGGTCGTGCACCAGAGCGCGGGCGATGCCGACCCGCTGCTTCTGCCCACCGGAAAGTTGCGTCGGGTAGACATGGTGTTTTTCCTCAAGCCCGACCAGCTCCAGCAGTTCGCGCACCTTGCGCTGGCGCTCGGGCTTGGCGATGCCGGCGACCTTGAGCGGCAGTTCGACGTTCTGCCAAACGGTCTTGGCCGACATCAGGTTGAAGTGCTGGAAGATCATACCGATACGCCGGCGCAGGGCGACCAGGCGATCCTCGTCGAACGGAGCGATGTCTACCTGGTCGATCAGCACCCGGCCCTGGCTTGGTCGCTCCAGACGATTGATGGTGCGCAGCAGCGACGATTTGCCGGCGCCGCTGCGGCCGATGATGCCGAAGATCTCGCCACGGCGGATATTCAGGTCGATGCCTTGCAAGGCCGGTTGCACTTGGCCTGGGTAAGTCTTGCCCAGGCCGATGAAGCGAACGTGGGCTTGATTCACCTCCGGGCGCAAGGCCTGTTCGCCGCCGGGAACCGGTGCGGTGTTCGCGGTATACGCCTGGAAGGCGTTGGCCTGGCCCATGTCAGCCTTCCCAACCGGCTTGGTAGAGGTTGCCATGGGCCTTGTTCAGCGCCTCGCGCACCACCGGCGAGTGCTGGTAGATGTCGACGAACTTGGCCAGACGCGGGTCGGCCTTGCTTTGTGGGCGGATGACGAACTGGATCACGTATTCCTTGTTCTCCAGCCCGTCGAACAGCAGTGCCGAAGCCGGATCGAAGGTCTTGGCCAGACGGATGTAGGCGGGATAGCCCTGCACCAGGTCGGCGTCGTCGTAGGCACGCACCAGCTGCACGGCTTCAACCTGGAGGATCCTGATCTTCTTCGGGTTGGCGACGATGTCGTCTTCGGTGGCCTTGTAGCCCACGCCAGGCTTGAGCGTGATCAACCCGGCCTTGGCCAGCAGTTGTAGGCCCCGACCACTGTTGATTGGGTCGTTGGCGATGGCCACGCTGGCACCTTCGGGCAGATCGTCGAAACGCTTGTAGCGTTTGGAGTAGAGCCCGACGTTGTTGATGATGCCAGGGGCGTAGGGCACCAGGTCGAAGCCGGCGGCGGCTTTGGCATTCTCCAGGAACGGGATGTGCTGGAAGTAGTTCACGTCGATGTCGCCGCTGTTGAGGCTGACGTTCGGCGCGATCCAATCGCTGAACTCGATCAGTTTGACTTCCAGCCCCTGCTTGTGGGCTTCTTCGACGGCTGCTTCCAGCGGGATGGCAAAGGCCGAGGTGGTGCCGATCTTCAATGGCTCGGCGGCCAGCGCAGTGGCGCTCAAACCGAGGCCCAGGGCAATGGCCGCAACGGGCCGGAACAGTTTCTCAAGCATGGTGCAGGGCTCCAGTCGGGGCGGGGGTGGTGTGGCGATAGGCCGAACCTGGGTGGTCGGCGGGCAGCTGTGGCTGGTCGCTGGCGAACAGCTTTTCGCGCAGCGTGCCCTGGGCGTAGGCGGTCTTGTAGCGGCCACGCTGTTGCAGGCGCGGGATCACCAGGTCGATGAAGTCCTCGAAACTTTCCGGGGTCACCGTACGCGTCAGGTTGAAGCCGTCCAGGCCGGTTTCGTCGATCCAGGCGATCAACTCATCGGCGACCTGCTCGGGCGAGCCGATCACGGTCGCGTAGCGCCCGCCGAGTGCGTGCTGCTCCAGCAGACGGCGGCGGGTCCAAGCGTTGTCCTGCAGCTGGCGCGTGGCCGACTGGATGGCATTACCGGGGCTGGCGTCGATCGGCTCGTCCAAGCCGTAGGCTGCGAAGTCGATCCCGGTGGACGCGGCGAAATGCGCAACGCCCGCCTCGGGGCTGGCGTGACGCAGGTATTCGGCGTGTTTGGCCAGGGCAGCTTGTTCGGTGGGCGCGACGATCACCGTGATGCCCATGAATACCTTGATCGCTTGTGGATCGCGACCTGCAGCTTTGGCCGCGGCTCGCACCTTGTCGACCTGAGCGCGGGTGGCGGCCTTTTCCCGGCCACCGATGAACACGCACTCGGCATGGTTGCCGGCGAAGGCCAGGCCGCGCGACGAACTGCCGGCCTGGAACAGGACCGGCGTACGTTGCGGTGAGGGTTCGCATAGATGGTAGCCCTCGACCTTATAGAACTCGCCCTGGTGGCGGACTTTGTGCACTTTCCCAGGCTCCGCGTACACCCGCCGCTCGCGGTCGGCGACCACCGCATCGGCGGCCCAGCTACCTTCGAGCAGCTTGTACAGCACCTGCAGATACTCGTCGGCCTGGTCATAGCGGCGGTCGTGCTCAGGCTGTTGGTCCAGGCCCATGGCCCGGGCGGCGCTGTCCAGGTAGCCGGTGACGATGTTCCAGCCAACCCGACCGCCGGTCAGGTGGTCGAGGGTGGAAAGACGTCGGGCGAACAGGTAGGGCGCTTCGTAGGTCAGGTTGGCGGTCAGGCCGAAGCCCAGGTTGCGGGTAACCGCAGCCATGGCCGAGACGAGCAGCAGTGGGTCGTTGACCGGCAGTTGGATCGATTCTTTCAGGGTCACGTCCAGCGACTGGCCGTAGACGTCGTAGGTGCCGACGATGTCGGCGATGAACAGGCCATCGAATAGCCCACGCTCCAGTAGCTGTGCCAGGTCGGTCCAGTAGGCCAGGGTCTTGTACTGCGTCGAGGTGTCCCGTGGGTGGGTCCATAGCCCGTGGTTTATATGCCCGATGCAGTTCATGTTGAAGGCGTTGAGGAGGATTTCCCTGGCCATCAGATGGTCCCCCGGCGCGGAGGGTTTTGGTCGTTGAGGTAGTAGTTGCCGATGGCGTGGTACTTCCAGCGCACCGGGTCGTGCAGGGTGTGAACGCGGGCGTTGCGCCAGTGGCGGTCGAGGTTGTGCTCGGCCAGGGTGGCCTGACTGCCGGCCAGCTCGAACAACGTGGTACCGGCGGCAAGGGCGATTTCGGTGCTGATGGCGCGGGCTTCGGCGACGGCGATGGAGGCGGCGGCAACGCTGCTCTCGGTGCTGTCCTGCTGGGCCAGGTCCAGATACTGCCCAGCGCGTTCTAGTAGGGCTTCGCTGGCATGCAGGCGGATCGCCAGGTGGCCGACGCTCTTCAGTGTCAGCGGGTCGTCGCTGGCCTTGTCGACACCGGAGTCGATCCACGGTCGGCTGCGGGTGCGCACGAAGTGCAGGGCATCTTCATAGGCGGCGCGGGCGATACCGGTGTCGATCGCGGCGTGGAGAATCTGCGCCAGCGGGCCGACTGGGGTCGGGCGCTCGAAGGCGCTCTGGAAGGGCACCACGTCTTCGGCGCGGACGTGCACCCTGTCGAAGACTACCGAACCGCTGCCGGTCGTGCGTTGGCCGAAGCCGCTCCAGTCGTCGATCACCTGCAGGCCTGGGCTGTCGGCCGGGACGAAGGCGAGGTGTTGCACGCCTTGCTCGTCTATGACGGAAGTGGGGATACGCTGGGCGTACAGCGCGCCGGTGGCGTAGAACTTGCGGCCGTCGATGCGATAGCCGTCAGCGTCGCGGGTCAGGCGGGTGGTGCGGTCGTGGGCGGTCTTGGTGCCGAGTTCGGCGAGGGCGTTGCCCAGGCGCCGTCCGGCCAGGACTTCCTGGTAGAGGCGTTTTTGCTGCTCGGGACTGCCGTTCACGCGTAGCACTTCCAGGGCATAGAAGTGGTTCTGCGGGATCTGCCCGAGGGCAGCGTCCGCCTGGGCGATGCGGGCGACGACCTGGGCCAGGGTGACGTTGGACACCCCGGCGCCGCCAAATGCCTTGGGTACGCTGATGCCCCAAAGGCCGGAGCGGCTGAACAGCTCCAGTTCGGCGTGTGGCAAGCGGCGTTCGCGGTCGCGCAAAGCGCTCTCGCGGCGCAGTTGCTGGGCTACTTGTTCAGCGATGGCCAGTGCCTGGGCATCGCTGCTGATTACTGATGTCGTCATGGTGTTCTCCGGGCCTTTGGGCCGCTGTGCGGCCCATTCGCGGGGCAGTGGCCCCAGGCAAAAATCAGATCCAGGAATGCCGTGTGGGCAGCGTGCCGTTGAGGTGATAGGCGCCCACCGCGTGGTACTTCCAGCGCACCGGGTCATGCAGCGTGTGCACGCGGGCATTGCGCCAGTGGCGATCGAGATTGAACTCGGCCAGCGTCGCGCGGCTGCCGGCCAGCTCGAACAGCTTTTCGCTGGCCTGCAGGGCGATCTCGGTGGTCAGTACCTTGGCCTCGGCCACGGCAATCGACGCCCGCGCTGCAGCGGTCGCGTCGATGGGCTCGGCGTTGACCTCGTCGAGCACCTGGGCGGCTTTGGCCAGCAATGCCTGGGCGGCATGCAGCTCGAGCTTCAGGCGACCGATCTCGGCAATCACGTACAGGTCGTCGCTGGCCCGCTCGACCTTGGCCTCGATCCATGGCCGCGAGTACTGGCGGACGAAGGTAATGGCGTCATCGATCGCCGCTTCGGCGATCCCGGCGTCGATCGCAGCCTGCACTAACTGCGATGCTGCGCCTTGAATATTCGGCAGGTCGCGCTGGCGCCAGTTGTCGATCACCAGGTCCGCGTCCACCGGCACTTGGTCGAGCAGTACGGTGCCGCTGGCGGTGGTGCGTTGTCCGAAGCCGGACCAGTCGTCGACGATACGCAACCCGGGGCTGCCACGGCGAATGAAGGCCAGGCGCTGGCGGCCCTCATCGTCCAGGGCTTTGACCGCCACCCAATGGGCGAACAGGGCGCCAGTGGAATAGAACTTCTCGCCACTGATGCGATAACCGTCGCCGTGGCGGGTGATCCTCGCCTTGAGGGTCAGGGTGTCCTTGGTGCCGCGCTCGGGGCCGGCATTGCCGATCCGCCAGCCGTCCAGCACGCTGCGATAGATCAGCGCCTGCTGGGCCTCGCTGGCAGTCACGCGTAACAGGTGCAGTATGCCGACCTGATTCTGCGGAATTTGCCCCAGCGCCGGGTCGGCGGCGCTGATGATGCGAAACACCTCGGCCACGGTGGCGAAGCTGACATCAGGACCACCATGGGCCTTGGGTACGGTGATGCTGCCCAGGCCGCTGCGGGTGAACTGTTCGATTTCGGCCCAGGGCAGTTTGCGTTGTTGGTCGCGACGGGCGGCCTGCTCGCGGGCCACGTCGGCCAGTTCTTGAGCGGCTTGCAGGGCTTGGGCATCGCTGCGCAGCACTTTGGCCGGCAGCAGCAGGGGCGAGTTGTCGAGGTCGCTCTGCAGAATGGAATTCGCCTGGCTGGACATCAGTACCGCTCCTTGGCTGCACTCGATACCCCGCCGTTACGCACTGGGATGATTGTGATCCTGACCATACCTGACCTCACCAAAATGGATGCGTCGCTGCAGCTGATCGCGACGGACGTGTGCGGGTCCGGTGGTCCGGTTCATATACCCTAAATGCTTATTAAAGTTTTATGAACTAACTCTTTGGAATATTGATAGAAGAGGAGATTGTTTCTGTCTGGGCCGGCCTCTTCGCGGGTAAACCCGCTCCTACAGGTATTGCGCCGTTCTTACGGGCAGGGGTGTTTTTGTGGGAGCGGGCTTGTCCCGCGAAGAGGCCCTTGATGACCTACTCGGACGCAGCGGTCCCGAGGAACTTACGCAGAAACTGCCGGGTGCGCTCTTCCCTGGGCGCGGCGAACAACGCCTTGGCCTCGCCCTGCTCGACGATCACGCCCTTGTCGAAGAAGATCACTCGGTTGGCCACGTCGCGGGCGAAGGACATCTCATGGGTGACGATGATCATCGTGCGCTTCTCTTCGGCCAATCCCCGAATGGTCTCCAGGACCTCGCCGACCAGTTCCGGGTCCAGCGCCGAGGTGGGCTCGTCGAACAGGATCACCTCCGGCTCCATGGCCAACGCGCGGGCGATCGCCACCCGTTGCTGCTGGCCGCCAGACAAGCGCCGGGGATATGAATCTTCCTTGCCCGCCAGTCCTACTTTGGCCAGCAGTCGGCGGCCAAGCGCCAAGGCTTGGGCACGGGGTGTCTTCTTCACTACCACCGGTCCTTCGATGACGTTGTCCAGGGCGGTGCGGTGGGGGAACAGGTTGAAGTTCTGGAACACGAACCCGGCCTGCTGGCGCAGACGGCGGATCGCCGCTTGCTGAGTGCCCAGCGGGCGGTTGGCGTCAATGCTGATGTCGCCGATCTGGATATGCCCGGCGTCCGGGGTTTCCAGCAGGTTGAGACAACGCAGGAAGGTCGTCTTGCCCGAGCCGCTGGGGCCGATGATGGCGATCACCTCGCCGGCCTGCACGGCCAGGTCGATACCGTCCAGGACGGTCTGGCCATTGAAGCGCTTGGTCAGGCCTTCTACCACGATCATCGTCAATGCTCCCGGTCGTGCTGGTTGACCCGCGCTTCCATGCGGTTCTGGAAGTGCGCGAGGATGCTGCAGAGGATCCAGTAGATCACTGCCACGGCCAGGTACATGGTGAATACCTCGAAGGTGCGCGCGGTGATCAGTTGGGCTTGGCGGAACAGTTCCGGGACTTGGATGGTCGCCGCCAGTGCGGTGTCCTTGACCAGCGAAATGAAGCTGTTGCCCAGTGGCGGCAGAGCCGTGCGCATGGCCTGCGGCAGAATCGCCCGGCGCATCGCCTGGGTACGGGTCATGCCGATGCTGGCCGCGGCTTCCCACTGCCCGCGATCGATCGAGGAAATCGCCGCCCGCAGGATCTCGCAGATGTACGCGGCCATGTTCAGCGACAAGCCGATCAGCGATGCTGGGATCGGGTCGAGCTCGATGCCGATCTGCGGCATGCCGAAGTAGATGACGAACAGCTGGACCAGCAGCGGCGTGCCGCGAAAAAACGACACGTAGACGCGGGCCGGCCAGTCCAGCAGTGCGCGCTTCGACAGCCGCATCAGCGCCAGGGCGAAGCCCAGCAGCAGGCCGAAGAACATTCCACCGACGCTGAGCAGTACCGTGTAGCCGGCGCCCTTGAGCAGGAAGGGCGTCGAATCGGCGACCAGTTGCAGGCTTTCGGCGATCATTTAGTCACATCGGCACCGAAGTATTTTTCCGACAGCTTGGCCAGGGTGCCGTCGGCCTTGAGCGTGTCCAGCGCCTTGTTGATCGCCGCCAGCAGTTCGGGCTCGCCCTTGCGCATCGCCACGCCGCTTTCCAGGCGCGAGAACGCGTCCCCGGCGAGCGCGGTGTCCTTGGCTTTCTGTGCGTATTCCAGCGCGGCCAGGCGGTCGATCAGGATGGCGTCGATGCGGCCATTGCGCAGGTCGGCGAACTTGCTCGGGTCGTCCTCGTAGGTGCGTACGTCGGCCTCGGGCACGTCCTGCTTCACCCATTGCTCATAGTTGGTACCCAGGCCCACGCCGACCTTCTTGCCGGCCAGGTCCTTGGCACTCTTGATGTTCAGCTGGTCGGCCTTCTTCTTCAGGATCAGCGCCTGGATGCCGGAAATGGTGTAGGGCTCGGAAAAGTCGTACTTCTTCTTGCGTTCATCGGAGATGGTCACCTGGTTGACCACTACATCCAGGCGCTTGGACTCCAGTGCAGCGAGGATCCCGTCCCACTTGGTCGGCTGGATCTTGGCCTTGACCCCCAGCTGCTTGGCCAGCAGCTCCGACAACTCGACCTCGAAACCGGTCAGCTCGCCGTTCTCGTCCTGGAAGCTGAAGGGCGGATAGGTGCCTTCGAGGCCGACATTGATCACGCCTTTTTCCTGGATGGTCTTCAACTGCTCGCCCGCGAATGCCTGGCCGAACAGGCCGGTTCCGAGCAATACGGCCAGGCTGGCAGTGACAAGCGGTTTGACGAATTTCGACATGATAGGCCCCGGGTTGGTCTTAAAGTAACCTTGAGGGTAGGCCAGGATGGGGGTGGCGTCATGGCGGCTTATGCATGACGATAACGACAAAGCGATTAGCCGAGTGGCAGGAGAACACCGTGAGCGACCAACTTTCATCCGGGCAGTGGCAATTGCACAGCATCGTCAGCGGCCTGCGCAGCGCCCGTGAGCAGTGGCGTACCCGCAATGGCCGCAGCAGTGGCGAGCAGGGTGGCCGCGAACTGCCGTCGCGCGAGGCGATGCGGCATATTCTCGAGCAGCTGTGCGGGGCCTTGTTCCCCATGCGCCTGGGGCCGGTCGATCTGCGCGAGGAGAGCGAGGACTTCTATGTCGGCCATACCCTCGATGCCGCACTGACCGCACTGCTGGCCCAGGCGCGTCTGGAGCTGCGTTACGCCGCGCGGCAGAACAAGGCCGACCTGGCCGAGGTCGATGCCCAGGCGTTGTGCCTGATCCAGGGCTTCGCGGCGGCCTTGCCCGAGCTGCGTGTGCTGCTCGACACCGACGTGCTGGCCGCTTACCACGGCGATCCGGCGGCGCGCAGCGTGGATGAGGTGCTGCTGTGCTATCCGGGCATCCTGGCGGTGATCCATCATCGGCTGGCCCACCACTTATACCGGGCAGGTCTGCCGCTGCTGGCGCGTATCAGCTCGGAGCTGGCGCATTCGGCTACCGGCATCGACATCCACCCGGGCGCGCAGATCGGTCCGAGCTTCTTCATCGACCATGGCACGGGTGTAGTGATCGGCGAGACGGCGATCATTGGCGAGCGGGTGCGCATCTACCAGGCGGTGACCTTGGGCGCCAAGCGCTTCCCCAGCGACGAGTCGGGCACCTTGCACAAGGGCCTGGCGCGGCACCCGATCGTCGAGGACGACGTGGTGATCTATGCCGGGGCGACCATCCTCGGGCGCATCACCATCGGCAAAGGCTCGACCATCGGCGGCAACGTGTGGCTGACCCGCAGCGTGCCGGCCGACAGCAATATCACCCAGGCCAATTTGCAGTTGGATTGCCAGGACAAGAATTGAGGTGAGGGGCCGGCTGTACCGGCCCTCTCGCGGGCCAGGGCAGACACCTACCGGTCAGCCAGCCGGTTCGCTTTGAAAGCCGATCCATGTTTAAATTGAACGCTCGTTCAATGAAAAACGCTGGTCCGCTGCCGGTGTTCAACAGGAGGATTCCTTTGCTGAACCCGTTCAATCCGAACCTCACGTCCCGTGACGAGGTGCGCGTCCGATGAGTGCACCGACTTCCACCCTTGCCAATGGCAAGATCCGCATGAACCCCCCCGTTTTCTACTTCGCGGCAAGCTTCATCCTCATCTTCGGCCTGGTGGTCATCGCTCAGCCGCAGGCGGCCGGTGAGTGGCTGCTGGCGGCGCAGAACTGGGCGGCCAACACGGTGGGCTGGTACTACATGCTCGCCATGAGCCTGTATCTGGTCTTCGTGGTGGTCACCGCCTTGTCCGGCTACGGCAAGATCAAGCTCGGTGCCGACCACGACGAACCCGAGTTCAGTTACCTGTCTTGGGCCGGCATGCTGTTCGCCGCTGGCATCAGCATCACGCTGTTCTTCTTCTGCGTCTCCGAGCCGCTGACCCACCTGCTGCAACCGCCCCAGGGCGAGGCCGGTACCGCCGAGGCCGGGCGCCAGGCGATGCAGATCCTGTTCCTGCATTGGGGCCTGCACGGCTGGGGCGTATTCGCCTTTGTCGGCATGGCTCTGGCCTACTTCGCCTATCGACATAACCTGCCGCTGGCGCTGCGCTCGGCGTTGTACCCTCTGATCGGCAAGCGCATCAACGGGCCGATCGGCTACGCAGTGGATGGATTCGGCATCATCGCCACCGTGTTCGGCCTGGGCGCCGACATGGGCTTTGGCGTTCTGCATCTCAATGCCGGGCTCGACTACCTGTTCGGCATCAGTCACAGCCAGTGGGTGCAGGTGATTCTGATCACCCTGATGATGGGCGCGGCAGTGGCTGTGGCGGTCGCTGGCGTGGAGAAGGGCGTGCGGGTGATGAGTGACATCAACCTGTTCCTGGCCTGCGCGTTGCTGCTGTTCGTATTGTTCGCCGGGCCCACCCAGCACCTGCTCAATACCCTCATCCAGAATCTCGGTGATTACCTGGGAGCCTTGCCGCGCAAGAGCTTCGATGTTTATGCCTACGGCGAGAACCGCGGCTGGCTGGGCGGCTGGACGGTGTTCTACTGGGCTTGGTGGATCGCCTGGGCGCCATTCGTGGGCCTGTTCATCGCGCGGATTTCGCGCGGGCGTACCATCCGCGAGTTCGTTTTCGGCGTGCTGTTGATCCCGCTGGGCTTCACCCTGGCCTGGATGTCGATCTTCGGCAACAGCGCTCTGGATCAGGTGATCAACCACGGCATGAGCGCGCTCGGCCAGTCGGCGCTGGATAATCCGTCGATGAGCCTGTACCTGCTGCTCGAGCACTATCCGTGGAGCAGAGTGGTGATCGCCGTCACGGTGTTCATCAGTTTCGTGTTCTTCGTCACTTCGGCTGACTCTGGCACCGTGGTGCTGTCGACGCTTTCGGCCAAGGGCGGTGGCCCGGACGAGGATGGGCCGAACTGGCTGCGGATCTTCTGGGGGGCGATGACCGCGCTGATCACCAGTGGGCTGTTGTTCGCCGGCAGCATCGACTCGCTCAAGTCGGCGGTGGTGCTGACCTCGTTGCCGTTCTCGCTGATTTTGCTGTGCATGATGTGGGGGTTGCACAAAGCGTTCTACCTGGAAAGCCAGCGGCAGATCGCCCAGATGCACTCGTTGGCGCCGTTTGCCCAGTCACGCCGTGGCCGCGGTGGCTGGCGCCAGCGCCTGAGCCAGGCGGTGCACTTCCCGTCGCGCGACGAGGTATACCGCTTCATGGACGACGTGGTGCGCCCGGCGATTGCCGATGTGACCGAGGTGTTCACGCAGAAGGGCTTGGCGCTGATCACCCAGGACGACCCGAGCCACGACAACGTCAGCCTGAAGATCGGCCACGGCGAAGAGCAGCCGTTCATCTATCAGGTGCAGATGCGTGGCTATTTCACGCCCTCGTTCGCCCTCGGCGGGCTGGGTGCCCAGGACCTGAAGAACCGCCGCTATTACCGCGCCGAGGTGCACCTTGCCGAGGGCAGCCAGAACTACGACCTGGTGGGCTACAGCAAGGAGCAGATCATCAACGACATCCTCGACCAGTACGAGCGGCACATGCAGTTCCTGCATCTGGTCCGGTAAGGATCTGCGCTGGCCTCTTCGCGGGCACACCCGCGAAGAGGCAGCACGTGATGCGCCTGGTGAAATGAGAATTCCCTGCTAACCTCCCTCCTTTTTGGCGTACTTTGCCTAGCGTACGGGCAAACGTTTGCAAATAACCTAAAGGTATGAGGGCCCTCGTCGATACAACCTATCGCAGTAAAGATTCCTACGTTATTCCGTAAAAATCTTAGAAATTCATAAAACGGTCATTTTGGATTTATAGGATTGTCATTATCCTGTAGCGCACGGGCTTCTTAGACCAAAGTCGCGAAACGTTTAGAAATATATTGACTGAACGGTGACCTTTTAGGGCTAAATCGCCCATCCCTGGCAAGCGGGGCGCAAGACCCTGCCGCCTGAGACACACAAGAATTAGAACGTAGAGGAGCAAAACATGTACAAGTCCAGCCTGGCTCTCGCCGTGGCAGTGGGGGTTCTCGCCCAACAAGCAGGCGCTGCTGGTTTCATCGAGGACAGCAAGCTGTCCCTCAGCTCGCGTACCATGTACTTCAACGGTGACAACCGCGATGGCGGTTCCGACAACCGCGAATCGGGTCAGGGCTTCAAGCTCGACTACATCTCCGGTTTCACTGAAGGCACCGTCGGCTTCGGTGTCGATGCCCAAGCACTGTGGGGCATCCACCTGGACGGTGGCCGCGGCAAGCACCCCGATAACAGCAGCTTCTTCCCAAGCGACTCCGATGGCTCGGCTGTCGGCCAGTGGGCTCGCCTGGGTGCTAACGCCAAGGCGCGTTTCTCGAAGACCGAGGTGCACTTCGGTAGCGCTCTGGCGCCGAACCTGCCGATCCTGGTCGCCAACGATGGCCGTCTGCTGCCGCAAACCTTCGAGGGTGGCACCATCCAGTCGAAGGAAATCGACAACCTGACCATCAACGCCGGTCAACTGACCCACGCCATGGGCCGTGCGTCGAGCAACCGCACCGGCCTGTCCGTTGCAGGCGGTACTCAGGAAAGCAACAAGTTCCGTTACGGTGGCCTGGACTACAAGCTCACCCCGGACCTGACCCTGCAGTACTACTACTCGAACCTGGAAGACTTCTATAAGCAGCACTTCCTGGGTGCGACCCACGTCTTCAAGATCGCTGACGATCAGTCGTTCAAGACCGACCTGCGCTACTTCGATAGCAGCAGCGATGGCAAGAACGGCCAGGCTGGCTACATCTTCAACAACAACAATGGCTATGCGAAGAACAATGGTGAGGTCGACAACAAGACCTGGTCCGCCATGTTCACCTACACCCTGGGTAGCCATGCGTTGATGGTCGGTCACCAACAGGTCAGCGACGACGGCGGCTTCGTCTGGTTGAACCAAGGCAGCCTGGTCGACGAAGGTGCCGGTGGTGCGAGCTTCTACCTGTTCACCGACAGCATGATCAACCAGTTCGCCAAGGCGGGTGAAAACACCACCTTCGGTCAGTACTCCTATGACTTCGCTGGTCTGGGTGTGCCTGGTCTGAAGGCGTCCATCTCCTACCTGCGTGGTGACGATGTTCGTTACAAGTCCGGTCACGGCACCTATGATGAGTGGGAGCGCGATGCACGCATCGACTACACCGTTCAGCAAGGCACCCTCAAGGGCCTGGGCTTCAGCCTGCGCCAGGGTGTTTACCGTGGCGAAGGTCCAGAGTCCTCTGCTGACCAGGATCAGACCCGCTTCATCGTCAACTACACTTACAGCTTCCTGTAAGTCGTAGTTGCAAAAGAAGCCTCGCTTAGTGCGAGGCTTTTTTGTGCCTGGAATTTCGTATGAATGATAGTTATAAATAAATCGTTATTTATTCTTTTTGTTTTTATGCGAACGCAGGCACATTGAACCCACAACGTCAGAACACAGCACAGGAGCCGTTCCCCATGAGCCTCAAACTCGGCGACATCGCCCCCGACTTCGAGCAGGAATCCAGCGAAGGCAAGATCCGTTTCCACGAATGGCTCGGCAACAGCTGGGGCGTGCTGTTTTCCCATCCGGCCGACTTCACCCCGGTCTGCACCACCGAGCTGGGCCTGACCGCCAAGCTCAAGGACGAATTCGCCAAGCGTGGGGTCAAAGTCATCGCCCTGTCGGTGGATCCGGTTGATTCGCACCACAAGTGGATCGGTGACATCAACGAGACCCAGAACACCGTGGTCAACTTCCCGATCATCGCCGACGCCGACCGCAAGGTTTCCGATCTGTACGACCTGATCCACCCCAACGCCAACGACACCCTGACCGTGCGCTCGCTGTTCGTCATCGACCCGAACAAGAAGGTGCGACTGACCATCACCTACCCTGCCAGTACCGGGCGCAACTTCAACGAGATTCTGCGGGTGATCGACTCACTCCAGCTCACCGACAACCACAAGGTCGCCACGCCAGCCAACTGGCAGGACGGCGACGACGTGGTGATCGTCTCTGCGCTGAAGGACGAGGATGAGATCAAGCAGCGCTTTCCCAAGGGATATCGGGCCGTCAAACCTTATCTGCGCGTGACTCCGCAGCCCAACCGCTAGGCATTCTTGCGTTGCATTGCGCTTAGCCATTGCAGGGGTTTCGGGCCGTTTCGACGGCCCTTTTTTATGCGTGCAATCTGAGTCTTTTGTATAGGCTTAAATAGAATAAACAAATGAAAAAATATGATTTATAGATATATTAAACGGCTGGTAATGTCACCTCAACCCAACACAAGGAAGCGCTGCAATGCTGGTCGTCTCAATCGGTGGTAGTCCCAGTCCACGTTCACGCTCAGGCGTGCTGCTCGAGCGTTCGCGCCAGTGGCTGCAGGAGCGTGGGGTCGAGGTGGTGACCTTCCTGGTCCGCGACTTTCCGGCAGAGGACTTGCTCCACGCGCGCTTCGACAGCCCGCACGTGCAGCATCTCCAGCAGTTGGTGGCGCAGGCCGATGGCCTGGTGGTCGCCACCCCGGTGTACAAGGCATCGTTTGCCGGCGCCTTGAAAACCCTGCTCGACCTGCTGCCCGAACGTGCCCTGGAGCACAAGATCGTGCTGCCGATCGCCACTGGCGGCAGCATCGCCCACATGTTGGCAGTGGATTACGCATTGAAACCTGTGCTGTCGGCACTCAAGGCGCAGGAGACCCTGCAAGGGATCTTCGCCGACGACAGCCAGATCGCCTACGCAGAAGGCGCAGGGCCTGCCAAGCTGGCACCGGCTCTGCAAGAGCGCCTGCTCGATTCGTTGGAGACCTTTCACGTCGCCCTGGCCCGCAGGCCCCGGCCCGTGGCTCCGGGTGTGCTAAACGAACGCCTGATCAGTGCCCGTTGGAGTATCTGACCCCGCACCAACGTTTCATCGCTTCATCCACCTTACTCGCCCGTCAACGAGGCAAGCAGGTGCAACCCGAACCCTATTCGCACAGGAGAGCGCTATGCGCACATTCTTCTTGCGTCGTGGTCTGGTCGCCCTGTTCGCGGCGGCTGTGTCCTTCGGCGCGATTACCCAAGCCCAGGCCGAGAGCCTGCGTATCGGTTATCAGAAATACGGCACCCTGGTGCTGCTCAAGGCCAAAGGCTCGCTGGAAAAGCGTCTGGCCGCACAGGGCATCCAGGTGCAATGGACCGAGTTTCCCGGCGGCCCGCAGTTGCTCGAAGGGCTCAACGTCGGTTCGATCGACTTCGGCGTAACCGGCGAGACCCCGCCGGTGTTCGCCCAGGCTGCTGGCGCCGATCTGTTGTACGTGGCCTACGAGCCACCTGCGCCGCACAGTGAAGCCATCCTCGTGCCCCAGGGTTCGCCGATTCAGTCGGTAAAAGAGCTCAAGGGCAAGAAGGTCGCCCTCAACAAAGGCTCCAACGTCCATTTCCTGCTGGTCCGCGCCATCGAGGACGCGGGCCTGAAGTACAGCGACATTCAACCGGTCTACCTGCCTCCGGCCGATGCCCGCGCCGCCTTTGAGCGTGGCAGCGTCGATGCCTGGGTGATCTGGGATCCGTACCAGGCCGCTGCCGAACAGCAACTGCAGGCGCGCACCCTGCGCGACGGCAAGGACCTGGTCGACAACCACCAGTTCTACCTGGCCACCCGTGACTATGCGACCAAGCACCCTGCAGTGGTCAGCGCGTTGATCGACGAAGTGCGCGCGGTGGGCGAATGGTCCCAGGCCAACCCGCAACAGGTCACCGACCAGGTCGCGCCGCTGCTCGGGCTGCCAGCCGACATCACCCTGACCTCGGTCAAGCGCCAGGGCTACGGCGCGGCGCCGCTGACCCCGGCGGTAGTCGCCGCGCAACAGAAGATCGCCGACACCTTCCAGGCGCTCAAGCTGATTCCCAAGCCGCTGAGCATCAAGGATGTGATCTGGACGCCACCGGCCAAGGTCGCCAGCGCGCCTTGACCGATTCGCCGTGCCGCGGCGTAGCCCCGGCCTGGGCCCTTTTGCAAGGAGACAACTCCAATGAGCTTGAACATTTTCTGGTTCCTCCCCACCCATGGTGACGGCAAGTACCTGGGCACCTCCGAGGGCGCACGCGCAGTCGATCACGGCTATCTGGCGCAGATCGCCCAGGCCGCCGACCGCCTTGGTTTCGGCGGAGTGCTGATTCCCACCGGGCGTTCCTGCGAGGACTCCTGGCTGGTGGCAGCTTCGTTGATTCCGGTGACCCAGCGCCTGAAGTTTCTGGTCGCGCTGCGCCCAGGCATCATTTCGCCGACCGTGGCGGCACGCCAGGCGGCCACCCTCGATCGCCTGTCCAATGGCCGCGCGCTGTTCAACCTGGTCACCGGCGGTGATCCGGAGGAGTTGGCTGGCGATGGCCTGCACCTGAACCATCAGGAGCGCTACGAAGCCTCGGTCGAGTTCACCCGCATCTGGCGCAAGGTGCTCGAAGGCGATGTGGTCGACTACGACGGCAAGCACATCCAGGTGAAGGGCGCCAAGCTGCTCTATCCGCCGATTCAGCAACCGCGTCCGCCGCTGTACTTCGGCGGTTCCTCCGAGGCCGCCCAAGACCTGGCCGCCGAGCAGGTCGAGCTGTACCTGACCTGGGGCGAGCCACCGAGTGCCGTGGCCGAAAAGATCGCCGCCGTGCGTGAGAAAGCCGCCGCCCAAGGCCGTGAAGTGCGCTTCGGTATTCGTCTGCACGTGATCGTGCGGGAAACCAACGAAGAGGCCTGGGCCGCTGCCGACAAGCTGATCTCCCACCTGGATGACGCCACCATCGCCCGCGCCCAGGCTTCGCTGGCACGCTTCGACTCAGTCGGTCAGCAGCGCATGGCGGCCCTGCACAATGGCAACCGCGACAAGCTGGAAGTCAGCCCCAACCTCTGGGCTGGTGTCGGCCTGGTGCGTGGTGGCGCCGGTACTGCCCTGGTTGGCGACGGCCCGACCGTGGCCGCACGGGTCAAGGAATATGCCGAACTGGGTATCGATACCTTCATCTTTTCCGGCTACCCCCACTTGGAGGAGTCGTATCGCGTGGCCGAACTGCTGTTCCCGCACCTGGACGTGCAGCGTCCCGAGCAGCCCAAGTCCGGTGGCTATGTCAGCCCGTTCGGCGAGATGGTGGCTAACGACATCCTGCCCAAGTCCGTCGCGCAAAGCTGAGGGCCGAGGTCATGAGTCGTGCAACCTCTACCCATCTGAGCCAGCGCCTGGCGCCCTGGGCGCTGCCGGTGCTGCTGCTGGCGGCCTGGCAGCTGGCGGTGAGCGCCGGTTGGCTGTCCACGCGGATCCTGCCGGCACCGAGCGCTGTGGTCAGCGCCGGCGTCGAACTGGTGCGCAGTGGCGAGATCTGGACCCACCTGGCGATCAGCGGCTGGCGCGCCGGCCTGGGCTTTGTCATCGGTGGCAGCATCGGCCTGCTGCTCGGCTTCATCACCGGCCTGTCGAACTGGGGCGAACGCCTGCTCGACAGCTCGGTGCAGATGATCCGCAACGTTCCGCACCTGGCGCTGATCCCGTTGGTGATCCTGTGGTTCGGCATCGATGAGTCGGCGAAGATCTTCCTCGTCGCGTTGGGCACCCTGTTCCCGATCTACCTCAACACCTACCACGGCATTCGCAACGTCGATCCGGCGTTGGTGGAAATGGCCCGTAGCTACGGACTGACCGGCTTCGGCCTGTTCCGCCAGGTGGTCCTGCCGGGCGCTCTGCCATCGATCCTGGTGGGGGTGCGCTTCGCCCTGGGTTTCATGTGGCTGACGCTGATCGTCGCCGAGACCATTTCGGCCAATGCCGGCATCGGCTACCTGGCGATGAATGCCCGTGAGTTCCTGCAGACCGACGTGGTGGTGCTGGCGATCGTCCTGTACGCCGTGCTCGGCAAGCTCGCCGACCTCGCCGCCCGCGGCCTGGAGCGTGTATGGCTGCGCTGGCACCCGGCCTACCAAGTGGCCAGGAAGGAGGGCGCATGACTGTGCTCAAGGAACAGCCGCCGCGCTTGCTGCGCGGCATCCCGCTGGCCTCCAAGGGCCTGCGCAAGACCTTCGGCCAGCGCGAAGTGCTGCGGGGGATCGATCTGCATATTCCGGCCGGCCAGTTCGTCGCCATCGTCGGTCGCAGCGGTTGCGGCAAGAGCACCTTGTTGCGCTTGCTGGCCGGGCTCGATCAACCCAGCGCCGGCGAGCTGCTGGCAGGCGCCGCGCCGCTGGCCGATGCGCGTGAAGAAACCCGGCTGATGTTCCAGGACGCACGCCTGTTGCCCTGGAAGAAGGTCATCGACAACGTGGGCCTGGGGCTTTCCGGTGACTGGCGCCCACGTGCGCGGGATGCGCTGGAAGCGGTAGGCCTGGCGGACCGTGCCAACGAGTGGCCGGCAGCGTTGTCGGGAGGTCAGAAACAACGTGTGGCCCTGGCCCGGGCACTGATCCATCAGCCGCGTCTGCTGCTGCTGGACGAACCGCTGGGTGCGCTGGATGCACTGACCCGGATCGAAATGCAGCAGTTGATCGAACGATTGTGGCGCCAGCATGGCTTCACCGTGCTGTTGGTCACCCATGACGTCAACGAGGCCGTGGCTGTGGCCGATCGCGTCATCCTCATCGAGGACGGCGAAGTCGGCCTGGACCTGACGGTCGATCTGGCAAGGCCGAGGGCGCGTGGTTCGCATCGCCTGGCGGCGCTGGAAAGCGAAGTACTCAACCGTGTGTTGTCGGTGCCGGGCACGCCGCCCGAGCCGGACCCTGTAGCCCCTTTGCCCACGCAACTGCGCTGGGCGCACTGAACCCCAGAGCCATAGACCCCAGAAGCCATAGAGAAGGAATCAAACCATGACCATCAAAGCGATCAACGTCCGCAACCAGTTCAAAGGCACCGTGAAAGAAATCCTCGAAGGCCCGGTGCTGTCGGAAATCGACGTACAGACTGCATCGGGTATCGTCACCTCGGTGATCACCACGCGTTCGGTGCGGGAGCTCGAACTGCAGGTTGGCAGCGAAGTGATTGCCTTCGTGAAGTCGACCGAAGTGTCCATCGCCAAGCTGTAAGGGCCAAGGCCTGGGCTGCAGGGCAGCCCAGGCGAAGGCTCAACGGCTGGCCGGGCGCAAGTTGCCGAACAGCCTCGTGGCCTGCTCTTCGTTCAAGTCTCCGCGCCAAGCGCCAGTGCCCATGTCACGCTCGCTGGGCAACTTCAGATGGCCTTTTTCGAGTCGGTTGAAACCCCTTGCCGGCTTCGTTCTGAAATGGAAATGGGCATACCACAGCGGCTGCTGAGTCGCTGCATCATCGATACGGTATTCCTCCAGATACTCGATCGGTTTGTTCCTGCGGTCCACTTTTGGTTTCAAGGTGCGCGACCAGGCAACCTCCACTTCTCCCTGTTCAACCAGATATTCCAGGTAACCACCGGTAGGCTTGCTGCTCGCCTTGGTCTGGGCGATGCGTAGCTGGCGACCCAGCGCCCTCATCTGCTCGGCGGCCGTGTCCAGCCTGTCGATCAAGGCAGTGTGCTGGGCGGTGATGCCATCGCCTGCCCGCTGGCGGATCCTCGCGGCAATGAATCGCAGTTGCTGCGCATGGCCCTGGGCAATGTCTTCGAGGTCGACCGGCAAGCTTTGTGGTGTCTGGTATTGGCGCAACCTGGCCTGCTGCCGGGAAAGAT
This sequence comes from Pseudomonas putida, assembly GCF_004357765.1. GTDB lineage: Bacteria > Pseudomonadota > Gammaproteobacteria > Pseudomonadales > Pseudomonadaceae > Aquipseudomonas > Aquipseudomonas putida_U. The sequence goes on along the minus strand of NZ_SMTE01000006.1, from coordinate 260,540 downwards.
CATTCAATCTGGCAGTGGCCGTATCGACAAGCTGAGCGACCGTTTGCGTCGGGGCTGCGTGTTGCTGTCCGGTTAGCTGCCATTCGCCTGCCGCGTTCCTGGCATAGATGGAGTGCGCTCGATTGGAGTTGGGCTCGTTGATGTGCATGCGGGGCTGCCCACCTTCGATGACCTCGGTGCCGATCAGCGGACCCTCGACGGTTTCGAACATTCGTGGGTGGCTGACCCTGACATCTTGCCCGGTTGTTGGAGGGGGTGTGTTGGTTTTGAGGTGGTCGTCGATCTGGCGGATCAACTGATGCGTCAATCGTCGGAAAGCGCGGGTTTCGGTCGGGGATAGCAGGTCCTGGAAGGTATCCTCCCAAGACGTGAGGTGGCTCAGGAAGGTTCGATAGCGATCCTGTGCATTGAGCAAGAAGCGGCGCCTCTGAGCCACGCTCAGGTCGGTCGAGGGCAATTGTATCTGGCTGTATAGCGTGCTGCGGAATGTCCTGCCCTGCTCGAGGAAGAGCGTCATGAACGCTCCCATCTGCGGATGTTGGGTTGCATGGGAGGTAAACAGGGTCGTTGACAGAATCGATGCCCGTACCAGTCGTGCATTGGTCGCGTCGAGGGTCAGAATGACGCCTTTGACCTTTTTATCGTAATGAGCCTTCACCTCGCCTTGCACTTGGCCGGCCCTGGTGTGGTGGCGAATGGAGACACGCTCCACTTCCTGCAGGGCATCGATCAGTTCAAGATTCGCCCGTATGGAATCTGCAGTCCGGCGCTGCATCAACGCGGCGTCCACCAGCCGTCCATGCAGATCCCGGATCGCGTCTCCAGCTTGTCTTACATGCTCTGTAGCAAAGATGACGCGCTCGGAGATCAGCTTCATGTCGAGTACGTGCAGTTCGTTGATGTTCTTCTTGCACCTGTTGGTGAAGCTCTTGTAGTTACTGGGGGTCAGGGTTGAGCGTTGGTCTTGGAGGCGCGCAAGGCTGAGCGTGTTGAATTCCAGACTTCGATTAAGCTCATCGACCCATTGCTGACGCGCCTTGGCAATCGCTTTTCGTTGCCCATCGCTGATGAGGTCCAGGTCCGCGACTTGTCGTTTAGCCGCGTTGTACGCCAACTCCTTCGCATTCATGCGGCGGCCGATGCGTTGCAGCTCTTCGCTGATGTCATAGGCGAGCTCCATGCCGGTCAGTGGACGACGCAGTCGGCCGAGCGTCGTGCGCCAATAGGCTACGCCGTGGTCGTACAGCCGGGTCAATACCCCACCGCCGCCCGCCAGGCCGTCATCGACCAGAAGGCCGCTCAACCTGCCAGGGGTTTCCCATCGACCGTGTTCGCTCAAACGCACGGGCTGGGGATAGGTGCGGGTGCCCTGGGGCTTGAGCCTCCAGGTCGAGTAGGTGGGGTCCCAGTTCACGGCATACCACGCGTCGTTGCGGGTGATGTAGTGCTGTTGGCTGTCCACGTGCTCGAACACCTGCGCGCCTTGCCGGTGCCTGGTGCGTAGCATCGGGCCGGTGGGGAGTTCGACCTCGTACCCGGCGAATGGGCTGGGCGGCGATTTGCGGATACTGCCCACGCTGCGAAGCGGGTCCAGCCGTTGGCGGTGCTGGGTCAATTGACGGGCACTCAGGGCCGGTGTATTCGCGGTGCTGGCCAGCGGCGCGAGTGTGAGGACGGCATCGGTCAATGACTGCAGTACGCTGGTCAACTGTTGGAGCCCCTCTTCCGTGTTGCCAGCGCCGAAGGCCTTGACCGCAGCCGTCGCCGCATTCCAGCCGTCGTAGAGCGCCAGGGCCGTCCCCACGCCAGGTGTAATGCCCAGAGCCAGCCTGAGCATCAGGAAGAAGTAGCGATCAAAGTTGTCGGGAGCCGCCAGGCTCAAGTCGGCCTGGCTGCGCGAGGAGGCGCGGTGAGCACGGATGCGCTGGCCCATGTCCAGGCGAGACTCATAGGTCGGTAAGGACTCCGGGCGCGCCAGGCCAATTTCGATAAAGCCACGGAAGCCCTTCTGCAGGGCGGTCTTGATGTAGCTGTGATGAAGCTTGGGATCGCCTTCCTGGGACTGGTTCGCCAGGTATTGCGCCATGTCGTCGTCCAGTGCCATGTTTTGCAGGGCCTGGCAGGCTTCGCTGGCGTTGGCGTATTGGCTGATGACCTCGCCACTGGGCGCTTCGGGTAGATACAGCAGCGTGGGTCCGGTCGTGCCCTGAATGATGTGAACACCGGTCAGGCCGATCCTGTCGCTTGAACCGTCTGCGGCGACTCCGGGCCTGAGCTCCACGGTATGGTGTGCGATGGTTCTGTGATTATTTGCATCGATCTGCTCTCTACAGAAGTTCTCCAGCAACCGTTGGCCATCGGCATCGAGGCTGGTCGACCTGAGCTGCGTGAGCACTTGCAAGCGGCACAGGTAAGGCTGGCGGAGGGTTTCCTGGCGCCACTGCGCCTGCCACGCGGATTCGTGGGGGAACCCCAGGTAGCTTTCGGTGATGCGTTTTTCGTAGTTTCCGGCGACATCGAGTTGTTCGATGAGCGTGGCGATGTAATCCGTGGTGACGCTTTGTTGCAGCACGGTATTGGCGGGTTCGATCTTGATGGAGGCATCTTTCAGGCGCAGGCTGCGGCTGTTGTCTAGCGCCCAGAGGATGAAGGTTTCCAGCTCGACTTCACTGCGTTCCTTGCTGAACACCGGCACATCGCGTGAGCCGGCCCCGCCCGTCGCCGATTGGCCGGTGACGGTCTTTTGCAAGGTGACACTGTCGGCGATGTCGAGGCTGATGCGTGGTATTTCCTTGAGGTTGAAAGCGCGGCGCAAGTGATTGAGCAATTTGAGCCGGGCATACTCCTTGCGGGCTGGCAGGCTCAGCTTGAGCAAGTCGCCCGAAGCCCGTAACGCGCCTTCGAGTTTTTCGATCGTGCTGGCCAGCTCGGTGATCTGTTCGGCGTCAAGATGCTGCAATGACGTTACTCGTGCATGCAGATGCTCGGTGCGGTTCTTTTCCGCGAAGCGTGCAACCGCCAGCGCACGGGCGCGGTTTTCACCAATGCACAAGCGTTGCCGGGCCTGTTGCCGTTTGGCTGGCGCAGGCAATGCGTTGACGATGGAGCGCACGCAGTGCTGCATGAAGTGGGTGTCGATAGGCACGCGCTTGAACGTTACCTGTGGCGCACTTGCCAGTATGCTGAACAGCTGCGCTGGGTCGCTTGGCGAGGCGGATTCGAGCAATGCATCCGGCCATGCCCCATATAGCGTCGCCAACAGGCGGGCGTCGAGCGCAGCCACGCCATCGAATGCCATCAGGCCGCCACGCTGGCCTGGTCTGTACAACAGAACCGAACGATCCGGATTCTCATCGTCCTGATCGGGGATGGCGTGCAGGGTCAGGTAGCCGCAGAGTTGCCAGGTGTGGTCTCCTGCGATCAACTCCAGCGAGCATACCTGAACAGGGCGCTGCAGGCTGGGTTCTGGGCGGTCGACGAGTTGTTCGATCCACTGCAGATGGGATGCAGACAGTTCGCCCAACAGATGGCTGAGGCGAGCTTCTTTGAGCAGCGCCTGGGTCAGACCATCGGTGAGCTGTTCTTCCCGTGTTTGTTCACCGGTGATTGCTTGCCAATCGGTGCTGGTCACCTCGTCAGGCAGTTCGAGCAGATACAGCTCCTGAGAATCCTGCAGTTGTTCCAGCGCTGCCTGCTGCTCGCGCAATTGCGTGAGTTTGTCGGAAGTCGGCTCCTCGTCGCCTGCCAAGTGCTGTTCCAGGAGCATTTCCTGATGCTCGACCTGCTGGTTTCGCCAACGCAGCGGCAGGTGCTGCTCCAGGCAGGCGAAGTGCACCTCCTCGTGCGCCAGTTCAACATCGGCTGCGATCACGCCTTCGATGGCAACTTCGTGGGCGGCATCCAGTGATGCTCTCACGGCCTCGCTGCGCTCTGCTTCCCAGGCTTGCAGATCGCTCCAGTCCAGCGGGTCGGTATCGCTTCGCTGGCTGGCCTCGAGCAGATGATGGTCGGTCACGGCGTCGTTGTGGCGGAGGATTTGCGCGATCAACGTAGCGAAGCCGTCGCCATCGAATGGTGTGACCACCACATCATCGCGAGTGCCCTGGGTAACCGATGACCTCGGGTTCGACCAGAGACTGGATCGATTCTGGAAGCTCCAGTCGCGTAGGCTGTCGAGGGTGTCGAATGCCAGTATCGGGTGCCTGGCACCCGGCTGGTAGAGCAACCAGCGTGAGCCTTCGGAAGAGGGGCCGATCAGCAGCGCCGAGGCACTGACCAGCGCTCGGTTGTCGGGCTGGCGCCATGCCAGTTGGGCGCAGGGCAGCACGGTTTGCCGACCATGCAGCCAATCATCGACTTGCACCGTGGCGATCCCGTAGGCGATGTCCAGGCTGCTGGCGAAGTGTTCTCGCAACAGCTCGCACGCGTGGCTCTGCCGGGAGATGGTCGTACCTGGCATGCGTCCTTGCCAGTACTCCTCAGGGGCGCGCAGCCTGGCAGCAGTCACGATCGGGGTCAGGTACTGCGTCCATTGCGCGACGCTCCAGTTGGCATGGGTATCGCCGAAGCCCCAGCCGGACCACTCGGCAAAGGCGTTGGCAGAGACCGGGCTGACAAGCAGGCGGGCGGCGAAGGTCAGCAGTGTCACCTGGCTTTGATCATGCCGCAGGCCACAACTGGACGGATCGAATTGCAGCTGGGTACGCAGCGTCGTGCGCAAGATGTGCTGCAAGCCGGGCGCCTGGCTCAGCAGTGTTCGCAGTTGCGCGGCACTCGAACGTTGGGTCTGCCGGGCGACGACCAGCAGATTGCCTTTTCCTGCCAGGTGTTGGTCGGCGCTGTCGGTATCGGTATCCGTGAGTGGCAGAAGGGTAAGGGTGGGGGTGGACATGAACGATCATCTCTTTGAAGGCGCGCGTGCGCGAGTGCCCTCATTGAAAGGTTCATTGGGTGACGCGAGGTGGTAGATCTATCTACTCAGCCATTGATGCGCAGGGGCAGGAAGGGCGGTAGGTACAGCGCCAGGTAGGCTTCGAATACGCGCATGCCTTCTTCGGCCATGCGCGGTGTGATCTGTTCGAACAGCTGCATCGAGCGGGCGTAGACGCGGTCACTCAACTCCATCGCCAGGGCGAACACATCCACATCGTCCGGCATCTGCGGCAAGCGGAAATGCTGGTCGAACAGCTTGTGCATCAGGTCGCCCAATTCCATGTCGTGCAGGCGGTCGGCTTGCACCACCTCGCTCAGGCCATGCTGGGCCAGGATCAACTGGCGGGCGGCAGCATCATCGTTGTAGATCTCCAGCATGCGCCGCTCGATCAACCTCGAAAGTTCATGCCAGGTGGTGAAGGCGCTGCTGTCGATCGGAGCGCTCAACGCTTCGCGAAACGCCCGGTGCACATCGGCGGTCAGTGCTTCGAGCAGCGCCGGAACGCTGGCGAAGAAGTGATAGACCGACGACGGCGGGATCTGCGCCCGCTCGGCGACGCTGTAGATCGACAACCCCGCGACCCCTTGTTCGGCCAGCAATTCGCGAGCCGCCGCCAGAATCGCGTCGATCCTGGCCTGGCTGCTGGCGCGGGGCTTGCGGGGGGTGGCAGCGCGGGTCATCAGTTGCTGATCGCCAGGATGCTCGCCTGATAGGCGCCGACGAACAGGTCGAAGTCACCGACCTCTTGCTGTTCAAGGCGCGACTGCTCGACGAGCGAATCGCGGGCCAGGGTCTCGAAAGCTTGCTGGCGATCCTGGCTCAGCGGCTGCTCGCGGAAGGTCTGGGCATGGATGCGGCTCTGACGCAGGGCGAACTTGGCGAAGCTCTCGTCATGCTCGGTCATGCGCGCCAGCACTTGGGCGGATGGGGTGAGCGAAGCGTCGTCGACCTTCGCCCGCTGCGCTTCCAGCGCCTTGGCGTGGGCTTCACCGCCATGGGCCTGGTCGAGCAACTCAGCCAGGGGGCGGATGTTGTCGAGCAACTCGTTGGCCCACTGCCTCAAGTCGATCGGCTGGCCGTTGCGCTGCAGTTCAAGGCCTGGACGCCGGCCTTCCTTGACCACGGTCAGGAAGTTATCGGTGCACTGGCCACATTCGCCGTTGTCCAGCAGTGGGCTGTCGTTCAGTGCACAGAACAGTAGGAAGGCGTCGAGGAAGCGAGCCTGGGGCAAGTCGATGCCCACTGCCAGGAACGGGTTGATGTCCAGGCAACGTACCTCGACATACTGCACGCCACGGGCCGTCAGCGCCTGGATCGGCCGCTCGCCGGTGTAGGTGACGCGTTTGGGGCGGATGTTCGAGTAGTACTCGTTCTCGATCTGCAGGATGTTGGTGTTCAGTTGCACCCACTCGCCATCGACATGGGTACCGATCTCGACATACGGCGGATACGGCGTGCCCACTGCCCGGCGCAGGCTGTCGGTGTAGCTGGCCAGATCGTTGTAACAGGGCGTGAGCCCAGCCTGGGCATTGCTCTGGTAGCCCAAGTCGCTCATGCGCAGGCTGGTGGCGTAGGGCAGGAACAGGGTGTCGGCATCGAGCTCTTCGAGCTGGTGCGGGTGGCCGCGCATGAAGCCTTTGTCCAGGGCCGGCGAGGCGCCGAACAGGTACATCAGCAACCAGCTGTAGCGGCGGAAATTACGGATCAGGCCGATATACGCCGACGACTGGAAGTCGCGGTCGTTCTCGTCGCTGCCTTCGGCGGCGCGCAGCAGCGGCCACAGCGCCTCGGGCAGCGAGAAATTGTAGTGGATGCCGGCGATGCACTGCATGGTGCGGCCGTAGCGCAGGGCCAGGCCTTTGCGGTACACGTGCTTGAGCTTGCCGATGTTCGAGGTGCCGTACTCGGCGATCGGGATGTCCTCCTCGGCCGGCAACACGCAGGGCATCGACGGGCTCCACAGGTATTCGTCACCCAGCTTGCTGTAGACGAAGCGGTGGGTCTGCTCGAGGCTGTCGAGGACCTGGGCTGGGTCGGGCAGGGCTGGGGTGATGAACTCCAGCAGCGACTCGGAATAATCGGTGGTGATCTGCTCGTTGGTCAGCGCCGAGCCCAATGCCTCTGGGTGCGGGGTCTGGGCCAGGCGACCTTCGTCGGTCACGCGCAGGCATTCGCGCTCAATACCGTGCAGGCACTGCTTGAGCAGGGGAAGATTGGCGCCGAGCAGGCTCAGGCGGCGGTTGAGGAGGTCGCTCAAGATGTATTCCTTCACGCGTCAGTCGCCCCAATATGGGGGTAGAAATAACGGTCTACAAGGGTAGGTAGAAAGGAACTGGCGTTGTCGCCTGGTTTACGCGGTTCCGGCAGTGCCAGCGCACTGCCGAAAAATACCGCAGATACCGCTTTGGCGGCTATAGAACTGCAAAGGTTCCTTGCGCTTTCGCCACCAGTTTGTCGCCTTGGACTACGTCGGCGTCGACCACCAGCGTACGCCGCCCGGCATGCAGCACGCGGGCGGTGCACAGCACTTCCCCTTCGCTGATGGCGCGCATGTAGTTGATCTTGCATTCGACGGTGACGCTTTGCTGGTCGAAACCATGACTGGCCGAGCAGGCCAGGCCCATGGCGATGTCCACCAGGCTGAAGATCGCCCCGCCGTGCAGCTTCTGGCCACGGTTGCGCAACTGAGGCTCCAGCGCCAGAGCCACCTCGGCAACGCCGGTGTCCAGGCGTTGCACGCGGCAGCCGAGAAGCTGGCTGTAGGCGCTGTGGACCAAATCCTTGGGAATTTCCATCATTTCTTCTTCAGTTGCTTGGCGTTGGCGAACAGCGCAGCCATGGCGTTGTTGGCCGGGGCTGCGCTGGTGGTTTCACGTGGGCGCTGGGCCTGTTGCTGGCGATTGCCGCCGTTGCCACGGCCACCCCCGCGATGACCTTCGACCTTCTCGCCGGGGGTGTCGCCCATGCGCATGGAAAGACCGACGCGCTTGCGCGGGATGTCGACTTCCATGACCTTGACCTTGACCACGTCGCCAGCCTTGACTGCTTCCCGTGGATCCTTGACGAACTTCTCCGACAGCGCCGAGATATGCACCAGGCCGTCCTGATGCACACCGATATCGACAAAGGCGCCGAAGTTGGTGACGTTGGTCACCACACCTTCGAGGATCATGCCAGGCTCCAGGTCCTTGAGGTCTTCGACGCCCTCCTGGAAGGTGGCGGTCTTGAACTCGGGGCGTGGGTCGCGGCCCGGTTTGTCGAGCTCCTGGAGAATGTCGGTGACGGTCGGCAGGCCGAAGGTCTCGTCGGTGAACTTCTTCGGGTCGAGGCGTTTGAGGAAGCCACTGTCGCCGATCAGCGAGCGGATATCTCGGTCGGTGTCGGCGGCGATGCGTTGTACCAGCGGGTAAGCCTCCGGGTGCACGGCGGAAGCGTCGAGCGGGTTGTCGCCATTCATCACGCGCAGGAAGCCTGCGGCCTGCTCGAAGGTTTTCTCGCCCAGGCGGCTGACCTTTTTCAGCGCCGCACGGGTGGCGAACGGGCCGTTGGCGTCGCGGTGGGCGACGATGTTCTGCGCCAGGGTGGCATTAAGGCCGGAGATGCGCGTCAGCAGTGCCACCGAGGCGGTGTTGACATCGACCCCCACGGCGTTCACGCAGTCCTCGACCACAGCGTCCAGGCCACGGGCCAGCTTCACCTGCGAGACATCGTGCTGGTACTGGCCGACGCCGATGGATTTCGGATCGATCTTCACCAGCTCGGCCAGGGGGTCCTGCAGACGACGGGCGATCGACACCGCGCCACGGATCGACACATCGAGGTCCGGGAACTCGCGGGCTGCCAGTTCCGAGGCCGAATACACCGATGCACCGGCTTCGGAAACCATGATCTTGGTGATCTTCAGCGCTGGATACTTTTTAACCAGCTCCGCCACCAGTTTGTCGCTTTCGCGGCTGGCGGTGCCGTTGCCAATGGCGATCAGTTCCACCGAGTGCTTGGCGCACAGGGCAGCCATGATCGAAATGGTGCGGTCCCAGTCGTTCTTCGGCGCGTGCGGGTAGACGGTGGTGTGGTCCAGCAGCTTGCCGGTGGCGTCCACCACGGCGATCTTGCAGCCGGTGCGCAGGCCCGGGTCGAAGCCCAGGGTGGCGCGGGGGCCGGCGGGTGCGGCCAGCAGCAGGTCGTGCAGGTTGTGGGCGAAGACGTTGATGGCCTCACCTTCGGCGTTGTCGCGCAGTTCGCCGAACAGGTCGGTTTCCAGGTGGGTGTAGAGCTTCACCTTCCACGTCCAACGCACCACTTCGCCGAGCCACTTGTCGGCCGGGCGGCCGCGATTCTCGATGCCGACGTGGTTGCCGATCATCAGTTCGCAGGGGTGCAGGGTGCCAGGAAGCTCCTCGCCGACCTTGAGAGAGGCGCTCAGCACGCCTTCGTTGCGGCCACGGAAAATGGCCAGGGCGCGGTGGGAAGGTGCGGTGCGCAGCAGTTCGTCATGGGCGAAATAGTCACGGAACTTGGCGCCTTCCTCTTCCTTGCCGGCCACCACGCGGGCGCTGAGTACCGCTTCCTGTTTGAGGAAGCTGCGCAGTTTGTCGAGCAGGGCGGCATCCTCGGCGAAACGTTCCATGAGGATGTATTTGGCCCCTTCAAGCACGGCCTTGACGTCGGCGAAGCCCTTTTCCGCGTCGACGAAGCGCGCTGCCTCGCTTTCCGGGGTGAGGTTCGGGTCGTTGAACAGACCGTCGGCCAGCTCGCCGAGGCCGGCTTCGAGGGCGATCTGGCCTTTGGTGCGGCGCTTTTGCTTGTACGGCAGGTACAGGTCTTCGAGGCGGGTCTTGGTGTCGGCCAGCTTGATCTCGCGGGCCAGCTCTGGGGTCAGTTTGCCTTGCTCCTCGATGCTGGCGAGGATGCTGGTGCGGCGCTCGTCCAGTTCACGCAGGTAGCGCAGACGTTCTTCCAGGTGGCGCAATTGGGTGTCGTCCAGGCTGCCGGTCACTTCCTTGCGGTAACGGGCGATGAAGGGCACCGTCGAGCCTTCGTCCAACAGGCCCACGGCCGCCTCGACCTGTTGTGGACGCACGCCCAGTTCTTCGGCGATACGGCTGTTGATGCTGTCCATGTAAACCACCTGACAATAGTGAATGCGGGGCCGCGGCAGGGCATGGGCCCGGCGGCGCTGGATGAAAGCGGCGCATTATACCCGTCGAAACTCGCTTGCGGTGATGGCGCCAGGCCAGTGGCCGGGCCTGGGAACTGGCGCCTGGGGAAAAATCTGCTAACAATGCACACGGCACGCACGGCAGTGGCTACGCCATAATGTGCGGCGATATCAGAGGAGTTATTCATGACCGGCACTGCGAACAACGCTGAAGGCGAAAAGATTCTCATCGTCGATGACGACCCGGGGCTGAGCAGCCTGCTGGAGCGTTTCTTCACCAGCAAGGGCTATCGTGCCCGTGCGGTGCCCAATACCGAACAGATGGACCGCCTGCTGCAGCGCGAAGTCTTCAATCTGGTAGTGCTCGATCTCATGCTCCCGGGCGAGGACGGTCTGTCCGCGTGCAAGCGCCTGCGCCAAGCGAACAACCAGATCCCGATCATCATGCTCACCGCCAAGGGCGACGAGCTTAGCCGTATCAAGGGGCTCGAACTGGGTGCCGACGATTATCTGGGCAAGCCGTTCAACCCGGACGAGCTGATGGCCCGCGTCAAGGCCGTGCTACGCCGTCAGGCGCCAAGCGTGCCGGGCGCGCCGGGCAGCGAAGACGAAACGGTCACCTTCGGCGACTACGAGTTGTCGTTGGCTACCCGTGAACTCAAACGCGGCGCCGAGGTGCACATGCTCACCACCGGCGAGTTCGCCGTGCTCAAGGCCTTGGTCATGCATGCCCGCGAACCGCTGACCCGCGACAAGCTCATGAGCTTGGCCCGCGGCCGTGAGTGGGATGCATTGGAGCGCTCGATCGACGTGCAGATCTCGCGCCTGCGTCGCATGATCGAACCGGACCCGTCCAAGCCGCGTTATATCCAGACCGTATGGGGCGTGGGCTACGTGTTCGTACCGGACGGAAACGCCAGCAAATGATGATGCCTCGCCATCGATGAAAACGCCGCTGTGGTTCCCGCAGAGCTTCTTTGCGCGCACGCTGTGGCTGGTGCTGATCGTCGTCCTGTTCTCCAAGGCCCTGACCCTGGTCTATCTGCTCATGAACGAGGACGTGCTGGTCGACCGCCAGTACAGCCACGGCGTGGCCTTGACCCTCCGGGCGTATTGGGCGGCGGATGAACAGAACCGCGACAAGATCGCCGAGGCTGCGGGCCTGATCCGCGTGACGGGCTCCGGCGTGCCGGAAGGCGAGCAGCACTGGCCGTACAGTGAAATCTACCAGCGGCAGATGCAGGCCGAGTTGGGCGAGGACACCGAAGTCCGCCTGCGCATCCACGCACCACCCGCCTTGTGGGTGAATGCGCCGAGCCTGGGACCCGGCTGGTTGAAGGTGCCGCTGTACCCGCACCCGCTGCGCGGACAGAAGATCTGGAACGTGCTGGGTTGGTTCCTGGCGATCGGCCTGCTGTCCACGGCGTCGGCGTGGATCTTCGTACGTCAGCTCAACCAACCGCTCAAGCGCCTGGTCTTCGCTGCTCGCCAGCTGGGGCAGGGGCGCAGCGTACGGTTGCCGATCAGCGATACGCCGAGCGAAATGACCGAGGTGTACCGTGCGTTCAACCAGATGGCCGAGGATGTCGAGCAGGCCGGACGAGAGCGTGAGCTGATGCTGGCGGGCGTGTCCCATGACCTGCGCACACCGTTGACCCGCCTGCGTCTTTCGTTGTCGCTGATGGGCAATGACAGCGAACTGAGCGAGGACATGGTGCGCGACATCGAGGACATGGACGCGATCCTCGACCAGTTCCTGGCCTTCATCCGCGATGGCCGTGACGAGCCGGTGGAGGAGGTCGACCTGGCTGACCTGGTGCGGGAAGTCGTGGCCCCTTACAACCAGCCGGAAGAGCGTGTGCGCCTGTGTCTGGAGCCGATCCCGCCGTTTCCGCTGCGCCGGGTTTCCTTGAAGCGCATGTTGGGCAACCTGATCGGCAATGCCTTGCACCACGCCGGCAAGGGGGTCGAGGTGGCCGCCTACGTATCGGGTGACGAGAGCGCACCGTACGTGGTGCTGAGCGTACTGGACCGCGGCGCGGGGATCGATGAGTCGGAGCTGGAGACCATCTTCAACCCGTTCATTCGCGGTGATCGGGCGCGAGGTGGCAAGGGCACTGGCTTAGGTCTGGCGATCGTCAAGCGGATCGCCGCGCAGCACGGTGGCAACGTCGAACTGCGTAACCGCTCCGGCGGGGGGATCGAGGCGCGGGTGAGGCTGCCGCTGGGGCTCTTGCTGCCGCGTAACGCCGTTTGAATGTGATGGACTGCACGGTCCCTTCGCGAGCTCGCCCGTGAAGGGACCGTTGCGGTTCGGATCAACCCTTGCCTTTGGTTCGGGTCTGATTAGGTCCGCCGTTCTTCTCCAGGTGCTCGATGATCATCCCGGCCACGTCCTTGCCGGTGGTCACCTCGATGCCTTCCAGGCCTGGCGATGAATTCACCTCCATCACCAACGGGCCATGGTTGGAGCGCAGGATATCCACCCCCGCCACGCTCAACCCCATGACCTTGGCCGCACGAATGGCGGTCATGCGCTCTTCGGGCGTGATCTTGATCAGGCTCGCCACGCCACCTCGGTGCAGGTTCGAGCGGAACTCGCCAGGTTTGGCCTGGCGCTTCATCGAGGCGATCACCTTGTCACCGACCACGAAGCAGCGGATGTCGGCGCCGCCGGCTTCCTTGATGTACTCCTGAACCATGATGTTCTGCTTCAAACCCATGAAGGCTTCGATCACCGACTCGGCAGCCTTGGTGGTTTCGCACAGCACCACGCCGATACCCTGGGTGCCTTCGAGCACCTTGATCACCAGCGGCGCGCCGTTGACCATCTGGATCAGGTCGGGAATATCGTCTGGCGAATGAGCGAAACCGGTGACCGGCAGGCCGACACCGCGCCGCGACAGCAACTGCAGCGAGCGCAGCTTGTCGCGCGAGCGGGCGATGGCCACCGACTCGTTGAGCGGATAGACCCCCATCATCTCGAACTGGCGCAGCACGGCGCAGCCATAGAAGGTCACCGAGGCGCCGATGCGCGGTATCACCGCATCGAAGCCTTCCAACGGTTTGCCGCGGTAATGGATCTGCGGCTTGTGGCTGGCGATGTTCATGTAGGCCCGCAGCGTATCGATCACTACCATTTCGTGGCCACGCTGGGTGCCGGCTTCGACCAGGCGGCGGGTGGAATACAGACGCGGATTGCGCGACAGCACAGCGATCTTCATGCAGCACCTGTGACAGGAGAGAGTGTGGCCGGGAAGGCCGGTTTGTCTTGAACGTATTTGAGACCAGGGTTGACGACCAATTGCGCCTGGACGAGCGCCTTGGAGCCGAGCAGCAGGCGGTAACGCATGTTCTTGCGGCAGGCCAAGGTAAATTCGACCTCCCAGACTTCATCGCCCAGCGCCAGCGACGTACGGATCACGTAACGAATCTGGGCCTGGCCGTTGGAGCTCTTGATGGTTTTCATGGCGACCAGCGGCGCTTCGCAACGGCGGTGGCGCAACTGCACCACCGAGCCCAGGTGGGCGGTAAAGCGCACCCAGCGCTGACCATCGCGTTCGAAGGGTTCCACCTCGGTGGCATGCAGACTGGAGGTGCTGGCGCCGGTGTCGATCTTGGCGCGCAGCCCAGCGACGCCCAGGTCGGGCAGCGCGACCCACTCGCGCAGGCCGATCATTGTCAGATGGTCAAATGTCTTCACGAAGCGCACCCTGCGGATGAGGTGGTGAACTGTAAGCACGGCAGCGATTTTTTGCATCCGCTGGTTACGGTAGTACAGTTCGATGAAAGACAGAATCAGAGGTAGAGGGATGGCAGGCAAGCAGGAGGAGGACGACAAGGTTCGTCTGGATAAATGGCTTTGGGCGGCACGTTTCTACAAGACACGGGCGCTGGCCAAAGCGGCCATCGAGAGTGGCAAGGTGCACTGCCGTGGCGAGCGCTGCAAACCAGGCAAGGAACCCCGGGTGGGTGACGAGTTCGTGCTGCGTACCGGCTTCGACGAACGCACGGTGGTGGTCAAGGCGTTGTCGGTCGTGCGGCGTGGGGCACCCGAGGCGCAGACGTTGTATGAAGAAACCGAGGAAAGCGTGCGCCGCCGCGAGCAAGCGGCCGAGCTGCGAAAGGCTGGGGCGTTGGGAATGACTACCGACGGTCGGCCGAACAAGAAGCAGCGCCGGCAGATTCACCAGCTGCATGGTAGTTTCGAGTAGCGCTCATCAGCCAGCAAGCCGGCTCCTACAGGCCGGCGCTATACCTGTAGGAGCCGGTTTGCTAGCGAACGACTGCCAGCCGGCCGACCAATGGCAACTTGCCCATCAGCCTGAACAGCGGCGCCGTCCAACGCAGCAGCAAGGCGCTCCCCTTGGCCGCCAGTGGCGTATGGCAGCTCCAGCCCAGCGCCAGTACCGCCATCAGCAGGCCGCCGATATAGTCGTCCTGACCCCAGTGGGCACCGGCCACCAGGCGCGGCATCATGAACAGGAAGGCCAGGCCCCAGATCACCAGGTACTGCACCAGGCGGCGGCTGAACAGGCTCATGAACAGCGCCCAGATCAACAGTACCGAGGCGTGGTCGCCCGGGAAGCTGTTGCTGGAACGGTCTTTCAGTTCCCAGGCTTTTTCCAGATTGGGGTAGTAGTCGCTCAGGTGCACGACATTGTCGAACACCATCGATGGGCTGTCATGTTGCCAACCCATTGCATCCACCCACTTGGAAAACAGTGCGCGAATCACCACTAATAGGATCAGCGTGACCAGAAAGCCGAAAAAGGCCTCGCGCACCTGGCCGGCCTTGAACACGAAGTTGCCCCGGATCAGCACGGCCAGCAGGATCAGGCCAACGACGATGTCGAAGGGCCGCAGGCTGCCGACGGTCCACACATACCGCCAAGCGGTGTTGTCTGCCAGTGGCGCATTGAGGCTGTGGAACAGCCACTCGTCGAAAGTCAGGCAGAGTATCTGGCCAAAAGGCCACAACCAGAAACACAGTAGAGCAATGGGTAGCACGGTGCAGGCTACCAGGGGGCCCCAAGACCACCTTGCTTGGAACAGGGGTCGATTGTCCATAAAATGCCTCTATTGCAAACAGAAATCGGAGCGCCTTGTGAGTGCTCTGTCATGGGCCTTCGCAGTGCGCGATAGCCGGTGTAACCATTTTGTCATCATTTTCAGATAGCCAAAACCTATGAGCGATTTGCCAGATACCGATTTCACCCAACGTTTCATCTTCGACGACCGCGATGTCCGCGGCGAGTGGGTGACGCTCGAGGACAGCTATGCCGCGGTGCTGGCACGTCATCAGTACCCCGCTCCCGTACAGGCGCTGCTCGGCGAACTGATGGCTGCCACCGCCCTGTTGGTGGGCGCGTTGAAGTTCGACGGGCTGCTGATCCTGCAGGCGCGCTCGCAGGGGCCGATCCCATTGCTGATGGTCGAGTGCTCGGGTGAGCGTGACATCCGCGGCATGGCCCGTTATGAAGCGGACCAGATCCCGGCTGATGCGAGCCTGGCTCAGTTGATGCCCGATGGCCATCTGACCCTGACCATCGACCCGGTCAAGGGCCAGCGCTACCAGGGTACCGTCGACCTCGACGGTGCCAACCTGTCTGAGTGTTTCACCAACTATTTCGTTCAGTCCCAACAACTCAACACCCGCTTCTGGCTCGATACCACCACGGGCAAGGCTCGCGGTCTTCTGCTGCAGCAACTGCCGCGGGACCGTCAGCCGGACGATGAAGAGCGTGAGGAAAGCTGGCAACATGTGATCGCCTTGGCCAGTACACTCAAGCCCGAGGAGTGGAGCCTGGAAAACGAAACCCTGCTGCACCGCCTGTATCACGAAGATGCCGTGCGCCTGTTCGATATCCAGCCGCTGCGCTTCAAATGCAGTTGCTCGCGCGAACGATCCGGCAATGCACTGGTCAGTCTTGGCGAGCATGACGCCAAGCAGCTGGTGGAAGAGTGCGGGGGAACGGTGGAGATCGACTGCCAGTTCTGCAACGAACGCTACTTCTTCGATGCCAGCGACGTGGCCCAGCTGTTTGCCGGTGGTGGCACTGACCTGGCGTCAGACACTCGTCACTGAAACGTTTAAGTTTAGGGAAATCTCCTGTCGAATTGCGCAAAAGAGCGGATCTGACAGGAGGGGCCTACTTTTTTTGGGCGTTTCTGGCATAATCCGGCCACTTTTTTCGCTGTAGTAGTTTTTTCGAGACAACTACAAAACGTTTGGAGCACTCGGCCTCGGGCCGGATGGGGTATCTCATGACGCAAGCCAACAACACCGTGTACACCGACCTGAGCGTCGATGAACTGGTCAAAGAAGCGCTGCAACGCGGTGAAGGCGTGCTGGCCGATACTGGCGCACTGGTAGTCGAGACCGGCCACCGTACCGGCCGCTCGCCAGCCGACCGTTTCATCGTAGAAGAACCTTCCACCCAGGACGCCATTGCCTGGGGCCCGATCAACCGCAAGTTCCCGGCCGACAAGTTCGATGCCCTGTGGGACCGCGTCGAGGCGTTCAACAACGCCCAGGATCACTTCGTTTCCTACGTTCACGTAGGGGCGGCCGCCGAGCACTACCTGCCGGTGAAGATGACCACCCAGACTGCCTGGCAGAACCTGTTCGGCCGTTGCCTGTTCATCAACCCTGAGCAGTTCAATCCGGCTGGCCGCGACCAGTGGCAGATTCTCAACGTCGCCAACTTCGTCTGCGAGCCTGAGCGTGACGGCACCAATTCCGACGGCTGCGTGATCATCAACTTCGCCGCCAAGAAAGTGCTGATCGCTGGCATGCGTTATGCCGGCGAAATGAAGAAAGCCATGTTCTCGGTGCAGAACTTCCTGCTGCCGGCTGCCGACGTACTGCCGATGCACTGTGCGGCTAACATCGGCGAAGCAGGCGACGTGACCCTGTTCTTCGGCCTGTCCGGTACCGGCAAGACCACCCTGTCGGCCGACGAAAGCCGTTACCTGATCGGTGACGACGAGCACGGTTGGGGCGAAGGTGTCGTCTTCAACATGGAAGGTGGCTGCTACGCCAAGTGCATCGACCTGTCCGAGAAGAACGAGCCAGTCATCTGGAAAGCCATCAAGCACGGCGCAGTCCTGGAGAACGTCGTTCTCGATGCCAACAAGCACGCCGACTACGCCGATGTCAGCCTGACTCAGAACAGCCGTGCCGCCTACCCGCTGGAGCACGTGGCCAAGCGTGCCGAGGCCAACCTGGGTGGCGAGCCTAACGCAGTGATCTTCCTGACCTGCGACCTGACCGGTGTTCTGCCTCCGGTGTCGATCCTGAACAACGAGCAGGCGGCCTACCACTTCCTGTCCGGCTACACCGCACTGGTCGGTTCCACTGAAATGGGTTCGGGCGGCGGCATCAAGTCGACCTTCTCCACCTGCTTCGGCGCACCGTTCTTCCCGCGTCCGGCCGGTGAGTATGCCGAGCTGCTGATCAAGCGTATCAATGCTTTCGGCTCCAAGGTCTACCTGGTCAATACCGGCTGGACCGGCGGTGGCTACGGTGTTGGCAAGCGCTTCAGCATCCCGACCACCCGTGGCGTGATCGCTGCCATCCAGAGCGGTGCTCTGGTCGGTGCCGAGACCGAGCACCTGGACATCATCAACCTGGACGTGCCGAAGGCCGTTCCGGGCGTTGACACCGAGCTGCTCAACCCGCGCAACACCTGGGCTGACAAGGCTGCATACGACGAGGCCGCCAAAGGCCTGGCCAAGCTGTTCACCGAGAACTTCAAGAAGTTCGACGTGTCCGAGGCCATCAAGGCTGCTGGTCCTCAGTTGTAAGCTGTCGCTGGTTGGAATGAGAAAGCCGCCCCTTGGGGCGGCTTTTCTGTTTCACTTGATAGACCCGTCGCGGATATCGAGCCCACTCCCATGACCGAATCCCCCAATCGCACCGCCTTCTTCCACTTCCACCCGATCCTCACCCGTCCCCAGGACAACGATCTCAACGGTCATATTGCCGGTGCTACCGTCCACGGTTTCTTCGAAACCGCGATCCAGGCCTTCCTGGTCGAGCAGGCCGCATTGGACCTTCGCGAAGGCGAGGTGGCGGCGTTCGTGGTCAGTTCAGCGGCGGACTTCTACGCCCTGCCCGGTTTCCCGGACGTGCTTGAGGTCGGGCTGGGAGTCACGCGGCTTGTGGGCAGCACGGTGGAATACCGCCTGGCGTTGTTCCGTCCAGGAGAGGCTGAGGCCTGCGCGGCGGGCTCGGTGGTGCAGGTGTTCGTCGAGCGGTCCAGTGGCCGTCCGTTGGCCTTGCCAGAGACGTTGCAGGCCATCCTGGCCGGCCTGGCGCTCGACCGGCCAGCATGAAAAAGCCCCGCCAGCAAGGGCGGGGCTCTTCTAACTGCCTGGGCCTAGCTCCAGGTATTAGTGACGCCAGTGGCGCTTGTGCTTGCGGTGGCCATAGTGGTGGCCGCGGTCCCAGTGGCGACGATCGTCGTCGTAGCCGCGACGGTAGCGGCGTCCGTCATGACGGTCGTCTTCATCGGCCTTGTTGCCCATGTAGTTGCCCAGCGCGCCACCGGCACCGCCGCCTGCGGCCGCGCCTATATAGCTGCCGGTGGTGCCGCCTACCGAGCGACCGATCACGTTGCCGCCCGCGGCGCCCAGCGCGCCACCGATGGCGGCTTCGCCGCGCTGGTGCTTGTCGGCACCGACGGCACTGCCCGCGGCGCCACCCAGGCCGGCACCGATCGCGCCACCGGTGCTACCGCCAATCGACTGGCCGACGACTGAACCCAGTACCCCACCCAATGCGCCGCCAATGCCGGCCTCGGTGGAGCCGCCTGCCATGGCAACGCCGCTGAGCAAGCTGAAAGACAACAACAGAATCGAGGAGTACTTCTTCATCAA
Organism: Pseudomonas putida; assembly: GCF_004357765.1. Taxonomy (GTDB): domain Bacteria; phylum Pseudomonadota; class Gammaproteobacteria; order Pseudomonadales; family Pseudomonadaceae; genus Aquipseudomonas; species Aquipseudomonas putida_U. The sequence goes on along the minus strand of NZ_SMTE01000006.1, from coordinate 241,566 downwards.
GAGAGCCTCATAGGGATGACGAGGCGAAATGTGAAGGTCTCGAAGGCGCCTGGCAACGCAAATCCGACGAGTAGCACGAGTTGTACACAATTATCTAAGTTATTGTTTTTATGATGAAACTTTATGAATTTTCTCGTGTCTCAGTAGGTTAAGACAAAGCCCTGAACCGTTGCGGAACAGGGCTTTTTCAATGCTGCAAGAGGGTATTGCCAACCCTCTGACGTCTACACGATACGCCCGTCGTCCCGGGCTCGCTCGAGCTTGATGGCGACGAATTTCGAGGTCGGGGTATGGCTGCCGTCGCCAATGCTCTCCAGCGGAATGAGCGGGTTCACCTCGGGATAATACGCCGCTGCCTGGCCGGCGGGGATGTCGAACGCCAGGAGCGTGAAGCCCTGTACCCGGCGTACGTGGCCATCGCCCCACAGCGAGACGATGTCGACCTTCTGCCCAGGCTGGAAGCCCAGGCGCACGATGTCGGCTTCGTTGACGAACAGCACCTCACGTTGGCCGCGCACGCCACGGTAGCGATCGTCCAGTCCATAGATGGTGGTGTTGTACTGATCGTGGGAGCGCATCGACTGCATGATCAGGTCGGGTAGCTGACCGCTGGCGCGCACGCGTTCGTCGAGCAGGGTGTCGGGCAGCAGGTTGGCCTTGAAGTTGGCCCGGCCAGTGCTGGTCTTCCATTCACGGCTGCCGGCGCTGTTGCCGAGATAGAACCCGCCTGGGTGGCGCAGGCGTTCGTTGAATCCGGCAAAGCCGGCGATGGTGTCGCCGATCAGGTCGCGGATGCGGTCGTAGTCGGCCACCAACCAGTGCCAGTCCACCGGTTTCTTGCCCAGGGTGGCTGCCGCGATGCCGGCGATCACCGCAGGCTCCGAGCGCATCTGGGGGGACAGTGGCTTGAGCTGGCCGTTCGAGGCGTGGACCATGCTGAACGAGTCTTCAACGGTGACCGCTTGCGGGCCGTCGGCCTGCAGGTCGATGTCGGTGCGACCCAGGCATGGCAGGATCAGCGCCTGTTTGCCATGGACCAGGTGGCTGCGATTGAGCTTGGTGCTGATGTGCACGGTCAGCTCGCAGTTACGCAGCGCTTGGGCGGTACGCTCGGTATCCGGGGTTGCCTGGGCGAAGTTGCCGCCCAGACCGATGAACACCTTGGCCCGGCCCTCGAGCATGGCGTGGATGGCTTCGACGGTGTTGTGGCCATTGTGCCGCGGGACCGGGAAGTTGAATCGTCGCTCAATGGCATCGAGCAGCGCCGCCGGCGGGCGCTCGTTGATGCCCATGGTGCGGTCGCCCTGCACGTTGCTGTGGCCGCGTACCGGGCACAGGCCGGCACCTGGCACGCCAATGTTGCCGCGCAGCATCTGCAGGTTGACGATTTCCTGGATGGTCGGCACCGAATGGCGGTGTTGGGTGATACCCATGGCCCAGCACATGATCACGCGCTTGCCGCGGCAGTACATGCGCGCGGCAAGCTCGATGTCAGCCAGGTCCAGTCCTGATTGCTGTTGGATGTGCGCCCACGAGGTGCTGTCGACCACGGCAAGGTATTCATCGACGCCATGGCCATGCTCGGCGATGAACAGGTGGTCGAACACGGCGGGCTCGCCCTTGGCCTGGGCCTCGCGTTCCCACTGCAGGAGAAACTTGGCCATGCCGCGCAACAGCGCCATGTCGCCGCCCAGCGCCGGACGGAAGAAGGCGGTGTTGGTCGGACGGTCACTGTTGGTGAGCATCTCCAGTGGGTTCTGCGGGTGCTGGAAACGTTCCAGGCCGCGTTCCTTGAGCGGGTTGACGCATACCACCTGGGCGCCGCGCTTCACCGCATCGCGCAGGGGGTCGAGCATACGTGGGTGGTTGGTGCCTGGGTTCTGGCCCCAGACGAAGATCGCGTCGGCATGCTCGAAGTCATCGAAGGTCACGGTGCCTTTGCCAACGCCGACACTCTGCCCGAGCGCCACGCCACTGGCCTCGTGGCACATGTTCGAGCAATCCGGGAAGTTGTTGGTGCCGTAGGCGCGCACGAACAGCTGGTAGAGGTAGGCCGCTTCGTTGCTGGCACGTCCGGAGGTGTAGAACTCGGCCTGATCGGGGCTGGTCAGGTCGTTCAGATGCCGCGCGATCAGGGCGAAGGCGGCGTCCCATTCGATCGGCTGGTAGCGGTCGGTCTGCGGGTCATAGACCATGGGTTCGGTGAGCCGACCCTGGTATTCGAGCCAATAGTCGCTCTGCGCCAACAGCGCGCTGACGCTGTAGCGGGCGAAGAAGGCGGCGTCGACGCGGCGCTTGGTGGCTTCCCAGTTGACGGCCTTGGCGCCGTTCTCGCAGAACTTGACCATGCCGCTTTCGGGCGAGTCGCCCCAGGCGCAGCCGGGGCAGTCGAAACCGCCGTTCTGGTTGGTCTTGAGCAGCGCGCGGATGTTCTTCAACGCGTTGTCGCTGCTCACCCAGGCCTTGGCCACGCTGCGCAGCGCGCCCCAGCCACCGGCGGGGCCGTGGTAGGGCTTGTAGCGTGGGGAAGAGGCGGGGGTGTTGTCTGGAATGTGTTGGTACGAGGTCACGACTGATGGGACTCCGCCGCAGGACTATAGACCCGCGGTGCGCTGTGTTTGGGCAGATGGATGAGATTGAGGTTGTGCTTGCGTGCCCATTGCAGGGCGAGGCCGGTCGGTGCCGACAGGCTGACCAGGGTCTGGATGCCGGCGCGCAGGACTTTCTGGATCAGCTCCAGGCTGCAGCGGCTGGTGACGATGGCCAGGCCACCCGTGGCGTCGATGCCTTGGCGCAGCAGGGCGCCGATCAGCTTGTCCAGGGCGTTGTGCCGGCCGATGTCTTCACGGCCCAGCAGCAGTTCGCCCTGATCGTTCATGAACAGCGCCGCGTGCACTGCGCCGCAGTGCTGGCCGAGCGGTTGGAAGGCATCGATCCGTTCACGCAGGTTGGCCAGCCAGTGCGCCGGCGGCAGTGGTGCGCCCGGCAGCACGGCCAACTCCGGCAAGGCCTGCTCCAGGGCTTCGACCCCACACAGGCCACAGCCGCTGGTCCCGGCCAATTGCCGGCGCTGGTTCTTCAGGTTCCAGAACGCACGGCTGGAGATTTCCAGATCGGCGTACATCGCCGATCCGCTGCCGGAAAGCTTGAGGTCGTAGATTTCCGTGGTGCCTTCGACGATGCCACTGCCGACGCTGAAGCCGACCGCGAAGTCCTCGAGGTCGGTGGGGCTGACCAGCATCACTGCCTGGTTGAGGCCGTTGTAGACGATCGCCAGGGCCACTTCCTCGGCCAGCGGCGTGCGCGCCTTCGCGCCGTCGTCGAGCTGGACGTAGTCGTAGGTGTTGCTGGCAGCGGGCAGGGTCAGGGGCGATGACGCCGCGCAGACCGGGGGTTTGCTGTGCATCGGCGTGGATTACCGGCGGCTATTTGATAGCACAAGCCTAGGCGTGTGGGCCGGTGACGTCTAATCGCTAGGGTCTATGCCTTGATAGACTGCGTCGATGGGTCGCAGCGGGGCGGGATTGTCATTCATGCCCTAGACTCCAAGGTTCGAGTCCATATCGACAAGGAGAACGCTATGAGCCTGTTCAGTTTCGTGAAAGAAGCCGGCGAGAAGTTGATCGACCTGCTGACCCCCGGCAACGCCAATGCCGAGGAGCAGCTCAAGAAGCACGTTGAAAGCGTAGGCCTGGGCAATCCGAACATCAGCGCCACTGTAGAGGGCGATAAGGTCATCCTCAAGGGGGAGGTTGCCAGCCAGGAGGAGAAAGAGAAGATCATTCTCGCCGCTGGCAACATCGCTGGGGTGGCCAGCGTCGATGATCAGATCACCGTGACCGGGCCGGTGGTGGCGGCAGCGAGGTTCGTCACTGTGAAAAAAGGAGACACGCTGTCGGCCATTTCGGTTGTCGTATACGGCGATGCCAACCAGTACAACAAGATTTTCGAGGCCAACAAGCCGATGCTCAAGCATCCGGACAAGATCTACCCAGGGCAGGTGCTGCGTATTCCTGACTGATTTCTACCTGCTGTCTCGGCCCTTTCGCCGGCAAGCCCGCTCCCACAAGTAACCCACAAAGTTCGGACCTGTGGAGATCCTGTGGGAGCGGGCTTGCCCGCGAAGAGGCCCTCACAGGCCAACCAGTAACTCCCGGTAATCCTCCACCGCCGCGAACTCCTCGGTATCGCGAGGCTGTGCCTGGCTATCGGGCTGGCGCACTGCCAGCAGGTGTCCTACGCCGAACCGTCGGGCACTGCGCAGGATCGCCAGGGTATCGTCGATGAACAGACTGCGTTGCGGCTCGAAGCCGATATCGGCCTGCAACGCATCCCAGAACTGCGGACTCTCCTTCGGATAACCGTAATCGTGCGAACTGATCAACCGCTCGAAGTAGGGGGCCAGTTCCACCCGCTCCAACTTAAGCGACAGCGAATCGCGGTGGGCATTGGTGATCAGCACCACGCGCTTGCCGGCCTGGCGGATTGCTGCGAGAAAGGTATCGGCATCCGGGCGCAGGGCGATCAGATCGGCGATCTCGCGCTTGAGCTCGCGGATCGGCAGCTTCAGTTCGCGGCTCCAGAAGTCCAGGCAGTACCAGTTCAGGGTGCCGGCGTTGCGCTCGAACAGCGGTTGCAGTTCCAGCTCCGCCATTGTCCGGCTCACCCCATGCAGCTCGGCATAGCGTTGCGGCAGGTGGTCCAGCCAGAAGCGGTTGTCGTAGTGCAGGTCGAGCAGGGTACCGTCCATGTCCAGCAGGACGGTATCGATGGCGGGCCAGGGAAGAACAGGCATGGGAAACTCTCGATCAGTCGGCAAGCCACGGTATAGTAACCCGTTCACGCCAAGGAGCCGCCCCATGCGCCAGAAACCCACCGTCCTCAGTCGCGAAATCGTCGCCAGCAGCCGCCTGTTCCGTGTCGAGGCCGTGCAACTGCGCTTCAGCAATGGCAACGAGCGGACCTACGAACGGCTGGTCGGGCGGGGCAACGGCTACGGCGCGGTAATGATCGTGGCAATGCTGGACGCTGAGCACGCCGTGCTGGTGGAAGAGTATTGCGGGGGCACTGATGAGTACGAGCTGTCGCTGCCCAAGGGCCTGATCGAACCAGGCGAAGACGTGCTGGCCGCGGCTGAACGGGAGCTCAAGGAAGAAGCCGGCTTCGGCGCGCGTCAGCTGGAACACCTGACCGAGTTGTCGCTGTCGCCGGGCTACATGAGCCAGAAGATCCAGGTGGTGCTGGCCAGTGACCTTTACGAGGAGCGCCTGGAAGGCGACGAGCCGGAGCCGATGCGGGTCGACAAGGTCAACCTGCGCGAGCTTTCGGCCCTGGCCATGCACCCGCAGTTCACCGAAGGGCGCGCCCTGGCGGCCTTGTACCTGGCCCGTGACCTACTGATCCAGCGGGGGTTGTTCGAGTCATGAGTGACCAGCAACTGATGCATGAAGTCGTCAAGCTCGCCCTTCTGGCCGGCAACGCGATCCTACCTTACTGGCGGGCCGACGTTGCCGTGCAGAGCAAGGCCGACGACTCCCCGGTGACCGCTGCCGACCTGGCAGCGCATCAGGTCATTGTCGACGGTTTGCAGGCGCTGGCGCCGCAGATCCCGGTACTGTCCGAGGAAGATTGCAATATCCCCCTGGCCGAACGCCAGGGCTGGCAACGCTGGTGGCTGGTCGATCCATTGGACGGGACCAAGGAATTCATCGCCGGCAGCGAGGAATTCACCGTCAACATTGCGCTGATCGAGAATGGCGAGGTGGTATTTGGCGTGGTGACCATGCCTACCAACGGGCGCGCCTACTTCGGTGGACGCGGCCTGGGCGCCTGGCGCGCCGAGGCCGATGGACAGGTCGTGGCGATACAGGTGCGCAACACCCCGCCGGCTGATGGCCGCTTCACCGTGGTAGCCAGCCGACGTCACTCCAGCCCCGAGCAGGAAGCGTTGCTGGCCGGGCTGGGGGCTGCGGTGGGAGAACTGGAGTTGGCCAATATCGGCAGCTCGTTGAAGTTCTGCCTGCTGGCCGAAGGCAGCGCCGACTGCTATCCGCGTCTGGCGCCGACCTCGCAGTGGGATACGGCTGCGGCCCAGGGCGTGCTGGAAGGGGCTGGCGGAGAGGTGATCGGGCTCGATGGCCAGGCATTCCGTTATCCGCCTCGTGAGTCACTGCTCAACCCGTTCTTCCTGGCGTTGCCCGGCACTGCAAGGTGGCGCCAGGCGTTGGTCCAGCTCGCGCTAGCGATGTAGCACGTATTGGCCGCTGAAGGTCACGGCGGGCTCATCGCTGCCTGCGTTGCTCACCGTGGTGTGCAGCGTCAGGCGAGCTCGGCCACGCCGCTGGTACAGGGTCAGGAAACGCTCCCAGGTCTTCTCGTCCGGCGCTGGGCAGCGCGCCACCGCAGCGCCGGTCACCGGCAGCGGGTAGCTGATCTGGCCTTCCTGGATGACGATATGGCCGTCGTCGATGCCCAGCTCGCGCAGGCGCAGGTGTAACCAGCCCCATCCCACCAGCACTGCGGCGCAGTAAAGGCTGCCGCCGAACATGGTGCTCTTGTGGTTGACGTTGGCCGCCAGCGGCAGTTGCAGGCGCAGGCAGTGGGCCTGCCAATCGATGACCTCCAGGCCCATCTCGCGGGTCAGGGGAATGTCGTTATGCAGCACCGTTTGCAGGTACTGGCTGTCGGTGGTCATGGGCGGTTGTCCTCTTGGTCGTCATGCCCGCTGCTGCCGCCTTCGAAATTGAGGCCATGCTTGCGCAGCTTGTCGTGCAGGGTCTTGCGCGGAATGCCGAGCGCCTCGGCCAGGCTGCGCATGGAGCCGTGGGGTTGGCCCAGTTCGGCGGCGATCAGCGAGCGCTCGAACTGTTCGACCTGCTCGCTGAGGTTGCCGGTCACGACTGCTGTGGCCGGCGCCGGCGCTGTGGGTGCCTGGCCATCCAGGGCCAGCTCCAGGCCCAGGGCGAAGCGTTCCGCCGCGTTCTGCAGTTCGCGCACATTGCCTGGCCATTCGTGGCGCAAGAGCATGGCGCGGTGGGCGGGTTGCAGGCTATGGGGCGTCAGGCCGTGGCGCTCGCTGGCGGCATCGGCGAAGTGCTGGAACAGCACCAGAATGTCGTCACCGCGCTCGCGCAGGGCCGGGATGCGCAGCGGCGCCACGTTGAGTCGATAGTAGAGGTCGGCGCGGAAGCGCCCTTGGTCGGCGGCCTGGCGCAGGTCCTCCTTGGTCGCGGCGATGATGCGTAGGTCGAGGGGGATCAACTGGTTGCCGCCCAGGCGCTCGACCACGCGCTCCTGAAGCAGACGCAGCAGTTTCACCTGTACGTCCAGGCTCATGCTCTCGATCTCGTCAAGGAACAGCGTGCCGCCGTTGGCGAACTCGAACTTTCCGATGCGGCGCTTCTGCGCGCCGGTGAACGCGCCGGGTTCGTGTCCGAACAGCTCGCTCTCGACCACCGACTCGGCGAGGGCGCCGGCGTTGATGGCGACGAAGGGGCCGTCGCGACGGCTGGACAAGTCGTGCAGCGCCCGCGCCACCACTTCCTTGCCGGCGCCGGTTTCGCCCAAGATCAGCACGTCGGCGCGGGTCCCGGCCAGTGCACCGATCTGTTCACGTAGCCGCTGCATGGCCGGCGAATGGCCGACCAGGCGCGTGGCCAGCTGCTGGCGGTCGCTCAGGGCCAGGCGCAGGCTTCGGTTGTCCAGGACCAGGCGGCGCAGGTCCAGGGCGCGGCGCACGCTGTCGAGCAGCGCATCGCTGGCGAAGGGCTTTTCCAGGAAGTCGTAGGCACCGGCGCGCATTGCCTGCACCGCCAGCGGTACGTCACCGTGGCCGGTGATCAGCAGCACTGGCAGTTCGTTGTCGCGTCCGTGCAGCTGTTCGAGCAGTTGCAGACCATCGATGCCGGGCATGCGGATATCGCTGACCACCACCCCCGGCCAGTCCGGCTCGATACGCTCGGCAAGGCCCTGGGCATCGGCCAGGGCGAGCACCTTGAGCCCGGCCAGGTCCAGGGTTTGGCTCAGGGCCTGGCGCAGGTGGGGGTCGTCGTCGACCAGGATCACCTGGGCGCGGCTGTCGATCAGGGGCTCGGTCGTCATGCCGACGTATCCTCCGAAGATTGCAGGTTGGCTCCGGGCTTGGCCACGCGTAGGCGCAGGGTGAGCAAGGCACCGCCTTCCGGGTGATTGCCCAGCAGCAGTTCGCCGCCCAGGGCCAGCATCAGACTCTCGCAAATGGCCAGGCCTAGGCCCAGGCCCTGAGTGCGGGTCTTGGTGGTGAAGAAAGGTTCCTTGGCATGCTCCAAGGCCTGGCGGCTGAAGCCCGGGCCATTGTCACGGATGTACAGGTAGACGTCGTCGTCACGTCTTTCGGCACTTAGCCAGAGCTTGCGCGGGTTGGCCTTCTCGGTCAGGGCGTCGAGGGCATTGGCCAGCAGGTTGCCCAGCACTTGACGCAATCGGGTTTCGCCGGCTTGCACCCAGAAGGTGGCCTCGGGCAAGTCGCGGATCAGCTCGACGGCCATCGCCCGCCTGCGCTTGGCCAGCAATGCCAGTGCGTCGTCCAGCGCCGGTTGCAGGGCCACGCTTTCCGGCGCATGGCGGTCGCGGCGGGCAAAGGCGCGCAGATGGGCGATGATCGAGGCCATGCGCCCGGTCAGCTCGCCGATCAGCTTGAGGTTGCCGCGCACGTCCTCGGTACGCTGGTGGTCGAGCAGGATCTCGGCGTTTTCCGCATAGCTGCGAATCGCCGCCAGGGGTTGGTTGAGTTCGTGGCTGATGCTCGCCGACATGGTGCCCAACACCGACAGCTTGCCGGCCTGGACCAGCTCGTCCTGGGCCCGCACCAACTCCTGCTGGGCGTTTTCGCGCTCGAGCACGGCGCTTTTCAGGCGGGTATTGAGTCCTTCTAGGTCCGCGGTGCGGGCGGCCACGCGCTTTTCCAGCTCCTGGCGGCCCTTGGCCTCGAAGTCGATGCGGTCGATGTAGTGACGGCGTCGCTGCATCAGCAGGCCGGCCAATAGCATCAGCACCAGCAGCGTGGCGCCACCGATGGCCATCACCGTCTGCACCGAGCGGTCGACCAGCATGCGCGGCGCCAGGATGCTGACCTGCCAGCCGGTTTCCTTGATGTCGCGGCTCTGCGAGATCCAGGCGTCATGGTTGAGTTGCAATGGTTGCGGCGCCTGGGTCGGGTAGGGTTGGATGGCGATGATGGCCTGGCGCTCGGCGTCGCTCAGCGGGCGCGTGGCACGAAAGCGCCATTCCGGTCGCGAGGTGAGCACCACCACACCGTTGTGGTCGGTCACCAGCAATTGCTCCGGTGTGCGTCCCCAGAGGGTTTCGGTGTGGTCGAGATCGACCTTGACCACCAGCACGCCGATCACCCGCTCGCGGTCGCGCACAGCAGCGGCGAAGAAGTAGCCGCGTTTGGCCGAGGTGGTGCCCTGACCGAAGAAACGACCCAGGTGGCCGGCCATGGCTTCGTTGAAATAGGGGCGGAAGGCGAAGTTGCGCCCCACGAAGGTGTCGCGCTTGTCCCAATTGGAAGCGGCCAAGGTGTTGCCGCGGACGTCCATCAGGTACATCACTTCGGCACCGGTCTGCCGAGTAATGTCCTTGAGCAGGCGATTGGCGTTGGTGACCGCTTCGAGGCGCAATGGGTCGGCCAGCACGCTACGCAATGCCGGCAGGTCACCCAGGATCTGCGGCAAGGTCTCGTACCGATGCAAGGTGCCGAGCAGATTGGCCACGTACAGGTCGAGGGTCTGGCGATTCTGCGATGCCAGTTGGTCCTGATAATAGCGCTCGGCCAGGTGGTGCAGCGGCCAGAGCAAGGGAGCCAGGCACAGGGCCAGGAGGGCAAGGCTGCGCCAGCGTGGGCGGCGGGGAGGCGTGGGCTTTGCAATCATCGGGTGGAATGCGCCAGAAGGGTCTGGCGCAATTATGCGCTACTTCAGGCAGTCGATCAGCGCCTGCTGCCAGTGCGGTTGGCTGACCTGCCACTCACGGGCCAGGCGCGAGCAGTCGAGCCGGGAGTTGAGTGGTCGGCGCGCAGGGGTCGGATACTCGCTGGACGGGATCGGCAGCAGCTCGGCGCATGGCAGCCCCCGGGCCTTGAGCTGTTCGCCGATGGCCTGGGCGAAGCCGAACCAGGACGTCTCGCCCTGGGCGGTGAGGTGGTAGGTACCCCAGGCGCCGGCCTGGCCGTTTTGCCAGCGTTCGATCAGCGCGCGGGTGCTGAATGCGATGGTACTGGCCCAGGTCGGTGCGCCGATCTGGTCACAGACGATGCGCAGCTCGGGCTTTTCCTGGAGCAGGCGTTGCATGGTCAGCAGGAAATTGCGCCCGTGCAGCGAATATACCCAGCTGGTGCGCAGGATCAGGTGCTCGCCACCGACGGCAGCGATGGCTTGTTCGCCGGCCAGCTTGCTGCGGCCATACACCCCCAGCGGATTCGGTGCGTCGTCCTCGGTGTAGGGGGCCGGTTTGTCGCCATCGAACACGTAGTCGGTGGAGTAATGGATCAGCGGCACGCCTAGGCGGGCGGCTTCCTCAGCCAGAACCCGGGGGCTTTCGGCGTTGATCGCGAAGGCCAGTTCGGTTTCGTGTTCGGCCTGGTCCACCGCCGTGTGTGCGGCGGCGTTGATGATCAGGTCGGGCGCCAGTTCCCGCAAGGGTTCGCGCAGCGCTTCGGGTTGAGCCAGATCGAGTTGTTCGCGGCCCAATAGGTGCAACTCGCCGAGGCCGCCCAGTTCCGCTTGCAGGGCCTGGGCGACCTGGCCGTTGCGGCCACACACCAGGACCTTCATGGGAACAGCTCCGCGTCCTTGAACGACACGCCAGCCTGGTCCTTGGCCGACAGCTGCGGTTGCTCGGCCAGCTCCCAGTCGATCGCCAGGGTCGGGTCATCCCAACGGATACAGCGCTCGGCGGATGGGTTGTAGTAGTCGGTGGTCTTGTAGAGGAATTCGGCCGATTCGCTCAGCACCACGAAACCGTGGGCGAAGCCTGCCGGTACCCACAGCTGGCGGTGGTTGTCGGCGGACAGGCGCACGGCAACCCACTGGCCGAAGGTTGGCGAGTGCTTGCGGATGTCCACGGCCACGTCCAGCACTTCGCCCTGGACCACGCGCACCAGTTTGCCCTGGGGGTTCTGCAGTTGGTAGTGCAGGCCGCGCAGCACGCCTTTCTGCGAGCGCGAGTGGTTGTCCTGGACAAACGTCACATCGACTCCGGTCTGTTCGGCGAAGGCGCGGGCATTGAAGCTTTCGAAGAAGAAGCCGCGGCTGTCGCCGAACACCTTGGGTTCGATGATCACGACATCGGGGATAGCGGTCTTGATGATATTCATGCGTGCTCTTTCGCCAGGGTGTGTAGGTATTGCCCGTAACCGGTCTTCTTCAGTTCCTCGGCTTTGGCCTGCAACTGGTCACGACCGATCCAGCCCTTCTGGAAGGCAATCTCTTCCAGGCAGGCCACTTTCAGGCCCTGGCGGTGTTCGATGGTCTGCACGTACTGGGAAGCTTCCAGCAGGCTGTCGTGGGTGCCGGTGTCGAGCCAGGCGAAGCCACGGCCAAAACGCTCGACACGCAGGTCGCCGCGTTGCAGGTAGGCATTGTTGACGTCGGTGATCTCCAGCTCGCCGCGTGGCGACGGCTTGATGCCCTTGGCGATCTTGACCACGTCGTTGTCGTAGAAGTACAGGCCGGTGACGGCATAGCTGGACTTCGGTTCGAGCGGCTTCTCCTCGATTGACAGGGCTTTGCCTTGGTCGTCGAACTCGACCACACCGAAGCGTTCCGGGTCTTTAACCCAGTAGCCGAACACCGTGGCTCCGGCAGGCTGACTGACAGCACGCAGCAGCTGCTCGCTGAAGCCTTGGCCATGGAAAATATTATCGCCAAGGATGAGGCATACCGGGTCATCGCCGATGAATTCCTCGCCGATCAGAAAGGCCTGAGCCAGGCCATCTGGGGAAGGTTGTTCGGCATAGGTGAGGTTGATGCCGAACTGGCTGCCGTCGCCGAACAATTGGCGATATTGCGGCAGATCCTGCGGGGTGGAAATCAGCAAAATGTCACGGATGCCGGCCAGCATCAGTACCGAGATCGGGTAGTAGATCATCGGCTTGTCGTAGATCGGCAGCAACTGCTTGGAAACGCCGAGGGTGATGGGGTGCAGGCGGGTGCCGGAGCCACCCGCCAGGACGATACCTTTTGTCATGCAATCAGATCCTTGAAGTCGGTGTTGCCCAGACGTTCGCCTTGATAGCTGCCATCTTGGACATGCCTGCACCATTCGAGGTTGTCGAGGTACCACTGCACGGTTTTGCGCAGGCCGGACTCGAAGGTTTCCTCAGGTGTCCAACCCAGTTCTCGCTCGATCTTGCTCGCATCGATGGCGTAGCGCAGGTCGTGGCCAGGGCGGTCCTGGACGAAGGTGATCAGGTCGGCATAGTTTGCCACACCGGCTGGATGCTCGGGCGCCAACTCTTCAAGCAGCGTGCATATGCCACGTACTACGTCGATGTTCTTCTGCTCGTTATGACCGCCGATGTTGTAGGTTTCGCCGACCTTGCCCTCAGTAACCACCTTGAGCAGGGCGCGGGCGTGGTCTTCGACGAACAACCAGTCGCGCACCTGCAGGCCGTTGCCGTAGACCGGTAGAGGCTTGCCGGCCAGGGCGTTGAGGATGACCAGGGGAATCAATTTTTCCGGGAAGTGGAACGGGCCGTAGTTGTTCGAGCAATTGGTCAGCAGCACAGGTAGGCCGTAAGTACGGTGCCAGGCTCGGACCAGATGATCAGACGCCGCCTTGCTGGCCGAGTACGGCGAGCTTGGTGCATAGGGCGTGGTCTCGGTGAATAGGTCATCAACACCGTGCAGATCGCCATACACTTCGTCAGTGGAAATATGGTGAAAACGGAAAGCTTGGCGCTTTTCCGCAGGCAGGCGGTTCCACCAGGCACGGGTGGCTTCCAGCAGGGCGTAGGTACCGACGATATTGGTCTGGATGAACGCCGCAGGGCCATCGATGGAGCGGTCGACATGGGACTCGGCTGCCAGGTGCATGATCGCATCGGGCTGGAAGCGTTCGAGCAGGGCCGAAACCGTGGTCTGGTCGGCGATGTCGGCCTGGACGAACTCATAGCGGCTGTTGCTGGCAATGCGCTGCAGCGATTCGAGGTTGCCCGCGTAAGTCAGTTTATCGAGATTGAGCACTTCATGTCCCGTGTGCTCGATCAGGTGACGGATCAGGGCTGAGCCGATGAAACCGGCTCCGCCGGTGACGAGAATGCGCATGTGCAGTTGCCTTTGCCTAAGGAAGTTGTTCCGAACCTGCCTAGCTTGTCGACTGTATCCATTTGAGGCAAGTGCCGGCTGCACCGTGTATCCGACGCTTTGTCTCAAAGCCCTCTTGTTTATTCGCCGCGCTAGTGGCGATATACGCAGAAAAAAACCGAGGTTCCCCGTTCATGCCCCTCCGCACCCTGATCCAGCGTTCCAGTCAGCCCACCCCTTCGCTCAGCGAAGCTCAGGCGCATGCCCTGCTGCGGGCGCACTACGATCTGGCGGGCAGCCTGCAGTCGCTGGGCAGCCAGCAGGACCTCAATTTCAGGGTCGACAGCGATCAGGGACGGTTCGTGCTCAAGGTCTGCCACGCCAGCTATGCCCAGGTAGAGCTCGAGGCGCAGCATGCGGCGTTGGCCTACCTGCGCGAGCAGGGCCTGCCCGTGCCGGCAGTGCGTCCCGCACGCGACGGCCAGGCGCTGCTCGCCATGGACGTCGAAGGCCAGGCACTGCGCGCCCGCCTGCTCGACTATATCGACGGTCAGCCGCTGACCCGCATCAAGCACATGCCGCCGCGGCTGATGGCCGAGCTTGGCGAGCTGTGCGCTCGGGTCGACAAGGCCCTGGCGGATTTCGACCACCCTGGCCTGACGCGGACGTTGCAGTGGGACCCACAACATGCCCACGCGCTCATCGCCCATTTGCTTCCGAGCCTTCAGGATGCGTCCAAACGCACCAGCGTCGAACAGGCGACGCAATTGGCAGCCGAGCGCCTGGCACCGCTGGCGGCGCATTTGCCAAGCCAGGCCGTGCACCTGGACATCACCGATGACAACGCCGTATGGGCCCGCGATGACGAACGCCAATGGCAACTGCAGGGGGTGATCGATTTCGGCGATCTGTTGCGCACCTGGCGGATCGCCGATCTGTCGGTCACCTGCGCGGCGTTGTTGCATCACGCCGAGGGCGATCCCCTGCGTGTCCTGCCTGCGGTAGCTGCCTATCACGCCTGTAACCCGCTCACCGAGGCCGAGCTGCGCGCCTTGTGGCCGCTGGTGCTGAACCGCGCCGCCGTGCTCGTCCTCAGCAGCGAGCAGCAACTGACGATCGATCCGGGCAATCAGTACATCCTCGACAATATCGCCCACGAGTGGGACATCTTCGACACTGCCACGGCGGTTCCTTGCGCCTTGATGGAAGCGGCCATCCTGCAAGCGGCCGGCTTGAACGCCGAGGCCCCGGCTTTGCAGGGCTGCGTGCCATTGCTACCCGCGCTGGCCGGGCTGCCCGTGACACGGCTCGACCTGGGCGTGCTCAGTCGTCATCATGAGGCTGGCAATTGGCAGCAGCCTGGTTTCGATCAGCGTCTGCTGGCCGCCCAACCCGCGCCGGCCTGCACCCTGCATGGCCAGTATCGCCTTTCGCAAACCCATATCGATCGCCCCGATGAACCGGCCACGTGCGCCTTGGGTGTGGAGTTGCACCTGCAACCCGGCACTGCCGTTCACGCCCCCCAGGAGGGCATCTGGCAGCGTACCGGCGAAGGGCGAGGTTGCTTGCGCAGCGACGGCTGGAGCCTGTGGTTGAGCGGCCTGGAGCGAGCGCCGGAAGACGCTGCGACGATTGCCCGGGGCCAGTCGCTGGGCAGCGCCTCGGCCCTGCTCGCGGTCCAACTGTGCCGAGCGTCGAACGTGCAGCCACCGTTCTTCGCCAAGCCATCCCATGCGGCTGCCTGGCTGGCCCTGTGCCCGTCGCCGGCGGCGCTACTGGGTTTCGATTGCGATGCCGAACCGCTGCAAGACCCGGCCGCCTTGCTGGCTCGCCGCGATGCCAGCTTCGCTCGCTCGCAGAAGCACTATTACGCGCAGCCGCCGCACATCGAACGTGGCTGGCGCAACTACCTGATCGACATGCAAGGCCGCTCGTACCTCGACATGCTCAACAATGTCGCGGTGCTCGGTCATGGTCATCCGCGCATGGCCGCCGAGTCGGCGCGGCAATGGTCGCTGCTCAACACCAACTCGCGTTTCCACTACGCCGCCATCGCCGATTTCTCCGAGCGCTTGCTGGCCCTGGCACCGCCGGGCTTCGATCGGGTGTTCCTGGTCAACAGCGGCACCGAGGCCAACGATCTGGCGATCCGCTTGGCCTGGGCCTACAGCGGCGGGCGCGACCTGCTGAGCGTGCTGGAGGCCTATCACGGCTGGTCGGTGGCCACGGACGCGATCTCCACTTCGATCGCCGACAACCCACAGGCTTTGGAAACGCGACCGGACTGGGTGCACCCGGTGGAGGCGCCCAATACCTTCCGCGGGCGCTACCGCGGTGCAGACAGCGCTGGCGACTATCTGCGCGACGTCGAGGCCAAGCTTGCCGATCTCGATGCCCGGGGACGCCAGCTGGCGGGCATGATCTGCGAGCCGGTCTATGGCAACGCCGGGGGCATCTCGCTGCCGCCCGGTTATCTGCGCGAAGCCTATGCCCAGGTACGGGCCCGTGGCGGCGTGTGCATCGCCGACGAAGTGCAGGTCGGCTATGGCCGCCTCGGTGAGTACTTCTGGGGCTTCGAGGAGCAGGGTGTGGTGCCCGATATCATTACCATGGCCAAAGGCATGGGCAACGGCCAGCCGCTCGGCGCGGTCATCACCCGGCGCGAGATTGCCGAGGCGCTGGAGGCCGAGGGCTACTTCTTCTCTTCGGCCGGCGGTAGCCCGGTGAGCTGCCGGATCGGCATGGCGGTGCTGGATGTCATGCAGGAGGAGGGGTTGTGGCAGAACACCCGGGAAACCGGTGCCTACTTCAAGGGGCGACTGCAGGCCCTGGTCGATAAACATCCGCTTGCCGGGGCTGCCCATGGCTCGGGCTTCTATCTGGGGCTGGAGTTGGTGCGCGATCGCCAGACTCTGGAACCCGCCACGGCGGAGACCCAACACCTCTGCAACCGCCTGCGTGACCTGGGCATCTTCATGCAGCCAACCGGCGACTACCTGAACATCCTCAAGATCAAGCCGCCGATGTGCACCACCCGCGCCAGCGTCGACTACTTCGTCGACAGCGTTGACCGCATCCTGGCGGAAGGTCTTTAAGCCTTTACAGCCTCATATGCCGATTCTTATCGGTATGTGAGGCATTTCTATGTCTAAAAATTTAGCATGTCTGCTTTAAATGCCGATATATATCGGCTATAAAGCGTTCTATTCTCAGGCATGAACTTGCCGGCAGAACGGATACACGCCGATGCCATCCAATTGACCAACGACCTGGTGCGGATCGACACCGGGCCCTCGCAGAGGTTTACCGATGAAAACCCTCAATTCCACACCCCGCGCCGATGGCTTCCACATGCCAGCCGAGTGGGCTCCCCAGAGCCAGGTCTGGATGGTCTGGCCGGAGCGCCCGGACAACTGGCGCCTGGGCGGCAAGCCGGCCCAGGCGGCTCACCTGACCTTGGCCAAGGCCATCGCCCGTTTCGAGCCAGTGACCGTGGCCGTTTCTGCCGGCCAATACGAGAACGCTCGCCGCCAGCTCGACCTGCCCAACATCCGAGTGGTGGAGATCAGCAACGATGACGCCTGGGTCCGTGACACCGGGCCGACCTTCGTCATCAACG
This sequence comes from Pseudomonas putida, assembly GCF_004357765.1. Taxonomy (GTDB): domain Bacteria; phylum Pseudomonadota; class Gammaproteobacteria; order Pseudomonadales; family Pseudomonadaceae; genus Aquipseudomonas; species Aquipseudomonas putida_U. Next base: position 224,664 of record NZ_SMTE01000006.1, on the reverse strand, counting down.
ACCACGGCGAAGTGCGCGGCGTGGATTGGGCTTTCAACGCCTGGGGCGGTTTCGACGGTGGCCTGTATGCGCCATGGAACCGCGACGAGGAATTGGCGGCCAAGGTGCTGGAAATGGAGCGCTGCCAGCGTTACCACACCGAGGGCTTCGTGCTCGAAGGCGGCTCGATCCACGTCGATGGTGAAGGCACGCTGATCACCACCGAAGAGTGCCTGCTCAATCGCAACCGTAACCCGCACCTCGATCGCGAGCAGATCGAAACCATCCTGCGCGATCACCTGGCGGTGGACACCATCGTCTGGCTGCCGGATGGCTTGTACAACGACGAGACCGATGGCCACGTCGACAACTTCTGCTGTTACGTCGCACCCGGCGAAGTGTTACTGGCCTGGACAGATGATTCCAACGATCCCAACTATGCGCGCTGCCATGCCGCCTATGAGGTGCTGAAAAATACCCGCGACGCCAAAGGCCGCGAGTTCGTCGTGCACAAGATGCCGATTCCGGGCCCGCTGTACGCGACCGAAGAAGAGTGCGCAGGCGTCGATCAGGTGCAGGGCAGCCAGGAACGCGACCCATCGGTGCGGCTGGCCGGCTCGTACGTCAACTTCCTGATCGTCAATGGCGGCATCATTGCCCCAAGCTTCGACGACCCAGCCGATGCCCAAGCCAGAGCGATTCTGAGCAAGGTCTTCCCCAATCACGAAGTGGTGATGATCCCCGGGCGTGAGCTGTTGCTCGGCGGTGGCAACATTCATTGCCTGACTCAGCAGCAACCGGCACCGGTAAAGCGGTGAGCGATGACCTGAGTCGAAAGAGGCCCGTCCCGTGACGGGCCTTTTTGTTGGGCGACATCTGGTATACCAGGATGGCATACGTTTTGTATCGTTTTTTCAAGCAGATACGGCACCCCCGTACTGTAACAATGACGACGTAAGTTAGCCGCTCACGGCCCAGGGAGTACGTGTAGAGATGAACGCCGCAAGTGAGTCGGTTTTGCCCCCATCGGCAATGAGTCCTCAATCGCTCAAAACTTTGACGCAGTGGTTGAAGCACCATGGATGCAAACGGGTCAGGACGACCGACCCCCGACGTCTGCTTGACGGGCGTTACCCGCAAGGTCTGCTTAGCGATGCCGAGCTGGAAGCCTTGCAGGCAGTCTGGCGCTGAACTCCAGTCACCTCTGCCAGCGTAAAACGCCACCGCTCGCGGTGGCGTTTTCGTTTGTGATCCATACCCGTGCAGCGCTGCCGCCGGTTGTAGGACAAAATACCCTGGATAGGTTGGAAAACTGAGAAAAATGCCCGGACTAAGGCGAAAAACCAGGTAGATCAACCTGCATTTCACGAGTTTTTGACATTTGTAATCATGCACGGCTAGGATTCGGCCAACGCCTGCTGGCCAATCCCTGGCCATGCTGCTGTTCAAGGCCCGCTGCGCTTGTCCCGGCGGGCTTTCCAGTTCGGATCCGCATTAACGTCGAAGCCTACGACAGGGGCGTTGGTTCCCGGCGTCATCTTGCAGCGCGTTTTTGATTACGAAATAAGGAAAACAAATGTTGAAAACCAGGATCAGCCTGGTCGCCCTGGCATTGATCGCCGCGACCCAGGCCCAGGCCAACGATCAGGCCGAAAGCAAAGGCTTCATCGAAGACAGCCACGCCAACCTGTTGCTGCGCAATGCCTACATGAACCGCGACAAGAAGCACGGTACGAAAGACCAGAGCGAGTGGGGCCAGGCCTTCATCGGCAAGTTCGAGTCCGGCTTCACCCAGGGCACCGTCGGGGTCGGCGTCGATGCCTTCGGCCTGTACGCCCTGCGCCTGGACGGCGGCAAGGGCCGCAACGGCGCTCCCGGCATCGACTTCTTCAAGGCCAGTGATACCGACCCAGCCAACTCGCCGCACAACCTGGCCCGTGGCGGCGCGGCCATCAAGTTCCGTGTTTCCAACACGGTGCTCAAGTATGGCGACATGATGCCCGAGCTGCCGGTGCTGCAGTACGACGACAGCCGCCTGCTGCCTGAGAGCTACACCGGGACCTTCATCACCTCCAAGGAGATCGAAGGCCTGGTGGTGAACGCCGGTCACTTCACTCAGGAAGCGCGCAAGAGCGCCGAAGGTCGTGACAGCGGCCACCTGAAGTCGATCGACGTGTTCGGCGGCAGCTACAAGTTCACCGAGAACTTCACCGCGTCCCTGTACACCTCCGATGTCCAGGACGTCATGAAGAAGCACTACCTGGGTCTGAACTACGTCTACCCGATCTCGGCAGACCAGTCCCTGACCCTGGACTTCAACGGCTACAAGTCGGACATCGACAAGAAGTACGTCGACCGCGCCGACCTGACCGGCGACGACAACACCATCTGGAGCCTGGCGGCGACCTACGCCTTCGGCCCGCATTCGGTGACCATCGCCCACCAGCGCAGCACCGGCAGCACCGGCTACCAGTACGGCTGGTACCAGGACCGTGGCGGCGTGGGTGACGGTGGCTCGACCATCTACCTGGCCAACTCCTACTGGTCCGACTTCAACGCCGAAGACGAGCGCTCTTGGCAGATCGCCTACGGCCTGGACTTCGGTGCCTATGGCGTACCGGGCCTGAGCTACAAGATCGCCTACGTGCGGGGTGACAACATCAACACCCACGGCTTCGGCGAAGGTAAAGAGCGCGAAATCTTCAACCAGCTGCAATACGTGGTTCAAGACGGCCCAGCCAAGGACCTGTCCCTCAAGCTGCGTGGCTCCTGGCTGCGGACCTCGGAGAGCGTTCGCCAGAACGGTTACTTCGACGACGGCAACGAAGTGCGCGTCTTCGTCGAATACCCGATCAGCTTCTTCTGATCGACTCGGCGTCTGCAACAGCCCCGGCCTATGCCGGGGCTGTTTCGTTCAGGTATACCTCGGCCTGAATGCCCTCTTGCGGAGTGCCGAGGCTGGAGTCGCTAACAGGGCAGCACGACGCTGGCCCGCAATCCACCCCCCTCGCGGTTCAGCATCACCAACTCGCCGCCGTGACTGGTGGCAATGCGTTGGGCGATGCTCAAACCCAACCCGTAGCCCCCCGACGCCTGGTTGCGCGAACCCTCGCCGCGCACGAATGGGTCGGTGATGGTCGCCAGCAACGCCGGTGCGACGCCGGGGCCGCGATCATCGACATGGATCGATACTGCCGTGGCAGTCCTTTCCAAGCTGACTGAAATCTCCTTGGCATAGCGCAGCGCATTGACCAGCAGGTTCTGCAGGCAGCGTTGCAGCAGCAGGGCATCGACCTGCAGGCTGCCGGCCTGGCCACGGACAGGGAGCGGCTCCTCGGCGCTGGCCAGTTCCGCGCACAGCCGCGCCACCAGGCGATCGAGGTTGACCGGTTGCAGGTTCTGCTGCTCGCCGGCGCGCAGGTAATCCAGGACCTGGCCGATCATGTCGTCCATCTGCGTGATGTTCTGCCGCAAGCGCTCGCGCTGCTCATCGTCCTTCAGCCGCTCCAGGCGCAGCCGCATACGTGTCAGCGGGGTGCGCAGGTCGTGGGATACGGCGGCGAGGAAATAGGCCTTGTCGTTGACCATGGCAATCAGCCGTTGCTGCATGGCGTTGAAGGCCATGGCTGCCTGGCGTACCTCCTGCGGGCCATCCAAGGCCAGTGGCGTCTGCTCCAGGTTGCTGCCCAGGCCGCGTGCGGCATCGGCCAGGCGCTGCAGCGGGCGCAGGCACAGGCGTACTGCCACCAGGCAGACCAGTAGCACCGCGACGATGCGCAACGCATAGACCCGCAGCAGGTAGTCGCTGATCAGTACCCATGCCGACTCGCCGCTCCAGCCTTGCAGCTCCTGGCCCTCGATGGTCAGCCAGTGGCCGTCGGCCAGGGATACTGCGAAGGCGATATGCGCCTTCGCGGTGCGCAGGCCGAACAGGCTGCGCCAGACGATCGGCTGGCCCAGCTCATCGGTCAGTTTCACATTCAGCAGGCGCACGGCCTGTTCATGTCCCAACTCATAGCCGAGGGCTTGGCGCAGCAGCAGTTCGACCCGCCGGCGTCCGCGACGCTCGTCGTGCTGGCTGGTCGGCAGGCTCTCGGTGCAACCCAGGCGATAGTGCGCTGGAATCTGCAGGCTGCCCGGGTGGCAGTCAGCCTGGGCGATAAAGGGCGCACTGCGCGCAGCGATCAGCCGTACCGGCGCCTCCAGCACCTGGGCGAATCGCACGTCGAACCAGATGCTGCTCGACATCAGCTGGATGAGCAGCGTGCCGCTGACCATGATCAGCAGTAGCTGGCCGAACAATGTACGCGGCCACAACCGGCGCAGCAGGCGCATCTCAGGCGTGGGCCTCAGCCTGACAGAGGGTCAGCAGGTAGCCTTCGTTGCGGATGGTGAGGATCTGCGCGCGGGCTGCCGAGCTTCGGCGCAGGTGCTGGCGAAGGCGACTGATGCACATGTCCACCGAGCGATCGTCGGGGAGGTGATCGCGGCCGAAGGCGCTGCGTGTCAGCAAGTCGCGGGACACCACGCGTTCATTGGCCTCGAGCAATTCCTGCAGCACGCGGAAGTCGGAGCGGGGCAGGGTGTGGATAGTGGTGTCCGGACAGCTCAGCAGGCGCTTGACCGGATCGAGGCGAAAACCGGCGAACGCCACAGCCTGCCCCACAGGCTCGGGCAGGCTGGCCTCCAGGCGCTGTGGCCGGCGCAGCACTGCCTTGATCCGGGCGATCAGCTCGCGTGGCTCGAAGGGCTTGGCCAGATAGTCATCGGCCCCCACTTCGAGGCCGATGATACGGTCGAACGTGCTGCCCTTGGCCGACAGCATGATCACAGCCAGCCCAGGCACTGCCTGCAATTGACGGCACAGGCTGAGGCCATCCTCGCCGGGCAGCATCAGGTCGAGTACCACCAGATCGACTTTGTGCCGCGCCAGTTGCTCGCGCATACCCTCGCCGTCGACCGCCGCCACCACGGCGTAGCCGGCATCGGTGAGGTAATCGCAGAGAAGTTCGCGGATCTCGTCGTCATCATCGACGACCAGCAGGGTCGTGCTCATCGGGTAAATCACCTGTGAGAGGAAAGGGCCGGTGGCGCCTCGTTACGTTCGATTACATCCCCGTACACGCCGGGCATGGAGCCCAACGGGCTTATCCATAGAATCGTAACAAAAAATCATCTGCGAATACGAAGTCTTCCCAAATGAAACCCCACAGCACCCTTCGCCACGTCCAATTTCACTCCTGCGGCGGTAGCCGCCTCAGCCCGCTTGCCCTGTGCATCGCCTTGAGCCTGAGTGCCGGCGCCATGGCCGCCGATGGTCAGCCGCTGGAACTGGAGGCCACCCAGATCGAGGACAGCGCCTTGCTCCCTGCGGACGATGCCGGGCAGCTCGGTTACACCGTCGAGAGCAGCCGCAGTTCCACCGGGCTCAAGCTGACCCCACGGCAGACCCCGCAGTCGGTCACCACCATCACCCGCCAGCAGATGGATGACCGTGGTGTTCGCAACCTCGAGCAGGCGCTGGACACCACTCCAGGGGTGACCAGCAGCAAGTCGGAAGTGGGCGGGCGTACCGATTTCCGCGCCCGTGGCTACTCGATCAGCAACTGGAAGGTCGACGGCCTGCAGTTCCAGGGCGGCTCCGACTTCAGCGGCGGCGGCAACGCCCTGAACATGGACCTGTACGAGCGCATCGACATCGTCCGCGGCGCCAACGGCCTGCTCGGCGGCACCGGCGACCCCTCGGCTACCGTCAACCTGATCCGCAAGGCCCCGAGCAAGACCTTCGGCGGCAGCGCTTACGCCACCTATGGCAGTTGGGACAAACGCCGTCTGGGCGCCGACCTCAACCTGCCGTTGTCCGAGGATGGCCGCCTGCGTTCGCGTTTCGTCATGACCCAGCAAGATGCCAACTCGTTCCGCGACAACCAGTCCGAGCGCTCCCGCGCGGCTCTGGCCAACTTCGAATTCGACCTGGATGACGCCACCACCCTGGGCGCCGGCTATCAGTACGAATACAACAAAGTGGTCGGCGGTGGTTGGGGTGCCAACATCCCGATCTGGTACCGCGACGGCAGCAAGACCGATCTGCCGCGCAGCACCAATCTGGTGCCGAGCTGGAGCTTCGGCGAGTACACCACCCGCACCGCCTTCGGCTCCCTGGAGCATCGCTTCGACAACGACTGGACCCTCGACCTCAAGGCCGCCCAGAGCACCTCCGAGGTGCTCAATCATCGAGGGCTGGCCAAGGTCAACTCGGCGGGCCGTGGCAGCTACGGCGGCTACTGGGACCAGGATGGCAGCGGCGCGGTGCTCAACGGCTTGCACAGCTCCACCGACACCACCCAGCAGTCGGCGCAGATCGACCTGTCCGGCCCATTCCAATTGTTCGGTCGCACCCACCAGGCCATGGTCGGCTACAACGACAGCCGCACCGTGGCCTGGTCGCCGGAGTACACCTGCACCATGGTCAGCGCCGACACCGTCAGCGCGCCGTCCGTGGGCTGTCAGTTCCGCGCCAACAACGGCTTCCCGGTGACCGACTGGCACAACGGCGTGGACAGCGACTACGACCTGCTCGCCTCACGCACCGGTCGTCACAGCAAGACCACCACGCGCCTCCAGGGCATGTACGCCGCCACCCGCCTCAGCATCACCGATCCTTTCTCGGTGATCGTCGGTGTGCGCACCACCGATTACTCGGCCACCACCCACAGCGTCAGCGGCGTGCGCAGCAACCAGCAGAACAGTGGCATCGTCACGCCGTACCTGGGTGCGGTGTATGACCTCAACGACACCTACTCGCTCTACGCCAGCTACACCGACATCTTCAACCCGCAAACCGCCGAGACCGCCAGCGGCACCAAGGTCGAGCCGATCCGTGGCCAAAGCTACGAAACCGGTATCAAGGGTGCGTGGCTGGACGGGCGGCTGAATGCATCGGCGGCGTACTTCCGTACCAAGCAGGAGAACAAAGCGGTACTCGACGATGGCCTGACCACCCCCACCGGTGGCGATGCCTACAAGGCCGGCACCGGCCAGGAAACCGACGGTATCGACCTGGAGATCGCCGGTGCGCTGACGCCGAACTGGAACATCTACGCCGGTTACACCTACCTGCACTTCCGCCGCGTCGACAGCGACGGTCGCAGCGACCCGTCGCACCTATTCAAGGCCTCGACCACCTATCGTCTGTCCGGCCCGCTCGATCGCCTCACCCTGGGCGCCGGCGTCAAGGCACAGAGCAACATCCGCGCGGTATCCAGCCCCGCCGGGCAGCCGGTCAACGGCGTGAGTGCGGGGTCCACGGACGTGAACTGGTCGGGTTACGCGATCTGGAATGCCATGGCCAAGTACCAGTTGACCGACGATACGGCGGTGAGCCTCAACGTCGACAACCTGTTCGACAAGCATTACTACACCCGGTACGGGTTCTATGCCGGGGCGATCTATGGCGATCCGCGAAACATGTCGCTGACGGTGAGCACGGCGTTCTGACCCCGAGGCGGTGCGCCGTACCTGTAGGAGCCGGTTTGCCGGCGATGGGGCGGGCACAGCCACTTCCATTGGCTATGCAGGTCTGGGCTATTGCCCTTGCATAGCCTCTTGCTGCGGTCCATCGAAGCGCTGCCAAGCCTTCACGAACAGCTCTTCCTCATCGTCTTCCGGCATTTCATCGGAAACCAGAACTCGCACATCCGTGCTGTCCTCGCCTTCCATGCGCAAGCCGACGTAGCGGGTGTCGTTGGCATCCCAGAAGGCTTCCACCTGCGCCATGGAGGCGTTCTCAAGCAGCACCTCGGCATTGTGTTCCAGGATGATCGAGTAGCGTGTTTCGGTAATCATTGCAAAGTGGCTCGCAGGGGCGGAGTGGGGAGGCGGAGGGCGAGAAAAAGCGGTGCCATTATGCCGCTCTGCTGGGTTGCAATCCTGACCACTCATCGTGTGGGTTCCTGAATATAGGACTGTTTCCTAAGTGCATGGCACCTGCCAATGTGTGCAGTAGGCCTTGGCCTGGGGATGGCCAATCATTCGTCGGTTTGTTCTCATAAGCCACTTGTCTGCTGCCCAGAATTGCGCCACTGTAAAGACCATTGTCATTACAATGAGTAAGCCACCATGGCATCCATCAATGTTCGTATCGACGACGATCTCAAAATCCGAGCCTATCGTGAGCTTGAGCGGTTGGGTGTTACGCCCTCCGAGCTCATGCGCCAAGCCTTGCAGTACGTCGCCGAGCGCGGGCAGTTGCCTTTTAAACCTGTGCTCATGACTGATGAAGATGAGGCGCTGCTAGCGACCGTTCGCGAGCGCCTTGCCGACCCTCAGCGAGTGAAGGTTTCGCTGGATGACCTATAGCCTTGAGTTCGATGCGCGAGCGTTGAAGGAATGGCAAAAGCTGGGGGATACGATCCGGCAGCAACTCAAGAAAAAACTCGTCTCGGTTTTGCTGAATCCGAGGGTTGAGGCGAACTGGAGAAAAGGGGACTGATTTATTTATCAGACCGGCACGCGATGCAGGTTGCTGAAGACCGATTGAAGGAACTGAAGCAGGGGCTCAGAAAGATGGGGAGGGTTGGCTGCTGGGTGCTGGCGAGATGACGATTTGCGCAAGAGCGCCAGCGTCATGCGGGAGCAGGACCAGGCTCGTACGAAAGCCGAGCTTGTCGAGCATGTCCATCATGGCGTCCAGCGTAAATTTCTCGATCTTGCCATTTGCCAGCTCGGAGATACGCGATTGGGTCACGTTCAGCCTGACCGCAGCATCATGCTGCTTGAGGCCCATTTTTTTGATGCAGTCTGTTATGAAAATGGACAGATCCATCTTCAAGGCCATTTTGCTGGCCGTCTCTGCATCGTGGGTGGCGTGGAAGGGGCTTTCATGGAATTGAAGCGCCATTGGCTTGCCTCAGAAGAGATATCTAAAATTTACGATAAAAATCGTAGCTGGGCTTGATGGGCAAGTCAAAGCGTTTGTGTTCGGGGGCGTGTCCTTTAGGTTAGAGAATGCGGGATATTTGAGATTGCCGGGGCCGCTGCGCGGCCCATCGCAGGCAAGCCAGCTCCTACATCGATCGCGTCGGCAGCTATGATTTGTTTCGGCACGACCCTGGGCGGTGAGGGTTTTGCAACGCAAACAAAAAAGGCCCACCTTTCGGTGAGCCTTTTTTGATACTGCGTATGGTGCCGGCACCAGGAATCGAACCCGGGACCTACTGATTACAAGAAAGATGCTCTCTTGTTTTAAATCAACTAGTTACGTAGGTTTCTGGTACGTGAACTGTGAGCTGCAGAGGCCTAATTCACTGATACCTATTTCTGTTGGTACGCAGACGCACGGATGCAGGGTTGACTAGCTCGCAGGCCGGGCTACATTCGGACGGACACCAATCTGAGGTTTCAGAAATGACCAGCGACGATGCCGTACGCCAGCAACACACCCTGCAGACTCTCGTAAGGCTCTCCGAGACAGAGGCCTATTGCGATATCACGTTCTTCAATCGTGAACCGTTACTGGGCGTCCGCTTGAGCCCCAAGCTTGGTGCCGCTCTGATGTACGGGGCAGGTGCCGCGAAGATTGCCTCGATTCTCTCAGCTCTAGAAACTCGGACGGGCTTGTCCTTCAATGCGGCAGATGTGTGGGTGATTGTTGAATTTGGGCGCAGCCTGCCCACGCAAGAAGAGCTTGCGAATGTAGACCTTGCAGACGGGGACGCGGAAATCGCACCTGGTGTTTCTATGCGAGAAATGGCGCGGCAGGTCTATCACTGCCGGGATGACGTAGAAGCTGAGGCTATGCTGCGCAGGGTACTGGCGGCATGAGACCGGCGCGGCGCGTTATGCGCCGCCCGTTCATTCAGTCCCCTGATGGATGCACTATGGGCAGACTGAAATCGTAGATATCGAGCATGGACTCGTCGCGGTGGCCGCTGGCGTCTTGCTTCTGCTTGCGATCGCCGGGGGTATCTGTGATGCCCCGGCGTTTTAGGTCGTGCAGTGCGAAGCGTTGTTCCTCGGTAAGGACACCGTCCTTGATCGCCTTGGTGATGAAACGTTGCCAGGTTGTGTCCAAACTGGACTTTTGCAGTGCGCCGCCGTGGGCTGCAACAATGATGAATCGGCGGTCGGCCGTTGCTGGAGCGGGATAGGCCTGGCTCGTCCACACCCGGTCTCGATAGGCCTTGGCGCCTTCCCAGGCAGCCCGAAGCCGAGCAGTCCAGCGCACCACGTTATCGCGGCTGCCTTTGCGCCTATTTGTCTGCACGCCGTCTTCCAGTTCGTTGGCATCGGTCAGGGTCACGGCCTCGATCCCTCGCAGTCGGCACAAGTAGGCCAGCTCCATTACATAGCCCAGGTATGCCGGGCACGAACCACGCTGGCCACGCGTGAGCTGGCCCTTCTCGTAGGCACGGGCGATGAGAGCGGCCATTACCTTGGGGCTTGGCAGCCGGCGCTGCTTGCGTTCGGTCGGCGCCTCGATGCCCAGGGCAACGTTGATTTCCAGGAAGCCGCGGTTACGCCCCCACTGCATCACGCGCCGGAGGTATCGCAGAACGTGCGCGGCCTTGGACGGCGTGCCTTCGTCCGCGATCCGATCGACCAGGCGTTGCACCAGTGCCGAGGTGAATTTGCGCACAGACAGATCGCCCAAGGGTTTCTGGAGCTTTGTTGGAATGGCCACAAGCACATCGCGGCTGTACTCGTAGTCTTCTCGAGTCTTTTTAGCCAATTTCTTGAACTGCGAACTTTCGTGAAACTCCTTGCACAGGTGGTTGAGGCTATCCCGATCGATGCCATTCCTCTCCTCCATGATGCGGTGCAGCTCGGCCAACGTAGCAGTAGGCCCGGCAATGTTGGTCCGCTTGCGATTGCCGCCCTCGTCTCGCCAGGTGGTGTACCAGGCACCGTTCCAGCGGCTGTCAAAATAAACGGCCGCCGGAATGGCGGCCTGGTCTATGTGCGCAGGGATGTGCGGGTTGTGTTTACGCGACCGCCTCATAGGATCTCGCTGTCATATTTCTCGGTGACCGGCGATTTCCCGCCGGCTTGGTTGACTAGGTCGAGGGTGGTCCAGGGGCCATGCCGGCCCCAGAACCAGCGGATGCCCTGCTTCCGCAGGGCACCCTCCACACCAGAACGCCGCGTGTACCCGGTCAGTCGTTGCAAGTCCTGGAATGTCAGGACTGTGCTGGGGGGGTGTTGATGGATCATAGCGGCAGGACCTGCTGGATGATGACCAGAATCTCAGCCCTGAAATTCTTGGTCCGTTCGTCACGATCAGCCATAGCGCTCGGTTCGCTCCAGGGAAGCACGGGCTTTCCACGCCTGCCACTCGGGGTTTACGCCCCAGTCTTCATAGTTTCCATCTGGCCTTTGCTTGAGTTGGTGGGGAAGCCAACCCTTTTCGATAGCGTATGCCTCGAACGCCGTCCGCTCATCGCGCTGCGTCGGGACAGTGGGCTTTCCGCTGGAAGCCAAGGCCATTTCTATTGCACAGAAGGTGCACGACGGGTCGTGGGTGATGATGTCGTCTTCCTCCGGGCATTCACCGCAGCTGGCACACTGGCCGAGACTCCTGCTCGCGTGCTCAATATCACCATAGGCAATGGCCAGCAGAGCATTCAGGGTGTCGCGCTCTGCTTTAAGCCGCATGACTACCGGAAGGAAAGCTTCGCGGCACCCGTTCCATTGCTGGGCCATGTCCCAGGCGTCGTAGACCGCTTCGCCAACCACCGGAAGCTCGGAGTCGTCCTCCGGCTTCGGAAGAGATGCGCAAACTTCGTCGTCCTCAACATGAGGTGGAGTAGGCGCTGCCAGCGCCATCGCCTCATAAATTGCGAAAAGGCTGTTGCTGCCAGTGCGCTCCAGGTACTCGCGGGCTGCGTCAGCACCGGCCTGTTCCATGGCCTGGTTCGCTTTGTTTGGAAGTACTCGCCATTGAACTGAATTGGTCATCTTGGTTTTCTCTCAGCTGATGCGCTGCGCGGTGAACTGGATGTGTGAGTCGGTGCTGCAGCGGTTGGCTGCGAACAGATCCGGCTGTGTCATGTGGGCCCCAAGCTTGCTGGCCAAGGCGCGTGCGGCTGCATCGGCGCTGATAGTGCTGCTGGCGGTAGCCTTCTCGCCCCGCGCGCGAGCGGTGTAGGTGCCGGCGCTGAGACGAACGCTGATGACTAGGTCGATGGGGGCGTTTTGGTTAACGTGCATATCGGCGGCCTTGCTGTGCTTTTTTGGCTTCGACGTTGGCCATGTATGCCTCCCATTCGACAGATTTCCGCTGCTGGCGGATTTGGCTGCAGCGCTGGTGCTTCCTGGTCGAGCGGGCCTTGTTGCAGATGTCGCAGTGGTTCGGCAGGTCCAACGAGTGGCTGGCCAGCCTTGGGCGCGTCCCTGTGATAGCCTTCTCGGCGCCAACTCCGGGGGTTTCTACTTGCATGTCGTTTCTCCTTGGGATGGTTGGTGCCGGGGAGCTGCAACTCCTTGGCACCACTTCTTTCGAATTCAGTTGCGGCGGGCGAGGTGGACGACCAGGTCGTCGAACCTGTCGTCGTCTTCCACACAGCTCTGCCAGGCCAGGACCTCAAGGATCTGCGACCTGGTGCAGTCGTCGACCAAGATGTCCCGCTGCCCTGCGTGGAATCGCACTTCCAGGATTGAGAGCAAGCCGTCGCCGGCATAGGCCCCAGCGTTGACGATGGAGTGGTCTTTGCCGGCCTGCGCTAGTCGGTCCCGCTCTTGCTGCAGCTGGCTTTGCCCGCAGCCGCCGGCATTGCCCATCAGTACGTGAATCAGCATGGTGTCTCCTTGATTAGGGCTGGAAGATCCAGCACCGAACGGTGCGGCTGGTGTTGAAAGCGTCGGGCTGTCGGCCGGAATTGACCGGCTTGTTCGACTCGATGAATTTCGGAGATTTACTGGTCTTGAGTAGCCGCTTGAGATCGCTGATCGGCGGCACTTGCTGCCGCTTGTTGACGGCTTTCTCGACGAATTCGTTGAGGTTGACGGCAATCAGGTTGTCCTTGCGCGAGTGGTTCAGCCCGCCGTTGTCGTCGTCGCCATTGAGGAATTCGTATAGGTCCCAGAACTCACGCACTGTCGGGTGATCCGCGTTAATAGCCTGCTGGCGTTCTTCCGCCATGCGGGTGATCTCCTGGTGCACCAGCGCCTTACGCTCATCGTTGAGCGGAACGACCTGGGCCAGACCGTCGACCAGGCTGCGGAGCTGGGCATGGTTCTTCGCGATCCGAACGGTGCGAATGCCAGGGCGAGCGAGCAGCTCTTGCTCATAGGTGCCAGTCCGCTCCTCAAGGAGGCGGATGATCTCGCTCTCTTTCTGCAGCGCCTTGATGATGAAGCCGCTCACCTTTTCCATCGGCATGCGTTCCAGTTCCTCGGCCAGCAGCTTGGTTTCCGGTGTCTGGTGCTCACGGGTCAGCATGCAGTGCGCAATCCGCTGCAGGATTGGTTCAGAGGCGTTGACCGCGTTGTTCTGTGCGATCAGCACAGCAGCGCGGAAGGGCGGCTCGCGTGTCTCGTTGCCGTTGTTCTTCACGCCGGTCGAACGAACTGAGCGCCCGTTGTAAGCGGTCTTGATTTCGTCCCAGTCAAAGTGCTTCACCGGAGCGCCGTCCTTTTGCTCTCGCTCGGACTCGATAAGGACTACGGGAAGGTTGGCCACCTGGGCAAAGTTGCGTGCCCGGCTGGCCGGTGTGGCCTTGGAGGGGTCGAAGCCTTCGTACTCGGTCCGGCCGACCAGCTTCCACAGGAATTCCACCAGCGTGGTCTTACCCGCGCCGGCTTCACCGACCAGCTCGAAGAAACAGAAGGACTTCTGCAACTGGCGGATCTGCTCGGCATGCAGCGAACCAAGCCACCACACCAAGACAACCACGCCGCGCACGCCGAAGCACTTCCAGAAGGTGTCAAACCAGCCGGCGTGGTAGTCGGCCAGGTCGGTATTCACGACCAGGGTCGGCGACTGGCTCTGGGACTTGATGCTCAGTTGGCCGACGTCGAAGAAGTCCTCGTCGTTCAGGTGGTGGACCTTGCCGTTGGCGATCGCCAGGTCGTTGAACACGTAGACGCCGTGCTCCCTGGTGTAACCGATCCAGTCAATGGTGTTGACCCGCTTCAGACAGTCCAGTTGCGGCTCCAGCATGCGCTCCAGCTGAAGTGCGCTGCCGGTGAACATCCCGCCGTTGGAGACATTGAGTAGGCGCTTCTTGAACTCCGGCGCCGACGACAGCTGTGCAGCCGTGAATGTGCTCTTGGTCGCCGCCATGCCAGGACGTTCAATGCGGAAGTAGTACCAGGCCTCGTCGGTCTGCTCGTTGCGCATGTTGTACAGAGCCTGGAAATAACAGTTCGCAATGCGGACTACCGCCCCACACTCGCGCATCGCCTTGTCTCGCCGCTGGCGATCGTTGAGTAGCTGATCTTCCTGGCTTTCGGAAGAGTCCATTTCCCGCATCCGGCGGTCGAACTTTTCCAGGTCAAACTTGAACCAGTAGAGCCGGTTCTTGAACGAGAAGGAAAACTCCCCGCGGGGCTGCCAGTCGTACATCAGCAGGCCCTTTTCCTCGGCAGTTTCGGCGAGCAGCAAGGCTCCCTCATGGCGGGCCTGCTTGAGGTCGCTCTCGACCTGGCCAGCGCGCTGATCGTCTTCCAGGAAATTCCAGCGCAGGTGCAGGTCATTCCAGTCGACCTTTCGGCCGTCAGGCTGGGGAACGAGCGCAGCCTCGCACTTGAAACCCATTTCCCGGGCATCTTTCGCCCAGCGCCGGGTGTTCTTCTTGGCCACAGGTTCATTGTCTAGGGCCCAGATCAATTTCGGCGGGCGCTTGTCTGCCTCCTGGCAGGTGCGCAGCAGGGCCTTGAGCGACTCGGTGGGTAGAGGCGCGCTCGACATCATGGAAACGGCAGCAATGCCGTTGTGCATCAGCGCAATGGCGTCGAAGATCCCTTCCACTATCCACAGCTCGTCTACTTCGAGCAGATCCAGTGCAGGGGGGCGCCACCAGACGCCGCTGTAGCCTGCGCGGCCTTCTCCGGTCGGTTGGAAGCGAGCCTTCATTTTGCCAAAGCGGTTTGGCCGGTCGATCAGGCGCTCCCAGTAGCCGCCTTTCTCCAGCGGGAAGCGCACAGTGGCGCTGCCGATCTTGAGCTTGTGGTCGTAGTAGTTGTCCTGGGCGTACCACCCTTTGATCAACTCTTCGCGGAAGCCGCGGTTGAACTCCAGATAAGCGCGGGCGGTGGCCGCCGGGTCGCTCTCGGTCGATGGGGCCAACTCGCTCCAGTCGTTGAACAAGTCGTCGTACAGGTCCTTGACATGCACACGGTGGTTGCACTTTTCCGGGCGTCCGCAGATCAGCATCCAGGGGGCGTCGTGGTAGGTGTAAAGCGTCTTCTGACCGCAGCCATGCGCAGGGCATTTACCTTTGCGCATGAACTTGGTTCCAGGCATGTGCTTGAGGCCGAAATCACGTTCCAGGCGCTGCAGTACATCAGTGCGCAGCCGCTCTTTCATGGGGTGGGTCGTGGTCACAGCGCACGCTCCGACTTGGCCGGGCCGAGCTTCTGCTCCAGCGCTTTCCGCGTACGGCAAATGCCTTGCAGGTGGGGAACATCGGCAAGCACCTTGGGAGCGCGCTCACCCGCCGGTACGTTGCGATACCGGTCGGAATACCAAACGTCCGCCATGGTGAGGTTGAATTGGCTGTTGAGCCATTGCAGGTAGTGCGCTGCCTGCTGCTCATCCAGCTCAATTTGAAGGTTGATCTTGCTCATATCTGCCACCAGTTGAATGCAGTTTCCCCTTACCCACGCGGTACGGGGCATCGGGAAAGGGGTTGGTTCTGGGTTACTTCGAGGTGTCGCGGTGTTGCAGCATGCGGCGCGGTAGGTAGCGCGCTGGCACTGGGTATCGGTGCTGGGTGACGGTATCCAGCAGTACCAGCCGAGGGCGGTAAATGCCGCTGGTAACGCACACCCCTACAAGCTGCAGGCGCTTGGTGGTCTTACTCTCGAACTCAGCGACAGCCAGCTCAGCGATGCGCTGCACCAGGTGGTCGGGCACTTCCAGCGACATGGCCAGGAAGGCGCGGCAGTTGTCGAGCACCTGGTGGTCGCCGGCCAAGTGCAGACCTTCGCGTCGGAACAAGAAGGCCACGGCGGCTTGCTGCATGGCGGCGCGGTAATCGGTTTCTGGGTTGGTGGTCAGGGCGATTGCATTCATGCGGTGGCTTGCTCCATGTCCAGTTGGTCCAGCAGGTCGGGTTGGTCATCAGCAGCGGCGGACTTCATGGCTTGGCGCCGAAGGGCTACGGGCGCGACGGGCAGCCGCACAGTAGGGTTCGGCATACCGCTCGGGCTCATTTCATGGGTCATTTCGAACTGAGCCCGGACGGACCAGCCGCAGGCCTCGTTCACGCATTGCAGGTAGGCAATCCGCAGAAAAATGTGGGTGCCTTCACTGGTGCGGATGCGCATCTTTCCGTTGCAGTGGGGGCAAACGAGTTTGTAGGCGCTGCTCACTGCTGCCCCCTTGCGTTTGAGGGGCTGTACAGCTGAATGGTGGCTGCCACTTCGGCAGTACGCGCCGCCATGTAGCAGGTGAGCGCCTGGATGATTCTCATCGCCTCGGACGAGTCGATTTCGCCGTCCTGGATCGCGGTATGGATCAACTGGTCGATGAGTCCCAGCTTCGCGTCGCTCTTCAACGAACGCTGGTACAGCTCGACGTTGTCCAGGTCCTCGGTCTTGGTCAGCGGCACGAACATGCCGCCGTACAGCCGGGCAATGAACTCGGGCAGGTGGGTGGTGTTGATGTCTTGCTCGAGCAGCTGGATCTGCTCATAGCTTAGTGGGCGGCTGCCGGCGTTCTCGTAGACACGGTTGTCGAACTGTTTGAGGCCGATGCCGAGGCGCGTTGATGCGCACTCACGACCGCCTGGGTAAGCGCATACAACGGCGCTCACGACCTGGCGCAGGGTTTCTAGAACGGGGGTCTTCATGTTCTGGTTTCTTCCTTGGGCCAGGGCGGCTACTTTTTCTTCGCGCCGGGCTTTATGCCCAGCAGGACGGCGGCGCGGTGAGCTTCACCACGGAGGCATTTCTTCTGCCCTAAGAGCACGGCATAGACAGTGCTTGGGTGCAGCCCATGCTTGAGGGCGAACTCTTTGACCGAGATACCCTGTTTCTCCAATCGGAGACGGGCGTCCTGGCAGGCTTGCTCGGTTATATGGGTGGCGTGCATAGTGGCAATCGTGCAATTTCGTGTAGTGGTACGCGAAGGATGATGCACATTTGTTCATTTGTAAATATAGAAAAGGAACGTTTGTGCATCTTCTTGAAGAAATAGGTGCGCGCCTCCAAGCCGAACGCAAGCGGCTTGATCTAACCCAGGACCAAATGGCAGCGCTTGTAGGCGTCTCCAAACGGACCCTTGCCAGCTATGAGGCTGGAACCCGAGAGGCTGGAGCGCTGCTGCTGAACCTCGCGGTTGGCGCCGGCGTGGATGTTCTTTTCGTGTTGACTGGCGTTCCGTCACCCCAGGCGGCGGACAGTCTCTCTACCGGTGAGGCCCAGTTGGTCGAGCGCTATCGCCGCATGTCCCACGAGGCCCAGGGCACTATCAATTCCGTCAGCGAGGCGCTGGCGACTTTCAGCAAGTAGCTGACCAGGATCGGCGGGCGCCGGCCCCAGCTTCTCAAGCAATCGCAGTCCGGCGGCTGCGACGGTATGGAACCCAAGGAATGAATGGCTTCGGACGTGCTGTGGTGCGCGGCGCTGGTGCGCTGCTGGTTGCGCTGTCGATAGGGAGTGCTTACGCCAGTGAGTTCAGCGATAAGGTCGAGCGGGTGCTGTCGTCGTCTACGATCGATTCGGTGAGCGAGTCGGGAAAAGCTGGAACAGTTGTATTGAAGGTCCCAGCCCGTTCGCCCGACTACTACGAGTCAGGGGATAAAGCGAACAAGATTTTTGCCGTCGAGTCGGTTCGGATTCTTCGGGAAGTCCCCGATCTTGAGCGGCTCACGGTTACCATCCCGCGTGATGGCAAGGCTCAGACTCTGGATGTGACGAGAGCGCAGGTAGAGCAGTATTACAGCATCAGTCTGTCCGACCTGGCGGCGAACCCGTCCAGCTGGCGTGAGAGCTTCATTCAGCCGAACGACAACAAGCAGTCACGCGCTGACTTCGTCAAGAAGTTTGTTACAGAAAAATAATGTCACTTTGACATCAAGTGGGATGGTGGCACGCGCTGGTATGCAGAAAATAGGTGACTCCCGAGCGTTAAGTACGGTGCCATGGTGGCGCCGAGCGCTTGAAATGGAGTTTCTATGCTGGATCGCAAGTGCCCAAGTTTGAAGGACCTGGTTCGTGTTGTGTGGCTGTTCTGTCGTCGGAATGACGATCAGCGCCGGCAGATCACGATGATTCTTGAAGCCTTCGAAGTGCAGGACCACCCATAGAGCACAATGAGCCCCGGTCAGCGAACCGGGGCTGTCACTATGTCTTGGCTGCCTGCAGCTTCTTCCACTCCCGATCGGCCGCCTTCTGGGCTGCTTCCTTGGTGTCGTATACCCGCTTGATCCGTTTGGGGGTTGTCGAGTCGCCAGCCACAACCGAGGTTTCCTTCCCGGTCGCTTTGTCCCTGTAGAACGCCACCACGCCTGTATAGGCGCCTGCCTTCGGTTCCTCGTAGAGCGTATCGACGGTGTCCTCGGGCAGTTTGCTTTCCAGCTCAAGGCTGGTGGTGAAGCCCCCGTCGGCTGTAAGGCTGTGCTGGACGTTCCCGCCGTACCAGACAATGGCATCGATCTCCGTCTTGACCCCGCGCAGGCTGTAGGTCAGCTCGGGAATGAGGTCTGCCCGGCCCTTGGCCAGGTTGTAGCTCAACGTGGCGCTACCTCGCTGTAAGCGATTCAGCTCCGATCGGGCGGCTCGCAGTGCTGAGTCCCGATCGCTGTAGGTGTGGCGCAGATCCTTGACCTTGTCGCCGCCGCCGGCAATCGCCTCCTGTTTCTTGGTGCTGCCCACGTCGTAGTAGTAGGCCTTCACCCCGTCGTAACTGTCGCGATCGGCCTGTAGGAAGCGGTGGCCGTCGCCGTCGCTCCTGGTCAGGGTGATGTGGGGTAGGGCGGTGCCTCCGGCCGTCTTGCCGCCGCCTGCCGCGAGGCACACCAGACAGCCGGCCTTCACCGTGATGACGGCGTCGTGCAGCTCGCCCAGGCGCGTGAGGATGTTGGCGTCCGACTCATTGGCCTGGTCCAGGTGCGCCACCACGCGCTCAGCCACCGCCGCTGCGATACTCGTCTTGAGGTCGTTGGCACTCGCTATATCACCCAAAACCTGGCCAAGGGTGGTGCTGCTCCAGCTGCGCTCGCGCTTGGTCTTCAACCCGTTGCGCAAATCTGCCGATCGAGCGCGGATATTGAGCATGTCTGGTGACCCACTGTGCTCTGTTTCGTCGACGGTGTACGAGCCCTTGTAAACCAGACCGGTGTCGCTCCATCCCAGCCAAAGCTTGACCACAGCTCCCCGCGGCGGGATCTCCAGCAGCCCGTCGTCATCGGTGAGGCTCAGGCTCAACTGATCGGCCTCCAGGCCGCGGTTGTCGGTGAGCTGCAGGCTGGTGAGCCTCGGGCTGATGGCCTGGGCCATGTCCTTGCCGTTGACGGTGAGGCGGTATGCCGGCATCGAGTTGCTGCTGTCGCGCCGCAACTCGTCCTGGACGTCTTGCATGTACGCGACAACCCGGAGTTCATCGTCGGTCACAGCACGGCCCTCAGCAGGCTCGATGTGCGGCTCGCCACGCTGCCCAGCAGGTCGATGCGGCCAGCGTCAATCCTGGCCAGGGCGAGGTTGAACTCGATGCGACGGGGCGCGCCGTCTGGGAAAAACACCGTCTGCGTTTCGCTCAGGCTCTCGATGACATACAGCCCGCGCATGCGTCCGGTACCGTCCACCAAGGGCCAAGCACGGCCGGTGTTGGCCATGCTCCGGATCTCGTCCAGGCTGATCGGGTCGCCGGCCAGTTCAGGGAGGATGACGCCGGGCAGGGTGATCTTGTCGTCGCCTCGGCCTACGAATTGCCGAGCCGGTGGCGCGCCGACTCGGTTACTGCTGGCGTGTCGCCAATCGGTCTGGCGCTGCAGTTCCTGGTACGCAAGGGTGTGCATGCTGAAAACGAACATGCCCAGGGCGAGCATCATGGCGGGTTACTCCTGGTCAGAAAGGCGGCTGCGGTTACGAGCGGACTTCTCGCGATCGCGGCGGTCCAGCTCGACGCTGACGGCACGGGCAATTGCTTGAGGGTCCGTTCCCTGGGCGGGATGAATGTTGATATTGATTACGTCGTGACTGTCGCTCACGGCCGGGGCCGCGGTTGCCACAGGCGGGCGGTTGTCGAGGCTGATGCCTGGGGCTGCATCGGTGATAAGGGCCTTGCCGGTGTTGAGCTGTGGGGCTACCTCCTTGATTTCAGGCTGAGCCACATTGGCCAGGGCCAACTGCTTGCTCAAGCTCATAACCTCGACTGGAGCAACCTTGGCAGCTGCGTTGATGACCGGACTCGGTACGGCCTGGGGTGCAAGCTCAATCTTGCCCAGTTGCGCACCGGTGCTGCGGGCACTTGTCGCGAGGGCCTTCCCCGCCTCGATTTCAGGCGCTTTCGCAGCTAGGTCGAATTGCTCGGGCTGACCCGGGTGCGCACCCGTGCTTCTGGCGCTCGTCGCGAGGGTTTTCCCAAGTGCGATTTCGGGTGCTTTCGCCGCCAGGTCGAATTGCCCGGCCTTGGTGAGGTCCTGGCCCATGCGAGCAACCGCCTCGAGCGGGGCCTTAGCGCCGGCATCAACGCCCATGGCCAGGCCCTCGGTGGTGAAGCCGCCCAGCTCGGCGAACACCCGCGACGGACTGTGAATGCCTAGCTTCTCCTTGAACCATCCAATGGTCGATTCACCCAGGCTGGTGATGGTGTCCTTGACCAGGCCAAGGCCGGCAGTAAGGCCACCGATTAGGCCGTTGATAATCATTCCACCGAACTCGGTAAAGCGAGACGGCATCTCTACGCCCAGGTAGTTCAGGACGGCAGAAAATGCCTGATAGACCAAGCCGATCGGGCTGAAGTTGGCCAACACGGTGAGGATTCCGGCGATGCCACCGCTGAACCCGGATTTGATCTCCGCCCAGGCGCTGGCGAAATAGGCCTTCACCTGGTCCCAGTTCTGGTAGATCAGATAGGCCGCACCGGCAATCACTGCCACGGCCGCGGCGATCGCCAGCACCACGGGGTTTGCAGCCAGCCCCCAAAGCGCGATCGATACCGTTCGAATGGCGCCGAGCAGTCCACCCGAGAGCATGCCGATCAACCGCCCGACCACGGGGAGCACTGTGGCTCCCTTGAGGGCGAACAGTGACATGCCGTACTGCGCGAGCGCGAACGGGCCTAGCACGCTGGCCATGGCCATTGTGAGCGCACCCATACTGGCGACCAGAACTGCTACGGCGGCTGCGCCTTTGGCGATTCCGGCTGCCAGCTCTGGGTTGGCGCTGATCCAGGTCCGGGCTGCGCCCACAATCTCTGTAACGGTCTGCACTAGCTCCCGCAAAGGACCGCTCTCACCGTCCACCAGCTCGCCTACGAGCGCGCTCCAGGTTCCAGTGAGCTTGTCCAGATCGCCGCCCAGGTTGTCCCTGAACGTCTTGCCCATCTTGTCGGCTGCACCGGTGACGTCTCCAAGGCTGGCGGTACCGCCGGCCAGGGCCTTGAGGAAGTCGGGTATCTGGTCGACGGCAAGATCCTCGACAGGGGTACCGAATAGGGCGATTGCTGCATTGGCGCGTTGGGCCGGGTCCTTGATAAGCAGCAAGGCGTTGGCCGTCTTGGTCAGCGCGAGGCGAGCGTCGGTGCCGCCCTTCGCGATGGCCGTGGACATTTTTGCGGCATTCAGGCCGATCGAGGCGTAGGCCTCTGTGCTGGCCTTCGACATGTCCGAGCCGCGGATGGAGAACTCCTTGATGGCGTCACCGGTCTTGTCCAGGGCGAACTTGCCCTGCTGGGCCATGTTGACCAGGAGGCTCATCGCCTCTTCGCCGGTGAACCCCATGCCGCGGAAGTGGGTGGAATACTCGTGCAGGATTTCGGGGATCTCGCCCCGCATCTGCGTCGATACCTTCTGCATACCGGCGGCGATCAGGTCGAATGCCTCTTCACTGCTGCCGGCCAGCTTGTTCTTCATGAGGATACCGACCATCTGCAGGCTCTCGGCTACGTCGACGCCCATGATCTGGGAGAGGTCCAAGGCGCGTCGTGCGGCCTGGTCCAATTCCTTGTCGCCGACACTGCCCATGGCCCCGAGCGTGCTCTTGGCAGCGGCCACGGCTTCGCCGATTTCGGCTGTGTCTGTGCCTTGGCCGTCGGTGCGAATATCCCGGATGATTTTCGAGTACTTGCCTGCTCGATCGGCGGACTCGCCGGACTGGGCCGCGATCATCGAGCCCTGGTGCGCGACTTCCAGCTGGGGCGAAAGGATCGCGGCCCCGGCCATACCGGCGCCAATTCCTGCTGCGACCCCCGCGGCGCCGGCGCCGGCCATCTTGCCGGCCCGTCCCTGGGCCTTCTCCAGGCGTTCCTTGGCCTGGGCAGCTTTGCGCTGGGTGGCGGCCAGTTGCTTGAGCCTCGTTTCCTGCTGTTCGATGGTGTTGTTGGTCTGCGCCAGTTCCTTGCGCAATGCCGCGTTGTGCTGGTTGAGCTTGCGCGTGTCGATCCCTGCCTCGCCAAGGCGGCGCTGCAGGCCCCGCAGCGCGAGCTGTTCGGCCTCCGTCTGCTGCTTGAGCGCGTTGGTGGTCCTGATGGCGGCCTGAAACTCGGCTGTCATCTGCTTGGTCGGGGCATCCACGGTGGACATGGCCTGGCCCATTTCCTTGACCTTGGCCCGAGCCTCTTCGAGTGCTTGGGCCGTTTCGCGGGCCTGTGCATGTTGCTTGCGCCATGCGCTCACGTCCTTTTGCTGGGCGTTGAGCTCCTTGAGACGGTCCCTTGTCAGCTTGAGCGCGCTGGCGGTTTCCTTTCCGCCCTGGTTGATCTCGCGCAGCGGCGCAGTGGCTTTGTCCACGGCGTCCAGCAGCACCCTCAGCCGTAGATCATTTGCCATCGCCACTACTCCTTACTCGCGCGCGCTCGCGCCATTCCATCAGCTCTTGGACGCCCAGCCGGTCCATGTCGGCCGGGGTCCAGTGAAACACCACGGCCAGGTCGGCCATGGCGTCGTCTACGCAACGAGGGATGCGTCCGTCTTCGTCCGCTTCTGCAGCAAAAAACCGGTAACCTTCACACCAATCGCCACCAGATCGGCAGGGTCCAGGGCGCGGACCTCGGCCTCGATGAGCGGGCTGATGCGCGGTACCAGCTTGATCAGGGCGCCGACATCCATCTGCAGCAGGTCAGCGAGCTGGATACCGCGCAGCTCGCCGGACGATGGCTTGCGCAGGGTGATGACATCGAGAGTGGTATCGCCGCGTTTTACGGGGGTGTCCAACTCGACGGCGTTTTCGTCCAAGGCCTTCGGGGTGGCCTCGACGGTGACAGTGGCTTTTTCATTGTTCATGGGTGTTCAGTCCTTGCTGTTGTGGGGTCAGAGGCCAATTGCGCGGCGCTGGGCGGCCAGCATGTCCACGCCGTTGACGTTCTCGACGAAGTTGAGCAGGTCGATCTCGACCAGGACGGAGCCGTCCATGGTGAGCTTGTAGTAGCTGCAGGTGGTGGTGATGGTGTGCTCGGTGTCCTCGCCGGCCACGGCTTCGCCCATGTCGATGGTCTCGTGTCGACCACGAATCACGACTTCCACGGCGCTGACAGCTGCCGTGTCATCACGCTGATAGGCGCCGGCAAAGCGGATCATCAGGCCGGAGGCGCTCTGGTTTGCGAACTGGGTGATGACCTGCGAGTCGATGCCGCCGATCTTCCATTCCATCTGCAGGCCATCATCGGAGAAACCGAGATCGGCCTTCACCGGGCCATTCATGCCGCCGCCCCGGTACGCCTCCATCTTCCGGGCCAGGACGGGAACGGTTACGGACTTGGATACCCCCATGTAGCTCACGCCGTCATGGTAGGTGTTCATGTTCTTGAGCTTTTTGGGCAATGCCATTGTGCTGGCCTCCGTCAGCTATTGATGCGGCTGGCGAAGTCCGCCAGGTAACGGTCGGTGATGCGCTGGCGGAAGGTGAGATCTTCCAACGGCGGGACCGGGGTGTAGTCGTAATCGATGTACAGCTTGCCGGCCTTGAGGGTGTCCTCGGTGTTGGCTTCCTCGTCGTACCAGGCCTCACCGCCGATCAGGTAGCCGCCGGAGATCAGCTCGCGGAACTTGGCGTTGATGCCTTCGATGATGTCCCGCACCAGGGAGGGGTGCATGGGCTTGTCCATCGCCCACATGTGCGCCTCGGCCATGGTGTCGGCCAGCACCTGGGCGGTGCGGGTGTAGTTCTCGAAGGCGAACAGCGGATCGTCGGTGCAGGTCCGGCTGCCCCAGAAGCGGTAGCCATCGGCATTGATGAGGGTGGTGACCTCGTTGCCGTTGAGGTAGTTGGCATCGGTGGCGGGGTTCTGCAGGTCCCAGAAGACGTCGGCACTGATGCCGGTGGCGCCATTGACCGGGATGTTGGAGATCGTCTTGTGCCAGCCTGTGTCCTGGTCGATCTTGGCGCGCAGGCCCAGCGCACGGGCGACTGCCGGCGATACGTCGGTGGCGTCGGTGGTGGTGTTCCAGAACTCGAAGTCGGGCCAGATGACCATAACTTCGCGGGCGCCGAAGTTCTCGCGGTAGGCGACGGCCTCTTCTTTGGTCTTGCAACCGGAGGCGCTGACGTAGGCGAACGCACGCAGCTCCTGAGCGATCGAGACCAGGGCGGTGGCCACTGGCAGGGTGTCCAGTCCAGGCACGCCCAGGATGCGCGGGGTGACCTTGAGGCGCGTCTTGGCTGCCAGCAGGGCCTTCATGCCGGTGTACTTACCGTTCTCGTCGGTACCGCCAATGATGTTGCTGGTGGTTTCGGCGTCGGTGGCACCAGTAGCGACACGGACCACCACGGTGACCGGCTTGGTCTGGTCGGCGATCGCCTGCAGGCTGGCCGCGAGGGTGCCGTTGGTGCCGGCCTTGGCGATGGCGCTCTGCACGTTGGTGAGCAGTACGGGGGTGTTGAGCGGGAATGCGGTCGCATCGGCGTCGTCTGCAGTGCAGACCATGCCGACGATCGCGGTGGAAACGGTGCGGATCGGGCGCGTGCCCTCGTTGATTTCGACGACGCGCACGCCGTGATGGTATTCGTCGGCCATGTTGGTTGCCTGTGCAGTGGGATGACACTGCACAGGCTGCCGCGCGCGCGGGTCGCGGGCGAGTTGGTGGCCTTGTAGGCTGGCTTTTTACAGGACCTGCTCAGCGATCCAGGCCGGGGCGACTGGGCGTTGTGCCGAGTCGGGGAAGGCCTCGGTTTGGGGCCAGTCGCGCAGGGCCTGGCGATACACCAGCAGCTCGGCGAATTGCTCGGCGGTCAGCGTGGTGGCCAACTGCATGTCTTGCTCGTCACGGTGACGGGTCACAAGCCATTCGGTCGACGATACTTCGGCGTCACGCCAGGCGCGTTCATTGGCGGCCAGTTGCTCGGACGTTAACGCGATGACAGGCGGGTCTATAAGGATCGGCAGTCCTTCCTCATCATGGGATCGCACCTTGCCGGGCTCAGGTTCGGCAATGACAGCCAGAAAACGCTCCTGGGTAATTTCCTTGGCGTCAGTTGGAACCTCGATGTTAAGGCCTGGGATGTAACAGCATCCGGTCGTTGCGCTGTAAAGCATGGTCGTTTCCCCTCAGTTGCCAATGGCAAACCAGTAGTAAGTGCCCGCAACGATCGTTCCCGCCGAATCGCGAGCGGTGATGTTAAAGCCCATGACCGTGTTGGAAATTGCGTTGAGGTCCGTGCACGTCGAACCCGCATCAGATATGACGATGGGGAAGAAACAAGCATTGGGGAACGCAATATTGAAGCTTGTCGAAAGCGCGACGGCGTTGGTCGTCGCGTCATGGGCCTTTCTCCCCCACTGGATTACCAACCCGCCCAGCCAGGACGGGAATACGATATAGCCATTGGTGGTCAGGCTTGCCGTGAAGCCAAGGCGCAGCTTCTTGGGGGTCACGAACGAAGCATCGTTGGTGCCTGCGTCTACCTGATCCTGGGTTGCCAGCGCCAGGTTGCCCGTCGTCCAAGATTGATTCCAATCGCTCCATGTACCGGCTGAGTGCCGGTTACGGGTCCAGTGTGAGCTTCCCGCCCCACCATCGACCATGGCGATTTGCGCGGACTGATAGCCTGGTGCCCTTTCGATATGAATCAGGTGATACGACCCTGGCACCGGTGGGCAATTTAGCCCACTGGGGACTCGGTATATCCCCGTCAAGGATGCCAAGTTGGCATCAGCGATATCGGTACCTGGTGCGCCGATGCCGAACGCGGCCAGACCGGCTCGAAACTTCTTGGCGGTGACCATCGCGGTGTCATCGGTACCGGTCGTTACCTGAGCCTGAGTGGCGATCTTGGCCCACCCAAAGGCCGTTTCAGTTGCCTGCACGACGACCTTGGCAATCGCCTGAAACACCCGCAGCGGCGTCATTACCTTGGTGTTATCGGTGCCGGCCTCGGCCTCTGCTTGCGTCGCTTGGGCGGCGCGCAGCTTTTTCGGCGTGATGATCGTAGCGTCGTCGGTACCGGTCGTAACCTGAGCCTGGGTCGCCAGCTTGGCAGGGCCGGTCAAGCTCTCCGAGGCCGGATAACCATCGTTCGATATCCGCCTCCAGCTGATGACACTGGCGCCATCGGAGTACATTCCCTCGTACTCAATGCCGGTCGCCTCCCACACGCGATAGACAGTGATATCGACCCGCGGCCGGAATGCCTCGATATTCAACAGAGAGTTACGCGAGGTATCCGCGAACAGATCGGGAACACCAGCGGTAGCCTTGGCATTACCACCACCAAATCCAATATAGGTACCTGTCTGAGTGTGCTTGAGCAAAGTGCTGATGTAAGGTGCTTCATCCGTCAGGAAGCCTAGCTTGACGAGGGTGGCCCGCAATTTCTTGGGGGATACGATGGTGGCATCATCGGTACCCGCATCGACTTGGGCCTGGGTCGAAATCTTGGCCCACCCAAAGGCCGTTTCCGTGGCCTGCTTCACGACTTTGGCAATCGCCTGGAACACCCTAAGCGGCGTCATGATTTTGCTGTTTTCTGTGCCTTCCTCAGCCTCGACCTGCGAGGCACGCACCGTCTTGCTGTCGACATACTCCCGAGTGGCCAGCACAACGCTAGGGTCAATCTTGAGTTGCACGTTGCTCGAGCTGCTCACAATCAGGCTCATTCGCACTACCTGGGTGCGGCCCGAGCCCTGGCTCAATAGCGGCTTGTAGGTCGGCGCGCAGTTCGCTACTGCCACCAGGGCGCCGTCGGAGTCGTAGAGGCCGATCTCGCGAATCCAGCGGCCGCCGATATCAGCCGGAATGACTTGCTCGGCAACGATGATCGAGGCGTCTTTTTCGTCGACCCTCAACTGGTTCAGAGGTGCCCGGCGCCACTCGTTGAGCAGCGCCGTCCAAGTTGCCGAGGGCTGCGGCAGCGCGGGATTCTCTGCGCCGCTGGGGTTGCCATCCCCGACAGCCATGTGGGTGATCGTCCAGGGAACGCCAAGAGCATCGGCATTGGCCTGCTTTGCGGCCCCGGCATTGGTCAGGATCGCGTAAAACTGTGATGTCTGGTCAACCATGTTGAATGTCCAGGTAGTCGATAGTGTGTTCACGACCGCCGCGGCCGATGGAGCCGGTCACGTCAATGTCGCGGGCTGCGGGTGGGTATACGTCCAGCTCGTCACCGTCCTGAATGCTGGTCGCGATGAATAGCGAACCGGAGGTTTCGAGGCTGATCGCCAGGCCGGTCAGGTGTCGGCTGACCGGGCGGGCGTCATCGATCAGCCAGGTGAGTTCCTGGTAGGTCTCTTCGCTGATGCCTTCGTCCGAGACCCCAACGGTGATGGCGAAGGTGCCTGGTACGCCTTGTGGCTCGGTCTGCCACCACTCGATGACCTCGATGAGGTAGCCCAAGGGCTCAACGACGCGGCGCAGCGCGCCGATGGTGCCCTTGCGCGAGTGGATGAAGAATGACGAGCGGATGGCGCCGCGTTTGGCCGATTCCGGCCAGCGGCTGTCCCAGCGATCGACTGAAAAAGCCCAGGCCAGGAACGGCAGCAGTGCGGCAGGGCACCGATCAGGGTTCAGCAGGTCGCGGATCGGCACGGGCACACGCTCGATCTGCGCGAGCGCTTCAGCCGCCTGGCGTTCCAGGGCGGTTGCATTGCCAGGGAGCAGCCTCATTGGTCGCTGCCCTGGGTCAGGGTGATGCCGGAACAGTAGGGCGCCTGGCTGTCGGTCGCGTCGATGTCAGTCCAGTTATCCAGCTCAACCTTGCGCACGCCCTCAACATGCAGGGCGGCATGCACAGCGGATTCGGATACCTGCATACCCAGCCGGCGGCGCTGGTTCACGAATGTCTCCAGCTTCTCTTGGGCCGCTGCGAGCACGGGCTCTGCTTCCGGGCCCAGGGTCTTGAGATACAGAGTGGCTCTGACCTCATACGGGAGGACCTCTGCGCCCTGGACAATCAGGCGATCGGCGACCGGCCGGCGGTCCTCGTCGTCGAGGTATGAATAGACCAGGTCAATCAGCTCCTGGTCGGCGGTACCGTCCTCAAGCGCAGACTGGATTGTCACCAGGGCGACAGCCGGCGATGGGCTCTGTGCTGTTGCGTCCGCGACCCGGCCATCCGATGCCCTGGCGTGGAAAATGTATGAGTTGCGAGGTCCGGCGGTACTCAGCCCCTCGAACGCCATTTGTGCTCGCTCGCGCAGGGCGTCGTCTCCCTCCAGCTCCTGCGGGATGGGCGGTACGGCTTGCGGGTTCGCGGCCTGGATGACCAGCCGCGATACGTTGAAGTTGCCGGCGATCTGATCCAGGTCGCTACCAGCGGCCGAGCTGAGCATCACTGCCAGCGAGGCCTCATTCACGCGCTGCCGCCAGACCATTTCTCGGTAGGCGTTCTCCTGCACCAGCTTTGTGATGGGCTCGGACTCGAGTGCAAGGCGGCCGGCTATCTCCTCCTGTTCATCCTCGGGCCACAAGCTGATGGCATAAGCCTTACGCTCGGCCAGAATCTGCTCATAGTCGATCTGCTCGACTACCTGGGGGGCCGGCAACTGGCTAAGGTCGATCGGGAGGAATGTGTTCATGCGGTGCTCCCCTGTTGTAGCGGTATGCGGACGTTGAACTCTTCGTTGGTGTCGACCAGGACAGCGGTCATTTCCAATTCAGCCCGACCGGTGAGGTCGGGAATGTTCAGTTGCACCCTGATGAGGTTGATTCGGGGCTCCCAGCGGATCAGGGCCATCGCGGTTGCGGCGTACAGCCGGAGGCATGTCGCTTCGTTGAGCGGCTGGTCGATTAGCTCGGGCAGCAGGCTGCCGTACTCACGCCGGGCGATTCGCGTGCCGATGCGCGTGGTGAGAATGTCTTCGACGGACTGAGCGATATGCTCGCGTGTGGTCAGGGTTGAGCCGTTCCTGCGATTCATGCCGACGGTACTCCCGTTTTTCCGCTCCCGGTCTGCACGCCCCCGTGGGTGTGCTTGACGAGGCTGATCCCGGCGGCAACTACGTCTTCAGTCACGGTCACCAGTCCAGTGACGGTCTGGTCGCCGGTCTGGATGTAGTTACCTTCGTGCGTGATATCGCCGACGATGTGGATGCCGCCAGTGCTGATCAGCTCGGTGGTTCCTCCGTTCGGCAGCACGGCGCGCAGGTGGTGAGCCACGCTGTCGTACTCGACCACCGCGCCATCGGCGTAGGTGCGACGATGTAGGCCGGCCCGGTCGCCATTGGCTGGAATCAAGTCACTGAACACGCCAGTGACCGCGATGCCGTTCGCCAGCTGCCCGCTGGGCGAGAACAGCAACACCTGCTCGCCCACGGTGGGCGGGTCCCACTCCCGATCTGCACCAGCGCGCCAGGCCAGCCAGGGCAACCAGGTGGTGAGGATGCCGCCGGTTTCAACCTTCACGCGGGGTGGCACGTGCTGCACCTCGGCGATGAGGCCGAAGCGGATCAGGTTTTCCAACAGGCGGGAGAGTTCGGCGAGAGAGTTCATGCCGGCGATGGTCGCGCCACGCGTGCGCGAGCGCAGCCCGTGGCGACTGTAGAGACGGCCGCTACAGGCCTAAGTGGGCGAGCACCAGGTCCTTGAGCATGTCCTGGTCGTCAGGCGAGATGCCCAGCAGTTCTCGCTTCTCGTAGTGGGCCATCGGGCCGCGGTCTGCGATACGGTCACGCAGGCCGTACTGGTGGACCCTGGCGATACGGGCAACACGGCCGGTAAATCCTACGGTCACAGCCTTGGGGTCGCCTTTGGCCTTCATGTAGGTGGAGGTGCGCAACTTCTTGAACATCTGGGCCTTGCGCTTCACGCGGCCTTGCTTCTCGCGCAACTTGTGCGGCCGACGGGGCGTGAATGGGGTGCCGTCCGGGTTGTGCTGGGCCTGTATGCGCTTTTGCTGGCCCCGGCGCAGTTGCTGCGCCATGGCGCGTGCCAGCTTGGCCCGACCCGCCGGTTCAATCTGGCGCAGCAGTGGGCCGGCCCAATCTTCGAGGGCTTCGAGATCAGCCACGGGTTGGGCGCTTCGGGTGAGGCATGTTCAGGGCCATGCTGTCTGGGGCGGCTGGGGGTTGCCAGGACACAAGCGGTTCGCCGTCGGCATACACGGTGACCGGTCCTTGCTCCGCATAACCCTCGTACTGGGGTTCCTCGGCATGAGTAACATTGAAGCTGCCGTCTTCTTCCCGCTTGACGATGACCCGCTCGGTAAGGGGCAGAGTGATAGCCATATCGACCTTGGACCGGTCCAGCAGATCGGCCTCGAACTTGAGCCCCTCGGCGGACTTGTCCAGGTTGACCAGCAGTTCGGACTGGTTGGTCCGGAGCCAGCCTAGGATCGGGAGCATCACGCTGTCGGGGTGGCCGGCGAAGTCCGTGAGGATGATCTGCAGACTGTACCCATATTCAAACGACAGGCTCGCGGCCGCGGTGCAGCGTACTTTCCCCTGGTCGATGAACATGAGCAGGCGCTCGGGGTTTTTCTTGAGACCTGGCACGGACTCGAGCAGCAGGGTTCGTAGACTATCGGGCTTGTTCATGGGTCACCTGGTGCTGATAGACGCGATCGACCTGGGCGGCGCACTCGGCCCAGGCCAGCTCGGTGCGTTCCTGGTCACTGAGCAGTTGTCCGTTTTTCATCGGGGCCGTCGCTTCCAGCACGCAGGGCACCACTACCGGACAGCCACTCACGGTAAGCGTCGGCGCCGGTGATGGTGGGGCGCTGCCGCAGCCGGCGAGCAGCGTCAGGCAAAGGCTGGTCAGCCCAGTTCCGTAGTTCCTGGTTCTCATTCTTGAGGTCCTCGATCTGGCGCTCACGCTTGGCCAGGCCTGCTCGCAGTTCGCCCTGGAGTTGCAGCAGCTTTGTCTGGCCATCGCGCTCGCGCTCCAGGGTGGATTTCAGTTCGTTCGCGGTTGCCAGGTTGGCTCTGGCTTCGCCCTGGGCGGTATCCAGCTGATTCGACAGGTCTGCAGATGTTTGCTTTTCGCTTTCCAGCATCGATTTCTGCCACCACCCCCACAGCCCAGGGGCGGCGACCAATACGGCCAGCACTATCCCGGTGCGCAGGTCCATCACGCAGCCACCAGCCCGCGGTCCTGGTGCCGCTCGAAAGCGCGCTCCAGCTTCACGTCGTACAGGTTGCGCTGGTAGTCGGGGCCGTTGTACAGCTTCGCTACCGTCGCCCACTTCTGCGCCTTCAAGGCCTTGAGCAGGTTGGCGTCTGCTTCGATGTACCGGACGAAGGCCTCCAGGTGGTCCGCCTCGCTGTGATTCATAGCGTCCACGAACTCTTGAATGTTGGCGTAGCCCAGGCGCTGCCAGTGGTAGCCCATCACCTGGAAGGCACCCCAACTGCAGGATTCCAGGGCGGATTGCTCGTCGAGCTGGCGAGCTTGCGTCAGGCGCTGGTGCTCGGCCGTGCCGCCTATGTAACCGCCAGCCTTGGGGTTGACCAGGCTAGGGACCTGCTTGGCCAGTTGTTCGGCACGCTGGTGAAGCTGTTCCTGGTCATCGGTTGACGGCCGCACCAACTGCAGCCGGGTGTACATGACATGGCGCTCGTACAGGATTACCGGCTTACCGTTGTCCAAGAACCCCCGGCCCTTCGATTCGACCTCGTTCAGGGCATACACAGTCGCCACGGGGACGCCGAGGCGCTGAGAGGCCTGCACCAGATCGGAGTGCTTGAGCAGCTTGCCGGTGTCCTGCCCTTGAAGGCTGGCGAGAGTCTTGGTGCCCGCTATCCCATCGGAAACTAGTCCGACCTTCGCCTGATACGTCCGTACCGCCGCCTCGGTGGCATCGCCATAGGCGCCATCGGTGTTCAGCTTGGCGCCGTTTTCATTGAGTTTGCGCTGCAGCTCGCGCACCGCCTGGGAGCGGTCGCCGTGTCGAAGCGTGGTCATGCGGTTTCCTCTTTGCGTGTGAAGAACTTCTTCGCGGTTGCACGGGTGAACTCGACGCCAAGCAGGCCGATGACGCCGCCGAAGAACGGGGCCGCGGTCAGGGGAATACCCACCAGCGATAGCCCGTGGCTGGCCGACAGCGCTAGAGCGCCACACAGCGGCGCCTCGATCGCCATCCGGCGCCAGGACCCACCGCCGTAGATGACACGAAGGGCGGCGATGATGACCGCCAGGCAGCCGGCATACAGGGCCGGCCAGTTGTGTTCGAGCCAGGTAGCGAACCAGGCCCAGGTGTCGGGGCGGTCAGGCATGGGTTGGGTCCTTCCATGGTTTGGTGGTGGCGCGGTAGGTCAGTCCCATAGGCTCACCGTTTGGCGTTCGGGGGCTGCGGTCTGTTGATCCGGCAATGTGACCAGCAGGCCGGCGGGCAGCACTGGACCTTGATCGGCCAGACCGGGGTTGGCATTGAGCACGGCCTCGACGACGCCGGCCGTGCGGCCGTAGTGACGCCAGCACAGGGCGTCGACGGTGTCGTTTTGTTGGGTGCGTTTCTGCTCGGCCATCACAGCAGCTCAACCGTGGTGCGGGAGCGGCCGAGCAGATCACGCACAGCCCAGCGCTGGTCGCGACGGTAGTCGTCGATCGTCGGAGCGTCGGCGTCTGCTTTCTTGTCTCCGCTGGCCGTGCTGTCGTAGTTACGGTAACGCTCGCAGACCTCCGCACCGGCCGCGCACTCGACGGCACGCACGTACAGGTGCACGCGCTCGACGTTGGTGAGGTGGTCGTCATCTGGAACGCTACCCAGGGTTGTGAAGCCTTCGGTCTGCCGGGCCGCTCGCCACTTGCTCAGGTCCCGGTTGACTCCGATGATTGCAGCGACAACGGCGGTTTCGAGGCGGGCAGGGGTAACGCTGGAGTCGATGCGCAGGGTTTCCCGCAGCTTGTCCAGGTCAATGGACGGCCAGAAGGGGTTGCTGTTGATGTGGATGCCCGGTACCGAATCGCTCGACACCAGACCGCCGGCAATGAATCCACTCATGGTCGTTCTCTGAATAGGTCGGCGGTGGTCGGGGCTTCACAGCTGGGCCGTAGGCCGCTGATCCACCCCGAGCCGCCGGGGTTGCGCGGGACGCTCTGTTAACCGACCGGATCGGCAATTTTCTTGAGGAGGCGCTCAGCGCGCTCCAGGTCTTTCTTGCCACCACAGCTATCGTGCAGCTCGATGGCGCGCTTCATAAGGTCAACGCCGGCCTGCACGTTGCCGGGCTGGCCGGGGTTTTCTTCGTCAAGGCCCAGCACGGTGGTACGACCCATGGCCAGCTTCAGCTTGGCGCGGACCTGGTCCGGCATGTCCTCGTCGGCCGTAAGCTCGTCCGTCCTCTTCAGGATGTCCAGCGGGATGCTGCCGCCTGCCTTGAGTGCCTTGAATGATGCTTCGGCCAGCTCCTCGGCGACGGTGCACCCCGGCTTGCGGTTGAAGCGATCCGGCATCTTGAGCCCGTGCTGCAGCACGTACTCGGCGATATCAAGGCCGCCTGCCCAGTCGCCAGCGTCGAAGCGCCACACCATCACTGTGACGAGCACATCGTCCTGGGCGCCGCGACCAGCGCTCAACACGCCGGCAACGTAGTCCTCATATGCCGGAAGCAAGCCAGCTTTGAGCTGGGCACGTGCTTCCATTGATTGCATGCTCGACAGACGAAGCTGGTCCTGGTGCAACTGAGCGAGTTGCATTTCATAGCTGCTCAACCCAGCCATGAGCGCGGACGGGGCAGCGGACGCTGCGTCAAGCGCGGCGGTCGCCTTGATGAAATGACGTTTTGCAGGACTGAGGGCCATGGGTTAGGCCTCCAGCTCGATGTTTTCGATCAAGCAGCCGAGGCCGTAGTCTTCTACGACGTAGG
Organism: Pseudomonas putida; assembly: GCF_004357765.1. GTDB lineage: Bacteria > Pseudomonadota > Gammaproteobacteria > Pseudomonadales > Pseudomonadaceae > Aquipseudomonas > Aquipseudomonas putida_U. The sequence continues at coordinate 190,127 of NZ_SMTE01000006.1, read as the reverse complement.
CATCGTTGCTGGATTCGAAGTTCTCGATGCGGTTTTTGCTCGGGTTCTCCTGGGTGTAACGGCGGCGACCGTTGATCTGCCAGTAGATGGCCAGGTTTTCCAAGCTGGTGACCAAGGCCGCACCGTCGGGAACATACGGCACTTCGACCGGCTGCTTACCGCCCATCCGCTTCTGCGACAGGATCATGTCGGTGGCCAGCTTCTCCGACGCGGCTTGCTCTTTGTTCACGAGCGGGAAGTACTTGTCGTGCACCAGGTTGCTGCCCAGGATCACGACGATACCAGTGTCCTTGCGGTGCCAAGGGTCGATCAGGTTCGCTACAGCGTCGAAGATCAGCGCGTCCAGGTTGTTGTAGTCGGCACTGGAGCCGCTGCCGATCACGATCTTGCCGGCGACTTTACCGTCCTTGAGCACACGGGCAGGGGCATTATCGCGATACTGCTGCAGCCAGCCGATGTTCACATCTTGCAGCAGTGGGTTGGTGTCGCGGTTGGTGTTGGCCGCAGCAGAGGTGCCATTGAAGCCGATCATGATGCGGTCCAGTGCCTGGCGGCGCAGGATGGCATCGCGCAGCATGGTCTGGAATTCTGGGTGGCGCGCCCAGGCATCCAGCTGGGAGTAGCGGATCGCGGTGTCGAAGTCGGTCTGATGGGCTTCATAGCCTTGGCTGTCCAGACCGGACACGTCGCGAGGAATACGGACGCCGCTGCCGGTGGTGTCCGTTCGGCTGGCAATAGTGCTGCTGACGCCTACACCGATTTTCTCGCCCTTCAGTTCGTCGACGCCGATCATGCCGATCTTCGACAGGAAGTCGCTGGACTCCTGCATGCGGGATTCGAGTTTCTGTTGAACCGAGGGCGCTACGGTAAAGGTCTTGGTGGCATCGCTGACGCCGTTGAGCTTGGCGATCTGGTCCAGGTAAGCGCCGTACTGGGCGCGAGTTTCATTACGCATGGGGTGGTTCTCCGGTAATCCTTGGCTGGTTCAGGTCCTGTTGGATCAGCAGTCGGTGACAGCTGCGTTGCCGCCACCGCCGGAAACCGGCGGGCGATCCTTCTGGGTGTGGTCTTTGGTATCGCCCAGGCGTTTGACCAGGGCATCAAAGTCGGTGCTGAGCTTGGCGAACTTGTTCTCCAGCTCGGTGAAAGCCTTCTGCCCCTTTTCCAGGGCCTCGGCCTGTTCGGCGCCGTGGGTGGCCAGCTGGTCGATCAGCTCACCCAGCGCGTTGAAGCTGGCGGCGTCCTTGCCATCCTTTTCCTTGCCCTTGTTGATGAGGCCACTGACTTTGGCTCGTAGCTCGGCGAACATGCCGGGACTGTCAGTGAACTCTTCAAATTCGAATGCCGTCTCTTCGGCCACGCTGAAGACGTTGTCCTTATCCTTTTTGTGGCCGGCGCGGAACGACAGCGCCTCGGTGCCCAGGCTGGCAGGGGTGTCGGTCACGGCCAGACCCACCAGGTATGCCTTGCCGCTGTCGGCGAACTTCGGCTGCACTTCGATGCTGGTGTAGATCTTCTGGCCAGCTTTGTTCAGGGCTAGCAGCGCATCGTTTGGCTGCAGTTGCGCGAACAGTGCCAGTTTCTTGATGCCGGCGATCTCGACCTCTTCAGCCTTGCACGCCAGGACATCGCCGTAGGCGCCGAACTCACCCCCAGGCCAGTAGCCCTTGATGTGCTCGCAGTTGATCCGCGCACCGTAGGTGTTGGGGCTGTAGGTGCTGGCCATGTCTTCGATCCAGCTGCGCTCGATGTTGCGACCGTCGGTGGTCGCACCCTCGACAGCGACTCGGGTCCATTTGGAACGGTACTTTTTGGCGGAGTTGTCGGTATTGCCGGCCATTGTGGTATTCCTCGTTGCGGTGGCGGTGTGCCTGGCGATGAGGGCATGGTCGGCATCGCGTGTGGCCCCGGCAACGCGCTGCACTTGTAGGTCCAGGGGTTACAGCGCCGGGAGGTAGGGGATCACGCGCGCGGGCGGCAGCATCGGCGCCATGAACGCCACCATCTGTGAACTGCCTACTGATCACCGTCGCCACGCCAAGCACCTATATTGGCAGGGCTATCGCGTGTGCGAGATCGCCGAGCTGATCGGCGAGAAAGAGAAAACCCTCCACAGCTGGAAGGCGCGGGACGAATGGGATCGGGCCACGCCACTGGAGCGCATACAGGCCGCGACCGAGGCGCGCCTGGTTCAACTGTTGCTGAAGGACCCGAAGACCGGTACGGATTTCAAGGAGATCGACCTGCTCCATCGGCAGCTGGAGCGTCAGGCGCGCATCGAGCGGTACAAGACCGGTGGAAGTGAAACGGACCTCAACCCGGAGCTGGCGAAGCGCAACGAAGGGCCGAAGCGCAAACCCAAGCGCAACGAGATCGATGAAGAGCAAGTCGAGAAGCTGTTGGAGGCGTTCCTCGACGGTTGCTTCGACTACCAGAAGGACTGGTATCGAGCTGGCAACCAGCGCACCAGGGCGATCCTCAAGTCGCGCCAGATTGGCGCAACGTTCTACTTCGCCCGGGAGGCCCTGATCGATGCCCTCACGACTGGGCGCAACCAGATATTCCTGTCCGCCAGCAAAGCGCAGGCCCACATATTCAAGGCCTACATTCAGGCGTTCGCCCGAGACACCATTGGAGTTGAGCTGGCCGGTGACCCGATCATCCTGGCCAACGGCGCCGAGCTGCATTTCCTCGGCACCAATGCCCGTACCGCCCAGGGCTACCACGGCAACTTTTACTTTGACGAGTTCTTCTGGACGTTCAAGTTCAAGGAGTTGAACAAGGTCGCCTCGGGCATGGCGATGCAGAAGCAGTACCGTAGGACGTACTTCTCGACCCCCAGCTCGATGGCGCATGAGGCCTACAGCTTCTGGACGGGGGAGCGCTTCAACAAGGGCAAGCCTACCGCCCAGCACATCAAGCTGGACGTTGGCCACAACGCGTTGCAGATGGGCCGCCTTTGCGAGGACCGGATCTGGCGGCAGATCGTCACGATCCTGGATGCCGAAGAGCGGGGCTGCGACCTGTTCGACCTGGACGAACTGCGACTGGAGTACGACGCAGCAGCATTCCAGAACCTGCTGATGTGTGAGTTCGTCGACGACGGCGCGAGCATTTTCCCACTGGCCGTGCTGCAGCCGTGCATGGTCGACAGCTGGACCGAGTGGGCGGACTACAAGCCATTCGCCGCTCGACCTTTCGCCGATCGGCAGGTCTGGGTGGGTTACGACCCGGCAGAAACGGGCGATACGGCCGGACTGATCGTGGTGGCACCGCCTATGGTTCCCGGCGGGAAATTCCGGGTGCTTGAGCGGCACCAGTTCCGAGGGATGGACTTCGCCAGCCAGGCCGAGACGATCCGCAAGGTAACGCAGCGCTATTGGGTCACCTACATCGGCATCGACACGACTGGTATGGGTAGCGCTGTGGCCCAGCTGGTGCGCCAGTTCTTCCCTGGGCTGCGGACCTTCACCTACAACCCCGAGGTCAAGACGCGCCTGGTCATGAAGGCTTGGGACGTCATCACCAACGGCCGGCTGGAGTTCGACGCCGGCTGGACCGATCTCGCCCAGTCGCTGATGGCGATCCGCAAGACCATCACACCTGGCGGGCGCCAGTTCACTTACACGGCAGGGCGCAACGACACCACCGGCCACGCCGACCTGGCTTGGGCGCTCTTTCATGCACTGCACAACGAGCCGCTGGAGGGCCAGACCGTGGCCAACACCGGCATCATGGAGATCTATCAATGAGTAAAGCGCGCAAGAACCGGCCGAGCGGCGGCGACCTGGTGCAGCAACCCAGCGAAGGCGAGCTGTTGACCAAGGGCGCGGGGGGCCAAGCCATGTCGTTCACATTCGGTGATCCGGTTCCGGTGCTGGATGGGCGCGAGATCCTGGACTACTTAGAGTCCTGGTCCAATGGGCGGTGGTATGAGCCTCCGGTCAACTTCGACGGCCTGGCCCGGTCGACCAGGGCCAGCGTGTATCTGCAGTCCGGACTCACATTCAAGCGCAATATGCTGGTGCGCAGCTTCGTTCCCCACAAGCTGCTGAGCCGGCAGGCCTTCGAGCAGATCGTCATGGACTGGGGATGGTGCGGCAACCTTTACCTGGAAAAGCACGACAACATGCTCGGCCGGGCGCTTGGGCTGCAGCCCTGCCTAGCCAAGTACATGCGGCGGGGGACCGACCTGAACACCTATTACCAGGTGCGGGGCTGGAAGGACGAGCACGAATTCAAGACGGGCACCGTCTGCCACCTGCGGGAGGCCGACATCAACCAGGAAATCTACGGGCTGCCGGAATGGATGGCTGCCCTGCAGAGCGCGTTGCTCAACGAGAGTGCGACCCTGTTCCGTCGTAAGTACTACCAGAATGGCAGCCACGCGGGATTCATCCTGTACATGACCGACCCAGCCCATAACGAGAAATTCGTCGATGACCTGCGGGATGCCATGAGGAACAGCAAAGGCCCTGGCAACTTTCGTAACCTGTTCATGTACGCACCAGGTGGCAAGAAAGACGGTATTCAGCTGCTTCCGATCAGCGAGGTGGCGGCGAAGGATGATTTCGGTGCGATCAAGAACATCAGCCGCGACGACCTGTTGGCCGCCTTGCGAATACCACCGCAGTTGATGGGGATTGTTCCGCAGAATGCTGGTGGGTTTGGCTCCATTAAGGAGGCGACCGAAATATGGACGCGAAATGAGCTAGAGCCTATCCAAGCCAGGTTAGGGCAGATCAACGACTGGATAGGGGATCAGGTAATTCGCTTCCTGCCATTCGAGCAGGCATAAAAAATGGCCGCTCTAAGCGGCCATTTTTGTTCACGCCGCGTCGGCGTCGAAGTCTTCCTGTTCCGCAAGTTCTTCTTCAGCGTCAGGGGCGGGAGCGGCCGGTTGACGTTTCACCGATACTAGGTCGGTCACATCACTCCACTCCTCCATACGGAAGACATGAACGCGCCGGACGTACTGGCAGAAGCTTGGCGCTTTGCCTTGTAGGGCCGATTGAAGCTGCATGATCGCGGTAATTGGGTTCTGCTCTGCCTCAGTGTGATAGAGCGACCCCTGCGGGTGTGCAGTGAATCCACAGCTAGCCAACGCGGCAGGGATTTCTGTCTGATAGATTTTTGTGCGCTGGGCAGGGGACAGGCCAGCTGCCTTCATTGCCTTGGTATCGAGATCAAACGCAATCGCGTAGTGAGCCATCTTGTTGAGCCTTTATTGGTTACGCCGACCCGCTCGGCACCCGTAAATCGTCGTCAAAGACAACCAAATTGTCCAGTGCTCTTCGAGCCGTGGCGTAATCTTTAGGGCTAGATGTCACTGATGGGAAATGCCTTCCCTGCCGCCCCACTCATCCTTTCCTGGATACTAGCCGCCTCTTCCGGTGTCATCAGGTTGCCGATCATTCCCCAGGTTCCGACGCTGTGTCGGCGCCTCTGCCCTTCACCATAGCCCCCGTTCTTTTGCAGCTGTAGCGTCCGCAATCTGGCTGTCAGGTCTGCATTGATCTCTACCAACTTCTCTATGTTGCGCTTCGCATTCATTAGGTCCCGGCGCAACTCATCATTCTCGTTGCAGAGCATGTCGCACTGTTGCTCCAACAGCTCCTGGTGCGATGGCATGCCCAACTCGAAGCCACTGTCATCGATGTCCATCGGTTCGCCTTCTATACTGGATGCCTATACAGTACCCGGTTTCTCCGAGTTGAGCGAGGACGCCCGTCGACCTAATCGGCTATCGGCACCTGGACCCCGGCGCGCGCCCTCGTCCCCCCGCCACGCCTGCGGGCTAAACGTGTCGGAATTTCCGCACCCCTGCAGGGTGCTGGCAGGCCCTACGGCGTTAGGGCTGATCAGGATGTGAGTGCATGAACATTTCTGCGGATCCCTGCACCTGGAGAGGTTTGGCAGGCAGTTATGCGCGCTTTCTGTACGGGATATGGGGAGGGGGCTGAAAAAGAGTAATCACCGTAACCGGATGGGGTAGCACAAGGTCTAGGCCACGTATTCATTGGGCCTGGGCGGTTACAGATGGGAGTAATAGAGAGGTAATGGAAAAGGTAATTTTATGATAAATGATTGATTTTAAAGGATTTTGACTAAGCCGTTTATCACTAAAACAAAAGGTAATCTGATTACTATTTGGTTACTAAGAAATCACTTTCCGGCAAAACAATGAGGCCGCAATTTCCTTGGCGTGCAGTGGAAAAAATAGTCAGGATTACTGAAGTTACTCTTTTTTTGCCCCCCCCAATACCCTAAGGGACAGGGTCAGACGCAGGGGCGGGCGCGTGCGTAGAGGCGGCTAACACCATCAACTTCTTCAGAGCCCATTCGCACATTTCGCCCATCGAGATGGCTTCATCGAAGCTGATCTCGTTCAGATGCACTGCTTCATTGCGAATGCGCCTAAGTCGTTCCAGTACCTGGTAGGTACCGTCGTCAACCACCCCCTGCCCATGCAGACGCTTGACCAGCACATAGAGTGGAACGCCAATCTGGTATGCGCCGGTCTCTCTGCCCAACTCTTGTAAGGCCAGTTCAACGGGAGCCCATGCACTTAGAACTGCGGCGCGAGGGTCAATCTGCGCCAGTTGCCGGATGGCTGGGGTCGGTTCCTCAGGTACAGCGATGGCATTGTCGCCGCTATTCCCTTCCACCTTCTCTCTCGCGGCTTCCAGCTCTTGGCCCACGTCGATCTGCCAATCCTTGTACTTGAGGGTGCGGATCAACGGGACGACCTTTCCCAGCGGCGTTCGAAGCATGAACACCGAGGCCACCGCGGCTCCTGGCCAAGCCAGTGATCCGACAATCGATGCGAAGAATTGCAGCCAATCCATGGAGCACCTCAAAGCCGCTCTTGGTACGTGCGTTGGTACGTGCAGGGTAAAAAAAAGGGCCTGCATTGCTGCAAGCCCTTGATTTATATGGTGCCGGCACCAGGAATCGAACCCGGGACCTACTGATTACAAGTCAGTTGCTCTACCAGCTGAGCTATACCGGCAATGGGGCGTCATTATAGCGATCAGGGGGCGGCTGTAAACCACTTCCTTGCGTTTGCGTGCAAACGAGCTAAGTCACCGGCTTAAAAGGAGATTTTTCCTACCAGCCACGGTGGATGGTGTTGACGCTTGGCTCGGTCTTGCCTGGGTTGAAGAACAGCTTGTCGTTGTCGCAGCCGCGCTTGCGGCAAGGGCTCTCGTGGCGGATGGGCAGGCCGTTGTCGCCGCCCAGCTGCATGCCAGGCGTGTTCCAGTCGAGGTTGCTGCCGTGCGGGGCCGGGTTGCCGCTGGCGCAGGCGGCCAGGGCCAGGGTGGAGGTCAGCAGGGCAAGGGCTTTGGCTTTGGGCACGATGTTTAGGTCCGATAGTCCATTGTCGATCTGGCGCAACGCCAGAGGGTCGCGGGGGCTGGCGGGCAGCGCGCGACTCGGTTTTCTAGGTATTTAGGGTGGGGATGATACATCGTTCGGGTTTGGCGGTGGATGGTACGGGCTGCGCCCGTGTTCGCGGGCAAGCCCGCTCCCACAGGGACCGCGCCGACTTTTTCATTTTGAGCCAAGAGGCGCAGATGTCAGGGATTTCTGAAACTGGAACTGGATGCCTCGTGAGTGGATTGTATCGGACGTATCCTACGAGCGCTGGCGAGGTACTGCCGTAGGCGGGGAAGGGCTTCAGGGATAACGTTTCCAAGCCGCCTAGCAGGGCGGTCGGGCGTGAGAACCTGATCAAGAATCCAACGTCAGCATCCTCCATGGCAGCTGTGCTCGGGCAGACTATGTCTGGCCGAGAGTTTCTGGATTCGCTCGGTTTCTCACCCCGCGCACCGCTGCCACCCTAACCCGTGAGAAAGGTTGATGTGGCGGCTTCTGAGGCTCGAATCCGGAAAATCGTCATGAAAAATTCTGATGTGACTCAACCCAAACCCGTAGTCACCGCAGGCATCGAAACCTTCCTAGAGGTAGGCGCTTCGTCGGTCGACTTGCTCCGGGTCCAACCCGGCATCCCGATCGATGATGTCTACGAACAAGTCTCGATTCTGCTCGGATACATCAAGCACTTGCTGCGTGAAGGTGACCTTGAAGACGATCACAAACTGCTAGGCGCAGCGGATTACCTCACCAACCTGGCCAAGGCCCTGATGAACGATATCGAAATCGCCAGGAACGGCTTGCATTGATCGAGCGCGCCCTATCGCCGACATCCACGGCGATAGGGACAAAACACAGCGAAAAACACGATACAAAGCCCCCAAATCGCGAATACCGGTGGTGCGTCAACAACCACATCAAAGGTTTATGCACAAGAGGCATCAGTGACTTTTGCCTAGAGCGTGCCAATTCACATAACCACCGGTCTTTGCGCAAACGCCTGTTTTCATTGGCCTGGAGCGGTACCCCGGAATAAGCCGAACCCTTTAAATAGCGCCCGGATCCAACCATTCATCAAAAGCTTGTTCACAGAGTTATCCACAGGCTGTGCTGTGGCTAAGTGTCGCGTTCGGCCAGTAGCAACAGATTGCGTGGTGTGAGCGGGTAATCACAGAACAAGCCCAGGCTGACCCGATAGCCTTGTTCTTCGAGAAACAGCGCGCGGTCGAGCACCAACCATAGTTCCAAGGGGCGGCGGAACAGGTTGCGCACGCGTTCGAGGTTGCGTACCTCGGCCAGGCGCTGCCAGCCGGCGGCTTCCAGGGCCGCCCAGTCCGGTTGGCCGCGTAGCTCGACCTGACGCAGCTCCGCCAGCTCGCGACAGTACTGCTCGAACGGTTTGTCCAGCCACGCGATCGGCAACGAGGGGGTGGACAGGTATTCGTCACGTTGGCGTTGCTCGCGTTGCAGCAGGTCGAAGCCCAGGCGCCGGGCCATCGAGCAGTCACGCTGGTGGCGCACGCGGGCGCTGGCGGTGACGGCCTCGTTCAGCGGCAGGCCGAGGTCGGTCAGGCTCAGCGCCAGTGACGAACGCTGGGCGGCTGTGGATAACGGCTGGTAGTGCGCGCCCGGGATGCGGTTGTAGCAGCAGGGCGCTACCGCGACGTGGCGGCAGCCGCGCTGGCTGGCCAGGCGCAACAACTGCACGTGCAGCTCGCCGCAGGCGTGCAGGGCCACCACGCTCTTGTCACTGCCCAGGTGTTCGGCACTGCTGGGGTCCATGACGTCCTGGCGCACGTGCGTCGCCGGCAACTGATGGTGGTCGCTCAGCGCCTGACCGGCTTCGACCAGGGCCGGATCGTACTCCAGGCAGGTCAGTTGCTGGCCGGGCTGCAGCAGGCGACGGCCGAGGTGGCCCTTGCCCGAACACCAGTCGAGCCAATGACGGGTTTGTTGGCGAAAGCCCAGGCGGCGGCTGAAGGCTTCGATCTGCTGCCACTTGCGCCCAGGCACGTTGACGTCGAGGCGGTGCCCGGCCTGGAGCAGACCAGTGTCGGGCAGCTCACCCACCGCTGAGAGTTGCCGGGCCTGGGCCGCCAGTTGCGGGAAGGGCGCGGGCAGGCTTTGCGTGTCGAGGTCGGCTTCGGCGTCGGCGAGGGTGCACTGGCGCAGGTGGGCGGCCAGTTCGGGGTGGGTGGTTTCCCAGTCCAGACGCAGGGCGGTGAAGGGCCGGGGTTTCCACAGCGGTTGGTGCTCGGTCAGGAACTGGTCGAGGGCCTGGAAGCGTTCGGCTAGGTAGTGGCTGTGGAGGATGGAAGGCATGGTGGTTTTACAGATGTGGGGGTGTTTTCGGGGGCTCTTTCGCGGGACAAGCCCGCTCCCACAGAATCTTTACCGGCTGTACATACAGCGGAAAACCTGTGGGAGCGGGCTTGTCCCGCGAAAGGCTGCAAGCAGCCTCAGGGGCTAGCGGCCCTGGCTCGCGTCGACGCGCAACCAGCGCTCCAGTAACTTGAAGCCTTGCACCAGCACGAACGAGATCACCAGGTAGAACACGCCGGCGGCGAAGAAGATCTCCACCGGCAGGTAGGTCCGAGCGATGATCGTGCGGGCCATGCCGGTCAGTTCCAGCAGGGTCACGGTACTGGCCAGGGCACTGGCCTTGAGCATCAGAATCACTTCGTTGCTGTACGCCGGCAGGCCAATGCGCGCAGCGCGAGGCAGCATGATGTACAGCAGCGCCTGCCCCCGCGACATGCCCAGGGCTCGCGCTGCTTCGATCTCGCCTTTGGGGATGGACTGCAGCGCCCCGCGCAGGATCTCGGCGATGTAGGCCGCGGTGTGCAGGGTCATGGTCAGCACGGTGCACCAGAACGGATCGCGCAGGTACGGCCACAGGCTGCTCGAGCGTACCGCGTCGAACTGCGCCAGGCCGTAGTAGACCAGGAACAACTGCACCAGCAACGGCGTGCCGCGGAAGAAGAAAATGTAGCCGTAGGGCACGGCGCGCACGTACCAATGGCGGGACGAGCGGGCGATGCCCAGCGGAATGGCCAGGATCAGACCGGCGACCACCGCGATGGCCACCAGCTCCAAGGTCAGGGTCGCGCCTTGGGCCAGGCGTGGCAGCCACTTGATGATGACTTCCCAATTCATTGTTCGGCCCTCGCAAAGCCGCGAGCGGCGCGTTTTTCCATGAAGTGCATGCCGATCATGGCGACGACCGTCAGGCTCAGGTAGATGCAGGCCGCGACCATATAGAAGGTGAACGGCTCCTTGGTCACGGTCACGCCGATCTGCGCGTGGCGCATGATTTCTTCAAGGCCGATCACCGACACCAGGGCGGTGTCCTTCATCAGGATCATGAACAGGTTGCCAAGGCCCGGCAGGGCGATGCGCCACATTTGCGGGAGGATGATCCGCGCGAGAATCCGGCCTTTACTCAGGCCGAGGGCCAGGCCGGCTTCACGGTGCCCCTTGGGGATCGCCAGGATCGCGCCGCGAAACACTTCGGTGGCGTAGGCGCCGAAGCATAAGCCCAGGGCGATCACGCCGGCGGCGAAGGCATTGAGTTCCAGGCCAGGCAGGTGCAGGGCTTCGCCGAGGCTGTTCATCAGCCCGACAGTGCCGAAATAGATGAGCAGGACCCAGAGCAGTTCCGGCACGCCGCGCACCAGGGTCGAGTAAAAGCCGCCAAGCCATTGCAAGGGCTTGACCGAGGACGTTTTGGCCAGGGCGCCGAGCAGGCCCAGGACCAGCCCCAGCAGCAGGGCGCAGAGCGCCAGTTTTACGGTCATCAGGGTGCCGGCCATCATGGCCGGACCGAATCCGTGCAGGTCAATATTCATGGGCAGGTCATTCTAGGGACAGGCGCGCCACGAGGGCGCGCCGGTCAGGGCGGATCATTCGATGCTGAACGGGAAGTACTTGTCGTTGATCTTCTTGTACGTGCCGTCGGCCTTGATTTCGGCCAGGGCCTTGTTCAGGTCGTCGCGCAGCTTGGTGTCACCCTTGCGCACGGCAATGCCGATCTTGTCGCTGTCCATCACCGGCTCGCCTTTGAACTCGAAGTTCGAGCCATCTTTGCTTTTCAGCCACTCGTACTGCACGTACTTGTCGGCCAGGATGCCGTCGATACGGCCGGACACCAGGTCCAGGTAGGCATTTTCCTGGGTGTCGTACAGCTTGATGTCGATGTCGCTGCCGTAGTTGTCTTCCAGCCAGGTACCGGCCAGGGTCGCGCGCTGGGTGCCGATGGTCTTGCCTTTGAGGTAGGCCTTGTCGGTCTTGAAGTCGACGTTCTTCGGCGCGATGAACTGCAGCTTGTTGGAATAGTAGGGGTCGGTGAAGTCGACGGCCTGCTTGCGCTCGTCGGTGATCGACAGCGACGACACCAGGAAGTCGAACTTCTTGGCGTTCAGGGCCGGAATGATACCGTCCCAGTCGGAGGTGACGACCGAGCACTCGACCTTCATCTTGGCGCACAGGGCGTCACCGATGTCCTTGTCGAAGCCGACCACGTTACCGCTGGCGTCCTTGTTGTTGAACGGCGGGTAGGCGGCTTCGATGCCCATGCGCAGTTTTTCCGCGGCCAGGGCGTTGGCCGAAAACACCAGCGTGGCGGCAGCGGCCAGGAAGAGTTTCTTGTAGGTCTGCATGTGTTGCTCCGTTAGCGGTGGCTGGACATGAATTGCTTGCAACGCGCCGAGGTCGGGTTCTCGAACACCTGCTGCGGCGATCCTTGCTCTTCGACCAAGCCCTGGTGCAGGAAGACGACTTCACTGGACACCTGGCGGGCAAAGTTCATTTCGTGGGTCACCAGCAGCATGGTGCGACCTTCTTCGGCCAGCGCGCGGATGACATTAAGCACTTCCTGGACCATTTCCGGGTCGAGCGCCGACGTCGGCTCATCGAACAGGATGACCTTGGGCTTCATGGCCAGGGTGCGGGCGATGGCGGCACGCTGTTGTTGGCCACCGGAAAGCTGGGCGGGGTAGCTGTGGCGCTTATCAAAGATGCCGACTTTGTTCAGCAGCGCCTCGGCAGCTTCGACGGCCTTGGCCTTGCTCTGGCCGAGCACGCGGCGTGGCGCCTCGATGATGTTGTCGAGAATCGACATGTGCGGCCACAGGTTGAAGTTCTGGAAGACGAAGCCGATTTCGCTGCGCAGGCGGTTGATCTGGCGGTTGTCGGCGGCGATCAGGTCGCCATTCTTGGCGGCCTTGAGCTTGAGGGCTTCGCCGGCGACGAGGATTTCGCCCTGGTGCGGGTTTTCCAGCAGGTTGATGCAGCGCAGCAAGGTGGACTTGCCGGAGCCGGACGACCCCAGGATGGAGATGACGTCGCCGTCGCGCGCAGTCAGCGAAATGCCCTTGAGAATCTCCTGCTCGCCATAGCGTTTGTGCAGGTTGCGGATTTCCAGCGCGGGCGTGGCCTGGGCCATGTGCGGTCCTCATGTATTCGGGTGCGTTCCCAGCTGTTGGCGGCCTTCCTGGCGAGCGCCACGCTAGCATAGCGGCATTATGGCGGCCAACTGGGTTGCAAGGGGCTTGGGGCAATGCTGGGGCAGTTTGTCGCATCGCTGCAGCGCAACGTCGCGCAGATGTCCGCGATGGATCGGCCCAGCGCCATAGCCTTGATGAAAAAAGGCGCGATGGTGCCAGCTTTGGCCGGTCGTTGGAAGCGGTTTTAGACCATTCGCCGGTAATCTGCGGTACGTAGGTCGCGCCCGTCAAAGTGACAAGGTTGCACCTTGAGGTTGTACTGATTTGCGTTGCGCTGGTGCAAAGGTGTTACCGAGGAGCACCTTTGGTGCATTTGTAAGTGAGTATTTCAGTAATCCGGCGTTGGTGGAGTCATCCGATGACCATTCGGTCGGATCCTGGCCGAATACCCTGCAGGCCGCGCAGTTCTTGGCGCGAAAGTCCTGTCCGACGAAACCATTCAGCAACTGGCCCACTTATTGCCAGTTGCAATGCGCCGATTGCAGTGACGCCTAATCCCACCCCCAGGTGCACTTCGTATGGCAATCGGCGTGGTCCACTCCTTACAAAGGTAGTTTTATGAGCGGTAACAATTCCAATGACCTCGCTCAGGGGCTCAAACAGCGGCATGTCACCATGCTGTCGATTGCTGGCGTCATCGGCGCCGGTCTGTTCGTAGGCTCTGGGCACGCCATCGCGGCGGCCGGTCCTGCCGTGCTGCTGGCGTACGCCGCCGCCGGAACCCTGGTGGTGCTGGTGATGCGCATGCTCGGTGAAATGGCGATCGCCTCGCCGGATACCGGTTCTTTCTCCACCTACGCCGACCGCGCCATTGGCCGCTGGGCCGGCTTCACCATTGGCTGGCTGTACTGGTGGTTCTGGGTGCTGGTGATCCCGCTGGAGGCCAATGCCGCCGCCGCGATCCTGCATGCCTGGTTCCCTGCGGTGGACCTCTGGGCCTTCTCCTTGCTGATCACCCTGGCGCTCACTCTGACCAATCTGTGCAGTGTGAAGAACTACGGTGAGTTCGAATTCTGGTTCGCTCTGCTCAAGGTGCTGGCGATCATCGGCTTCATTGTGGTGGGTTGCGTGGCCATGTTCGGCCTGGTGCCGGGCAGCCAGGTCAGTGGTGCCAGTCACCTGTTCGATACCCAAGGCTTCATGCCCAATGGCTTGGGCGCCGTACTGGCGGCCATGCTGACCACCATGTTCTCGTTCATGGGGACTGAGATCGTCACCATCGCTGCCGCCGAATCGAAAGACCCGGGCAAGCAGATCAGCCGCGCCACCAACTCGGTGATCTGGCGTATCTGCCTGTTCTACCTGGTGTCGATCTTCCTGGTCGTGGCCCTGGTGCCGTGGAACGACCCGGCGCTGGCCGAAACCGGCTCCTATCAGACCGTGCTGAGCCGTATCGGCGTGCCGAACGCCAAGCTGATCGTCGACATCGTGGTCCTGGTCGCTGTGACCAGCTGCCTGAACTCAGCGCTGTACACCTCCTCGCGCATGCTGTTCTCGCTGAGCAAGCGCGGTGATGCGCCGGCCATCGCCCAGCGCACCACCAAGGCGGCTACTCCGCATGTCGCTGTACTGCTGTCGACCGCGGCAGCCTTCCTTTGCGTGTTCGCCAACTATGTCGCCCCGGCGCAGGTGTTCGAGTTCCTGCTGGCCAGCTCCGGCGCCATCGCGTTGCTGGTGTACCTGGTGATTGCCGTGTCGCAGCTGCGCATGCGCAGCCAGCGTGAGGCGCGTGGCGAGAAGATCGACTTCAAGATGTGGCTGTTCCCAGGTCTGACCTGGGCGACCATCGCCTTCATCGTCGCGGTGCTGGGGGTGATGGCGCTACGTGAGGATCATCGCATCGAGATCATCGCGACCGCGCTGCTGAGCATCGGTGTGGTGGCGGCGGGCTTGCTGGTGCACCGCAAGCGTGAAGCTGCCGGGCGGGTGGCGCTGGATAACTGATCCGCGCTGCTGATGATGAAAAGGCCGCGTCCTGTGCAGGGCGCGGCCTTTTTGTTTGTTCGACGCGAGGTTTGTGGTGGGGCGGCGCTCGATATCCGCCGCCCCCCAAACTCGAGACGAGCCCCTCTCAGCCAAACTGCTTCTGCTGTTGCTGCTGCTTGGCCACGACCTCCGAGGCTGCCACATAAGCGTCCTGGAACTCGTCACTTTCCAGCCAGGCCATGGTGGTGTCCTCGTCGGCGCCATCGAGCCATTTGCGGTACGCGGTGAACACCAGCACGATGTAGTCGGTGGCGTGTTCTTCCTTGTGCCCCTTGAGTACCAAGGTCAGCAGCGGGTCGACCAGGAACACCGAGATCATCGGCACCAGGCCGTTTTCCTGGGCTTCCTTCATCTTTTTGAACAGCGGTTCGTAGCTGCCCGACTCCATGGCCTTGTTGAAGACCTGCTCGACGCTGGCGCTGTCGCCGGCACTGGCCTTGACCGCCTGGCCACTGCGCACCATGCGATTCTGCTTGGCCTTGATGGCGGCGCGTTTGGCGCGTTTCTGTTGCTTGGTATTGGAGGCCATGGGTGTCGGGTCCTTGGGGCGATAGGGGAGCCTATTGAAGCAAAAATCGCAGGCAACAAAAAACCCGCACTAGGCGGGTTTCTTGTGTCGCTTCGGGTAACTTTGCAACCACCAGAAGCTGAAGGTGGTGCCCAGAGACGGAGTCGAACCGCCGACACGAGGATTTTCAATCCTCTGCTCTACCGACTGAGCTATCTGGGCGACGGGGCGAATTAAAAAGGTTTTCAGACCTTCCGTCAACGACTTTTTTGAAAATTTTTTAAATTAATTCCGTCGCTTACGATTTCTGGGGTCATTCGCTCGGTGGAACGTAGCCTTCGGCCTGGGCGTACTCCTCACCGGCGAAGAACTTGTCCATCTCGGCCTGGAGGAATTTGCGGTCCTCGGCGTTCATCATGTTCAGGCGCTTCTCGTTGATCAGCATGGTCTGGTGTTTCTGCCAGTCAGCCCAGGCCTTCTGCGAGATGTGCTCGAAGATGTCCTGGCCCTTGGCGCCGGGGTAGGGCGGACGGTCCAGGCCTGGCAGTTCTTCGTTGTACTTGCGGCACATCACGGTGCGGGTCATCGGGCTTCTCCTGCAATCAATTCGTCGGCCGCGCGTTTGAGCAGCTTCTTCACCGGGGCGGCGAGGCCCAGGCGCGGCGGGGTGGCGAGGTTATACCAGAGCCAGTCGGCCTCGACCACGTGCTCGCCGATCGGGTCGACGCGCACCAGCCAGGGTTCGATGGCCAGCTGGAAATGGCTGAAGGTGTGAGTCAGGCCATCCAGCGCGCGGCTTTCGGCCAGGCGCAGGCCGTGCTGGTAGGCGAGGTCGTCGAGCTGGCCGAGGTCATCCAGCTCCGGCAGGCTCCACAACCCGCCCCACAGCCCGCTGGACGGACGGCGATAGAGCAGGATGGCGCCGTCGTGGTTGGTCAGCAGCGGCATTAACGTGCGGCGTTGGGGCAGCGTCTTGCGCGGCTTGGGCTCGGGGTAGCGGGTTTCCTCGCCGTGCAGGTGCGCCTCGCAGCCGCGTTGCAGCGGGCAGATCAGGCAGCTGGGCTTGCTGCGGGTACACAGCGTCGCGCCCATGTCCATCATCGCCTGGGTGTAGTGGTTGGCCCGCGCCTGAGGAGTGAAGCGCTCGGCGGTGGCCCACAGCTGGTTGGCCACCTTGGGCTCGCCGGGGTATCCCGCCTGGGCGGTGTAGCGGGCCAGCACACGCTTGACGTTGCCGTCGAGGATCGGTGCACGGATGCCCATGCTGATGCTGGCAATGGCGCCGGCGGTGGAGCGGCCGATGCCGGGGAGCTCGATCAGCTGCTCGACGCTGCGCGGGAACTCGCCGCCGTGCTGCTCGACGACGATCTTCGCCGCCTTCTGCAGGTTACGTGCGCGGGTGTAGTAGCCAAGTCCGGTCCACAGGTGCAGCACTTCGTCCTCCGGCGCTTCGGCCAGCGCTTGCACGGTCGGCAAGGCTTGCATGAAGCGGTCGAAGTAGTTGAGCACGGTGCTGACCTGGGTCTGCTGCAGCATGATTTCCGACACCCACACGCGGTAGGGGGTGATGCCCTGTTGCCAGGGCAGGTCGTGCCGGCCGTGCTGGTCGTACCAATCCAGAACGGCGTTGGAGAACTGCTCGGGGCTCATCGTTTGAACAGCCCCTTGAGCGCGTCTTTCAATTCTGGGCTCACTTTTTCTCCGAGTTTTTCATCGATCTTGTCTTTCAGGCGGTCGCCGGCCAGCTTCGCGGCCACTTTGCCCAGCCCATTCTGGTCCAGGCGGCAGGCCTTGGCGCCCAATTCCAGGGGACCACGGCAGCGCAGCGGCACTTCGATGCCGACATAGCGCTCGTTGACCTGGCAGGCCGGGTCGGGCATGGCGCGCTGATCGCCCTCGACCACCACGCCGACGTTGTAGTCCATGCCCAGCACGCGCAGGTCGAGGTCGCCGTGGCCATTGACGGTCAGGCCTGGGATGCGGGCCTTGAGGTCGGGGTTGCTGGCTACACCGTTGCGCACCACCAGGCTGCCGCGCAGTTCCTGGAAGGGCGTGTCCTTGCCGCGTGGTTCGCCGCTCAGGGTCTTGCGGTTGAGCGTGGCGATGGCCTGGCACAGCTGCTGCTCGAGGTTGGCATTGACCAGCACGCCGTCGTTGATCGTGAAGTGTGCGCTGCCATTGAGGGTGTCGACCAGTGCCTTCTGGCTGTTGCCGCTGGCGGTGAGGTCGCTGGTCAAGGTCAGCAGGCCTTTGACTGGCGGGGTCTGGTCCTTGCCGTGGGGCTTGATGAAGTGTTCCACCGGTACCCGGTTGATCTTGGTGTTGATGCCGACCTGCGGCACCGCAGGCCGCACGTCGACGGTGCCCTTGGCCTCGAAGCTGCCGTCGTAGAGGCCGCCGCGCAGGGTTCGCAGGGTAACCAGACCACCTTGGCCCGTGACCTGCAACTGGGCGTCGGTGATCGGCAGTTGGTCCAGGGTCAGGGCGTTGAAGGCCAGATTGGCTTGCAGGTCGAGGGCGCGCAGACGGTCGACCGGCAGCAGTTTGTCATTGCTCCAGGCCACCTGGGTCGGGGCGTTGGGCAACGGCGTGCTGCCCGCCACGACGCTGGCTTGTTGTTGCTCGACCTCGGCCTGACGGGCAGCGGTGGCACCCTTGGCTTCTTCACTCTTGGCCGGCAGGTAGCGGTCGGCGTTGAACTTGTCGCCCTTGAGCTGTACGCGTATGGCCTGTTTGGCGAAATCTTCGATGGCGACGCGACCTGCGAAGCTGGTGTCGTCCAGTTTCACCGCCAGATCTTCCAGGGCCAGCGCATTCGGCGAGCCTTGCAGGCGGCTGACCAGCTCCAGCTTGGTGAGCGCGGCCGGGTCGGTGGTGGGCGGCAGTGTCTGACCGATGCCATCGAGGAAGGCGCGCAGGTCGAATTGCGCGATGGACAGGCCGCCGCTCAGCTGTGGGGTCTTGTCCAGGTCGCGCAGGTTCAGCTCGCCCAGGGCACGCAACTGGTTGGCCGAAAGCTTCAGGCCGGTCCATGAGGCGACGTTTGCCCCCATGTCGACCAGTAACTGGCCTTGGGCCGAGAAGCTCAGGGTCTTGCCGGCCAATGGCTCACCGGAGGTTTCACCCGACAGGCGCATGTCCTCGAAGTTGTAGCGCTTGAGCTTGCGGTCGAAGCGCAGATCGCCGGCCAGCTCGGTGCGCGCCTTGATATTGGGTTGGCTGGCGCTGAGGAAGGCGCTGGCCTTGAGCGAGATGTTCGAGCCTTCGTGCACGGGGCCGGTGCTCAGTTGGATGCTTTCGGCGCTGTAGCTTTTGCCGGTCTGGGCATCGGTGTACTGCACGCGGGCGTTGTTGACCGTCAGGCTGTCGATGTCGAGCTTGACCGCCCGCTCGTTGCTGCGCTCAGGCGTCGGTGCTGGCTGCTCGCCTGTTGCCGGTGCCGGCGTGCCAGGCGTGGTGCCGTTTTCGGCTGGCAGTGGCTTGCCGATGTCTTCCCAGTTGCCATGGCCGTGCTCGTCACGCGCCAGGGTCAGGTTCAGGCCTTCTACGCGCACGTCGCTCATCTGTACTTCGCGGCGCAGCAGTGGCAGTACGCGGACCGACAGACCCAGCATCTGCAGGTCGGCGAACGGCGCCTTGGGGTCAGTCAGCGTGGCGATGCTGGCATCGTGCAGTTCCAGACCCAGCCAGGGGAACAGGCTCCAGCCAATGTCGCCATTGAGGGTCAGCTCCACGTGGGCCTTGTCGCGGGCCAGCTGGCGGATTTCGTCTTTGTAATCGTTGGGATCGAACAGGTGGGTCAGGGCGAAGCCCAGCGCCACGATGATCAGCAACAGCCCGAGTAGGCCCAGCCCCAGGATTTTGCCGAACGCTTTCATGGGCGAGTCCTTGTAGTCCGTTTTATGAATTTCGCGGGGCAGAGTATAGCGCCGCCGCCATGGGCCCTGAGAATTCGACTAGCGAGATAGGGCATTTCGTACGAATGGATCGGGTTATGAGGATTCAGTTCCGGGTTTCCCTGCAGTTCCCACCGGATCTCCGAGGCCTTCGACAGCGGCGCGGTCCCTGTGGGAGCGGGCTTGCCCGCGAAAGGACCGCCGCAGGCATACAGCAAGGAAATACCGTTTCAGCTTGGCAAAAAAACGCGATATCAGATTGCTTTCATTGCGCCGGATGCTGGTAACCTTGCGCCGTTGTCGGAGCGGCCGCGACCTATGGTCGCAGCGCGTCACCCTGGAAAAGGCCTGCTACGCCTTGCGTACACCCCACAAGAGCCTGGGATTAAATCCGCCAGCCCCGTCTACCTACATAAGGATAAATCCATGAGCAGTACTATCACGGCCGAAGGCCTGGCGACATCGCCAGGCTTCCTGTCGAAGGAGCGCATCATCGCCCGCCCGGGCTTCAACCGCTGGCTGGTACCGCCGGCAGCCCTGGCGATTCACCTGTGCATCGGTATGGCCTACGGCTTTTCGGTGTTCTGGCTGCCCCTGTCGCAAGCCATCGGTATCACCGCACCGGTCGCCTGTTCCGCCGACATGGGCTTCATCGCCCGTATGTTCACCAGCGAGTGCGACTGGCCGATCTCGATGTTGAGCTGGATCTACACCCTGTTCTTCGTCTTCCTTGGTTGCTCGGCCGCCGTGCTCGGCGGTTGGCTGGAACACGCCGGCCCGCGCAAGGCCGGCTTGGTGTCGGCGCTGTGCTGGTGTGGCGGCATGCTGATCTCGGCGATCGGCGTGAAAACCCACCAGCTCTGGCTGATGTGGCTGGGGTCCGGTGTGATCGGTGGTATCGGCCTGGGTCTGGGCTACATCTCGCCGGTGTCGACCCTGATCAAGTGGTTCCCGGACAAACGCGGCATGGCCACCGGCATGGCGATCATGGGCTTCGGCGGCGGCGCGATGGTCGGTGCACCTCTGGCGACCGCGCTGATGGGCCACTTCGGCAACGCCCAGGAAGTCGGCGTCTGGCAGAGCTTCGTGGTGATGGCTGCGGTTTACTTCGTGTTCATGACCGCAGGTGCCCTGGCCTACCGCATTCCTCCGACTGGCTGGAAGCCTGAAGGCTGGACGGCTCCAGCGAAGAAAGCCGGCAACGGTATGGTCACCGACCGTCACGTGCACGTCAGCGTCGCCTGGAAGACCCCGCAGTTCGCCCTGGTCTGGCTGGTATTGTGCCTGAACGTCTCGGCCGGTATCGGTATCCTCGGCATGGCTTCCCCGCTGCTGCAGGAAGTGTTCGCCGGCAAGCTGCTGGGCAATGAGCTGAGCTTCAGCCAACTGGATGCCGCACAACTGACCCAGATCGCAGCGATCGCCGCCGGCTTCACCGGCCTGCTGAGTCTGTTCAACATCGGTGGTCGGTTCTTCTGGGCTTCGTTCTCCGACTACATCGGCCGCAAGAACACTTACTTCGCCTTCTTCGCCCTCGGCGTTGGCCTCTACAGTCTGATCCCCAACATGGGTCACCTGGGCAACGTGGCGCTGTTCGTAGCGGCGTTCTGCATCATTCTGTCGATGTACGGCGGCGGTTTCTCCACTGTACCGGCGTACCTGGCCGACCTGTTCGGTACCCAGATGGTCGGTGCCATCCATGGTCGCCTGCTGACCGCGTGGGCCGCGGCCGGTGTGCTCGGCCCGGTGCTGATCACCTACCTGCGCGAGTACCAACTGGCGGCAGGCGTGGAGCGTGCAGCGGCCTATGACATGACCCTGTACATCCTCTCCGGTCTGCTGGTACTGGGCTTCATTTGCAACCTGCTGATCCGTCCGGTGGCCGACAAGCACTTCATGAGCGATGCCGAACTGGCCGCCGAGCGTGCCCTGAGCCACGACAAAGGCGCCGATGGCGCGCGTTCGCTGGAATGGCACGCGGCACCGGGCAGCCTGCCGCTGGTGCTGATCGCCTGGGCGGTAGTAGTGATTCCGCTGGCCTGGGGGGTGTGGATCACCCTGCAGAAAACGGCTGTGTTGTTCCATTGAACGATGAAATAGCCAGCGTTTTCACGGCCTGAAAGGGCTCTGTCACCGGCAAACCGGCTCCTCCAGGACCTCTTCTGCAGGAGCCGGCTTGCCGGCGATGGGCTGCCAAGCAGCCCCTGATACCCGGTTGTATAGACCTGTAGCACTGTCGGTCCCCGTAATTCCTCGCTTTGCCATATGTCATCCGCGTTTCAAGCGGGCGCGTTCTGGGCCTATAATGGAGCCCTTTTCGCCCAATGATTTTGCGGAGCTGGTGATGGTCGAACGTAAGGCTTCCGTCGAGCGCAATACCCTGGAGACCCAGGTCAAGTGCTCGATCAACCTCGATGGCAGTGGCAAGGCCCGATTCGATATCGGCGTGCCGTTCCTTGAACACATGCTTGACCAGATCGCTCGCCACGGGCTGATCGACCTGGATATCGAGTGCAAGGGCGACCTGCATATCGACGATCACCATACCGTCGAAGACGTCGGTATCACCCTCGGCCAGGCATTCGCCCAGGCCATTGGCGACAAGAAGGGCATCTTCCGCTACGGCCACGCCTACGTGCCGCTGGACGAAGCGCTGTCGCGCGTGGTCATCGACTTCTCTGGCCGTCCGGGCCTGCAGATGCACGTGCCGTACACCCGTGCCAGCGTCGGTGGCTTCGATGTCGACCTGTTCCAGGAGTTCTTCCAGGGCTTCGTCAACCACGCTCTGGTGACCCTGCACATCGACAACCTGCGCGGCCACAACACCCATCACCAGATCGAGACCGTGTTCAAGGCTTTCGGCCGCGCCCTGCGCATGGCCGTGACCCTCGACGAGCGCATGGCCGGCCAGATGCCGTCGACCAAAGGGTGCCTGTAAATGCAGACGGTAGCCGTAATCGACTATGGCATGGGTAACCTGCACTCGGTGGCCAAGGCGCTCGAGCACGTCGGCGCCGGCAAGGTGCTGGTCACCAGCGACGCCGCGGTGATCCGCGAGGCGGACCGTGTGGTGTTCCCGGGCGTCGGCGCGATTCGCGACTGCATGGCCGAGATTCGCCGCCTGGGCTTCGACAGCCTGGTCCGCGAAGTCAGCCAGGATCGTCCGTTTCTCGGTATCTGCGTCGGCATGCAGGCGCTGCTGGAGCACAGCGAGGAAAACGACGGCGTCGACTGCATTGGCCTGTTCCCGGGCCAGGTGCGCTTCTTCGGCAAGGGCCTGGAAGAAGACGGTGAGCACCTGAAGGTGCCGCACATGGGCTGGAACGAGGTCAGCCAGACCATCGACCACCCGCTGTGGCACGACATCTCCGACCGCGCGCGCTTCTATTTCGTGCACAGCTACTACATCAATGCCGGCAAGCCGGGGCAGGTGGTCGGTCGTGGCCACTACGGCGTCGACTTCGCCGCTGCGCTGGCCGACGGATCGCGCTTTGCCGTGCAGTTCCACCCGGAGAAGAGCCATACCCATGGCCTGCAGCTGCTGCAGAACTTCGTCGCTTGGGACGGGCGCTGGTAAGTCTTTGGCTTCAAGCTCCGAGCTACTAGCGCCAGGCACTTGCGCCTAGCTCGGGCAAACGCGTGCAAGCTTGTCGCTTGAAGCTTGCAGCTTGTGACTTTTCGAGGAACACACATGCTGATTATCCCCGCTATCGATCTGAAGGACGGAGCCTGCGTGCGCCTGCGCCAGGGCCGCATGGAAGACTCCACGGTGTTTTCCGACGACCCGGTGAGCATGGCCGCCAAGTGGGTCGAGGGTGGTTGCCGCCGGCTGCACCTGGTCGACCTAAACGGTGCCTTCGAAGGCCAGCCAGTCAACGGTGAAGTGGTCACCGCCATCGCCAAGCGCTATCCGACCTTGCCGATCCAGATCGGCGGCGGCATCCGCTCGCTGGAAACCATCGAGCACTACGTCAAGGCGGGTGTCAGCTACGTAATCATCGGCACCAAGGCGGTCAAGCAGCCTGAGTTCGTGGCCGAGGCGTGCAAGGCGTTCCCGGGCAAGGTCATCGTCGGCCTGGACGCCAAGGACGGCTTCGTCGCCACCGACGGCTGGGCCGAAGTCAGCTCGGTGCAGGTCATCGACCTGGCCAAGCGTTTCGAGGCCGATGGCGTCTCGGCGATCGTCTACACCGACATCGCCAAGGACGGCATGATGCAAGGCTGTAACGTGCCGTTCACCAAGGCACTCGCCGAAGCCACCTCGATTCCGGTGATCGCTTCGGGCGGTATCCACAACCTGGGTGACATCAAGGCCCTGCTCGATGCCAAGGCCCCTGGCATCATCGGCGCCATCACTGGCCGCGCCATCTACGAAGGCACGCTCGATGTCGCCGAGGCCCAGGCCTTCTGTGACAACTACCAAGGCTGAGGACTGAACCATGGCATTGGCCAAGCGCATCATCCCTTGCCTGGACGTGGACAACGGCCGGGTGGTCAAGGGCGTCAAGTTCGAGAACATCCGTGACGCCGGTGACCCGGTGGAAATCGCCCGTCGCTACAACGAGCAGGGTGCCGATGAAATCACCTTCCTCGACATCACCGCCAGCGTCGATGGCCGCGACACCACCCTGCATACCGTCGAGCGCATGGCCAGCCAGGTGTTCATTCCACTGACCGTGGGCGGTGGCGTGCGTACCGTGCAGGACATCCGCAATCTGCTCAATGCCGGTGCCGACAAGGTGTCGATCAACACCGCCGCGGTGTTCAACCCGGAGTTCGTTGGCGAAGCCGCGGACCGTTTCGGTTCGCAGTGCATCGTCGTGGCTATCGACGCCAAGAAGGTGTCGGGCCCCGGCGAGGAGCCGCGCTGGGAGATCTTCACCCATGGCGGACGCAAGCCAACCGGGCTGGATGCGGTCGAGTGGGCGAAGAAGATGGAAGGCCTGGGAGCGGGTGAGATCCTCCTGACCAGCATGGACCAGGACGGCATGAAGAATGGCTTCGACCTGGGCGTGACCCGCGCCATCAGCGATGCGCTGGGGATTCCGGTGATTGCTTCGGGCGGAGTGGGTAACCTGCAGCACCTGGCTGACGGGATTCTGGAAGGGCATGCCAGCGCGGTGTTGGCGGCGAGCATCTTCCACTTCGGCGAGTACACCGTGCCTGAGGCCAAGGCCTACATGGCTTCGCGCGGCATCGTCGTTCGCTGAAGCATTGATTGGGGCTGCTTTGCAGCCCATTCGCGGGCAAGCCCGCTCCCACAGGTACCGCACCGTCCTTGAAATCGGTGGAGGGCCTGTGGGAGCGGGCTTGCCCGCGAATGGGCCGCCAGGCGGCCCCAATTGCATCACCCGTGGGTCTTGCCGAGCAGCGCGTGATAGAGCTCGGTATCCCCGAGAATCCCCACCACTTTGTCGTCTTCCTGCAGCACCAGTTTGTTGCCGGTCTGGTAACGAATCTGCAGCGCGTCGCGCATGCCGATGTCGGCGTGCACCAGCGTCGGCTTGCGCCCCAGCCCTTCCACTGCCTGTCCCGGCGCCCAGTTCTGCATGTCCAGACCGTTCTGTCCCTGACGGGCGCGCTTGATCGAGTTGCCTTCGCCCAGGTCCAGCCACGAGTCGCCGCCCGGATCCAGACACACCGAACCATTGACTCGCTTGCAGTCGTCCAGAGTGCGCATCAGGCTGCGCCCGCACAGCACGTTCAGCGGGTTGGTGTGGGCGACGAAGGTACGTACGTAGTCATCGGCCGGGTTGAGGACGATTTCCTCGGGTTTGCTGTACTGGATGATCCGCCCGTCCTTCATGATGGCGATGCGGCTACCCAGCTTGAGCGCCTCGTCCAGGTCGTGGCTGACGAACACGATGGTCTTGCTCAGTTTGCGTTGCAGTTCCAGCAGTTCATCCTGCAGGCCTTGGCGGATCAGCGGGTCGAGGGCCGAGAACGGTTCATCCATCAGCAGGATATCGGCATCCATCGCCAGCGCCCGGGCCAGGCCCACGCGCTGCTGCATGCCGCCGGAGAGTTCGTCCGGTTTCTTGTTGCGCCATTGGGTCAGACCGACCAGCTCGAGTTTCTCGTCGACCAGCTTGCGCCGTTCTTTCTCCGGACGGCCCTGCATCTCAAGGCCGAAGCTGATGTTCTCGCGCACCGTCAGCCAAGGCATCAGGGCGAATTTCTGGAACACCATGGCGATGCGCTTGGTGCGCATCAGTTTCAGCTCCGCCGCGGTGCAGTTGGCGATGTCGATGTGCTTGCCTTCGTGCTCGACGAACAGCTTGCCGCGGCTGACGGTGTTGAGGCCGTTGATGCAGCGCAGCAGGCTCGACTTGCCCGAGCCCGACAGGCCCATCAGCACGCAGATCTCGCCCTTGTTGATGTCCAGATTGGCCTTCTCGACTCCCACCACCAGCCCGGTCTGCTTGAGGATCTGTTCGCGGGTCTTGCCCTCGTCGAGCAATGCCAGCGCTTCGCGCGGCTTGCTGGAGAAAATGACGTCGACGTCTTCGAAACGAATGATGCTCATGCTTCACCCCTTACCGGCAGCTCCGGTTGCTTGCAGATACGGTCGAGCATGATCGCCAGCAGCACGATGGCCAGACCTGCTTCGAAGCCCAGGGAAATATCGGCGGTGTTCAGTGCGTTGACCACAGGCTTGCCCAGGCCATCGGCGCCTACCAGGGCGGCGATCACCACCATCGACAGCGACAGCATGATGCATTGGGTCACGCCGGCGGCGATGCTCGGCATGGCGTGAGGCAGTTCGATGCGGGTCAGCAATTGACGGCGCGAGCAGCCGAATGCCTTGCCGGCGTCCATCAGCTCCTGCGGCACGTCGCAGATACCCAGGTAGGTGAGGCGGATGGGCGCGGCGATGGCGAATACCACCGTGGAGATCAGCCCCGGCACCACGCCCAGGCCGAACAGGGTCAGGGTCGGGATCAGGTAGACGAAGGTCGGCACCGTCTGCATGAGGTCCAGGATCGGACGCATGGCGGTATAGAACATCGGCTTGTGCGCCGCGACGATGCCCAACGGCACGCCGATGGCAACGCAGACGACGGTGGCGAAGCTGACCTGGGCCAGGGTCTCCATGGTTTCCTGCCAGTAACCCAGGTTTAGGATCAGCAGGAAGGACAGGGCGACGAAGACGGTCAGCGACCATTTACGCTGGATCAGGTAAGCAAGGGCGGCGAACAGGGCGACGAGGACATACGGGTTGAACCAGGTCAGGGCACTGGTGACGCCATGGATCATGAATTCCAGGCCCTGAGCGATGGCGTCGAAATAATCGGCGCCGTTCTGGGTCAGCCATTCGACGAACGACGCGATGTACTGACCCAGGGGTATTTTGTGATCGATGAGCATGATAGCGAGCTTCCACCTGCAAAGATTGAAATCAGTCCGGGGCGGGCACGGTCCCGCCCCGAGGTAGCGCTATTACGTATTTCGTTATTGCACGAGCTTGGCCTTGGCCGCCTCAAGGCCGGGTTTGCCATCCACGGTGGTAACGCCGGCGAGCCAGGTATCGAGCTTGCCGGGGTTGTCCTTGAGCCACTTCTTGGCGGCTGCTTCGGGTTTCATCTTGTCGTCCAGGACATAGCCCATCATGGTGCTCTCATCCTTGAGCTCGAACGACAGATTCTTCAGCAGTTGGCCAACGTTGCTGCATTCCTGCACATAGCCCTTGCGGGTGTTGGTCAGCACGGTCGCCTTACCGAAATCGGGACCGAAGAACTCGTCCCCGCCGGTCAGGTACTGCATCTTGAAGCGGGTGTTCATCGGATGCGGTTCCCAGCCCAGGAACACGATCGCCTCGCCACGCTTCTGCGCGCGGTCGACCTGCGAGAGCATGCCGGCCTCGCTGGACTGCACGATCTTGAACCCGGCGTCCTTCAGACCGAAGGCGTTCTTGTCGATCATGCTCTGGATGGTGCGGTTGCCATCGTTGCCGGGCTCGATGCCGTAGATCTTGCCGTCCAGTTCTTTCTTGAACTTGGGAATGTCGCTGAAATCCTTCAGCCCCTTGTCATACAGCGCCTGGGGGACCGCCAGGGTGTATTTGGCGTTTTCCAGGTTGGCGCGCACGGTTTCTACGGTGCCGGCGTCGCGGTATTGCTTGATGTCGTTCTCCATGGTCGGCATCCAGTTGCCGAGAAACACGTCCAGGTCCTTGCCGGTGGCCAGTGACTTGTAGGTCACCGGTACCGAGATCATCGTCGTGTGGGTCTTGTAGCCCAGGGCTTCGAGCACGACGCTGGTGGTGGCCGTGGTGACCGTGATGTCGGTCCAGCCGACATCGGAGAACCGTACCGTCTGGCACTGTTCGGGTTCGGCGGCCTGGGCCAGCAGCGGAGCGGTGAGCAACGCTACCAGCAACAGCGAGGGTGAACCTTTCATGGATGGACTCCTGTGATTTTGTCTTCGGGTTCGCGTGGGTCGCCGGGCGTTCTGAGGGTCCGGTCGACCAGGCCTGCAGAGGGCAGGTTGCGTGGCCGTGCTATACGAGTCGCTTTCGATAATCCTCCAGCGCCGGGCAATCGCCTACTGGTGGGGTCGTATCCAGTACGCAACGGGTCGCATCCAGTATGGGCGATGTCGTTTATGGGTTTTTCTACCCATACAGCCGCGCTTTTACGTCACAAGGTCACTCGAAAGCGGCGCTTGCGGGTAGGAAAAGTCAGCGGCGCAGCTGGACAAAAGTACGTCGGTTGCAGACGGCGAGGGGGTAGGCAAAAGCCCGATGATGCGTGCATTCCTGGCGGCTCGCAGCTATCAGCCTAGCAGTTGCCCCCGCCCTGCGCATGGCGCGCAGAGACAAGCCCAGCAAGAGGTGATTCGACAATGGCCATCAGCGTGTTCGACCTGTTCAAGATCGGTGTCGGGCCTTCCAGCTCGCACACCGTGGGGCCCATGCGGGCCGGTGCGTTGTTCGTCCAGGGGCTGCGCGAGCGCGGCGAGTTGCAACGGGTCAAGCGGGTCGAGGTGCGGCTGTATGGCTCGCTGTCGGCCACCGGGGTCGGCCACGGCACCGATAACGCCACGATCATGGGCCTGATGGGAGAATGGCCTGACGCCATCGACCCGACGCAGATCGTGCCACGCATCGCCGACCTGCGCGAAACCAACACCTTGTTGCTGGATAACCAGCTGCCCGTCGAGTTCGTCTGGGCCCGCGACATGCTGCTGCTGGACGAGAACCTGCCATACCACCCCAACGCCATGACCTTGATCGCCGAAGGTGAGCAGGGCGAGCTGCACCGCGACACTTACTACTCGGTCGGTGGTGGCTTCGTGGTCGATGCCGCGCAGGCTGCCAGCGGTGTGCTGGACGCCGACCAGACGGTGCTGCCGTACGATTTCAACAGCGCCGCCGAGCTGCTGCGCTTGTGCAAGCAAAACGACCTCAGCGTGTCGCAATTGATGATGGCCAATGAGAAGGTCTGGCGCAGCGAGGAAGAAATCCGCGCAGGCTTGCATAAGCTCTGGGACGCCATGCAGGAGTGCGTCGCCAATGGCCTGAAGTACGAAGGCACGCTGCCGGGCGGGCTCAACGTGCGCCGCCGCGCCGCCAAACTGCACCGCAGCCTGCAGGAAATCGGCAAGCCCAATGTGATCGGCTCGACCATGAGCGCGATGGAGTGGGTCAACCTGTTCGCCCTCGCGGTCAACGAAGAGAACGCCGCCGGCGGGCGCATGGTCACCGCGCCTACCAACGGCGCGGCGGGGATCATCCCGGCAGTGTTGCACTACTACATGCGCTTCAGCGATGCCGTGGACGAGTCCAGTGTGGTCGACTTCTTCCTCAGTGCGGCCGCGGTAGGCATCCTGTGCAAGAAGAACGCTTCGATTTCCGGTGCCGAGGTCGGCTGCCAGGGTGAGGTCGGTTCGGCCTGCGCCATGGCCGCGGCAGGCCTCGCCGAGGTGCTCGGTGCAACTCCGGCGCAGGTGGAAAACGCCGCTGAAATCGCCCTGGAGCACAACCTAGGGCTGACCTGCGACCCGGTCGGCGGGTTGGTGCAGGTGCCGTGCATCGAACGCAATGCGATTGCCGCAGTGAAAGCCATCAACGCGGTGCAGATGGCGCTGCGTGGCGACGGCGAGCATTTCATTTCCCTCGATCAGGTGATCCGTACCATGC
Source organism: Pseudomonas putida (assembly GCF_004357765.1). Lineage (GTDB taxonomy): Bacteria > Pseudomonadota > Gammaproteobacteria > Pseudomonadales > Pseudomonadaceae > Aquipseudomonas > Aquipseudomonas putida_U. The sequence goes on along the minus strand of NZ_SMTE01000006.1, from coordinate 160,715 downwards.
GTGACACCGGCGCCGACATGCACGACAAGTACAAAGAAACTTCGCGCGGTGGCCTGGCGGTCAGCGCCATCGAATGTTGATGTAACTGGTGTTGTTCGCGGGCAAGCCCGCACAGGAAACCCACAATGCTTCGATTTCGTGGATTGTCTGTGGGGGCGGGCTTGCCCGTGAAAACGCCGCGAATGATCTACCGGTGCATCATTTTGTTTCAACGCTCCTTCTTGGTGCACCGCTCATCCCGACCGATCGTCGGCTGTCGTAATCAGTGTTGGCGTTGTCGGTGACACTCAAGAGTGTCGTTTCTGGGCAACCAATATTGCGCGTGTCACCAAATTGCTCAGCCGTTACGTGCAATGCGCTAGCACGCAGGTTTGCGAAGATTGACCAACGCTTGGCGAAGTGCCTGATTTGCCTGATTAAGGGGTCGTTTTCAGGTTTTTTCGGACGACCATTCAATTTTAGGCACGACCTTTGCGTTGAGATTGGCATCCAAGCGCCGGCATTTTGAGCCGGCGCCATAACAAGAATCAGTGCTCGCCTGAGGCACACCCCAGCATTTGTGTGAGGAGAAACCGCGATGACGTCCTACACCTCCGGGAATCAATCCCAGAACCGCACAGCACCCCAGTCCATCGGGTTTCTCCTATTGGACAACTTCACCCTGATTTCCCTGGCGTCGGCCGTCGAGCCGCTGCGCATGGCCAACCAGCTGTCCGGCCGCGAGCTGTACCGCTGGCACACGCTGACTGCCGACGGCGGCCAGGTCTGGGCCAGCGATGGCTTGCAGATCACTCCCGACGCAGCGATGCACAGCGCACCGCCCATCGATACCGTGATCGTCTGTGGCGGCGTGGGTATCCAGCGCAGCGTCACCCGCGAGCACGTCACCTGGCTGCAGGTCCAGGCGCGTCAGTCTCGCCGTCTGGGCGCGGTATGCACCGGCAGTTGGGCATTGGCCTGTGCCGGCCTGCTCGATGGTTTCGATTGCAGCGTGCATTGGGAATGCCTGGCCGCCATGCAGGAGGCCTTCCCGCGGGTCAACATGAGCACTCGCCTGTTCACCCTCGACCGTAACCGTTTCACCAGCTCCGGCGGCACCGCGCCGCTGGACATGATGCTGCACCTGATCAGCCGCGATCATGGTCGCGAGCTGTCGGCAGCGATCTCCGAGATGTTCGTCTACGAGCGCATCCGCAACGAGCAGGACCACCAGCGGGTGCCGCTCAAGCACATGCTCGGCACCAACCAGCCGAAGCTGCAGGAAATCGTCGCGCTGATGGAGGCCAACCTGGAAGAGCCGATCGACCTCGACGAGTTGGCGGTATATGTGTCGGTGTCGCGGCGACAGCTCGAGCGGCTGTTCCAGAAGTACCTGCACTGCTCGCCGTCACGCTACTACCTGAAGCTGCGCCTGATCCGCGCCCGGCAACTGCTCAAGCAGACCCCGATGTCGATCATCGAGGTGGCCTCGGTGTGCGGGTTCGTCTCCACACCGCACTTCTCCAAGTGCTACCGCGAGTACTTCGGCATTCCGCCGCGTGACGAGCGTGTGGGTTCCAATACCGCGCAGCAGGTGGCGATGATGCCGATTCCGCAGGCCATGGCCCTGTCGCCGCACAGTGGGCCGATGGCGGCGTTGAGTCAGGCGCGTAACGAGTCGACGTTTGCCAGTGTGAGGCTCTAGAACGACGCGGGCCTCTTCGCGGGTTTACCCGCGAAGAGGCCCGCGCAGGAAACGCTCAGGCGCGTTTGTTGAACTGCGCCAACGCCGGTAACAGTTGCTTGTCGATCGCCTGTCGCACCGCCGGCAAGATCGTCGCGCTACCGGTGTACATCTGCTCGACCATGCCCTTGAGCGCCCGGGCATTGGGCTCGGTCAACCCCCGCACCACAGCCTCGCAGGCTTGCTCGGCACTGGCTCCGGCCGGAATCTCGAACCCGCGCGCCCGCAGTTGGCCCAGCAGGTCGTCCTGATCAATCAAATCCGCATGCATCATGGCTGTTGTCCCTTTTATCGCGAAGAGAGTGCTGCTGTGATTTACGACCGATTCTGTGACGCGGGCGACAGGCCGGCAAGGACAGAATGTCGCAATGGCTGCTTTGACTAAGAACAGGTCGTTTCGGGCTAAATCGGCCAGGCAGGAAGTGCGCACACTCAAGCCATCTACCGCAACGGAGGTTTGGTCACCCTCGTTCGTGCACAGTGGATGTTGCTCGCTCTTGGCCCCGGATGCTCACGGCTTTCCGGGGTTATTTTTTTCAGCGGGGTTTGGGTAGGGCTATGACTCGTCCAACGAACGCGCAGGGCGGCAGATCCCTTTGTTGATCCGCGATGTCCTGCAGCGATGACGCGCTGCGCTCGCCGAACGGCGCTGAGCGCGGCCCAGCCAGATCCACGTGCAAGAGCATTTGCTCACTCGCTGCCAACACCTCGTCGAACCCCGGCCGGTGCAGGCTGTGACATACATGTAGACGCTTCGTGTCGAAACCAATGATCTGCGTCTGTACCCACACCTCGGTACCTTGCTTCACCTCATGCAGATAGTTGATGTGAGCTTCCAGAGTGAACAGCGAGTGGCCACTTTGCCCACGGCTGTCGGCGTCCAGACCGATGCGTTCCATCAGCGCATCAGTGGCGTAACTGAAGATCAGCAGATAGAAGGCATCGCGCAGATGCCCGTTGTAGTCGACCCAGTCCTCCTGGACTGGGGTACGGTAGGTGATCAAAGCGGGCATCGCGTTTTCCTCAGTCGCTGAACGACATGCCGTGATTGGCCTTGCTGGTCTTCACCGCATCGAGCACCGCCAGCAGCGTGTCATCACGATAGCGCTCCAGCGCGGCGATGCTGTGCTGGCCCAGTTGCTCCGAGGTGCCATCGACCACGTCATCGATCAGCTTGTCGGTCAATTCTGGCGCTGGCAGATAGGTCCAGGGCAGCTTCAGTGCCGGGCCGAACTGCGACATGAAGTGGCGCATGCCGGCGTCGCCACCGGCCAGGGTGTAGGTCAGGAAGGTACCCATGAACGACCAGCGCAGACCTGCGCCGAAGCGGATCGCATCGTCGATTTCGCCGGTCGTGGCCACGCCGTCGTTGACCAGGTGCAGGGCCTCGCGCCACAGCGCTTCGAGCAGACGGTCGGCGATGAAGCCTGGCACTTCTTTGCGCACATGCAGTGGACGCATGCCAAGGGCGGTGTAGATGGTCTTCGCCGCCTCGATGGCTTCTGGCGCGGTGCGCTTGCCTCCGACGATTTCGACCAGCGGCAGCAGGTAAACCGGGTTGAACGGGTGGCCGACCACACAGCGTTCGGGGTGGGTGGACGATTCGTAGAACTCGCTGGGCAATAGGCCCGAGGTACTGGAACCGATGATCGCATCGGGCTTGGCGGCGGCGCTGATCCTGGCGTGCAGGTCGAGCTTCAGGTCCAGGCGTTCGGGGGCGCTTTCCTGGATGAAGTCGGCATCGCGCACGCAGTCTTCGACCGTGGCGACGAAGCTCAATCGGTCCTGCGAAGCGCCAGGCGCCAGGCCTTGTTTTTCGAGGGCCGGCCAGGCATTGGCGATGCGTTTGCGCAGTGCCTGCTCAGCGCCCGGTGCCGGGTCCCAGGCGACCACGTCCAGGCCATGGGCCAGGGCGCGGGCGACCCAGCCGCTGCCGATGACGCCGCTACCGAGGGCGGCGAAGGTCTTGATCTCGGTGATGAAGGACATATTGGTCTCCTGAGGGAATCAGCGGCGCTTGAGGTTCATCTTTTCCCGACCTTCTGCCGGGCTGAGCACGCGGCCACCCATACGGGTGATGATCTCGGCCGCACGCTCGACCAGCTGGCCATTGCTCGCCAGCACGCCACGGTCCAGGTACAGGTTGTCTTCCAGGCCGACCCGCACGTTGCCGCCGAGCAGCACCGCCTGGGCGGCCATCGGCATCTGCATGCGGCCGATGCCGAAGCCAGCCCAGGTGACGTTGGCCGGCAGGTTGTCGACCATGGCCTTCATGGTGGTGGTGTCGGCCGGCGCTCCCCACGGGATGCCCAGGCACAGCTGGAACAGCGGGTCGTCGAGCAGGCCTTCCTTCATCATCTGTTTGGCGAACCACAGGTGGCCGGTATCGAAGATTTCCAGCTCGGCCTTCACCCCCAGTTCGGTGATGCGCTTGGCGCCCGCACGCAATTGCGCCGGAGTGGAGACGTAGATGGCGTTGCCGTCACCGAAGTTGAGCGTGCCGCAGTCGAGGGTGCAGATCTCTGGCAGCAGCGCCTCGACGTGGGCCAAGCGCTCCAGCGGGCCGATCAGGTCGGTGCCTGGGCCGAACTCCATGGGCGACTCGCCCGGACCGATTTCCAGATCGCCGCCCATGCCGGCAGTGAGGTTGACGATGATATCCACGTCGGCTTCGCGAATGCGCTCCATGACTTCGCGGTACAGCGCCACGTCGCGGCTGAAACGGCCGGTCTCGGGGTCGCGAACGTGGCAGTGGACGACGGTGGCTCCGGCCTTGGCGGCTTCGACGGCAGATTCAGCGATCTGCTTGGGCGTGACCGGGACCAAGTGGCTCTTGGCGACTGTGTCGCCGGCGCCGGTGAGGGCGCAGGTGATGATGACGTCGTGGTTCATGGCGTGTTCCTTCTAGTGTCTGTTGTGGCCCTTTCGCGGGCAAGCCCGCTCCCACAGGGGAGCGGAGTGCCCCTGGCATGCGCGTATGTCTGTGGGAGCGGGCTTGCCCGCGAAGAGGCCGGGTCAGTTGGCGCTGAGCTTGAGGTTCTCAGCCGCCGGCTTGCCGTCGAAGGTGGTCACCCCCTCAAGCCAGCGGGCCTTGTCTTCGGGGTGGTCCTTTAGCCACTGGCGCGCCGATTCCAGCGCATCTTTGTGGTCGAGCAACGGCTGCATCATGCGGCTCTCGTCCTCGGCGCTGAAGTTCAGGTTGGTCAGCAGGCGATTGGCATTGGGGCAGCGTTCGGCATAGTCCGGGGCAGTGACCGTCCACACCGTCGCACGGCCTTCGTCCGGGCCCAGAGCATCCTGGCTGTCGCCCAGGTAGACCATGTCGATGTTGACGTTCATCGGGTGCGGCGCCCAGCCGAAGAACACCACCGCCTGCTTGCGCCGCACGGCGCGGTCCACCGCGGCGAGCATCCCGGCCTCGCTGGACTCCACCAGCTGGAACTTGCCCAGACCGAACTGGTTCTTGTCGATCATTGCCTTGATCTGGGTGTTGGCACCCGAACCTGGCTCGATGCCGTAGATCTTGCCACCCAGCTCCTTCTCGAACTTGTGGATGTCGGCGAACGTCTTCAGGCCTTTGTCGGCCAGGTACTTCGGCACCGCGAGGGTGGCGCGGGCGTCTTCCAGGCTCGGTTTGTCGAGTACCTTGACTTGCTTGGCGTCGACGAACGGAGTGATGGTCTGGGTCATGATCGGGTTCCAGTACCCCAGGAACATGTCCAGGCGTTGGTCGCGGATACCGGCGAAGATGATCTGCTGCGAGGCGCTGGTCTGCTTGGTGTCGTAGCCGAGGCCATCGAGCAGCACCTGGGCCATGGCGCTGGTGGCGATGACGTCGGTCCAGTTGACCACGCCCAAGCGGACGTTCTTGCATTCGGCCGGCTCGGCGGCGAACAGTGGGGTGACCAGGGTGCTGCTCAGGGCAAGGGACAGCAGGCTGCGGCGGACAAAGCGGTGCATGGTGGCTCTCCATCGGCAGTGCATATTGTTATGGTGGCCGGTCTCTCTGGACCGTGTGAACACGCTACGCTGCCCACAGTGCGAAAAATCGCACTCCGGCGACCAACATTTGCACGCAAGCGACTTCTTCTCCCGTGGAGCCTGCAATGCCGCAATTGATTCATTTCCTGCTGTTGCCAGGGTTCTCGGCCATGGGCTTCATCAGCGCCGTGGAACCCCTGCGGGTGGCCAACCGCTTCAAGGGGCCGTCGTACCGTTGGCGGGTGTTGAGCCTGGACGGCGGTGCGGTATTGGCCAGCAATGGCATGTCGGTGAACGCCGACGCTGCGCTGGGCGCGGTCGAGCCCGGCGCAATCGTGTTGATCGTTGCCGGCTTCGAGCCGCTGGCCTGCTACGGTCCGTCGCTGCAGCAGGCGTTGCGCCGTCTCGATCATGCCGGCGTGATTCTGGGAGGTATCGATACAGGCCCGATGGTGCTAGCCGAAGCAGGGCTGCTCGATGGTTACCGCGCCACCTTGCACTGGGAGGCACTGGAGGCGTTCAAGGAGCGCTATCCCCGATTGCAGGTGACCCAGGAACTGTTCGAGATCGACCGTCGGCGCATCACCTGTGCGGGCGGCACGGCCTCGATCGACCTGATGCTCGACCTGATCGGGCAGGCCCACGGCAGCGAGTTGGCGGTGCAGGTTTCCGAGCAGTTCGTGTTGGGGCGGATCCGCCCCCGCCAGGATCACCAGCGCATGCAGATCGCCAGCCGATATGGCATCAGCAATAAGAAGTTGGTGAAGGTGATTGGCGAGATGGAAAGGAATATCGAATCGCCGCTCGATACACACAGCCTGTCCGAATTTATTCAAGTAACCCGTCGGCAGCTGGAGCGATTGTTCCAGTTACACCTGGAAATGACACCCAGTGCCTTTTATCTGCGTTTGCGTTTGGACAAGGCTCGGCAATTACTGCAACATTCGGATATGAGTGTGCTGGAGATCAGTATTGCCTGTGGTTTCGATTCCCCCTCTTATTTTGCTCGATGTTACAAAACATGTTTCGGTAGATCTCCCCGCCAGGATAGAGCTATAAAAAGTGTGAGCGATTGATTCGTATTGGGCCAATGGAGGTGCAAAGTCGCTGAGTTTCCGGACTGGTCATCAGACCCTATCAGATATACGAGTATTGACCCGTATATCGCTTTGATAGGGTTTGCTGGACTATTCAATGGAGACTTTGTATGTTTGGCTATAAGTGTTCGCCGCGTGTTCCAACTATTGCGGCTGTCGTATTGTTCGCCACTGGCGCTAATGCGGGTGTGGTTCCGCCAGGAGGCATATATCCGAAACCTCAACTGCCGGCACCATTCTCGCTAGGCTGTGAAGTTACCCGGAAAACTACCGAAGACTTCAGCGGTTATATTCGACCCGGTTGGCAAACGGCGTCGCCAACGCTGCAAAAGATGCTGATCACCTCAGACATTCAGCCGTACAGGGCAAAGCCTGCCGATGGCGGTGACGACAAGGTCGGCGCCATCAGGTGGCGTGAGGTGAGCAGTAGCATGGCCGATATTCTACGCGCTGAGCGAGAGGGTTCTCATTATGTGCCGCTGATCCTCAATGGTGACATCACGGAGTTTGGCCATAGCGGCGAAAGGAAGTCTTTCCGCGAGTTCATCAAGCGCACGTTCCCGGTGAAAGCGGGCACCCCAGGTGGTCCGCTGTTCTTCCCTGGGTTGGGTAACCATGATTATTACAATAATCTGAATAGCTGTGCGAACAATGGCTGCGCCCGGGATGCGGTATGCGACAACATCATTTGGACCCGGGCCATCCAAGAACAGGCAAGGGGATTGAATTTCGATCATTCTTACAGCAGGAGCGTTCATAAAGGATCTTTGTCGTACTCATTTGACGTGGGCAAGGTCCACGTGGTGCAGCTCAATAACGAGCCTACTTATACCGCGAGGTTTGGAACGGGAGGTAGGTTCATGGCGCCCGGCGAGGAGAGGCGCTTTGAAATCACTTCGTCGTTGGAATGGTTGAAAAAGGATTTAGCCGCCGCCAAGGCGCGAGGGCAGTACACGATAATAAACATGCACAAGCCCGACGACTGGCAAAACGAGGATGTTTACAAACGAACGTTCAAGCACATCATTGGCAATAAACGGGTGATTGCCGTGTTCGCAGGGCACTATCACACCAGTCTAGGGAAGAAGAGATACTCTGCCTTCGGCGATGTGCCTATGTTCTCGAGTGGTGCGATCATGCACAGCAACTATCTACGCCTGATGTTCGACTGGCGTAAAAATCAGCTACAGGTCAGCTGGTATGACGGGCGCACGCAGAAAGGTCAATATACCTACAATGTCGACACCTTGAAGGCTGTGAAGTAGGCGCCTACCCGTCACGCAGTACAGAGTGTAACCATGGCTCGTTCGTAGAAGAGCCGTGGTTGCACCTGTTGTGGATATCGGTCATCGCTGCGCTAAGGCTAGTCGCCAGTTGCACAGGGAACTAAATCCCAGCGCCTTTTCTGAGCGGGTTGTATTTCCTGGGCTGTAATGCGATGGCGTGCGCATTGCGGTATCTGTTTGCGGAGAATACCTAATAGATCTACGAGTATGTGGCATGTTTTTCGATTGCTATGGTCTCCTCGGTCATTGAACGGAGGACCAATCGTGTTTAAATTAAGTTACATGTATCAATTGCCGCTGTTTGTGTTCGGCCTAATGTTCGCAACGGGCTCCATCGCCGGCCTAGTTCCGCCGGAAGGGATTTATCAACCGCCTGACCTTCAATCGCCAGGGTGTGAAGTAACGGGGCGCGTTATGCCTGGGTTCAAGGACTACATCAAGCCGGGCTGGCAAGAAGCACCGCAGATGCAGCAAAAGCTGTTGATCACCTCGGACCCACAACCCTTCAGGCACAAGCTTGGAATGGACAGGAAGATTAAGGAGCCGTGGACGAGAATCACCAATCGTATGGCAGGCATCTTGCGGTCGGAACGAGAAGGGGGGCGGTATGTACCGTTGATTATCAATGGAGATATTACTGAGTACGGTCACGGTGATGAACGGGCCGCGTTCCGGAGTTTTATTCAGAAAACGATGAGCAAAAGCGGCGGTGGGCCTTTGTTTCTGCCCGGGCTCGGTAACCATGATTACGCCAACAATGTGGGCAAGTGCGCGAATAATGGTTGTGCTCGCGATGCGGTGTGTGACCATATCGGCTGGGCGAGGACACTCCGGGAAAACGCACAAAACTTCAGTTTCGACCATGCGTTCAGGGACGGCACTCATACAGGATCGCTGGCCTACTCATTCGAGATCGGCAGGCTGCACATCGTGCAACTGAACAACGAGCCGGGTTATACCCAATCATTCGAAACGGGGGGGGTCGCGAAAGGGTTTAAGCGCCGTTTCAATATCACCTCGTCCATGTCTTGGTTGGAGCGAGACCTGCAAGAGGCCAAGCGGCGTGGGAAAGTGACGATCATCAATATGCACAAACCTAACGATTGGCAGGATGGGTCGATCAGGGCTAAGTTTAAGCAACTCATTGAGGAAAACCATGTGGTGGCTTTGTTTGCCGGCCATCACCACGGCGACCTGGGAAAGATGAACTATTCGATGTACGGCAAGGTTCCCCTGTATTCCAGCGGGGCGATCATGTTTGGCACCTACCTGCGTGTGACGTTCGATTGGAGCGCCTCGCGCATGCGAGTGGAGTGGTTCGATGAGAGCACCTTGAAGGGCCAAGATACGCAACCGTTTACAGTACCTGCGACCGATATACCGCCCGTAACGACCAAGCCCATAACGATCCCAGTGGGAAAATAAGGTCGGTCAGCACCCGCGGCGTTTCATTGTTGCCCAATGCCTTGTAAATATTCCGAGCGGTCATCGCTACGTTGCGCCACACAGGTGTTCCACGCCGCGTTGAACGCCGGACTGCCAGGCTTTTCGGCATAGGTCTCGACCTTGCAATCGGCATCGCGCAACTGCGCCCACAGTTTTTCTGCCGCCTCCATGCGCTGGATCAGGCCGCTGGCCTGGCCCGGTGCATCGGCATATTGATCGCGGATGCGCTGGATCAGATCGTCGTACGCGGCTTTCAACTCACGCTCGGCGGTCTGCTTGTTGAACGCAGCGCAGGCGAATGTCTGCTGTTCGGTCTCGACGTTGTCGCACGGGGTGCTTTCTTCCTCACCGGCGTGGGCACCCGTGACCACGGCCAGCAAGACCAGCCATGCCATTGATTTCATCCGTTTTCTCCTCAACAAGGCTGACGAATCGGCTGGATTCTCGCTCAGCCGCAGACAAGACGATAGCTCCCTGACGAAATGTTCATGCAATGGCGGTAAATGTCGTTATCGCGACTGTCTCTCATCCCCGCGCACCGCGCCAGACGCCCCGATGTCGGGCATTGACGCTTTCGGCAAACCCCCTGTCGTTTTTGTATCGGGGCGCCTTTGGGCACAAGCATATGCTGGCTCCAAAGCGCCGGCAGAAGATTCGGCGCGACCCGTATCGATAATAGGGGACAGCCTGATGAGCCCAGCCGAACTTCACGCCGACAGCATCGTCATTGACGGCCTGATCATTGCCAAATGGAACCGCGAGCTGTTCGAGGACATGCGCAAGGGCGGGCTCACCGCGGCCAACTGCACCGTGTCGGTCTGGGAAGGCTTCAAGGCCACCGTCGATCAGATCGCCGCCAGCCAGAAGCTGATCCGCGACAATAGCGACCTGGTGATGCCGGTGCGCACCACCGCCGACATCCGCAAGGCCAAGGAGCTGGGCAAGACCGGTATCCTCTTCGGCTTCCAGAACGCCCATGCGTTCGAGGACCAGATCGCTTACGTCGACGTGTTCAAGCAGTTGGGCGTGGGCATCGTGCAGATGTGCTACAACACCCAGAACCTGGTCGGCACCGGCTGCTACGAGCGTGACGGTGGCCTGTCGGGCTTCGGTCGCGAGATCGTCGCCGAGATGAACCGCGTCGGCATCATGTGCGACCTGTCCCATGTCGGCTCCAAAACCTCCGAAGAAGTCATTCTCGAATCGAAGAAGCCGGTCTGCTATTCGCACTGCCTGCCTTCGGGCCTCAAGGAGCACCCGCGCAACAAGTCGGACGAAGAGCTGAAGTTCATCGCCGACCATGGTGGCTTCGTTGGCGTGACCATGTTCGCGCCGTTCCTGGCCAAGGGCATCGACTCGACCATCGACGACTACGCCGAGGCCATCGAGTACACCATGAACATCGTCGGTGAAGACGCTATCGGTATCGGTACCGACTTCACACAGGGTCACGGTCAGGAGTTCTTCGAGTACCTGACCCACGACAAGGGCTATGCCCGACGTCTGACCAACTTCGGCAAGATCATCAACCCGCTGGGCATTCGCACCGTGGGCGAATTCCCCAACCTCACCGAAACCTTGCTCAAGCGCGGCCATTCCGAGCGCGTGGTACGCAAGATCATGGGCGAGAACTGGGTCAACGTCCTCAAGGACGTGTGGGGCGAGTAAGCCGCTCTCCAAAGCCTGAAAGCCCCTGCCAGCAACGCCGGGGCATCCAAACAAAAATTTTATGGAGTTGAGTTTCCATGGCCAAGATCGCCCCGCAATTGCCAATCGAAGTCGACAGCGAAACCGGTGTCTGGACCAGCGACGCCTTGCCGATGCTGTACGTGCCGCGCCACTTCTTCGTCAACAACCACATCGGTATCGAGGAAGTGCTGGGTGCTGACGCCTACGCCGAGATCCTCTACAAGGCCGGCTACAAGTCCGCCTGGCACTGGTGCGAGAAAGAAGCCGAGTGCCATGGCCTGGAAGGCGTGGCGGTATTCGAGCACTACATGAAGCGACTGAGCCAACGTGGCTGGGGCCTGTTCGAGATCCAGGACATCGACCTCGACAAGGGCACCTGCAGCGTCAAGCTCAAGCACTCTGCGTTCGTCTACGTCTATGGCAAGTGCGGCCGCAAGGTCGACTACATGTTCACCGGCTGGTTCGCTGGTGCCATGGACCAGATTCTCGCCGCCCGTGGCAGTTCGATTCGCACCGTGGCCGAGCAGGTCTACGGCGGTTCGGAAGAAGGTCACGATGACGGCCTGTTCGTCGTCAAGCCGTTGTAAGTCGGAGAGAGCGTCATGGCATTCGAAGCAATGTTCCAGCCGATCCAGATCGGCAAACTGACCATCCGCAACCGCGTGCTCAGCACCGCGCATGCCGAGGTCTACGCCACCGACGGCGGCATGACCACCGACCGTTACGTGAAGTACTACGAAGAAAAGGCCAAAGGCGGCATTGGCCTGGCGATCTGCGGTGGATCGTCGGTGGTTGCCATCGACAGCCCGCAGGAGTGGTGGTCCTCGGTCAACCTGTCCACCGACCGCATCATCCCGCACTTCCAGAATCTCGCCGACGCCATGCACAAGCATGGCGCCAAGATCATGATTCAGATTACCCACATGGGCCGTCGCTCACGTTGGGACGGTTTCAACTGGCCGACCCTGATGTCGCCGTCGGGCATCCGTGAACCCGTGCACCGTGCCACCTGCAAAACCATCGAGGTGGAAGAGATCTGGCGCGTGATCGGCAACTACGCCCAAGCTGCGCGGCGGGCCAAGGAAGGCGGCCTGGATGGCGTCGAGCTGTCGGCCGTGCACCAGCACATGATCGACCAGTTCTGGAGCCCGCGGGTCAACAAGCGTACCGACGAATGGGGCGGTAGCTTCGAAGGCCGCATGAAGTTCGGTCTGGAAGTGCTCAAGGCCGTGCGCGCCGAGGTCGGCGATGACTTCTGCGTGGGCATGCGTATCTGTGGTGACGAGTTCCATCCCGATGGCCTGAGCCACGAGGACATGAAACAGATCGCCGCTTACTACGATGCCACCGGCATGCTCGACTTCATCGGCGTGGTCGGTTCGGGTTGCGACACCCACAACACCCTGGCCAACGTCATCCCGAACATGAGCTACCCGCCGGAGCCGTTCCTGCACCTGGCTGCCGGCATCAAGGAAGTGGTCAAGGTCCCGGTACTGCACGCGCAGAACATCAAGGACCCGAACCAGGCCACGCGTATTCTGGAAGGCGGCTATGTCGACATGGTCGGCATGACCCGTGCGCACATCGCCGACCCGCACCTGATCGCCAAGATCAAGATGGGTCAGGTCGACCAGATCAAGCAGTGCGTCGGTGCCAACTACTGCATCGACCGCCAGTACCAAGGTCTGGACGTGCTGTGCATCCAGAACGCCGCCACCTCCCGTGAATACATGGGCGTGCCGCACATCATCGAGAAGAGCACCGGGCCCAAGCGCAAGGTAGTGGTGGTCGGTGCCGGCCCTGCCGGCATGGAAGCCGCGCGCGTGGCTGCCGAGCGTGGCCACGACGTGACCGTGTTCGAGAAGAAGGATCAGATCGGCGGGCAGATCACCATCGCCGCCAAGGCGCCGCAGCGCGACCAGATCGCCGGCATCACCCGCTGGTACCAGCTGGAGTTCGCCCGTCTGAAGGTTGACCTGCGCCTGGGTACCGCGGCCGATGTCGCGACCATCCAAGACCTGCGCCCGGACATCATCGTGCTGGCGGTGGGCGGTCATCCGTTCGTCGAGCAGAACGAGCACTGGGGTGCTGAAGAAGGATTGGTGGTCAGCAGTTGGGATGTGCTCGACGGCAAGGTCGCGCCGGGCAAGAACGTACTGGTGTACGACACCATCTGCGAATTCACCGGCATGTCCACTGCGGACTTCCTGGCCGACAAGGGTGCCCAGGTCGAAATCGTCACCGACGATATCAAGCCGGGCGTGGCGATGGGCGGTACGACATTCCCGACCTACTACCGCAGCCTGTACCCCAAGGAAGTGATCATGACCGGGGACATGATGCTGGAGAAGGTCTACCGCGAAGGCGACAAGCTGGTGGCGGTGCTCGAGAACGAATACACCGGCGCCAAGGAAGAGCGCGTGGTCGACCAGGTCGTGGTCGAGAACGGCGTGCGTCCTGACGAGCAGTTGTACTACGCGCTGAAGGAAGGTTCGCGCAACAAGGGCCAGATCGACGTGGAGGCGCTGTTCGCCATCAAGCCACAGCCGATCCTCAGCCAGCCGGGCGAAGGGTACCTGTTGTATCGCATCGGCGACTGCGTGGCCCAGCGCAACGTGCATGCGGCGATCTACGACGCCCTGCGCCTGTGCAAGGACTTTTGATCCTGGTGGCATGAATACCGCCCCACTGTGGGCGGGACTGGCCCCCTGTGGGAGCGGGCTTGCCCGCGAAAGCGTCAGCATGAACGACAGCGTTGTCTGATCTGACGTATTCGCGGGCAAGCCCGCTCCCACAGGGTCCGCGCCCATCCTGAGAATCGGCGCAAGAATCCAGCTGTTGTGGGAGCCTCCCATGTTGAACACCCTTCTACCCATCCTGCTGTTCGCTGCCCTTGGCCTGGCAGTGCTCGGCGCCCTGCGCCGGGTGCGCATGTGGCGTCGTGGCCGGCCGAGCAAGGTCGACCTGATCGGCGGGCTGCTAGCGATGCCGCGGCGCTACCTGGTGGACCTGCACCATGTGGTCGAGCGCGACAAGTACATGTCCAAGACCCACGTGGCCACCGCCGGTGGCTTCGTGCTCTCGGCAGTCTTGGCGATCCTGGTGCACGGCTTCGGCCTGCAGAGCAAGATCCTCGGTTACGCCTTGCTGGTCGCTACGGTGATCATGTTCAGCGGTGCCATCTTTGTCTTCAAACGCCGCCTGAATCCTCCTTCGCGCCTGTCCAAGGGCCCGTGGATGCGCTTGCCGAAAAGCCTGCTGGTGTTCGCCGCGAGCTTCTTCATCGCCACCTTGCCGGTCGCCGGCATCCTGCCGGCCAACACCGGGGGTTGGGTGATGGTCGGTGTGCTCGGCCTCGGGGTGCTGTGGGGCGTGTCGGAGCTGTTCTTCGGCATGACCTGGGGCGGGCCGATGAAACACGCCTTCGCCGGTGCCCTGCACCTGGCCTGGCACCGCCGCGCCGAGCGCTTCGGCGGCGGTCGCTCCACCGGCCTCAAGCCGCTGGACCTGGAAGACCCGAATGCACCACTGGGCGTGGAAAAGCCCGTGGACTTCACCTGGAACCAGCTGCTGGGCTTCGATGCCTGTGTACAGTGCGGTAAATGTGAAGCCATGTGCCCGGCCTTCGCTGCCGGCCAGCCGCTGAACCCGAAGAAACTCATCCAGGACATGGTCATCGGCCTGGCCGGTGGCAGCGACGCTCAATTCGCCGGCAGCCCGTATCCGGGCAAGCCGATCGGGGAGCATGGCGGCCATCCGCACCAGCCGATCGTCAATGGTCTGGTCGACGCCGAGACACTGTGGTCGTGCACCACCTGCCGCGCCTGCGTCGAGGAATGCCCGATGATGATCGAGCACGTCGACGCCATCGTCGACATGCGCCGTCATCTCACCTTGGAAAAAGGCGCCACGCCGAACAAGGGCGCCGAGGTGCTGGACAACCTGATCGCCACCGACAACCCTGGCGGTTTCGCCCCCGGCGGACGGATGAACTGGGCGGCCGACCTGAACCTGAAACTGCTGTCGGAGGTGAAAACCACCGAGGTGTTGTTCTGGGTCGGCGACGGTGCGTTCGACATGCGCAACCAGCGCACCCTGCGTTCGTTCGTCAAGGTACTGAAGGCTTCGGGTGTGGACTTCGCCGTGCTCGGCCTGGAAGAGCGCGACAGTGGCGACGTGGCCCGTCGTCTGGGTGATGAAGCGACCTTCCAGCAATTGGCCAAACGCAACATCCAGACCCTGGCCAAGTACAGGTTCCAGCGCATCGTCACCTGTGACCCGCACAGTTTCCATGTGCTGAAGAACGAATACGGCGCCCTGGGCGGCGACTATCAGGTGCAGCACCACAGTACCTACATCGCCGAACTGATCGCTGCCGACAAGCTCAACCTCGGCCAGCACAAGGGCGGCAGCGTCACCTACCACGACCCGTGCTACCTGGGCCGTTACAACGGCGAGTACGAAGCGCCGCGGGCAGTGCTCAAGGCGCTGGGTATCGAAGTACGCGAGATGCAGCGTTCGGGCTTCCGCTCGCGTTGCTGTGGCGGTGGCGGCGGTGCGCCGATCACCGACATCCCAGGCAAGCAGCGTATTCCCGACATGCGCATGGACGACATCCGCGAAACCGAGGCCGAATTGGTGGCGGTGGGATGTCCGCAATGCACCGCGATGCTCGAAGGTGTGGTCGAACCGCGTCCACAGATCAAAGACCTCGCCGAACTGGTGGCCGATGTGCTGATCGAGGAGGAAACTCCCGCAGTCCCAAAGTCGCCAACGGTCAATCGTGAACCTGCGGAGGTGCACTGATGAGCGACATCATCCGCCGCGACCCACGCGCCGAGTGGATCGCCCGTAACCGTCTGCATCCGCTGCATGCGGCGATGCAGACGCAACAGAGCAGTTGGATGGGGCCCAACGGCCGCATCCGCAAGAACCCCCATGCGCTTGCCGCAGGTTTTATCGGCCCGGCCGGCATCAAGCGGATCGACCGCAGCGGCGTCCAACAGGGCACCGCTGGGGGCGCGCGCCGCACGGCGGCGGTCGAGGTCAAGCTGCCACTGCACCAAGTGGCGACGCCTGCCTTCTACATCGCCGTGGTGCCGGACATGGTCGGAGGCCGCCTGAGCAGCCACGACCGCGACCTGCTCGGGTTGGCCCACAGCCTGGCCGGCAGCGACGGTGCGGTGTTGGCAGTGGTCTTTGGCGAACACAAGGAAAGCAACTTTTCCACAGCCGGTGTCGACCGTTTGCTGGTCATTGAAGGCGAAGCTTTCGAGGGTTATGCACCGGAGCAATTGGTACAGGGCCTGCGCGCTGTGGATAACCAGTTCGCCCCGCGCCACTGGTTGCTGCCTGACAGCCGCACCGGTGGCGGCGAACTGGGCCGGCGCCTGGGCGCTGCGCTGGGCGAGCGTCCGGCAACGCGGGTATGGCAGGTCAAAGATGGGCAATGCATCGGCCGCGCGGGTGCCGGCCAGCAAGACCTGCAACGTGCCGTCCCGCGTTTGATCCTGGCTGCGGCAGAGTGCGCCGAGCCGGTCAGCGAAACTCGTCATGAAGCGTTGCCGGTGGAGTTGTCCACAGGCGTGGCGCGCAGCTTGTCGCGCATCGAGGATCTTGGCTCGGTGGCTGTGGATCCGGCTACCATCGCCATGGCCGAGGCCGAGTTCATCGTCTCCGGCGGCAATGGCGTGAAGGACTGGGACCTGTATCACAAGGCGACCGCAGCTCTCGGCGCTACCGAGGGCGCCTCACGGGTGGCGGTGGACGACGGCTTCATGCCACGTAACCGTCAGGTCGGAGCCACGGGTACTTGGGTCACCGCACGGGTCTACGTGGCGGTGGGTATTTCCGGCGCTATCCAGCACCTGCAGGGCATCGGTGCCTGCGACAAGGTGGTGGCGATCAACATGGACCCGGGCTGCGACATGATCAAACGGGCCGACCTGTCGGTGATTGGCGACAGCTCGGCGATTCTCCAGGCACTGATCGAGGCTGTGGAAAACTTCCGCAGCGGCGGCCAGCGCGACGCGGCATAAGGGCACGAGCATGAGTACGAAAGTCATCAGCCTGGTTTCCATCGGTGCCCACCCCAGCTCCGGTCGCGCCCGTCGCGCCGAGCAGGATGCGCGGGCCGTGGAGTTGGGCTTGCAACTGGCTGGGGATAACTTGCAGGTGGTGCATGCCGGCGATCCACGCGAGGAGGCCCTGCGTGCCTACCTGGGCATGGGCCTGGATCATCTGGACGTATTGGAACAACCCGCAGGCGCTGATGTGCTCGGGGTGCTGGGCGATTACCTGCGCGATGCCGGCGCCCAGTTGGTGTTGACCGGTAGCCAGGCGGAAACCGGCGAAGGGTCGGGCATGTTGCCGTTCCTGCTGGCGGAAAAGCTCGGCTGGCCGCTGATCGTGGGACTGGCCGAGGTGGAGTCGATCGACAACGGCACTGCCCAGGTGCTGCAGGCCTTGCCACGTGGCCAGCGTCGACGCCTGAAGGTGCGCCTGCCCTTGCTGGCCACTGTGGATAACGCAGCGCCCAAGCCACGTCAGAGTGCATTTGGACCTGCGCGCCGAGGCGTGTTGGCGGCGCGTAACGTGGCCATTGTCGAGGACGAATGGCTGTCCGACTCCGAACTGCAGCCTGCACGGCCTCGACCCAAGCGATTGAAGGTGATCAAGGCCAAGAGCGGCGCCGACCGCATGAAGGCTGCGACGGCCAAGGCCAGCGGTGGTGGGGGCAAGGTGCTCAAGGACGTATCGCCACAGGAAGGCGCCGAGGCGATTCTCAAGCTGTTGGTGGAGGAGGGCGTACTGCGCTGATCCCTAACCCAGGCGCCATCGCCGGCTTGACGACGAAGGCGCCTGGTGAGCTTTTTTGCCCACTGAATCTGTTCGCCAGTATGTGGATAAAGTGTTCATCCCTCGCTAAAGCCCCCGCCCTATAAGGCTTCCAGGCCTTTGATCAAAAAACGAACAGTCTTCCTGCCAACCCGTACGGAGCAATCTTGCCCTGGAATCTCAGAGTTTCCCACAATCGCTGTTGGCGGCTCTGTGGATAATCTGTTCGACAAACCCTGCAGCCCACGTATATCCAGGCCTCCGCGGCTTTGGTCAAAAACTGATCAAATGCTCTTTCTGGCCGAAACAGACGAGTGATTTCAGTAGCTTGAGTGGATTATCCACAGGGAGTAAAGCGGGGGTGGGCGGATGTGCACAGCATACATTGCGCAATCTGTGGATAAGCTGTGCGAAGCCTTTGGATGGCCATGTAAAAACGCCCCGGCTGACGTGTCAGCCGGGGCGCTCCTGTATTGCCCTCTGCAGTTATTGCGCTACGACTTCCTTGAGGTAAGGCGCAGGCTCGGCACCGAGGTTTTCCAGCACACGCTGGCTGTACCAGTCGATGAAGTTCACTACACCAAACTCGTAGGTCTTCGAGTACGGGCCGGGCTGATAAGCAGTGGAGTTGATGCCGCGTTGGTTTTCTTCAGCCAGACGGCGGTCCTGGTCGTTGGTGGCGTCCCACACCTTGCGCATGCGCTCAGGGTCGTAATCGACACCTTCCACAGCATCCTTGTGCACCAGCCACTTGGTGGTGACCATGGTCTCCTGGGCGCTGATCGGCCATACGGTGAACACGATCATGTGATCGCCCATGCAGTGGTTCCACGAGTGCGGCAGGTGCAGGATGCGCATCGAGCCCAGGTCCGGGTTCTTGATGCGGCCCATCAGCTTCTGGCAGGCCTGCTTGCCGTCCATGGTCATCGACACGGTGCCCTTGAGCAGCGGCATGCGCACGATCCGGTTACGCAGACCATGGCTCTTGTGCAGGTATGGGATCTTCTCGGCTTCCCAGGCGGCGGCGGAGGCGGCCACGTGGTCCTTGAAGGCCTGGTCGGCGCGTGGATCGTTGGTGTCGTCCCATTCCAGCAGGGTCTGCAGCAGCTCCGGGTGCGAACCGTTGCAGTGGTAGCACTCGCGGTTGTTTTCCAGCACCAGCTTCCAGTTGGCCTTTTCCATCAAGGTGGTCTGTACGGCCACCTTGGTGTTCTCCATGTCGTACGGTTCCATGTAGTGGTCCAGGGTGGCCAGGAACTCGTCGATGGCAGGCGGATTCTCGGCCAGGCTGATGAAGATGTAGCCACCGGCTACCTTCACGTTCACCGGCTTGAGGCCGTACTGATTCATGTCGAAGTCGCTGCCCATCTCGGTGCCGGCGAACAGCAGGCGCCCGTCGAGCTCGTAGGTCCACTGGTGGTACGGGCAGACCAGCTTGGCCACCTTGCCCTTTTCGCTGACGCACAGGCGCGAACCGCGGTGACGACAGACGTTGTGGAAGGCATGCACCTTGCCTTCGGCCCCGCGCACCACGATGATCGGGTTCTTGCCGATCTGTAGGGTGATGTAGTTGCCCTTGGCCGGGATCTCGCAGGTCATGCCGGCGATCAGCCATTCCTTGTGGAAAATCTCCTGCATGTCGATCTGGAACAGACGTTCGTCGGTGTAGAACGGCTGGGGCAGCGAGTAGGTGCGCTCGCGGGTCTGCAGCATCTCGGCGGTGGCCTTGCGTGCAGGTTCCAGTGGATCGCCCAGGCTCAGGGTTGCGGTGACGTCCATCGTGTATTCCTCGGGGCCGTGTACGGCCGGCAAAAGGTGGCTAATCGTTGTGGTGGTGCCGCAAGGCTGTCGTTTGAAAACAGCGGTTTCTTTTGCCGAGGAGTGTGCGTCCGAAGACGCCCCGAACCGTATCCATGGGCGACATGGCCGATTTGAATTACGACGCGCCAGACCACGTATCGCGGGGCTGGTCGCGATAAGCACGCCGATGTCGCTGGCAGGAATGTACATCGCTCTCGGGTTGCGCATCATCACAGCCAGAAAAAGGCCAATCGTTGGCTGCTGGAGAAGAACATGTCCGATACATTCCTCAATCCGGTCACTACCCAGACCTGGGCCAACGGCCGCCACATCGTGCGCTGCGTCAAGGTCATCCAGGAGACCTGGGACGTGCGCACCTTCTGCTTCATGGCCGACCAGCCGATCATGTTCTTCTTCAAGCCAGGGCAGTTCGTGACCCTGGAGCTGGAGATCGAAGGCAAGCCGGTGATGCGCTCCTACACCATTTCCAGCTCGCCGTCGGTGCCCTACAGCTTCTCCATCACGGTCAAGCGGGTACCTGGCGGGCAGGTCTCGAACTTCCTCCACGACACCATGCATGAAGGCCTCGAGGTGCCGGTGCACGGGCCGGTAGGGTTGTTCAACGCCATCGACTTCCCGGCCGGCAAGGTGCTGTATCTTTCCGGCGGTGTCGGCATCACTCCAGTGATGTCGATGGCGCGCTGGTTCTACGACACCAACGCCAACGTCGACATGGTCTTCGTGCACAGTGCCCGTTCGCCCAAGGACATCATCTATCACCGCGAGCTGGAGCAGATGGCTTCGCGCATCCCCAACTTCAGCCTGCACATCATTTGCGAAAAGCACGGGCTGGGCGAACCCTGGGCGGGCTATCGTGGCTACCTGAACCAGCGGTTGATGGAGCTGATCGCCCCTGACTACATGGAACGCACCATCTTCTGCTGTGGCCCGACCCCGTACATGACGGCGGTCAAGCGCATGCTCGAGGCGGTCGGCTTCGACATGAACAACTACCACGAGGAGTCGTTCGGCGCGACGCCTGCAGAAGCCAAGGCCGACGCGGTGGAACATGCCGAGCAGGCTGCCGACGCGCCGGAAGTGGACGTCTCCGAACTCAACCTGGTGGAATTCATCGGCAGCGAGAAGAGCATCCGTATCGCCCCCGGCGAAACGGTGCACGCGGCGGCTGCCAAAGTCGGCCTGATGATTCCCAAGGCCTGCGGCATGGGCATCTGCGGCACCTGCAAGGTGCTCAAGCTTGGCGGCGAAGTGGAGATGGAGCACAACGGCGGCATCACCGAGGAAGACGAAGCCGAGGGTTACATCCTGTCGTGCTGCAGCGTGCCGAAGGGGGATGTGCGGATCGATTACTGATCCTGGGATGCATGGGGCTGCTTCGCAGCCCATTCGTGGGGAAAATCGGGACGCCGAACCGCCGCTCCCACAGGAATTGCGCTGAGCCTGTGGGAGAGTCTGCCAACATCCAGAAAACATTCTCCGTCTCATGTCGTTGATCCCTCGGCTAGGGTCTATCCCGTGCTTTGATTCAGGGACATCACATGGACCGTGCCCAATCCTGCCTTCTACGCCGTGGTCGTTTCTCCCAGCCAGGTGGTATTTACCTGCTGACCACGGTAACTCACCAGCGAAAGCAGATCTTCACCCAGCTCCAACTCGCTCGCAGCGTCATCCAGCAATTCAGGCTGGCTGAAATCGATGGACTTTGTCACTCCCTGGCGTGGGTGGTGATGCCTGACCATGTGCATTGGTTGATCGAATTGCGAGACGCCACCCTTTGCTGCTTGATGCGCAGGTTCAAGTCACGCAGCAGTCATGCGCTGTATCGGCAAGGCATGCGCCGCGAAAGAATATGGCAGCCGGGCTATCAGGACCGGGCATTGCGTCGGGAAGAGAGCGTGTTGAAAGTTGCGAGGTACATCGTTGCCAACCCAATAAGAGCCGGATTGGTTGGCCGGGCAGGCGACTATTCGCATTGGGATGCTGTTTGGCTCTGATGACGCCTTCATGGGGCAAGTCGGAGCGCCGAAAACTGTGGCCTGTGGGAGCGGGCTTGTCCCGCGAATGGGGCGACGCGGTGGATGGCACCGGCTTCGCCGGTGTTCGCGGGACAAGCCCGCTCCCACAGATTTCGGCTAAATCAATGAGTTGTGTTTTGTTCTGCGGATGGGCCGCAAAGCGGCCCCGGCGTTCTCGGATCAGGTCCGGAACCGCGCCACCAAGCCATTCAGGTCGACCGCCAGGCGCGACAGCTCGGCACTCGCCGCGCTGGTCTGATGCGCGCCGGTCGCGCTCTGCACCGACAGGTCGTTGATGTTCACCAGGTTGCGGTCCACCTCCCGCGCCACCTGGGCCTGCTCTTCCGCCGCACTGGCGATCACCAGATTGCGTTCGTTGATCTGCGCCACTGCCCCGGCAATGGTATCCAGTGCCATACCGGCACCCTTGGCGATGTTCAGGGTCGATTCGGCGCGCTCGGTGCTGGTGCGCATCGACGCGACTGCCTCCTCGGTGCCGCCCTGGATGCTGCCGATCATGCGCTCGATTTCGCTGGTCGACTGCTGGGTGCGGTGAGCCAATGCTCGTACTTCGTCAGCCACCACGGCGAAGCCACGGCCTGCCTCGCCTGCCCGTGCCGCTTCGATTGCCGCGTTCAGAGCCAGCAGGTTGGTTTGGTCGGCCAAACCGCGGATCACGTCCAGCACCTTGCCGATGTCGCGCGACTGCTCGGCCAGATGGGTGATCAACTTGGACGTGCCCTGCACGTCTTCGCTCATGCGTTCGATGGCGCCGACCGTTTCCATGACCAGGTCACGTCCGTCGCCGGCCGAGCGGCTGGCTTCGCTGGACGCTTCCGAGGTGCTGACGGCGTTGCGTGCGACTTCTTCCACGGCACTGGTCATTTCGGTGACCGCAGTGGCGGCCTGCTCGATTTCATTGTTCTGCTGTTGCAGGCCGCGGGCGCTTTCGTCGGTGACCGCGTTGAGCTCCTCGGCAGCGGAGGCCAGCTGGGTGGCCGAACCGGAAATCTGGTGCAGGGTCTCGCGCAACTTGTCCTGCATGCGGGCCATGGCACGCAGCAGGCGTGCAGCTTCGTCGGTGCCGTCTGCGCTGATGCTGTGCGTCAGGTCGCCATCGGCGATCTGCTCCGCAGCTTTGAGCGCGTCGTCGATCGGCTTGACGATGCTGCGGGTCAGCAGGAAGGCGCAGAGGAGGGTCAGCACTGTGGCGGCCACCAGCAGGCCGATGACCAAGGCAAAGGCGGCGTTGTACTGGCTGGCCGCCGTGGCGTTGGTTTCGCGGGTCTGATCGGTGTTGATCCGCACCAGGTTGTCCATCACCTGGTTGATTTGCTCGGAGTTTGCCTGCACTTCGGTGTTGATCAGCGCGCGCAGCTCTTCAAGCTTGTCGGCCTGGCTCAAACTGCGCATGCGCGATTCGAGCTGGCGGTACTGGGTGAGCAAATGCTCGTATTGGTCGTAGGCCGCCCGCTCATCGCTGGCGACGATCAGCGGCTCGTAGGTGCGTCGGGCTGTGTCGATCTGGCCGTTACGCTGCTCCATCAGCTTGAGGATATCCTGCTGGCTCTGCGCCTCACGGTTGAGCAGCAGGCGGAAGGACAAAGTGCGCAGACGCAGGTTCAGTGCGTTCAACTCGTCCAGGGCCTTGATGCTCGGCACGCTGATCTGCTCGATGGTGACACCAGCCTGTCGGATGTTGCCCATCTGCATGAGCGAGAAGATACCAAGGCCAAGCATCAGCACGCCGATCAAGGCAAACCCCAGCAGCGCACGCGGGGCGATATTCATGTTGCGTAAGGACATGGAAAGGAATCCAGGCAATGGAGAGGGAACGCGATCCATGCGACGAAATGAGACCCAACTCGCTATCGGTCGGGGGCGTCGAGTCTTGAGGCTCTGGCGGATGAAAATAGGAGGCAGCTATCCAAATACTCGACCAGCGGTTGACCAAGGTCGGAACAAGGTGGCGTTGAGCCTGTCAATCTGCGCAGGCTTTTGCCTTGAGAATCCGATATTTAATGGCGGGGGTTCGCGCTTTTCTTTATCGTGTGCGCCCTTTGCAACAACCGAGACCTGCCCCCATGTTGGAAGCCTCCCTGAATCAACTCGAGCAACTGGTCAGCGACCTGATGCACAAGAACGCTCAACTCACCGAGCAGAACACCGCCCTCGGCCAGGAACTGGCCCAGGCCAAGGAAGAAAACGAAAACCTGCAGCTGTCGTTGATGGAGCAGGAAGAGAAGCACGGTGCCACCGCCGCGCGTATCCAGGCGCTGGTCGAGCGCGCCAGTGCAGGCGTCGTCGGCGCATGAGACTGCAAGCGCAGCCGATCAATGTCGTGTCGATCCTGGGCAGCGACTATTCGATCAAGGCGCCTGAAGGTCAGGAGGAAACCCTGGCGCAGGCGGTGCGGATGCTCAACACCGCCCTGGCTGAAACCAAGCGTCAGTATCCGACGCTGATTGGCGACAAGTTGTTGGTGCTGGCGGCCCTGAACCTGTGTTCGAAACAGGTGGAGCTGCAGAAGGAACACCAGCAGACCCTCGAGCGTACCCAGGCTCAGATCGATGCCACGGTAGACGCCATCGTTCGGACCATCGCCGAGTCCTGATCGATAGCCGGGAGCGCATAGCGCCCCCGGCAAACTTTCAGGTGCCGAGGATGCTGCGGATATCCGCCGCCAGCTCCCGCACCCGTGCCTCTTGGGTATCCCACGAGCACATGAACCGCGCACCGCCGCTACCGATGAAGGTATAGAAGCGCCAACCCTTGCCGCGCAATGCGTCCAAGGCGGCCTCCGGCATTTGCAGGAACACCCCGTTGGCTTCCACCGGGAACATCAGCTCGACCCCGGGCAAGCCTTTCACCAACGACGCCAGCAGTTGCGCGCAGTGGTTGGCATGCGCGGCATGGCGCAACCAGGCGTCGCCTTCGAGCAGGCCGACCCAAGGCGCCGATAGAAAGCGCATCTTCGACGCCAGTTGTCCTGCCTGTTTGCAGCGATAGTCGAAATCCTCGGCCAGGGAGCGGTTGAAGAACAGGATTGCCTCGCCCACCGCCATGCCGTTCTTGGTGCCTCCGAAGCACAGCACATCGACGCCCGACTTCCAGGTCAGCTCCGCCGGAGTGCAGCCAAGGAAGGAGCAGGCATTGCTGAACCGAGCGCCGTCCATGTGCAGGTTCAAGCCCAGATCCTTGCAGGTGGCGCTGATCGCCTTGAGCTCGTCGGGACGGTACACGGTCCCCACTTCGGTAGCCTGGGTGAGGGTCACAACACGTGGCTTGGGGTAGTGGATGTCCTGACGTTTGAGCGCTACTTCGCGGATCGATTGCGGCGTCAACTTACCGTGGGTGCTGGCGGCGGTGAGCAGTTTCGAGCCGTTGGAGAAGAACTCCGGCGCGCCGCATTCGTCGGTTTCGACGTGGGCCGTCTCGGAACAGATCACGCTGTGATAGCTCTGGCACAGCGAGGCCAGGGCCAGCGAGTTGGCGGCGGTACCGTTGAAGGCGAAGAACACCTCGCAGTCGGTTTCGAACAATTGCCGGAAGTACTCGGCAGCACGCTCGGTCCACTGGTCCTCGCCATAGGCGCGCTCATGGCCGTGGTTGGCCTTTTCCATGGCCGCCCAGGCTTCCGGGCAGATACCGGAATAGTTGTCGCTGGCGAATTGTTGGTTGTTGTCGGTCATCACGGCGGTCCTTTATACGACGCAGAACCGCACTCTAAACCATCGATTCGGCGGTTGCCTATACAAGCTGTGGATCTGTGCCGGCCTCTTCGCGGGCAAGCCCGCTCCCACAGGTACACCACTGATTTCGAGATCAGTAGGGGCCTGTGGGAGCGGGCTTGCCCGCGAAGAAGCCAACACCGCAACGAATGTCGTAAACGCGCCATTGCAAGGCGTGCGCAGGCATCTGACCCACCCCGGCCAGTCATACCATCGCCACAAAGGGCCACAGTGCCCCACGACAAAAAACGATCGCTGCCGGGAGATACACGATGTTCAGCAAGCAAGACCAGATCCAGGGTTACGACGATGCACTGCTGGCGGCGATGAATGCCGAAGAACAGCGTCAGGAAGATCACATCGAACTGATCGCCTCGGAAAACTACACCAGCAAGCGCGTGATGCAGGCCCAGGGCAGCGGCCTGACCAACAAGTACGCCGAAGGCTACCCAGGCAAGCGCTACTATGGCGGTTGCGAGCACGTCGACAAGGTCGAGGCGCTGGCCATCGAGCGTGCCAAGCAGTTGTTCGGCGCCGACTACGCCAACGTCCAGCCGCACTCCGGCTCCTCGGCCAACGGCGCCGTCTACCTGGCCCTGCTGCAGGCCGGCGACACCATCCTGGGCATGAGCCTGGCCCACGGTGGCCACCTCACCCACGGCGCCAAGGTGTCGTCCTCGGGCAAACTGTACAACGCCGTTCAATACGGTATCGACACCAATACCGGCCTGATCGACTACGATGAAGTCGAGCGTCTGGCTGTCGAGCACAAGCCGAAGATGATCGTCGCTGGCTTCTCGGCCTACTCCAAGACCCTCGACTTCCCACGCTTCCGCGCCATCGCCGACAAGGTCGGTGCGCTGCTGTTCGTCGACATGGCCCACGTTGCCGGCCTGGTCGCCGCTGGCCTGTACCCGAACCCGATCCCGTTCGCCGACGTCGTCACCACCACCACCCACAAGACCCTGCGCGGCCCACGTGGCGGCCTGATCCTGGCCAAGGCCAACGAAGAGATCGAGAAAAAGCTCAACGCCGCGGTGTTCCCTGGCGCCCAGGGCGGCCCGCTGATGCACGTGATCGCCGCCAAGGCGGTGTGCTTCAAGGAAGCGCTGGAGCCTGAGTTCAAGGCCTATCAGCAGCAGGTCATCGAAAATGCCCAGGCCATGGCCCAGGTGTTCGTCGACCGTGGCTACGACGTGGTCTCCGGTGGCACTGACAACCACCTGTTCCTGGTCAGCCTGATCCGTCAGGGCCTGACCGGCAAAGATGCCGACGCCGCCCTGGGCCGCGCGCACATCACCGTCAACAAGAACGCCGTGCCGAACGATCCGCAGTCGCCGTTCGTCACCTCTGGTCTGCGTATCGGTACGCCAGCCGTTACCACCCGTGGTTTCAAGGTCGCCCAGTGCGTGGCCCTGGCCGGCTGGATCTGCGACATCCTCGACAACCTCGGTGACGCCGACGTCGAAGCCGATGTGGCGAAGAACGTCGCCGCACTGTGCGCAGACTTCCCTGTTTACCGCTGAGTGGAGTAAACGACAATGCAACGCTATTCGGGCTTCGGCCTCTTCAAACACTCCCTCAGCCACCACGAGAACTGGCAGCGCATGTGGCGCACGCCGACCCCTAAGAAGGTCTACGACGTGGTCATCGTCGGTGGTGGCGGTCATGGCCTGGCCACGGCCTACTACCTGGCCAAGGAGCACGGCATCACCAACGTCGCGGTGATCGAGAAGGGTTACCTGGGCGGCGGCAACACCGCCCGTAACACCACCATCGTGCGTTCCAACTACCTGTGGGACGAGTCGGCGCACCTGTACGAGCACGCCATGAAATTGTGGGAAGGCCTGTCCCAGGACCTCAACTACAACGTGATGTTCTCCCAGCGTGGCGTCTACAACCTGTGCCACACCTTGCAAGACATGCGTGACTCCGAACGCCGAGTCTCCGCCAACCGCCTCAACGGCGTCGATGGCGAGCTGCTCAACACCGCTCAGGTCGCGGCCGAGATCCCCTACCTGGACTGCTCGAAGAACACCCGTTATCCGATCCTCGGCGCCACCGTCCAGCGCCGCGGCGGCGTAGCCCGTCACGACGCCGTGGCCTGGGGCTTCGCCCGTGCTGCCGACGCCCTGGGTGTCGACCTGATCCAGCAGACCGAAGTGATCGGCTTCCGCAAGGAAAACGGCGCGGTCATCGGTGTCGAAACCAACAAGGGCTTCATCGGTGCCAAGCGCGTCGGCGTGGTCACCGCCGGTAACTCCGGGCACATGGCCAAGCTGGCTGGCTTCCGCCTGCCGCTGGAATCGCACCCGCTGCAAGCCCTGGTGTCCGAGCCGATCAAGCCGATCATCGACAGCGTGATCATGTCCAACGCCGTACACGGTTACATCAGCCAGTCCGACAAGGGCGACCTGGTGATCGGTGCCGGTATCGACAGCTGGGTCGGCTACGGCCAACGGGGTTCCTACCCGGTCATCGAGCACACCCTGCAGGCGATCGTCGAGATGTTCCCGAACCTGTCGCGCGTACGCATGAACCGTCAGTGGGGCGGCATCGTCGACACCACCCCGGACGCCTGCCCGATCATTTCCAAGACGCCGGTCAAGAACATGTTCTTCAACTGCGGCTGGGGTACTGGTGGCTTCAAGGCTACCCCAGGCTCGGGCAACGTCTTCGCGGCGAGCCTGGCCAAGGGCGAGATGCACCCGCTGGCCGCGCCTTTCTCCATCGACCGTTTCTACAACGGCGCGCTGATCGACGAACACGGCGCCGCTGCCGTCGCCCACTAACCGGAGACACTGTCATGTTGCAAATTTTCTGTCCCCATTGCGGCGAGCTGCGCTCCGAAGAAGAGTTCCACGCCTCTGGCCAGGCCCACATCGCCCGCCCGCTGGACCCTAATGCCTGCTCCGACGAGGAGTGGGGCACCTACATGTTCTTCCGCGACAACCCGCGCGGTATTCACCACGAACTGTGGGACCACGTCGCCGGCTGCCGTCAGTACTTCAACGTCACCCGTGACACCGTGACCTACGAAATTCTGGAAACCTACAAGATTGGCGAGAAGCCGCAGGTGACCGCAGGCGGCAAGTCCAGCAGCGCACCGTCGACCGTCAAAGGCCAAGGGGAAAAAGTATGAGCCAGACCTATCGCCTCGCCAGCGGCGGCCGTATCGACCGCAGCAAGGTCCTGAACTTCACCTTCAACGGCAAGAGCTACCAGGGCTATGCCGGTGACAGCCTGGCCGCCGCATTGCTGGCCAACGGCGTCGACATCGTTGGCCGTAGCTTCAAGTACTCGCGTCCACGCGGCATCATCGCTGCCGGTACCGAAGAGCCGAATGCCATCCTGCAGATCGGCTCCAGCGAAGCCACCCAGATCCCCAACGTGCGTGCCACTCAGCAGGCGCTTTACGCAGGCCTGGTCGCCACCAGCACCAACGGCTGGCCGAACGTCAACAACGACGTCATGGGCATCCTCGGCAAGGTCGGTGGCAGCATGATGCCGCCGGGCTTCTACTACAAAACCTTCATGTACCCGAAATCGTTCTGGATGACTTACGAGAAGTACATCCGTAAGGCGGCAGGCCTTGGCCGTGCGCCGCTGCAGAACGACCCGGACAGCTACGACTACATGAACCAGCACTGCGACGTGCTGATCGTCGGTGCTGGCCCTGCCGGCCTGGCTGCTGCACTGTCGGCCGCCCGTAGCGGTGCCCGTGTGATCCTGGCCGACGAACAGGAAGAGTTCGGCGGCAGCCTGCTCGACACCCGTGAGACCCTCGACGGCAAGCCTGCGACCGATTGGGTCAACGCCGTGGTCAAAGAGCTGGAAAGCCTGCCGGAAGTGACCCTGCTGCCCCGTGCCACGGTCAACGGCTACCACGACCATAACTTCCTGACCATCCACGAGCGTCTCACCGACCACCTCGGCGACCGCGCACCGATCGGCCAGGTCCGCCACCGTGTACACCGCGTACGTGCCAAGCGCGTGGTGCTGGCCGCTGGCGCCCACGAGCGTCCGCTGGTCTACGGCAACAACGACGTGCCGGGCAACATGCTGGCCGGTGCCGTGTCCACCTACGTGCGCCGCTACGGCGTGGCGCCGGGCCGCAAACTGGTGCTGTCGACCAACAACGACCATGCCTACCGCGCCGCATTGGACTGGCACGACGCCGGCCTGCAAGTGGTCGCCATCGCTGACGCCCGCCACAATCCGCGCGGTTCGCTGGTCGAGGAGGCCCGTGCCAAGGGCATTCGCATCCTCACTTCCAGCGCTGTGATCGAGGCCAAAGGCAGCAAGCACGTCACCGGCGCCCGTGTGGCCGCCATCGATGTGCAGGCGCACACCGTCACCAGCCCAGGCGAAACCCTCGACTGCGACCTGATCGCCACCTCCGGTGGTTACA
Organism: Pseudomonas putida; assembly: GCF_004357765.1. GTDB lineage: Bacteria > Pseudomonadota > Gammaproteobacteria > Pseudomonadales > Pseudomonadaceae > Aquipseudomonas > Aquipseudomonas putida_U. The sequence goes on along the minus strand of NZ_SMTE01000006.1, from coordinate 130,678 downwards.
GCCCGATCGTCCACCTTGCCTCGCACCTGGGCGGTCGCCCGGTATGGCGGGAAGACATCCTTGGCTTCGTGCCGGGCGATGCTCCGCAAAAACGTGAGTGCGTAGGCGGCGTCAATGGCGTGTACGCCTTGGGCGACGTGATTGCCGATGGTTTCGAAGGCGGCGCCCGTGCAGCCACCGAAGCCGGTTTCAAGGCCAGCGTCGGCACCCTGCCGAAAACCGTTGCCCGCAAGGAAGAGGCCACTGTGGCGCTGTTCCAGGTGCCGCACGACAAAGGCACCGCCCGTGCGCCCAAGCAGTTCGTCGACCAACAGAACGACGTCACCGCTGCCGCCATCGAACTGGCCACCCGCGAAGGCTTCGAATCGGTCGAGCACGTCAAGCGCTATACCGCGCTGGGCTTCGGTACCGACCAGGGCAAGCTGGGCAATATCAACGGCCTGGCCATCGCCGCCCGCTCGATCGGCATCACCATTCCGGAAATGGGCACCACCATGTTCCGCCCCAACTACACGCCGGTGACCTTCGGCGCGGTAGCGGGTCGTCACTGTGGCCACCTGTTCGAGCCCGTGCGCTTCACCGCCCTGCATGCCTGGCACGTGAAGAACGGCGCCGAGTTCGAAGACGTCGGTCAGTGGAAACGTCCGTGGTACTTCCCGAAAGCCGGCGAAGACATCCATGCTGCCGTTGCCCGTGAATGCAAGGCCGTGCGTGACAGCGTGGGCTTCCTGGACGCCTCGACCCTGGGCAAGATCGACATCCAGGGTCCGGATGCCCGCGAGTTCCTCAACCGCATCTACACCAATGCCTGGACCAAGCTCGACGTGGGCAAGGCCCGCTACGGCCTGATGTGCAAGGAAGACGGCATGGTCTTCGACGACGGCGTGACCGCCTGCGTCGGCGACAATCACTTCATCATGACCACCACCACCGGCGGCGCTGCACGTGTGCTGCAGTGGCTGGAGCTGTACCACCAGACCGAATGGCCGGAGATGAAGGTGTACTTCACCTCGGTCACCGACCACTGGGCGACCATGACCCTGTCCGGCCCGAACAGCCGCAAGCTGCTGAGCGAGCTGACCGACATCGACATGGACAAAGAAGCCTTCCCATTCATGACCTGGAAGGAAGGCAACGTCGGTGGCGTGCCGGCCCGTGTGTTCCGAATCTCGTTCACCGGTGAGCTGTCTTACGAAATCAACGTCCAGGCCAACTACGCCATGGGCGTGCTGGAACAGATCATCGAGGCCGGCAAGAAGTACAACCTGACCCCGTACGGCACCGAGACCATGCACGTGCTGCGCGCAGAGAAGGGCTTCATCATCGTCGGTCAGGACACCGACGGTTCGATGACGCCGGACGACCTGAACATGAGCTGGTGCGTCGGTCGCAACAAGCCATTCTCGTGGATTGGCCTGCGTGGCATGAACCGCGAAGACTGTGTGCGCGAGAACCGCAAGCAGCTGGTAGGCCTCAAGCCTGTGGATCCGACCAAATGGCTGCCGGAAGGCGCCCAACTGGTCTTCGATCCGAAGCAGCCGATCCCGATGGACATGGTCGGCCACGTCACCTCCAGCTACGCGGCCAACTCCCTGGGCTATTCGTTCGCCATGGGTGTGGTCAAGGGCGGCCTCAAGCGCATGGGCGAGCGGGTCTACTCGCCGCAGGCCGATGGCAGCGTGATCGAGGCGGAAATCGTGTCTTCGGTGTTCTTCGATCCGAAGGGTGAGCGGCAGAACGTTTAAGGCCCATAGATCGGTCCCGTTGGAATGCAAACCCTGTGGGAGCGGGCTTGTCCCGCGAATGCGATGGCGAATTCAACGCCCTCTTCGCGGGACAAGCCCGCTCCCACCCGAATTCAAGGCAGGTAAGAAATGAGCGCTATCAACGTCTTCCAGCAAAACCCCGGTGCCGAAGCCAAGGCCCAGTCGCCGCTGCACCACGCCGACCTGGCCAGCCTGGTTGGCAAAGGTCGCAAGAACGCAGGCGTGACCCTGCGTGAACGCAAGTTCCTCGGCCACTTGACCCTGCGTGGCGACGGCCACGACCCGGAATTCGCCGCAGGCGTGCACAAGGCCCTGGGCCTGGAGCTGCCGGTGGCCCTGACCGTGGTCGCCAACGCCGAAATGTCGCTGCAATGGGTCGGTCCCGACGAGTGGCTGCTGATCGTCCCTGGTGGCCAGGAAGTCGCGGTCGAGCAAAAACTGCGTGCGGCTCTCGAAGGCCAGCACATCCAGGTGGTCAACGTCAGCGGCGGGCAGAGCCTGCTGGAACTGCGCGGGCCGAACGTACGCGACGTGCTGATGAAATCCACCAGCTATGACGTGCACCCGAACAACTTCCCGGTGGGCAAGGCCGTCGGCACCGTGTTCGCCAAGTCGCAACTGGTGATCCGCCGCACTGCCGAAGACACTTGGGAGCTGGTGATCCGTCGCAGCTTCGCCGATTACTGGTGGCTGTGGCTGCAGGACGCTTCCGCCGAGTACGGCCTGAGCATCGAGGCCTGAGGAGAACGAACATGAGTCGGGCACCGGATACCTGGATTCTCACCGCCGACTGCCCGAGCATGCTCGGCACTGTCGACGTGGTGACGCGTTACCTCTTCGAGCAACGCTGCTACGTCACCGAGCACCACTCCTTCGACGACCGGTTGTCGGGGCGCTTCTTCATTCGCGTGGAGTTCCGCCAGCCGGACGATTTCGACGAGGCGGCCTTCCGGGCTGGCCTCGCCGAGCGTAGCGACGCGTTCGGCATGACCTTCGAGCTGACCGCCCCGAATCACCGCCCCAAGGTGGTGATCATGGTGTCGAAGGCCGATCACTGCCTGAACGACCTGCTGTATCGCCAGCGCATCGGTCAACTGAGCATGGACGTGGTCGCGGTGGTGTCCAACCACCCGGATCTGGAGCCGCTGGCGCAGTGGCACAAGATTCCCTACTACCACTTCGCCCTCGATCCGAAGGACAAACCGGCGCAGGAGCGCAAGGTGCTCCAGGTGATCGAGGAGACCGGCGCCGAACTGGTGATCCTTGCCCGTTACATGCAAGTGTTGTCGCCTGAGCTGTGCCGGCGCCTGGACGGTTGGGCGATCAACATCCATCACTCGCTGTTGCCCGGGTTCAAGGGCGCCAAGCCCTATCACCAGGCCTACAACAAGGGTGTGAAGATGGTCGGGGCCACGGCTCACTACATCAACAACGACCTCGACGAGGGGCCGATCATCGCCCAGGGCGTCGAGGTCGTGGACCACAGTCATTATCCGGAAGACCTGATCGCCAAGGGTCGCGACATCGAGTGCCTGACCCTGGCGCGCGCGGTGGGGTATCACATCGAGCGGCGGGTGTTCCTCAACGCCAACCGGACGGTCGTTCTCTAACGCCTATACTGGCCCTTTCGCGGGACAAGCCCGCTCCCACAGGTTTCACCGCCGTTTCGAACATGGCGGTTAAACCTGTGGGAGCGGGCTTGCCCGCGAAGGGGCCGACACATTTTTACCTGCCGTAAAAAGGCATCTCCCTGTCGCTTCCAGTCACTGCGACAAGCGCCATCAGGCCCACAATTCCTGCATTCCAGAAACACATGCCGCCCAAGGATGGTGGCGCGTTCAACCACCGCTGCATAAATAAAAACCAAGCGAGGTAAGAGCAATGTCTGGCAATCGTGGAGTGGTATATCTCGGCGCCGGCAAGGTCGAGGTGCAGAAGATCGACTACCCGAAAATGCAGGACCCACGTGGCAAGAAGATCGAGCACGGCGTGATCCTCAAGGTGGTCTCCACCAACATCTGCGGCTCCGACCAGCACATGGTCCGTGGCCGCACCACTGCCCAGGTCGGCCTGGTCCTGGGCCATGAAATCACCGGTGAAATCGTCGAGAAAGGTCGCGATGTCGAGCGCATGCAGATCGGCGACCTGGTGTCGGTACCGTTCAACGTCGCCTGTGGCCGCTGCCGTTCGTGCAAAGAAATGCATACCGGCGTCTGCCTCACCGTCAACCCGGCTCGCGCCGGGGGTGCCTACGGCTACGTCGATATGGGCGACTGGACCGGCGGCCAAGCCGAGTACGTGCTGGTGCCGTACGCCGACTTCAACCTGCTGAAGCTGCCGGAGCGTGACAAGGCCATGGAGAAGATCCGTGACCTGACCTGCCTGTCCGACATTCTGCCGACCGGCTACCACGGCGCCGTCACCGCTGGCGTTGGCCCAGGCAGCACCGTCTACGTCGCCGGTGCCGGTCCGGTCGGCTTGGCTGCCGCTGCCTCGGCGCGCCTGCTGGGCGCTGCCTGCGTGATCGTCGGTGACCTCAACCCAGCTCGCCTGGCGCATGCCAAGTCCCAGGGCTTCGAAGTGGTCGACCTGTCCCTGGACACCCCGCTGCACGAGCAGATCGTCGACATCCTCGGCGAGCCTGAAGTGGACTGCGCTGTCGACGCCGTAGGCTTCGAGGCCCGTGGTCATGGCCACGAAGGTGCCAAGCACGAAGCCCCGGCTACCGTGCTGAACTCGCTGATGCAAGTGACCCGCGTCGCCGGCAACATCGGTATCCCGGGCCTGTACGTGACCGAAGACCCGGGCGCGGTGGACGCTGCTGCCAAGATCGGCGCACTGAGCATCCGCTTCGGCCTGGGCTGGGCCAAATCGCACAGCTTCCACACCGGCCAGACCCCGACCATGAAGTACAACCGCCAGCTGATGCAGGCGATCATGTGGGATCGCATCAATATCGCCGAAGTGGTGGGCGTGCAGGTGATCAACCTGGATCAAGCGCCGGAAGGTTATGGTGAGTTCGATGCAGGTGTGCCGAAGAAATTCGTGATTGACCCGCACAAGATGTGGGGTGCGGCCTAAGGTCGAATGCAACGCCCCCGGTTCGGGGGCGTTGTGCTTTCTGGTGAGCCGAAAACAGGCCGATGGCCGGCCTGGAACAAACCCCTGAAGCCTCAGTCGAAAGCCTCGTTTCCCAGGCCATCCCGGCCGACGAGGTCCCTCCCGATGAAAGCATTTACCCTGGCAACCCTGATGACCTTGGCCGCAAGCCCGGTGTTCGCCTTCAACCTGAGCGACGCTGCCAACGCCGTGTCTGCCATGCAGACGCAGAAACAGCAGGGCCAGGTGCAGGCGCCCGAGGCGCAGGCCAATCTGCTCAATACCCTTGGCAGCGAACTGAACATCACCCCCGAACAGGCCGTGGGCGGGGCTGGAGCGATGTTAGGGCTGGCGCGCAATAACCTCAGTGGCGAGGACTATGGTCAGCTGACCAAGGCCGTACCGGGGCTCGATCTGCTGTCCGGCGCCAATGCGCTGAGGGGATTGAGCGGCTTGGGCGAGTTGCTGGGCAACGACAGCGAAAGCCAATCGGCCTTGAGCAAGGCCTTGGGCAACGACGTGGAAAACCGCAGCGATCTGGATAACGCCTTCAAGGCACTGGGCATGGATACCGGCATGATCGGGCAGTTCGCCCCGTTGATTCTGCAGTACCTGGGGCAGCAGGGTATTGCCGGGTCGTTGTTGCAGAACCTGGGGAGTTTGTGGGCGACTCCGGCGCCGCTGACCCAACCTTCGGTCTGAAGGTAGGTGGAGGGCGCTGTGGGAGCGGGCGGCGCGGTGGCTGGCACGGGCTTCGCCCGTGATCGCGGGGCAAGCCCGCTCCTACAGAAACCGCGCCGGCCTTTGATAGTGATGCTTAGGCAGCTTCGGTGAAGTCCACCAGCCGCACCGGTCGACGGAAGCCGGCAGTCAGTACCGCCAGGTACGCCAACCCCAAGGCAAACCAGCACAAGCCAATCACCAACGTCAGCGCCGACAGGCTGGTCCACAGCCACAGGGTCAGTGCCAATCCCACCAGCGGTACCACGCCGTAGCACAGCAGCGCCTTGGGCGTGCGCGCAGCGTTGCTGTCGATCAAGTGGGTCTTCACCACTGCCAGGTTCACCGCCGAGAACGCCACCAGGGCGCCAAAACTGATCAGCGAGGCGAGGGTCGCCAGGTCGATCACCAACGCCAACAGCGAGAATGCCGATACCAGCGCGATGGCGAACACCGGTGTGCCGAAGCGTGGCGACAGGTAACCGAAGCTGCGTCGTGGCAACACGTTATCGCGGCCCATGGTGAACAAAATGCGCGACACCGCTGCCTGGGAGGCCAGTGCCGAACCCAGGCTGCCGGCGACATAGGCGGCGGTGAAGAAGTTGGACAGGAATTGCCCACCCGCCTTGAGCATCACTTCATTGGCCGCAGCATCGGCGTTGGCGAAGCTGCTGCCCGGCAAAACCAGTTGGCTGACATAGGCCAGCACGGTGAACAGCACACCGGCAAACAGCGTGGTGAGGATGATCGCCCGGGGTACGTCGCGGCGTGCGTCGCGGCACTCTTCGGCCAGGGTAGAGACGGCATCGAATCCGAGGAACGACAGGCACAGCACCGCAGCGCCGGCCATCAGCGGGCCGAAGCCGGGTTGTGTACCGTCACCTAGCAGCGGCGACAGCAGGTCGAGCGGCTGGCCAGCCAGGGATTTGCAGGAAAGCGCGACGAACACCGCGATGAACACGATCTGCGCGCCGACGATCAAGTTGCTGGTCTTGGCCACCGAATGAATGCCCACCACGTTGAGCACGGTGACCAGGGCAATCGAGGCCAGGGCGATCGACCACGCCGGAATGGCAGGGAAGGCGATGTTGAGGAACAGACCGATGAGCAAGTAGTTGATCATTGGCAGGAACAGGTAATCCAGCAGCAGCGACCAGCCGGCGAGAAAACCGACATTTGGGCCGAAGGCCAGGTTGGTGTAGGAGTATGCCGAACCGGCCACCGGAAAGCGCTTGACCATGAAGCTGTAGGAAGCGGCGGTGAACAGCATGGCCAGCAGCGTGACCAGATAGGCGCCGGCAGTGCGACCACCGGTAAGCTCGGTGACGATGCCGTAGGTGGTGAAGATGGTCAGGGGGACCATATAGACCAGGCCGAAGAACACCAGGGCGGGTAGGCCCAGGACACGGCGCAGTTGCGCGTTGGGGGAGCAAGGTGGATTGGCCATCGATCGATCCTGGCGTTTTTCTAGTTGTGATTAGATCGATTTTTATCCACTTAGGTGGGGGATGACAAAAAAGTAATCCTTATTTCGATTATTAGCCTGGGTTTTAATCGGGATTATGCGCAAGCCTGTGCCGGCCTCTTCGCGGGCAAGCCCGCACAGGAACTCCACCGAGCTCGAAGACGGTGGTGATTCTGTGGGAGCGGGCTTGCCCGCGAAGAGGCCGGTGAGGAGCAAGAAGATATCAGCCCATCTCCACCCGCAACTGCTCGATCCGCTGGTCCTTCTCGACCCACAACTGGTTCACCCAGTCCTGCACGGTCTGGCGGAAAACCGGGTCGTTCTCGTAGTCCCCAGCCCATAGCGCCGGGTCCAGTTCCCGCACGCGAATGTCGATAATCACCCGACTGATGCTGCCATTGAGCAGGTCCCAGAACCCGGGCGCCTTGTTGCCCGGATAGACGATGGTCACGTCCAGCAGTGCATCGAGCTGTTCGCCCAATGCCGCCAGCACGAACGCCACCCCGCCGGCTTTGGGCTTGAGCAGATGGCGATAGGGCGACTGTTGCTCCTGGCGCTTGGCCTCGGTGAAGCGTGTGCCTTCCAGGTAGTTGACCACGGTCACCGGCTGGCGCTTGAACAACTCGCAGGCGGCCTTGGTGATTTCCAGGTCCTTGCCCTTGAGCTCCGGGTGCTTTTCCAGGAAGGCCTTGCTGTAGCGCTTCATGAACGGGTAATCCAACCCCCACCAGGCCAGGCCCAGCAACGGCACCCAGATCAGCTCCCTTTTCAGGAAGAACTTGAAGAACGGTGTACGGCGGTTGAGGCTTTCGATCAGCGCAGGAATGTCGACCCAGGTCTGGTGGTTGCTCACCGCCAGATAAGACGTGTCCTGGCGCAGCTTCTCGACACCGCGGATATCCCACTGGGTGGGAATGCACAGGGCGAAGATCAGTTTGTCGATCTCCGACCAGGTTTCGGCGATCCACATCACCCCCCAAGAGGCATAGTCACGCCCACGGCCTGGCAAGACCAGTTTGAGCAGGGCGAACACCAGTAGCGGACCGATCAACACCAAGGTGTTGAGCAGTAGCAGGGTGGTCGTAAGAATGCCAATCAGCAGGCGACGCATAAGAAGACTCTTGTTGTAGGACGTAAGCGGTCGGCAATGATAAGCAGCCCGGTGGGCTACGCCAAATGTCCATTGTCTCGGCGGTAGGACAAATGTTTCACATTATGTTGAATACTCTGGTTACACCGAACTGTATCGCTCTTCACAGTCTAAGCACTGTCCCCGATCAAGGAAGCCTGCCCGTGAAATCACTGCTTGTCCTGTTGTCACTCTTGGCCCTGCCTGCCGTGGCAGCCGAGCCCACCCTCTACGGACGTTACGAATACATCGGTCTGCCGGAAATCGGTGAAACCCTCAAGGCCAAGATGGACACCGGTGCCTACACGGCCTCGTTGTCGGCCAAGGACATCGAGCTGTTCACCCGCGATGGCGAGGAATGGGTGCGGTTCCGGCTGGCCACCAAGGATGCCGATGACAAGGTGTACGAACACAAGCTGTCGCGTATCAGCAAGATCAAGAACCGAGTCGACGAAGAGGAGGAAGGCGATGCCCCCGAGCTTTCCAAGCGACCGGTGGTCGACCTGGAGCTGTGCCTGGGCGATGTGAAGCGCACCGTCGAAGTGAACTTGGTGGACCGCAGCCACTTCAACTACCCCTTGCTGGTCGGTGCCAAGGCACTGCGCGAATTCAAGGCGGCGGTAAACCCGGCCAAGCGATTCACCGCAGGCAAGCCGGATTGCTAAGACGTAAGCGGCAAGCTGCAAGCACAAGCGGATCGGTGTAAGTTCACGCGATCCGCTTTTACTTGAAGCTTGCAGCTTGAGGCTTGCCGCTCATCATGCCCCATATCCTCATCGTCGAAGACGAAGCCGCCATCGCCGACACCCTGGTCTACGCCCTGCAGGCCGATGGCCACAGCACCGCCTGGGTGACCCTGGGCAGCGCCGCCCTCGACCAGCAGCGCAAGTGCCCCGCCGACCTGATCATCCTCGACATCGGTCTGCCCGACATGACGGGCTTTGAAACCTGTCGCCAGCTACGCCGTTTCAGTGAGGTGCCGGTGATGTTTCTCAGTGCCCGCGATGGCGAGATCGATCGTGTGGTGGGCCTGGAGATCGGTGCCGACGACTATGTGGTCAAGCCGTTCAGCCCTCGCGAAGTGGCGGCGCGGGTACGTGCGATTCTCAAGCGTATGGCCCCCAGGGCCGAGCCTGCCAGCGAGGCCACGTTGTTCCACCTCGACACCTTGCGGATGCAGATCACCTACCGTGGCCAGCCACTTCCCCTGACCCGCCACGAGTTCCGCCTGCTGCAATGCCTGCTTGAGCAGCCGCAGCGGGTATTCAGCCGCGAACAACTGCTCGACGCCTTGGGTGTGGCCTCCGACGTCGGCTACGAGCGCACCATCGACAGCCACATCAAGAGCCTGCGCGCCAAACTGCGCCAGGTGGTCAGCGACGCCGAGCCAATCCAGACCCATCGTGGCCTCGGCTACAGCTATAGTCCGGACCACGCCTGATGCGCCTGGGCATCCGGATCTTCCTGGTGTACTTCCTGTTCGTGGGTCTGGCCGGCTATTTTTTGCTCAATACCGTGCGTGAGCAGATCCGACCGGTGGTCCGTCAGTCCTCCGAGGAAACTCTGGTCGATACCGCCAACCTGCTGGCGGAAATCCTCCATGACGAGGTCAAGGCCGGCACCCTCGGCCAAAGTCGCTTGCCGGAGGTGCTCAAGGCTTATGGGCTGCGCAGCCCCGGTGCGCAGATCTGGGGCTTGGAGAAGGCGGCGGTGAGTCACCGCATCTACGTCACCGATGCCAAGGGCATCGTGCTGCTCGACTCCACTGGGCAGGACCTGGGCAAGGACTATTCGCAATGGAACGACGTCTACCTGACCCTGCGTGGCCAGTACGGCGCGCGCTCCACACGCAGCGTGGCGGACGACGAGAGCACGTCTGTCATGCATGTCGCCGCGCCGATCGTCGATGCCGGCAAGATCATCGGCGTGGTGACCGTGGCCAAACCCAACAGCTCATTGCAGCCCTATATCGACCGCTCCGAGCGACGCTTGCTGATCCTGGGGCTGAGCCTGATCGGCCTGGGGCTGGTGATCGGCGCGGCACTGTCCTGGTGGCTGGCCCGCTCGCTGCGGCGCTTGGCCCGCTATGCCCAGGCGGTCAGCGAAGGTCAGCGCGCGGCCTTGCCGCACTACAAGGGCGGTGAACTGGCGCACCTGGCCAACGCCGTGGAACGCATGCGTACGCAGCTCGAAGGCAAGGCCTACGTGGAGCGCTACGTGCATACCCTGACCCACGAGCTGAAAAGCCCGTTGGCGGCGATCCGCGGCGCCTCCGAGCTGCTCCAGGGCGATATGCCGGATGAGCAGCGGGCGCGCTTTGCCGGCAACATCGAACGGGAAAGCGAGCGCTTGCAACAGATGATCGAACGGCTGCTCAATCTGGCTCGGGTCGAGCAGATGCAGGCGCTTGAGGATGAACAGTTGGTGGCGCTGGCACCCCTGGTCGACGAGATGCTGCTTGCCCATGCACCGCGCATCGAGGCCGGTCACCTGCAGGTTCGCCAGCGGGTACCGGTGCAACTGCGGCTGTGGTGTGACCCGTTCTTGATGCGTCAGGCATTGGCCAATCTGCTCGATAACGCCCTGGATTTCACCCCGCCCGGGGGCGCACTGCTGTTCGAATTGGAGCGCCAGGGCGAGCGCGTGGCGTTGAGCCTGTTCAACCAAGGTGAGGCGATTCCGGACTATGCCCTGGAGCGGGTCAGCGAGCGGTTCTACTCGCTGCCGCGGCCAGGCAGCGGGCGCAAGAGCACCGGCTTGGGCCTGAACTTCGTGGCCGAGGTGATGCAGCTGCATGGCGGGGCGTTGGAAGTAGAGAACGTCGACGGCGGGGTAAGGGTGCGGCTGTGGCTGCCGGCCCGGCGCATCAGCTGAGCGCGCAGCAGCGGCAAAAACACACAATCTCCACACAGTCTCCCTGAAGCCTCCATGCAAGGCGCAGACACTGCGCCCACTGCCATAGGAGGCCCCATGAACAAGACCCTGAGTTTCAAGCTCGGCACCATCGCCTTGCTGATCGTGCTGCTGCTCATCCCCCTGCTGATGATCAGCGGCCTGATCGACGAACGCCAGCAACTGCGTGACGGCGTGCTGCACGATATCGCCCAGAGCGCCAGCTATGACCAGCAGATCAACGGCCCGCTCCTGGTGGTGCCGTACCGCAAGTTCCAGCGCCGCTGGATCGAAAAGGACGGCCAGAGCGTGGAGGAGACCAGCACCGTCGCCGGGCACCTGTACTTCCTGCCGGAAACCTTCGATGCCGACCTGGGTGTGGACACCGAGCTGCGCGCCCGAAGCATCTACCAGGCGCGTCTGTTCCACGCCAAGGGGCGTCTGTCTGGCAGCTTCAAGCTACCGGCGCGTTGGGGCATCGAGAAGGACTACGACGACTATCGCTTCGACAAACCGTTCCTGGTGGTCGGCATCACCGATATCCGCGGCATCGAAAGTGCCCTGGAACTGAGCGTCGACGATCGGCGCGTGCCGTTCGAGGCGGGCACCGGCCTGGACTGGCTGCGCAGCGGCGTGCATGTACCCCTGGCGCAACTCGATGGTCAGCAGGCCCAGGCATTCACCTATGGATTCGATCTGGCCTTGCAGGGTACCGGGCAGTTGCACGTCTTGCCGGTGGGGCGCACCAGCAGCGTCGACATGCATGCCAACTGGCCGCACCCGAGCTTCATCGGCAGCTACCTGCCTAGCCGCCGCGACATCGACGAGCAAGGTTTCACGGCGCACTGGCAGACCTCGTTCTTCGCCACCAACCTCGAAGATGCCCTGCGCCAGTGCGCCATTGGCGGCCAATGCGCGGACTTCAGCGAGCGTACCTTCGGCGTGAGCTTCGTCGATCCGGTCGACCAGTACCTGAAGAGTGAACGGGCGATCAAGTACGCCCTGCTGTTCATAGCCCTGACCTTTGCCGGCTTTTTCCTCTTCGAGGTACTCAAGGGCCTGAGCGTGCATCCGGTGCAGTACATTCTGGTCGGTGTGGCCCTGGCGTTCTTCTACCTGCTGTTGCTGTCGCTGTCCGAGCACATTGGCTTTGGGCCGGCCTATGGGCTGTCGGCGTCGGCCTGCGTGCTGCTGATCGGTTTCTACCTGAGCCACGTATTGCGCAGCCTGGGGCGGGGCGTGGGGTTCGCGGCGGGGCTGGCGGCGTTGTACGCGATGCTCTATGGCTTGCTCAGTGCTGAGGACTACGCACTGCTCATGGGCTCGCTGCTGTGCTTTGGCCTGTTGGGGGTGTTCATGGTGCTGACCCGGCGGCTGGACTGGGCGCGGGTGGGGAGGGCGGCATGAGGGAGGATAGAGAGGTTGGGCGCTGGTTGGCCCGCAGAATCAGGCAGTTGTTTCCTGTAATGCCGCGTTGAGGCCTGGGGCTGCTGTGCAGCCCATTCGCGGGGCAAGCCCGTTCCCACAGGTACTGCGCTGTGTCTGTGGGAGCGGGCTTGTCCCGCGAAGAGGGCGGTCAGGCCACCGGTGCCGTGGCAGCCATCGAGGGCCGCTTGGCCACCTCGGCATACCAAGCCGCCAACCCAGGCTGCCGCTCCCGCCAACCGAACGCCGGCTGGCGCAGGTCGAGATACCCCAACGCACAAGCCACGCCGATCGCCGCGAGATCGAAGCCGCAAGCCAGTTCGGCCAGGTGCTCCTGCTCCAGGTTGGCCAGGCTGCGGCGGATCTTCCCGGCTTGCGCCTCGAGCCAGCCGTCCCAGCGCTTGTCCTCGGGCCGCAGGAAGCTCTCGTAGCGACTGGATACCGCGGCATCCATGATCGCATCGGCCTGGGAGGCCAGTGTCATGCGCCGCCAGCGAGCCGATCCCTCGCGCGGCAGCAGCGGTTCGCCGACATGCTGCAGGTCGAGGTATTCGCAGATCACCCGGCTGTCGTGCAGGACCGTGCCATCGGCCAGGCGCAGGGCAGGGATCTTGCCGATCGGGTTGCCCTGGTTGAGTTGATCGTCGCCGCTCACGGGGCTGACGTTCACCGCTTGCAGCGTGACGCGTTCGAGCTGGCCGGTCTCGTGCAAGACGACCATGACTTTGCGCACGAAGGGAGACAGCGGCGAATGGAACAGGGTCATCGTGCTCATGGGTCAGTTGCCTTGCAGGCTGGGCGGCAGGCACACGCCGGTGCCGCCGATGCCGCAGTAGCCCTGCGGGTTCTTGGCCAGGTACTGCTGGTGGTAGGCCTCGGCGAAGTACACGGTCGGCGCCTGGTCGATTTCGGTGGTGATCTCGCCGAAGCCGGCCTTGCTCAGTTCGGCCTGGAAGGCATCGCGGCTGGCCTTGGCTTGCTCCAGCTGTTCAGGGCTGGTGCAGTAGATGGCCGAGCGGTACTGGGTGCCGACGTCGTTGCCCTGGCGCATACCCTGGGTGGGGTTGTGCAGCTCCCAGAACATCGCCAGCAGCTCGCGGTAGCTGACCTTGTCCTTGTCGAACACCACCAACACCACCTCGGTGTGGCCGGTCAGGCCCGAGCAGACTTCTTCGTAGGTGGGATGGGGGGTGAAGCCGCCGGCATAGCCGACCACGGTGCTGACCACGCCTTCACGCTCCCAGAAACGGCGCTCGGCGCCCCAGAAGCAGCCGAGGCCGAAGATGGCGAAGTCGATGTTGCCTTCGAAGAACGGGCCGAGCAGCGGCGTGTCCTTGAACACATAGTGGAACTCCGGCAGGGCCATCGGGGTTTCGCGACCGGGCAGGGCTTGCTCGGCGGTAGGCATGACGTTTTTGTTCACCAGGATTTCAGAACGCAGGACCATGGCCGTTCCTCTGTGTCTATTCAGTTGGATAGGTGCTGGCCTCTTCGCGGGCGAGCCCGCTCCCACAGGATCACCATCGAATCTTGTAGGAGCGGCCTGGCCGCGAAAGGGCCCGAATGGGTTCTATAGTGCCCGAGCTTTACGCCGCTGTCAGGCCATTGGACCGCGCGGATAGCGCTTGAGTCGTGCTTCGAGCTCACGCCCCGGGATCGGCCGGTCGAACAGATAGCCTTGGCCGACGTCGCAGCGATGCCTGCGAAGGAACGCCAGCTGTTCCGGCGTCTCGATACCCTCGGCCACCACCTTGAGCTTGAGGTTGTGGGCCATGGCCACCACTGCCGAGGTGATTTCCATGTCGTCCTGGTTATCGGGGATCTCGTTGATGAAGCTGCGGTCGATCTTGATGATGTCGATCGGGAATTTCTTCAGGTAGCTCAGCGACGAGTAGCCGGTGCCGAAATCGTCCATCGCCAGGTTCAGGCCCAGGGCCTTGAGCTCGTCGAGCTGGCGGTGGGTGTCCTCGCTGGCTTCCAGCAGCAGCCCTTCGGTCAGTTCCAGTTCCAGCAAGTGTGGAGGCAGGGCTTCTTCCTTCAGGATACTGCCGATCGAGGCGACCAGATCGGGGTCGGAGAACTGCTTGGGCGACAGATTGATGGCGACATGCAGACTGCCCATACCGGCCTGGCGTAGCTGTTGGCTCATGCAGCAGGCCTGGCGCACCACCCATTTGCCGATAGGAATGATCAGGCCGGTTTCCTCGGCCACGCTGATGAACTGGTCGGGGCGGATCATGCCGCGTTCTGGGTGATTCCAGCGCAGCAGCGCCTCCAGGCCGAGCAGGCGACCGCTGCGCAGACACAGCTTGGGCTGGTAGAACACTTCCAGTTCGTTCTGGGTCAGCGCGCGGCGCAGGTTGTTCTCGACGAACAGTTTGTAGCTGGCCTCGGCGTTGAGGACCTCGGTGAACACCTGTACCTGATGCTTGCCGTTGGCCTTGGCCTTGTGCAGTGCCAGGCCGGCGTTCTTCATCAGCGTGGTCGGATCGCTGCCGTGCAGCGGCGCACAAGCCAGGCCCACCGAGGCGGTGACGTTGATCAGCTGATTGTCGACGAACATCGGTTTGTCGAGGGTGTGCAACAGCTGCTGGGCGACCCCTTGGCCGTCTTCCAGGCTGGTGTTGTCGAGCAGTACGGCGAACTCGTTACTGGCGAAGCGGGCCAGCATGCCGTCGGCGTTGAGGCTGTTGCGCAGGCGCCGGGCCAGGCTCACCAGCAACTTGTCGCCGGTTTGGTGGCCAAGGCTGTCGTTGATCCGCTTGAAATTGTCGATGTCCACCAGCAGCAGGCAGATCGGGCTGTCGCTGACATGGGTGAAGCGCTCGTCGAGGCTGCGGATGAACGCTGGGCGGTTGCCCAGGTTGGTCAGGTTGTCGGTGTAGGCCAGGCGTTCGATGCGCTGTTGGGCCAACTTGGACTGGGTGATGTCCTCGTAGATGCCGATGTAGTGGGTCAACTCGCGGTTATCGCCGTACACCTTGGAGATCGATAGTTGACCCCAGTAGGGTTCGAGGTTCTTGCGTCGGCTCTTGAACTCGCCTTGCCAGCTGTTGCCCATGGCCAGGCTCGACGGCGAGTCGAACAGCAGTTCGCTGAGGTTCTCCAATGCCGGTAGCTCGCCCAAGTGCCGGCCTTGAACCTCCTCGGTGCTGTATTGGGTGATGGCCGTGAAGCTTGGGTTGACGTACTCGACCATGCCGTCGCGGTTGACCAGCAGGAAGGCGCTGGCGCTTTGTTCCACCGCGCGTTGGAACAGGTGCAGGGCGCTGGCCGCGGTACGTCGGTTGTGGTTGGTGATGACCTGGGCGAACTGGTCGGCCAACTCACCGGCGAAGGCGATCTCGTCGGACTGCCAGGCCCTGGGTGTTCCGGTTTGCTCCAGGCATAGCACACCCACCACCTGGCCATCGACGCGGATGCTGGCGTCGAGCATGGCGTTGTCGGCAACCGAGAGGGTGGCTACCAATGCGCGGGTCCGCGGGTCTTGGCTGGCGTTGTGTGCGTCGATGGCGCGGCTGGTGTGCAGGGCTTCGAGGTAGTCGGGAAAGCGGCTGGCGTCGACCGGTGCTGGCAGGCGGTACCCTTGCTCGTCGCGCAGCCAGGCACTGATCGGCTCCAGGCGCTGACCTTCGAGGTGCCAGATGCTGGCACTGTCGACTTTGTAGATCTCGCAGGCGCTGCGGGTAATCAGCTCGGCGGCTTCCTGCAGCGAGTTTTCGGCACTGTAGCGCTGGCGGGCGAGGCGCAGGATCAGGTCTTGCTGGCTGCGTACCCGTTCGAGGTGCTCGAGTTGCTCCTGCTGGGCATGCTGGTTGAGCTGCAAGGCCAACTGCAGGCGGTTGTTGCGCGATTCCAGCTCGTCGGCAGTCGGGTCGGTGGCGCCGTGTGCCTGATCGTCGAGCACCATCAGGTAGCCGCGCAGCAGCTGGCGGTTGTGCTGCTTGTAGACCTCACCGGTTTCCAGCAGGCGCAGCGCACCGGCCTGGGCATGCAGGGTGTAGCGTACCCGGTAGTAACCGCGACGGCCCAGTTGTTGCTGGATGTCGTCGTGCAGGGCATAGCGCGCCTCGGGCTCCATCAGGCTGGCGTAGGGCGAGCCTATCAGTGCACAGAGCTCGGCCGCCGGCAGGGCGAACTGGCGTTCGCAGGCGGGGTCGAGGTAGAGCATGGCCCAGCTGGCTTCGTTCAGCCTTTCGAAACGCAGCATGCCGAGCCGCGAAGGCACGGGAAGCTGCGTAACGACCTCGGCCGCCACACGGCTGGCGGCATCGGGTTGGCTTTTCATCGAAGACTCGCTTGAAGAGGTGACGCGGCCTGGGGCGGCGGCGCATCTGGCAAGGTTGCATCATGTCCCCAGAGCTGGCAAGCGGCCATATGGGGTATCAGTCAGGTTTTCGGCCGTTGGTCGAGAATCCTTAAGGCTGATTGGCGGGTGGAGGCTGAAAGGTGTTTGGCTGGGGATTTCAATCGCGCTGCAAATGTCTGGGCGAGCGGAAAAAAAAAGCCCCGCCAGAGGGCGGGGTTGAGGTACGAGCGTGGCAGCTCGAAAAGGGTGCCTGCCTCCCCGCAGGGAGGCAGGTTGGCTGCCGGTTACAGCAGCATGGTGCGGATGTCGGTCAGCAGATCGCCCAGCCGCTTGGTGAAGCGTGCGGCGGCGGCGCCGTTGATCACGCGGTGATCGTAGGACAGCGACAGCGGCAGCATCAGCTTCGGCTGGAAGGCCTTGCCATCCCAGACCGGCTGCATGGTGGCCTTGGAAACGCCGAGGATCGCCACCTCCGGCGCGTTGACGATCGGCGTGAAGCCGGTGCCGCCAATGTGGCCGAGGCTGGAAATGGTGAAGCAGGCGCCCTGCATGTCGTCGGCCGACAGCTTCTTGGTGCGGGCCTTCTCGGCCAGGGCCGCGGCTTCGCCAGCCAGTTGCAGCAGGCTCTTCTGATCGACGTTCTTGATCACAGGGACCAGCAGACCATCCGGGGTGTCCACGGCAAAGCCGATGTGCACGTACTTCTTGCGGATGATCGCCTTGCCGCTTGGCGCCAACGAACTGTTGAAGTCCGGCAGTTCCTTGAGCAGGTGGGCACAAGCCTTGAGCAGCAGCGGCAGCACGGTCAGCTTGACGCCCGCCTTCTCGGCCACGGCCTTCTGCGCGACGCGGAAGGCTTCGAGCTCGGTGATGTCGGCCGAGTCGAACTGGGTGACGTGAGGCACGTTCAGCCAGCTGCGATGCAGGTTGGCAGCACCGACCTGCATCAGGCGGGTCAGGGCGACTTCTTCGACTTCGCCGAACTTGCTGAAATCGACGGTCGGAATCGGCGGGATACCGGCACCACCGGTCGCGCCGGCGGCTGGGGCTTCCTTGGCCTTCTGCATGACCGATTTGACGTAGACCTGCACGTCTTCCTTGAGGATACGGCCGTGCGGGCCGGTTGCGGCGACCGCGCCCAGGTCGACACCGAATTCACGGGCCAGCTGGCGTACTGCCGGGCCGGCGTGAACCTTGGCGTTGCTGCCGGCCGCCGGAGCGGTGGCCGCTGGCGCTGGAGCAGCAGCCGGGGCGGCAGGAGCGGCCGGGGCTGCGGCCGGGGCCGCCTCGGACTTGGCCGGTGCAGCAGCCGGAGCCGGTGCGGCAGCAGGTGCTGCGCCGGCGACTTCCAGCTTGAGGATCAGGTCACCGGTGCCGACTTCGTCGTCCAGCTTGGCGATCACTTCCTTCACCACGCCAGCGGCGGGCGACGGGATTTCCATGGAGGCCTTGTCGGACTCCAGGGTGATCAGCGACTGATCGGCTTCGACGGTATCGCCGGCCTTGACCAGCACCTCGATGATCTTGGCCTTGCCCGACGAGCCGATGTCCGGCACGTGGATGTCCTGCACGCTGGCGGCAGCTGGTGCTGCGGCCGGAGCAGGAGCAGCAGCGGCTTCTGCGGCAGGCGCAGGTGCAGCAGCCGGTGCAGGCTCGGCGGCCGGAGCCTCGGGGGCCGCAGCAGCGGCGCCCTCGGCTTCCAGAACCAACAGCTCGTCGCCTTCTTTCAGACGGTCGCCCAGCTTGACCTTGAGTTCCTTGATGACGCCGGCCTTGGGGGCCGGGATCTCCATGGAGGCCTTGTCGGACTCCAGGGTCAGCAGGCTCTGGTCAGCCTCGATACGGTCACCGACCTTGACGAACAGCTCGATGATTTCACCTTCACCGCTGCCGATGTCAGGTACGCGAATGAGTTCGCTCACTTAAAGATACTCCTCAGCAGTCCAGTGGGTTGCGCTTGTCCGGGTCGATGCCGAACTTGACGATGGCGTCAGCCACAACCTTGGGTTCGATCTCGCCACGGTCAGCCAGGGCTTCCAGGGCAGCCAGCACCACGAAGTGGCGGTCGACTTCGAAGAAGTGACGCAGCTTCTTGCGGCTGTCGCTGCGGCCGTAGCCGTCGGTACCCAAGACCTTGAACTCTTTGCTCGGCACCCACTGGCGGATCTGCTCGGCGAACAGCTTCATGTAGTCGGTGGAGGCGATGACCGGACCTTTGCGACCGTTCAAGCACTGCTCGACGTAGGTCTGCTCTGGCTTCTGGCCAGGCTTGAGGCGGTTGGCGCGTTCCACGGCCAGGCCGTCGCGACGCAATTCGTTGAAGCTGGTGACGCTCCACACGTCGGCACCGACGTTGAACTCTTCACGCAGGATCTTCGCCGCTTCGCGAACCTCGCGCAGAATGGTGCCGGAGCCCATCAGCTGTACGTGGTGCGCGGCTTCGCGGGTGTCTTCTTCGAGCAGGTACATGCCCTTGATGATGCCTTCCTCGACACCGGCCGGCATGGCTGGCTGCTGGTAGGACTCGTTCATCACGGTGATGTAGTAGAAGATGTCCTGTTGCTCTTCGGTCATCTTCTTCATGCCGTCCTGGATGATCACCGCCAGCTCGTAGCCGTAGGTCGGATCATAGGTGCGGCAGTTCGGGATGGTGCCCGCCATCATGTGGCTGTGGCCGTCCTCGTGCTGCAGGCCTTCACCGTTGAGGGTGGTACGGCCGGCGGTACCGCCGATCAGGAAACCACGGGTACGGCTGTCGCCAGCGGCCCAAGCCAGGTCGCCGATACGCTGGAAGCCGAACATCGAGTAGAAGATGTAGAACGGCAGCATCGGCTGGTTGTGGCAGCTGTACGAGGTGCCGGCAGCGATGAACGACGACATGGCGCCGGCTTCGTTGATGCCTTCCTCGAGGATCTGGCCCTTCTTGTCTTCGCGGTAGAACATCACCTGATCCTTGTCGACCGGCTCGTAGAGCTGGCCCACGGACGAGTAGATGCCCAACTGGCGGAACATGCCTTCCATACCGAAGGTACGGGCTTCGTCCGGAATGATCGGAACGATGCGCTGGCCGATTTCCTTGTCCTTGACCAGCTGCGCCAGGATGCGCACGAAGGCCATGGTGGTGGAGATTTCGCGGTCGCCCGAGCCATCCAGGATCGCCTTGAGCGTTTCCAGTGGCGGGGTCGGCACGCTGAAGCTCTTGGCGCGACGCTGCGGCACGAAGCCACCCAGGGCGCTGCGGCGCTCGGCCAGGTACTTGGCTTCGGCGGAGCCTTCTTCCGGGCGGAAGAACGGCAGATTTTCCAGGTCGGCATCCTTGACCGGGATGTCGAAGCGGTCACGGAAGTGACGCAGGCTGTCGACGTCGACCTTCTTGGTGTTGTGCGCGGTGTTCTTGGCTTCGCCGGCCCCGGTACCGTAACCCTTGATGGTCTTGGCCAGGATGACGGTCGGCTGATCCTTGTGGTTCACAGCCTGGTGATAAGCCGCGTAGACCTTGTACGGGTCGTGGCCGCCACGGTTGAGCTTCCAGATCTCGTCGTCGGACAGGTCTTCGACCATGGCCTTGAGCTCTGGGGTGTTGAAGAAGTGCTCACGGACGTACGCACCGTCCTTGGCCTTGTAGTTCTGGTATTCGCCGTCGATGACTTCGTCCATGCGACGCTGCAGGGCGCCGTTGGTGTCCTTGGCGAACAGTGGGTCCCAGAAGCGGCCCCAGACGACCTTGTTGACGTTCCAGCCACCGCCACGGAACACGCCTTCGAGTTCCTGGATGATCTTGCCGTTGCCGCGTACCGGGCCGTCGAGGCGCTGCAGGTTGCAGTTGATGACGAAGATCAGGTTGTCCAGCTTCTCGCGGCCGGCCAGGGCGATCGCGCCCAGGGATTCCGGTTCGTCGCACTCGCCGTCGCCCATGAAGCACCAGACCTTCTGCTTGCCGGCCGGGATGAAGCCACGGGCTTCGAGGTACTTCATGAAACGGGCCTGGTAGATCGCCTGGATCGGGCCCAGACCCATGGAAACGGTCGGGAACTGCCAGAAGTCAGGCATCAGCCAAGGGTGTGGGTACGACGACAGGCCGTTGCCGTCCACTTCCTGGCGGAAGTTGTTCATCTGGTCTTCGCTGATGCGGCCTTCCATGAAGGCACGAGCGTAAACGCCAGGCGAGGCGTGGCCCTGGAAGAAGATCAGGTCGCCGCCGTGTTCTTCGGTCGGCGCCTGGAAGAAGTAGTTGAAGCCGATGTCGTACAGGGTGGCACTGGAGGCGAAGCTGGAAATGTGTCCGCCCAGGTCCGAGTCTTTCAGGTTGGTACGCATGACCATGGCCAGGGCGTTCCAACGTACCATCGAGCGAATGCGGCGTTCCATGAACAGGTCGCCAGGCATGCGTGCTTCGTGGGTGACAGGGATGGTGTTGCGGTACGGCGTGGTGATGGCATACGGCAGCTGCGAGCCACTGCGGGTGGCCAGCTCGCCCATACGGGTCATCAGGTAATGAGCGCGGTCTTCGCCTTCTTTGTCGAGGACCGACTCCAGGGCATCCAGCCATTCCTGGGTTTCGATTGGATCGAGGTCTTGCATGGCTTGCTCCAGGGCGGAAAGGCCACCAGAATCGGGGGCCTGAGTTTGCGACTGGCCTTATGGGCAGACGTCGTGAATTCTTGGATTACCGGGGTGTGATCCGGCGCCGTGTAGTTTTACTACAAATGCTTTCGCATTTCATGCTTTTACCCTGTTGGGGTAGTAGTAAAACTACAGAAATGCGACGTTCGGTCGCACCTTGGCTTGTGAGGAAAAACGTTCATGTTGGTTGGCGTTGTGTTGCGAACGGGTGATTCTTGATGTTTCTTGCCAATGTTTCGTTTTTTTCAGCTATTTCCAACTTTTGTACGACAGTCCAACCGTGGTCGAGCATCCCCTTGGCCGCTTCCACCCCTCACTTTCTCGCCGATCAAGGATAGTCCATGCGCCTGCCTTTGCCGCTCGATCTGCCCGCTACCCTGCAACCGCTGGTCGCCCGTAACCAGCAGTTCCTGCACGACGCCGTGGCTGCCCATCCAGAAATCGATCTGAAGACTTGGAGCCCTGTGCACCGGCAACAGTTCGATCAGGTCGCCGCGGCCAGCGAGTTCGTGCTCGACCAGGCCCAGCGCGAACCGGCACAGCTCTGCGCGTTGCTGGCCAGTGGCGAGCTCGACCGCCGCTATGCCCCCGGCGAACTGCGCGGACACGTTGCCCAAGCGGCCCAGGCGGCGCAGAGCGAAGACGAGCTGGCGCGCAACCTGCGACGTGAGCGCAATCGCCAGCAGCTACGGATCATCTGGCGCGACATCACCCGCCAGGCCGAGCTGGGTGAAACCTGCCAGGACCTTTCCGATCTCGCCGATGCCGCCATCGACGAGGCCTATCAATGGCTGTACCCGCGTCATTGCCAGCAGTTCGGCACGCCGATCGGCAATCGCAGCGGCCTGCCCCAGCACATGGTGGTGCTGGGCATGGGCAAGCTGGGCGCAGTGGAATTGAACCTGTCATCCGACATCGACCTCATCTTCGCCTTTCCCGAGGGCGGCGAAACCGAAGGGGTCAAGCGTTCGCTGGATAACCAGGAGTTCTTCACCCGGCTGGGCCAGCGTCTGATCAAGGCACTGGACCCCGTCACCGTCGACGGCTTCGTGTTCCGCGTCGACATGCGCTTGCGCCCCTACGGCTCGTCCGGCGCCCTGGTGCTCAGCTTCAATGCGCTGGAGCACTATTACCAGGATCAGGGCCGCGACTGGGAACGCTACGCGATGATCAAGGCGCGGGTGGTCGCCGGCGATCAGGCCAGTGGCGCGCAACTGCTGGAGATGTTGCGCCCGTTCGTCTACCGGCGTTATCTGGACTTCTCCGCGATCGAGGCGCTGCGCACCATGAAGCACCTGATCCAGCAAGAGGTGCGACGCAAGGGCATGGCCGACAACATCAAGCTCGGCGCTGGGGGTATCCGTGAGGTCGAGTTCATCGCTCAGGCTTTTCAGTTGATCCACGGCGGGCGTGACCTGAGCCTGCAGCAGCGGCCTTTGCTCAAGGTCCTGGCCACCCTGGAAGGCCAGGGCTACCTGCCCCCTGCGGTGGTGCAGGAACTGCGCGAAGGGTATGAGTTCCTGCGCTATACCGAGCATGCCATCCAGGCCATCGCCGACCGCCAGACGCAGATGCTGCCCGAGGGCGAAACCGATCGGGCGCGGGTCGCGTACATCCTCGGCTTCACCGATTGGCAGACCTTCCATGACCAACTGATGCATTGGCGTGGTCGGGTTGACTGGCATTTCCGCCAGGTCATCGCCGACCCGGACGAAGAGGAAGGCGAGGGCGAGCTGGTGGTGGGTGGCGAATGGTCGCCGCTGTGGGAGCAGGCCCAGGATGAGGATGCGGCCGGTCGTCAGCTCGAAGAAGCCGGCTTCCGCCAGCCGGCCGAGGCCCTGCGGCGTTTGGCCGGCCTGCGCGCCAGCCCGCAGCTGCGCTCGATGCAACGCATTGGTCGTGAGCGTCTGGATGCCTTCATTCCCCGACTGCTGGCCCAGGCCGTCGAGCACGACAACCCGGATCTGGTCCTGGAGCGTGTGCTGCCGCTGGTCGAAGCGGTGGCACGGCGTTCGGCCTATCTGGTGCTGCTCACCGAGAACCCGGGCGCTTTGCGCCAACTGCTGACCCTGTGTGCGGCGAGCCCATGGATCGCCGAACAGATCGCCCGTTACCCGCTGTTGCTCGACGAGTTGCTCAACGAAGGACGTCTGTTCAGCCCGCCATTGGCCCCGGAACTGGCCGCCGAGCTGCGTGAGCGCTTGACGCGCATTCCTGAGGACGACCTCGAACAGCAGATGGAAGCCCTGCGCCATTTCAAGCTCGCCCATAGCCTGCGCGTGGCCGCTTCGGAGATCAGCGGCAACCTGCCCTTGATGAAGGTCAGTGACTACCTGACCTGGCTCGCCGAAGCCATCCTCGACCAGGTACTGGCCCTGGCCTGGCGCCAGACCGTGGCCCGCCACGGTCAGCCCAAACGCAGCGATGGCAGTCTGTGCGACCCGGGCTTCATCATCATCGGCTATGGCAAGGTGGGCGGGTTGGAGCTGGGCCACGGTTCGGACCTGGACCTGGTGTTCATCCATGATGGCGACCCACAGGCCGAGACCGATGGCGCCAAGCCCATCGACAGCGCGCAGTTCTTCACCCGTCTGGGGCAACGCATCATCCACCTGCTGACCACCCAGACCAACTCCGGCCAGCTCTACGACGTCGACATGCGCCTGCGCCCTTCCGGTGCTTCGGGGCTGCTGGTCAGTTCGCTGGGGGCGTTCGAGCGCTACCAGCAGAACGAGGCCTGGACCTGGGAGCACCAGGCCCTGGTGCGGGCCCGGGTGCTGGTCGGCTGCAAGCAGGTGGCGGCGGCTTTCGAAGGCGTGCGCGCCAAGGTGTTGGGCCGCGCACGCGACCTGGTCGGGCTGCGCACCGAGGTGAGCGAGATGCGCGCCAAGATGCGCGACAACCTCGGGACCAAAGCGACCGCCGCCGGCACTGCCGGCAACGCCTTCGATGCCGGGATGCCCTTCGATATCAAGCAGGATGCCGGCGGTATCGTCGATATCGAATTTATGGTGCAATACGCCGCCTTGGCCTGGTCCCACGACCACCCTGCCATCCTGCGCTGGACCGATAACATCCGGATCCTCGAGGAACTCGAGCAGGCAGGCCTGATGCCGGCCAGCGACGCAGTCCTGTTGCGCGAGGTGTACAAGGCGTTCCGTTCGGCGTCGCACCGCCAGGCTTTGCAGAAGCAGGCCGGGGTGATCGATGCGGCGCAGTTCGCCGCTGAGCGCCGCGAAGTGAGGCGGATCTGGGGAGAACTCGGGTTGGCCTGATAGCGAGCTCGTCCGCGAATGGGCCCTGGTGAACAGCTTCAGACCCTGAGTGTTACACTGTCCGCCACATAGCCTGAATATAAAGAGGGGAGGCCAGGCTGTAATGCAGCCTGCAGCCTCCCCGACCGTTTCTGGACCAAGCATGAGAATACTGATCATTGGCCCCAGCTGGGTCGGCGACATGGTGATGGCGCAGACCCTGTTCCAGTGCCTGAAACAGCAGCACCCCGACTGCGTGATCGACGTCCTGGCTCCCGAGTGGAGCCGGCCGATCCTCGAGCGCATGCCCGAGGTGCGCCAAGCCCTGAGCTTTCCGCTCGGCCACGGTGCGCTGGAGCTGGCCACGCGGCGGCGCATCGGCAAATCCCTGGCCGGCCAGTACGACCAGGCCATCCTGCTGCCCAACTCGCTCAAGTCGGCGCTGGTGCCGTTCTTCGCCGGTATCCCCAAGCGCACCGGCTGGCGCGGTGAAATGCGCTTCGGCCTGCTCAACGACGTACGCAAGCTGGACAAGGCCCGCTACCCGCTGATGATCGAGCGTTTCATGGCCCTGGCCTACGCGCCGGATGCCGAACTGCCGCAACCCTACCCGCGTCCGAGCCTGCGCATCGAGCCGCAGAGCCGCGATGCCGCCCTGGCCAAGTTTGGTCTGGAGCTGGACCGGCCGGTGCTGGCGCTGTGCCCGGGAGCCGAGTTCGGCGAGGCCAAGCGCTGGCCGGCCGAGCACTACGCCGAGGTGGCCGATGCCCTGATTCGCCAGGGCTGGCAGGTGTGGTTGTTCGGCTCGAAGAACGACCATCCGGTCGGCGAGCAGATCCGCGACCGGTTGATCCCAGGGTTGCGTGAAGAGTCCTGCAACCTGGCCGGCGAGACCTCGCTGGCCGAGGCCATCGACCTGATGTCCTGCGCCGCTGCCGTGGTGAGCAACGACTCCGGCCTGATGCACGTGGCCGCCGCGCTCAACAGGCCGCTGGTGGCGGTCTACGGGTCGACCTCGCCGGGCTTCACCCCGCCGCTGGCCGAGCAGGTCGAGGTCGTACGCACCGGCATCGAGTGCAGCCCGTGTTTCGACCGCACCTGCCGGTTCGGCCACTACAACTGCCTGCGCCTGCTCGACCCGGGCATGGTCATCGCCGCGCTCACGCGCCTGAGCGGGCCGGAGTTGATCGATACCGTGACCGAGGTCGACTAAGTGCGGGTACTGATCATCAAGACCTCGTCGCTGGGCGACGTCATTCACACCCTGCCGGCCCTTACCGATGCGGCCCACGCGATTCCCGGGATCCGCTTCGACTGGGTGGTGGAAGAAGGCTTCGCCGAAATCCCCAGCTGGCACCCGGCGGTCGATCAGGTCATTCCGGTGGCGATCCGTCGTTGGCGCAAGAACCTCTGGCAGACCTTCAAGAGCGGCGAGTGGAAAGCGTTCAAGCAGCGTCTGCGCGAGCGTAAGTACGACCTGGTGATCGATGCCCAGGGCCTGGTCAAATCAGCCTGGCTGACCCGCTACGTCAAGGCACCGGTGGCCGGCCTGGATCGCTATTCGGCCCGCGAAGGCTGGGCCAGCCGCTTCTATGATCGGCGCCTGTCGGTCGCGGTCGGGCAACATGCCGTGGAGCGCGTGCGTCAGCTGTTCGCCATGGCCCTGGCCTACGACCTGCCCGAGGGTCTGGGCAACTACGGGCTCGACCTCGACCGCCTGCAACTGCCGCCCGCCGCGCCCTACGTGGTGTTCCTGCATGGCACTACCTGGGCCACCAAGCACTGGCCCGAGGCCTATTGGCGCGAACTGGCCGAACGCATGGGTCGGCGCAAGCTGCAGGTGTGCCTGCCGTGGGGCAACCCGGCCGAGAAGGCCCGGGCCGAGCGTATCGCCCAAGGCTTGAACAACTGCCAGGTACTCCCCAAATTGAACCTGGCCGGGGTGGCCCGCGTGTTAGCCGCAGCCAAGGCTTGCGTGGCCGTTGATACCGGGCTGGGCCACCTGGCCGCGGCGCTCGACGTGCCGACCATTTCCCTGTTCGGCCCGACCAATCCAGGCCTGACCGGGGCCTATGGCCGCACGCAGATCCACCAGGCCAGCGACTGGCCGCCTTGCGCCCCTTGCCTGCAAAAGAAATGCACTTATAAACCGAGCGCCGACGACCTGCGCCGGTTCGATATCAAACGCGAGTGGCCGTTGTGCTTCACTCGCCTGAATCCCGAGCATGTGGCGAGCCGCCTGAGCGCGCTGCTGCTGGCTGAGGATGTTCGTTGATGCAACTGGCTTTCGTGCTTTACAAATATTTCCCCTTCGGTGGCCTGCAGCGCGATTTCATGCGTATTGCCCTGGAGTGCCAGAAGCGTGGCCATCAGATCCGTGTGTATACGCTGATCTGGGAAGGCGACGTGCCGCCGGGCTTCGAGGTGCTGGTGGCGCCGGTCAAGGCGTTGTTCAACCACCGCCGCAACGAAAAGCTCAGTGCCTGGATGGCTGCCGACCTGGCCAAGCGCCCGGTCGACCGACTGATCGGCTTCAACAAGATGCCTGGGCTGGACGTGTACTACGCCGCCGACGGTTGCTTCGAGGACAAGGCCCAGACCCTGCGCGGCGGTCTGTACCGCCGTTGGGGCCGCTACCGGCACTTCGCCGAGTACGAGCGCGCCGTGTTCGCCAAGGATGCTCACACCGAGGTGCTGATGATTTCCGAGGTGCAGCAACCGCTGTTCATCAAGCACTACGGCACTCCGGTGGAGCGCTTTCACCTGCTGCCGCCGGGCATTTCCCAGGACCGCCGCGCGCCGGCCAACGCCGCCGAGATCCGTGCCGAGTTCCGCAAGGAGTTCGGCCTCGGCGATGACGACCTGCTGTTGGTGCAGATCGGCTCGGGATTCAAGACCAAAGGCGTCGACCGCAGCCTCAAGGCCCTGGCCGCCCTGCCTTCGGCCCTGCGCAAGCGTACCCGGCTGATGGTCATCGGCCAGGACGATCCCAAGGTGTTCCAGCTGCAGAGCGCTACCCTGGGCTTGGGCGAGCAGGTGCAGTTCCTCAAGGGGCGCAGCGATATCCCGCGCTTCCTGCTCGGTGCCGATCTGCTGATCCACCCGGCCTACAACGAAAACACCGGTACCGTGCTGCTCGAAGCCCTGGTGGCCGGGTTGCCGGTGCTGGTGTCGAAGGTGTGCGGCTACGCCCACTACATCGCCGAGGCCGACAGCGGCCTGGTGCTGGACGAGCCGTTCGAGCAAGAGCAGCTCAATGATTACCTGCAACGCATGCTCGAAGACCCGCAAGCCCGTGCCGACTGGGCGCGCAACGGCCTGGCGTTCGCCGACACCGCCGACCTCTACAGCATGCCGCAGCATGCCGCCGACGTGATCCTCGGGAAGGTGAGCGCATGAAGCTGATCCTGGCCGAGCCATTCAAGCGCCTGTGGGCCAAACGCGATGCCTTCGAGGCGGTCGAGGCCCTGCAGGGCGAGGTGTACCGCGAGCTGGAAGGGCGCCGCACGTTGCGCACCGAGGTCGACGGTAAAGGCTACTTCGTGAAGATCCACCGTGGCATCGGTTGGGGCGAGATCTTCAAGAACCTGTTCACTGCCAAACTGCCGGTACTCGGTGCCGGCCAGGAATGGCGCGCTATCCAGCGTCTGCACGAAGTGGGCGTACCGACCATGACCGCGGTGGCCTATGGCGAGCGCGGCAGTGATCCGGCTCGGCAGCACTCGTTCATCGTCACCGAAGAGCTGGCGCCGACCATCAGCCTGGAGGACTACAGCCTCGACTGGGTCAGGCAGCCACCCGCGCCTCGCCTGAAATGGGCGCTGATCGCCGAAGTGGCGAAAATGACCGGCGGCATGCACCGCGCCGGGGTCAACCACCGCGATTGCTACATCTGCCATTTCCTGCTGCACACCGATCGTCCGGTGACGCCGGAAGACTTCAAGCTGTCGGTGATCGACCTGCATCGTGCCCAGACCCGGGCGACAATCAGCCGCCGTTGGCGGGACAAGGACCTGGCCGCACTGTACTTCTCGGCGCTGGACATCGGTCTGACACGGCGGGACAAACTGCGCTTTTTGCGCGGCTACTTCCAGCGTCCACTGCGCCAGGTGCTCGCCGACGAAGCGGCACTGCTCGCCTGGCTCGAACGCAAGGCGCAGAAACTCTACGATCGCAAGCAACGCTATGGGGATGCACTCTGATGGCGGGTTGGACACTGGCGCCGGGTTACGAACATCTGGCGGCGGACTTCGGTAGCCTCGACGCGGTATTCGCCGTCGAGGGCGAACGCCTGACGCGCGACCCGCTGAGCGAGGTCGTGCGGGTCGAGCGGGACGGGGTCAATTATTACGTCAAGCGCTACACCGGCGCTGGCAAGCACATGCGCCGTTACCTGGGCCGGCCGCGGATCAAAGCCGAATGGCAGAACCTCAAGCAGTTCGCCAAATGGCAGATCCCCACTGCCGAAGTGGTAGCCTGGGGCCTGGAGCGCAACGGCCTGGCATTCGGCCGCGGGGCCATGGTCACCCGCGAACTGCCACGCACCGAAGACCTGCAAGAGCTGGCCAAGCGCAACGATCCGCGCCTGGCCGACCGCCATTGGGTCGACCATGTCAGCCGCCAATTGGCACGGCACACCCGGGTCATGCATGAGCACCGTTTCGCCCACAACGACTTGAAGTGGCGCAACCTGCTGGTCGACGACCAGGGCACGCTGTTCTTCATCGACTGCCCCACCGGCGACTTCTGGCGGGGATTCATGTGGCGCCACCGCCTGATCAAGGATCTGGCGTGCCTGGACAAGGTCGCCAAATACCACCTGTCGGCGACCCAGCGCCTGCGTTTCTATCTGCAGTACCGCCAGCACCAGCGTCTCGATGCCCGTGACAAGCGGCGTATCCGCCAGGTGCTGGGTTTCTTCGAGGGAAGGGAATGACCGATTACCTGGCCAGCGCCGACCTCGCGCTGCTGCAGCGCCATGGCCTGAACGACTTCGAGGCGTTATGGGCGCTGCAACTGGATGCCGTGGACGAACCCAACACCGGGCGTGGCGGTTGGAGCCAGGTGTTTCGCATGGAACTCGAAGGCAAGGGATATTACCTCAAGCGCCAGGCCAACTACCTGACCCGAACCCTGCACCGTCCCTTCGGCGAGCCGACGTTCGCCCGCGAGTTCCGCAACATCAGCCGTTACCAGAAGCTCGCGATCCCGGCTTTGCACGCGGTGTTCTATGGCGAGCGCAAGGAGGGCGGCGAGCACCGGGCGATCCTCATGACCCGCGCCCTGGATGGCTGGAGCGATCTGGACAGCCTGCTCAGGCAATGGCCGCAGTTCGATGCACCGACCCGCAACGCCATCCTGGTCGCCTGTGGCGGACTCGCCCGCACCCTGCACGCGGCCGGCCAGGTACACGGCTGCTTCTACCCCAAGCACATTTTTCTGCGTCAGCGCCGCGAGGGCTGGGACGCGCAACTGATCGACCTGGAAAAGACCCGACCGCTGCTGTTCGGCAAGCGTGACCGGCTCAAGGACCTGGAACCCCTGCTGCGCCGCGCCCGCGCCTGGAGCGAGGCGGATGTGCGCACGCTGTTGGCCGCCTACCTGGCGCAACCGGCCGAGAGCGCCCAGGTGGGCGCCTGGCTGCAACGCCTGACGCAACGCCGTCGTGAAAAAGAGGCCCGCTGATGCGTTTGTCTGAACTCAAGGATTTGGGCCGCAGCCCGGCGCTGCCGCTGTCCGTCACCCTCGCCGATGCCGCTGGCGACAGCGATCTGCAACTGCTCAGCCTGCTGCGTGTGTTGCCTGGCCAGCGCTACGTCGGTGCCGGGATCTGGCGTGGCACGCCAGTGCTGGCCAAGTTGCTGGTCGGCGGCAGTGCCCCGCGGCACTTCCAGCGCGAACTCGAAGGTGTGAAGCTGCTCGCTGAACAAGGCCTGACCACGCCGACGTTGTTGGCCGATGGGCTCAAGGAGGGCGAGGGTGGTTGGTTGCTGTTCGAGTTTCTCGACGGCGCCCAGAGCCTGGCCGATGCCTGGGCCGAGGTAGAGCGCCAGCCGGTGCTGTCCGACGCCCAGCACCTGGTACTGGGCGAGGCCCTCACCGCCGTAGCGCAGATGCACGCCAAGGGCCTGTGGCAGGAAGACCTGCACCTGGACAACCTGTTGCGTCATGGCGGCAAGTTGTACCTGATCGACGGCGCCGGCATCCGCGCCGAGACCCCTGGTCAGCAGTTGTCGCGCCCGCGTGTGCTGGAGAACCTTGGCGTGTTCTTCGCCCAGTTGCCTAAGCGCCTGGAGCCTTTCATCGAAGAGCTGCTGGTGCATTACCTGTTGGCCAACGCCGAGCATGCTTTGCCCTTGGAAGCCCTGCAGAAGCAGGTGGACAAGGTCCGCAGCTGGCGGCAGAAGGATTACCTGGAAAAAGCTGGCCGCGAATGCACGCTGTTCAGCGTGCAGCGCAGCTTGTCCGGCCTGCGCGCCATCGTGCGCGACGAGGTCGAGGCCATGTTGCCGGTGCTGGAGCAGGCCGATACCCTGATCGACAGCGGCCACCTGTACAAGACCGGTGGCGCGGCCAGTGTCGCACGCATCGAAGTCGACGGGCGCCCGCTGGTGCTCAAGCGCTACAACATCAAGAACACCGCTCATTGGTTCAAGCGCTTCTGGCGCCCGAGCCGGGCCTGGCATTCGTGGATCGAAGGCCACCGCCTGGCGTTCCTCGACATTGCCACGCCACGCCCGTTGGCGGTGCTGGAGCAGCGTGTGCTGGGATTGCGCAGCCGCGCCTACCTGGTCACCGAGTATCTCGATGGCCCCGACCTGGCGGCCTGCTTCGCGCCCTACGTGGACAACGGCGAGGCGCCCGAGGAGCAGGTCGACGCTCTGGTCCGGTTGATGCGCCAGCTGATCCGTGAACGCATCAGCCACGGCGATTTCAAGGGCCACAACCTGTTCTGGGTGGACGGGCAATGGTCGCTGATCGACCTGGATGCCATGTGCCAGCATGCGACCCAGCTGAGCTTCGCCCCGGCCTATGCCCGCGACCGGGCGCGGCTGCTGCGCAACTGGCCAGCGAGCAGCGCCTTGCATCAGCGGCTTGACCGACTGCTGCCACGGTTGTCGGAATAGCCGGCCGGTAGCGCCAGCCAGTCGCTACTGCGTCCTGGCTGGCGCACGCGGATTCGCCATTGCTCATCCTGCCAGCGAAGGATTGCCCAGGCCGGACCACGACGATTGGGTTGGCCTGGGATCAGCAGGTGGTAATGGTGTTCGAGCAGGTGAGCGCGCAAGGGTAGGGCATGGCCGCCAGCGCGCAGGTGCAGCTTGTCGTTACTGCGGTAGACACCGGGTGTGGAGGGTTCGGCTTCGCCCTGCGGTACCTCCTCCAGACGACAACCGTCCAGAAGCGCCGCAAGGTCCGGCAGGCCTTCGTACCACAGGACCGGTGAGTCGACGACCCATTCACCATCTTCGCGGCGTTTGACCGCCACCTTGGTGTAGGCATCGACCTGTTGTGGGTCGACGGCGCGCCAGCGGTAGCCATCGAACGCTACCTGGTAGTAGAACCCGGTGTTGTCCTGGATGTAGTAGTGGGTCAGGCCTGGGTAGGTCGACGGCTTTTCGAATACCCCTTCGCCATGGATGCCATCGATGCGGTAGCGCAGTTTGGCGGGATCGGGTTGGACCTTGTAGCTCGGCGGCAGCATCACCGGTGGTGTCGGTGGCATGGCGCGGATCGCCCGGCGCACCACGGTTGAGCCGCTGATGCTGTTCAGGCCGTCGCCGGCGTGAGTGAACATCTCGACCAGATGGGCCAAGGCGCCGATCCGGTCATCCTCGTCCAGCGCCTGTACGCTATCCAGCGCGGAGATGGCTGCCCGGCCAAAGGCCAGGGGCGTCAGGGCGCGGTTGGGCAATATCAGGCTGACGATGTCGAGGATGACCCACAGCGCCCGCAGGCTGGCATGGCCCAGCAGTTCCAGGCGGGTGTTGGTACTGGCATCCACGGCCGCGATGACCGCACGCACTTCGGCCAGGTAACAGGCGTGCAGGAAGTTGCCGGTAATTTCCGGGGTGGTCAGTTCCCGTCCCAATCGCCCTTTGGTCAACAGGGTTTGCAGTGTGCTGCGCTTGGCCATGGGCAGGCGTTCGATCACGTAGTCGCGAAAGGCTGGCTTGTCGCGCAGCGAGCGTAGCAATTCGCGAACCGAGGCATATTCGCGCCAAGGCTTGCGGTCGGGCGCATCAGGGGCATACAGAAGGAAACGCTTGACCGTCGGCGTGTCGGTCGTGATCAGCAGAACGCCCTGAAGCGTCTGGTTGCTGATCAGCATTTGCCGCACCTGGATGCGGTTTTCCTGCACAAGGGGCCGCCATTGGCTGTCCGGAAAGTTCATGATCGCCCTGGCCCAGCGATAGCCGATTTGCCCAGGGCTGTACTTGAAGTGTCCGGCATAACGGCCTTTGGCTGCTTCGGCGTGCATGCGCGCGCGGTTGATGTTGGCATGCGCTTGCTGGCGCCACCGACCGGCAGCGGAGTCGATCAGGTGGGTGCGCAGAAAACGTGGGTAGCTCGCCCCAGTATCCAGTTCGCGCACCAGCTTCTTCGCCTGTGCCGCGCTGAGCTCGGGCAACGCGCTGCCGTCTGCCTGGTGAACACGTGCGGTCAGCCAGTAGTCCACGTCCAGCCAGGCGACGTTGAGCAATGCCAGTTGTTCCAGGCTGTAGGTGCGAGGTACGAGCTCGACCGTCCCACCCACCCGATCACGGCTGGCCACAGGCACGTAGCTGTTCGGCAGCGAGGGATGGAGTACCGGTCCGACCTGGCGCGCCATGGTCACGCTGATCAGCACGTGACGGGGGTCGATGTCGAGCAGGTGCTGCTGGCGTAACGCCTGGCGTAGGCGTTCTCGGGTCCATACCTGCAAGCTATTTTGCTCGAGAAACTCGTGGTGGCGGGGAATACCCGGTGCAGCGGCCCGCTCGATGCTGATCACCAGTTCCTGGATGGTCTGCATGATATGCGTCAGAGCCTGCGGCGAGGCGCGCTTGAGCCAGGCGGGCGAGTGCTTTTCCAGCAGCAGAGCGTAACGTGTGGGCAATACCGCCCTGCTGGTGGTGGCCTCGAGCAGGTCTGCGGCGCGGCGCAGGCGTGCAGCGAATTCCTCCTGGGCGCTCGTCTGTGCTGGCTCGGGGTGGATCTGCCAGCAGTCGGCCAGGCGCCTTTGCTGGGCATCGAGCAGGTCTTGAACCTGCGACTGCAGCAAGTCATCGGTCAGCCAGTCATAGCGCAGGCGTTCGGCATTGTGCGCACAGCTCTGATCGTCGGTACGGACGAACAGCCGTAGCAAGGGCAGGCTTTGCAGTGGGTCGTCGAGCCGCTCGCAGAGCTCCCGGTGCAGTGCCGACAGGTCGCTGAACGCTTCGATACCGTGGGAGAGGCTGCACAGCAAGGCTCGGCCGCGGGCCTGGCCGTGGTTCAGCAACTGACCGGGCGGGCCGCCTTCCACGATCACCACTACACCGGGTATATGGCCCCGCCAATTGGGGCGGGTGATATCCAGCAAGGGTCGGTACAGTTGTGGGCGTGTCGCAGCGGGCAGTACTTGCCGCTGCCAGGACAGCGGTTTGTCCAGACAGGTTTCGAGTAGTTGGGCATGGGCAGGTTCGAGTGTCTGGTCGGCCATGCGCAGCTCGATCTCGGCGCGCAATTGCTGGCCCCGCAGCTGGATCAGGCGCGCTTTGCGGTTTTCGCCGGTGCTGTCCGGCGCATTCCAGTAATCGGCCAGGTCACCGAAGAAGCGTTGCCGGGCCTGCCAGGAGGGCAGCGCGCGGTCGTGTGCCGGAAAGCCGGAGAGCAGTTGGATGATGGGGGCGTCCAGGGACTTGAGACGCTGCAAGGGGGTCATGGGCATGCTCCTGTTGGGCGGGCCAGGAGCATGGTCGTTACGGCAGGCCTCGGTGTGGCAGCGGGTTACCTCACCTGCGGTACAGCCCGCGC
This sequence comes from Pseudomonas putida, assembly GCF_004357765.1. GTDB lineage: Bacteria > Pseudomonadota > Gammaproteobacteria > Pseudomonadales > Pseudomonadaceae > Aquipseudomonas > Aquipseudomonas putida_U. The sequence continues at coordinate 95,997 of NZ_SMTE01000006.1, read as the reverse complement.
AGGCCGAGTATGGCGGGTATGCCCAGGCCCAGCCAGGCGAGCGCGTCCCAGAGCCCGTCGCCGAGCAGCGCGGCGAACAGTCCCGCCGCGCCGAGCGCCGCGATCGCGCACGGCCAGAGGAAGATGCGCCAGGTAGCGCGTGACCGGTGGCTCATGGGCGCACCTCCCGGACCTTGCGTTGCTTGCCCCACCACAGGTACAGGCCACTGCCGAGCACGATGATGGTCAGCACATCGAGCACGGCCCAGAGAATCTGCATCGGTCGCCCGCCGTAGTCACCGAAGTGCAGAGGCTGTGACAGCCCCATGGCATCCATGTACCAGGGCCGATCGCCGACGGCGGTGACCGCCAGGGTGCGCGCATCGATCAGCACCGGGGTGAGCAAATGCGAGGTCAGGTGCGTGGCGCCTTTCATGAACACGGCATAGTGGTGCTCGCTGGAAAAGCGTGTGCCGGGGAAGGCGATGAAGTCCGGGCGCATGCCGGGGGCGGCCTGTTCGGCGATGTCCAGTAGCCGTGTCGCCGGGGCCCGTTCGGTGAGCGGGGGGGCGTCACGGTAGGGCGCGACCATCGCGGCCAGGCTGTCGTTGCGCCAGGCGGCGATGACCAGGTCCGATAGCGCGCTGATCACGCCGGTGACGCCTACGGTCAGGGCCCAGGCCAAGGTCACCACGCCGATCAGGTTGTGCAGGTCGAGCCAGCGCAGGCGCGTCGATTTGTCGTTACGTACCGTGGCGAAGTCCAGGCGGCGCATGAACGGGGCGTAGAGCACCGTTCCGGAAACGATGGCGACCACGAACAACAGGCCCATGAACGCCAACAATAGTTTGCCGGGCAGGCCGGCGAACATGTCCACGTGCAGGCGCAGCATGATCATCATGAAGCCGCCATTGGCGGCAGGCATGGCCACGGCTTCTCCGGTACGGGCATCGAGCATGAAGGTGTGCGACGAATTGGGTTCGGTGCCGGCGGTGGCTGCGGTGATGGCGATCACACCGTTGCGTTCGTCCTCGTCGTAGCCGAAGTATTGCATCACTTCGCCTGGGCGGTGCTGCTCGGCTTTGAGCACCAGTTGTTGCAGGTCGAGGTGCGGCGTGCCAGCGGGCATTTCGCGCAGTTCAGGAGCGTCGCCGAGCAGGTGTTCGAGTTCGTGGTGGAAGATCAGCGGCAAGCCGGTGAGCGCCAGCAGGAGCAGGAACGCGGTGCAGACCAGGCTGCTCCACGTGTGGACCTGCGACCAGCGGCGGATGGTTGGGCTTTTCATCAGAGTTCCGTTGCTTGTTTGTCGGAAGCCTGGGCCGCACAGCGGCCCGTGCTCAGTCAGAACTTGTAGGTGGCGCTGGCCACGACGCTGCGCGCATCGCCGTAGTAGCAGTAGAAAGCGTCACAGGTCGAAAGGTATTCCTTGTCGAACAGGTTGGTGGCGTTGACCGCCACCGAGGCACCCTTCAGGCTGTTATCCAGACGCCCCAGGTCATAGTGCACGGATGCGTCGAACACGGTGTAGGCATTGGCCTTCCCCAGGTAGGTGTTGGCCTGGTCGCCGTAGGTGTTGCCGGTATAGCGCGCACCGCCGCCGATGCCGAAGCCGTCGAGCCAGCCGCTGTGCCACGTGTAGTCGGCCCACAGCGAGGCCTGCTGGTTGGGCATCAGTTGCAGGCGGTTGCCTTTGTACAGGCCATCCTGCACTTCGGACTTGGCCAAGGTATAGGCGGCGATCAGCTTCAGGTTGTCGGTGACATCGGACACGGCCTCCAACTCCAGGCCGTGCACTTTCACTTCGCCGGTCTGGCTGGTGACTGTAACGCCGCCGACGTTGTTGGTGACCGAAACGTTCTTCTGGGTCAGGTCATAGATCGCTGCCGAGAGCAGCGTGTTGGAGCCCGGTGGCTGGTACTTGATACCCAGCTCCCACTGCTCGCCCTCGGTAGGCTTGAACGATTGGGTTGCCGAGGCGGTTGCATTGAGTGTCGGTTGGAACGACTCGGCATACGAAAGGTACGGAACCAGACCGGAGTCGAACACGTAGCTGATGGCCGCGTTAGCGCTGAACTTCTTGTCACGCTCAGTGTTGGTGGCGTCGTTGTCGTTGAAGAACTTGGTGCCGGTGTGCACCCAGTCCTCACGCCCACCCAAGGTCAGGCGCCAGTTGCCCAGCGCCATCTGGTCCTGGATGTAGACGCCGGTCTGGCGGGTCTTCTGGTTGTAGTCATAGAAGGCGTCGGCGCGATCCGGTCGGCTGATCGGCAAGCCATAGACCGGGTCGTTGACGTTGCTCGGCGGCACCGTGAAGTCGAAGATCGACAGGTAGTTGGTATTGATGCGCTGGTGGTCCAGGCCGATCAGGAGTGTATGGGTAACGTCACCGGTGGCGAAGTCGGCCTGGAAGTTGTTGTCCACGGCAAACTGGCTGATGTCTTCATCGGTGTTGGTGGACAAACGGCTGACGGTGCCATCGTCCTGCACCGGCGGGGTGATCGGGTTGTAGCTGCCGGGGGTGATGGTTTGGAACGCCAGGTCCGACTTGGTGTAGCGCAGATTCTGGCGGAACTGCCAGACGTCATTGAATCGGTGTTCGAAGGCATAACCCAACGCATAGTAGGTACGGTCGTAGAACTCGTAGTCCGGATCGCCCAGGTTCTTGTGGCGGGAGATCTTGCCGAACGGCATGTCGATCTTGGTGCCCTGGATAGGCCGGAACTGGCTGGTAGCGCCGGTATCGTCGCGGGTGAACTGGGTCAGCAGGGTCAGCGAGGTGTCGTCGTCGATGTTCCAGGTCAGGCTTGGCGCGATGTTGTAGCGCTTGTCGTCGATGTGGTCGATTTGCGTGCCGCCATCGCGGATCACGCCACTCACGCCATACAGGAACTGGCCTTGATCATCGATCTTGCCGGTGCTGGCGAAGTTGATCTGGCGGTGATTGTCACTGCCGTACTGCAGCTGGATTTCATGGGCGCTTTCGGCCTGGGGGCGACGGCTGACCATGTCCAGCAGACCGCCCGGTGGGGTCTGGCCGTAGAGCGAGGAAGCCGGGCCGCGCAACAGGGCCAGGCGGTCGAGGTTCCAGGTCTCGGGCTTGGGGTTGGCATAGACGCCGCGGGGCAACGGCAGGCCGTCGAGATAATGGGTCGGCTCGAAGCCGCGTACGCGCATCCAGTCATAGCGGGTGTCGCTGCCGAAGCTGGCGGAGACGATCCCCGGCATGTAGCGCACGGCATCGTCGAGGCTATGCACACCCCGGTCGCTCATCTGCTCACGGGTGGCCACCGAGATCGAACGGGGGACTTCGACCAGGGCGGTGTCGGTCTTGGTGCCAGCAGCAGTGCGCTTGGCGACGTAGCCTTCGACCGGGCCCCAGGCCGTTTCGTAGGCCGCGTCGGCATTGATCGCGGTTTCCGGCAGGGCCAAGGCGCCATCGGGCACCGCCACCAGGCTATAGCTGCCCGCATTGCTCAGCTGTAGCTGTAGCCCGGTGCCGCGCAGGGCAGCGCCCAGAGCGCCTACGCCGTCGTACTGGCCATTGACCGGGGCCGAGGTTAGCCCGCTGACCAGTGCCGGATCGATAGCCAGGGCGATACCCGACTGGCTGGCGATCTGGTTCAACGTGCTGGCCAACGGTGCGCTTGGCAGGTCGTAGCGCTGCGCCGTGGACGGTTCGGCAGCGAACACCGCGGCAGCGGCAAGCGGGTTAGCTAAACCGATGGCCAAGGCCAAGAGGCTAGGGCGAAGCAAACGATCAACAGCGTGGGACATGCAACGGCTCCTCGACGGATAAGTGCTAGTTGCTTCCTTGCCGAGCGAGATTCGAAAAGTGACAGGGGTATACGAAAAAAAGTGAGAACAATTCAGATTAGTAGTTTGCCTGCGCCGGCCACGTCGCCGGCGAGGTGCCTCCTGCCAGGGCAAGCAGGCTTGCTTATTTGGGGACTACCGTGACCCACCACGGTGTGTGCTGTTCGATCTTCACCGGCAGCGCCGGCACCAGCGAAGCCAGGGCCAGATCGGTGTTGGTCAGGGGGAAGCTGCCGGTCACGCGCAGGTCGGCGACCTCGTCGGCGACCCCAAGGTGGCCCCTGCGGTACTGGCCCAGTCGCGCCAGCAAATCGCCCAGGCGCACGTTGTCCACTACCAGCATGCCACGGGTCCAGGCGTCTGCACCGGTGGCAACCTGGCTGGTTTCGCCGAGGCCATTGGCATTCATCAGCACCTGCTGACCGGCCTGCACTACGCGCTCGTCGCCGCTGTTGCGCGGCATCGCCGCGACCGACGATTGCAGCACTTCCAGGCGCGTGCCCTGGTCTTCGCGGCGTACCAGGAAACGTGTGCCCAACGGGCGCAGGCGGCCGTCGTCGGTGCGCACCAGCAGCGGGCGAGGATCGGCATGGCCGGTCTCTACCGAGATTTCGCCCTGGTGCAGGACGAGTACCCGTTGCTCGCCGGCGTAGTCGATGTCCACGGCGGTGTGGCTGTTCAGACTCAGCAGGGTACCGTCTTCCAGACGCAAGGTGCGCAGTTCGCCGGTGGCGGTGCGCTGGTCGGCCAGCCAATAGCTGGGCGACAGCGAGGGAGCGCCGAGCCAGGCCAGCAGCGAGCCGAGCAGGAACATGCCGGCCAGCCCGCCACCGACCTTGCCGACACGGCGGCGCAACCCCACCCGCGATTGTTGCAAGGCCTGGCGTGCCGGACCGGCAGCGGCGCTGACGCGCTGGTCGAGGGCACCCAGTTGGCGCCAGGCGCGGGCATGCTCTTCGCTGGCGGCGTGCCAGCGCATGAATTCGCCGCGTTGGTCGGAGCCACCGTAGCCCTCTTCAAGGTTCATCTTCCAGGCGATGGCGGCTTCGAGGACCCTGGCCGATACCGGTGCGCCGTTCACGTCGGCTCCCCATAGAGCGCCACGTAGCACTGGCGCATGCCTTGGGCGATGTACTGACGCACGCGCGATACCGAAACGCCCAGGCGCTCGGCGATCTCGGCGTGGCCCATGCCATCCAGACGATTGTGCAAAAACGCCGCGCGGGCCTTGCTGGACAGCTTGCCGAGCAGGCGATCGATGGCCTTGAGGTCTTCGAGGATCAGTTGCTGTTGTTCGGGAGAAGGATGCTCGGCTTCGGGCAGGCGCGCCAATTCAGTCAGGTAGGCCTGTTCCAGCGCGCTGCGACGGAAGTGGTCGAACAGTAGCCCCTTGGCCACGGCGGCGAGGAAGGCACGGGGTTCGCGTGGGGCGTCCAACTGGTCGCGGCCGAGCAGGCGGACGAAGGTATCCTGGCTGAGGTCTTCGGCACGTTGGCGGCAGGCCAGGCTGCGTTGCAGCCAGGCGAGCAGCCAGCCGCGATGGTCGCGGTACAGCGAGCCGACCAGTTCGGCATGTGGGCTGTGGGCAGAAGACACGCAGCGTCCCCCCGGAACGAATGCATTAACTAACGATAATTATTCGCGATTGTTGCAGAGGCGGGGGGCGGGTGCAATGGACGCTTGTCTGAATGGAGTGGGGTGGGGGATGTCTTGAGGGTTGTGGTGCGGTCGAGATCGAGCGCGGCCATCCCTGAACCGTGCCCCCCTATAACCCATGCCCTTGGACCTTACGCCGTCGCCACCCACGCAACCGCTGCTCCAGTTGCAAGGGGCTGTCGAGCTGCTGGCGGCGCGCCTGGCTGAACAGGATCAGGGCCAGCTCGGCGGTGACCTGGGCATCGGCGCTGGCATGGTGGCGATCATCCACCTGGAGGCCGAAGCGCGCCACCCAGTCGTCCAGGCTGGCCTCGCGCAGCACCGTATCGGGGTTGAGCATCGGTGCCAGCTCGGCAACGTCGAACCAGGGTTGCTGCAACCGCCAACCCAGACTTTGCTTCAAAGCCCGGGCCAACATGCGCTGATCGAACCCGGCATGGAAGGCCAGCAGTGGGCTGTCGCCGATGAATTCGAGCAGATCGAGCAGCGCTTCGGCCGGGTCGCAGCCAGCGGCCAGTGCACTTGGGCCGAGGCCGTGGATCAGCGTGCTGGCGTTGGCTTTCTGGCTCGGGCGGTGCAAGGTCCGCTCGAACTGCTGGGCAAAGTCGATGGCGCCGTCGGCGATGGCCACGGCGCCGATCGACAGCACCTGGTCGCGATGCGGGTTGAGGCCGCTGGTCTCCAGGTCGAGCACCACCCAGCGCTGTTCGCGCAGCGAGCAGACGCCCAGCGGCGCCGGTTTGGGCAACCGCTCCAGGCGCTGACGTAGGGACAAGCCCAGAGCCGGTGTGCTGGGGCGTAGCCAGGCGAACAGGTTCATAGCTGGTACCGCAGTGCCAGGTTGCTCTGCAGGCGCTGGGCCTGGCGCAGGGATTCCCGCAGGATGCGCCGGTCCAGGTGGTTGAGGCTGTCGGGATCGAGGCGGTTGGAGTACGGCAGGTTGTCGCGCGTCTGGCGCTGGTGTTGCTGCATGCGCGTCTGCTGGATGAAGTGGTAGGCCTCTTCGTAGGCGGCGCCATCGAGGCCATCGATCACCCCGTTGGCGACCAGTTGGCGCAGGCGTTCGAGGGTATTGCAGGCGCCAATGCCGTTGGCCAGGGCCAGCAGCCTGGCGCCATCGACGAAGGGCGTCAGGCCCTGCACCTTGAGATCGAGGGTGGCGGTCTTGTCATTGCCCTGGCGCGTCAGGACGAAATCACGCAGGCGGCCGACCGGAGGGCGCTGGCGCAAAGCATTTTCCGCCATCATCCGCTGGAACAGCCGATTGTCGGCGACTTGCTGCAACAGACTCTGGCGCAGCTGTTCGCAACCCTGTTCGTCGCCCCAGACCACCCGCAGGTCGAAATAGATGCTCGAACCGAGCAGGTTTTCCGGGCTGGCCTCGCGGATGAAGCCGGCGAAGCGCCGTGCCCATTCGCTGCGCGACAGGCACAGGTCGGGATTGCCAGCCATGACGTTGCCCTTGCACAGGGTGAAGCCACACTGCGCCAGGGATTGGTTGATGTACTGCGCCAACGGCAGCAGGCGGGCACGAATGGCCTCGGCTTGCTGACTGTCCTGGGCCTCGAACAGGATGCCGTTGTCCTGATCGGTGTGCAGGGTCTGCTCGCGGCGGCCTTCGCTGCCGAAACACAGCCAGGTGAACGGTACGCCGGGGTCGCCACGCTCGGCCAAAGCCAACTCGATCACCCGGCAGACCGTGTGGTCGTTGAGCAGGGTGATGATCTGGGTGATTTGCGTGGAAGAGGCGCCATGGGCCAGCATGCGTTCGACCAACTGGCCGATCTCGCCGCGCAGCGATACCAATGTCTCCAGGCGGGGGGCATGGCGGATGGTGCGTGCCAGGTGCACCAGGTCGACCCGCTGCAGCGAGAACAGGTCGCGCTCGGAGACCACGCCGCACAGACGCTGGTTTTCCACCAGGCAGACGTGGGCGATATGCCGCTCGGTCATCGCCATGGCGGCGTCGAAGGCGCTGGCGTGGGGACTGAGGAAGAACGGCTTGGCGGTCATGTGGCGGTCGATGGGCGCGCCCAGGTCGGCATCGGCGGACGCCACCACCTGGCGCAGATCGCGCAGGGTGAAGATTCCCAGCGGGAAGCGTTGTCGGTCGACGATGACGATGCTGCCGACCTGCTGCTCGTGCATCAACCGCACGGCTTCGCGCAGGGGGGTGTCCGGACTGCAGGCTACCGGATGGCGCATGGCCAGTTCACCCAATGGCGTGTTCAGCGAGTACTGGGTGCCGAGGGTTTCGACGGCGCGCTGACGCACCTGCTGGTTGACCTGGTCGAGCAGGCTGCTGACACCGCGGAGGGCGAAGTCGCGAAACGCCGCCGACAACGAGAATACGTGGATGAAAGCTGATTTGTTCAACTGCAGGCAAAACGTGTCCTCACCGGCCAGGTGTTCGGTACGGGTAGCACGCTCGCCCAGCAGCGCAGCCAGCGGGAAGCATTCGCCACTGGTGATCTCGAAGGTGGTTTCCATCCCCGGCTTGACCAAGTGCTGGCGCTCGCCCACGACGCGGCCCTGCTTGACGATGTAGAAGTGCTCCACCGGCCCGTCGGCGGGCCTGATGATGCTCTCGCCGCTGGCGTAGAAGCGCAGCTGGCACTGTTCAACCAGGTAGGCCAGATGGTTGTGCTCCATCTGGTTGAACGGGGGGAAGCGTTGCAGGAACTGCAGGGTGCCTTGGATGTTCTGCAGTACTGCGGTCCTGCCCGCCTGGCTATAGGCGTCCTTTTTGCTCATGAAACCGACCGTATCGCTACGCCGAACTATATATATCTATATATAGGTGCGGCCTTGTTGTTTTCGACCTCCATGGTCTGCCGGCGGCGCAGTGGTGCCCATTGGACGTAAGTCTATGGACGCGACTGTCAGAGATCCGACGAAAGGCGAACGGCTTTAGCCGCGTGTTGTGGTCTTAACCCCAGAGTGGGATTTTTTTGACGAGAACAGCATGGCTGAGCATGACGACATCCTGAGTGACGCCGAGCGCGAGGCACTGGCAGTGGTAAGCGCGCCGGTCGCTCCCAAGCCAGTGGTGCTGGTGGTGGACGACAACCCGGTGAACGCCGAGGCGCTGTGCCTTTACCTGAAAAGCAGGGGCATCGACTGCATGACCGCAGATGGCGCGCAGGAAGCGATGTTCAAGTTGCACTACGAACCGCGCATTGCGCTGATGATCACCGACCTGCGCATGGCGCCCGATGATGGCTTGGAATTGATCCGGCAGATTCGTGAGTCGGAGCGGGCGGCGTTGTCGATCATCGTGGTGTCGGGCGACACCGATGTGAGCGAGGCGGTGGATGTGATGCACCTGGGGGTGGTGGATTTCTTGCTCAAGCCGGTGGATCTGGGGAAATTGCTAGGGCTTGTGCAGAAGGAATTGAAACTTACGTGATCCCGAGAGAGGGGTCGCGAAGCGACCCCTTGTCGCAGAAGTATTACAACCCGTTACGCGCCTTGAACTCGCGACGACGGCGATGCAGTACTGGCTCGGTGTAGCCGTTGGGCTGCTTGGTACCTTCGAGCACCAGTTCGACCGCCGCCTGGAACGCGACGTTGTCATCGAAGTGCGGTGCCATCGGCCGGTACAGGGCGTCGCCGGCGTTCTGCTTGTCGACCACCGCCGCCATGCGCTTGAGGCTCTCCAGCACCTGTTCCTGGCTGATCACACCATGGCGCAGCCAGTTGGCCAGCAGTTGGGCCGAGATACGCAGGGTGGCGCGATCTTCCATCAGGCCGACATCGTTGATGTCCGGCACCTTCGAGCAACCCACGCCTTGGTCGATCCAGCGCACCACGTAGCCAAGGATGCCCTGGGCATTGTTATCCACCTCGTTGCGGATCTCCTCGGCCGACCAGTTGGTATCGGGCGCCAGCGGGATGGCCAGGATGTCGTCGACCGAGGCCGGGGTGCGGCTGGCCAGTTCGCGCTGACGCGCCTGCACGTCGACCTTGTGGTAGTGCAGCGCGTGCAGGGTGGCAGCGGTCGGCGATGGTACCCAGGCGGTGTTCGCGCCGGCCAACGGGTGAGCGATCTTCTGCTCGAGCATGGCCGCCATCAAGTCGGGCATCGCCCACATGCCCTTGCCGATCTGGGCCCGGCCTTGCAGGCCCGTGGCGAGGCCGATATCGACGTTGTTGTTCTCGTAGGCCCCGATCCACTTCTCGTTCTTCATGGCGCCCTTGCGCACCACGGCGCCTGCTTCCATCGAGGTGTGGATTTCGTCACCGGTACGGTCGAGGAAACCGGTGTTGATGAACGCCACGCGCTCGGCCGCGGCCTTGATGCAGGCCTTGAGGTTGACCGTGGTACGGCGCTCCTCGTCCATGATGCCGACCTTGACGGTGTTGCGCGGCATGCCCAGCAGGTCTTCGACGCGGCTGAAGATTTCGGCGGCGAATGCCACTTCTTCCGGGCCGTGCATCTTCGGTTTGACGATGTACACGCTGCCGCTGCGGGTGTTCTTGCGGGTGGTGTTGCCGTTGAGGTTGTGCAGAGCGATCAGGTTGGTGAACAGGCCGTCCTGGATACCCTCTGGGATCTCGTTGCCTTGGGCGTCGAGGATCGCCGGGTTGGTCATCAGATGGCCGACGTTGCGCACGAACAGCAGCGAGCGGCCATGCAAGGTGACGCTACCACCGTTGGGGGTGGCGTACTCGCGATCCGGGTTCATGGTGCGGGTGAAGGTCTTGCCACCCTTGCTCACCTGCTCGGCCAGGTCGCCTTTCATCAGGCCCAGCCAGTTGCGGTAGACGATGACCTTGTCATCGGCGTCGACGGCGGCGACCGAGTCTTCGCAATCCATGATGGTGGTCAGTGCCGACTCCATCAGGATGTCCTTCACGCCGGCGGCATCGGTGCTGCCCACCGGGGTGCTGGCGTCGACCTGGATCTCGAAGTGCAGGCCATTGTGCTTGAGCAGCACGGCGGTCGGCGCAGCGGCATCGCCATGGAAGCCGATCAACTGCGCGTCGTCACGCAGGCCGGTGTTGCTGCCGCCCTTGAGGGTAACGACCAGTTTGCCCGCCTCGATGCGATAACCGGTGGAATCGACGTGCGAGCCGGCTGCCAGTGGGGCGGCTTCATCGAGGAAGGCGCGGGCGAAGGCGATGACCTTGTCGCCGCGAACCTTGTTGTAGCCTTGGCCGCGCTCGGCGCCGCCTTCGTCGCTGATGGCATCGGTGCCATACAAGGCATCGTAGAGCGAACCCCAGCGGGCATTGGCAGCGTTGAGGGCGAAGCGGGCGTTCATCACCGGCACCACCAGTTGCGGGCCGGCCATCAGGGCGATTTCTTCATCCACGTTCTGCGTGGTGGCCTGGAAGTCATCGGCTTGTGGCAGCAAGTAGCCGATTTCCTGGAGGAAGCTTTTGTAGGCCGAGGCGTCGTGGGCCTGACCTTGGCGCGCCTGGTGCCAGGCGTCGATCTTGGCTTGCAGCTCGTCGCGTTTGGCGAGCAGGGCTTTGTTCTTTGGAGCGAGGTCGTTGATGATCTTTTCTGCACCGGCCCAGAACTGCTCGGCGACGATGCCGGTCCCCGGAATGGCTTCGTCGTTGACGAAGTCGTACAGGACCTTGGCGACCTGAAGGCCACCGACTTGAACGTATCCAGTCATTGCTTGCCTCACTCTGCTCAGCTATTCGCTCTACGTGTATTAAGCCTGTAGCGCTTCTCTACAACATCGAACGACGTTTTGTAGTCCACGCCGTCGCATACTACATGAAGCAGCAGGCAGGGGAATACCAGACTAAAAGCGTCGTTGTGCGACCGTTTGGTCGCGTTGGGTCACGCTGGGAGTGGGTATGTTCGCAAAAAACCTGTGGATTGTTCCAGATAAATCTTGAAACAGTACACGATTAATCCCTCGGACTGTCCTGCGGCAGGTTGCCGCGCCTTGCCTATACTCAACCGATCCCCCCGAATTCCGTCGCCTCGCGCGGCCCGACACAGAGGAACGGCTTGTGGATCATCTTGTATTGACCGTGATTGCCCCCGACAAGGCCGGGCAGGTCGAGCGCATCGCCCAGTGCATCGCCGACCACAGTGGCAACTGGTTGGAGAGCCGCATGTCGCGTATGGCTGGTCAGTTCGCCGGCATCTTGCGGGTGGCGGTGCCGGCGGAAAACTACGACGAGCTGGTCGAGTCGCTGCAGGCGCTGGGCAAGTACGATATCCGTGTATTGATCGCCGAAAGTGGCATAGAGCCTTCCTGCACCTGGAAGCCCATTGCCATGGAGCTGGTCGGCAACGACCGGCCGGGCATCGTCCGTGACATCACTCGGCTGCTGGCCGATCAAGGGGTCAACCTCGAGCGCTTCACCACCGAGGTACGTCCGGCGCCGATGAGCAGCGAACCGTTGTTTCATGCCGATGCGCTGTTGGCGCTGCCGCTGACCCTGTCGCTGGAAGACCTGCAGCGCAAGCTGGAGGGCTTGGCAGACGACTTGATGGTGGAGTTGACGCTGCGGCCTGAAGATTGAACGAGGGTTATCCCCCGATTTAACGGGACGGCCCTGTGGATAACCTGGGGGTTCACGCCGCCAGCCCACGTGTGGCAAGGCTTCGCGCCGATTGAGCGAAAAACGTACAGAATTCAGCGGCTTGTGCACAAAGCACGGGGACGAGGGTGTGGATAACCTCTGGAGATGTGGCTACAGACCACGGATAACGTGGTCTGTAGCGTTTTGATCATTTTCTGATCAGGCGCGTTTGCGTAGGTTGAGCCAGGCGTCGACGCTGTAGATCGCCAAACCTGTCCAGATGCAGACGAAGGCCACCAGGCTGGTGGAGGACAGATGTTCGTCGAATAGCAGCACCGCCTGTAGCAGCACCAGGGTCGGTGCCAGGTATTGCAGGAAGCCCAGTGTGGTATAGGGCAGGTGCCGAGCAGCGGCGTTGAAGCACACCAGTGGTACCAGGGTCACCGGCCCGGCCGCCATCAACCACAGCGCCTCGCTACTGGTATAGAACCCGCCCTGGGCGCTCATGGCCGAGGGGTTCAGCAGCAACCAGCCCAAGGCCAGAGGTACCAGCATCCAGGTTTCCACCACCAGACCAGGCAGGGCCGCCACGGGGGCCTGCTTGCGTATCAGGCCATAGAACCCGAAGCTCAATGCCAGCACCAGCGAGACCCATGGCAGGCTTCCCACCTGCCACACCTGCTGCGCCACCCCCAAGGCCGCCAGGCCCACCGCGACCCACTGCAGGCGGCGCAGGCGTTCACCTAGCAGCAGCATGCCGAGCAGCACGTTGACCAGCGGGTTGATGTAGTAGCCCAAGCTGGCTTCGAGCATGCGGTCGTTGTTGACGGCCCACACATAGGTCAGCCAGTTACCGGCGATCAGCGTGCCGCTGAGGGCCAGGATCGCCAGACGTCGTGGGTTCTCGCGCAGCTCGCGCCACCAGCCGGGATGTTTCCAGACCAGCAGCAGGAGCGAGCCGAACAGCGCTGACCAGAGCACGCGGTGGACGATGATCTCCACCGCCGGAACGCTCTGAATCGCTTTGAAGTACAGGGGGAACAGACCCCAGATGATGTAAGCGCTGAGGCCTAGAAGATACCCGCGGCGCGGGTTTGCAGCGTGCATGCAGAATCCTTGCTTGATAGCCGAGGTGAAGCGACTGCTATTGTAGACAGACCGAGATAGCCATTCAGAACAATTTCAATGGCGCTTCGTCCAATGCAGCGATCTGCTCGCGCAGGGCGAGGATCTGATCGCCCCAGTAGCGCGGTTGACCGAACCACGGGAAGCTCGGCGGGAACGCCGGGTCGTCCCAGCGCCGGGCCAGCCAGGCGCTGTAATGCAGCTGGCGCAGGGCCCGCAGCGGTTCGATCAGGGCCAGCTCGCGCGGGTCGAAGTCATGGAACTCGTTGTAGCCATCGATCAGTTCGGCCAACTGCCCAAGGCGTTCTTCGCGGCTGCCGGCAAGCATCATCCACAGATCCTGCACGGCGGGGCCCATGCGGCAGTCATCGAGGTCGACGACGTGGTACACCTCATCGCGGTGCATCAAGTTGCCGGGATGCAGGTCGCCATGCAGGCGGATCAGTTGATGTGGAGTACGGGCATAGATGGCCTCGACTCGCTTGAGCAGGTCGCGCGCCACGGATTCGAATGCAGGGAGCAGTTCCCTGGGTACGAAGCCACCCTCGAGCAAGGTATTCAGCGATGCGTGGCCGAAGTTGTCCACAGCCAACGCCTCGCGATGTGCGAACGGGCGTGTCGCTGCAACGGCATGCAGGCGACCGAGCAACTGGCCGAGCCGGTAGAGTTGATCGAGGTTGCCGGGTTCGGGCGCATGACCGCCGCGGCGGGGGAACAAGGCAAAGCGGAAGCCCTGGTGCTTGAAGAGGGTCTGGCCGTCGTGCTGCAGCGGCGCGACCACGGGCACTTCGCAATCGGCCAGTTCAGCGGTGAAGCTGTGCTCCTCGAGGATTGCGGCGTCGCTCCAGCGACCGGGGCGGTAGAACTTGGCGACCAACGGCTGTGCGTCTTCGATGCCCACCTGGTAGACGCGGTTCTCGTAGCTGTTCAGGGCCAGCACCCGGGCGTCGCTGAGAAAGCCGAGGCTTTCCACGGCGTCCAGGACCAGGTCGGGGGTGAGGGTGTCGAAGGGGTGGGACATGGTGGCTCCGAAGGGGCGGGCGGCTTAGGGGGCATGGTAGCGCATTCCAGGGGCGTGCCCGCGAAAGCGCCGGCATCGACGACCTACGCCGGCACCCCCAGCAATACATACGAGGGAGGGAACTGAACCCGAACCTCGTCACCCTCGACCACCCGTTGATCCTTCAGCCAATCGGCCGCAGCGAAGGCGCACAGCGTCTGCCCATTGCCCAGCGCCAGTCTCACTTCACTCGGTCCCTGGGCGTCCGCCAAGACCTGTTCGACCGTCGCTTTCAGTACGTTGCTGCCCACCTCGGGCGTATCGCTTGCCCCTAGCACCTGCACCCACCCTGCCTTGAGCAAGGCCACTACGGTGGTTCCCAGGGTCAGATCCAGGCGCGCCGTGCTGTCGTGGGTGATCAACGCATCAATCTCCAGCCCGTCGCCCAGGGCCAGGCTCACGCGATCGTGTCGGCCCTCGCGCCGCAGCCCGCTGACCTGACCCTGCAGTTGGTTGCGAGCGCTGGTGCGCAGCATCAGGCGGCCCAGCAGGTCGAGGTCGCTGGATTGCTCGGCAGCTTCGAGCATCTGGGTTTGCAGCGATTGCAGGCGCTGGTAGAGGCGCAGCACCCGTTCACCCTCCGCCGACAGGTGCGCGCCGCCACCGCCACGGCCACCGGTGCTGCGCTCGACCAGCGGGCGGCTGGCCAAGTTGTTGAGCTCGTCGATGGCATCCCAGGCGGCCTTGTAGCTGATGCCGGCGGCCTTGGCGGCGCGGGTGATCGAGCCTTGTTCGGCAACGTGCTGGAGCAGAGCGATGCGCTGCGGGCGACGGGCGATGTGCTGGGTCAGAAGGGTCGGCAGGGACATGGGCGGCACTGGTTCAAGGGGTCTGTGAGGAATCATACATGCCCCGGCTTGGCTGTACGCGCCAGGCAATAGACATCGACCCGCCGCGCTCCAGCCCGGCGCAGCAGCCCGGCAATGGTCCGGGCCGTGGCACCCGTGGTCATCACGTCATCGACCAGGGCGATGTGTCGACCTGCCAGCGTGAGCCCGGGGGCCAGTGCGAAGGCTCCGCGCAGATTGCCCTGTCTGGCGCGGGCATCCAGGTTCTGCTGCGCAGGCGTGTCGCGGGTGCGCAGCAGGACGCTTGGGTCACAGGTTATCGACAGCTGGGTCGACAACCAACGCGCCAGCATCGCCGCCTGATTGAAGCTGCGCTTGCGCAGCCGGCGTCTGGCCAGTGGTACCGGCACCAGCAATTGTGGGCGTGGCAGGCCTTCGGCGAAACGATGGCGCAGGGCATGGCCGAGCAACTCGGCCAGCAATCGCCCCAGTGGCCATTGGCGGTTGTGTTTGAAGCGGCTGACCAGGGTATCCAGCGGAAAGCCGTAGTGCCAGGGCGCCACCACTTGATCGAACGGCGGAGCCCGGCGGCAGCACTGGGCGCAGGTCAGGCCGGCCATCGGCAGGGGCAGGGCGCAGCGCAGGCACTGATCTTCCAGCCAAGGCAGCTCCTGTTCACAGGCGATACAGAGCGGATAGGGCTGCCCGGCGCGAGCGTCGCACAGCAAACAGATCTGGTTACTATTTATCCACTTGTAAACCAGTGATTTAGGGCGTGGTTGACAGTTCATAGGCCTTCCATGACTATGCAAGCTATCCGTGATGCGCTGGCGGGTTTTCCGTGTCGGCGCCTGCTACAGCCTAAACAAGGAAACGCCGATGAGCGCCAGCACAACTGCAACAACACGTCACGACTGGTCCCTGGCCGAGGTCAAGGCGCTGTTTCAGCAACCATTCAATGACTTGCTGTTCCAGGCGCAGACCGTGCACCGCGCGCACTTCGACGCCAACCGCGTGCAGGTCTCGACGCTGCTGTCGATCAAGACCGGCGCCTGTCCGGAAGATTGCAAATATTGTCCGCAGTCCGGTCACTACAACACCGGGCTGGAAAAACAGAAGCTGATGGAAGTGCAGAAGGTGCTGGAAGAGGCCGCCCGGGCCAAGGCCATCGGCTCGACACGCTTCTGCATGGGCGCGGCCTGGAAACACCCATCGGCCAAAGACATGCCCTACGTGCTGGAGATGGTCAAAGGGGTCAAGGCCATGGGCCTGGAAACCTGCATGACCCTCGGCAAGCTCGATCAGGAGCAGACCGCCGCCCTGGCCCAGGCCGGGCTGGACTACTACAACCATAACCTCGACACCTCGCCGGAGTTCTACGGCAGCATCATCACCACCCGCACCTATGGCGAGCGTTTGCAGACCTTGGCCTATGTGCGTGAGGCGGGGATGAAGATCTGTTCCGGCGGGATCCTCGGCATGGGTGAGTCGCTGGACGACCGCGCCGGCCTGTTGATCCAGCTGGCCAACCTGCCAGAACACCCGGAATCGGTGCCGATCAACATGCTGGTCAAGGTTGCCGGCACCCCGCTGGCCGAGGAAGAGGACGTCGACCCGTTCGACTTCATCCGCATGTTGGCGGTGGCCCGTATTCTCATGCCCAAGTCCCACGTGCGCCTGTCGGCCGGCCGTGAGCAGATGAACGAGCAGATGCAGGCACTGGCGTTCATGGCTGGGGCCAACTCGATCTTCTACGGTGAGAAGCTGCTGACCACAGCCAACCCGCAGGCCGACAAGGACATGCAACTGTTCGCCCGCTTGGGCATCAAGCCCGAAGCGCGTGAAGAGCACGCCGACGAAGTGCACCAGGCCGCGATCGAGCAGGCTCTGGTCGAGCAACGCAGCAGCGAGCTGTTCTACGACGCAGCCAGCGCCTGACATGGCCTTTGACCTGGCGGCGCGCCTTGCCGAACGGCGCGCCGCGGACCTGTATCGGCAGCGGCCGCTGCTGCAGAGCCCGCAGGGGCCGCAGGTGGTCGTCGATGGCCAGCCGTTGTTGGCCTTCTGTAGCAACGATTACCTGGGCCTGGCCAACCACCCCGAGGTCATCGCCGCCTGGCAGGCCGGTGCCGAGCGCTGGGGCGTGGGCGGTGGCGCCTCGCATCTGGTGATTGGCCACAGCACCCCGCATCACCAGGTCGAGGAAGCCTTGGCCGAATTGACCGGGCGCCCGCGTGCGCTGCTGTTCTCCACTGGCTACATGGCCAATCTCGGCGCCATCACCGCGCTGGTGGGGCAGGGCGATACGGTGCTGCAGGACCGCCTCAACCATGCCTCGCTGCTCGACGGTGGTTTGCTCAGCGGTGCGCGCTTCAGCCGCTACCTGCATAACGACGCGGCCAGCCTGCAGAGCCGCCTGGCCAAGGCCAGCGGCAACACCCTGGTGGTGACCGACGGCGTATTCAGCATGGACGGCGACCTGGCCGATTTGCCGGCGCTGGCCGAGGTGACGCAGGCACATGGCGCCTGGATGATGGTCGACGACGCCCATGGCCTGGGTACGCTGGGTGCCAATGGCGGCGGTATCGTCGAGCACTTTGGCCTGGGTATCGACCAGGTGCCGGTGCTGATCGGTACGCTGGGCAAGGCCTGCGGCACCGCCGGTGCGTTCGTCGCCGGCAGCGATGAACTGATCGAGGCGCTGGTGCAGTTCGCCCGGCCCTACATCTACACCACTAGTCAGCCACCGGCGCTGGCCTGCGCCACCCTGAAAAGCCTGGAGCTGTTGCGTGCGGAAAGTTGGCGGCGCGAGCACCTGGCTGCGCTGATCCGCCAGTTCCGCCAGGGTGCCGAGCAGATCGGCCTGCAACTGATGGACAGCCCTACCCCGATCCAACCGATCCTGATCGGCGGTAGCGCACAGGCGTTGCGTCTGTCGCAGATGCTGCGCGAGCGTGGTCTTTTGGTGACCGCGATCCGTCCTCCGACCGTGCCCGCTGGCGGCGCACGGCTGCGTGTCACTCTCAGCGCCGCGCACAGTGAGGCACAGGTGCAGCTATTGTTGAATGCATTGGCCGAGTGCTATCCACAGTTGGAGTCCGCCGATGCGTAACCGAGTGATTCTCCTGCCCGGCTGGGGGCTGGGCACTGCTTCCCTGCAGCCGCTGGCCGCGAGCCTGCGGGCCCAGGATGCGCGCCTGCGGATCGACCTGGTGGCGCTGCCGGAGTTGGCCGAGGCCGACGTGCAAGTCTGGGTCGACCACCTCGACCGTCATCTGCCCACCGATGCCTGGCTTGGCGGCTGGTCGTTCGGCGGCATGCTCGCCAGCGAACTGGCGCGCAAGCGCGGCGACCATTGCTGTGGCCTGCTGACGCTGGCCAGCAATCCGAGTTTCGTGGCGCGGGCGGACTGGCCCCACGGCATGGCCGAAGACACCTTCGGGACTTTCCTCGATGGTTGCCGCAGCCACACCCAGGTCACCCTCAAGCGTTTCCGCACCCTGTGCAGCGACGGCGCGCAGCAGCCGCGCACCTTGCTGCGGCAACTGGGCGTGGGGGTGCCGGACACCGATCCGCTGTACCTGGCGACCGGCCTGCAAGTGTTGGCCCAACTGGACACCCGTGCCGCGCTGGAGACCTACCCCGGCCCGCAGCTGCACCTGTTCGCTGGAAGTGATGCACTGGTACCGCCTGGCGCAGCGAAGGCCTTGAGCGAGTTGCTGCCGGATGTCGAGGTCGGCCTGGTCGAAGACAGTTCCCACGCGTTCCTGCTGGAGTACCCACAGGAACTGGCGTCGGGTATCAAGAGTTTCCTGCATGAGAGTGGCGATGACTGACCTTTCCCGTCCGGCCCTGCCCGGCGCGCTGCCGGACAAGCGCCAGGTGGCGGCTTCTTTTTCACGCGCGGCAGGCAGCTACGACAGCGTGGCGGCCCTGCAGCGCGCAGTCGGCGTGAGCCTGCTCGAACAGCTGCCTGAGGACCTGCAGCCCTCGTGCTGGGTGGATCTGGGCAGCGGCACGGGCCATTTCAGCCGGGTGCTGGCCGAGCGTTATGCGTCAGGCAATGGGGTGGCGGTGGATATTGCCGAAGGCATGCTGCGCCATGCCCGCGGCGTGCAGGGCGGTGCGCGTTACCATGTCGCCGGCGATGCCGAGCGCCTGCCGCTGCGCGATGCCAGCGTCGATCTGCTGTTCAGTAGTCTGGCCGTGCAGTGGTGCAGCCAGTTCGCCAGCGTCCTGGGCGAAGCGCGGCGGGTGTTGCGTCCCGGTGGCGTGCTGGCGTTCAGCAGCCTGTGTGTCGGTACCCTCGATGAACTGCGGGCCAGTTGGCAGGCAGTGGACGGCATGGTGCACGTCAATCGCTTCCGCCGCTTCGAGGACTACCAACAGCTATGTGCCGCCAGCGGCCTGGAGACGCTTTCCCTGCAACGTCGTGCCCATGTGCTGCATTATCCCGACGTGCGCAGCCTGACCCATGAGCTCAAGGCGCTGGGTGCGCACAACCTCAACCCCGGCCGGCCTTCGGGCTTGACTGGGCGCGCCCGTATGCAAGGGTTACTGCAGGCGTATGAAGCGTTTCGCCAGGCCGAGGGGCTGCCTGCCACCTATCAGGTGGTCTATGGTGTGATGCGCAAGCCACTGCTGTGAGGGAGTGAGATGAGCCAAGCGTATTTCATCGCCGGGACCGATACCGATGTGGGCAAGACTACCATTGCTGCGGGCTTGCTCCATGCGGCGCGTTTGCAAGGGCTGAGCACGCTCGGCGCGAAGCCGGTGGCGTCGGGCTGCACGATGACGCCCAAGGGCCTGCGTAATAGCGATGCCCAGGCGCTGATCGATGAAAGCACGATCAAGCTGCCCTATGAGCAGGTCAACCCATTCGCCTTCGAACCCGCCATCGCCCCCCATGTGGCCGCGCGCGAGGCGGGCGTGACGCTTACCGTGCCGACATTGCTGAGCGCAATGCGCAACGTGCTGCAGCAAAATGCCGACTTCACCTTGATCGAGGGGGCGGGCGGCTGGCGGGTGCCCCTGTCGGGGCTGGAGAACCTTTCCGACCTGGCCATCGCCTTGCGCTTGCCGGTGATCCTCGTGGTGGGCGTGCGCCTGGGTTGTATCAGCCATGCCTTGCTCAGCGCCGAGGCGATCGAGCGTGACGGCCTGCAACTGGCCGGATGGGTAGCCAACATCATCGAGCCGCGGACTTCGCGCCTGGAAGAGAACCTGGCGAGCCTGGCCGAGCGCCTGCCGGCGCCGTGCCTCGGACGGGTGCCCAAGCTCAAGCAGGCCAGCGCCGATTCGGTGGCCGAGCACCTGCAACTGGACCTTCTGGATTAGCAGGTTCCTGTGCCGGCCCTTTCGCGGGTAAACCCGCTCCTACAGAGCCTGCGAAGATCCTGTAGGCGCGGGTTTACCCGCGAACGGGTCGGGACAGGAATACCTTAGGCCTATCAGGTGGCACTGAGCCATTAGGGATTTAAACGGGCCTTTTCGGCCCTGGCCTGCTTTAATTGGCCTTGTTCACACCCCGCGTCATTGGAGTCCTGACATGGAAATCACCGGCAGCACTGCCTATTACGCCGGCCTCAGCGCCATCCAGAGTGGCCAGCAGCGTATCGACCAGGCCGCCAGCAACATCGCCAATGCCTCGGTCGAGCGCGCCGCCACCAGCCAGTCCAGCGACTACCAGGCCGAGCGCCTGCGTTCGGTCGACCGCAGCCAGCAGCTGGACCTCGCCACCGATACCGTGCAAATGGCATTGGGCAAGCAGCAAGTCGAACTTGGCGTGAACGTCGCCAAGGCCTCCGACGAAATGCTCGGTCGTTTCATCGACACCTACGCCTGATTTGTCGCGAATCACTCGCGAACCTTGTGGGAGCGGGCTTGCCCGCGAATGCGTCATTTCAGACACCTTTGTTTGTCTGGGAGGGCCCATTCGCGGGCAAGCCCGCTCCCACAGTCGTTTCAGGGCATTTCTCCAAGCGTGGCATCAATGTCACTTTCCACGGCAGAAATGGCACCATCGTCCCGGCTTGACATCCAGCGGAGCTAAACGTAAGTTTCAAACAACTGTTTGACCGAAAGCCGGCAAGAGCTGGTCGGTACCTGCGGTCTCCCCACCGGACTCATTACAGAGGTTCATCGCAATGCCTGATTACAAAGCCCCCTTGCGTGACATTCGCTTCGTCCGCGACGAGCTGCTCGGCTATGAGGCGCATTATCAGAGCCTGCCAGGTTGCCAGGACGCCACGCCCGATATGGTCGACGCGATCCTCGAGGAAGGCGCGAAGTTCTGTGAGCAGGTGCTGGCACCGCTGAACCGCGTCGGCGACCTCGAAGGCTGCACCTGGAGCGAGTCGGGCGTGACCACGCCGACCGGCTTCAAAGAGGCCTACCAGCAGTTCGTCGAAGGTGGCTGGCCGAGCCTGGCGCATGACGTCGAGCATGGCGGCCAAGGCCTGCCGGAGTCGCTGGGCCTGGCCATCAGCGAGATGGTCGGCGAGTCGAACTGGTCGTGGGGCATGTACCCAGGGCTGTCCCATGGCGCGATGAACACCCTGTCTGCCCACGGCACCGCCGAGCAGCAGCACACCTACCTGAGCAAGCTGGTGACCGGCGAGTGGACCGGCACCATGTGCTTGACCGAACCGCACTGCGGCACCGACCTGGGCATGCTGCGCACCAAGGCCGAGCCTCAGGCTGACGGTTCCTACAAGGTTTCCGGCACCAAGATCTTCATCTCCGCCGGTGAGCACGACATGGCCGACAACATCGTCCACATCGTCCTGGCGCGCCTGCCGGATGCACCGGCCGGCACCAAAGGCATTTCGCTGTTCATCGTGCCCAAGTTCCTGCCTAACAGCGAAGGCGGCGTCGGTGAGCGCAACGCCGTGAGCTGTGGCTCGCTCGAGCACAAGATGGGCATCCACGGCAACGCCACCTGCGTGATGAACTTCGACGGCGCCACCGGCTTCCTGATCGGCCCGGCCAACAAAGGCCTGAACTGTATGTTCACCTTCATGAACACCGCGCGTCTGGGCACCGCCCTGCAGGGCCTGGCCCACGCCGAGGTGGCCTTCCAGGGTGGCCTGAAGTACGCCCGCGAGCGGCTGCAAATGCGTTCGCTGACCGGTCCCAAGGCCCCGGAAAAAGCCGCTGACCCGATCATCGTCCACCCTGACGTGCGGCGCATGCTGCTGACCATGAAGGCGTTCGCCGAAGGCAACCGCGCGATGGTCTACTTCACCGCCAAGCAGGTCGACATCGTCAAGTACAGCCAGGACGAGGAAGAGCGCAAGAAGGCCGATGCGTTGCTGGCCTTCATGACCCCGATCGCCAAGGCCTTCATGACCGAAGTGGGCTTCGAGGCGGCCAACCATGGCGTGCAGATCTACGGCGGCCACGGTTTCATCGCCGAGTGGGGCATGGAGCAGAACGTGCGCGACAGCCGTATCTCCATGCTGTACGAAGGCACCACCGGCATCCAGGCCCTCGACCTGCTCGGGCGCAAAGTGCTGATGACCCAGGGCGAAGCACTCAAGGGCTTCACCAAGATCGTGCACAAGTTCTGCCAAGCCCAGGAAGGCAACGAGGCGGTCAAGGAGTTCGTCGAGCCGCTGGCGGCGCTGAACAAGGAGTGGGGCGAGCTGACCATGAAAGTCGGCATGGCCGCCATGAAAGACCGCGAGGAAGTGGGCGCCGCATCGGTGGATTACCTGATGTACTCCGGTTACGCCTGCCTGGCCTACTTCTGGGCCGACATCGCCCGCCTGGCCGCCGAGAAGCTTGCCGCCGGCACCAGCGAAGAAGGGTTCTACACCGCCAAGCTGCAGACCGCGCGCTTCTACTTCCAGCGCATCCTGCCACGCACCCGCACCCATGTGGCTGCGATGCTGTCGGGCGCTGGCAACTTGATGGCGATGAAGGAAGAGGACTTCGGTCTCTCTATCTAAGCCCGCTCCGCTCGTAGCGAAACCCGCCTGCCTTCACCGGCAGGCGGGTTTTTTGCGCTTTGGCGCTCGCTCATCGCCCGCCCCACCTTCTGGCAGCCGCTTGCCGACGATCGACCCCGCAGAAAAACCTCAAGCCCAGCCGTCCCGCTGCCGTTAACCCAGCAACCTATTCATCTATTCACGTGTGTTGCCGATGAAGTAAGGGCACAATGCCATTATTGATCTGCCGGGTCGGAGATTCCCTTGTTTCGTCTAAACGCGGTCCGCGCGAGCCATTTTCTGCCTTCGCTGTTCTTGTTGCTGGCGGGCCTCGCGGCGGCCTATGTGAGGGACCTGAGTGTGTTCTTCACGTCCCTGTTCAACGTCCTGCCGACGTTGGTGCTGCTGCTGGGCGGCGCCTATTGCGCGGTGTATCGCCGCCAGCGCGAATTGTTCCTAATGGTCACGGTGTACATCGCCTATTTCCTGCTCGATACCCAGACCGATTACTACCGTGACAACGGCCGCGTCCGAGAGGATGCGGCGGTCATCTTCCACCTGGTGTGCTTGTTGCTACCCGCCTTGTACGGTTTGTTCGGCGCCTGGCAGGAGCGCACTCACCTGGCCCAGGACCTGCTGGCGCGGTTCGCCGTACTGTTCGCCGTGGGCAGCGTGGCCCTGGCACTGGAGCAGAGTTTCCCGGACGCCCTGCTGGCGTGGTTGGCGGAAATCCGCTGGCCGGCACTGCATGGCCAGTGGATGAGCCTGATCCAGATGGTCTACCCGTTGTTCCTGATGGTGTTCATCCTGCTGGTGGTGCAATACCTGCGCGAGCCGCGGCCCCTGCATGCGGCACAGCTGATCGGCCTGGTCGGCATCTTCTGGATGCTGCCCAAGACTTTCATTCTGCCCTTCACCCTGAACATCATGTGCAGCCAGGTGATGCTGATGATTGCCGCGGCGGTCTCCCATGAGGCCTACCAGATGGCCTTCCGCGACGAGCTGACCGGTCTGCCCGGGCGCCGGGCGCTGAACGAGCGTATGCAGCGCCTTGGGCGCAACTATGTGATCGCCATGACCGATGTCGACCACTTCAAGAAATTCAACGACACCCATGGCCACGATGTCGGCGACCAGGTGCTGCGCCTGGTCGCCAGTCGTTTGGCCAAAGTCACCGGTGGCGGGCGCGCCTACCGTTATGGTGGCGAGGAGTTCGCCCTGGTATTCGCTGGCAAGACCGCCGAGGAATGCCTGCCGCACCTGGAGGCCGTGCGCGAGATGATCGCCAACTACGCCATGCATCTGCGCGATCCGAACAGCCGTCCGCAGGACGACAGCGCCGGGCGGCAACGGCGCAGTGGCAGTGCCGGTGGTACGGTCTCGGTCACCATCAGCATTGGTGTCGCCGAGCGCCTGGCAGACCACCGCAACCCCGACGAAGTGCTCAAATCCGCCGATCAGGCGCTGTACAGCGCCAAGGGTGCGGGCCGCAACTGCGTGATGGTGTATGGCCAACAATCGTTGCGTGGGGCGGTGCGTACGGCGTGACCATAAATGACTATGCGGTCTATTGATGACCCTATGTCTCGTAAAAGTTTGTCGGTTACACTGATTTCAAATCCGTGCTGCGGTTGCCCGAACCGCCCGACCCACTAGCGAGAGGTTGTCATGGCTGAATATAAAGCGCCCCTGCGCGACATGCGCTTCGTTCTTAATGAAGTCTTCAACGTGGCCGAACAATGGGCGCAATTGCCTGCGCTGGCCGAGGCCGTAGACGCCGACACCGCGATGGCCGTGCTGGAGGAGGCTGGCAAGGTCACCGCACGCTCCATCGCGCCGCTCAGCCGTGCTGGCGATGAAGAAGGCTGTCACTGGGACAACGGCGCCGTGCGTACCCCAGCCGGTTTCATCGATGCCTACAACACCTACGCCGAGGGTGGCTGGGTGGGCGTAGGCGGTGATCCCTTGTTCGGTGGCATGGGCATGCCCAAGGCCATCTCGGCCCAGGTCGAGGAAATGGTCAATGCCTCCAGCCTGGCCTTCGGCCTGTACCCGATGCTCACCGCCGGGGCCTGCCTGTCGATCAACGCCCACGCCAGTGAAGCGCTCAAGGCGCAGTACCTGCCGAACATGTATGCCGGCGTCTGGGCCGGCTCCATGTGCTTGACCGAA
Organism: Pseudomonas putida; assembly: GCF_004357765.1. GTDB lineage: Bacteria > Pseudomonadota > Gammaproteobacteria > Pseudomonadales > Pseudomonadaceae > Aquipseudomonas > Aquipseudomonas putida_U. Next base: position 70,978 of record NZ_SMTE01000006.1, on the reverse strand, counting down.
CCGCACGCCGGTACCGACCTGGGCATCATTCGCACCAAGGCCGAGCCCCAGGCCGACGGCAGCTACAAGGTCAGCGGCACCAAGATCTTCATCACCGGCGGCGAACACGACCTGACCGAGAACATCATCCACCTGGTGCTGGCCAAGCTGCCGGATGCACCGGCTGGGCCCAAGGGCATTTCGCTGTTCCTGGTGCCGAAGTTCCTGGTCAACGCCGATGGCAGCCTCGGCGCTCGCAACTCGGCCACTTGTGGCTCGATCGAGCACAAGATGGGCATCCAGGCTTCGGCCACCTGCGTGATGAACTTCGACGAAGCGGTGGGCTACATCGTCGGCGAGCCGAACAAGGGCTTGGCCGCGATGTTCACCATGATGAACTACGAGCGCCTGGGCGTCGGTATCCAGGGCTTGGCCTCGGCCGAGCGGTCCTATCAGAACGCCGTGGAGTACGCCCGCGACCGCCTGCAAAGCCGTTCGCCCACGGGCCCGCAAGCCAAGGACAAGGTTGCCGATCCGATCATCGTCCACCCTGACGTGCGCCGCATGCTGCTGACCATGAAAGCGCTGATCGAAGGCGGTCGGGCGTTTTCCACCTACGTGGCGATGCAACTCGACAGTGCCAAGTACAGTCAGGATGCTGCCATCGGCAAGCGCAGCGAAGAGCTGGTCGCGTTGCTTACCCCTGTGGCCAAGGCGTTTCTCACTGACTTGGGCCTGGAATGCGCGGTGCATGGCCAGCAAGTGTTCGGTGGCCATGGCTACATCCGCGAGTGGGGGCAGGAGCAACTGGTGCGCGATGTGCGTATCACGCAGATCTACGAAGGCACCAATGGTATTCAGGCGCTGGACCTGATGGGTCGCAAGGTGGTGGCCAGCGGTGGTGCGTACTACCGGCTGTTCGCTGACGAAATCCGTCAGTTCATCGCCAGCTCGGACAGCGAGGCGGTTGAGTTCACCCGCCCTCTGGCGGCAGCCCTCGATCAGCTCGACGGGCTCACCGACTGGGTGCTGGACCGGGCCAAAGGCAACCCGAACGAGATCGGCGCGGCTTCGGTGGAGTACCTGCACGCCTTCGGCTATGTGGCATACGCCTACATGTGGGCGCTGATGGCGCGTGCGGCCACCCAGGGCGAAGGTGACCCGGCGTTCTACTCGGCCAAACTGGGCACGGCACGCTTTTACTTCGCCCGCCTGCTGCCGCGAGTCGACTCGCTGGTGGCGTCGGTGAAGGCGGGTAGCGAGCCGCTGTATCTGCTCGATGCCGAACAGTTCTAAGGCGATGATCAGGTTTTGTAAGCTTTCTCCTACATGACGTGGTGACTATTCGCCACTGTTCGGCGATTGGATCCACGGTTAATCTCTGTTCCATGGACGTCGCGCAGGAAGCGCAAAGGACAGAACAGGGACAACGAAGGATGCCTGCCAGGGTCGGTGGGGCGATAGGGATGTCATAGGGAAACAGTCTGGAAAACCCCGCTTCGGCGGGGTTTTCTTTGTGCGCGGGTTTTAGCCGAGCACGTCTTCTTCCAGCAGGTTGCGCAACAGCTCCACCGAAGCCTGCTGGCGCTGGGCATCGCGAAACACCAGACCGACCTTGAGGGGCACACGAGGTTCGCTCAGTGGTTTCCACAGCAATCCCTGATCATCTTCGGCGGCCGCCTTGGCCCGGCCAGGCAGGATGGTCGCCAGCGCGGTGTGCGACAGACTGTCGAGAATCCCGGCCATGTTGTTCATCTCCGCCTGGACCTGGGGTCGACGCCCCTGGTTGGCCAACTGCTCCTTCCAGATCTGGCGGATCTGGAATTCCTCGCCGAGCATCAGCATCGGCAATTCTGCCGCCTGGCGAATGGATACCTTCTTGAAGTCTTTCAGGGGGTGGGTATCCGGTATGACCAGCTGCAATTCATCTTCGTACAACAACAGGCCATGCAGTCCTGGCTGACGCGGCGGCAGGTAGCTGATGCCAATATCCAGGCTGCCGTTGAGCAGACGTCGTTCGATCTCCAGCCCCGACAGCTCGTAGATCTGCACCACCAGATGCGGCTGGGCCTTGCGCACACGCTCGAGCAGCTGTGGCACCAGACCTGGGCGCACGGTCTGCAGCACCCCGATGGCCAGGGTGCGTACCGACTGCCCCTTGAAGTTGCGCATGGCTTCGTGGGCGCGCTGCAGGCCATCGAGCAACGGCTGGGCATGGTTGTACAGGGTGTGGGCAGCCAGCGTCGGCAACAGTCGCTTGTTGGCGCGCTCGAACAGGCTCAGATCGAGACTGTGCTCGAGCTGGCGGATCTGCTGTGACAGGGCTGGCTGGGACAGCGACAGCCGCTCTGCGGCCCGGCCCACATGGCCTTCTTCATAGACCGCGACGAAATAACGCAGTTGGCGAAAATCCATAAGCAACACTTATCGAAAAAGCTGGAAAAACGGAATGGCCGCAAGCGCCTCGCACGCCTAGTCTATCGCCGTACAGCAAAGGGTTACAGCGCCATCGGCGGCGATTGTTACCGAGGCTGAGAAACACTTTTGATAGGCAGGGCAAAATTATCGGGCGCCGGCATCAGATCAGGCCCCGGATGCCCATTTGCGTGATTGGTCGGAGCCTCCATGAACCTGTTCAACCTGCGCCGTTCGGCAGCTGCCGCGGTCGCCGAGCCCGTGCGTGCGCCGGTCGCCCCGGCGGATGCATCGCCGCTGTCGCGTGAGTGTTTGATGCCTGGCAGCGTGCGTGCCCCGCAGGTGTTCGTGCGGGGCCAGGGATCGTGGTTGTGGGACGACAAAGGCCACGCTTACCTGGATTTCACCCAGGGAGGTGCGGTCAACAGTCTGGGCCACAGCCCCAGCGCGCTGGTCAAGGCCCTGGGCAACCAGGCCCAGGCGTTGATCAATCCCGGCGCGGGCTATCACAGCCGTGGCTTGCTGGCGCTGGTCAATCGCCTGTGCCAGAGCACCGGCAGCGATCAGGCCTACCTGCTCAACAGTGGCGCCGAAGCCTGCGAGGGGGCGATCAAGCTGGCGCGTAAATGGGGCCAACTGCATCGCAACGGCGCCTACCACATCATCACCGCCAGTCAGGGCTGTCATGGCCGTAGCCTGGGCGCACTGTCGGCCTCCGACCCGCTCCCATGCAACCGCTGCGAACCGGGCCTGCCAGGATTCAGCAAAGTACCGTTCAATGATCTGGCGGCGCTGCATGCGCAGGTCGATTCGCGCACCGTGGCGATCATGCTCGAGCCGATCCAGGGCGAAGCGGGGGTGGTTCCGGCCACCCGTGAATACCTGCAGGGCGTGGAGAAGCTGTGCCGCGAGCTGGGCATCCTGTTGATTCTCGACGAGGTGCAGACCGGTATTGGTCGTTGCGGTGCGTTGCTCGCCGAACAGACCTACGGCGTGCGCGCCGACATCATCACGCTGGGCAAAGGCCTGGGCGGTGGAGTACCGCTGGCGGCATTGCTGGCCCGTGGTCGTGCGTGCTGCGCTGAGCCAGGCGAACTGGCGGGCAGCCACCACGGCAATGCGTTGATGAGCGCAGCCGGCTTGGCGGTCCTCGACACCGTGCTGGAGGCCGGCTTCTTCGAGCAGGTGCAGGACAGTGGCCGCCACCTGCGCGAGGGATTGTCGCGCCTGGCAGGCCGCTATGGTCAGGGCGAAGTGCGTGGGCAGGGGCTGCTTTGGGCACTGCAACTGCGCGAGAACATCGCTCCGGCGCTGGTCGAGGCTGCGCTGGACGAAGGCTTGTTGCTCAACGCTCCGCAAGCGGATGTTCTGCGCTTTTCCCCAGCCCTGACCGTGAGCCGGGGCAGCATCGACGAAATGCTTCTGCGCCTGGCTCGGGCCTTCGCAAGGCTCCACGCCAAACAGCACAACCGGCGGGAAGTGCCGGCCTGATCCGCATTCAACCGAACCGTCTTGCGTTTCTGCGCACCGCCCTGGGCCGATCGACTTGGCTCGGGGCATTTTTTTGCCTGGCGTTCAGGCGGTGGAACCTCTGCAGGGCGCGGCTAGTCTTTGTTTAAACCCCTCAAAGGAGCTATACGCATGGACTTCATCCGCATCATCATCGCCATCATCCTGCCGCCGCTGGGCGTATTTCTTCAGGTAGGCTTCGGCGGGGCGTTCTGGCTGAATATCCTGTTGACGCTGCTGGGTTACATTCCGGGGATCGTGCACGCGGTGTACATCATTGCCAAACGCTGAGCGTGCAGGGCTGCTGGGCGGCCCTATCGCAACGTAAGCCCGGCAGGGTATGGCACCGGCTGGGCCGGTGTTCGCGGGTATCAGCCGTTCAGCACCCGGCAATAGAACTTCCACTCTTCTTCCAATGCGTGCGCGAGGTTTTGCGCACTGCGTAGACCATGCCGCTCGCCGGCATAGAAGTGGCCTTCGGTCTCGATGCCGTTGGCCTTCAGGGCCGCCAACATCGACCGGGTCTGTTCCGGCACCACCACCGCGTCCAACTCGCCCTGGAAGAAAATCACCGGCGCTTTGATCCGAGCCGCATGCAGCAGCGGCGTGCGCTGGCGGTAGCGCTCGGCATCGCGCAGCGGATCGCCGATCAGCCAGTCCAGGTAATCGCCTTCGAACTTGTGCGTGGCGCGACCCAGGGCAATCGGGTCGCTGACGCCATAGAGGCTGGCTCCGGCACGGAACACATCGTGGAAGGCGAGCGCGCACAGAGTGGTATAGCCGCCGGCGCTGCCGCCGCGGATGAACGCCTTGTCGCGGTCGATCAGGCCGCGCGCAGCCAGGTGCTCGACCGCAGCGCAGGCATCCTCCACGTCGCTATCGCCCCAGTTCAGGTGCAGCGCCTGCCGATAAGCCCGGCCATAGCCGCTGCTGCCCCGGTAATTGAGGTCGGCGACGGCGAAGCCACGCTGGGTCCAGTACTGGATGCGTGGATCGAGTACCGGGTAGCAGGCCGAAGTCGGTCCGCCGTGGATGAACACCACCAGCGGTGCCGGGCCGCGGCTGCCGGCGGCGGGATAAAAGAAACCGTGGGCGGGGGTGCCCGCGCTGTCGTAGTGGATCGATTGCGGCAGGCTGATGTGCCGCGCCGGCATGACCTCCGCGCCACCGGCCAGCACCCGGACTTCGTGGTTGTCGCGGGCGATGGCGATGACCGCCGGTGGGCTGATGGGCGAGGCGGCGATGGCGTAGATGAAGTGCTCATCTTCGGCCAGGCTGCGAAAACGGCTGTAGGCGCTGGCGAAACGCTCTACCCGGCCGTCGGCGGTACGCAGCCCGAGCTGGCCGAAACCGTCCTCGAACCAGCTGGCGAGGTAGCTCTGCGGGCCGTCGACAAGCCAGGTGCTGGCGCCCAGTTGCCACGGTGCCGGGGCATGGTCGGCTACTTCGGCAGGCAGGGCCTGCCATTGGCCGTCGACTTCGCCCCAGGGTTGCCAGAAGCCATTGCGGTCGGACAGGCAGTAGAGTCGGCCTTGCAGGTCGAAGCGCGGCTGCTGCAAGGACTCGTCGTCGCCAGCGATGCAGCGCGCCGGGCCCCAGGTGCCGTTGCTGTCACGCTCGCGACCCATCAGCCGGGTCACTGTCCAGGGCTGCGCCGGTCGGTCCCACTCGATCCAGGCCAGGCGCTGACCATCGCCACTGAGTGTGGGCGCGGCATAGAAATCGGCGCCCTCGGCCAGCACCTGCCGAGTGCCTTCGCCCAGCGCGACCAAGCGATGCTCGACTTGCTCCGCATGGCATTCCTCGACTGCCAGCACCTGGCCGTCATGCCATTGCAGATCGCCGTAGCGGCACTGCGGGTCGGCGGTCAACGCATTGGGCAAGCCGTCGTCCAGCGACTGCAGATAGACTTGCTGATCGCCTTCGTTGACGAACACGACGGCGTCGCCGGCGAGGCAGAAACTACCTCCGCCATATTCGTAAACCCGGCTGCGTGCGCTGAAGCCGTCCGGGGTCAGGCAGCGGGCTTGATGGTCACGCCAGTGCCAAAGACGGCAGGCGCCATCGGCTGGACGGAACTCGTTCCAGAACAGGCCGGTGGGGCCGACCTTGATTTCGGCGAAGTCGGTGCCAGCGGCCACGGCCTGCTCGGCGCTGAATTCAACCGCGGACGATGACACGGGAGTTTCGTTCATTGCGGAAGGTCATCTGTTCAATGGCGAGCTGGGCGGTTTCCGCTTCCTCGCGGGCCTTGAGGATGATGCCGTGGTCCTGCGACTTGGCGCACACCGGGTCGGCCTTGCTGGCATCGCCGGTGAGCATGAAGGCCTGGCAGCGGCAGCCGCCGAAGTCTTTTTCCTTCTCATCGCAGGAGCGGCACGGTTCGGGCATCCAGTCGTAACCGCGGAAGCGGTTGAAACCGAACGAGTCGTACCAGATGTGCCGCAGGTCATGGTCGCGCACGTTGGGGAACTGCACCGGGAGCTGCCGGGCGCCATGACACGGCAAGGCGGTGCCATCCGGGGTGATGGTGAGGAACAGACTGCCCCAGCCGTTCATGCAGGCCTTGGGGCGTTCTTCGTAGTAATCGGGGGTGACGAAGATCAGCTTGCAGGGGTTGCCTTGGGCCTTGAGCTTGTCCCGGTACTCGTTGGTGATACGCTCGGCCCGTTCCAGTTGCGCGCGGGTCGGCAGTAGCCCGAGGCGGTTGAGATGCGCCCAGCCGTAGAACTGGCAGGTGGCGAGCTCGACGAAATCGGCCTCCAGGGCGATGCACAGTTCGATGATGCGGTCGATCTTGTCGATGTTGTGCCGGTGGGTAACGAAGTTGAGCACCATCGGATACCCGTGGGCCTTCACCGCACGGGCCATTTCCAGCTTCTGGGTGAAGGCCTTCTTCGAGCCGGCCAGCAGGTTGTTGACCTGCTCGTCACTGGCTTGGAAGCTGATCTGGATATGGTCGAGGCCGGCTTGCTTGAAGGCGGCGATGCGCTGCTCGGTCAGGCCGATGCCAGAGGTGATCAGGTTGGTGTAGTAGCCCAGTCGGCGCGCCTCGCCGATCAATTCGGCAAGGTCCTGGCGCACCAGTGGCTCGCCGCCGGAAAAACCGATCTGGGCAGCGCCCATTTCGCGCGCCTCGGCCATCACCTTGAACCACTGGGCAGTGTCCAGCTCCTTGCCCTGCTGGGCGAAATCCAGCGGATTGGAGCAGTACGGACACTGCAGCGGGCAGCGGTAGGTCAGCTCGGCGAGCAGCCACAACGGCAGGCCGACCGGGACCTCAGGCGAGGGTGATCCAGTGTTCGGCACGGGCCACCTCCATGAACTGCTCGATGTCGTCGGCGACCTCGGGCACATCGGGGAATTGCTGGGTCAGTTCGGCGATGATGGCGGCGACGTTGCGCTGGCCATCGATCAGTCCGCCGATCAGACCGGCGCTGTCGTTGAGCTTGATCATGCCCTCGGGGTACAGCAGTACATGGCCCTTCTGCGCCGGTTCGTACTGGAAGCGATAGCCGGGGCGCCAGTTGGGTACCAGGGTGCGATCGAAGCTCATAGGGCGATCCCCTTGTGCCAGACGCGCTCGCCGGTGACGCTGTGATAAGGCGGGCGGTTCAGTTCATAGGCCATGCTCATGGCGTCGAGCATGCTCCACAGGATATCCAGCTTGAATTGCAGGATCTCCAGCATACGCTCCTGGCCGGCACGGGTGGTGTAATGCTGCAGGGTGATCGCCAGGCCGTGTTCCACGTCACGTCGGGCCTGGCCCAGGCGGGTGCGGAAGTATTCGTAGCCGGCCGGGTCGATCCACGGGTAATGCTGTGGCCAGCTGTCCAGGCGCGACTGGTGGATCTGCGGCGCGAACAGCTCGGTCAACGAGCTGCTGGCGGCCTCCTGCCAACTGGCGCGGCGGGCGAAGTTGACGTAGGCGTCGACGGCGAAACGCACGCCCGGCAGCACCAGCTCCTGGGAGCGCAGTTGGTCGGGGTCCAGGCCCACGGCCTGGCCCAGGCGCAGCCAGGCCTCGATACCGCCGTCCTCGCCTGGCGCGCCGTCATGATCGAGCAGGCGCTGGATCCACTCGCGGCGGATCTCCCGGTCGGGGCAGTTGGCCAGGATAGCGGCATCCTTCATCGGGATGTTGACCTGGTAGTAGAAGCGGTTGGCCACCCAGCCCTGAATCTGCTCACGGGTGGCGCGGCCTTCGTACATCGCCACATGGTAGGGATGATGGATGTGATAGTAGGCGCCCTTGGCGCGCAGGGCCTGCTCGAATTCGGCAGGGGACATCGGCAGTGCTTCGCTCATCGGGCCTCCTACAACTCGATGCTCATGCCATCGTAGGCCACTTCCACGCCGCGGCGCAGGACCTCAGCTCGCTCGGGGGAGTCTTCATCGAGAATCGGGTTGGTGTTGTTGATGTGGATGAGCACCTTGCGCTGACGCTGGAAGCCGTCGAGCACTTCGAGCATGCCGCCGGGACCATTCTGCGCCAGATGGCCCATCTCGCGGCCGGTGCGGGTGCCGACGCCCCGTCTTTGCATCTCGTCGTCTTCCCACAGGGTACCGTCGACCAGCAGGCAGTCGGCGTCGTGCATCATCGCCAGCAGTTCGTCGTCGACCTGGCCCAGGCCCGGCGCGTAGAACAGCTTGCCGCCGCTGCGGGTGTCCTCGACCAGCAGGCCAAGGTTATCGCCCGGATGCGGGTCGAAGCGGTGCGGCGAGTAGGGCGGCGCGGCACTGCGCAGCGGGAAGGGGGTGAAACGCAGATTCGGGCAGGCGTCGATGACGAAGCTGCCTTCGAGCTCGATGCGGTTCCACTGCAGCCCACCGTTCCAGTGACTGAGCATGTTGAACAGCGGGAAGCCGGTGGTCAGGTCCTGATGGACCATGTCGGTGCACCAGACCTTGTGCGGGCAACCTTCGCGCAGGCTCAGCAGGCCGGTGGTATGGTCGATCTGGCTGTCGAGCAGGACGATGGCGTCGATGCCGGTGTCGCGCAGGGCACGGGCCGGCTGCATCGGCGCGAAGGCCTGCAGCTGGGCGCGGATGTCGGGCGAGGCGTTGCACAGGATCCAGTGCTCACCGTCGTCAGACAGGGCGATCGAGGACTGGGTGCGTGCCGTGGCGCGCAGGCTGCCATCGCGAAAGCCCTTGCAGTTGACGCAGTTGCAGTTCCACTGCGGGAATCCGCCACCAGCGGCGGAACCGAGAATCTGGATGTACATGGCCACTCCCTAATCCGAAGACCCGTATCCGAAAAACGACAACGCCTCGGCGGGCCGAGGCGTCGAACCACGAGCAGGGCTTAGCGGTTGGCGAAGTACATGGTCACTTCGAAGCCGATACGCAGGTCAGTGTAAGCAGGTTTGGTCCACATGGAGTTGCTCCTTCCGAAAGAGGGTTTTGGGTCCAGCCAGTACATTGGGTGCCGCCTCGGCAAGGAGGTTCCATTGACTGGGATTGCGCTATCTTACAAGAATTTTCTGTACCAAAAGGTTAATTATTCGAAATGGGCCCTTGCAGCCGACGTAACAATGGTGACCTGTTCAGGGCCACCAAAGGCTCGGCTCGGCTGTATTGGCCAGGCAGAGCCAGGTCGCATCGGGCGCGAGCATGTGCCCGAGCAAGGCATCCAGATCGGCTTGTTGCGTCATCAGGATAGACTGTCGTAGGCAAGTCAGCTTATCCGGCAAACGCCCCAGGTGGGCTTGCCAGGCCCAGTGGGCGACATCGGCGTTGGTCATGGCCGCTTCGCTGAACTGCTCGGCCAGTGCCTGGCGTGCCCCGGCCTGCAGCCTGACACCTTGTCGTAGCACGGCCTGGAGATGGCCGATGATGTCGCGGTGGCCGGCATGGGGTGACTGCACCCCGAACAGCAGGCCTGGCACGCCTTCGACCTGGCGGAAGGTGCTGAACACCGCGTAACCCAGTTGCAGTTCCACGCGCAGACGCTGGTAGACCGGGCCCTGCAACAGATGCCCGAGCAGGCGGCCGCTGCCTTGCTCCCGACTCGTGAGGGGGTAGAACAGCAGCAACGCATGCTCGCTGCCGGTCGCGGCGGCCTGTTGCCAGCGGCGGGTCAAGGTCGGCGGCAACGGTCTTGCGTCGCTGCCCTGGCCTGGGCAGCGCTGTAACACCGTGGCCAGGGCATTCAGGCCAGTCTCGTCGAAGCCGGTCGCCAGGCCGTGCCAGGCTGCGTGTTGCCAGATCTGCTGCAACTGGCCTTGATCCAGCGTGCAGGCGGGTAGGGGCTCGACTGCCATGGCGTGCAGTGCATCCGGCAGTTGCTTGAGCAAGGTACGGATGGGGATCAGTGGCGACGGTTTGGCTGGTACGCGGGTGAAGGATTCGTCCGTAGGCTTGCGCAGTACCTCCAGCGCTTCCTCGCTGACCCGTACCACTGCACTGGGTACGCCTGCGCAGCGCAGATGCCAGTAGTCGCCCACCGTGCTGAAGTCCAACTGCAACGAGGCTCGTTCGGCCCGCTCATGCAGGGGGGCCAAAGCCTGTTCGAGTACGGCATGCAGGCGCTGGCGCAGTGGCGAGCGGATCTGCCAGCGCAGGTTCAGTTCGGCATGCAGGCGTGAGGCAGGCAGCGCATCGCTGACGCTCAGCGCCTTGGGCAATGACCCGGCAGGCGTGGCTGGCCAACCATTGAACAGCAAAGGATCGGTGGTTTGCAGTTGCCACTGCCCATAGGCATGCTTGGGCAGGCCATCGAGCAGGGCACCGAAAGCGCGTAGGCCAGGCCTGTCGAGGGCGCAGAAGGGGGTGCCCGCGCTATCCCGGCGTGCCAGCTCCAGTGCGCTGGCAGCTTCCTCTCGTCGCTGCTGGAGCAAGGCGAAGCCTGCGTTGAGTTGTTCAGCAGCGGCTCGATGCATGAAGTGGAACCAGCCGTGGAGCAGGCGTTGTGCTTCATCCAGGCAGGCTGTCGAATCAAGTCGCAGGTCGATGTGCCACAGCAACTGGTCTTCGTGGGCATACAGCACTTCGGTCTTGCAGCCTTGTAGCCAACCGCGTTGGCGCAGTGCATCCAGCCAGCCACCGGGGCGGCTGTCGTTCAGCCAGGCCAACAACAATTCCAATGCCTGCTCGCCGCCTGCGGGCAGGCTGTCGTGGGCGAACAGCAATGCCTTGGTGCTCGCTGGCAAAGCGGGTGGGCGATGCTGCGGCTGGTGATGCCCGGTGGGAAACAGGCTGGCGAAACGTTGGCCAAGGCGTTCGAGCTCATGCAATGGTTGAGGGCCGCACAGGCTCAGGGTGATCTGTCCGCCTTGGTAGAAATGCTGGTGGAAGTGCTGCAAGGCCTGCTGGAACGCCACATCCTGCACGGCAAGGGTGTAGCGATTGCCGGCATGGAAGCCGCTCAACGGATGCCCAGGCGCTGCGGCCTGGAGCAGGGCGAAACGGGCCTGGGCTTGCGGATCGCGCGACCAGGCAATGAATTCGGCATGTATCACGTCGCGCTCGCTGCGCTGACGGGCAATGCCCAGCTCCGGTTCGGCCAACATCTGGCACAGCCGCTGCAAAGCGCCGGCGAGGGCATTGGGAGGGACTTCGAAGAAGAAGTCGGTGGTGCATTCGCGGGTGCTCGCGTTGACCTGGCCGCCGAGGGCCTGGACATGGCGCATCAACCCATCCTCCAGCGGGAAACGCTCGGTGCCTAGGAAAAACAGATGCTCGAGAAAGTGTGCGAGCCCCGGCCAACGTGCCGGGGCGTCGTGGCTGCCGGCGTGCACGCGTAGGGCAGCGGCCGCGCGCTTGAGGTGCGGAGCATGGCGCAGCTTCAGGTGCAGGCCGTTGGCGAGGGTGAGATGGCGGGAGTTGTCAGCCACGGCGCACATGCAACTCCTGGCGCAAGTCCGCCAGATACGGAAACGCCTCGCGCCCTTGCGCCACTCGCTCATGGGCCAGTTCGGCCAGCAGCTGGCATTCATCATGCCCGGCCATGGCCAGCAGGCTACCGTCCGGGCCGACGATGCTGCTCTGCCCGCAATACTCGATCTCGCCCTCGGCGCCGCAGTAATTGGCATATACCAAGTAGCATTGGTTCTCTTGCGCCCGCGAGCGCACGGTCACCTGACAGACGAAATCGTACGGCGCCATGTTCGCCGTGGGTACCAGGATCAACTCGGCGCCATCGAGCGCCAGGCGCCGGGCATTCTCGGGGAATTCGATGTCGTAGCAGATCAGCAGCCCGACCTTCCAGCCTTCCAGCTCGACCACCGGGAAATGGTCGGCGCCGGCACTGAACATCGAGCGGTCCAGCTCACCGAACAGGTGGGTCTTGCGGTAGTTGCACAGGCTGTGCGCCTGGGCATCGACCAGTTGCACGCTGTTGTAGATCGCCCCATCGTCGCCGCGCTCCGGGTAGCCATAGGCGATGGCGATGCCCTGGGCTTGGGCGATCGCCTGCACGGCCTTGGCCGATGGCCCGTCGGCGGCCTCCGCCAGCCGCTGCACTTGGGTCAGACCGATGTTGTAGCCGCTGAGGAACATTTCCGGGCACACCAGCAACCGCGCACCTCGTTCGGCCGCCGCCTGGGCCTGCTGTTGCAGGCGTTGCAGGTTGCCGGCCAGGTCGAGAGGGTTGGGTTCACCTTGGAACAGGGCGATGCGCATCGTGTCTCCTACGTGTCAGTCCGGCAGGGCGATCGGGCCGAGGGCTTCGAACAGATCGCCCGGGCCTGGGTTGTCCGGATGGGTCTTGCCGCCGAAGTGATTCATGATACCCCACACCGCGTTCAGCGAAGTCTGCACCGCGCCTTCCACCCAGGCGGGCGTCCATGACACATCGTCACCTGCGATGAATATGCCGCGCTGTTCTTCTGGCATGTCCTGTTGCATGAAGTGCGCGTACATGCGCTGGTTGTAGCGGTAGTGGCCTGGGAGGGCGCCCTTGAAGGCACCGAGGAAGTAAGGGTCGGCCTCCCAGGAAATGGTGATCGGGTCGCCGATGATGTGGCCGGCGATGTCGGTCTTGGGGTAGATCTTCTTCAGCGCGTCCAGAGCCAGTTGCACGCGCTTTTCCACCGGGTGAGGGAGCATCTTCAACGCGTCGCTCATCCAGGCGTACGACAGGCAGATGACCCCCGGCTTGTCATCGCCGTTGTCGAACAGGTAGGTGCCGCGGGTCAGGCGATCGGTCAGGGTCATGCTCAGCAGGTCGCGGCCGGTTTCAGGGTCCTTGTCCTTCCAGAACGGCCGGTCGACCATCACGAAGGTTTTCGACGACTGCATGTAGCGTGTACGGTCCAGCGCCATCCACAGCTTTTGCGAGAACAGCGACTCCTCGCAGTCGATCTGCGTGGTCAACAGCCAGCTCTGGCAGGTGGCGAGGACCGCGCCATAGTGGCGGGTGTCGCCCCAGTTGTCGGTCACCGCCAGGCGGCCATCGGCGGCGCGGGCGATACGCTTGACGCCGCAGCGCGGCGCGCCGCCGTGCAGCGTGCTCAGGCTGGTGCCGGCAGGCCAGTGCGCGCAGCGCTCCGGGACATGGCGCCAGATGCCCTGGGGCACCTGCTCCACGCCACCGACGATCAGGTGCTGGTGGTCGTCGCAGTTGGTCATTACCACGCGGAAGATTTCCAGCATCGAGTTGGGGAAGTCCGAGTCCCAGCCGCCGGTGCCGAAGCCGACCTGGCCGAACACTTCACGGTGGCGGAAGGTCAGCTTGGCGAAGGCGTGCGAGGAGGCGACGAAGTCATAGAAGGTGCGGTCGTCCCACAGTGGAACCAGCTGGTTCCACAGGGTTTTCAGGCGCACCACGTCGCGATCGCGGATCGCCTGCTGGATTTCGGCGAACTGGGCACCGCTTTCCAGCGCATCGGCCCAGGCCTCGGCCACTTCGTGGAACAGGCTGGGCAGGTCCTGGGCGCTCTCGGCGTAGTAGGTCTGGCCTTCGAGATCGATCACCGTGCTCGCCGAAGCCGGGGTCAGCGGGTTGGGAAAGGGCTTGGTTTCCAGGCCGAGCTTGTCGACGTAGTGATAGAACGCCGTCGAGGACACCGGAAAACGCATGCCGCCGAGTTCGGCGACGATGCCGTCGGTGCCGTTGAACGCTTGCGAGCGCAAGCGCCCACCGAGCTTCGACGCTTCGTACACCACGGGCTTGAGCCCCAGTTTCATCAACTCGTACGCCGCTACCAGGCCTGCGATGCCTGCGCCGACAATGGCGACTTCCTCGCCGTACCGCTCAGCCGGAATGCTCCCCAGGCCGGCCGGGTGTTCCAGCCAGTCGTCGAACGCGAAGGGAAAATCCGGACCGAAGATGGTGATCGGTTTCTTGCCGTCGGCGGGATGGCGGTTGTTCTTGTTCATGAAGAGACCTTGCCAGAGCGGCTGCGCGAAGGGCGGAGCCTGAGTATAGGAGATGGCTGAAGGTCATTTTATGGAGCGGTGTGTTCGTAATTAAGGTGCAGAGTAGCTACGTAATGTATTTATTGTCGTCGTAATGACTGGCTACTTCGACATTATGTCGGCGCATGAAGCGCCACACGTTGATCCGCTCAGATCGGCTGCCCCCGGTCGACCTTGCTGCTGAGGATGATCGACGTCGTGGTTTTCTCCACACCTGCGAGGTTGCCGATCTGGTCGAGCAATTCGTCGAGTTGCTCTGGCGATTCGCTGCGCAGCCAGGCCACATAGTCGAACTCACCGCTCACTGCGCACAGTTGCTGCACCTGCCCCATGGCACTCAGTCGGCGGACCACATCCTTGCCCGAGCGCGGCTGCACCTTGATGCCCACGTAGGCCTGCAGGCCCCCATCGATCAGGCGCTGGCCAAGGCGCACGCCATAGCCGGTGATGACCTTGTTCTTTTCCAGACGCTCCAGGCGCGAGTTGACCGTGGTGCGGGCGATCCCGAGCTGACGCGCCAAGGTCGCGACGCTTTCGCGCGCGTTGATTTGCAGCAGGGCGATGAGCTGGCGATCGACTTCGTCGAGGGTGATGGGGCGGGAGGCTGGCATGGTGGGTCTCGGTAGTAGGCCTCTTAGCCTAGCCAGCGGGGGTATGTGCGGCAAGGGCAAACCAGAGGCGCCAAGGCATTGGCCGGGCCGACAGGCTCGAAACCGCAGTGTTCAAAATGGGCGATTTCGGAAGTACTGCTTACATTCTTCTGAACGAGCTACGTCGGCATTGATGATACCGTTCGGTGCAATCATTGCACGAGAGGCTCATCCTCTCATTCTGAACGCAGATTCGTCCTATGCATCTGCATGCTTGCCGAGGTTCGGGTAGCACATCTCGAAACGACAAAAGCCGCGCAATTGCGCGGCTTTCAGATTGGTGGGCCCACACGGACTCGAACCGTGGACCAAAGGATTATGAGTCCTCTGCTCTAACCGACTGAGCTATAGGCCCTCAGGAGGTGGAGGCGATTATAACGAGGGTTTTGAACGGGTGCCATCCGAAAGATCGGACAGTGCTATACGAAGAAAGGATGCAGCGAACTCATCTGCCGGCAGCGGCAGGCTGACGATGTAGCCCTGGATCTGCTCGCAGCCCTCCTGGGCCAGGAAGCGTTGCTGCGCCTGGTTCTCCACGCCCTCGGCGATGATGGTCAATTGCATACTGCGGCCCAGAGCGATGATCGCCCGGGCGATGGCGGCATCGTGGGTGTCGTCGGGCAGGCCGCGGATGAACGACTTGTCGATCTTGAGGATATCCAGGGGCAGTCGCTTGAGGTAGCTGAGCGATGAGTATCCCGTGCCGAAGTCGTCGATCGCCAGCTGTACGCCCAGCTCCTTGAGCTGATGCAGGACTGCCAGCGCTTCTTCGGCTTGACTCATGATGAAGTTCTCGGTGATCTCCAGTTGCAGGTCGCCGGCTTGGAGCTGGTAGTGCTTGAGCAGGTGTTCGATGCGCTTGGCAAGGTTGGGGTGGCGCAGTTGTGCGCCAGCAAGGTTGATCGAAAGCGGGCCGAAACTTTGGTAACGCTTCTTCCAGCGAGACATCTGCTTGCAAGCTTGTTCCAGTACCCAATCACCCAGTTGCAGGATGGTGCCGTTCTCTTCGGCCAGATGGATGAAATGCTCAGGGGGCACTTCGCCGAGGGTCGGGTGGCACCAACGGATCAAGGCTTCGGCACCGACCAGTTGCTGGGTTTTCAGGCTGAGCTTGGGTTGATAGCACAGGCTCATTTCGTTGCGTTCGATGGCGCGGCGCAGTTCGTGCTCCAGGGCGATGCGTTCGCTGGCTTGGGCGGTCAGGTCGCGGGTGTAGGCTTCGACGCGGTTGCGGCCCTTGGCCTTTGAGCGGTACATGGCGGCATCGGCGTTGCGGATCAGCGAGGCGACGTCGGTGCCGTCCTGGGGGTAGAGGCTGATGCCAATGCTGGCACTGGTGAAGAACTCATGTTCGCCAGCCTCGAACGGGGCGTTGAAGCAGGCCAGCAGCTTATTGGCGATGGCGCTCGCATCGCTGGGCCTGTGCAGCCCGGGCAGCAGGATGATGAACTCGTCGCCACCCAGTCGGGCCACGGTGTCGACGTCGCGCACCTGCTCCTTCAAGCGCTGGGCGATACCCTTGAGCAACAGGTCGCCGACCGGGTGCCCGAGGCTGTCGTTGATGTGCTTGAAGCGGTCGAGGTCGAGAAACAGCACCGCGCCCTGGCGACTCGACACTTGGGGGCAGGTGAGCACGGTCTGCAAGCGGCTTTCGAACAGGGCGCGGTTGGGCAGGCCGGTCAGCGGGTCGTGGTGGGCCTGGTAATCGAGCTTGGCTTGAGCGTGCTTGAGGCTGGAAATGTCGGCGAATACGGCAACGAAGTGGGTGATTTCGCGCTCTTGATTACGCACCGCGCTGATGGTCAGCCAACCGGGGTATAGCTCGCCATTCTTGCGTTTGTTGTAGATTTCGCCTTGCCAGTGGCCCTCGGCGGTCAGTTGGTGCCACATCGCGGCATAAAAGGCGCTGTCGTGCTGGCCTGAGGCGAGCAGGCGAGGGGTCTGGCCGAGAGCCTCGATCTCGCTGTAGCCGGTGATCTCGCTGAAGGCTCGGTTGACCGCGCTGATGCGTTGGTCGATGTCGGTGATCAAAACTCCTTCGGCAGTGTTCTCGAACACGGTAGCAGCCAGTTGGAGCTTTTCCTGCATCAGGTGGCGTTCGGTGATGTCGCGGGCGATGGTCAGCATGCAGTCGATGCCGCCGATCGGCAGAGGCCGTGCGGAGAGCTCGCACAGGCGGATCTGCCCGTCGCTGCGCCGCAGGTGGCAACTGAAATCACGGACGAAGCCATCGCGGGTCAATTGCTCGATCAGGCGCTTGCGCTCGTTAAGGTCCACCCAGATCCCCAGGTCGAAAGAGGTCTGGTCGATGGACGGGTTGAGGTCGTAGCCGGTCAGGCGGCAGAAGCCCTCGTTTACTTCCATCAACAGGCCGTCGCTCTGGCGTGACAGCAGCAGGCCATCGGGTGAAGCGTGGAAGGCCTTGGCGAATTTCTCCTCGGAGGTTTGCAGTTGTTCCTGGGTTTCCTTGAGCTGGCTGATGTCACGCACCGCTACGACGAGTGCCGGGATGCCATCGAGTTCGAAGGTTTCAGCCGAGGTCAGGCCGGTGAACAACTGGCCGTTGCTGCGCCGAAACGTCATCTCGAGATTACGGATGCCGCCCTGGTGCAGACGTTCGAGCAATGCCGGGCCGCTGCCACTGACGCCCCACAGGCCCAGTTGGGTCGCGGTGCGCCCGATCACCTGGGTGGGACTCAGGCCGATCTGCTCTTCAAAGGCTTCGTTGACCTCCAGCAGCACGCCGTCGCTGTGCCGGGCGATCAGCAGAATGTCCGGGCATTGCTGGAACACCGAAGCGAACTTCTGCTCCGACAGGCGCAAGGCATCTTCGGTGCGCTTGGTTTCGCTGATGTCGATCATCAAGCCACGCATCACCGGGCGATGACCGTGTTCGATCATGCTGACGATGTTACGCACCCACAACGCTTGGCCGTCGGCACGGATCACCCGGTAATCGAGGCTGTGGTCACGGCCGGCAGCGGTTTCACTTTCACAGTAGGCCTGGGCCCACAGGGCATCCTCGGGGTGCAGGATACTGCGCCAGAAACCCGGGTTGAGCCAGCTCTGGATTGGGTAGCCAAGCAGGTCCTCGGCGTGCGGCGAGACATAGCTGTAGGTGAAGTCGTTGGCGTCTGCCTCCCAGGCGATGGCCGACAGGCTTTCGATCAGACTGCGGTAGTGGTACTCGCTGCTGCGCAGTTCCTGCTCCAGGGATATGCGGCGGGAGATCTCCGAGCTCAGGCGACGGTTGATGCGCATGACCGCAGCGAGCATGGCCAGCAGTACCAGTACGGCGGGCAGGCCATACAGCACCAGGTCGTGCCAGAGCGCTCGTTTATCCACCACATTGCCCACCCAGCGCTGCTGGATCGCGCTGATCTCTTTGTCGCCAAGATCGGCCATTGCTTTGTCGAGGATGCCGACCAGTATCGGGTTGTCCCGAGGGGTGGCCATGGCCAGCTGGTAGCGATAAGGCGTCTCGCCGCTCACGTACAAACCGTCGAGCTTGAGCTGGCGCAAGCTCCAGATGCTCGAGGCGAGATCGCCGACCACTGCGTCCACCGCATCGGTAGCCAACGCTTGCAGCGTCGAGCTGACATTGGGCATGGCCACCAGATTGAGATCAGGGTGCTGGGCGCGCAGCAGCTCGTGGGGGGCGTAATTCTCAACCACGGCCACTTTCAGGCCATACAGGTCGTTCAGTGTGCGAGGTTCCGCGCCGCCCTCGTGGGCGAGGATGACGATGGGAAAGTCCAGGTAGGGGCGGGTGAAGGACAGGTAGGCCTGGCGTTCGGGGGTCGACATGATACCTGGCAACAGGTCGATACGCTGGTTGCGCGCCAGTTCCAGCACTTCGGTCCAGCTTTTTGGCTCCACCGGCGTGAGCGAAACGCCGAGGCGTTCCTGTAGCAAGGCGATGTAATCGGCGGCCAATCCCTGGTATCGGCCCTCCTGGTCGCGAAACTCGAACGGAGGCCAGGAGGCATCGACGCCCAGACTCACCCGCGGATGCGCCGCGAGCCAGGCTTTTTCCTCGTCGGTCAGGGTCAGGGCGCCGGCCGTTGTGTTCCACAGAAGCAGGATCAGCAACAGTATGGCCGGCATCGGCGGCATATCAGCCTCGCGTTCAGGTGGTCTGAAATCGAGTGTAGTCGCGCATCGGCCCCTGCGTCGGGGCGAAATCGCCCTGTCGCGGAAAAGAAAAACCCCGGCCTGGGCCGGGGTTCGTCATCACTCGTCGAGGAAAGATCGCAGGTGCTCGCTGCGCGTCGGGTGGCGCAGTTTGCGCAACGCCTTCGCCTCGATCTGACGGATCCGCTCACGGGTCACGTCGAACTGCTTGCCCACCTCTTCGAGGGTGTGGTCGGTGTTCATGTCGATGCCGAAACGCATGCGCAGCACTTTGGCTTCACGTGCGGTCAGGCCCGAAAGCACGTCACGGGTGGCTTCCTTGAGGCTTTCGACCGTGGCCACGTCGATCGGAGACTGCATGGTCGAGTCCTCGATGAAGTCGCCCAGATGCGAATCTTCGTCGTCACCGATCGGGGTTTCCATGGAGATCGGCTCTTTGGCGATCTTCAGTACCTTGCGGATCTTGTCCTCAGGCATTTCCATGCGTTCACCCAGCTCTTCCGGGGTCGGTTCACGGCCCATTTCCTGCAACATCTGCCGGGAAATACGGTTGAGCTTGTTGATCGTCTCGATCATGTGCACCGGAATCCGGATGGTGCGAGCCTGGTCGGCGATCGAACGGGTGATCGCCTGGCGGATCCACCAAGTGGCATAGGTCGAGAACTTGTAACCACGACGGTATTCGAACTTGTCCACCGCCTTCATCAGACCGATGTTGCCTTCCTGGATCAGATCGAGGAACTGCAGGCCACGGTTGGTGTATTTCTTGGCGATGGAGATCACCAGACGCAGGTTCGCCTCGACCATTTCTTTCTTGGCGCGGCGAGCCTTGGCTTCGCCGATGGACATGCGACGGTTGATTTCCTTGATCTCGGCGACGGTCAGGCCGGTCTCGGTCTCGAGGTCGATCAGCTTCTGCTGGCAGGCGACGATGGCAGCGTCCTTTTCACCCAGGGCGGCAGCCCACTTGGTGTTGCGCTTGGCCAGATCGCTGCTCCAGGTCTGATCGGTCTCGTTGCTCGGGAACAGACGCAAGAAGTCGGCACGGGGCATGCGGGCGTCACGTACGCACAGCTGCATGATCGCACGCTCTTGCTGGCGCAGACGGCTCAGGGCATCGCGGACACGCTCGACCAGCACCTCGAACTGCTTGGGCACCAGCTTGATCGGCATGAACAGATCAGCCAGGGCCTGCAGGGCCTCGATGCTTTCCTTGGCGTCACGACCGCTCTTCTTCAGGACCTTGGTAGTAGCCTGAAGCTGATCGGCGACGGCGCCGAAGCGCTGGGCTGCGACGACCGGGTCAGGACCGCTTTCGGTCTCTTCTTCGTCGTCACTGCCGTCGCTCTCTTCTTCATCGTCGTCCGACTCTTCCTTGGCCGCAGGGGCCTTGGCGCCTGGGACAGGCACTTCGTCGGTCGGGGCGGCGATGTTGTCGTCAGGGTCGATGTAGCCGCTGAGAACATCCGACAGGCGGCCACCTTCGGTGGTGACGCGGTCGTATTCGCCGAGGATATAGTCGACAGTTCCGGGGAAATGGGCGATGGCGCCCATGACTTCACGGATGCCTTCCTCGATACGCTTGGCGATTTCGATCTCGCCTTCGCGGGTCAGCAGTTCGACGGTACCCATTTCACGCATGTACATGCGCACCGGGTCGGTCGTGCGGCCGATATCGGTCTCAACTGCCGCCAACGCAGCAGCGGCTTCTTCGGCCGCGGCTTCGTCGGTGTCGGCTTCCGCCAACAGAAGGGCATCCGCATCCGGAGCACTCTCGAATACGTTGATCCCCATGTCGTTGATCATGCGGATGATGTCTTCCACCTGTTCCGGATCTGAAATATCCTCAGGCAGGTGGTCGTTGACCTCCGCGTAAGTCAGGTAGCCCTGCTCACGACCGCGGGTGATCAACTCTTTGATACGAGACTGCTGTTGCGCTTTTCCGGACATAACACCCTATCCACTGAAGGTCTTGGCGGGCAAAAAACAAGCCGAGGATTATACCCGAGCATGGGCCTCACGCGCCAGATGAGGTCGGCGTTTGTGCGGGAACATTCCGGCTCAGCAGGGCGAGGAGCTGGGATTTTTCCTCGCTGGTCAATTCGCTTTGACGTGATTTCCTGAGCAGTTGTTCCAGGCTGCGCTCGCGTTGGCGGGCGGACAAGCTAGTTATGGTGTCGAAAAACTGTTGTTCAAGGTTGTCCGCGACGATCAGCCATTCCTTTTCCGCCAAGGCCCGCAACAGGCGGCCTTGCTCGGTGCCGTGCCAACGTGCGATCAACTGCATAGAGCTTAGACCAGGATTTTTCTGTGCGGCCTCGATCAGCGCCACCAGCAACTGGCTGTACAGGTGTTCTTCGTCGGCGAAATGACTGGCATCCTCGACCTTGCCGGCCAGCAGCGGGTGGTGCAGCAGGGTGCGCAGCGCGGCCAGGGTCGGCGGCTCCACGGGGGCCGGCACCCGTGGCGGGGCTTCGTCACGTTGCTGCCAAGGCTTGCCGCCCTTGCGGCCCTTGTCCCAGGGCTTGTCGCTCCAGGGCTTCTTGCCGCTACCCTGTTTGGGTTTCCACTGTTGCTCCTGTTGCATCGGCGCGTAGTCCGGCTGCGGCATGTCGCCGTAGTCGGGGGTGTAGCTGGCCATGGCATCGTAGTCATACCCGGGGTCGTAGTCCGGCACGCTACTGGTGGCCGGGACCTGCTGCGCCAGTTGTTCGACCTGCTGGGGATCGAGGCCGGTGATTTCCTTCAGGCGATTGCGCATCAGCTGACGCAGGTTGGCGCCGGGAATCTTTTCGATCAACGGTGCTGCCAAGGTCGCCATGTGCGCCTTGCCTTCCAGTGAGCGCGGGTCTGCTTCGGCGCTCAATTGCTCGAAGAAGTAGTCGGCCAGCGGCTGGGCATGCTGGTTGATGCGGGCTCTGAAAGCGTCGGTACCTTCGGCGCGCACCAGGCTGTCCGGGTCCTCGCCTTCGGGCAGGAACAGAAAGCGCGCGCGGCGGCCATCCTGCAGGGTCGACAGGGTCGACTCCAGGGCGCGCCAGGCGGCTTTGCGTCCGGCCTGGTCGCCGTCGAAGCAGAACAATACGTTGGGTACCACGCGGAACAGGCGTTTGAGATGCTCCTCGCTGGTGGCCGTGCCGAGCGTGGCCACTGCATTGCGTAGGCCCTGCTGGGCGAGGGCGATGACATCCATATAGCCCTCGACCACGATGATCTCGTCGAGGTTGCGGTTATTCTTGCGTGCTTCATACAGCCCGTACAGTTCCTGGCCCTTGTGGAACACCGGGGTTTCGGGGCTGTTCAGGTACTTGGGCTTGTCGTCGCCCAGGACCCGACCGCCAAAGGCGATGACGCGCCCGCGGCTGTCGCGGATGGGGAACATGACGCGGTCGCGGAAGCGGTCGTAGCGCTTGCCGCTCTCGGCGTTCTCGATCAGCAGGCCGGCATCGATCATCACCTTTTGTTGCAAGCTGTCGGCACCCAGGTGCTTGAGCAGGTTGTCCCAGCCCGGTGGGGCGAAGCCGAGGCTGAAGTCGCGGGCGATTTCTCCGGACAGGCCGCGGCCTTTGAGGTAGTCGACCGCGGATTTACGGGTCGGGTGGCTGCGCAATGCCTGGCGGTAGAACTCCGCGGCTGCTTCGAGCAACGGATACAGCGGCGAATCGGTCGGCTGGCGCGGCTTCTGATTGCGCCGCCCCTCTTCGCGAGGCACTTCCATGCCGGCGGCGCGTGCCAGTTCCTCGACCGCCTGGGGGAAGTCCAGGTTGTCGTGGTCCATGACGAAGCCGAGGGCATTGCCGCCAGCGCCGCAGCCGAAGCAGTAGTAGAACTGCTTGTCGGGGCTGACCGTGAAGGAGGGGGTCTTCTCCTTGTGGAACGGACAGCAGGCGGAGTAGTTCTTGCCGGTCTTTTTCAGCTGGACGCGCGAACTCACCACGTCGACGATGTCGAGGCGGTTGATCAGGTCATCGATGAAGCTTTGGGGAATCAGCCCGGCCATGGCAGTCTCGTCATCTGGCAACTGGCAAGTCTAAACGCTAACGCGAAGGTAGGGGCGAGTGCTGCAACTGGGAAGTGCGAGGGGGTGTGTGCTCGTCGCCAGCCGCAAGGGCTCGTCAGACAGGACGTGCACGACTGGTCTGGGACCAGCTCTGACGTTTCAGGCGTTTGCTCCTTTGCTGGTGCAGAAGCACTGGCAAGAAGCGCCTTGGGCTAGCTGCTCAAGGTTTGAAGCGTTTTGAAGCAACCGCTGCCATCGGCCCGGCGCTGAGCCGGGCTGGGCAGAAGCTTTGCGTAGAACGTCTGTATTAGTACAGACGAACGGCGCGGCGCTGTTCGCGCTGAACTTTCTTGGCGTGACGCTTAACAGCTGCAGCTGCTTTGCGCTTACGCTCGGCGGTCGGCTTCTCGTAAAACTCGCGGCTACGAACTTCAGCCAGTACACCGGCTTTTTCGCAGGAGCGCTTGAAACGACGCAGAGCTACGTCGAAGGGTTCGTTCTCTTTAACTTTGACGGCTGGCATCCAGGGCTACCTTAATTCATTACCGGGGTAGACGTGCTCCTGGCAAAACAAAAGGTGTGCTGGAGAACGTCGGTTTTCAAGGGTTGCGGATGTTAACCCTTAGCACGCCGGAATGCAAAGCCTCTGATCGAAAACCGCTGGTCGGCACCCGGCACGGGGACTATCATGCGCGGCTTCGAATTCAGCCCCCACAAGGGACGAGCCCATGCTAGTACTGGGATTGGAAACATCCTGCGACGAAACCGGCGTCGCATTATACGACAGTGAGCGCGGTCTGTTGGCCGACGCGCTGTTCAGCCAGGTCGACCTGCACCGCGTGTTCGGCGGGGTAGTGCCCGAACTCGCCTCGCGCGATCACGTCAAGCGCATGCTGCCGTTGATCCGCCAGGTGCTGGACGAGGCCGGCTGCGTCGCCACCGAGATCGACGCCATCGCCTATACGGCCGGCCCCGGGCTGGTCGGGGCGTTGTTGGTGGGCGCCTCGTGCGCCCAGGCGCTAGCCTTTGCCTGGGATATCCCGGCCATCGGTGTGCACCACATGGAAGGTCACCTGCTGGCACCGATGCTGGAGGAAAATCCGCCCGAGTTTCCGTTCGTCGCTTTGTTGGTGTCGGGCGGTCATACCCAGCTGGTGCGCGTCGACGGCATCGGCCAGTACGAGCTGCTCGGCGAGAGCCTGGACGACGCTGCAGGCGAAGCCTTCGACAAGACCGCCAAGCTGATCGGCCTGAATTATCCTGGCGGGCCGGAAATCGCTCGCCTGGCCGAGCACGGGGTCCCGGGACGATTCGTGTTCCCGCGCCCGATGACCGATCGCCCGGGCCTGGAATTCAGCTTCAGCGGCCTCAAGACCTTTGCGCTGAACACCTGGCAACAGTGCCGAAATGCTGGCGACGACAGCGAGCAAACCCGTTGCGACCTGTCCCTGGCGTTCCAGCAGGCGGTGGTG
The DNA here is from genome assembly GCF_004357765.1 of Pseudomonas putida. Taxonomy (GTDB): domain Bacteria; phylum Pseudomonadota; class Gammaproteobacteria; order Pseudomonadales; family Pseudomonadaceae; genus Aquipseudomonas; species Aquipseudomonas putida_U. The sequence goes on along the minus strand of NZ_SMTE01000006.1, from coordinate 46,457 downwards.
GAGACTCTGACCATCAAGTGCAAGCGTGCCCTCAAGCAGACCGGCCTCAAGCGCCTGGTGATCGCGGGTGGCGTCAGCGCCAACAAAGCCCTGCGCGCGTCGCTGGAAGACATGCTGGGCAGTATCAAGGGCAACGTGTATTACGCCCGCCCGCAGTTCTGTACCGATAACGGCGCGATGATCGCGTATGCCGGTTGCCAGCGGCTGTTGGCCGGGCAGCGCCAGGATCTCGCGATCAGCGTGCAGGCGCGTTGGCCGATGGAGCAACTGCCGCCGGTATGAGGGGCCACGGGCGCGTCAGAAATGCCTTTCGCGCCCGGCGAACAGATCGCGCAGGTTGTTGCGATGGCGCCAGACGATCATCACGGTGAGCACGGCGATCGGTAACAGGGCTTCAGGTTGACGCCAGGCCAGCAGTGGCAGGGTCAACGGCGTTGCGACCAATGCGGCGAGGGAGCTGGTGCGGGTCAGATAGAAGGTCAGCAGCCAGGCGCCGATGGCCAGCAGGGCGGCCGGGAAGTACAGGCCCATGAGCATGCCGGCGGCGGTGGCGACGCCCTTGCCGCCCTTGAAGCGGAAATACAGCGGGAACAGGTGACCGAGCACCGCGCAGACGCCGATCCAAGCCTGTTCCTGGAGGTCGAGGCCGGCAGCGCGAGCGAGCAGAACGGGCATCAGCCCCTTGCACAGGTCGCCAAGCAGGGTCAGGATCGCCAATTTGCGGCCTGCCAGACGTAGCATGTTGGTGGCGCCGGCATTGCCCGAACCGCTGGAACGCGGGTCCGGGCTGCCCGAAAGGCGGCTGAGGACGATGGCGAAGGACAGCGAGCCGAGCAGGTAGGCGAGCAGCGCCAATAACCAAAACATGCTAACTATTCCGGGCGAGGACGCCCTGATTCTAACGGCGCCCGTCGCCCTTGTCGTGCTGTGGAGAGAAGTGCTTGGACAGAGTGTTCATCGAAGGCCTGGAAGTCGATACCGTCATCGGTGCCTATGACTGGGAGCGGGATATTCGCCAGTGCCTGCGCCTGGACCTGAGCTTCGCCTGGGATAACCGCCCGGCGGCGGCCGGTGACGACTTGAACCTGGCATTGGACTATGCCAGCGTTTCGGCGCGGATCCAGGCATTCGCCGAGCAGGCCCGCTTCGAGTTGGTGGAAACCTTCGCCGAGCGCCTGGTCGCGGTACTGATGGCTGAATTCCAGATTCCCTGGGTGCGGCTGAAGCTGACCAAGCCAGGCGCCGTGCCTGCGGCCCGTGGTGGTGTTGGCGTGGAGATCGAGCGCGGATGTCTCTGAGCACGGTTTACCTGGGCCTTGGCAGCAATATCGACCGCCATGCGCACTTGTGTGCAGGGCTCGATGCGCTGGCGACGATTCTGGGCGACATGCGTTGCTCTCCCGCGTTCGAGAGCCAGGCGGTGGGGATCAAGAGCGGGCCGTTCATCAACTTCGTGGTGACCGGTACTACCGAGCTGCCTTTGATCGAGCTGGATCGCCGGCTGAAGTTCATCGAGGCCGACAATGGCCGTTATGCGCCGGACCGCAAGGGGTTGCCGCTGGACATCGACGTACTTATGTATGACGACCTGCATGGCACGTTCGACGGGCTGGTACTGCCTCGAGCCGAAATTCTGAAAAATGCCTTCGTGCTGTGGCCGTTATCGCTACTGGCGCCCGAGCTGGTGCATCCAGGCGTGGGCAAGAGCATGGCGCAGTTGTGGCAGGAAGCACGGATCGACCAGGTGCTGGCACCCGTTGTCTTCGAATGGAATGGGCTGCAGCTGACGCCTGATTGAGTTTGTGCCGTCCTCTTCGCGGGCAAGCCCGCTCCCACAGGTACCGCGCCGTTTAGAGGCCTTGCAGTGCACTGTGGGAGCGGGCTTGCCCGCGAAGAGGACGGTAGCCTCAATCGAGTTTGTAGGTCTCGAGTGCTTCCAGCCGCTGCGCCTTGAGCGCGTCGCCCAGCGCTTGGCCGGTCAGTCCGGCCTCTAGCAGCGGTTTGACGTCTACCGCTCGGGCTACCGCTGCAGCTTTGCGTAGATACGCTGCCTGTGGATAAATGGAGTCATCGATCCCCCGCGCCGCCATCTCGCATGCCGCCAGAAAGTCCTCGAAGCGTTGCGGCCGTCGGTACACATCGAATTTCTGCAGCATCTGCAACAGGTCTGCAGGGGCCAACGTCAGGGCGTCGTCGGCCCGGTCGGCGAATTCCGCCACCAGTACGGCCAATTCCTGGCATTCCCTTGGCGCCTTGAAACGTTGGTTGAGCGCCTTGATGGCCGCTGGCTCCAGCCCGCGCAGCAAGCAGGCCCAGCGTACATGTATCGGTTGCTTGTGCAGAGCCGCCTGCTGCAGTGCAGGCAGAGTGTCGATGTCGCGCTCCAGCTCCGGCATCAACTCTGGCAGGGCGCCGCAGGCACTCAGTACCTGGATGAACACCTGGGGCTGGTCTTCCATCAAGGCACGCTCGATTTCCTTCCAACTGCGCTCGGCGGTCAGCGCCTGCAGCTCACCCGAGGCGCTGATCTGGCGCATCAGTTCCAGCGTTTCGTCCGCGACCTGAAAACCCAGGGGCGCATAGCGGGCAGCGAAGCGGGCGACACGCAGCACCCGCAAGGGATCTTCGGCGAACGCGGGGGAAACATGACGTAAAAGGCGCTGACTAAGGTCTTCTTGGCCATGGTAGGGGTCGTGAATCACGCCCTGTTCGTCCTCGGCCATGGCATTGATCGTCAGGTCGCGGCGAATCAGGTCCTGTTCCAGGGTCACATCCGGGCTGGCATGGAAGGTGAACCCGCCATAACCCCGGCCACTCTTGCGCTCGGTCCGGGCCAGGGCGTATTCCTCGCCTGTCTGCGGATGCAGGAAAACCGGAAAGTCAGCGCCTACCGGGCGATAGCCCTTGGCGTGCATTTCCTCGACGGTAGCGCCGACCACCAGCCAATCTATATCGCTGACCGGGCGCCCCAGCAGACGGTCGCGCACTGCGCCGCCAACTTTGTAGATATGCATGTGCAGCCTCCATTACTGCCGACAGGATACCCTGTCGGCAGTAATGGCGTTGAGCCGATGCTAGAGATGATGGATGACGGCCAGGTCCATGCGGCCATAGTCGCCGCTTTCACCGTGCTCGCCACGTGGGGGCATATGGTGAGTCTTGATGATCTGGTCCCCCTGGACGGTCTCCAGGTGAATGTCGAAGCCCCACAGACGGTGCAGATGCTTGAGGACCTCCTCGGTAGAGTCGCCTAAAGGTTTACGGTTGTGCTGTTGGTGACGCAAGGTCAGCGAGCGGTCGCCGCGTCGATCGATGCTCCAGATCTGCACGTTGGGCTCACGGTTGCCCAGGTTGTATTGGGCGGCCAGCTGTTCGCGGATGGTACGGTAGCCGTCCTCGTCATGGATGGCCGGCACCAGGAGGTCTTCGCGCTGGTCGTCGTCCAGGATGCTGAACAGTTTGAGGTCGCGAATGACCTTGGGCGACAGATACTGCAGGATGAAGCTCTCGTCCTTGAAGCTGCTCATGGCGAACTTGATGGTAGAAAGCCAATCACTGCCGGCAATGTCGGGGAACCAGCGGCGATCCTCCTCGGTAGGGTGCTCGCACATGCGGCGGATGTCGGTATACATGGCAAAGCCCAGCGCATACGGGTTGATGCCGCTGTAATAAGGGCTGTCGAAGCCAGGCTGGAACACCACGCTGGTGTGCGATTGCAGAAACTCCATCATGAAGCCTTCGGTAATCAGGCCTTCATCGTACAGATCGTTCATCAACGTGTAGTGCCAGAAGGTGGCCCAGCCTTCGTTCATCACCTGGGTCTGACGTTGTGGGTAGAAGTACTGGGCGATCTTGCGCACGATCCGCACCACTTCACGTTGCCAGGGTTCCAGCAGCGGGGCGTTCTTCTCGATGAAGTAGAGGATGTTTTCCTGGGGCTCGGCGGGGAAGCGCGCATCGTCCCGCTCGCCGCCTTTCTCGGCGCTTTTCGGGATGGTCCGCCACAGGTCGTTGATCTGCCGCTGCAGGTGCTCTTCCCGGTCTTTCTGCCGCCGTCGCTCCTCCTCCGCGGATATCGGATAGGGGCGCTTATAGCGATCGACGCCGTAGTTCATCAGGGCATGGCAAGAGTCGATCAGGTCCTCCACAGCGTCAATGCCGTGACGCTCCTCGCATTGGGCGATGTACTGCTTGGCGAACACCAGGTAATCGATGATCGAGGTAGCATCGGTCCAGGTGCGGAACAGGTAGTTGCCCTTGAAGAAACTGTTGTGGCCGTAGCAGGCGTGGGCAATCACCAGTGCCTGCATGCACATGGTGTTCTCTTCCATCAGGTAGGCGATGCACGGATCGGAGTTGATCACGATTTCATAGGCCAGGCCCATCTGGCCCCGGCTATACGACTTTTCGGTGCTGAGGAACTGTTTGCCGTAGGACCAATGGTGGTAGCCGAGCGGCATGCCGACCGACGCGTAGGCGTCCATCATTTGCTCGGCGGTGATCACCTCGATCTGGTTGGGGTAGGTGTCCAGGGCGTAACGCTCGGCCAGCCGGCTGATTTCCCGATCGTAGGTCTGGATCAGCTCGAACGTCCACTCGGACCCGGTGGAAATGGGTTGGCGTCTCTGTGCTCTGGCGGTCATGTGGCTAACCTGCGCTGGAAGAGTTCACGGAAGACCGGGTAGATATCGCCGGCCGATACCAACTGCTGTTGGGCGAATGTGTCGGGGAAAGCCTCGCCGATACGCTCGTACTCATACCAGAGGGCTTGGTGCTCGCGTGGGGTGATCTCAACGTAAGTGTAGTACTGCACATGCGGCATGATCTGCTTGGAGAGAATCTCGCGGCAGATCGGCGAGTCGTCGTTCCAGTTGTCGCCGTCGGAGGCCTGGGCAGCGTAGATGTTCCAGTCGCTGGCCGGGTAACGCTCGGCCATGATCTCCTGCATCAGCTTGAGCGCGCTGGAAACGATGGTGCCGCCGGTTTCCCGGGAGTAGAAGAATTCTTCCTCGTCCACTTCCCGAGCACTGGTGTGATGGCGGATGAACACCACTTCGATGCGATCGTAATTACGCTTGAGGAACAGGTACAGAAGGATGAAGAAGCGTTTGGCGATGTCCTTGGTGGCCTGGGTCATGGAGCCGGACACGTCCATCAGGCAGAACATCACCGCCTTCGAGCTGGGGTTGGGCTGCTTGACCAGCAGGTTGTACTTGAGGTCGAAGGTATCGAGGAACGGTAGGCGGTTGATGCGCGCCTTGAGGCGTTCTATCTCCTGTTCGACTTCCTGGATATCGGTGAAATTGGCAGGCTCTTCGACCTTCAGCCGCGCCAATTCCTTCTGCGCCTCGCGCAGCAATGCTCGGCTGCTGCCGGTCAGGGCGATGCGCCGGGCATGGGCCGAACGCAGGGTGCGGACGATGTTGATGCGCGACGGGTTGCCCTCATTGGCGATGCCCGCGCGGACGGTCTTGAAGGTATCGGCGCCGGTCAGGTGACGCTTGACCAGATTGGGCAGTTCGAGGTCCTCGAACATGAATTCGAGAAACTCCTCCTGGGTGATCTGGAAGACGAAGTCGTCCATACCTTCGCCAGAGTTGCCGGCCTTGCCACGCCCGCCGCCGCCCCCACCGCCCTGCGGCCTGGCGATGTGTTCACCGGCGGTGAATTCCTTGTTGCCAGGGTGCACGATGGTCTGTTTGCCGCCGCGACCGTGGTGCAGCACCGGTTCGTCGATGTCCCGTCCAGGAATGCTGATCTGCTCGCCATGCTCCATGTCCATGATGGAGCGGCGGCTCACGGCTTCCTCGACAGCTTTCTTGATGTGTTCACGGTAACGCCGCAAGAAGCGCTGGCGGTTGACCGTGCTCTTGTTCTTGCCGTTCAGGCGTCGGTCGATAACGTAGCTCATGACCCCTCCGGTAGCTGGGAACAGCTGCAAGCCACAAGCTTCAAGCTGCAAGAGAGAGCAGCCACCTGGGCTGCAAGCTGCGGCGCAGGCCGGAGCGCTGACGCCGAGCAGCTTGCCGCTTGCGGCTAAAAGCTTGCCGCTTTATTGCGATTTCCTGACCCGCAGGTACCATTCCGACAGCAAGCGCACCTGCTTGTCGGTATAGCCACGCTCCACCATCCGCGTGACGAAGTCGTTGTGTTTCTGTTGGTCCTCCTTGCTGGCCTTGGCGTTGAAGCTGATGACCGGCAGCAGGTCTTCGGTGTTGGAGAACATTTTCTTCTCGATCACCACCCGCAGCTTCTCGTAGCTGAGCCAGCTCGGGTTCTTGCCGTTGTTGTTGGCGCGGGCACGCAGAACGAAATTGACGATCTCGTTGCGGAAGTCCTTCGGATTGCTGATCCCGGCCGGTTTCTCGATTTTTTCGAGCTCCTCGTTGAGGGCGATGCGGTTGAGGATTTCGCCCGTTTCCGGGTCGCGGTATTCCTGGTCCTGGATCCAGAAGTCGGCGTACAGCACGTAGCGGTCGAAGATGTTCTGCCCGTATTCGCTGTAGGACTCCAGGTAGGCAGTCTGGATTTCCTTGCCGATGAACTCGATGTAGCGCGGTGCCAGGTACTCCTTCAGGTAACGCAGGTAGCGCTCACGCACTTCGGCCGGGAATTGCTCCTGCTCGATCTGTTGTTCCAGCACGTAGAGCAGGTGGACCGGGTTGGCGGCTACCTCATGCGGGTCGAAGTTGAAGACCTTGGAGAGAATCTTGAAGGCGAAGCGGGTCGACAGGCCATTCATGCCCTCGTCGACGCCCGCGGCGTCGCGGTATTCCTGGATCGACTTGGCCTTGGGGTCGGTATCCTTGAGGTTCTCGCCGTCATAGACGCGCATCTTCGAATAGATGTTGGAGTTTTCCGGCTCCTTCAGGCGCGACAGCACGGTGAACTGGGCCAGCATCTTCAGGGTGTCGGGCGCGCAATGGGCTTTGGCCAGTGAGCTGTTGATCAGCAGTTTGTCGTAGATCTTGATTTCATCGCTGACGCGCAGGCAATACGGTACTTTGACGATGTAGATCCGGTCGATGAACGCCTCGTTGTTCTTGTTGTTACGGAAGGTATGCCATTCCGATTCGTTGGAGTGAGCCAGCAGAATCCCGGAATAGGGGATCGCGCCCAGACCCTCGGTGCTGTTGTAGTTGCCTTCCTGGGTAGCGGTAAGCAGCGGGTGCAGGACCTTGATCGGCGCTTTGAACATCTCGACGAATTCCATCAGGCCCTGGTTGGCCCGGCACAGTGCCCCCGAATAGCTGTAGGCGTCGGCGTCGTTCTGCGGGAACTCTTCCAGCTTGCGGATATCCACCTTGCCCACCAGGGCAGAGATGTCCTGGTTGTTCTCATCGCCCGGTTCGGTCTTGGCGATGGCCACCTGATTGAGGATCGAGGGGTACAGCTTGACCACTTTGAACTTGCTGATATCGCCGCCGAACTCCTGCAGGCGCTTGGTGGCCCAGGGCGACATGATGGTGTTCAGGTAGCGCCGCGGGATGCCGTACTCTTCCTCGAGAATGGCCCCGTCTTCGGTAGCGTTGAACAACCCCAGCGGCGACTCGAACACCGGTGAGTCCTTGATGGCGTAGAACGGTACCTTTTCCATCAGTTGCTTGAGTTTCTCGGCCAGCGAGGACTTGCCGCCGCCGACCGGGCCGAGCAGGTAGAGGATCTGTTTCTTCTCTTCCAAGCCTTGGGCGGCGTGGCGGAAGTACGAAACGATCTGGTCGATGCACTCTTCCATGCCATGGAAGTCGGCGAAGGCCGGATAGCGGCGGATCACCTTGTTGGAGAAGATCCGCGACAGTCTGGAGTTGGTAGAGGTGTCGATCAGCTCCGGCTCACCGATGGCCAGCAACAGCCTTTCCGCCGCCGATGCATAGGCGCTACGATCCTCCTTGCACAGCTCGAGGTACTCCTGCAGCGAAAACTCTTCCTGGCGGGTTGATTCGAAACGTTGTTGGAAGTGGCTAAAAATGCTCATGACGTCACCTCGCTCGATACGTGGAGACGACGCCGGATCAGTCAGCTGATGCTGGCACGCAGCCGGTTTCGCCGACTGCTGTATACCCCCCAGAACACCCTGAAACGCTACCGATGACCCGCACGCCGGTGTACCGGCTCTCCCCTTTTTTGGATGGCCTGGGCTTAAGGATAGTTGGTAATCCGCAAGGTCAAGGGCGAGGGATGCAGAAGTTGCGCACGACCGTTCGTCAGGTGCGGCGCTAACCCGCGTGGGACGCGGGCTGCAGTAAAAATGAAAAAATTATTCGGTATCGCCTTGGGCCGTTTCTGCCGGGTAAGTGCTACGCCACAGTTCGAAGCCCCCATCGACGCTGTAGACGTCCGAGAAGCCTTGGCCCGCGAGATAGGCGGCTGCGCTCTGGCTGGAGTTTCCGTGGTAGCAGACCACCAGAGTGGGCGCGTCGAGGTCGGCGTTGCGGATGAAGTCGGCGACCGAGTGGTTGTCCAGGTGCTTGGCGCCGGTGATGTGTCCGGCGGCGAAAGCCTGTGGGTCGCGAATGTCGACGACGACCGCACCTTGCGCCCGAAGGGCCAGGGCCTGCTCGGGAGGGATGCGCTTGAATTCGCTCATGGGGGGACTTTCCTTCAGGTTTGATCGTTGATGTTAGTCGATGGTGCGGGCTGCCGTGGGTGCCCGTCGTCGGCGCACTCGCAGCGGTGATATTCGCCGCTGTCGACGTTGTACAAGGTCATGGCGCCGCCCCAGACGCAACCGGTATCCAGGGCGATCAGGTCAGGGGCGTCGACCTTGCCCTGCAGCGCCGCCCAGTGACCGAAGATGATCTTGACGTGGCGCGAACGGCGGCCTTTGTGGGCGAACCACGGCTTGTAGCCTTTCGGAGCGGTGCCCAGGCCTTCCTTGCTCTTGAGGTCAAGTTTGCCTGCCTCGGTGCAAAAGCGCATACGGGTGAGGCAGTTGGTGATGACGCGCAGGCGCTCGATGCCGGTAAGCTTGTTGCTCCACTTGCTCGGCTCATTGCCGTACATGCCCTCCAGGAACAGCTGCAGGCGGGTGTCGTCGCGCAGCACCTGCTCGACCTCCGCCGCCAGTTCGAGCGCCTTGCCCAGGGTCCACTGGGGCGGAATGCCGGCGTGCACCATGGCGATGCCGCGCGGCTCGTCGTAATGCAGCAGCTTCTGCTGGCGCAGCCAGTCGAGCAGTTGATCGGCATCGGGGGCTTCGAGGATCTCGCGCAGGGTGTCGTTCTTTTTCAGCCGCTCGACATTGTTCCAAGCTGCCAGCAGGTGCAGATCATGGTTGCCTAGCACGCACACCAGCGATTGGCGTATCGAATAGAGGTAGCGCAGGGTTTCCAGTGATTCTGGACCGCGGTTGACCAGGTCGCCGACCAGCCACAGGCGATCGACGGCAGGATCGAAGCGGACCCGCTCGAGCAGGCATTTGAGTGGTTGCAGGCAACCTTGCAGGTCGCCGACGGCGTAAGTAGCCATCAGTGCAGAGCCCCGGGCACCGCGAGGCGGAAGGGCGCGATCTGGGCATCGAAGCGTTTGCCGTCTTCGCTGAGCATCTGGTAACTGCCCTGCATGGTGCCTACGCGGGTGGTGATCACCGCGCCACTGCTGTAGGTATGACTCTTGCCCGGATCCAGGGTCGGCTGTTGGCCGACGACACCATCGCCGCGCACTTCCTCGACTTCGCCATCACCGTTGGTGATCAGCCAGTGACGGGACATGAGCTTGGCCCTTGTCGAGCCGTTGTTTTGCACGGTAATGGTATAGGCGAAAGCGAAACGACCGTTTTCCGGGTCGGATTGTTCTTTTAGATAGCGGGTCACGACGCTGACGTCGATTTGATAGCGGGGGTCGGACATGCAAGGGCCTTGAGCGAGCGGACGCAAAATACTGCAGTGCTTGCAGTCTAGGCCATTGGGAGGGGGGAGGGCCAGCGGGAGGGAATGCTGCTGTGTGTGCCGACCGCTTCGCGGGCATGTGCCGCGAAGCGGTCGGCGCGGCTGATCAGCCTTGCTGGTTGGCCAACTGATCGGCCAGGCGTACGAATGCGGCCAGGTCGAGCTGTTCGGGGCGCAGGCTGCCGTCCACGCCAGCTGCTTCGATGGCTTGGCTGTCGAGCAGACCTTTGAGGGTGTTGCGCAGGGTTTTGCGCCGCTGGTTGAAGGCCTCGCGAACCACGCGTTCGAGCAGTGCCGGGTCCTTGGCGGGATGAGGCAGCACTTCGTGCGGCACCAGGCGGACGATGGCCGAATCGACCTTCGGTGGCGGATTGAAGGCCCCTGGGCCGACGTTGAACAGATGTTCGACCCGGCAGTGGTATTGCACCATGATCGACAGGCGGCCCCAATCGCCGCCGCCCGGGCCGGCGGCCATGCGCTCGACCACTTCCTTCTGCAACATGAAGTGCATGTCGCGGATCAGGTCGGCGTGGCTGAGCAGGTGGAAGATCAGCGGGGTGGAGATGTTGTAGGGCAGGTTGCCGACGACTTTCAGGCTGCGCGGTGGCACGCCGAGCTGGTTGAAGTCGAACTTCAGGGCGTCGCCCTGGTGCAGGCGGAAGTTGCCGGCTTCGGCGAACTTGTGCTGCAGGATCGGAACCAGGTCCTTGTCCAGCTCCACGACATCCAGTTGCGCGCCGCTGCCCAGCAGGCCTTCGGTCAAGGCGCCCTGGCCAGGGCCGATTTCCAGCAGGTGCTCGCCGGCCTTGGCGTTGATCGCCCGCAAGATGCGGTCGATGATCCCTGCGTCGTGCAGGAAATTCTGGCCGAAGCGCTTGCGCGCCCGGTGTTGGTAGTGCTCGTTCATGGTCGGTTCTCGGCCATCTGGTAGGCGGTTTGCAGGGCGACCCGCAGGCTGCCGGTGTCGACCTTGCCGCTGCCGGCCAGGTCCAGGGCGGTGCCATGATCGACCGACGTGCGGATGATCGGCAGGCCCAGGGTCACGTTGACCGCCGCGCCGAAGCCTTTGTACTTGAGTACGGGCAGGCCTTGGTCGTGGTACATCGCCAGCACTGCGTCGCAGTGCTCCAGATATTTGGGGGTAAACAGGGTATCGGCCGGCAGCGGGCCGCGCAGGTCCATGCCTTCGGTGCGCAAGCGGGCCAATGTCGGTTCAATGATGTCGATTTCTTCGCGGCCCAGATGGCCGCTTTCTCCGGCATGCGGGTTGAGCCCGCACACCAGTATTCTCGGATTGGCAATGCCGAACTTGCCCTGCAGGTCGGCATGCAGGATGCGGGTGACGCGCTCAACGCGCTCGGCGGTGATGGCGTCGGCGATCTCACGCAGTGGCAGGTGCGTGGTCACCAGGGCGACACGCAGACCGTGCGTAGCGAGCATCATCACCACTTGCGGCGTGTGGGTCAGGTCGGCAAGAAACTCCGTATGCCCGGAAAAGCCAATCCCGCTTTCGTTGATCACCCCTTTGTGTACGGGCGCGGTGATCATCCCGGCGAAATCGCCATCCAGGCAGCCGGTGGCCGCACGGGTCAGGGTTTCAAGGACGAAGGCGGCGTTGGCCTTGTCCAGCTGTCCGGAGACCACGGGTGCCGCCAGCGGTGTATCCCATACATACAGGCTGCCGGCGGGTGCCGGTTGCTCGGGCCAGTGGCCCGGCATGACCGGCATCAGGTCGACAGCCAACCCCAGCTGGGTGGCCCGCTCGGCGAGCAGGTCACGGCTGGTGATGGCGATCAGGGGGTATGGCTGGTGCTCGGCGGCGAGCAGCAGGCAAAGGTCGGGACCTATGCCGGCCGGCTCGCCGGGCGTGACGGCGAAGCGCAGGGGTTTCACTGGGCGGCCTGGTCAGCGCCAGGCAGCTTGATTTCGACGTAGGCTTCGTCGCGGATCTGGCGCAGCCAGGTCTGCAGCTCTTCATCGTACTTACGGTTACGCAGGACGTTCAGTGCCTGTTGCTCGCGCGCCTGTTCGGTGCTGTCGGTGGCGCGACGGCCCAGCACTTCGAGGATATGCCAGCCGTACTGGGTACGGAACGGACGGGTCACTTGACCCTGGGCGGCATTGGCCATCTGTTCGCGGAACTCCGGTACCAGGCTGTTCGGGTCGACCCAATTGAGGTCGCCGCCGTTCAGAGCGGAGCCCGGGTCTTCCGAGAAGCTCTTGGCCAGCTCGGCGAAATCTTCGCCATTCTGGATGCGCTCGTACAGGCGTTCGGCCAGTTGCTCGGTGGCCGCGTCGCTGCGGATTTCGCTTGGCTTGATCAGGATGTGGCGCACGTGGACTTCGTCGCGCAGGACGTTCTCGCTGCCGCCGCGTTTCTCCTCGAGCTTGAGAATGATGAAGCCATTGGGGATGCGGATCGGCTGGGTGATGTCGCCGACAGCCATGCTGCTGAGCATCTTGGCGAAGTCAGGTGGCAGTTGACCGGCTTTGCGCCAGCCCATCTCGCCGCCTTCCAGGGCGTTCTCGCTGGCCGAGCGGGCAATCGCCAACTGGCCGAAGTCGGCGCCTTGCTTGAGTTGCTGGTAAACATCGCCGACCTGGCGCGCGGCGGCCTGGATAGCCTCCGAGTTGGCCGATTCCGGGGTCGGAATGAGGATGTTGGCCAGGCGGTACTCTTCCGACATCTGCATCTTGCCCAGGTCCGAGTTGAGGAAGTTCTTCACTTCCTGCTCGGATACCTGGATGCGCTCGGCGACGCGGCGCTGGCGCACGCGGCTGATGATCATCTCGCGCTTGACCTGGTCGCGGGCGTCGTCGAACGACAGGCCGTCGTGGGCCAGGGCGGCGCGGAACTGATCCAGGGACATGCCGTTTCGCTGCGCGATGGTGCCGATGGCCTGGTTCAGTTCTTCGTCGGTGATGCGGATGCCGGAACGCTCGCCGATCTGCAGTTGCAGGTTCTCGACGATCAAGCGCTCGAGGACCTGCTGCTCCAGGGCGCCGGCAGGCGGTACGCCGCCGCCGCGCTTGGCGATGGTCTGCTGTACTTCACGTACGCGCTGGTCCAGCTGGCTTTGCATGACCACATCGTTATCGACGATGGCCACCACGCGGTCCAGAGGTTGCACCGCGGCATGCACCGCGCCGCTCAGCAATGCAGCGCCCAACAGCAGTGGGCGCAGTCGATCAATAAGCTTGGTCTTCACGTGTACGATAACCTTGAATGCCTTCGTCGAGGAAAGACTCGACCTTATTGCCTACGACACCGCCGAGGCCCTTGAGGACGATTTGCAGGAACACGCCGTGGTCGCCTTTTTCGTTCTGAGGCGCGGCTTGGCTGAAGTCGTCGTAGTCGAGCCAGTAACGGTTGATCAGGCGCAGCTTCCAGCAGCAGTTGTCATACTCGAAACCGCCCATGGCTTCCAGGGTACGGTTGCGGTTGTAGTCGTGCTGCCAGCGGGCGATGACGCTCCATTGAGGCACGATTGGCCAGATGACCGAGAAGTCGTGCTGCTGGATCTTGTAGTAGTCCTTGATGTAGTTCGGATCGCCCGGAGTCCCATAGTCGCCACCCTCGCCCCAACGGCCGGTCAGCGGGTCGTACCGAACGGTGTCGTTGCGATAGCGATAACCGACGTTGACGATCTTGTTCGGGTTCTCTTGCGGCTGGTAGTGGAACATCGCGCTACCCGAGCGTGGCTTGTGGCTGTCCGGGTCCCAGTTGTAGTCCGCGTTCAGGCGCCAGTCGCGGTTGAAGGCGAGCATGTACTCCAGCGCGTATGGCGATACATCGGACTGCGAGCTGTCGCGGGTACGCCAGTCGATGCCTGGCAGCTGGACTTTGCGATCCTTGAAGTACAGTGCTTGGCCGACGCTGATGCGCTGGCGCTCGAAGCCGTCGTCCTGGATCCAGCGGTTGGTCACGCCCAGCGACAGCTTGTTCTCGTCACCGACGCGGTCGGAGCCGGAGAAGCGGTTTTCGCGGAACAGCGAGCCATAGTTGAAGTACGTTTCGCTGGTGTCGAAGACTGGAATGTCTTTCTGGTCTTCGTACGGCACGTAGAGGTAGAACAGGCGCGGTTCGAGGGTCTGGCGGTAGTTCTCGCCGAACCACTGGGTGTTGCGGTCGAAGTACAGGCCGCTGTCGACGCTGAAGATCGGTACGCTACGGCTCTGGGTGCTGGAGAAGTCGCCTTGCAGATCGCGCGTGGCGTCGCTGGCCCGGGCCAAGTCGCCCTTGCCCTCGCTGTCCAGGTCCAGATCGTAGTGGGTATACATGTAGGTCAGCTTAGGCTTGACAAAGCCATAGCTGGCCTCCATCGGCAGGCTTATGGCCGGAGCTACGTTCAGACGGGTGCCGTTGGCGCGTGCCAGGCCGAAGACGTTTTCGTCCAGACGCTGACCTTGGCTACCAGCTGTGGTATCTAACTGGCCATCTTCGTTGAAGACAGGGCCTGTCCGCAGGTCGCGTTCGAAGCGCACAGCTTCCGTCTTGTAGCTGAAGTCCAAACCACCTGGATGGTACGGCAGCATTCCATTGAAGGTGATCTGCGGCAGCTTGTCATACGGCGTAACCCTCGAGATGGTGGTCATCTCGTAGGCATGCATGTTGAACCGCGCGGTGTAATCGTCACCACGATAGGTCAAGGCACCCTGCTGGTTAACCGCATCACGGCTCTCTACGCCAATCTGGTCGGTTTCCAAATCCTGGAAGTAGAACGGATCGCTGATATCGGTGTAATCAACCTCGGTCATCAGGCGCTCGTCCAGGCCACCTTTATGCTGCCAGTTGATCATCCAGCGCTGATCTTTGTAATCAGTCTGTTCCTTGCGATCGTCGTTCTTGTCGTTCAGGTACGCGCCACCGAACTGGCCTTCGCTGGACTTGGTCAGGTAGCGGAACTCACCTTCCATCAGCAGGCCACGCTTGGTCATGTAGCGCGGGTACAGCGTGGCGTCGTAGTTCGGCGCCAGGTTGAAGTAGTACGGCGTGACCAGCATGAAGCCGGTGTCGCTGCTGGTGCTGAACGAAGGCGGCAGGAAACCGGACTGGCGACGGTCGTCGATCGGGAAGTAGATGTACGGTGTGTAGAACACCGGGAAATCCTTGACCCGCAGGGTGACGTTGGTCGCGGTGCCGAAACCGGTGGCTGGGTTCAGGGTGATGTTGTTGCCCTTCAGCTGCCAGGCGTTGCTGCCCGGTTCGCAGGTGGTGTACGTACCGTCCTTGAGACGGATGATGGCGTTTTCGCCACGCTTGGCGTACAGGGCGTTGCCGCGGATGTGCGACTTGTGCATCACGTATTCGGCGTTGTCGACCTGGGCTTCGCCGGTGTCCAGCTGAATCTGTGCCTCATCGCCGACGACCAGCGAGCCGTTGTCGCGGATCTTGACGTTGCCCTTGAGCTCGCCACGGTTCTCGGCCTGGTACAGGTTGGCCTCATCGGCCTCGGCCTGCATGCTGCCCTGGCGCATGATCACGTCACCGGCGAGGGTGGCGATCTGCTGCTCCTGTTGGTATTTGGAGACCTTGGCGTTGATGTAGGTCGGCGATTCGTCCTTCGGCGTGGTGTCAGCCATGCCTGGGCGTTGCGGCTCGATATAGGCGCCACCGCAGTACGGGCCGGTCTCGGCCAGCTGCGCAGCCGTGAGCTTGTCACGTGGCACCCAGTCCAGGTGGCTGTAGTCCTCGCTGCGTGACTTCAGGCCACGGCCCTTGGCCTCGGTGACCAGCATCGGCTTTTCGGACTCGGCTTCGCTCGCCTCGGTACCGGAGGTCAGCGCGGCGCCATCGTGCACGGGGCGCGGTGGCAGGTTGCTGGTCGGGGTCTTGGGCTTGCAGTCCCAACCACCGGAGGCGGACACTTGGCAGTCGAACTGCTCGGCAGCCACTACGTACGAGGTGGCCAGTGGTTGAAGGGCCAGCAGACCGCCGGTGACCAGCAACGGAAACTTTCTACGAAACGCGGGGGATTTCAATGCCATCTTATTAGTCCGGGCTTCCTGCGTGCCATCTGCCCGCGTGTGGGGGCCGCACGCCTCTCGATGGTCTGAAAAAGATGCTGGATAATAAAGCATGACCCGCTTGACGGCTAGGGCCGTCGGAGACCCTTGTAATGCCTGAACACGATGTACGCCTGCAACAACTGACTGTCTGGCTCGCCGAACAGCTCGAGAATCTGTACCGCGACAATGCCTGGGGCAGCATGCCCGAAGGTACCCTGACCGCCGCCAGCAGCGACGCGAGCTTCCGTCGTTACTTTCGCTGGCAGGGCGAGGAACGCACGTTCGTGATCATGGATGCGCCGCCTCCCCAAGAGAACTGCCGACCTTTCGTCGAAATCGATCATTTGCTGGCCAGCGCTGGTGTGCACGTGCCGGTCATCCATGCGCAGGACCTTGAGCGTGGCTTCCTGCTGCTCGGTGATCTGGGGCACCAGACCTATCTGGACATCATTGATGCCGACAACGCCGACAGCCTGTTCAGCGATGCCATCGCGGCGCTGCTGAAATTCCAGCGCCTGCCGATGACTGCGCCGCTGCCAAGTTACGACGACGCGTTGCTGCGCCGCGAGGTCGAGCTGTTCCCGCAGTGGTACGTGGCGCGGGAGTTGGGCCGTGAGCTCACGCCAGCCCAGCAAGCGCGTTGGCAGCGAGTCAGCCAGTTGCTGATCGACAGTGCCCTGGCCCAGCCCAAGGTGCTGGTGCACCGTGACTACATGCCGCGCAACTTGATGCAGAGTGCCCCAAACCCTGGTGTGCTGGATTTTCAGGACGCCGTTTACGGCCCTGTCACTTACGACATCACCTGTCTGTTCAAGGATGCCTTCCTCAGCTGGCCCCAGGCCCGTGTCGAGGGTTGGTTGCGTGACTATTGGGAGCAGGCCCGCGCCGCAGGCATTCCGGTCCAGGCCGATTTCGATGCATTCCACCTCGCCAGCGACCTGATGGGCGTACAGCGCCACCTCAAGGTGATTGGTATCTTTGCGCGCATCTGCCACCGTGATGGCAAGCCGCGTTATCTGGCCGACGTGCCGCGCTTCTTCGCCTATATAGATGAGGTGATCGGCCGCCGTGGACAATTGTCCGAACTGGGCGAGCTGATTGCCGAACTGAAGGCCGAGGCGCATTCATGAAGGCGATGATCCTGGCAGCAGGTAAAGGTGAGCGGATGCGTCCGCTGACCCTGCACACGCCAAAACCCCTATTGCCGGTCGCCGGCCAGCCTTTGATCGAGTACCACCTGCGTGCGCTGGCCGCTGCAGGCTTCACCGAGGTGGTGATCAACCATGCCTGGCTTGGTCAGCAGATCGAAGACCATCTGGGTGATGGCAGCCGTTTCGGCCTGAGTATCCGCTACTCGCCGGAAGGCGAACCGCTGGAAACCGGCGGTGGGATCTTCAAGGCCTTGCCGTTGCTTGGTGAGGCGCCGTTCCTGCTGGTCAACGGCGATGTCTGGACCGACTACGACCTTGGCCGCCTGCGTGCTCCCTTGCAAGGCTTGGCGCACCTGGTGCTGGTCGACAACCCCGGCCATCACGGGCGCGGCGATTTCCGTCTGCAAGGTGCCCAGGTAGTCGATGGTGACGATGCCCCCGGCACCCTGACGTTCAGTGGTCTCTCGGTGCTGCACCCGGCCTTGTTCGAGGGTTGCCGGCCTGGCGCCTTCAAGCTGGCGCCACTGCTGCGCCAGGCGATGGCCGCAGGCCAGGTGAGCGGCGAGCACTACCAGGGCCGCTGGGTCGATGTCGGCACCCAGGAGCGTCTGGCGGAAGTCGAGCGGCTGATCGGCGAGCGCGCCTGAAATGTGGTGGCCAGGCACGGTGATCGGATTGGGCGCCGGTTTCGCGGTCGCCAGCATCCCTGGGGCGCTATTGGGCGGATTGCTCGGCCAGGCCATGGATCGGCGCCTGCGCGTGCAGGGCTGGGACGACATGCGCGAGCGTCTGGGCGGGCGCCCGGCCCTGCGCGACGAGGAGTTGCTCTTCGTGCTGCTTGGGCGTCTGGCCAAGAGCGATGGGCGGGTGCTCGAGCAGCATATCCAGCAGGCCCGCCAGGAGATGCAACGCCTGCACATGGCCGATGCGGCGCGCCTGCGTGCGATTGCCGCATTCAACCGTGGCAAGGCCGGCAAGGATCGACTGGCCAGCCACTTGCGCCGTATTCGCCTGCAGCCCCATGCTGCCGAGGGCACCCTACGCGCCTGTTGGCGGATGGCCTGGGCCGACGGCAAAGCCGGACAGCATGAGCGCGACCTGTTGCTGGACTGGGGGCAGAAGCTGGGACTGAGTCGGCGCCAGGTGCAGGCGATGTCGCTGGAGTACGAGCCGCGCCAGGCTGCGGCCAGCAGTGGCGTGATGACCTACGCCGCAGCGCTACGGCTGCTGGGCGTCGAGGCCGATACCGAAGGTGATCGGGTCAAGCAGGCGTATCGGCGTTTGGTGAGCAAACATCACCCGGACAAACTCGCCGGTAGCGAGGCCAGTGAGGTGCAGGTGCGCGAGGCGACCGAGCGCACGCGCGAGCTGCACCAGGCCTATGCCCTGGTCCGCAAGCGTCGGGGGCTGTGATCCCCCTTCGCGCGCCAGCCTGCAGAGGCTGCTACAGGGCTAATCCTGCGGCATGATCCACCCCCTGACCCGGCGGAACAGTTGTTCCTGCTCGGACTTGGGATTTCCCGGCATGGCGATCAGCGACAGTTGTTTGTACTGGCTGTCCTTCTGCCGCTTGCTGGCCTGCAAGCGCAACCTGGCAGCGTTGCGGTCCGCGCTGCGCGTCGCGAAATAGAAATCGGCGGTCGGTACCTTGAGCGTCGGCGCCAGGGCCTCGAGGTCCTGCTCGACCCTGGCCGGGGTTTGTGCGGCCACCATCACCAGCTTTTGCACCTGCGGGGGCTGCTTCTCGCTCAGGTAACGTGCGGCCCAGTAGGCACCACTACCATGGCCGATCAGCACGATGCTGCGCGAGTTCTGCTGCTGGGCGTAGGCGACTGCTGCGTCGAGGCGGGCGAAGATGCGCTCGGCATCGGCTGGGTCATTGTGCTCGGTGGCCTCCTCTGCATCGGTGGCCTCGGCGGTGTCGGCATCGGCGGCGGTCGCCTGGGCGACGTTGGCGTTGGCGTCGTCCGGAGTGTCCTTGGCCGGCGCACTTTCGCCCTGGCCCTGCTCCTTGGATGGGGTTGGCTTGGTCTCGACCCTTGCCTGAGGGCGGTCGGCCAACAGGTCCGGCAGGCTGACACTCAGACTGTGCCAGCCGATATCGGGGAATTTGCGCCGCAACGGGCCGACGACGTCGGGCCAGTCGGCGCTCTCGCCGGCACCGGGCACGATGATCACCGCACCCTGCGGGTCGGCATCGTTGGCGGGTTTCCATAAAGCCAGGAAACGTTCATCACCTGCCTGCAGAGTCTGTTGTTCGGCCTTCGGCACGCTGGCCTCCAGTGCCAAGGCATCTTCCCGACTGCGCTCCAGCAGGGGGGCACGGGTCACGGCGGTAGCGGCCTCGGCTGCCGGTTGTGCGGGTTCGGCGTCGGCGGCGTGGGCCGCAAGTGGAAAGAACGAGGCCAGGCAGCACATTGCCAGCGTCGTGCGATAAAGTGTGGACATGAATCAACCCAAGGCCAGAATGATACCGGCAGCCTAATAGTATTTGCCCGCGACGGCCATGCTGCATGGCCGTCCTTGCCAGGACGAGCGTGTAGATGAAGCGAGTGCGTCGCCTGTTGCTTATCGGCTGCCTGTGGCTGCCCTTGATGGCCTGGGCCATCCCGGAAGTGTCCTCGGTGGTGGTGCTCGAGCCTGCGCAGCAGCAATGGCTCGAGGATCACCGCAACCTGCGTGTCGGTGTCGTCCTGCAAGCGCCGTATGCCCAGTTCGACCGGCGCTTGCAGCAGCTTTACGGGGCCAACGTGGAGCTGGTCAACGAACTTGCTCAGGCGCTGCGGTTGGACCTCACCTGGCGCACATTCGCCGATCAGGCCAGTCTCGAACAGGCTCTGCAGGCCGGCCAGATCGATTTCGCTCCCGGCCTGACCCAGACGCCCGCCAGCCTGCGCCTGTGGTCTTTCAGCGACCCCTACATGCGTGTGCCGCAACTGCTGGTGGGGTTGCGCGGCACCAGCCAGACGGCGGTGGAGTTGGAGAAGCTCGGCGCCGATGAGCGGGTGGCGGTGCGCATGCCCAGCGCTCTTGCCGACTATCTGCGCGCCAACTACGGCCATCTCAACCTGCAAGGGGTTCCCGGCGAGCGCGAGGCGCTGCAATGGGTGATCGGTGGCCAGGTCAGCTACGCCGTGCTCGACGAGGCGCAGCTCAGCCGCTTGTCCCGCGAGAGCGAGTTCGGCGAGTTGGTGGTGGTGGGCGACATCGGCTTGCCGCAACTGCTGCGGATCGGCTCCCGGCGCGATTGGCCGATGTTGGCCGAGGTTTTGGAAAAAGGTCTGCAGGCCATGCCGGCAAAGGCACTGGAACAGCTACACAGTCGGTGGTTGCAGCCGCGCTACACACGTTTGAGCGAGTCGCCAGGGTTTTGGCAAAACCTTGCCTGGCTGTTCGGCATGGCGCTGTTGTGCGCCATTGCCACCTTGATCTGGCAGCGTCGCCAGCAACAGCGCCTGGAGCGTGACCTGCTGGCGGCGCGCGAGCACCTCGCCGAGCGGCAGGTCCGCGAAGAGGCTTTGCGCCTGAGTCAATTTGCCAGCGACCAGAGTACGGTGGGCATTCTCTGGGTCAACTGGGACAGCCATGTCCGCTATGCCAACCGGGCCGTCCAGCACATGCTGGGGTATGCCGAGGACGAGCTGCTGGAGCGCCCGTTGGTGAACTTCGAGCCACAGCTGACCATGGATCGCTGGCTGGAACTGTGGAAGGGCGCGCGTGGCGGCGACCCCACCCTGGCAGAGTTCGAGACCCACTGCCTGCGGGCCGATGGCACTCTGATGCCGGTGGCGTTGTCGCTGAGTTTTCTGCGCTTTCGCGACGCCGAATACCTGGTGGTGTACCTCACCGACGTTACCGAGCGCCAACGGGCAATGGCGGCACTGCGCGAGAGCGAGGCTCGGCTCAAGGGCATCGCTGCCAACGTCCCGGGGCTGGTGTTCAGGCTGGAGCGCGACCCTGCCGAAGGCGACCTGGAGTTTCCCTACATCAGTGAGGGCAGCGAGGCGCTGGTCGGCTACCTGCCCAGTGAGATTCAGCATCCGCAGATGGGCCTGCGCAATCTGGTCCATCCTGACGACCGTGCCGACTATCACCGGGTCCAGGACCTGGCCCTGGCCAGCGAGCAGGACTGGTCCTGGCAAGGGCGCATCCTCACCCGCCACGGCGAGCAACGCTGGGCCGACATCAAGGCCAGTACGCGGCGTCTGGCCAACGGCCGGGTGGTCTGGGATGGCATCGTCTGGGACATCACCCAGGGCAAGCGTGCCGAACTGCAGTTGGCGCGCTCGCAGGAACAGTTGCGCGAGCTGTCGGCGCACCTGGAAAGCGTGCGCGAGGAGGAGAAGGCACGCATCGCCCGTGAAGTGCACGATGAGCTGGGCCAGATGCTCACTGTGCTCAAGCTCGAGGTGTCGATGTGCGAGCTGGCCTATGCCGACCTGGATCCTGGATTGGGCGAGCGCATGGCGAGCATGAAGCGACTGATCGCGCAGTTGTTCCAGCTCGCCCGGGATGTGGCCAGCGCATTGCGTCCGCCGATTCTCGACGCGGGCATCGCCTCGGCCATCGAGTGGCAGGCGCGGCGTTTCGAGTCGCGCACGCAGATCCCCTGTCTGGTGCAAGTGCCGGATAATCTGCCAGCATTGAGCGATGCCAAGGCCATTGGCCTGTTTCGCATTCTCCAGGAGGCGCTGACCAACGTCATGCGCCATGCCCAGGCGCATAGCGTGGAGATCGAACTGGTGCATGAGCGTGCTCAGCTGCGCATGGCGATCAGCGACGATGGCATCGGTTTCTGCCGCGACCAGGCGCGACCTTCGTCGTTCGGCCTGGTGGGCGTGCGCGAGCGGGTGTTGATGCTCGGAGGCAGCATGACGTTGGACAGCAAACCCGGCGAGGGCACCAGCCTGAGCGTGACGATTCCGTTGGAAACAGGAGAGCGAGCGTGATTCGAGTGCTGGTGGCCGAAGACCACACCATCGTCCGTGAAGGCATCAAGCAACTGATCAGCCTGGCCAAGGACATGCAGGTGGTCGGCGAAGCGGGCAATGGCGAGCAGCTGCTCGAGGCCCTGCGTCACACGCCGTGCGAGGTGGTACTGCTGGATATTTCGATGCCGGGGGTCAATGGCCTCGAGGCGATCCCACGGATTCGTGCCCTGGCCGAGGCGCCGGCGATCCTCATGCTGTCGATGCACGACGAAGCACAGATGGCCGCTCGAGCGCTCAAGGCGGGTGCCGCCGGCTATGCCACCAAGGATAGCGATCCGGCGTTGCTGCTCACCGCCATTCGCCGGGTGGCCGGTGGCGGGCGTTACATCGATCCGGCCCTGGCCGACCGGATGGTCTTCGAGGTGGGCCTTACCGAAACGCGACCCCTGCATACGCTCTTGTCGGAGCGCGAGTTCTCGGTATTCGAGCGCTTGGCCCGGGGCGCCAACGTCAACGACATCGCTCAGCAACTGGCGCTGTCGAGCAAGACCATCAGCACCCACAAGGCGCGCCTGATGCAGAAGCTGCGAGTCAACTCGCTGGCCGAATTGGTGAAGTACGCCATGGCCCACAAGCTGATCTGAATACGACATGCCTGTAGGGCGATCCCTACAGTGAAATCTCCATCAGGATGATGAGATTCTCTCAGTAGCCCCGATTTCCGGGCACGCGCGGCTCTTCTACGCTGTGGCCCACGCAGTCATCCAAGAAAAAGGTGCAGGCATGAGCGAGGCGAATTCGAACGCCGTCAGCGGCGAGACGCTGGTCAGCTTCCGAGGGGTGCAGAAGAGCTACGACGGCGAATCGCTGATCGTCAAGAACCTCAACCTGGACATCCGCAAAGGCGAGTTCCTGACCTTGCTCGGGCCGTCCGGTTCGGGCAAGACCACCAGCTTGATGATGCTCGCCGGCTTCGAAACGCCAACGGCGGGTGAAATCCAGCTGGCAGGTCGCTCGATCAACAACGTGCCGCCGCACAAGCGCGACATCGGCATGGTGTTCCAGAACTACGCGTTGTTCCCGCATATGACCGTGGCCGAGAACCTGGCTTTTCCATTGAGTGTGCGCAACCTGAGCAAGCCCGATATCAGCGAGCGGGTCAAGCGCGTGCTCGGCATGGTCCAGCTCGATGCCTTCGCCCAGCGTTACCCCGGGCAGCTTTCGGGTGGGCAGCAGCAGCGGGTGGCACTGGCCCGGGCCCTGGTCTTCGAACCGCAGCTGGTGCTGATGGACGAACCGCTCGGCGCGCTCGACAAGCAGTTGCGCGAACACATGCAGATGGAGATCAAGCACATTCATCAGCGTCTGGGCGTGACCGTGGTCTACGTGACCCACGATCAGGGCGAGGCGTTGACCATGTCCGACCGGGTGGCGGTGTTCCACCAAGGCCAGATCCAGCAGATCGCCGACCCCCGGACCCTCTACGAAGAGCCCTGCAATACCTTCGTCGCCAACTTCATCGGTGAGAACAACCGCATCAACGGCATTCTGCTGGCCAGTGACGGCGAGCGCTGCCAAGTCCAGTTGGCGCGTGGGGAGCGCGTCGAGGCGCTGGCGGTGAATGTCGGTCAGGCCGGCGAGCCGGTGACATTGTCGATCCGCCCCGAACGCGTACGCCTCAATGGCCACAGCGAGCGGTGCGTCAACCGCTTCTCCGGTCGGGTCGCCGAGTTCATCTATTTGGGCGACCACGTGCGGGTCCGCCTGGAGGTCTGCGGCAAGGCCGATTTCTTCGTCAAGCAGCCGATCGCCGAACTCGACCCGGACCTGGCTGTGGGCGATGTGGTGCCGCTGGGCTGGGCAATCGAGCATGCTCGTGCGTTGGACCCGATGGCTGACGCTCATTGATGGACCGCTTCACCAACCCTGTACTGTGGAGAGAATAATAATGCGCAAGCAGTTGAAGATGACCGCCCTGGCTCTGGGGCTGTGCGTAGCCGGCCAGACCCTGGCGGCGGAACTCACCGTGGTGTCCTTCGGCGGTGCCAACAAGGCGGCCCAGGTCAAGGCGTTCTACGAACCCTGGGAAAAGGCAGGCAAAGGCAAGATCATCGCCGGGGAGTACAACGGTGAAATGGCCAAGGTCAAGGCCATGGTCGACACCAAGAGCGTGTCCTGGAACCTGGTCGAGGTCGAGTCGCCGGAACTGGCCCGAGGCTGTGACGAGGGCATGTTCGAGGAGCTCGATCCGTCGTTGTTCGGCAATGAAGCCGACTACGTCAAGGGCGCCATCCAGCCATGCGGCGTAGGCTTCTTCGTTTGGTCGACGGTCCTGGCTTACAACGCCGACAAACTCAAGACCGCGCCTACCAGCTGGGCCGATTTCTGGGATACCAAGAAATTCCCGGGCAAGCGTGGCCTGCGCAAGGGCGCGAAGTACACCCTGGAGTTCGCTCTGATGGCCGACGGCGTCGCGCCCAAGGACGTCTACCAGGTACTGGCCACCAAGGAAGGCGTGGATCGCGCCTTCAAGAAACTCGACGAACTCAAGCCGAGCATCCAGTGGTGGGAAGCCGGTGCCCAGCCGCCGCAGTACCTGGCTTCGGGTGACGTGGTCATGAGCTCTGCCTACAACGGCCGCATCGCTGCCGTACAGAAGGAGAGCAACCTCAAGGTGGTGTGGAACGGCGGCATCTACGACTTCGACGCCTGGGCCATTCCGAAAGGCGCCAAGGATGTGGAAGAAGCGAAGAAGTTCATCGCCTTCAGCGTGCAGCCTGAGCAGCAAAAGACCTATTCCGAGAACATCGCCTATGGCCCGGCCAACACCAAGGCGGTAGACAAACTCTCGGACGAGGTGAAGAAGGACATGCCGACCACGCCTGAGAACATCGCCAACCAGGTGCAGATCGACGTCGCCTTCTGGGCCGACAACAGCGAGCAGCTGGAGCAACGCTTCAACGCCTGGGCGGCCAAGAAGTAAGGCGTCTGGTCAGGGCGTCGGCCAGCGGGCTGGCGCCCCTCGTTACCTTGTTCACGGAGTTCGCCATGGCCATTTCAGTGCCACTTAATGAAGGCGCAGGTCCTAGCCTCAAGCAGCGCCTCAAGCACGCCGAGCGGGTCAACCGCTGGAAGGCGCAGGCGTTGATCGCGCCGTTGGCGCTGTTTCTCCTGCTGGTGTTTCTGGTGCCGATCGCCGCGCTGTTGTACAAGAGCGTCGGCAATCCCGAGGTGGTCGCTGGTCTGCCGCGCACTGTCGAGGTGGTGTCGCAGTGGGATGGCAAAGGGCTGCCTGATGAAGCGGCCTACCGGGCGCTCGGCCAGGA
Organism: Pseudomonas putida; assembly: GCF_004357765.1. Lineage (GTDB taxonomy): Bacteria > Pseudomonadota > Gammaproteobacteria > Pseudomonadales > Pseudomonadaceae > Aquipseudomonas > Aquipseudomonas putida_U. The sequence continues at coordinate 21,153 of NZ_SMTE01000006.1, read as the reverse complement.
CCTTGCCGAGTCGCGCAAGAACCAGACCCTGGGCGATCTTTCCAAGCGCCTGAACATGGAGCTTGCCGGCTACCGCAGCCTGCTGGCCAAGACCGCGCGGGCGTTGCCATTCAAAAGCGAGCCCGCTTCCTACAAGGATGCCTTGCAGGCCTTCGACGAGCGCTGGGGAGATCCTGCCTACTGGCAGGCGATTCGTCGTAATACCAGCCAAGTCACGCCGTTCTACCTGCTGGCCGCGCTCGACCACCGCATCGACGACCTGGGCGAGTTGGCCAAGGCCACGCCCGACCAGGCCATCTACCTGGATATCTTCACCCGGACCTTGTGGATGGGCGTGGTGATCACCGTCATCTGCCTGGTCCTGGCCTACCCATTGGCCTACCTGCTGGCCAACTTGCCGACCCGGCAGAGCAACCTGCTGATGATCCTCGTGCTGTTGCCGTTCTGGACCTCCATCCTTGTGCGGGTCGCCGCGTGGATCGTGCTGCTGCAGTCGGGCGGCCTGATCAACAGTGCGCTGATGGCGTTGGGCATCATCGACCAGCCGCTGGAACTGGTGTTCAACCGTACCGGGGTGTACATCTCGATGGTGCACATTCTCCTGCCGTTCATGATCCTGCCGCTGTACAGCGTGATGAAGGGCATTTCGCCCACCTATATGCGTGCGGCGATTTCCCTGGGCTGCCATCCCTTCGCCAGCTTCTGGCGGGTGTACTTCCCGCAGACTTACGCCGGGGTCGGTGCCGGATGCCTGCTGGTGTTCATCCTGGCCATCGGCTACTACATCACGCCGGCGCTGCTGGGCAGCCCGAACGACCAGATGGTCAGTTACTTCGTGGCTTTCTACACCAACACCAGCATCAACTGGGGCATGGCCACTGCGCTGGGCGGCCTGTTGCTGTTGGCCACCGTGCTGCTGTACCTGATCTATAGCTGGCTGGTCGGCGCCAGCCGCCTGCGCCTGAGCTGAGGAGCCTCGTCATGCTGAGCCCATACATGTCGCCTGTGGAGCGAGTCTGGTATTACAGCCTGCGCATCCTCTGCGGCCTGATCCTGCTATTCCTGGTATTGCCGGTCCTGGTCATCGTGCCGTTGTCGTTCAATGGCGGCAGCTTCCTGGTCTATCCGCTGCAGGGCTTTTCGATGCAGTGGTACCACGACTTCTTCGCCTCGGCCGAATGGATGCGGGCGCTGAGGAACAGCATCATCGTCGCCCCGGCGGCCACTGCGTTGGCCATGGTGTTCGGTACGCTCGCGGCGATCGGCCTGACCCGAGGCGATTTTCCCGGCAAGTCGCTGGTGATGGCGCTGGTCATTTCGCCGATGGTGGTGCCGGTGGTGATCATTGGCGTTGCCAGCTACCTGTTCTTCGCCCCGCTGGGGCTGGGCAACAGTTTCATCTCGTTGATTCTGGTGCATGCGGTGCTGGGCGTGCCGTTCGTCATCATCACCGTCTCGGCCACCCTGCAGGGCTTCAATTACAACCTGGTGCGAGCCGCGGCAAGCCTGGGCGCTTCACCGCTGCTGACCTTCCGTCGGGTGACGTTGCCATTGATCGCGCCTGGGGTGATTTCCGGTGCGCTGTTCGCCTTCGCCACTTCCTTCGATGAGGTGGTGGTGACGCTGTTCCTCGCCGGCCCGGAGCAGGCGACCCTGCCGCGGCAGATGTTCAGCGGCATTCGCGAGAACCTGAGCCCGACGATTGCCGCAGCCGCGACCTTGCTGATCGCGTTCTCGGTGGTGTTGTTGCTGACCCTGGAGTGGTTGCGCGGGCGTAGCGAGAAGTTGCGCACCCAGCAGCCGGGGTGACGACCTGCTGCCTGCCCCAGCCCCTTGGCGGGGCAGGTATCGTCCGTTGGTAGACACCCATTGATGCCAATCAGCCCTGATCGGTTTCCCTGAGTTACAATGCGCGCCACCGTGATTCTTGCCCAACAGGTGCGCCATGCAGCCCTACGCTATTGCCCCCTCCATTCTCTCTGCCGACTTCGCCCGCTTGGGTGAGGACGTCGACAAGGTGCTGGCCGCCGGCGCCGACATCGTGCACTTCGACGTGATGGACAACCACTACGTACCCAACCTGACCATTGGTCCGATGGTCTGCAGCGCGCTGCGCAAGTACGGCGTCACCGCACCGATCGATGTGCACCTGATGGTCAGTCCGGTTGATCGCATCATCGGCGATTTCATCGAAGCCGGTGCCACCTACATCACCTTTCACCCGGAAGCCTCGCAGCACATCGACCGCTCGCTGCAGTTGATCCGCGACGGCGGCTGCAAGGCCGGCCTGGTATTCAACCCGGCAACCAGTCTGGATGCGCTGAAGTACGTGATGGACAAGGTCGACATGGTCCTGCTGATGAGCGTCAACCCTGGCTTCGGTGGACAGAAATTCATCCCCGGGACTCTCGACAAGCTGCGCGAGGCGCGGGCTCTGATCGACGCCAGCGGGCGCGACATCCGTCTGGAGATCGACGGTGGCGTCAACGTCAACAATATCCGTGAGATCGCCGCCGCCGGTGCCGACACCTTCGTCGCCGGCTCGGCCATCTTCAACGCCCCGGACTACCAGGAGGTGATCGCCAAGATGCGCGCCGAACTGGCCCAGGCCCGCCCATGAGCGGCTTCGAGCAGCTGTTCCCGGGGACGCTGCCCAGGCTGGTGATGTTCGATCTGGACGGTACCCTGATCGACTCGGTACCGGACCTTGCCGCCGCCGTGGACCGCATGCTGCTCGAACTGGGGCGACCGCCTGCTGGCCTCGAGGCCGTGCGCCATTGGGTAGGCAATGGCGCCCAGGTCCTGGTGCGCCGAGCCCTGGCCGGCGCCATCGAGCATGATGATGTGGACGATGCCCTGGCTGAACAGGGCCTGGCCTTGTTCATGGAGGCCTATGCCGAGAGCCACGAACTGACCCAGGTCTACCCTGGGGTCAAGGACACCTTGGCGTGGCTGCGCAAGCGAGGCGTAGAGATGGCGCTGATCACCAACAAGCCGGAACGATTCGTCGGCCCGCTGCTCGATCAGATGAAGCTTGGTCGCTATTTCCGCTGGATCATTGGCGGAGACACGCTGCCACAAAAAAAACCCGATCCCGCTGCATTGTTGTTCGTCATGCAGATGGCCGGCGTGAGCCCCACACAATCGCTGTTCGTCGGCGATTCGCGCAGCGATGTACTGGCTGCCAAAGCCGCAGGCGTACAGTGTGTGGGCCTGAGCTACGGCTATAACCATGGCCGGCCGATCAGCGACGAAGCGCCGAGCCTGGTGGTCGACGATCTGCGGGCGCTGTTGCCTGGTTGCTTAGATGCCGCCACTGGGATAACGTTGGCGGATCTTCAAGCCTCACAAGACAGAGAGTCCACCGTGGCGGTAACTGGCAAGTTCTGGATGAAAGTCATCAAGGCCCTGGCCCGTTGGCGCTGGCGCGCCTGACTTTTGCCCGCCGGCGCCCGCCGGCCCGTCCGCTTGCCCGACTCTATTGCTGCTTGCCACGAGGCTACCCATGACCCGCGAAGAATTCCTGCGCCTGGCCGCTGCCGGCTATAACCGCATTCCCCTGGCCTGCGAAACCCTGGCCGACTTCGATACCCCGCTGTCGATCTACCTGAAGCTGGCCGATCAAGCCAATTCCTATCTCCTCGAGTCCGTCCAGGGCGGCGAGAAGTGGGGGCGTTATTCGATGATCGGCCTGCCGTCGCGCACCGTGATGCGTGTCCACGGCTATCACGTCAGCATCCTGCAGGATGGCGTCGAGGTGGAAAGCCACGACGTCGAGGACCCGCTCGCGTTCGTCGAAACCTTCAAAGATCGCTACGAGGTCGCAGATATTCCTGGCTTGCCACGCTTCAACGGCGGTTTGGTCGGTTACTTCGGCTATGACTGTGTGCGCTACGTGGAAAAACGCTTGGGCGCCAGCCCGAATCCGGACCCTTTGGGCGTGCCGGACATCCTGTTGATGGTTTCCGACGCGGTGGTGGTGTTCGATAATCTGGCCGGTAAGATGCACGCCATCGTCCTCGTCGATCCCGCCGAGGAGCAGGCCTTCGAGAACGGTCAAGCGCGCCTGCAGGGCCTGCTGGAGAAACTCCGCCAGCCGATCACCCCGCGCCGTGGCCTGGACCTGAGCGGCCCGATGGCCGCCGAGCCGGAATTCCGCTCCAGCTATACCCGCGACGATTACGAGAATGCGGTAGGGCGTATCAAGGAATACATCCTGGCCGGCGACTGCATGCAGGTGGTGCCGTCGCAACGTATGTCGATCGACTTCAAGGCTGCGCCGATCGACCTGTATCGGGCACTGCGCTGCTTCAACCCCACACCCTACATGTACTTCTTCAACTTCGGCGACTTCCATGTGGTCGGCAGCTCGCCGGAGGTGCTGGTACGGGTGGAAGACAACCTGGTCACCGTGCGCCCGATCGCCGGCACCCGCCCGCGCGGCGCCAACGAGGAAGCAGACCGGGCGTTGGAGGACGACCTGCTGTCGGACGACAAGGAGATCGCCGAGCACCTGATGCTGATCGACCTGGGTCGCAACGACGTTGGCCGGGTCTCGTCCACCGGTAGCGTGCGCCTGACCGAGAAGATGGTCATCGAGCGTTACTCGAACGTGATGCACATCGTTTCCAACGTCACTGGCCAACTGCGCGAAGGCCTGACCGCCATGGACGCCCTGCGGGCGATCCTGCCGGCCGGCACTTTGTCGGGGGCTCCGAAGATTCGCGCCATGGAGATCATCGACGAGCTCGAGCCAGTCAAGCGCGGCGTTTACGGGGGCGCAGTCGGTTATTTCGCCTGGAACGGCAACATGGACACGGCGATTGCCATCCGTACCGCGGTTATCAAGGACGGCGAACTGCACGTGCAGGCCGGTGGCGGCATCGTCGCCGATTCGGTGCCCGCAGCGGAGTGGGAAGAGACCATCAACAAACGTCGGGCGATGTTCCGGGCTGTGGCGCTGGCTGAGCAGACTTCGGCCAAATAAATGGATTGGGGCTGCTTTGCAGCCCCGCAATTCAGAAGTCGACACTAACCCCCAAACTCACCCCTTGCTGCGTCAACTCATCGCTCTTGCGCCAGTTATAATTCCCGCGCAAGTGCACCCCCGCTACCACTTCATGGCTCACCCCCAGGCTTGCCCGGGTCAAGTCGCTGTGTGGCGTGTAGCCGGTCAGAGTGAAGTCATTCGCCGGCAAGCTTGTCAGGTGCATCGTCACATCCTGCTGGTCATCCTCGAACTCATGTTCCTGCGCGATCTCGGCGAACAGCCGGGTACTCGGCAGCACCTGCACACTGCCCAGCAACCCTACCCCCAGGCGGCGTGAGGTACGCTCCTGGTCATCGAAGCCTAGCGCCGTAGAGCGCGCGCTTTTCTCGTCATAGCCGTCGACCTTCACCCGTGCATAGTCGGCGCTGATGAACGGTGCCAACTGCCAAGTGCTGCCTTCGCTCGCCAGGTTGTAGCCCAGTCGTCCCGACATCGCCCAGGCCTCGCCATCGGTATCGCCCTTTTCGCTGCGCTCATTCACGCCCAGAGCAAAGGTGCGTTTGAGGTTGCTGTAGTCCAAGTGCCCAGCCGTCAGTGCGGCATCGGCCCACCAGCGGTCCTGGCGGTATTGGGCGAATGCGCTGGCCAAGTAACTGTTCAGCTTGTAGTCCGAGTCATTTTCGCCGGCTTCCAACTTCTGTCGGTAGGCGCCACCGGCCAGGCCTACGCGCCAGGCATCGTTCAAGCGGTAGCTGCCGCCCAGGGTCAGGTTGTAGCCACGGCCATCGCCGCTGGCTGCGCTGCGCTGGCCGTCGAAGTCCAGGTCCTGGGCGCCGGTGGCGACGAAGGCCTGCCATTGGCCAACCGCTTGCCAGGGGGTTTGCCACTGGTTGCGCAGTTCGTCCTGGTGGGCGCGCAGGCTGGCGTGGGCCATTTCGGGTAGCAGGGTCAGTTCCCAGGGGGCCGCGATGATCGAATAAGCGTAATCGGCGATCAGTTGCTGGCCAGCGATGGTTGGGTGCACCGAGTCGTTGAACAGCAGTTTGGTCGGGTCAGGCGTGGGGCCGTTGATGCCATACACCGGGTTTTCCACGCAGCCTTCGCCGCTGTAACAGCTACCGACCTGGTTCTGGTCGCTGGCCAGGCCGAACTGGCTCGGGCTGGCCAGCGCTTCGCTCAGCAGCAAAGGGATGTTCAGTGGGATGATTTCGGCATCGATCTGCCCCAATTGGCCGAGCAACGACTGGTTGAACGCACCGGACAGCAACGACAGCGGATTCTGCTGTGGTGTACCGCTGAAATTGGGCGTTTGGCCAAGGTCGGGCAGCAGCCAGACCATGATATAGCGGGCGCCGCCTTGCTGCAGGGCCTGGGCGCTGGCGGCCAGACGGGCACCTGCGGCCACAGCGTCGGCTGGGCTATTCACCAGGCCTTGCAGAAAGGCATTGCCGCCGCCGGTCAGATAGTACAGTGCGTTCGGATCAGCACGCAGGCTATTGGCCAGGTAGCCCGGTTTTTCACGCAGTACCAGCCCGGCACCGAGGCGCCCTGGCGGGATGACCGTCTTGGAGGTATCGGTGATCGAATCCAGGATCTGCTGAGTGGTGTAACCGCCTACTGCCCAGTTGTTGCCGTCGGGCTGAATGGCCACTGAGGTGGAAGGGTTCAAGTCATTCGGACTTACCCCCAGTCGCCCACCCAGGATCATCGGCGACACCGGCGCATAGTTGCCATTGGCATCGCGGTTGGTGAATCGCATGGCCGGTGAGCTGCCTAGCACGTTGGGAAACTGCCCGGCGTCGCTGAGGCTGTCGCCAAACACGATCAGCGTGGAGTAGGGCGAGGGTGCGGCGAATACCTGGCTGCAGGCCAAGGCCAATGAGGCGAGGGTAAAGCGCAAAAACGGGGCTTTTCGCATCGGAGAACATCCTTTTCTTTGTTTTTATGAAGGACTGCCCGATCGACCTTAACAAATCGCCGTGCATCCCTCCCAAGTCCATTCGTTTCCCCGTGTTTGCAGGCATATTGCGCCCGCCGCCCCGGTAGGCTACTGTGCCACGACGTATGAGCGAGACCTATCCTGTGTTGATCGTCAGTAAACTCTTGATGCGCGTAATCAAGGCCCACGCCCGTTGGCGTTGGCGCGCCTGACTTTATCCCCTGCCGGCCCGTCCGGCCCGCCCCCGTTTGCCTTTCTGTCTACCACGCTTTTGTGGCAAAGCCGCGCCTGTGGCGGGTGCAGGAAGGTTCGAATTCTGAAGTCAGTAGATTCAAGAGGTTTAACCCGATGTTACTGATGATCGACAATTACGACTCATTCACTTACAACGTCGTCCAGTACCTGGGCGAGCTGGGTGCCGAGGTCAAGGTCATTCGCAACGACGAAATGACCATCGCCCAAATCGAAGCCCTTAATCCCGAGCGCATCGTCGTCTCGCCGGGCCCGTGCACGCCGAGCGAAGCGGGCGTTTCCATCGAAGCCATCCTGCACTTCGCCGGCAAGTTGCCGATTCTGGGTGTGTGCCTGGGCCATCAGTCCATCGGCCAGGCCTTCGGTGGTGACGTGGTCCGTGCCCGCCAGGTGATGCATGGCAAGACCAGTCCGGTGCATCACCGCGACCTGGGTGTCTTCAGCGGCCTGAACAACCCGCTGACCGTGACCCGCTATCATTCGCTGGTGGTCAAGCGCGAGACCCTGCCCGACTGCCTGGAAGTCACCGCCTGGACAGCCCTGGAAGACGGCTCGGTCGACGAGATCATGGGCCTGCGTCACAAGACCTTGAACATCGAAGGGGTGCAGTTCCACCCAGAATCGATCCTCACCGAACAGGGCCACGAGCTGTTCGCCAATTTCCTCAAACAGACCGGCGGCCTCCGCTAAGGATCGAACATGGATATCAAGACCGCGTTGAGTCGAATCGTCGGCCACCTGGACCTGTCTACCGAGGAAATGCGCGATGTCATGCGTCAGATCATGACCGGCCAGTGCAGCGAGGCGCAGATCGGCGCCTTCCTGATGGGTATGCGCATGAAGAGCGAGAGCATCGATGAGATCGTCGGTGCGGTGTCGGTGATGCGTGAGCTGGCCGACAAGGTCGAGCTGAACACCCTCGATGGGGTGGTCGACATCGTCGGCACCGGTGGCGATGGCGCCAACATCTTCAATGTCTCCACCGCTTCATCGTTCGTCCTCGCCGCTGCCGGTTGCACCGTGGCCAAGCATGGCAACCGTGCGGTGTCCGGCAAAAGCGGCAGCGCCGACCTGCTGGAAGCCGCCGGTATCTACCTGAACCTGACGCCAACCCAGGTCGCCCGCTGCATCGACAGCCTGGGTATCGGCTTCATGTTCGCCCAGAGCCATCACTCGGCGATGAAACATGCCGCAGGCCCGCGCCGTGACCTGGGCCTGCGTACCCTGTTCAACATGCTCGGCCCGCTTACGAACCCGGCCGGTGTGAAACATCAGGTGGTCGGCGTGTTCACCCAGGCGCTGTGCCGGCCTCTGGCGGAGGTGCTGCAGCGCCTGGGCAGCAAGCACGTGCTGGTGGTGCACTCCAAGGATGGTCTGGACGAGTTCAGCCTGGCCGCGCCGACCTATGTAGCCGAACTGAAGAACGGTGAGATCCTCGAGTACTGGGTCGAGCCGGAAGATCTCGGCATCAAGAGCCAGAGCCTGCACGGCCTGGCGGTCGAGGGCCCGCAGGCGTCGCTGGAGTTGATTCGCGATGCGTTGGGCCGACGCAAGACCGAGAATGGCCAGAAAGCCGCCGAAATGATCGTGCTCAATGCCGGTGCTGCGTTGTACGCCGCTGACCACGCGATGAGCCTCAAGGGGGGTGTCGAACTGGCGCACGACGTGTTGCACACCGGGTTGGCCTGGGAAAAGCTGCAGGAGCTGGGTGCATTTACCGCGGTATTCAAGGTGGAGAACGAAGCATGAGTGTACCGACGGTGCTGGAGAGGATCATTGCCCGCAAGTTCCAGGAAGTGGCCGAGCGCAGTGCACGGGTCAGCCTGGCCGAGCTGGAGCGTCTGGCCAAAGCGGCCGATGCGCCACGAGGCTTCGCCAATGCCCTGATCGAACAGGCCAAGCGCAAGCAGCCTGCGGTCATCGCCGAGATCAAGAAGGCGTCGCCGAGCAAGGGTGTCATTCGCGAGAACTTCGTACCCGCGGAGATTGCCGTCAGTTACGAAAAAGGCGGGGCGACCTGCCTGTCGGTGTTGACCGATGTGGACTACTTCCAGGGTGCTGACGAGTACCTGCAGCAGGCGCGCGCTGCGGTTGCGCTGCCGGTGATCCGCAAGGACTTCATGGTCGACCCCTACCAGATCGTCGAGGCCCGGGCCTTGGGCGCCGACTGCGTGTTGCTGATCGTTTCGGCCCTGGACGATGTGAAAATGGCCGAGCTGGCCGCCACGGCCAAGGACGTCGGCCTCGACGTGCTGGTCGAAGTGCACGATGGCGATGAGCTGGAGCGGGCCTTGAAGACCCTCGACACGCCATTGGTCGGAGTCAACAACCGCAACCTGCACACCTTCGACGTCAGCCTGGAAACCACCCTCGATCTGCTGCCTCGTATCCCGCGCGACCGTTTGGCCATCACCGAAAGCGGTATTCTCAACCGCGCCGATGTCGAGCTGATGGCAATCAATGACGTTTACTCGTTCCTGGTCGGTGAGGCGTTCATGCGGGCCGAACAGCCGGGGCTGGAACTGCAGCGGTTGTTCTTCCCGGAACTGGTGAAGAAGACCGTTCAGTCCTTGGACTGATCGAACCGAAGCCGGCCTTGTGCCGGCTTTTTCATACCTCTGGATTCCAGCACCGTCCCTGTAGGAGCGGGCTTGCCCGCGAAAGTGGCCGGTGGCGCCAACATCATAGGTGGCCCAATCAATGACCGATCAACCCCTGGCCCTGACCGTCGAACAAGGCTTGCACGCCGAACAGGAGCTGCTCGCCGCCGTCTGCCGTGGCGAACGCGAAGCCGGCGTGCTGTTCTGGCGTCCCATCGACCATGCCCTGGTCATGCCCCGGCGTATGAGCCGCCTGGACAACTTCGAAACCGCCTGCGCGGAGTTGGCAATCGCCGGCTGGCCGGTCCTGCTGCGCGAAACCGGTGGCGAACCGGTGCCTCAGTCGCATGCGACGGTGAACGTGGCACTGGTGTATGTGGCACCACGCAGCGAAGGGGACCATGGTCGTATCGAGAACGCCTACGAACGGCTGTGTCTGCCGCTGTGCGATGTATTGCGCGAATGGGGTGGGGTGGCGTCGGTAGGTGAGATCGACGGTGCTTTCTGCGATGGCCGCTACAACGTCAATCTCAATGGTCGCAAGCTGGTGGGTACGGCTCAGCGCTGGCGTCAGGGTCTGGGAGGCAAGCGTCCGGTGGTGCTGGTGCATGGCGCGTTGTTGCTGGACAACGAGCGTGAGTCGATGGTGGCGGCGGTCAATCGCTTCAACGAATGCTGTGGCCTTGAACAGCGATGCCGCGCCGACAGCCATATTGCCCTGCATGAGGTGGCGCCCCAAGTACCGTGGTTCGAGCGTTTGTCCCGCGCCTACGGCGAGGTATTGGCGGCGCTGCCCAGGGATTAGCGGGTGCCGTAGACCACCATGGTCTTGCCCTTGACCTGCACCAGGCTGCGCTCCTCGAGATCCTTGAGGACGCGACCGACCATTTCCCGCGAACAGCCAACGATACGGCCGATTTCCTGACGGGTGATCTTGATCTGCATGCCGTCGGGGTGAGTCATGGCATCGGGCTGCTTGCACAGGTCGAGCAAGCAGCGGGCGACGCGGCCAGTGACATCGAAGAACGCCAGATCGCCGACCTTGCGCGTGGTGTTGCGCAGGCGCTGGGCCATCTGGCTGCCAAGTGCGTAGAGAATCTCCGGGTCCTGGCGCGCCAGTTCGCGAAACTTGTCGTAGCTGATCTCGGCCACTTCGCACTCGGTCTTGGCGCGTACCCAGGCGCTACGCTGCTGGTCGCTGCCGGCTGGCTCGAACAAGCCCAGTTCGCCGAAGAAGTCGCCGCTGTTGAGGTAGGCGATGATCATTTCATGACCTTCGTCGTCCTCGATGAGGATGGTCACCGAACCCTTGAGGATGAACGACAATGTATCGGCCCGGTCACCGGCGCAGATGATGTTGCTCTTGGCGACATAGCGCCGACGCTGGCAGTGCACCAGCAGCTTGTCGATATTCTTGATCTTGGCGGGAAGGGCAGAGGCAACCATCACGAAATCCTGTTCGATGCGACGGGGAGTCTTGTTAGCAGCTATCTGGCAGGAACGCGCCAGTCGATTGGCGCCAGCTTATCAGACACTGTGGGTGTTTAAGCACAAAAGCGCAGCGTCTTGAGCTTTTCCGACGGCTGCACAAGCCGTAAGCTGACACCCTTTTCCGAATTTCAGGAGTATGGATAGATGAAGGCACGCATCCAGTGGGCCGGCGAAGCGATGTTCCTCGGCGAGTCGGGGAGCGGCCATGTCGTCGTGATGGATGGCCCACCCGAATCCGGTGGTCGTAACCTGGGCGTGCGTCCGATGGAAATGCTGCTGCTCGGCCTGGGTGGCTGCAGCAGTTTCGACGTCGTCAGTATCCTGAAGAAGTCGCGCCAGGCGGTGGAAAGCTGCGAGGCCTTCCTCGAAGCGGAGCGTGCCAGCGAGGATCCGAAGGTATTCACCAAGATCCACATGAATTTCGTGGTGAAAGGGCGCGGGCTCAAAGAAGCCCAGGTCAAGCGCGCAGTGGAACTGTCGGCGGAGAAGTACTGCTCGGCGTCGATCATGCTCGAGCGCGCCGGGGTGGAAATCACCCACGGCTACGAGATCGTCGAACTGGGTTGAACTCAACACGCCTGGGCGGCCTCGTCGCCCAGACGGTGCTCAGTCGCGTAACGCCGGTAGTGCCGTCAGCAACCACCGGGGCAGGCGCTCTCGGGCCGAGCGACTCAGGTGGTCGCGGCGTTTCTGATATGCCAGTCCAAGACCGATCACCCCCAGGCCGATCAAGGTCAGCACCACGGGGAACAACAGCGAGTCGGCGAATACCTCGTAAGCCAGGTAGCCCAGGTACGCAGCGATCCCTAACGCGCCGAAGACCATGAATACCGGGCGGCGCAACACGATGGCCATCGCCATCAAGCCGAGGTTGATCAGGCAGTAGAAGGCTTTGCCCAACTCGCTGTCGCTGTCCATCAAGGTCAAGCCACCCCAGAACGCCATCAACCCGGCCAGATAGCCCCAGTGCGCATAGTCCTGGCGCGTGCGGCCATCCACCAGCAGCATGACGGCCAGCAGGCCCAGGCCAAACCACAATGACACCGTGCGCCGCTGCTCCCAGGTGAAAGGCGCGCCGTAGATCCACTCACTCAAGTCCATCGACATGAACCACAAGGCCACGGCGATCGGCATGGCGATGAACGGATAGGGAACCAGTCTCAGCATGAGCAGCCCGGCCACCACGGTCGCCGCCTCCATCAGCAGCCAGGCGCCACGGATGTAAGCGTAGTAATCGTGGTAGCTCGACTGTGCATCTTCCAGTGGCCACCAGCCCAGCAGCCGTTCGACCGCGAACACGGCCAGCGGCACGATGCTGACGGCTACGGCCGCCAGTACGCCAGCGGCGACGGCCTGGCCGCGCCGCTGCAGGTTCAGGGCGAAGCCTGTGAGTAAGAAGATATAGAGTACGGCGATCGCCAGCAGTGCCCAGTCGCCGACGCGCATCCAGGCTTCGGTGAGCAGCCAGCCCATGGCACCCATGATCAGCAAGGCGCCGAAGTAGAAAGCGGCGTGGGCCAGTTGCAGGCTGCCACGTGCCGCCGGTTGTTGGCGCAGGAACGCGAGCAGGGCATGATCCTGGCCGGGCTGGAGAATCCCGGCCTGCACCGCGCGCGCCAGGTCCTTGGCGTCGAAGCGATCCGTCATGACGTCCTCAGATGCGGTAAGTGCTCTTGGTCATGACCTTGGCCAGCAGGCTCATGCCAAAGCGCACTGGGGCCGGAAAACGGTATCCACCGGCTTCGAGGGCCGACTCGGCGTGTTGCTCTTCGTCCACTCGCATCTGCTCGAGGATCGCCCGGGACTTCTCGTCCTCGTGCGGGATCTGCTCGAGGTGCTCGTCCAGGTGTTTGCACACCTGGTGTTCGGTGGCGGCGACGAAGCCCAGGCTGACCTTGTCGCTGACCAGTCCGGCCAAGGCACCGATACCGAACGACATACCGTAAAACAGCGGATTGAGCACGCTCGGGTGGCTGTTGAGCTGACGGATACGCTGCTCGCACCAGGCCAGGTGGTCGATTTCTTCTTCGGCGGCATGCTCCATGGCTTTGCGCACCTCGGGCAGCTTGGCGGTCAGGGCCTGGCCCTGATACAGCGCCTGGGCACAGACTTCGCCGGTATGGTTGATGCGCATCAGACCGGCAATATGACGGGCCTGCGCCTCGTCCAAATCGGTGTCCGGCTGGATGACGGCGGGGGAAGGGCGGGAAGGTTGGCCGCTGAAGGGCAGCAAGGTGCGCATGGCGGTATCGGCCTGCAGCAACAAGCGGTCGAGCGGCGAGTAGTGACGTTCGGTAGCCATCGGGCACCTCCGCAAGAATGTGCCCGACAGTTTAACGCAATCGATGCGGGGTCGCCTGCTCTGGATCAGCCCGGCGGCCAGTGCATTTGACGTTGGCCGAGCACATGCATGTGAATGTGGTAGACGGTTTGCCCACCTTGTTCGTTGCAGTTCATGACCACACGGAAACCGTCCTCGCAGCCGAGTTCCTTGGCCAGGCGTTGGGCGGTGAACAGGATGTGGCCCGCCAGCCCCTTGTCGTCTTCGGTCAGGTCGTTGAGGGTGCGGATGTGCTTTTTCGGGATGACCAGAAAGTGCACCGGCGCCTGGGGGGCGATGTCGTGGAAGGCCAGAACCTGGTCGTCCTCGTAGATGATCTTCGCCGGGATTTCCCGGTTGATGATCTTGATGAATAAATCGTCCACAGCACTTGCTCCATGGTGAGGGTCCGGGCCGAGTGTACTCAGCCCGGTGCCGCTCGCCCAGTGGCTATTCCATTCCAACCGGGCAATAGCGGCGATGGATGACGCCGGCCAGCTTGCGCACCAGCCACGCCGGCAGCAGGCGCGGAGCGAACGCCAGCCAGCGGTTACGCCGGCCGGGGATGATCACCGCACGGTTGCGGTCCAGTGCGCGCACAGCGTGCAGTGCGACTTCCTCGGGGCTCAGGCAGCGGCTGCCGCCATCGAGCCGTGGGATCGGTCGCCGTGCCGAGCGCACCGGGCCGGGGCACAGTACCGAGACCTTGATGCCTGTGCGCTTGAGCTCTTCGCGCAAGGCCTGGGAGAAACTCATCACATAAGCTTTGCTGGCCGCATAGGTGGCCATCCAGGGACCCGGCGCCACGGCGGCGAGACCGGCGACGTTGAGAATCTGCCCGCCCCCCTGGATCGCCATCAGGTTGCCGATGGCGTGGCATAGGCGGCTCAGGGCCAGGATATCGACCTCCAGCAAGTCCTGCTCATCAGCCCACTCATGGGCCAGGAACGGCCCATAGGTGCGCTGCCCCGCGCAATTGACCAGCAAGTCGATGCGCCGCTCGCCTTCCTCAAGCTCCAGTACGAATCCGGAAAGCCGCAGCGGTTGACTGAGGTCGCAGGCGCGCAGCAGCACTTCTACGCCGAAGCGTTGGCTGAGCTCGATGGCCACCGGCTCCAGGGTTTCCCGATGGCGTGCCACCAGGATCAGGTTGCGCCCGCGCCGCGCCAAGGCTTCCGCCAGTGCCAGGCCCAAGCCGCTGGAAGCACCGGTGATCATGGCGTAACGGGTCATGCAAGGCTCCTGGCGGCGGATGAGGGCAGGTAGTGTACAGCGCGTGACAGACCGAAGTGTTGCCTTTCGTTTCAGCCTTCGCAGGGGCTAGAACGGTTTGACCACCACCAGGATGACGATTGCCAGCAGGAACACTACCGGCACCTCGTTGAACCAGCGGTAGTACACGTGACTGCGGGTATTGGTGCCGGCGGCGAAGCGTTTGCGCTGGGCACTGCACATGTGGTGATAGCCGGTCAGCAGGATCACCAGGGTCAACTTGGCGTGCAGCCAGCCCTGACTCAGCCAGCCAGGAGTGAGGTAGAGCATCCAGGCGCCGAACACATAAGTGGCGACCATGGCCGGATTCATGATGCCACGCAGCAACTTGCGCTCCATGACCATGAAGCGCTCCTGGCTGACCTTGTCCTCGCTCTGTGCGTGGTAGACGAACAGGCGCGGCAGGTAGAACAGGCCGGCGAACCAGCAGACGACACTGACGATGTGCAGGGCTTTTATCCACAGATAGAGCATGGAGGGAGTTCCTTCAGGATTCACGGTCGTCAGATAGTAGTGGTCAAGCGTGCCAAGGGACACCTGAAGAGTTGTTACAGGAGCCACGGCCCCCTATTATCGTGCGCTTTCCAGTGGGTTCGTCAAAAAGGGGCAAGCGTCATGATCAAGGTCGGTATCGTCGGCGGCACGGGTTACACCGGTGTCGAACTGTTGCGTCTGCTGGCACAGCATCCGCAGGCAGAAGTTGCGGTCATCACCTCGCGCTCCGAGGCGGGCGTGGCGGTAGCCGACATGTACCCGAACCTGCGCGGCCACTACGACGGCCTGGCCTTCAGCGTCCCGGACAGCAAGACCCTGGCGGCCTGCGACGTGGTGTTCTTCGCCACCCCGCACGGTGTCGCCCACGCTTTGGCCGGCGAGTTGCTGGCGGCGGGCACCAAGGTGATCGACCTGTCGGCAGATTTCCGTCTGCAGGATGCCACCGAGTGGGGCAAATGGTACGGTCAGCCCCATGGTGCACCGGAGTTGCTCAAGGATGCCGTGTATGGTCTGCCGGAGGTGAACCGCGAAAAAATTCGCCAGGCGCGCCTGATTGCCGTGCCGGGTTGCTACCCCACCGCTACCCAGCTGGGCTTCCTGCCTTTGCTCGAAGCTGGGCTGGCGGATGCTTCGCGCCTGATCGCCGACTGCAAGTCGGGTGTCAGTGGTGCAGGTCGGGGCGCAGCCGTCGGTTCGCTGTTCTGTGAAGCAGGCGAGAGCATGAAGGCCTATGCCGTCAAGGGCCACCGCCACCTGCCGGAGATCAGCCAGGGCCTGCGCCTGGCTGCAGGCAAGGACATCGGCCTGACCTTCGTGCCACACCTGACCCCCATGATTCGTGGTATCCATGCCACTCTGTACGCGACGGTCGCCGACACCTCGGTCGACCTGCAGGCATTGTTCGAGAAGCGCTACGCTGACGAACCGTTCGTCGATGTGATGCCCGCTGGCAGCCATCCGGAAACCCGCAGTGTGCGCGGTGCCAACGTTTGCCGTATTGCCGTGCATCGCCCGCAGGGCGGCGACCTGGTGGTGGTCCTGTCGGTCATCGACAACCTCGTCAAGGGTGCATCCGGGCAGGCGGTGCAGAACCTCAACATCCTGTTCGGTCTGGACGAACGCATGGGCCTTTCCCACGCCGGCCTGCTGCCGTAATTGTCTGGTGGTCACCAAGGCCCGCCCCGTGCGGGCCTTTTTCTTGGCACAGACTAAAGCCGCACAATTCTTGACCATTTTTCTCGGGGAAGCGGATAATGCGCGTCATCGAGTTTTATGGCGGCACCAACGCCGGGAGAATCAGCATGAGCGTCGAAACCTTCACCCCCACGGTTCTTGAATTCACCCAAGGGGCTGCACAAAAGGTGAAGACCCTGGTCACCGAGGAAGGCAATGATCGTCTGAAGTTGCGTGTATTCGTGACAGGCGGCGGCTGCTCGGGCTTCCAGTATGGCTTCACCTTCGATGAGGACGTGGCCGAAGACGACACCATCGTCGAGCGCGAAGGCGTATCGCTGGTGGTCGACCCCATGAGCTTCCAGTACCTGGCTGGCGCCGAGGTGGATTATCAGGAAGGTCTGGAAGGGTCGCGTTTCGTGATCAAGAACCCGAACGCCACCACCACTTGCGGTTGCGGTTCCTCGTTCTCGATCTGAGAACAGCAGGTAGCAAAACGCCGCGCATTTGCGCGGCGTTTTGCATTGTGGCGGCTGGGTTAGGCAGGGTAGATCGCGCCGAGAATGCGCAACCCTCTGGCGGCGGTGACGCTCGGGCGGTTAGCGGGGATGCCTTCAAGGCAGCAATGTGCGAGCCAGGCAAACGCCATGCCTTCGACCCAGTCCGGGTCCACGCCATGGGCGGCGGTGCTGGCAACCTGAGCGTCGGGCAGCAACGCAGCCAGGCGGGCCATCAAGGTGCCGTTGCGCGCACCGCCACCGCAGACCAACAACGCCTCGGTGTCCTGCTGAGCGTTGCGTAAGGATTCGATGATGCTGCGTGCGGTCAGCTCGAGCAGCGTGGCCTGGACGTCCTCATCACGATAGCTGGGCAGGCGGGACAGGTGACTCTGCAGCCAGGGCAGATTGAACACCTCGCGGCCAGTACTCTTGGGCCCGGCGCCGGAAAAGAATGGGTCGCCCAGCATCGCGGCGAGCAATTCATCGATCACCTGCCCAGTTGCCGCCCAAGCGCCGTCGGCGTCATAGCGCAGGCCGCGCTGCTGCTCGATCCAGGCATCCATCAGCACATTGCCCGGGCCGCAATCGAAGCCATGCACTGGCGCATCGCAGGCGATCAGACTGAGGTTGCTGAATCCACCTACATTGAGCACCGCCAAGCGCTGCCCCAGATGACCGAACAAGGTCTCGTGGAAAGCGGGTACAAGGGGAGCGCCTTGTCCACCTGCGGCGACGTCGCGGCGACGGAAGTCGGCCACCACGCTGATGCCGGTCAGCTCGGCGAGCAGGGCGGGGTTGCCGATCTGGACGGTGAAGCCCTGGGCGGGCTCGTGGCGGATGGTTTGGCCGTGACTGCCAATGGCACGAATGGCGCCCGAGTCCAGACCTTGGGTTGCAAGGAGTGTCCGAATACCTTCGGCGGCTAGGGTAGCCCAGTGGTTTTCTGCCAACGCCGCACGGGCAATTTCGTCAGGACCGCTGGCGCACAGGCTCAACAGGCGCTGACGGAGCTCGCTGGGCATCGGCAGGTAGTGGGTGGCGAGCAGGCTGGGCTGCTCGCCCTGTTCGATCAGGGCGATATCGAGACCATCGAGGCTGGTGCCGGACATCACCCCCAGATAGAGCGCCATGGTTTCAGCGCTTGTTCGCGGCGAGAAGCGTGGCCTTTTCCTGATCCATGCGTGCGATCAGCGGTTTGCTCTGCTGCAGGAAACGCTGACGTTCGGCTTTTGCAATCGGGTCGGCCATTGGCACCTTCTGGCTCAGCGGATCGACATGCACGCCGTTGACCTGGAACTCGTAGTGCAGGTGTGGGCCGGTGGACAAGCCGGTGGTGCCGATATAGCCGATGATCTGGCCCTGCTTCACGGTGGTGCCGGTCTTGATGCCTTTGGCGAAGCCCTGCATGTGGCCGTACAAGGTTTTATAGCGGTTACCATGGGCAATGATCACGGTGTTTCCATAGCCACCACGGCGGCCGGCCAGCTCGATGCGGCCATCGCCGGCGGCTTTGATCGGGGTGCCGCGAGGTGCAGCGTAGTCCACACCTTTGTGGGCGCGGATCTTGTTGAGAATGGGGTGCTTGCGGCCAGCAGAGAAGCGCGAGCTGATGCGGGCGAAGTCCACCGGTGTGCGGATGAAGGCCTTGCGCAGACTATTGCCGTCGGCGGTGTAGTAACTGGTATTGCCCTGCTTGTTGGTGTAACGCACGGCCGTGTAGGTCTTGCCGCGATTGGTGAAGCGGGCAGAGAGAATGTTGCCGGTGCCGACCACCTTGCCGTCCATGACCTTCTGTTCGTACACCACGTCGAATTCGTCGCCCTGGCGAATGTCCTGAGCGAAGTCGATGTCGTAGCCCAGCACGCGGGCCATATCCATGGTCAGGCTGTGGGACAGGCCGGCGCGCTGCGCGGAGGCCGACAACGAGCTCTTGATCACGCCGTGAGCATATGCAGTGCGCACAGTGGGCTTGCTGATCTCGCGGTCGAAGCTGTAGCCCTTGTCGGTCTTGCTCAGGCGAATGGTCTCAAGGTTGCTGACCTTGCTCTGCAGGCTGGTCAGTTGGCCATCCTTGTCGAGTTCGAACTGCAGCACCTGGCCGTGCTTGAGCTGGCTGAACTGCTTGGCCTGCTTGCTGCTGGCGAGCACGTCGTGCACGACGCTGGGGGCCAGACCGACTTCGGCAAACAGCGTGGACAGGGTGTCGCCGCTGGCGACGGTCACTTCGCGGTGGCCGGGCTGCTTGGCATCTGGTTGCGTTTGGCTGTCCGCCTGTTCGGTGGCCGGCTCGGCACCTTCGATCTGCGCGAAGGGTGAAGCTTGATCACCTTCGGCTTGGTCCGTCGCGGCTGCATCGGAGCGGTCTTTGAGTTGATCGGCCGGGCTTTCGAGCTCCAGGCTGAGGGTGGTTTTCTTGGCTTCCACCTCACTGGAAGGGAATACCAGCAAGGCCAGGCTGAGCAGGGCGGCGATACCGCTAGCGGCCAACAGATGGCTTTTCGGATAAAGCGGAGGCGCTTTAGGCGTTTCGTTGGTCATAGGTAAAAAGACTTTGAAAATGTGAAATGGAAAAGATGAATGACATGATGAAGATGAAATAACTGTATAAAATATAACCAAATCCATTTTCGCGCAAGGGCGCGTAGACGCTGCAAGGCGCCTGTCGGGTCACATTCCATTGCGAAACTTGTATTTGATGGCCGATCTTGTATGGTTGGCTCCCCTTGAATCTGAGCCTTGCGGGTCTGTCTATGAAGTCGGTTGAAGAGCAGCTGGCGCTTATCAAGCGCGGTGCGGAAGAAGTGTTGGTCGAGTCGGAACTGGTTGAGAAGCTCAAGCGCGGCCAGCCTCTGCGTATCAAGGCAGGCTTCGACCCGACGGCGCCCGATCTGCATCTGGGGCACACGGTGCTGATCAACAAGCTGCGCCAGTTCCAGGAGCTGGGGCACCAGGTGATCTTCCTGATTGGTGACTTCACCGGCATGATCGGCGATCCGAGCGGTAAGAGTGCCACCCGCCCGCCGCTGACGCGCGAGCAGGTGCTGGAGAATGCCGAGACGTATAAGCAGCAGGTGTTCAAGATCCTCGACCCGGCCAAGACCGAGGTGGCGTTCAACTCCACCTGGATGGACAAGCTGACTCCGGCCGACTTCATTCGCCTGGCATCGCAGTACACCGTGGCGCGCATGCTGGAGCGTGATGATTTCGACAAGCGCTATACCACCAACCAGCCGATCGCCATCCACGAGTTTCTTTACCCGCTCGTGCAAGGTTATGACTCGGTGGCGCTCAAGGCGGACGTCGAGCTTGGCGGTACCGACCAGAAGTTCAACCTGCTGATGGGGCGCGAGTTGCAGCGCGCCTACGGCCAGGAGGCGCAGAACATTGTGACCATGCCGCTGCTCGAAGGGCTGGATGGCGTGAAGAAGATGTCCAAGTCGCTCGGTAACTATGTCGGCATCCAGGAAGCGCCGGGGGTGATGTACAGCAAGCTGGTATCGATCCCGGATACGCTGATGTGGCGTTACTTCGAGCTGCTGAGCTTCCGCTCGATGGAAGAGATCGACCAGTTCCGTGCTGACGTGGCCAATGGTGCGAACCCGCGTGACATCAAGATCAAGCTGGCGGAAGAGATCGTTGCCCGCTTCCATGGTGAGGAGGCTGCTGCCAACGCGCACCGTGCGGCGGGTAATCGCATGAAGGAGGGTGAGCTTCCTGAAGACCTGCCGGAGGTCGAGGTGGTTGCCGCTGAAAGCCTGCCGATTGCTGCCGTGCTGAATCGTGCAGGTCTGGTGAAGAACTCGGCGCAGGCGCGCGATCTGCTCAGCGGTGGCGCGGTGAAGGTAGATGGCGCTGTGGTCGAGCGAGACTTCATGTTCGCAATCGGGGCCACCCACGTTTGTCAGGCTGGCAAGAAAGCCTTCGCTCGGGTGACGCTGAAGGCAGAGTGACGATTACGCTTGCGTAGCTATATAAGAAGCGGGGAGGCCGACAGGCCTCCCCGCTTTGCTTTTTGGGGTTTTGGCTAAATATCTGATTTTCTTGAAAATAGGTGTTGACGCCGTTTCGAATCCCCTTATAATGCGCACCACTTCCAACGCAGTCGGAACGTAAAACTCCTT
>NZ_SMTE01000058.1 GCF_004357765.1 Pseudomonas putida | reverse complement strand
AATTATTAGAATTTTTGATAAATGAAAAAGATGCTGTATATGAATTGTTTATATATTTTGTTGAATTATATGTATTTGTGGGATTAATTTGGAAAAGTAGTAGGGATATATAAGAATAAATTATTTTTGTTGGAAATATTTTTTTAATGAATTTTTTGGGAATTTTTATAGTAAATGGAATATATAGAATTGTAATTAATTAAATATTGTAAAGTTTTGGTATTTATTATTGTTTAGAATTGGATTTTAGTGGAATTTTGGTTTATATTGGTATTATAATATTAGATTGGGGGGGTAGATTAGAATTAGAGATTGATAGAAAAGTAAGGATATGGGCTTGTGTGAGTAGGAAATAGAAAATATTTATTTTAGTTTTATTATTAGTTATGGGTTTGAATTTAAGTGAAATTTTAGAGAATGTTTGTTATTTTGAAATTTTTGTTTTTTTTTTAAATTTTTTTGTTTTTGTTTAGGAAATAATATTGGAATATTTGAAAAGTTTTTTTTAATTTGTTAAGTTGTTTATTTTTAATTATTGAGATTTGATTATGAGTTATTAAATGGTAAAAATTAAAATGGGTAATTTGAGGGGTTATTTCTAAAGGATTTAATGAATTTTTAATTGGAATTATAGTATTTTTTTGAATTTGATTAATTTTTTTTTTTATTTTATTGTAATATTTTTTATGGTTGAATGATTGTATTTGAAAATAATTTGATGATGATAAAATTATTAAAGATTGGTATTTTTTATTTTTATTTAATAATATATGAATAGTTTTATGATTTTTATTAAGTGATTGTTGAATTTTTTTTTTTGAATTAATAGAAAAAAATGGATTGATGGTGGTGTGGTTTGATTTATTATTTAAGATAAATTTTGAATTG
>NZ_SMTE01000057.1 GCF_004357765.1 Pseudomonas putida | reverse complement strand
AGATATAAGACAAAATCAAATATTATTTAATATAATAAAATATTTTAAAAAAAAAAAACATTTTTTTTTTTTTCAAAATATTTCAAAAAATACACAAAATAAATAAAACAATTCTAAAACTTTTTATACAATTTAATTTCTAATTAAATTCAATCCTCATCAATAAAAAAATAATACACCCAAAAATACAAATAATTCACCAACTTTATATACAATTTATATCCCATTCAAATTATCTTCAATACAAATCAAAAAAATAAACCCCTATTCTATAATTTCCAAATAAACAATACTCTCAAAAATACTAATACAAATAAAAATACCCTCTTCTTTAACTTCTATTATTATTCTAATAAAATAAAACTCATTCATAAATATTTCAAAAATAATACAACAATTTTTTCCAGAAAATCCCCAACAAACAAAACATACCTTTTTCCCTTTTTTATTAAAAATATCAAAACCACCACCTATATCCCAAAAAATAATCAACCCAAAATAAAAACTACTAAAAAAACCCACAATTCCATAAAAAACCATCATAACCCCTTATAAAATAAATAAAAAATAAATAAAATCCAAAATAAAAAAAAAATCACTAATTTTCTCAAAAATAAAAAACAAATCCATACCAAAATAACTAAAAATTACAACAAACAATAACCCCAATAAACCTAACAAAATAAAAACAACCCAAAATAAATTACTTATTCTTCAAACCTCCACCATAAAATATATCAATACATCATCTAAACAAAAAATTATACTCATTCCTCTCCTTTTTTTAAATTTAATATTATAATTAAAAAATAAAAAACCCCAAAATTTTACTTTATTTTCTATATCTAAAAAATCTTATTTTTTTAAACATAAAAAAATAAAAAAACCATTA
>NZ_SMTE01000056.1 GCF_004357765.1 Pseudomonas putida | reverse complement strand
ATTTTTATGAGTATTGAATAATAATGATTTATTTGAATTGAATGTATTTTATTTGAAAAAAAAATATTTTTAGTAAAAATAAAATTTAAAAATGTAATTTATTTTGTTTTTTAAATTTTATTAGAAGATATTTTAATTAAATATGTTAATATTTGAATTATTAGAATATTGAATATTATGTTTTTTTATTTTTTTATTGATTTTGTTTGATTGTTTTGTTTGATAAAAGATATAATAATTGTATTGTAGTGGGTATAGTTTAGTGGTAAAAGAGTGATTTGTTTTATGGATTTTTAAATAGTTAAGGGATTTTTTGTTTGATTTATATTTTGATTAAAAATTTTATTTTTTATTTAAAGGGAATTTTTTATATTTTTAATGAATGATTTGTGGTATAATATATATTATTGTAATTTGTATATAAGAAGAATTAATTTTAAATTGATAATTTGAGTTTTAAAATTATGAAATATAAGTTTTTGGAATTGGATTTATAATTTGAATTTTTTTGAGTATGATGAAAGGATTTATGGAGAGATATATAGAAAGTTTTTTTTTAATTGTAATTAAATTTTTTATTTTTTTGTATAGTAGAGATTGAAGTAAAATAGTTATTAAATGATTTTTTTAGTTTATTAGAGATATTTATATTTTTTTAGTTTGATAGAAATTTTATGTTTTTTCTAAAGATTTTATTAAATAGAAATAGAGAATGAAGTAATTAGAAAAAAAATATAGATTATTATAATATTGTTTTTTTAGAGGGATTATTTAAAAAGTAAGATGTTTTAAATTTATTTATATAAAATAAAAAGGTTGATATAGATGTTATGGGTTAATTTTTTGAT
>NZ_SMTE01000055.1 GCF_004357765.1 Pseudomonas putida | reverse complement strand
ATTATTGGAAAAATATATAAAAGATTGTTGGGTTATGTAGGTTTTTTATAATAATTATGATTTATTTTTTTAGTTAATTTAGTTTTTAATATAGGATTATTTAAGCCAGGTTTTTTTGTTATTGGGATAGGTGAATTTTTATAGATTTATTTTTTGAAAGAATTGGATATGATAATTTTTTATTATTTGGTTTGAGTATTAATTAAAGATTTTGAATGTATTTATAGAAAAAATGTATGTGTTATTTATATATATATGAGGATTTTATGTAAGAAAATAAATTAGATTTTTTTTTTTTGAAGTTATAAATTATTTTTTATTGAAAAAAAAAAAAAAATATTGAGATAATTTGCAATTGTTAATTATTTATTTATGAATTATTTTTTAAGATTTGAATTTAAAATGGTTTTTTTTTTAATGAGATAAGAAAAGAAAATTGATATATAATTAATTTATATTGTTTTTTTATTGAAAAAAAAATTTTTTTTATTTTAATTATAATAGTAATTGTTAATATATGTAAATTTTAGAATATAAATTTGAATAGTTATATAGATATTATTTAATTGGGTATTTTATTTATTTATATTTATATAGATATAGGTAGATAGATATAGATAGATATTTGATTAGCATATATTAGTATATATTAATATATATTGAATATTCAAAAAAAAAATAATAAATAAAAAAATTAAAAACCATAATTAAAATTCTATATAATATTTACATTTACAACATATAATAAAAAAATACTATATAAAACTAAAAAAAATTCCCATTTCAATTACATTCAATTCAACAATTAACCAAAAAAAAATTCAAAAAATAACATTTAAATCACCCAAATTCCAATATTTCTATAAAACAATAATTAAATCTAACAAATTTATTTCAATTAATTATATCCATAT
>NZ_SMTE01000054.1 GCF_004357765.1 Pseudomonas putida | reverse complement strand
AACCTCCCCACTCTTTAACACAAAATTTTAAATCTCACATATCTACCATTTCACCACCAAAACATCTTAAAAACAAATCATATTCCATAAATATAATATCTCTCTAATATAATATATAAAATATATAACAAAAATAAAATATTAAAATCTTTTTATTAATTAATCATATCATATAAACCCAAATCAAACATCCAATTAATTCAATTTAAATTATTCAAAAAATATATTATCTATCTATATCTATATAAATAAATATTCTATCAAAAAAAAAATAAACTAATTAAACCTATTTCTCAATTCAATAAAAACCCAAAAAAATAAATTTAATAAAATCCTAAATAATAAAATATATATAAAAAACAAATCCAATTACACCTATTCCTAATCCTAAATAAAATAAAACAACACAAAAATCTATATATAAACATAATATCTATTTAAATACACTCAAATAACCCCTTCTTATAATAAAAATATATATAACCCCATTTCAATCAAACCCAATATAAAATAAACTTATAATCATAAAATTAACTCAATCATCAAATTTTCAATTATAAATTCATAACCCTAACCCATTCCCATTTTAAACAAAACAAATCTACTAATTCTTTAATTCCAATTAATAAAATAAAAATTAAACTAAAAAATAAATTCTAAAAACTAAAAAAAAATATCCTAAACAATTTCAATAATAAAATTCATTAATATTCCTAATATAATAAATACTATCACACATACAATCATACTTAATTCAATAAAATTATTTAATCTTAAAAAAAACCTTCAATAATTTCACACATAAAGAATTATTTCTTAATTTCGTCCAATCATTAATAACTTAATTATTTTTAAATAATAATAAATAAAAACAACACTCATAAAAAATCCTATTAAAACTAAAAAATATAAACCTACCTAC
>NZ_SMTE01000053.1 GCF_004357765.1 Pseudomonas putida | reverse complement strand
AATTTATAAAGAAAAAAGAAGGAAGTGAGTTAGATAGAAAGAGAAGAAATTTGGGTAAAAAAAGAAGTAATTTGGATAAAAAGAAATAAAGTGATTTAGATAAATTTTTTTTGTTGATAATTTTAGATTAATTAATTGAATATTGATTAATATGGAATTGATTGAATATTATTTGAAAATGGTTATTTTGTTTAGAAATGAAATAGTTTAAATGTTTTTGGAAATTTTTGTTTTTATTGGATTATTTGTATTTATATGTATTAGGATTTTGATTTATGGATTTTTTTGTTTGAGAAATAAAAATAAGAGGATTGAATTATTTTTTTTGATTTTTTTTTAAATTGGATAAATGTTGGTTGATTGTGTATTTTATTATAGTTTGATGATTTAGAGTATTATTTTTTATTTGATATTTTTGAATTTTATATTTGAAGTTGTAATTGAATTGATTTAATATATTTTTTATGTAATTATGGGTGTTATATTGGATTTGAATTAGATTTTGGATTAATTTATATTGATTGATTGTTTTTATTATGTTGTTGTTAGTAAATATAATTATTTTAGGTTTTGGATTTTTTAAATTATTTTTGTAAGAGGTTTGGATTTATTTTTTTATGATTTTTCGATAAAAAGATTTATTTTTTTTATAAAAAAGAGGAGGGAGAATCAATAAAGAGTGATTTTTTGATTTATTTTTGGAGTTGAATAATTTATTTAAGAAATGTTTTTGATTTAATTTGGAGGAATTAATAGAAAAAGTAAATTTTTTATGATATATTAGATTTGGTTTGGTTATTGATAGAGTGAATAGATTTGTTATTTTTTGAAATATCTTTGTTGATTTAAAATTGTGGTGTAATGTGTATTTTTTATTGTTTTGGTTATGGAATAGATGAAATAAATTTTAAAATGGATTTTTGTTTA
>NZ_SMTE01000052.1 GCF_004357765.1 Pseudomonas putida | reverse complement strand
TCTTCTTTATAACATCTACAATTTTTTTTTTTCAAATTCTACCCTTTTACTATCATAAATTATTTTATTTAAATAAATATTTATCTCTAAAATTACAAACCCCTTTTTAATTTTTTCAATTTTTTTTATAACTACTTTTCTTTTAACATTAAAATCCTTTATTTTTTTTTTTTTCAATAAACAATTTACTAAATTTATCAATTAAATTAAAATAATTATTTCAAAAATCATTAAATTATTCTTATAAATTATTAAATCTTTTTTATTTTCACTCAATTCATCTATCTTTTTAAATTTAAATTTAATAAATAACAATTTAAAAAATTATTTTATTTTCATTAAACTTAAAATACTTTTAAAAATACTTTTAAAAACTATAAAACTAAATTTAAATAATTTATTTTTTTTAATAAAATTAGTTAATATAGTTAGTTGGATTAAATTTAAGAATTTGTATTATTTTGTTAATAATGTTTATAAAAATATTGAGATTTATAATTTTTTTTTTTTTTATTAATTTTTTTAAATATTTTTTTTTGGTGTTATTGAAAAAATAAAGATACTGTAAAAATAGAATTATGGTATTATAGTAAATATTTTTATATTGTGATATAATTATATTATATGTGTATATATAATAATAATGTATAATAATTATTTTAAAAATCAAAATAATTTATAATCAATTCAATAAACTAATTTTAAAATTTAATAATTTAAAAACTAATTTAATAAATTAACTTTTAAATTATTAAATTCTAAAATTAACCTATTAAATTAATTATAAATTATTCTAACTTTTAAAATAATCATTACAAAAACATTAAATAATTTCAATAATATTTAAATTTAATTAAATTAATTAAATTCAATAACATTTAAATCCACGGACCATAAAGATCTATTTCATTTAATTTACGTTAACCAACAATAATTAAAATAAAT
>NZ_SMTE01000051.1 GCF_004357765.1 Pseudomonas putida | reverse complement strand
ACAATAAGCAATACCCAAAAAAATTCTAAAATTTCATTTTTTATAATATTTTCAAATCAATTATTTTTTATATATCGAAATAAACGATTCCATCGTTTATAATTGAAAAGAATGTTTACGAGAGGTTTTTTAACAAACCCTAATTTATATTTCTCCTCATCAATTTTATAAAAATTATTTTCATTTTTCAAAAAAAAAAAAAAAAACCCTCTTTATTATTAAATCTTTTTTATTTTTATTTAATTTATACTCTTTACAAATTTTTTTCAACATCTATTTTTTTTCCTTTTTTATAAATTTCATAAATTTCTTAAATTTCTAACAATTTCTTACTAAAAAAAAAAAAAAATACTCTTCCTAAATAATATAAACAAATAATAAATAAAAAAACAAAAAAAATTTTCAACATAAAATTTCTAAATTCTAACATAATATATTTATTTAATTAAATACATACATTAAATTTAATCAAATTAATTTACTATATACAAACTAATATAAATTCAATCCATTTCATAAAAAAAATATAACCAATTATCCAACCAATAAAACTACTTATTAAAAATATAAATTTATTATTACATCAAAACAAATAAATATTTACTAATCTTATTAATATTAAACTTAATAAAAAAAAAAAATTTAATAACTAAAAAATAAAATTATAAAAAAAAATTCTTTAAATACTAAAATTACATATTAAATTTAAATTCTTATATCCATAATTTAAAAAATTTTTATAATTATTACCAAAAAACTAAAATAAAAAATAAAATAAAAGTATAAAAAAAATACCTCTTAAAATTTAAAAAATATATAAATTTTAATAAATTATTTTTTAAAAAATTTCATCAGACTTTTATTATAAAACATCATCAAACAATCTCACCCAAACCCCTGAGATTTTGTTAGACTATTTTTTTTTTATCAAATATTTAATAATTTTCATAATTTTCATATAAATTAATTAAAT
>NZ_SMTE01000050.1 GCF_004357765.1 Pseudomonas putida | reverse complement strand
ATATAAGGGTGTTTATATGTTGTTTTTTTAGTTTTTTTTGGTAGTAATATTAAATATATATATTAATTGTTTAAGGAGAAAGAGAGTAAGAAAAAAGTAATAATAAAATTATGTGAAATTTATATTTTTATATTTTATTTTAATATAAAATAAAATATATATTCTTATAAATAAACCATTTTTTTTTTACATATATAACTAAAAAATCTTATTTTATTCTATTATTTATTATTTTATAATATTCTAATAAATCTTTATTTTCCTTTTTATTATTAATTATTAAAATATTTTTTATTATTAAAAAAAATAAATAAAATTAACAAAAACAAAAAAAAATATAATAATAACTTAATCCAAAACATCTACCATTATACCTACAATAATTAACCATACCATTACTATCCACAACAAAAAAAAACATTTACCTATTTATATAACAAATCATATAATAAACCATAAATTAAAAAAATTTTCACCTACTCTAAATTTCCAAAAACATACAAAAAATAATAATAAATCTCATCATTAACATTAATTTTAACATAAATTTTTAAATCATAATTTATAACTAAATATTACAAAATAAAATTCTTATTAAAATAAAATTCAAATTATTTTTTTTATAAAAAAAAAAAAAATTCTTTAATTAAATATTTAATGAAATTAAATATTTAAATTAATAAAATTAGTTGTGTTTTATTTGATTTTTTGAATTGGTTTTTTTTTATAGTAGTTAATGTTAGTTATTGAATTTAGTTAATGAGTTAGAATGGGTTATAAAGATATTTATAGATATATATAGATATATTTATTTATAGATATTTTTAGAAAAAAAAAAAGAAAATAAATAAATAAGATGTATTATTTTATGTATAGTAGTGGGGAATTATGGGATAAAAAATAAATGTGTTTGGTTGTAGATTTGGTATAATTTAAAGTTATGATTGTATTTGGTTTGTTTGATTAATAAATTATTTTGAGAATATA
>NZ_SMTE01000005.1 GCF_004357765.1 Pseudomonas putida | reverse complement strand
GCGAGGACGTGATCGATGCCACCGACTTTCTTCAGGGCCGAGTACAGCGGGTTGATGGCAGCCCCCGGAATGCCGAATGCAGTCTCTACGCCTTCACGGCGCATGACCAGAACGGCTGCATCGATTGCTCTCATCTTTGCCATGGTGATCTCCTGTCATGTAGTCGATATTTTTCTTATTGAGTGGCAGCATGGAGTAGCGAGCGATCCTGTTGAAGGCCAGTAAATTAGATTCTGTCGATACTTGAGGTATGGAATGGGGCGATACGTTGAGTTGCAAAGCTTCGTCCAGGTGGCGCAGAAGGGCAGCTTCGCCGCTGCCGCGCTGGTTGAAGGCGTGACGCCGGTGGTCATGGGCAGACGCCTCGACAGCCTGGAAAAACGTTTGGGCGTGAAGCTCATGCACCGCTCCACCCGGGGCCTGAAACTGACCGCCCTGGGCGAACAGCTGCTGGAGCGGGCCAGGCAGGTGCTGCTCGAATTCGATGATCTGGAAGCGGCGATCTGCAGCAGCTCGTCGTTGGTCAAAGGCAGCCTGCAGATCTCGGCACCTGCGGCGTTCGGGCGCATGCATGTCGCGCCTCATGCCTTGGCGTTCCAGCAGCGCTATCCCCATGTGAAGCTGGCCTTCAACCTCAC
The DNA here is from genome assembly GCF_004357765.1 of Pseudomonas putida. Taxonomy (GTDB): domain Bacteria; phylum Pseudomonadota; class Gammaproteobacteria; order Pseudomonadales; family Pseudomonadaceae; genus Aquipseudomonas; species Aquipseudomonas putida_U. Next base: position 347,952 of record NZ_SMTE01000005.1, on the reverse strand, counting down.
CGACAGCGTGGTGGACCTGGTCAGCGAAGGCTATGACTTGAGCATCCGCATCGGCGAGATCCGCGATCCCAACTACGTGGCGGTCAAGTTGTTCCCCAATCGTCGCGTGGTGTGCGGCACCCCGGAATATTTCGCTCGTCACGGTCGCCCGCGCACCCTCGAAGACCTGGCTGAGCACAACTGCCTGGCCTTCACCCTGCAAGGTGGCCAGCAACGTGGCTGGACCTTCATGCGCGATGGCCGCCCAGTGGCGATGAAGGTCAGCGGCAACCTGGCCTGCAACGATGGTGAACTGCTCGCCTCATGGATGCAGCAAGGCGTCGGCATCGGCTGGCGCTCGACCTGGGAAATCCAGGCAGCGCTCGACCAGGGAACGTTGGTGACGGTCCTCGACGAGTTCGCGTTGCCGGATTACGACATCCAGGCAGTGTGGCCGCAACAGCGTCACCTGCCGGCCAAGGTGCGGTTTTTCGTCGACTACCTTAAAGAGGTCTACAACACAGCGGGATACTGGAACCCTGCCGGCGCTTGATTGCAATCACGCGCCTGCTTGGTATATTGAATGCAAAATACAACAAGCAAACGAGGCCACTTCCATGCCGTCAGTACGTCGTCCGTTGCCCGTCAAGTTTCGCGGCCCCACGCTGCTGGAAACGTCATTGTTGAACAAAGGTACTGCCTTCTCGGCCATTGAGCGTGAGCAGTTGCACCTGCTCGGCCTGCTTCCGGCCCACGTCGAAACGCTGGAGCAACAGGTGGCCAGGTGTTACCGGCAATTCAGCGAAGCCCCAGGCAACCTGGAAAAACACGTGTACCTGCGCTCGGTCCAGGATCGTAACGAAACCCTGTTCTACAAGCTGGTGGAAACCCATCTCGAAGAGATGCTGCCGATCATCTACACCCCCACCGTCGGCAAGGCTTGTCAGGAATTTTCCCGCATCTACCGCAGCTACCGCGGTGTGTTCATCTCGTACGATGATCGTGATCGCATCGACGAGATCCTCAATAACGTCACCAAGGACAAGGTCAAAGTCATCGTCGTCAGTGACTGCGAGCGCATTCTCGGGCTCGGCGATCAGGGCGTGGGCGGCATGGGTATCCCGATCGGCAAGCTGTCGTTGTACACCGCCTGCGGCGGCATCAGCCCGGCCTACACGTTGCCGGTGGTGCTCGACGTCGGCACTGGCAACAGCACACTGCTCGACGATCCGGAGTACTTCGGCCTCAAGCAACCTCGGGTTCGCGGCGCGGACTACGATGCGTTTCTCCAGGCCTTCGTCGATGCCGTGCAGAAACGCTGGCCCGATGCCCTGCTGCAGTTCGAAGACTTCGCCCTGACCACGGCCATGCCGCTGTTGGCGCGCTATCGCGACAAGGTGTGCTGCTTCAACGACGACATCCAGGGAACCGCCGCAGTCACCGTCGGCACCTTGCTGGCAGCCTGCAGGATCAAGGGCGAGCCGCTGTCGAAGCAGACCATTGCCTTCGTCGGTGCAGGTTCTGCAGGTTGCGGCATTGCCGAGCAGATCATCCAGGCCATGGTGGAGGAAGGCCTGAGCGACGCACAGGCCCGTAGCCAGGTATTCCTGCTCAACAGCAAAGGCCTGCTCACCGACCACCAGCAGGGGCTGTACGACTTCCAGACACGCCTCTCGCACACCACTGCGTCATTGGCCCAGTGGCGCTACCAGGGCGATTGGCCAAACCTGCAGGAAGTGGTGGCCAATGCCAGGCCGACGGTGTTGATCGGTGTGTCGGGCAAGGCCGGGCTGTTCACCGAGGAAGTCATCACCACGCTGTACCAAGGCTGTTCCAGGCCGATCATCATGCCGCTGTCGAACCCGACCTCGCAGATCGAGGCGCATCCGGCCGATATCCTGCGCTGGACCGACTGCCAGGCGCTGGTGGCCACCGGCAGCCCGTTCCAGCCGGTCGAAGTGAACGGGCGCAGCTTCCGCATCGCCCAGTGCAACAACTCGTATATCTTCCCTGGCGTCGGCCTGGGGGTGATCGCCAGCAAGGCGCGCCGGGTCACCGAGCGCATGCTGATGGCCTCGGCCAGGGCGCTGGCCGACAGCGCGCAGGCTGGCGAGATGCTGCCGCCGATGAACGAGGTCCAGCGAGTGAGCAAGGATATCGCCCTGGCCGTGGCTCTGGAGGCATGTGCCGAAGGCGTAGCGCCGCAGCAGGATGAGGCGGCGTTGCGTGAGGCGATCGAGGCCACGTTCTGGGAGCCGAAATACCGCGACTACGTCCCCGCCTGATAGCAAACGGCGCCACACGACTGGTGTGTGGCGCCGTACCCCGGTCCATTTCAGCAGGTGCCTGGGTGGCTTATTGAATATCGAGCTTCACCGCTGGCAAACCCTCGATCACGCCAACCACCTTGCCTGAAGTCTGCGCAGCGTACATGCCGGTGAATGAACCGGTGGTGATCACCAGGCCCTTTGCCAAGGTGAGCCCCTGGCGCGTGTGGTGATTGACCAGCCACGGCAGCAACCGTCGCGGATCGCCCGCTGGGTTCGCGGCAGTCCCCGGCACGATGCTGTGGTCGTTGAACAGGAACTCGAGCGACGGTTGGGCGAAGGGGAAGTCCTCCCGGTATGGCACGAAAGCACCGACCACCAGCGCGCCATGGTTGAGCAGGTCGGCCAACTGGGTCAGAGGCTCGACCTTCGGCCAGGCGGCAAAACGGCTCGCGACGATTTCCACGGCAGCGGCCATCTCGCCGATGCCTGCGTGCACCTGCTCGTCGCTGTAGTCCTGGTCTTGCGGCGCGAAGTCGCGGTTGAAACGAAATGCGATTTCCAGCTCCAGCACGGCGGGAGCGTAGTCGACCCGATTGAACGTGCGGGCCTGGGTGTGGATGCACTCAGCGGGCAAGGGCGAGCCCTGGATCGGCCCGGTGTGGGATTTCGAGCCGATCTTCCAGCCGCCTGGCTTGATGCCGCGCAGCTCGAAGATGGCTTGCTGAGTCTGGTAGGCCGCATTGAAATCCTTTGGCTGCAGCGCCTCGTCGAGCTCTCCCAAGGCAACGCCCTGGCGCTGTGCCTCGACGATCAACTGCGCCAGGCGCGTGGAATTGACTGCTGTATTCAAGGTATCGCTCCTTTATCTGATGCCCGCGCCTGACGCGCGGGCTCGGTGCGTTATTTGCCAATGGCCGGGGAGGGGTGTGCATCGCTGGCAGGTACCACTGGCGGCTTCGCGTACTCGAACCGGTTCTGCGGCTTCATACGGAAAGACAGCACGACGCCGATCGCCAACAGGATGATGCTCACCAGGAACGGCAGTTGCCAATTGTCGAAGGTGTCGATCAGCATGCCGGCCGCCACCGGGCTGATGATCGCGGCCATGGCTGAGCCGGTGTTCATCATGCCGCTCGCCGTGCCGGAATGGTCGGGGGCGATGTCCATGGGAATGGCCCACATCGGGCCGATGGTCATTTCCGAGAAGAAGAAGCCGATGGCCAGGCAGGCCAGGGAGACGTGCATGTCGGTGGTGAACATCAGCGGCAGCAGGGACAGCAAGGTCAGGCTCAGGCAGATGGCGACCATCCGGCTGCGGGCTTTGTTGAGGTTGCCTGTCTTGGCATAGATGCGGTCGCTGACGATACCGCCCAGCGTATCGCCGACCACCCCGCCAAAGAACACCGCCGAGGAAAAGATCGCCGTGCCCTTGAGGTCCAGGCCTAGGTTCATGAAGTACATCGGTACCCAACTCAGCAGCAGCCAGAGTGTCCAGCCATAGCAGAAATACACGATGGTCACCGGCGCCATGCGTCTGAACAGGCGGCCCCAGGGCAAGGGATTCTTGTTCTTGGCCTTGGCCACCGGCAGTGCGTCCAGTTCCGCTTGCGAGATCCGCGGATGGCGTTTCGGCGAGTCGGTGAACACCAGCGCCCACAGGCCGACCCAGACGAAACTGATCACGGCGCAGACATAGAACGATTCGCGCCAGCCGTAGGCGGCCATGATGGCGATCATCGCGGCAGGAGCCAGGGCATTGCCCAGGCGGGCGAAGGCGTGGGTGATGCCTTGGGCGAAGCCGCGCTTTTCCTTGGGCACCCAGCGCGACATGGCGGCGGTGGCCGCCGGAAAAGTCGCGCCCTCGCCGAGTCCGAGCAGGATGCGGGCGATGATCAGTGAAATGAAACCGCCTGCAAGACCGGTCATGACGGTTGCCGCAGCCCAAAGGATGCCGCAAAACACCAGGGTGCGCTTGGCGCCGAAACGGTCGCTGACCCAGCCGCCGATGATTTGAAAGACCAGGTAGGGGTAGGCGAAGGCAGAGAAGACGATGCCGATTTCAGTCTTGCTCAGGCCGAACTCCGGGCCAAAGCCGACGGCGGCAGTACTGACGTTGACTCGGTCCAGGTAAGTGATGAAGTACATGGCGCAGAGCATGCACAGCACCACGGTGGTGGGGCGCAGACGTAAAGACTTCATGTTCTATCTCCAGTTTCTTATTGTGCTCGCCGACAACGCGAGGATTCGGGATAGTCAGTCGTTCATGGCACTGCGGCGGTTGCCGCAGTGCTGCTTCACCGCGGTGTGTCGGTCATTGGCGCCGTAATGGCACCGATTGCCCTCCCAGGTAGTCCATCGCAGCCAGCACACCGCTGGCCTGCAGCTTCACGCCTGCCAGTTGCAGGCCCATTTCGCAGCCACTTAGGGTGGCCATCAGCGTCAAGTCGTTACAGTCGCCGAGGTGGCCGATGCGGAACATCCGGCCTTTCATCTTGCCAAGGCCCGTGCCCAGCGACATGTCGAAGCGCTCGTAGATCACCTTGCGCACAGCGTCGGCGTCGACCCCTTCCGGCGTCATGACGCCAGTGAGCACCGGGCTGTACACCTGCGGGTCGGCGCACTGAATGTCCAGCCCCCAGGCGTTGACGGCGGCGCGACAGGCTTGGGCGAGACGCTGGTGGCGGCTGAAGACGTTGTCCAGGCCTTCGCCGAGGATCATGTCCAGGGCTTCGGCCAAGCCGTACAGCAGGTTGGTGTTGGGGGTATAGGGCCAGTAACCGGTCTTGTTCATCTCGATGATTTCATCCCAGCCCCAGAAGCTGCGCGGCAGCTTGGCTTGCTTGCTGGCGGCGATGGCCTTGGGTGACAGGGCATTGAAGCTGATGCCTGGCGGCAGCATCAGGCCCTTCTGCGAGCCGGACACCGTGACATCCACGCCCCATTCGTCATGGCGGTAGTCCGCCGAGGCCAGGCCGGAAATGGTGTCGACCAGCAGCAGAGCAGGGTGGCCGGCTGCATCGATGGCTTTGCGCACGGCAGCGATATCCGACGTCACCCCCGTGCTGGTTTCGTTGTGCACCACGCATACCGCCTTGATGCGCCGGGCGCTGTCGGCGCGCAGGTAGTCCTCGATCATCGCGGCGTCGACGCCTGCGCGCCATCCTTCGATCCCGGGCCTGCCGATGAACTGCGGCTTGAGGCCCAGGTTGACCGCCATCTTCTGCCACAGCGTGGCGAAATGGCCGGTTTCGAACATCAGCACTTCATCGCCGGCACTGAGGGTGTTGCACAACGCTGCTTCCCAGGCGCCGGTCCCTGATGCCGGGTAGATGATCACCGGGTGCACGGTCTTGAAGATTTGCTTGATGCCGTCGAGCACCTTCAGCCCAAGTTCGCCGAACTCCGGTCCGCGATGGTCGATGGTGGGGTAGCTCATGGCCCGGAGAATGCGATCCGGCACTGGGCTGGGTCCGGGTATCTGCAGGAAGTGGCGACCGGCAGGGTGGAAGTCGAGCTTGAGCATGGATACCTCCATTTTGTTTTTGTATTTTGAATGCAATATACAATAGCAGCGGCTCAGAGACCGTCAAATGTCTATTTCTGCAGCCTGCCAATGGCCGTATTGCAAGGCTTTGGACTATGATTGCCGAGTCTGATGGGGGATTTTGTATGCAATATTCAGATTCTTTAGCGGCGCCAGCAGCGGAGCGCGTGCTGCCGAAAGTCGAGCGTCAGCGGCTGCATGACACCGTGGTAGAGCACCTGCGCACGTTCATCACCGAAGGCGTTCTGGAGCCTGGGCAGAAGCTCAACGAACGCGAGCTGTGCGAACACTTGGGCATTTCCCGCACGCCGCTGCGCGAAGCGCTCAAGGTGCTGGCCGCCGAACGCCTGATCGACATCGAGCCGAATCGCGGTGCCAGCGTCGCGCGTCTGTCCGAGGTCGAGATGCGTGAGGCATTCGAGCTGATGAGTGGCCTGGAGGCGTTTTCCGGCGAGCTGGCCTGCGAGCGCATCACCGATGAAGAGCTGGCCGAGATCAAGGCCATGCACTATGCGATGGTGGTGTGCCGCAACCAGGACGATTTGGCCGGTTACTACAAGCTCAACCACGCCATTCATGAGCGCATCAACCTCGCTGCGCGCAATCGCCTGCTCAGCCAGCAGTACCAGCAGTTGAACGCGCGGCTGCAGGCGTTCCGGTTCCGCTCCAACCATCTGCCACCCAAATGGGATCGCGCCGTGCACGATCACGAAGAAATGATCGAGGCCTTGGAGGCCCGCGACGGCAAGCGTCTAGGCGCGATTCTGCGCCACCACCTGCTGGAGAAACGCGATGCGGTGCTGTCGCTGATGGCCACCGAGCAGGCGGCCCACACGCGCTAGATGGGGGATGCATGGCTAGGGCGCAGAACGATGAAGCATTGATGGCCGCGGCGCGCGAGCGCACCCGGCAACTCAGCGAGGAGCGGTTGGTGCTGTATGCCGGCGCCAACTTGCCCAGTGCCGAGGTGATTGCGGCCTATGCGCCCGGGTTGAGTGCCTATCCGGCGATGGGACCGAGCTTTTTCAAGGAACAGCCCGATACCGCTCTGGTTTCTCGCCTCGAGCATCGGGTCGAAGCCCTGGCCTGCGATGTGTTCGGCGCGGCTTGGGCGCAGGTGCGGCTACCCAGTTGCACATTGGCCAACCTTGCGGTGTTTCACAGTTTCGCGGCGCCTGGCGATCTGCTGCTTGCGCCGTCCGCAGCCCACGGCGGGCATCTGAGCCAGCGCCGGGGCGGCACGCCGGAGCTGGCGGGGTTGCGCGTCGAGGATCTGCCGTTCGATACCCAGGGCTGTCAGCTCGATGGCCGGCGTGCGGCAGCGTTGGTGCTGCAACGTCAGCCGAAGCTGGTGATGCTGGGGCGCAGTGTTCTGCTGGCGCCGGATGACATCGACGAGGTCGTGCGAGCCGCCCAGGCCGTGGGCGCGTTGACGATTTTCGATGCGTCGCATGTGTCCGGGTTGATCGCCGGCAAGGTGTTTCCCAACCCCTTCGAGGCGGGTGTCGACATCATCACCACGTCGACCTACAAGACGTTGCCAGGACTGCCGCAAGGTTTGGTCCTGGGGCGTGAGCCTGAGCATGGGGCCAAGCTCAGGTCATTGCTCGACCGTGCCTTTCTCGCCAATTACGACGCGGGTCGCCTGCCATGCCTGTTGCAGTTGCTCGACGAAGTGAAGCTGGGCGGGGTGGACTATGCCCGGCGTATCATCCGCAACACCGTGGCGTTGGCCGAGGCATTGCGTGATCAAGGCTTGCCAGTGATGGTGGGCGCTACCGCTCAGCAGGCTACGCATCAGCTGTTGATTGCGCTTGGCCATGCTGCTGACCCTCGCGCCGTGATGCAACAGCTCGAGCGCAGCGGTATCGTCGTCGGCACCTGCGCTGACCCTTCGCGGCCAGGGGAGCATGCGTTGCGGTTGGGGACGCAGGTGTTGACCCGGTTGGGACTGGAGCCCCGGGACATGGCCGATATCGCTGCACTGTTAAGACGCGTATTGGCAGGCCAAAGTGATGGCGGCGCTGAGGTCAAGGCGTTGCTCGCTCGTTACCACTCGCCACGGCCCTGAGGGCATCGACTCGCCCGCGATGCGCGGCGCAGCAGCGCTCGCGTATTCCCCGACCCCTGTTGCTTTATGCCACGAATCCTGTACTTTCCAGACCTCCAAATCCCCAGTCACGATTCACTATGAAAGTGCACGAAGAGATCGAAGGCCTGGCCGTATTGATTCGCGACCTGCGCAAATTCAAAGGCTTCACCCTGGGCGAACTGGCCCAGCGCATCGGCCGCTCGGTGGGCTTCTTGTCCCAGGTGGAACGCGGTGTGTCTCGCCCGACCGTAGCCGACCTCACGGCCATCAGTGAAGCACTCGGTGTCTCCACGTCCTATTTCTACAAGCTCGAAAAGCCCCGCGAGCTCGACTGGGTCACCCGGCCGCACGAGCGCCGGACCTTGCACCTGGCCGGCGGCATCACCGATGTATTGGCGTCGCCCACCATCACCGGCGCCTTCTCGATGCTCGACAGCCACCTCGAACCCGGCGCCAGCAGTGGCGAGGAATTCCTGGACGACAGCTCGGAACAAGGCTGCTTCGTGCTCGAAGGCGAACTGACGGTCTGGCTCGATGATGGCGAGCCCGTTACGCTATACGCCAGCGACAGCTTCCAGCTGCAACCCCACGCGCGTTTCCGCTACGCCAATCTCACCGACAAGCCCACCCGCGTGCTGTGGGTGTTCAGCTGAGGCGCAGGTCAGCCATCCGCCGCGTTCAACTGCTTTGCCGCATCATTTAAGGAAGAGTGATAGTGATCATCGGTATCGACTTGGGCACCACCAACAGCCTCGTGGCCGTCTGGGAAGGGGACAGTGCCCGAATAATCCCCAATGCCTTGGGCGAGCGCCTGACACCGAGCATCGTAGGCCTGGATGACCAGGGCCAATTGGTCGTCGGCGATATCGCCCGCGAACGCCTGCACACCCATCCGCACCTCACCACCTCGCTGTTCAAACGCTACATGGGCAGCGCCCGGGAAACCCAGCTCGGCAACCGTGCCTACCGCGCCGAAGAACTCTCGGCAATGCTGCTGCGCAGCCTCAAGGCCGATGCCGAACGTGCCCTCGGCCAGCCAGTGCACGAAGCGGTGATCAGCGTTCCGGCCTATTTCAGCGATGCTCAGCGCAAGGCCACCCGCATCGCCGGCGAGCTGGCCGGGCTCAAGGTGGAGAAACTGGTCAACGAACCCACCGCCGCCGCCTTGGCCTATGGGCTCGAGCAGCGTCGCGAAGCCAACTTTCTGGTGTTCGACCTGGGCGGGGGCACCTTCGATGTCTCCATCCTCGAACTGTTCGACGGCGTCATGGAAATCCGCGCCAGTGCCGGCGACAACTTCCTCGGCGGTGAGGACTTCGATGACCTTATCGTCGCTCATTTCATCGCCAAGGTCGGCGCCGCCGACCTTCCCGACACGACTCAGCCCGCCATCGCTCAGCGCCTGCGCCGCGAGGCCCAGCGGGTGCGCCACGCCCTGGGGCAGGCGTCGAGCGAACGCTTCACCCTGCGCGAACAGGCCCGTGAGTGGGCCGTGGAGGTGACCCAGGGCGAGCTGGCGGAGATCGTGCGGCCTCTGCTCGAGCGTCTGCGCGCGCCGATCGAGCGGGCCATGCGTGATGCTCGCATCAAAGTCGCGGATCTGGATGAAATCCTCCTGGTCGGCGGCACCACGCGCATGCCACTGGTGCGTAAGCTGGTCGCCTCGCTGTTCGGGCGTATCCCCTCGATGCAGCTCAACCCGGACCAGGTGGTCGCCCAGGGCGCCGCCGCCCAGGCAGCGCTGCAGGCCCGGCATGCCTCGCTCGAAGAAGTGGTGCTCACCGATGTCTGCCCGTACACCCTCGGCATCGAGACGGCGGTGCAGCAGGGCAGCGGCTTCCAGAGCGGCCATTACCTGCCGATCATCGAGCGCAACTCCGTAGTACCGGTCAGCCGTTCGCGTATCGTGTCCACCCTGCACGACAACCAGAAGCTGGTGAAAGTGGAGATCTACCAGGGCGAAAGCCGGATGGTCAGCAACAACATCTTTCTCGGTGAGCTGGAGATCCCGGTGCCTCCGCTCAAGGCCGGCGAAGTTTCGCTGGACGTGCGCTTCACCTACGACAACAACGGCCTGCTCGAAGCCCAGGTGCACCTGCCGATCAACGGCGAAACCCGCCGCCTGGTGATCGAGAACAACCCAGGCGTGCTACCGCCGGAAGAAATCGCCCAACGCCTGGCCGCCCTCGAAGCGCTGAAAGTGCACCCCCGCGACCAGCAGATCAATACCTTGCTGCTGGCCCGGCTCGACCGCTTGTACCAGGAAAGCCTTGGCGAGAGCCGTGAGCATGTCGGTGCATTGGCCAGTTACTTCCAGCAGATGCTCGACACCCAGGACGAACACCAGATTCGCAAGGCGCGCAGCGACATCAACGAGCGCCTGGCACAGTTCGAAGGCGAGGTCTGAACCGTCATGAGCCATTGGCAAATGCTCGAACTCACCCCGGATGCCGACCAACGCAGCATCAAGCGCGCCTATGCGCGCCTGCTCAAGCAATACCGTCCGGACGAAGACCCGGAGGCCTTCCAACGCCTGCGTGAAGCCTACGAGGCCTCGCTGGAAGAGGCGCGCTGGCGTGAGCAAGTCGAGCACGTCGCGCCAGTCACCGATGCGACGCTGCCGGACAGCGAACCGAGCGTGCCATTCGCCAAGCCTGGCACTTCCGCACAGTTGCTCGAGCCGGCGCTTGCCGAATGCCCGCCGGAGCCGTCCCTGGAGCAACTGCACACCTGGTTGGCCGAGGGCAAGGAGCGCCAGGTCATGGATGCGCTGCGCCTGTGGTTGGCCAGCGACTGGCTGCTGCCGTTCGAGCGCCGCGAGCAGTTCGAGCAGAGCGTGCTGGCCTTGCTCGAGTCCGACGCGCCCTGGTCGCCGGCATTCTTCGAGGGCGTCTGCCAGGCGATGGGCTGGGACGAAGCCCAGGGCAACCTGCCGTGCGACTACTGGCGTTGGGACCGCTTCATCCACCGCTGCGAATTGCACGCGATGGAAGAAAATCTGCGCAACGAACTGGCCAGGCACCGCGACGACAAGGTCCTCGGCCAACCTGCCGCCTTGCTGCTCGCGCCAATGAGCGACAGCAAGCGCCGGGTCATGGCCGACGGCTTCAGTGGCCACGACTGGCAGCGTTTCACCCAGTTCGCGCACGCCATCGAGGACCAGCACCCCGACCTGCCGGAGCGGTTGGGATTGACGCCGCTGGACAACTGGCGGGACTGGTTGCCGGCGGTCAGCTATCGACCCGTGTTCGTGTTCCTCTGGCTGGCTCTGTCGCTGGTGATCCTGCCTTCGCTGATCACCTACACGAAAACCAAGGGCGACCTGGCCGCCATGCTGGTCATCCCCCTGTTCGTGCCGGGTGTGTTGTTCCTGGGCATGAAGCTCTACCGCCTGGTGTCGATGGTGGTATTGCCCATGGCGTCGATCGATGTGCCGCTGAGCCGCTGGCTGTTGCCGCATCGCCTGTACCGGCAAGGCGCTGGACTGTTGCTGCTGCGCCATGTATTGCCCGCCCTGGTGCCAGCGGGGCTGGCCTTGGCCTGGGCCGGCAATGTGACCTGGTTGCGCTGGTGCGGCCCTGCGCTGGTGTTCCTGGGCACCCTGTATTTCACCAATGCCGTGCTGCGCGGCGGCAAGCTGGCGATCTGGGACCGGGTTGCACGGGCGGTCAAGGGCAGACTCGGGCGCTTGCCCTGGCACCTGCTGCGGCGCGAGGGCGTGCTGATCGCACTGGCCGTGATCGCGATGGGGCTCTGGGTCTATATGCGTTCGCGGCACTGAATGCAGTAGTCCGGGCCGCGGTAGCCTCGGCACAGGCTCAGCTTGCGCAGGCGGTTGTCCGCGAGGGCTACGCCGATGCCAGCGTTTGTTTGGGTTGTCACACCGATGAGGCCAGCCAATGGCTATTCAAAAAGCAGAAATCACCGGATCACCATATAAACGCCGATGCTCTAGCGGCGTCATGTCGAACCAGCGCAAATGCGCCCGGCAGAATGAGGTAGTTCGGCGATAACCTAGCTCATTGGCGATCTGTCCCACGGTCAGGGTGGTCTTGCGCAGCATCTGCTGTGCCTGGTGGCGGCGGGTGCTGTCCAGATAAGCCTCGAATTCAATGCCGTCGCTAGCCAGATGCCGTTGCAGAGTGCGTGTGTTCATATTCAAAGTCATCGCCACCTGCTCCAGGGTACAACGCTGGGCAGGCAGTAGCATCTGGATAGTACGCTCAACTGAAGCCTGCAGGCTGTCGCAAGGGCTGGCCTCGTTCTCCAGGAAGTGGCGGACAATTGCATGCAGGTCGGCATCATAGTGCACGCAGGCTTCCTGCAATACATCAGCGTCCACCACCAGGCAGTTGTGGGCCTGGCTGAACAGCACCGGGCAGTCGAAATAGCGCGTGTAGCCCACAGCGTCGCCTAGGGCGACGTGGCGAAAGGTCACGCTCCGTGGGCGCAACGGCGTGCCGCGTAGTTCGCCGATCAGCAACCGTGCGCCCATCACCGATTTCTCGATGATCTGTGGGGTCTGTTCTGACCCGGGCAGGCCATTGTCGAAATACAGCATGGCCTTCCCGGCGCGGTGTTCCAGGCGGAAGTGGATAGCTGGGCTGTAGTGGCGCATATATCGGATTACGGCAACCAGGGCATGGCCCACGGTGGGGGCGGAGTTGGCCAGGTGGCGTAATGGGCCGACCAGGGTCGAACCCTGGCGCAATGCCAGTTCCAGGCCGAAGCGTGGCAGGCTCAGGGCGTGCGCGCTGCCCTCGAATAGTTGCACCAGGCTCAAGTAGGGCAAGCGCTTGCCGTAGTTGCCGACCACGTCCAGGTCAATGTTCAGCGGGGCCAGGAAGTCCCGCTGCGCTGCACCGTGTTCCGCCAATAGCTGGTCAAATTGCACCAAAGCGCTGCCGCGAATGCTGTCCATGGAATCGCGCCTCGTCAGATAAAGAGTGGTGAACCCGCGCACTCCTGCGCAGATCCGACTCACGCTGAAGGGAAGTGGCCTACTTCCTCAAGGCCTGGAAGGAGCTGACCATGTCCTTGGCCCAGCCATCGAGTACGGCTTTTGCGTCTTTGGCTTCCATCTTTTGCGACATGTTGTCCAGTTCGGTACCGGCACCTTTGCGCACCACTTCGGCCACCACTTGATTGGTGTCACCGTCGAGGAATGCCGCTTCGGTTGCGATGCTGGTGTCCTGATCGCGGATGCCGGTGGCGGTGCTGATGCCAGCCGCCACCAGCGCAATCGGGATCACTTCATACGGACGCAGGCTCTTGGTCTTGGCCGTGACGGCGGTGATGGCGGGGCGCACCACCAGCACGTTCGGGCCAGGGCTGGTGGCCAGCGGCAGCACTTGCGAGAAGTGGTTTTTCAGGGTCTGGTCGTAATACTGGGTGATGCCCTGCAAGGTCGACTGCGGTACGTTCTCGGTAGGTTGCGGCTTGGGGTAGAGCTGGCTTGGCTCGATGTAGACGCTGCGATAGCGCTTGGCGTCGACACCCGGCTTGATCCAGCGCATCACCGGTGCGCCCGTAGGCGACTTGTCTTCCTTGAGCACGCTGTAGTCCTTGAGAAAGCCCGAGTACTGGTCGGACTCCACGTACTTGCTGGCGCAACCTTGCAGCATGAGCGTTGCAAGGCACAGCGATGCGGCCAATGTCCGGGTGTTCATGCAGCTTCTCCTTCCTCACGATGATCGGTCGCCACTGCCTGACATCTCAGAAGCGCCAGGTGGCGCCACCGCCGATGATGTGCAGGGCGCTGTTGTCATAGCTGCCGGACAGTGTCGTGCCGGAGCGAGCCTTGGTCTGCTCGACGTCCATGTCGCCGAGCCAGACCAGGGTGTAAGCCAGGTGCAGGTCTAGCCCGTCGTCGACCTGATAATTGACCCCGGCGGCCAGCCGCCACGTCTCGCCCATAGGGTTATCGACGGTACGGTCGTCATCGTCCACTGCCGAGCTGTCGTAGCCCAGCCCCATGCTCCAGCGCCAGTTCGGCGTGGCCTGGTACTGGGCGCCCAGCGAGGCGTGCCAGGTGTCCTTGTATCGGCGGTCGACGGTGCGACTGGTGCCGCCCGCGTTGCTGTCGACCTCCACGCCGACATCGCCGAAGTCGCTCCAGTCCTGCCAGTTGAGGCTACCGAGCAGGGTCCACTGGTCGTCCAGTTCATGGGCGACGCTGAAGGTCACGGTCTGTGGCACATTGAGATCGAGCTCAAGCGAATCCACGTCGAGGCGGCGCAGGGCGACGTTGAGCAATGGGTTGTTGATGTCCTTGAGGTGGGGTTTGTCCTCGAACTCCAGCTTGACCTTGCTGGTGTAGGCCAGGCCTACACGGGTGCGGGCATCGACCTGGTACAGCAGCCCCAGGTTGACGCCCACTCCAACGTCGGTGTCTTTGTACTCCAGCTGGCCGTCCGGCCGGTCGGCCAGCCCCAGCAGATTGTTGTTGATGGCCATTTCGGTCCGGTAGTAACCGACCATGATGCGTGGCCCGACACCGATCGACAGGTCATCGGTGAATGCATAGGCCCATGTGGGTTGCAACGACACGCCGATCACTGCCGCTTCCTGGGTGAAGTAGCGGCCCGCCCAATCATCGTCGTAGTCCAGGGCCAGGCCAAAGTTGCCGTACATGCCAAAGCCGATGGCTGAACGGTCGTCGAGCTGATGACTGATGAACAGGCTGGCACCGGGCAGGTATTGCAGTGCATTGCCGCCTTCGTTGCCGCCGAACTGGTTGCCGCTGTCGCGGGAAAAACCCAGGTCGCCGAGGATGACCTGGGCGTTGGCACTGATCTGCGTACCCTGGAGCTGGGTGATGCCGGCGGGGTTGGTCATCAGTACGCTGGGATCGTTGGCCAGGGCGGCGGAACCGGCATTGGCCAGGCCGTTGCCCTCCTGGCCGGCTTCATAGATCAGAATGCCACCGGCCCAGGCAGCGTTGCCGAACAAGCAAGAAGTGCAGAACAACACGACCGCCGAGCGGCGCCGTCTGTGCAGCGATTCCATCAGACGCTCCTTGTGACTGAAGCGCTGTACCGTTTAGGGCAACTACCAGCGGGCATTGATGCGCAGTATGAAGCAGAGTAGACAGGTTGAAGATCGCCGTCGGGCGTCGGTGATTCTCTTTTCACGACACTTTCAGGTTTTGAATGGAAGCGGAAGCCGTAACCGGATCTCAGTACTTTAGACGACACCATTGCTCCCGCAAGACGTTATCTTAGAGGGGCGCCGATACCGTTTTTTCGCAAGAAATCTTTCATAAGCGGAGCCTCGTACAAACCGCTTCAAGTCTTCGATTCTTGACTAGACTTCGAGAATTTCTCGGAAAGTGAATGGCTGGTCCTGGTCGCAGTGAGGTTACTGTCTCACCCACTGACTCTGTCCGCAGCCTAATGAAGCGTTTCACTTCTTGAAGGAGCGACCATGAATACGTTTCTGCTGAAGATCAAACATGAATTTATGAAGGCGCTTCCCCCTACCTTATTTTTCTTCATCATTCTGCACATCGTGGCCTTGATTCGCTCGCTCATGATCAAGGGGTCAGGGGTGGACCTTCCCGTTTCAGCATCGGTATTGTTTGCATCTCTGGTTCTAGGAAAGTCTGTTCTGGTTGCAGACATGCTGCCATTTATCAACCGTTTCCCTGATAAACCGCTGCTATGGAATGTCAGCTGGAAGTCCCTCATGTATGCCTTAGTCGCACTTGTGGTGCATTACCTGGAGCGGCTGTACGACTTCTGGAAGGAAGCTCCTAGCTTCATCGATGCAAATGCCCTGCTGTGGTCCTCGATGAACTGGCCACGCTTTTGGGCCATACAGATCCTACTCATGACCCTGATTTTCATGTATTGCGTCATCGCAGAACTGGCAAGAGTCATTGGTCGTGACCGACTGAAGAGCATGTTCTTTGGACCGCTGCCGCCGAAACCTGCTAAATCTGGGGAAGGTTCCTAAGGGGCACAGGCTGGAAATTATCGGACCCTATTTAAAGTCCGCTGGGGTGAAAGCAGCCGAATCACTATTGGCGGACTGTTCATAGAGTCGGCAATCTGTTCTGACCTCGGTCGCATTCTATTTGGCTACTTTTCGATAGCCAAATATGAGCCTGATTGCTGCTCCATGGTCTGTTTGATATCCCGTGCCAGGCTTTTTATGTCATGCCGCTCAATTTCCTTGGGCATTACTGAAAAACCTATTGAATTGTAAAGACGGCCCCAAGCTGCCTGGGCATCTGAGTACGCGGCTTCACGCTGGTACCGCGACAGCAGCAGGCGGCCCTCGGCGCGGATCAGTTCCAGCTCGCTGCCCAGCGCCGCACTGCGTGAGGAGCGCGCGTAATCGAGCAGGCTCTGGTCCACGCGCAGGCTTTCGTCGGCAAAGTCCACTTCCTGACGGGCCAGCTGGTAACGCAACAGCCCCACGCGCACCTGGGTCAGGATCGCCATCGACAACGCCGTGCGGCGCATGTCGTCGGTCTTGGCCTGGCTCTCTTCGGCCCGATTGATGTCCGGGTACTGCAGCAGACGCAGCAGGTTCAGCGAAACGTTGATGCCGGTCTGGTTCCAGTCGCTGTTGTAAAGGTACTTGTTGGAGTCGTACTCGTAGCCGTAGTTGAAGCTCACGTTTGGCCACAGCTGGGCCTTGGCGATCTTCAAGTCGTTCATGCTTACCCGCTTGCGGTACCACTCTTCCATGATTTCCGGGCGGTGCTCCAGCGAAAGGCGCTCGAGTTTTTCCAGGTTGCCGTTCAACAGCGGGAGCGGCTTTTCGCTGCTGTCGGCCAGGACCATGCGGGTGTTCGGCGGCAGCGACATCAGTGCGGCCAGTTCGGCGCGGGCGAACTCCAGGTCCTGACGGCGCACGGTGAGCATGTACACCGAGTCGAGCAGGGCGCGCTGGTAGGCCAGGATCTCTTGGCGCGGCAGCAGACCTCGGCCTTCTGCCTCGCGGGCTGCGGTCAGCGCGCGGTGGGTGCGCATCAGCAGACCGTCCACTTCCGGCAGCAGGCGCTGGGCGCCCAGGGCGCGCCAATAGGCATTGCGCACGTCCTGCAGCACGTTCTGCGCCACTTTTTCGCGGCGCTCTTCGGCCATCAGCATCTGGTCGTTCTTTTGCTGAGTGCGAAAGTACGCCACGCCAAAGTCCAGCAGGCTCCACGACAAGCCCAGGCTGTACAGCGTGCGGTAGCGTTCCTCGGAGGTGGACGGGCGCAAGCTGACCTGGCGGTCCTCGATGCCGATGGATGTGCCGCCGGAGTCGTTGTTGCGCCCGGCATAGCCTGCCGAGGCTACCAGGCGCGGCAGCATCTCGTGGCTGGATACATCCCGCAGGTCCGAGGCCAGTGCGCTCTCCAGCAGCTTGAGGCGGTAGTCGAGGTTGTATTTCAGAGCCCGTGCCGAGGCTTCGTAAAAGGTGATCGGCCCGTTGACCGGTTCTTGCTCCTTGTACATGCGCGCCTGGTCTTCGATCACCCGCTGGCGTATCTCGTCTTCGGTGTAGGGTTTGGGTTCGAAGGCCGAGCATGCACCGAGCAGCAGGCCAAGGGCGGTGACGGTGCTCAGGCTTCTCAATGTCGATACCGGCATACGCTGTCCTTATTCAATCCGTGATGAGGCATTGGCGTCAGGGCGCAGTACTGCCGCGCCGATGGGCGGCTTCGCGCAACTGCGCACGGAAGCCATTGGCAGGCTGTGCACGCTGTTGTTCGGGCACCATGTCGCGGGGGAGCGGTGCCCATAGGGAAGGGTCTGGCAACAAACCATCGGCCGTGAGGCGGGTGACCCCTTGTCGGCCATCGACCCAGTTCTTGTCCTCGGCGCTGGCCTGGCGGCTGTTGGCCACCGCCCGCGCCACGTACTGGCCATTGATCTGGCCCAGCCCGGCACCCAGCGATTCACTCTCGATTTCCGGGGTGGCAAACAGGTACACGTTGCTGCCATCGGCATCCCAGGCAGATAGGGTCAAGGCCTGATTGACCCGCTCCACGACGGGCGCCACGTATATAACCGGGCTCACATCAGGCAGCGGCAGGCCGCTTTGACCGCCGCGGCTGTCGCGGTCAAGGTACGGCCCTGGTGGGATGTACGGGCTGGAGATGTCCAGGGTGATGGTGAGTTGCGCATCATCGGTAGCCCCGGCCAGGTCACTGATGGTGTAGGTGAAATAATCCTGCAGCACCTGGCCCAGGCCGGCAGCGGCCAGCACTTCGGGGTTGCTCAGGTCGATGGTGTAGGTGTAGCTGCCATCGGCATTGAGCACCAGGGTGCCATAGCGGCCGGCAATCGCCTGGCCGATCACGCCCGCCGTGCCGCTGGCGCCTTCCTGGCCGGTACGGATGCCGATCACGGTCAGGCTGTCATCGCCGTCCACGTCGCTGTCGTTGGGCAGCACGTTGCCGCTGGTGTGCGGGGCGGGCGCCTGGTCGCTGGCGAAACTGCTGTCGTCGCGAGCCACGGGGTTATCGTTGGCGCCCTGGATGGTCACGGTCAGGCGTGCGTCCGAGGTCACGCCGGAGGTGTCGCGCACGCGGTAAGTGAACACCTCGCGCAGCGCTTCGCCGACGGTGCGCATGGCCTGCACGGTCGGGTTGCTGTTGTCGACCACGTACTGGTAGCTGCCATCGGCGTTGATCAGCAGCTTGCCGTACAGGCCCTGCAGCACTTGGCCGGCGTTGGCGGTCTGGCCGTTTTCACCGGTGTACTGCACCACTGTCTTGCTTTCGCCGTACTGCACGCCGTCCACGTCGGTGTCGTTGTCCAGCACGTTGCCGCGCGGGTTCACGCCCGCAGTGCCATTGTTGACGCCGCCAGCCTCTACCGCCTCTGCCGTGTCGTCGTTGGCCACGGGAAAGTCATTGCGCCCATCGATGGTGATGGTCAGCACACCGTTGGCGGTGCCACCCCACAGGTCGGTCAGCAGGTAGCTGAAGTTGTCGGTCAGGGCCTGGCCTCTGACGCGCAAGGCCTGCACCGCGGCCAGGCTGTTGTCCAGCGTGTAGCTCCAGGTGCCGTCGGAATTGAGCGTCAGGTCGCCATACTGACCGCGCAGGGTTTGCCCGGTCAGGGTAGGGCTGTTGGGCAGCGGGCCGTCGCCGCTCCAGAAGGCCAGCACTTCGAGGGTTTCCGGCACCAGGATGTTGATGCTGTCGGGGTCGCTGTCGTTGTCCATCACGTTGCCGGCCGGGTTGCTGCCGGGGATGTTGTTGCCCATGCCACCGGCCTCGATGGCCAGGCCCTGGTCCGGGGCGGCTACCGGCGGTTGGTTTTCGCCGCGTATCAGGATGTACAGGGTGGCGGTGTCGCTTAGGCCGCCGGCGTCGGTGACCTGGTAGGTGTAGCGCTGGATGACGAAACCCAGCGGCCCCAGGGCAATGATGTCGGGGTCGTTGGAGTTGACCACGAACTGGTAGGTGCCGTTGGCGTTGAGGGTCAGCGTGCCGTAGTTGGAGGTGACCGTGGCGGTGCCGGTGAGCGGGTCCAGTGTCGGGTTGCTGCTCTCGGCACCCACGCCCACGGCGGTGACGGTCTTGGTGTCGTTGGCATCCACGTCGGTGTCGTTGTTCAGCACATTGCCGCTGGGGTTGCGCCCGCCATTGCCGTCGTCGTCGGTGGCCACGGCGTAACCGATGTCATCGTGGGCCACCGGTGCATCGTAGCGGCCTTCGATGGTGATATTGATCTGCGCCTGCGAGCTAGCGCCTGCGGTGTCGTGCATCCGGTAGCTGAAGGTTTCGCTCAGGCTTTCGCCAGCTTTGAGCGCCTGTACGGCGGCCAGGCTGTCGTTGACGGTGTACACGTAGTTGCCGTTGGCATCGATGCTCAGGGTGCCGTAGTTGCCGGTAATGGTCGTGGCGCCGGCGGTCACCTGCACGAAGGCGCCGCCCGCCGCCAGGGTGCCCAGGTAGATGCCGTCCACGGCCTTGCTATCGCCGGCGTCCACGTCCTGGTCGTTGGTCAGGGCATTGCCGCTGCCGGCCTGGCCCGGTGTGCCGTTGTTGGTGCCACCGGCCTCGATGGCGATGGCGCTGTCATTGGCGGCGATGGGGGTGTCGTTGCGGCCGTGGATGACCACGGTGAAGGTGGCAGTGACGGTTTTGCCGTTGCCGTCGCTGACGCTGTACCGGAACACCTCGGTCAGCCGGTCGGCATCGGTGCGCAGGGCCTGCACGGCGCGGTTGGCGTTGTCCACCACGTAGCGGTAGTTGCCCTGGGCATCGAGCACCAGGCTGCCGTAGTTGCCGGCCAGGCTCTGGCCCACCGTGCCGCTGGTGCCATTCGGGTTGATCACGCCAGTGATGGTCAGGGGGTCGCCATCCGGGTCGCTGTAGGCGCTGCGGATGCTGCCGTTGGGGTCCAGGCCCGGGGTCGCGTTGTTAAGGCCACCGGCTTCGACGGCATTTACCGTGACCGGGTTGACCACCGGCGGGTCGTTGACGCCGGTGACGCTGATCACCAGTTGCGCCTGGTCGGTCAGCCCGCCGCTGTCGTGAATCTGGTAGGTGAAGATCACCTCCAGGCTTTGTCCGGCTACCAGAGCTCGAATGGCCGGGTCGGCGCTGTTGACGGTGAAGCTGTAAGTGCCGTCTTCGTTGAGCACCAGTTGGCCGAAGTTGCCGCTGATCAGGCTGTTGTCGGCCAGCCGCGCCACGATACCGGTAACCGACGCCGGGGCACCGCTAGCAACAGGGCTGAGTGTGCCGCCTGTGCTTTCCAGGCCGCTGCGAACACCGTCCACTTTCAGCTGGGTGGCGGTGGGCTGGTCGCCGTTATCGACGTCGGTATCGGCGCCCAAGCCATTGTCACCGGTGATCACGTTGCCGTTGGCGTCGACCGTGGCCGGGCTGCCATCGCTGGCGCCTGCCGTGGCGGTGCCTCGGTCGTCGATCGCCACGGGTGCGTCGTTGGCGCCCTGGATGGTGATCAGCAGTACGCTCACCGAACTCAGGCCACCGGCGTCGACCATCTGGTAAGTGAACTGCTCCACCAGCGTGTCGCCGGGGGAAAGGGCCTGGACCGCGGCATTGCTGTTGTCGATGACATAGCGGTAGCTGCCGTCGGCGTTGAGAGTGAGTGTTCCAAACGCCGCCGGTATGCTGGTCACCGAACCACTGCTGACCGGGATGACCCTGCCGCCACCGGGGCCGTCGTAGCGCACGGCGTTAACGGATTTGGTTTCTCCCAGGGCCACCGCGTCCACGTCGGTGTCGTTGTCCAGCACGTTGCCGGTGGCGTCTTGCCCGGGGGTGCCATTGTTGGTGCCGCCGGCCTCGATGGCGGTGCCCGCATCGCCTTGGGCGACAGGGGTGTCATTGGCCCCGTGGATGTTGATCAGCAGTTGCGCCTGGCTGCCCAGGCCGCCGCTGTCGACGATGTCGTAGACAAAGACCTCACTGAGAAAGTCCCCCGAGGTACGCAGCGCCTGCACGGCGGGGTCGTCATTGTTGACGATGTACTGGAAACCGCCGCTGGCAGTGATGAACAGCGTACCGTAGAGCCCTTGGACCGTGGTGACCACAGTACCGCCCACGGCGATGCCACCCGGGTCGTTGATGTTGGCGATCCGCGTGACGGTGAGGACATCGTCGTTGGTCTGGATGTCCACATCGATGTCGTTGTCCAGCACGTTGCCGGTGGGGTTGGTGCCGGGGTCGGCATTGCCCAGGCCTCCCGCTTCTACGGCGATGTACTGGTCGTTCTGGGCGATGGGGGCATCGTTTACCGGATCGAGCACGATGTTGAGCACGTCGGTGTCGGCCAGCGCATCGGCCGGGTTCTGCCCGGGGATGCCGTCGCCGTTGGTGGGATGATCACCGAAGTTACCCTGGTCATTGGTGACCATGGTCAGGGTTTCCACTTCGCGGAAGGTGTTGAAATCCTGATCACCCTTGTAATACAGCTGCCCCAAGGCCGCGTTCAGTTCGGCCAGCGTGCCGCTGAGTACCAGGCTGCGCCCCGAGCCTGTCGGCGGGGTGGCGTTGGCGGCGGGTGTCGTGGCGCTTTGCCAGACCACTCCGTGCAGCACGCTCAGGGTGATGGTCATCACTCCGTCAGCATTGCCAGCATTCACATCGACATCGCTGATGGCCAGCCCGGTCAGGTGCAGCACGGTGTCCTCGGCCCCGTGCTGGTCGGTGACGGTGTTGACCGGCGCTTCGTTCAGGTGCACGTAACCGGCGTCGGCGGTACCGGTGCTTCCTTCACCCAGGTTGAGCTCGATGCTGCCCAGCCCGGCAAGGGCGGCAGCGGTGTCGGTGTCGATGCGCACCCGGTAATTGTTGTTGGCGCTGGCCTGATGGTCCTGTGCCACTGCCACCAGGTAGCTCCCCGAGGGCAGCAGGGCGAATTGATACAGTCCACCATTGGCCGTGATGGTGGTGAATGTGCGGTCGTCGGCGTTGCCGAACACGCCGTCGTCACCGGCCCAGGTCAGGGTCACCGCAATGCCGTTCAGCCCTGTGCCATCGGGAGTGACGCTGTCGGTCGCGCTGCGGGTATCGTCCCACAAGGTGCCCTGGATCACGCCCATGCCGGCGCCGTCGCTGAGGATGTAGTTGTTCAGCCCGCTGGCACCGTCCTGGCCGGTGCGTTCGCCATCGGCTCCCCCTGCGGTGGCGGGGAACGATCCGCCCCAACCGTTGGTTTCGAAGTCGGTGGGCAGGCTGGTCCAGGTCAGCACGGCAGCGCTGGCGGCGTTGTCGGCGATGGTGACGTTGGGCAGGACGACCGTGTAGATCACCTGTACGCTGTCGTTTGGCGCCAGGCGCTCGAAGTCCAGGGTGATGCCGGCACCTTGGCTGAATGTCACACCGGCTGGCGGGTTGGTCAGGTCAATGGCCACGCCGTTGAGCAGGATGCTCTGCACCTGGTAGTCGCTGCCGTTGGGGAACTGGTCTGCCAGGTGGGTGTTGTAGGCGGGCACTTCGCCGTTCTGGGTGAAACTGACCGATACCGTGGCGGTGGTGGTGCCACTGCCCGGGGTTACGTCGATGACGGTCTTGTCGAGGCTGCTGAAGCTGGGCTCGACCACGCGCTCGAACACCGTGTCGCTCACGCCGCGGTCCACGCCGCCGTTGAGGCCGACGTGCTCGTGGGCGGTCACAGCAAGGTTGGCGCCGGACTGGTTGCTGGCCACGTTGGTAACTCGTACGTTGAATTCCAGCACCACACCTTCGATGTCGGGGTCGTTGATCTCGGTATTGGTCAGATTGCCCAGACTAAAGGTGACTGTCTGGCTGCCATCGGTGTTGGTGACGATCACCAGGCGGCCGTTGTTGATATCGAAGACCCCCGTGGGCACTACGCCGGACAGGTCCGGCTGGATGCCTTGGGTCACCTCGCTCAGCTGGTTGCCCGCCATGCTCAGCGTGCCGCTGCTGATCAGGTTGGTGGCATCGCTGGTAAGGCCGACAGGGGTGTTGGAGACGAACGCGAGCAGTATGTCGTTGAGACTGGCCGGGATGAACTCAAGGCCAGCGGCCAGTTCGATGCGGATCTGGTAGTCGGGGTTATCGCCGGTGGGCACCAGCACCGCCACGCGGTAACGGACGATTTCGCCGACCACCACGTTTTCACTGACGCCACTGGTGTCGGTGGCGCCGCTGCTGTTGGTGGCCGGCGCCGTGTCGACCACGCCGCCTACGCGGCTGATGCGGATGCCGTTGCTGACGGGGAATACCAGCAGCGAAGCGACGCGGTAATCGTTCAGTGTGCCGCCATTGAGCACGCCGTCTTCGCCGCTGCGCTCGCCATTGGCGGTGTCGACCGTGTTGTTGGCGCCGTCCAGGCTGCTCCAGCGCACATCCACTGCGTTAGGGAAGGCCGCCTGGCCAGCAGCGGTCGCGTTAACGGTGCCGGTCAGGCGCAGGGTGATGCTGCCGCCGTTGGCGATGTCGATGTTCGCACCGCTCACGCTGATCAGTTGGCCATTCTGGATGATGAAGTCGGCGCCTGCGTTGTTGGTGGCACCCCCGCTGTATGTCACACCGGTCAGGGTGATGCCACTGAGTTCAGTTGGTAGCCCGTCCACCAGGCTGATGTCGAACGCATTGACGCCGGAGGTGTTGCTGATGACGATCTCGAAATCCACCACATCGCCGTCTTCGTAGCCGCCGAACACTGGCGCGGAGGTGATCTGTTGAGTGACCGTGAGAGTAGGCTCGACAATGGTCACGCTGGGCTGCTGGGCGCTTGCCACGCTGCGGTCGACTGGCGCGGTGCCATTGGGCGTATCGCCATCGGGGTCGCTGTGCACCAGTTGCGCGCCGTTGTTCAGGGTGGTGCCTTGCTGGTTGCCGGGCACGTTGCTGGCCACCAGCACCAGGCGTATGACGAAGCTGTTGTTGCCGGTGATGTTGTCGGCGGTGGAGCCTGCCGTGCTGAACGCCAGTGTCAGGTCGGCACCGTCGCTGCCGTCCAGGGATACCGGGTTGACGTTCAGCGTGCCGTTGAAGTCGGCGCCCAGTGCGGCGCTGCCCGCCACCGTGGTGATGATCTGGAAGCCCAGGTTGCCGTTGAACCGAGGGTCCAGACGCAGGCCAGGCGGGATCAGGTCGTTGATGCGCAGGCTGCCGGTAAAGCCCTCGGGCAGGTTGACGACGATGTCGTAGGTCATGCTCTCGCCGATCACCAGGTTGCTGCCAGTGGTGTGCGCCGCGCTGGAGTCGTCGTCGCTGAGGCTGCCGTTCTGGTAGGTCTTGGTGATGGTCGGCGCCGCCACTTGCTGGTCGGCAATCTCTACCAGGTCGGTAGGGGTGAAGTCCTGACCGCCATTGACGCTGGCATAGTTGGTCAGCGCCGCGCTGCTTTGCAGTGTGCTGGAGGCCAGGATCGCGTCGTTCACCGTGACGTCGTAAGTAATCACCACCACGTTGGCGCCGGACAGGTCGCTGGCCGTGCCGGCCCTACCGGCAAGCAGGGAGGCCTGGCCATTGGCGTCGAGGAAAGTGATGGTGTTGCCGCTGACACTATAGTCGGTGCCCAGCACCAGTTGCGTGCCGTCGCCGCGGAATATCTGCAGGTTGGCCGCGCCGAGGCTGCCGCCGACAAAAGCCAGGCCGTCGGGCAATGTGACGCTGGTGCTCACGTCATACGCTCCCCCACCGCCGGTGTTTTTTATGGCCGTGGCCAGGCGCAGGGTGTCGGCGCCGTCGATGCCGCTGACGTTGCCGTCCACCGCCGCCAGGCTGGTGACGCTGCCGCTGAACGGCACACCGCTGGTGCCGGGGGCGTTCCAGCTACCGGTGGTGCCGGTGACCGTGCCATTGCTGCTGCTGACCACGCCATGCGTGATGTCCAGCACCGGTTCGGCGACCGATTCGATCACCGCCACATCGGAGGACACCAGCACGTCTTTATCCACGGTGGTGGTCTGGCTCGACTGCGCCAGCACGTCCAGCTCGCGCTGGTCCGCAAATGGCTGGTCGCCCACCACCATGGTGAACAGCACCTGCACCGTGCCACCGCTCAGGCCACCGGATACGTAGTTGCCGAAATCGAACACGATCGAGTTGCCTGGGCCGGTGGTGACGCTCTCGGGAATGTCCAGGATGGTGGTGCCGCTACCCAGCGTCCACTGGCCGATCCCGGTACCAATGGTCCAGGTGATGCCGGTGGCATTGAGCAGAGGCAAAGGCAAGTAGGCGGTGAGCTTGAAGTTTTCGTAGTCAGCCACCAGCAGGTCGTAAGTGATGGTGAAAGTCACCACGTCGCCTGGGCGCAACTCGCCGTTGGCAGGTGGAGTGCCGTTGTTCACCTGAGTCAGCTCGATGTCCACACTGGACGTCTGGATGGTGCTGATGGTGCTCGAACCGTCGGTCTGGGTGCCGCCGATGTTTAGTGCATCGCGCAGCACGGTGGCAGCCACGACGGCATTGTTACCGACGCTGTCGCCTTCGTTGAGCTGGTCGTGGGGTGGGTGGTCGCTGGTGTAGGTGGTGTCGACCGTGGCGTCGTAGACGATGCGCAGACCCGTGGCGCCATCCTGGTTGCTGTCGCCGTACAAGTCGCCGAACAGCGCGGCCAGGCCCGGGCCGGCCACCGCCTGGCGGATGGACTCGGCAATGTCGAACACCAGCGTGGTGCTGCCGTTGGCGTTTACGCTCTGGGTATAGATCAGGGCGATGCTAAGTGTGGTGCCATTGCCTTGCAGCAACAGGGTAGGAGGGGTGCCCGCACTGAACGTCTGGCCGTCGCTGAGCAGGTCGGTGACGGTGAATTGGCCCTGTTCGAGGATGTTCTCGCCAAAGGCGAAAAAGTCGGAAATGGCCACGTCCATGGTGTAGCGCAGGGTATCGCCGGGGGTCAGGCCGGGGGTGCCAACGTCGTTTTGCAGGTCCACTGCCTTGAGCAGGGTGATGGACTTGGCCACGAAGGTCACGCCCTGGCCGTTGCCGGTTTCGCTGAAGGGGTAGCCGTCCGGGTCGGTGGGGCGGTCGCGGGGGTCGAGCGGGTTCCAGTCGCCGGTCACGCTGGCGGTGCCGAAGTTGATGGTTACCGGGTTGCCGCTGGCCGGGTCAAGCACGGGGCTGCCGTTGGCGTCGATTTCCGGCACGTAGAAGCTCACCTGGGTTTCGCTGGCGGCACTGAGGGTGTCGTAGTGGATGTTGTAGCTTTCGACGAACACGTTGGGATCGGCCAGCGCCGCGGCGATCGCGGTGGGGTTGGTGAGCACCCGGCCGTCTTGCAGGGTGACGGAAGTCAGAGTGCCACCCGCGCCCGGCGTGATGGCAGTGACATGCACCTGGTCGGGCACGGTCTGGGTCACGGTAACGTTGGTCAGGGTCTGCCCCGGGGCCGGGGTGACGGTGACGGTCTGGGTGCGGGTGTAGTTGGGCCCGGTCACGGTTTCGCCTTCGGGCATGTTGACCGTTTGCGTCACCTTCAAAAGGGTAGGGGTGACGATGAAACTGTGCAGCGAGGCTTCCACCAGACTCGGGTCCTGCACCGGGTTGTTCAGCGAATCGTTGCCGTATTCGAAGCCGGCGCGGGCGTTGATGGTGAGGTTGGGCGCGCCGTCGGAGTAAGTGGTGTCGGCCAGGTTGCTGAGCAGGCCGGTGATCTGGATGTCGATACTCGGCTGGTCGCTGGTGACGCTGGCGTAGGGCAGTTGCAGCACCACCATCTGGTCACCTGGCTTCATGCCGACACTAGCGGCGTTGATCACCAGGGCATTGCCGCTGGCGTCCTTGGCCAAGGGGTGCGTGGCGTTGCCGTTGGCGTCAAAGGTGATGACGAAGCTGTTCACCGCCTGGCCCAGGTAGGTGGCGGAAATGAACGTGGCGCCATCGTCGCCGTCGCGCCCGGTGGCGGGCATGAACAGGTCGATGTACGGCGCGTAGCCTTCCTGGGTGGAAGGGTTGGTGAAGCTGACCGTGAAGGTGAACTGCTCGCCCAACTGCACCTCGGCGCCGCCGCTGCCCAGGCTGGCGGTCGGGCTGGCATCAGCCAGCAGGCCCTGGAAGCTGGCCAGGGTCGAGGCGGCCAGGGCGATGGACTTGTCCAGGTCGCCGTTGCTGACTTCCAGCTGCCAGTCACCGCCGGCCCGCTGGCTGCCGGTGGCATTGCTGGAGGCGCCAATGTCGGCGCCGGTCCAGCGTGCCAGTTCGTTGACCAGGGCCTGGCCACTGCTGCCGGCGCCCACGTCGCAGCCGTACAGCTGGATGTCGGCACCGGCGTTGAGTTCGCTGCGCCAACTGCTCAGGCGGTCGCCCAATTGCTCGACGGTTTGCTGGGTAAACACCTGGTTGCCCAGGGTGAACTGCCCGGACGCACCGTGGGAGAACACCTGAATGGAGTCGACCTTGCCCAGTTGTGCCAGAGCCGTGCTGATGGCGGCGATGGCGTCCTGGCCGGCGTCAACCACCAGCGCAGTGGTGCCCGCCGGCAGATTGGCGGCAAGTTGATCGCGGTTTTCCACGCGTGCGTCGATCACCACCAGGTTGCGCGGCTGGGCGGCAGGAGTGGCGGTGGTTTGTGCTTCGCTGGCGGTCGCGGCGGGGTGGGCCGTATCCTTGGCCTCGGCGTGGCTGGGGTCGCTGTGCTGCAGGTCGACGGCAGCGGCGGCGGCACCGTCGAACAGGATGCGTTGCTCAAGCGCCAGGGTTTGTGACCGTGGGCGCAATGCAGCGGCGAAGCCGGGTCTGCTGTTCATGTCCATGATGCATACCTGCTCGAGGTTCAACGCCAGTTTCCGGGGGTAGAGCAAGCGTAGTCCGGAATTGCCTTTTGGGTGCATAGTGTCAGGTTGTCAAAACCCGCTCTCGCGCAACGCCACCCCTGCCAACCACCGCCCCATCTCGCCCAGCACGCTGCGCCGCTCCCCATCGATCTTCAGCCTGCCGCGCGTCTCGTGCAGGCTGCCCAGCGGCGCATCCAGCGCAATCAGCACCTGAAACACCGTATGGGTCGGCACCAGCGGTTCGCTACCGGTCGGCACCGGCCCGCCAAAGTGCGACGAGAGCATGCGGTGGGCCAATTGATTGGCACGGGTACTGCCAATGGCCAGCACTTTGCCCGGCAGCGCGGTGGGTTGGCCATCGGGGTAAAAGCGCACGGTGTTGCCCACGGCCAGGTGGTGCACCTGGTCCTGGGCCACATAGGCATCAACCTGCCAGCGGCTGGGGTCGATGAGGATGCCCAGCGGCTCCTGGCGGTTGACCCACTGCCCGGCGCGCCAGTCGGGGTCGCGGTCCAGCCAGATGCCGCTAAACGGCGCCTGCAAATTCAGGCGGGCGATTTCCACCCGCGCCGAGCGGACCTCTTCGTTCTGCACGTTCAGGCGTTGCTGGGTGGCGGCGTCCACGCTCAGGCCGGCCGGGTCGGCCAACAGGCCCGACAGCCGTGCCTGGTAGCTGCGGGCGGTGGCCTCGCTGCTGCGCAGGCGTAAGCCCAGATCCGGCTCGTCCAGCGTTGCCAGTACTTCGCCGGCCTTGACCCGGCCCTGCTCTCGCAAGCTTTGCAAGCGCGCAGGGTAGGGCGTGTACACCCGCAACTGTTGCTCGGCCCGGGCCACGCCCACAGCATCCACCTGGCTGTGCCATGGCATCGCCAGGGTGAGCACAACCAGCCCCATGCACAGGTAGAACAGCTGCGTGCGCCGCCTCGGAATGCGCGCCCGCTGTTGCCACCAGTGGCTCAGTTCGCGTTTGACCGGCAGGGCGATGAACCAGGCGATTTCGACCATGAACAGTACGATCCCCAACAGCTTGAAGAAGAACAGGTACACCGCCACCGCGATGCCCAGAAACAGTACCAAGCGGTACAGCCAGGTGGCGAAAGCAAAGGCCACCAGCAAGCGCCGCTGATGGCTGGGGAACGGCTCCGGCCATGGCTCGTGCAGCCCTAGCAGATTGCGCCGCAGGGCTACCCGGGCCAGCGCCGAGGCACGTTCGTGCAGGTTGGGGAAGTCCAGCAGGTCGCTGAGGATGAAATAGCCGTCAAAGCGCATGAACGGGCTGGCATTGAGCGCCAGCGACAGCACCCAGCTAGTGGTGGCCAGGTACAGCAGGGCATTGCGTAGCGCGCCGTCGTCGCATAGCGCCCAGCCCAGGGTCGCCAAGCCCGCCAGTGCCAGCTCGGTGGCGATGCCGGCTGAAGCGATAGCCAGGCGCTGGCGCGAATGCTTGAGTTTCCAGCTTTCGCCGGTGTCGGTGTACAGCATCGGCCACAGCACCAAAAAGGCCACCCCCATGTGCCCCACCCGCATTCCCAGGCGCGTGGCGACCAGGGCATGGCCCAGTTCGTGCAAAGTCTTGGCCGTGATCAGAGCAAGGGCGAAGCTGAACAGGCCTTCGGTGGAGAACGACTCCACCACCGCATGGGTAAAGCTGTCCCACTGCTGGATTACCAGCAGGACGCCCAGCAGGCTGAGGCCGATCACCAGCCAACCGGTCAGCGGATGAAACAGCCAGCCCAGCGTCTCGGTCACGCGTTGCAGGCCTACTTGCGGGCGCAGCAGTGGCACGCGGAAGAACAGGTAATGGTGCAACCACCAACGCCAGCTCGACCAGGTGCGCGCCTCGCTCTGCGCCTGCAGCTTGCCCAGTTGTTCGGGTCCGGCGCGCAGCAGGTGGTGGTGTTCGAGAAAGGAGCGCAGCTCCAGCACTTGTTCCACGTCCGGTCTCAAGGCGCTGTCGCGCGCCACCTGTTCACTGATCTGTCGGGGCGACTGGCCCCAGCGCAACAAGCACTCGAACTCCAGCCAGCCGATGCGGTAGAAGCGGTTGACCACGGTGTCGTGGATCATCCAACCCGGTTCGCCGTCGCGGTTGTCGGCGGCATCGCACAGGCGCAGGTCCTCGCGCAGGGGGGGCAGGGGCATGTCGGCTGGGTCCAGCATCACCAGCCACTCCAGGCACGCACGGTGGCCAGTGGCCGGCGCAGCAGGTAATAACCGAGCATTACTCGGCCGCCGTACAACTTGGCGGTGCCG
Organism: Pseudomonas putida; assembly: GCF_004357765.1. Classification (GTDB taxonomy): domain Bacteria; phylum Pseudomonadota; class Gammaproteobacteria; order Pseudomonadales; family Pseudomonadaceae; genus Aquipseudomonas; species Aquipseudomonas putida_U. The sequence continues at coordinate 317,639 of NZ_SMTE01000005.1, read as the reverse complement.
TGCAGGCCCAGGCGAGCATGTTCGGGCTGCTCATCAATGCTGGCCAGCAGGCGGTAGGCCACCACCCCGTTGTCGCTGGGCTTGGCCTGGTAGCTGGTCTCGAGGATCTTGCCTTTGAGCGGGCTGAGCGGGTACGCGGTTAGGAACAGCGTTACCTCGGCACCCGGCTCCAGGGCGATGGCATCGGCCACGGCGAGCTGGATCTGCATGGCCGGTTGCGTCGGATCGGCCACGTGCATGATGCGCTCGCCGGTGGACACCGGTTTGCCCAGCCAGTCGTTGGGGTCGCTGAATACCGCCACCCCGGCCCGTGGCGCCAGTACCTGAGAGCGCTTGAGCTGCGCCTGTACGGCGGCCAGCTCGGCGCGGCGCTGCTGCACGCGGCCGTGTAGCAAGGTCAGCTCGCCCTTGCTTTGCGGGTTGTCGAAAGCGCGCTGGCTGGCGGCGAGCAGTTCGGCATCGGCCACGGCCACCTCTTTGTCCAGCACGTCGGCGCGACTGCGCAGGGTCGTTTCATCCAGGGTGAAGAGCGGGGTACCGGCTTCGACCGGCTGATTGGGGCGCACCAGCACCTGGGCGATGACGCCGTCGATGGGAGAGGTGACGATTTGCGCTTGACGCGACACGATCTGCGCCGGGGCCAGCGCGGTCTGGCGCACCGGCACCAGCAGCAAGCCGCCGAGCAGGAGCAAGGCCAGCAGCACCTGGCGGCGATTGGGGCGCCAGCTGCCAAGGCGTTGGCGGCGGGTGAGGGCGTTCCAGCAATATGCCCAGGTGCGGGTCAGGCCTTCCAGGTTCCTGGGCAGGATCGCGGGCGGCGGTTCTTCCAGCAGTATCACCAGCAGGCCCAGCCGCTCGCCGGTTGGCGCATGCAGCGGGATGCACCACAGGCCGGCCGGCCACCATTCGGCCCAGCCTTCGGCGATGTCGTCAGGAGGGGCGGTATTGTCGGCGGTGAGCCAGGCGGATTGCTCGGTTTTTACCTGTTCGCCCAACCAGCGGCTGGCCCGTTTCAGCCACACCAGGTAGGGCGAGTCTTCAGTAGGGCGCGCCAGCCCCGATACGCACAGCAGCTCGAACCCGCCCTTGCCCTGCCTGAACACCAGCGCCTGGTGAAACGGCAACAACGGGTACAAGTCGTTGGCCATACTGAATGCCAGGGCGTTCAGCGTTTCGGCAGCCATCGCCTTGTCGCGCAGGGCGTCCAGTTGCAGCAACAGTTGTGGGTGCGGCAGCGGCGGGTTCATGGTCATGGCGCAAACCGTGCGGTGCCGCTCATGCCTGCCATCAGTTCAGGGTGGCGCTGGTCGAAGCGAGCCTCCAGCTCCACGGTCTGCGCCACGGCATCCACCCGGGCGTTGATCACGCTGATCTTGGCGGGGTAGGTCTTGCCGGTTTCGTGCACATCCACCTCCAGAGGCTGACCGGGGCTGAGGTTCTTCAACTGGCTCGACGGCACGTTCATGCGCACTTTCAACGCGCCATCGCTGACCAGGTCGAACAGCGGGGTGCCCGCGCTGACCGTTTGATAGGGCTTTACGTACACCTTGGCCACATGCCCCGAAAACGGCGCCAGCACCTGGCAGTAACTCATCTGTGCCTCGCCCATCGCGCGGGCGCCATCGGCCTTTTGCACTTCGGTATTGGCCGCGGCCACTTCGATGTCGCCTACTGCGTTCAGCTTGCGCAGTTGTTGCTTGGCCTGCAGGTTCTGCCGCGCCATCGCCAGTTCGGCCCCGGCCACTTTGTTGCGGGCCTGGGCCTCGTTGCAGTTGAAGCGCGCCAGCGTGGCACCTTTGGCTACGTGCTCGCCGAAGTTGATCTTCAGTTCCCTAAGCGTGCCATTCATCTGGCTGGACAGGGTGGTTTCCAGCTCGGCGGCAAGCAGCACACGGATCGGTTGCGGTGCGTCCTGTTCGGCGGCCTGTGCAGTCAGGCTGACCAGTGCCAGCAGCAGGGGCAGGCAACGGTGTCCAACAACGGGCATGGGCATTCTCGATTCCTTTGAGAGGCTTCATAAACGTTGCAACGCATTCATGGTAGGAAGGATTTCGCGCTTTGCCCAACTGCGCGCAGCCTGCGTCGGGTGTACTACGCTGCATCGGGGGCTGAGGCTGGAGCGACGTGATAATGCAAGTTGTACCTGCAAGGATGTGGTTCATGGCGCTGCTGCGCACCTGCCTTTTGGGCTTGCTGCTGGGCAGCCCTGCGCTGGCGATTGCCGAGGGGCAATTGCCGCGCCAGGCCAGCGAGCGCGAGGGTTATGCCGATGTCGGAAGTTGCCTGGGTTGTCATGCCGATCAGGCCAGCCAATGGGAGCATTCCGACCATGCCTGGGCATTGCGCGAGCCCACGGCAGCCAACGTGCTCGGCAATTTCGACAATGCGCGCTTCGACGAGGCCGGCGTCAAAGCCCGTTTTTTCCGCAAAGGTGACGGCTATTACGTCAACATCGAGGGCGAAGATGGCAAGCCGGCCGACTTTCGCGTGCTCTACACCTTTGGCTTCGAACCGTTGCAGCAATATCTGGTGGCGTTGTCGAGGGGGCGGCTGCAGGCCCTGACCCTGGCCTGGGACAGCCGTCCGGCCGCACACGGTGGGCAGCGCTGGTTCTCGCTGTACCCGGGGCAACGCTTCGCCCCTGACGACCCTCTGCACTGGACCGGCCGCTACCAGAACTGGAACGGCATGTGCGCGGACTGCCATTCCACCGCTCTGGCCAAGAACTATGACGACAAAAAAGACAGCTTCGCCAGTACCTGGCAGGAGCAGAATGTCGGTTGCCAAGGCTGCCACGGGCCAGGCCAGGCCCACGTAGATTGGGCAAAGGAGCACCCTGGCGCCTCGCCGGCGCAAGGTTTGGCCGTGGACTTCAAAGCGTTGGGCAGCAAGGGCCAGGTCGAGCAGTGCGCCTATTGCCACAGCCGACGCCAAGGGCTGGGCACCGGCCAGCTGCCGGGTCACCCGCAACTGGACCAGAGTTTGCCCGCCACGCTGCGTACCGGCCTGTATCATGACGCCGGACAGATCGACGGCGAGGTATACGAATTCGGCTCGTTCAGCCAAAGCAAGATGTACGCGGCCGGGGTTGGCTGCACCGACTGCCACAACCCGCACACCACCAAGGTACGTATCGAAGGCAACGGCCTGTGCACGCAATGCCATAACACCCAGCCCAATACCGCTCGCTTCGCCGGCCTGCAAGCCAAGGACTACGACAGCCCGGAACATCATCACCACGTGGTCGGCTCGTCCGGTGCGCAGTGCGTGAACTGCCACATGCCGACCAAGAACTACATGGTGATAGACCCCCGCCGCGACCACAGCATCCGCATTCCGCGCCCCGACTTGGCTGATACCGGCCCCGACGCCTGCACCACCTGCCATCAGGATCAGAAGCCGGCCTGGGCCGCCACTGCCATCGAGGGCTGGTTCGGTACGCCCAAACGCCCGGTCCACTATGGCCAGGCCTTCCACGGGGTGCGCCAGGACCCGTCCACAGCCTTGAGTCGCTTGGGGTACGTGTTGGCCGACAAGAGCAACCCGGCCATCGTGCGCGCGACCGCCGCCGACCAGCTGGCCGACATTGGCCCCGCTGCCTCCAGCAACCTGCGCTGGGCCCTGCAGGACAAGGACGCCGTGGTGCGCGCCTATGCGGTCGGCGGTTTTACCAGCCTGCCAGCCGAGCAGCGCCTGAAGCCACTGCTGCCGTTGCTTGAAGACCCTGACCGGGCGGTGCGTGACGAAGCCGTGCGGGCGTTGGCCGATGTGCCGGCGGAGCAACTGCCAGCCACGTTCGCGCCACTGCTTGCCGAGTATGAGCAGCGCCTGCGCAGCAACGCCGACCTGCCCGGCGGGCGGCTCAACCTGGCCGTGCTGCTGCAGCGCCAGGGGCGCGACGAGCAGGCCATGCAAGAGTACCGGCAGGCCCTGAAGATGGACCCGTATTTCCTCCCTGCCAGGGTCAACCTGGTGACCCTGGAAAGCAGCGCCCAGCGGCTGGACAAAGCTGAGCAGTTGCTGCGTGATGGCGTGGCACTGGAGAAGATGCCCGAGGCCGACCACGGCAACCTGGCCTACATGCTGGCGCTGTTGCTGGTGGAGCGCAACAAACCGGATGAGGCCGTCGGCTGGATGGAAAAGGCTGCCGTGGCGCTGCCGGGCAATTCGCGCATCCGTTACAACCAGGGGTTGCTGTTGTCGCGTATGAACCGCCGCGATGAGGCGTTGGTGGCATTGCGCAGCGGATTGGAACAAGCGCCGGAGAATGCGGATTTGCTGTACACGCTGATCTACCTGCATGCGCTAGCTGGCGAGCGTGAGCAGGCGTTTCCGTATGTCCAGCGGATGCGCGAAGTGGCGCCGGAAGATCCGCGGTTGCAGGCGATTGAGCCGTATTGGAAGCAAGGCCGCTGAATGTGTCCAGCGTTATGGGTGTGTCACCTGTGATATCGAACGCCGCGCGCGGCGCTCGATATCACAGATGCGACGTATCTTAGCATCGAACCTCCCATTCTCTCTTCACGACAGCCATTGCACCCACCCGGTGCGCGACTAGGATTTACCAGACCGCCAACCCATCCAAGGATCGCGCCTTTGAATACCCACGAATACCTCCAGGCCCTGGAAGCATCGGTCGCCGAAAAAGTTCTCGGCCAGGCCGAAACCATTCGCCATGTCCTGCTGGGCCTGCTCGCCAACGGCCATGTGCTGCTCGAAAGCCTGCCAGGACTGGCCAAAACCCGCACGGTCAAGGCCCTGGCCACACACCTCGAGGCGCAGATGCGGCGCATCCAGTTCACGCCGGACCTGCTGCCCTCGGACATCACCGGCGGCGAGATCCTGCAGCAGACAGCTGAAGGCAACAAAATCAGCTTTCAACCCGGCCCGCTGTTCGGCAACGTCATCCTCGCCGACGAAATCAACCGCGCTCCGGCCAAGGTCCAGGCGGCCTTGCTCGAAGCCATGGAAGAGCGCCAGATCACTGTGGCCGGGCAAAGCTACCCGATGCCCGGGCTGTTCATGGTGCTGGCTACCCAGAACCCGATCGAGCAAGAGGGCACCTACCCTCTGCCCGAAGCGCAGATGGACCGCTTCTTGATGAAGCTGCAACTCGACTACCCGCGCCCTGAGGACGAAACCCAGGTGTTGCGTCTGGTGCGGGAAGAGGACCAGGCCAGCCACGAGGCAGCCGCGAAACCGGCGCGGCTGGCACAGCAGGTGATTTTCGACGCCCGCCGCGAGGTGGCGCAGGTGCATGTGTCCGAGGCCATCGACCGCTACCTGATCGACCTGGTCAACGCCACGCGGCACCCGGATGACTACGACCCTGACCTGGCGCGCTGGATCAGGATCGGTGCCAGCCCGCGTGGCGGCATCAGCCTTGACCGGGTGTCGCGCGCCCACGCCTGGCTGCAAGGCCAGGATTTCGTGTCGCCCGACAACGTGCGTGCGGTGGTGCATCCGGTGCTGCGCCACCGCTTGCAGCTTTCCTACGACGCGGTCACCGATGGAGTGGGTGCCGACCAGGTCATCGATCGGTTGCTGGATAAGGTGGCGATTCCCGCCTGACGGACATGCCTATGGATTCCAACAAGGTAGTTGCAGACGGCTTCGTGTATGCCTCGCTCGCCGAGCTCATGGCGTTGGAGGCGCGTGCTCGGGGCCTGAGCTTCGTGGCCCGCCAGCCGCTGTCGAGCATCCTCTCCGGCAACCACGCCTCGCGCCTGCGCGGGCGTGGGTTGAGTTTTGACGAGCTGCGCCATTACCTGCCCGGCGACGACTTGCGCCACCTCGACTGGCGGGCATCACTGCGCTATGGCAAACCGTTCGTGCGCACCTTCACCGAGGAGCGCGACCGGCCCACCCTGGTGTTGGTGGATCAGCGCATGAGCATGTACTTCGGCTCCCGGCGCTACTTCAAATCGGTCAGCGCCGCGCAGCTGGCGGCGATCTGTGCCTGGATGGCCTTCCATGCCGGTGACCGCGTGGGCGGCATGGTCTTTGACGGCCGGCAGGTGCAGTATGTTCGACCGCTGCGCAGCCGGGCGCGGGTCGAGGCGTTGTGCAGTGCCGTGATCAAGGCCAACCACCGGTTGTCCGCCTATACCGCCGATCAGGAGAACGATGCCCAGCTGGACAAGGTGCTGCGCAGCTGCGCTGCCAGTGCCGGCCACGACCACCTGATCTGCATCATCAGCGATTTTGCCGGCATCACGCCCGAGACCTTGCCATTGTTGCGCCAGCTGAGCCAGCACAATGATGTGATCGCGATTCAGGTGTTCGACCCGATCGCCCTGCAGGTGCCGGACAAGGGCCGCCTGAACGTCACCCAGGGCGCTGTGCAGGTGGAGCTGGAGGTTGGCCAGCGGCGCATCAACCAACCCTTGGGCGAATTTCTGGCCGGGCGCTTGCAAGATGTGGCCGACCTGCTGCGCCGCAGCCAGGTTCCGCTGATGTTGATCAGCACCGGCGACGACAGCCTTGACCAGTTGCGTCGTGAGCTGGGTCGCCTGGCCCAGGTGCCCCGATGAACACTGCGCCGTCCATCGACCAGCTTCGCGAACTGACTCCCGGAGTGCCGCCGTTCAGCTATCTGCCGCAGACCTGGGCCTGGTTGGCACTCGCCATTTTGCTGCTAGCGCTGGTCAGCCTGTGGGCGGCGTTGCGCTGGCGCCAGTGGCGGCGTGACCAATACCGGCGCGAGGCGCTGGCCCGGCTCGATGCGCTGGCCGCGAGCCAGGGTGAACAGCGCCTGGCTGCCCTGCGCGAGCTGCCCGAACTGCTCAAGCGCGTGGCCTTGTCGATGCCGGCTGCGCCTACGGCGGCCAGCCTGTCCGGTGCGTCCTGGCAAGCCTTTCTTGACCTGCGCGCCCCCCAGCCGTTGCCGGCCAACTTCGCCGATGCCCTGCACACGCTGGCCTATGCCCCCGATGCCGCCGTGCGGGCACTGGATGCGCAGCAGGCAAGCGCGCTGTTCAGTGCCAGTCGCCGCTGGATCGAGGGGCACCATGTGGCAGTTTGATTACCCCTGGGCGTTTCTGCTGCTGCCGCTGGCGTGGCTGGCTTATCGGTTACTGGCCCCGTACCAGGAAGGCCGCAGCGCCTTGCGCGTGCCGTTTTTCGCGGCCATGAGCCGCGCCGTCGGCAAGCAGCCGGGGCAGGCCAGCGTGGGTGGCGGGCGTGCGCAACTGCTGCTCAATGTGCTGGTGTGGTGTTTGCTGGTAGCCGCCTGTGCCCGGCCGGTGCTGGTGGAAAAACCCATCCAGCGTGTACAACCGATCCGCGACCTGATGCTGGCCATCGACATCTCCCAGTCGATGGAGGCCACTGACTACAGCAATGCAGACGGCCAGAAGACCGACCGCCTGAGCGTGGTCAAGGCGGTGGTGCGTGACTTCATTGCCCGGCGCAAAGACGACCGCATCGGCTTGATCGTGTTCGGCACCGGCGCATATCCCCAGGCGCCGCTGACCCTCGATCATGCCAGCCTGTTGCTGCTGCTCGATGAGGTCGGTATCGGCATGGCCGGACCCAACACCGCGCTGGGCGATGCCATTGGCCTGACCATCAAAGCTCTGGAAAACACCAAGGAGCAGGAAAAAGTACTGATCCTGCTGACCGACGGCAACGACACCAGCAGCGCCATCACCCCCGAACATGCAGCCCACTTGGCTCAGGCCAACGGCGTCGTGGTACATACCATCGGTATCGGCGACCCGCAGAGCACCGGCGATGCCAAGGTCGACCTCGCCACCTTGCAGGCCATCTCCCGCACCACAGGCGGCCAGTTCTTCCGTGCCGGCGACCGCCAGGCGCTGCAACAGGTGTACGCCACCCTTGACCGGCTGACGCCGCACAAGGTGCAGACGTACAGCCATCAGCCCAAGCGCGACCTGTTCGTGTGGCCGTTGGGTGCGGCGGCTGTTGCGTTGCTGGCGAGCCACCTGTTGGCGCTGGCGTGGGCACGACGCCCGGGGGTAAAGGCATGACCATCGACCTGGCCGCTTTCCATTTCCTGCGCCCGTGGTGGCTGCTGCTGATCTTGCCCGGCGTGCTGCTGCCGTTACTGTGGCTGCGCCGCCACGACCTGCGGCGGCAATTGAACGGCGTCATCGCCCCGCACCTGGTGCAGCACTTGATGATCACCCCGGCGGACCCACGTCGCCTGCGCCCGGTGCACGGGCTGGGAGCCATGCTGGTGCTGGCGGCACTGGCTGCCGCCGGGCCGACCTGGCAGCAGGACACGCCGGACTTTCTCGATGACCGCGCGCCGCTGATTCTGGCGCTCGACCTGTCGCCTTCGATGGATGCCGACGATGTACCGCCCAGCCGCCTGGCTGCCGCACGCCACACCCTGCACGACTTGGTGATGCGCCGTGGCGGGGCGCGCACTGGGCTGATCGCTTACGCCGGCAGTGCCCATCTGGTGCTGCCGACAACGGAGGACCCTGGTCTGCTCGACACCTTCATCCAGGCATTGAGCACTGACCTGATGAGCACGCCCGGTAAGGATGTACTGGGCGTAATCGATCAGGCGCTCAAACTGCTGGATGCGGAAAAGACCCCAGGCACCTTGGTACTGCTGACCGACGGCGCCGACCCCAGCCAGTTCGACGCCATCGATAAGCGCCTGGGCGGCACGCCGCTGCAGGTGCTGGTGCTGGCGGTCGGCAGCCAGTCCACCGGCCCGCTACGCTCCGCCCAGGGCATGCCCCGGCTCGACGCCGAAGGCCGGCCTGTGCAGGGCGATTTCGACGAGCAAGGCCTCAAGGGCTTGGCCAAGGCCGCCAGCGCACCTTTGGGCAGCCTTACACTGGGCGACGATGACCTGGATTGGGTCGAGTTGCACGCCCAGCGCCACTTCAAGGCCGCCAGCGCCGATGGCGGGCAGGTGCACTGGAAGGATGCCGGCTACTGGCTGTGCTGGCCGCTGCTGCTGATCGGCCTCTTCAGCGTGCGTCGCGGCTGGCGGGTGAACTGGTTACCCGGCCTGCTGCTGGCGTTGCTGCTGGGGAGCGGGGCTGAGCCTGCTCGTGCCGGCATTCTGCTCGATGCCTTCTTCACTGCTGACCAGCAAGGGCGCTGGGCGTTCGAGCACGGTCACTACCCACAGGCCGCCGCGCACTTTCACGATCCTTACTGGAAAGGCGTCGCTGCCTACCAGGCCGCGGATTTCCAGGCAGCGCTGGCCATTCTGGGCAAGCTGGACACGGCACCTGCCTGGTTCTACCAAGGCAATAGCTACGTGCGGCTGTTCAAGTTCGACCCGGCCATAGCGGCCTACCAGCAGGCGTTGCGCCTGCAGCCGGACTTTGCTGAAGCCAAGGCCAACCTGGCGTTGGCGCAAGCGTTGCAAAAGGATTACGAGGATCAGCAAAAAGCCGGCACGCCCGACGAGAAAGCCGACAAGGTGGTCGAAGACCAGACACCGACCGTGGGCGGACAGCAACAGCAGCAGAAGACGCCACAGGCGGCGTCCGACCAAGTGTGGTTGAACAACCTGACCACGTCGCCAGCGCAGTTTCTCAAGCGCAAGTTCTCGATTCAGCAGTCCGCACGGCAAACGGCCGCCCCGGAGGCGCCATGACACGCCTTGCCGTGCTGTTGCTCGCCTGCCTGGCCGGGTTGGCCGGGGCTGCCGAACCCGAAGTGCGGGTGCAGGCGCGCCTCGTGCCGGACAGCGCGATCATGGTGGGGGGCACGGTCAACCTGGAGGTGGACCTGTTGGTCGACACTTGGTTCACCGCACCGCCCGAGTTGCCGGTGCTGCAGTTGCCCGGTGCTGTGGTCGGCCCGCCCGGTGGCGAGGCTCGGCACCTGAACCAGCAGATCGATGGCAAAACCTTCTTTGGCCTGCGCTACAGCTACCAGATCACCCCAACGGTGGCCCAGCCGTTCAGTATCCCGACGCTGACGTTCCGTGTGCACCCGGGCCAGGGCACGGGAGCGCAGACGGTACGAAGCCCGCCCTTGTCGTTCACGGTGAGGGGCGGCGCTGGCAACGGCGGCGAGCAACGGCTGGTCGCGCAGGCGGTGGAGGTCAGCCAGACCGTGGAGCGTTCGCACACGCCTTTGCGCGCAGGCGACAGCCTTACCCGCAAGGTGTACATCATCGCTCGGGGTGGCCAGGCAATGCTCATTCCGCCTCCGACCCTTGCCCAGGTCAAGGGGCTAAAGCGCTACGTGCAGACGCCCAGCGTGACACCGTTGAGTGACGGGCGCGGAGGCACACTGGGCGGCCAGCGCGAGGACAGCGTCACGTATGTGGTGGGTGAAGCAGGCCGCTACCAGCTGCCAGCCATCGACGTGCGGTGGTGGGACGCCACCACTGGCCAGGCGCGCACGGCCTCGGTGCCCGCCGTGGACCTAGAAGCAGGCGAGGGCAGCTACCAGGAGCCGTTCTCCCTGCGCGAAGACTTGCGCGCGCTGGGCCAGGGCGCACAGGTCAGCATCGCCAGCCATGGCGTGCTGCTGGCATTGCTGGTGTTGCTGCTGGCGGGGCTGGCCTGGGCCGCACTCTCCTGGGGGCTGGCCGGCTGGCAGTGGCTGCGGCGCTGGCAGGCACGCCACCACCGGGCCTGGCTGGAATCACCCGGTTACGCCTGGCGCCAGGCCCGGCAGCAGTGTGCCCGCGAGCCGGCGCGGCTGGACGCCATGTACCGGTGGCTGCGGAGAGCCACCGGGCAGCGCACGCTGTCGTCAAGTGAACATCTCGGCGACAGGCAGAGTGAGGGAGCTTTGCTAGCCTTCTTCCAGGGTTTTTATGCCGCAGGACCCGCCCAGCGGCCCCCTGCCGATGCCCGCTGGCAGGCATTGCAAAACCTGCGACAGCGAGTCGAGGCGCAGCCACCCAAGTCACAGGGCAAGCACGCACTCAAGCAACTGAATCCCTGACCGAACACGGTCAGGCCGGCAACTTCAGCAAGGATGGTTGACCATGCGCCATACCCCGGTTGGCACGGCTGTCGCGCGCACATTGCTGTGTGTGCTACTGATTGTTCCGGCGTTGCAGGCACTGGCGACCGAGCCCATGGCGTCCTGGCGGGAGGGCCAGTCGCGCCAGGCCATCGAGGCATTCGTCAGCGCCATAACTCAAGAGGGAGGCACCGATTACATCGCCCCAGCCGAGCGCATCGCGGTGTTTGACAACGACGGCACGCTGTGGAGCGAGCAGCCGATGTATTTCGAAGTGCTGTTCGCCATGGACGAAATCAAGCGCCTGGCCCCGCAACATCCGCAGTGGCGTGAGCAGCAACCGTTCAAGGCGGTGCTGGAGAACGATCACCAGGCGCTGGCTGCCCAAGGCATGGACGGCATGATGAAAATCGTGGTGGCCACCCACGCGGGCATGAGCAGCGAAGACTTCATTGCCCGCAGCCGCAGCTGGCTGGCCAGCGCCCGTCACCCGCGCACCGGCAAGCCGTACACCGAAATGGTCTTTCAGCCGATGTTGGAGTTGCTGGCGTACCTGCGTAACAACGGCTTCAAGACCTACATTGTCTCTGGCGGGGAGGTCGCATTCATGCGTGCCTTTGCCGAAGAGGTGTATGGCATCCCCCCGGAACAGGTGATCGGCACCACCCTGAATGCAGCGTTCCAGGACAAGCAAGGCACATTGAGCATCCAGCGCCTGCCCGAGCTCGTGCACAACGACGATGGCCCAGGCAAACCGGTCAGCATCGATTCGATCATCGGCCGTCGGCCCGTGCTGGCCTTTGGTAACTCTGACGGCGACCTGCAGATGCTGCAGTGGACCACGGCCGGCAAAGGCAAACGCTTTGCCGGACTGGTACACCACACCGACGCCCAGCGCGAGTGGGCTTATGACCGCAACAGCTCGGTGGGCCGGCTCGACAAGGCGCTTGTCCAGGCCCGGATCAAGGGTTGGACCGTGGTCGACATGGCCAACGAATGGCGCCGGGTGTACCCCTTTGAAACACCGCAGTGATTCAAAAACCAGCCGCAGGCGCACGGTAGATTCCGTGCCAGCAGTCGTGGACGACAGCAGTGACGTGAAACGGAGAGCGTAGCTATGAAGTCCAGCAGAACGTGGTTGTCGGCGGCTGCCCTTGCAGCCTCGGCAACGTTGGCGATGGGAATGGCCAGTGCGGCGGACAAGCCGAACATTCTGGTCATCTTCGGTGACGACATCGGTCAGACCAACATCAGCGCCTACGGCAAGGGCGTGGTCGGCTACCAGACGCCGAACATCGACCGCATCGCCAAGGAAGGCATGATGTTCACCGACTATTACGCCGAAAACAGCTGCACGGCGGGGCGGTCCACCTTCATCACCGGCCAGTCGGCGCTGCGCACCGGGTTGTCCAAGGTCGGTATGCCCGGTGTGCCGGTGGGCCTTCAGGCACGCGACGTCACCATCGCCCAGGCCCTCAAGGCACAGGGCTATGCCACCGGCCAGTTCGGCAAGAACCACCTGGGCGACCGCGACGAGTACCTGCCGACCAATCATGGTTTCGATGAGTTCTTCGGCAACCTGTATCACCTCAATGCCGAAGAGGAGCCGGAGCGTCCGTTCTGGCCCAAGGATGACCAGGAATTCGTCAAGGCTGCATCGCCACGCGGTGTTATCAAGTCCAGCGCCGACGGCAAGATCGAGGATACCGGTGCACTGACCAAGAAGCGCATGGAAACCATCGACGACGAAACCACCCAGGCGGCGATCAACTTCATAGACAAGCAGGTCAAGGCCGACAAACCGTTCTTCGTGTGGATGAACACCACGCGCATGCATGCCTTCACCCATGTGCGCGAGTCCATGCAAGGCCAGAGCGGTATGGTTGGGAACGAGTACGCTGACGGTATGCTCGAGCACGATGGTGATGTAGGCAAGCTGCTGAAGACATTGGATGACCTCAAGGTCACCGACAACACCATCGTCGTCTACACGACCGACAATGGGCCTAATCAATGGTCCTGGCCGGACGCGGCGACCACGCCGTTCCGTAATGAGAAGAACTCGAACTGGGAAGGTGCCTTCCGCGTACCTGCAATCATCCGCTGGCCTGGCAAGATCAAGGCCGACACGATCAATACGCAGATGATTTCTGGCCTCGACTGGTTCCCGACGCTGCTCGCCGCGGTGGGCGATACAGACATCAAGGAGCGCCTGTTGAAGGGGGCTGATCTGGGGGGCAAGAACTTCAAAGTTCATCTCGATGGATACAATCAGCTGGACATGTTGACCGGCAAGACCGATAAGAGCGCGCGTAAAGAGTTCTATTATTTCAGCGATGACGGTGACCTGGTCGGCATGCGCTATGACGACTGGAAGCTGGTGTTCTGTGAGCAACGTGCCCCAGGCGGATTGAAGGTCTGGAGTGAGCCATTCACCTGCTTGCGGGTGCCCAAGCTGTTCAACCTGCGCATGGACCCATACGAACGCGCCGACGTCGTGTCGGACCAGTACTATGATTGGCTCACCAAGAATGATTTCCTGATTTTCAATGGTGTCCGCAAAGCAGCTGCTTTCCTGCAGACCTTCGTCGACTACCCGCCGAGCCAACGCCCGGCCAGCTTCAGCATCGACCAGATCCGTGCTGACGTGGACAAGAAGATCGAGGCGAAGATGAACAAGCAGTGAGGTCTACCGTAGTGCCATGACGACAGGAGCGGGCAGACCCGCTCCTGTTTTTCACCTGTACCGGATAAGGCGCTCCCCATGGCATCACCCGCAGCATCCTCTGCCGTCACCCGTGAGCGCCACATGCAGTCCCGTTTGCTGCTGGCCTTGCCAGCCTCGCTACTGTTTCTCTCGGGGACCGCCGGGCTGGTCTACCAGGTGCTATGGATCAAACAGCTGTCGTTGGTGGTGGGCGTGGAAGTGCACGCCGTGGCCACCGGCATCAGCGCCTTCTTCGCCGGGCTGGCCTTCGGCGGCCTGTGGCTCGGCCGCTGGGCCGACCGCCTGAGCCGCCCACTGCGCTTGTATGTGTCGCTGGAACTGGCCGTCGCGCTCCTCGGACTGGGCGCCACCCTGAGTCTGGCCCACGCCGCCGGGCCGTTCGCTCGCCTGGAGGCCAGTGTAGGCTTGCTGGCCTGGGCGTTGCCGTTCGCGTTGGTGGGCCTGCCGGCATTTCTCATGGGCGGCACGCTGCCGGTGCTGGTGCGAGCGCAGGCCCCCGTCAGCGGGCAGTTGGCGGAGGCAGGAGGGCGCTTGTACGCGGCCAACACCGCCGGGGCCATCGCCGGTACCCTGCTGGCGGCCTTCGTATTGTTACCACGCCTGGGCGTCACCGGCAGCGCCTGCGTCGCCGCCAGCCTGAACCTGCTGGCGGCCCTCGGCGCCTGGCTGCTCCGCGGTCGCGACACGACCTTGCCGGCGCCTGCCCGACCAGTGCCCGCCCCGCGTTCGGCCCAGGCACGTCTGGCTGTTGGCCTGTACTGCCTGGCCGGGGGTGTGGCGTTGGGTTACGAGGTGGTGTGGAGCCAGTCCATCGTGCCGTTCATGAGCACCCGTGCCTTCGCCTTCGCCGTGGTGCTGGCCACCTACCTCAGCGGGCTGCTCGCCGGCAGTTGGCTGTATGCCCGGCGCGCTGAGCGCATTCGCGATCCCTGGGGGCTGTTCGGCCTGTTGATTGCCGTTGCCGGGCTGCTCGCGCTATTACAGCTGGCGGGGCTGGGGCGCTGGCTGGTGCTGGCTCAGACCCAGGCCGAGTTGCTGGTCGTGCAGGTGACCGGCAGCGCACTGGCGGGGATGTCCGCGCGTTTCGCGGTCGCGGCCCTGTGCATGGTCTTCGTGCCCACCACATTGCTTGGCGCCGCGTTTCCGCTGGCCCTGCGTCTGGTGGTGGACAGCGACCATGTGGGCCGGGACGTGGGCACGGTGGTAGCGCTCAATACGCTCGGAGGTATCGCCGGCGTGCTGCTCACAGGCTTCGTCCTGGTGCCGCAGGTTGGCCTGGTACGTGCCTTGGCGATACTTGCTGGGCTGGCTGCCGGCGTGGGACTGGTGGCGGTCTGGCGGGGTCAAGGGGTGCGCCGCCCGGCTACGCTTGGCGTGGCAGCGGTGGCACTGGCGACGCTGCTGCTGGCGCTGGTGACCCCGCCGCAGCGCCTGGCCGAACTGCTGCCTGGAGCGCGCAATGGGCAGCTCGCCTATTACCACGAAGGCAAGGGCGGCACCGTGGCGGTGGTGACCCAGGGACGAGAAGGGCGGACCTTCAGCCGTTTGTACATCCAGGGGGTGTCCAACACCGGCGATGCCATGCCGTCATTGCGCTACATGCGCCTGCAGGCTTTGCTGCCGCTGCTGATCCACAGCGGCGAACCGCGCTCGGCATTGGTGATCGGCTTTGGTACCGGCATCACCGCTGGGGCCATGCTGCGTTATCCCGGCCTGGAGCGTCCGGTGGTGGCCGAGCTGCTGGCCGACGTGCTGGCGGCCGCTCCGCACTTCATAGGCAACTATGCAGCCGTTGACGACCCGCGACTGGACATTCGGCTGCGCGATGGGCGCCGGGAATTGCTGCGCAGCGAGCAACGCTACGACCTGATCACCCTGGAGCCGCCACCGCCTTCTGCCGCCGGCGTGGTCAACCTCTATTCACGCGACTTCTACCAACTGGCCGCTGCCCGTTTGCAACCGGCGGGCCTGGTGGCGCAGTGGCTGCCGCTACCGACCCAGAACGACGAAGAAAGCCGTTCGCTGGTACGCAGCTTCATCGATGTGTTTCCCCACGCCACGCTGTGGACCACGGAGTTTCACGAGATGCTGCTGATCGGCTCGTTGCAGCCGATGCCGCTGGATGTGGCGCGGATCCGCCAGCGCCTGGCGCATGGCCCAGTGGCCGAAGCGCTGGCCGAGGTCGGCATCGCTTCGCCCCAGGCGTTGCTGGCGACCTGGATCACCGACCGCTCCGGGCTTGAGCGTTATGCCGCCGACGCCTTGCCGGTGACCGACGATCAGCCGCGCATCGAGTACGCGCCCTGGGTGCGCCCACGGGAGATCACCCGGGTACTGCCTGCCTTGCTGGCCCTGCGCAAGGCCCCGCCGCTGCAAGGCGCCGATGCGGGCTTCGCCAGTGCGGTGAATGACCAGTGGCGCAGTCTGGCAGCGTTCTACAGCCTCAGCCTGCATGCCTACAACGGCAACCGCCAGGCCTGGGCCAGAGAGGCTTCGGCGTTGGCCCGCAGCGACGGAGACAACCCCTACTATCGCTGGTTCCTGGGGCTCGGCGCCGGCCAGTGAAGTCTGTGCTATCACTAAAGACTGTCGGCCTGGGAGCCTGCGATGAACCGCCTGTTGACTGTGCTGCTGGTGCTATGTGCCTTGCTGCCGCTGGTGGGGCAGGGCAAGGAGGTGGTGGGTAGCGCCACCGAGGGCGTGCCGGGCGAGCCGGCGGAGCTGCGTATCGCCAACCGGACCATTTTCACCTTCCACGCCACGCTGCTCGGCGAGACCCCCACTGCCCGCGCGCAGCGCGCCACGGCAGTGATCGAGGAAACCCTGCGTGGGACCGACGAGCTGCCGGTGCGGGTCGACCGCATTCTCAACAGCCACCTGGTCTTGCTCGGCGGACGACGCGCGTTCATCGTCGCGCCCCAGGATCTGGGTGTGCAGGGCGGTGACACCCGCGAGGCGGCCGAGCTGGCCGCGGCCAATCTGCGTCAGGTGGTCGATGAAACCGGCGAGGCGCGCAGCGTGCGTTTCCTGCTCAAGGCGCTGGGCTATTCCGCCCTCGCAACGCTGCTGTTCGTGGTCATGATCAAAGGTGCCAACCTGGGCCGGCGCAAGCTGCGCGGACGCCTGCCGCTGCTGATGCGGGAGCGCGCCCGGCAGATCAAAGTCGGCCAGTTGCCCCTATTCGACATGCAGTACGTGTACTTCCTCATCGACCGTCTGCTGCGCTTGACGTACTGGGTGATCGTGGCACTGCTCAGCTACCAGTGGCTGAGCTTCGTGCTGTCACAGTTCCCCTATACCCGGCCATGGGGCGAAAGCCTCAACCTGTATCTGCTCGATCTGCTGCGCTACCTGCTCGACGGCATCTTGCAGGCCGTTCCGGGTATCGTCGTGGCCGTGATGATCTTCTTCATCGCCCGCGGCATCAGCGCCTTCAGCAAGCGTCTGCTCGAACGCCTGGCCCGCCCCGGAACGCTGAAGTGGCTGACCGAAGAAACTTTGCAGCCCACCACCCGATTGACTTCGCTGGGGATATGGCTGTTCGCTCTGGTCATGGCATACCCCTACCTGCCAGGCTCCGGCACCGATGCCTTCAAAGGGCTGTCGGTGCTGCTCGGCCTGATGATCTCGCTGGGCGCTTCCAGCGTGGTCGGGCAGGCCGCGGCGGGACTCATCCTGACCTATTCGCGCACGCTCAAGGCCGGCGAATACGTGCGGGTGGGCGACAACGAAGGCACGGTGACCGAGGTCGGCATGTTCAACACCACCATTCGCACCGGCCTTGGCGAGGTGCTGACCTTGCCCAACTCGATGATCACCGGCTCGGTCACCCGCAACTACTCGCGTGCGGTGCAAGGCCGGGGCTACATCGTCGACACGGTGGTCACCATCGGCTATGACACACCTTGGCGTCAGGTCGAAGCGATGCTGGTGGAGGCGGCGCAGCGTACCGAGGGCATTCTTGCCAACCCGAGTCCGCAGGTGTTCCAGACCGGACTGTCGGACTTCTACCCCGAGTACCGTCTGGTGGCCCAGGCGGTGCCCAGCGAACCACGGCCACGGGCGGAGTTGCTGAGCCTGTTGCACGCCAATATCCAGGATGTCTTCAACGAATACGGCGTGCAGATCATGTCGCCGCACTATCTGGCCGACCCGCCCCAGGAAAAATGGGTGCCCCGCGAGCGCTGGTTCGCCGCACCGGCGCGCCCGCCCGGAGACGGCGGCGAGGCGTGCTGAGCGCGGGTTACCGCAGCGCGATGCCAGGAGCACCGAATTGGCGCCGATGTTCCAGCGGCGTCATGGCGAACCAGCGCAGATGCGCGCGGCAGAATGAAGTGGTACGGCGATAGCCCAGCTCGTTGGCGATCTGCCCCACACTCAGCGTGGTCTCACGCAGCATTCGCTGTGCCTGATGGCGACGAATGGCGTCCAGGTGCACCTCGAATTCGATGCCCTCGCCGGCCAGGCGCCGTTGCAGGGTACGCGGGTTCATCTGCAAGGCCAGGGCCACCTGCTCCAGGGTGCAGCGCTGGGTGGGCAGCAGCATCTGGATTCTGGCTTCGACCGCCGCCAGCAGATTACCGCTGGGGATGAGCCGGTTGTCCAGGAACTGGCGAACGATGGCATGCAGGTCGCGGTCCTGCTGCACGCAGGCTTCCTGGAGCACATCGACAGGCATTACCAGGCCGTCGTGCGGCTGGTCGAACAGCACCGGGCAGCCGAAGTACCGGGCATAGCCCGAGTCATTGCCCAACGGCGCGTGACGCAGACTGACAGCGCGGGGAAACAGGGGGGTGCCGCGTAGCTCGCCGATCAGCAGCTGCGCGCCGTGTACCGCCATCTCGAGCAAGTGCGGCGTCGATTGGGCGGTGGACTGACGCTGATCGAAATACAGGGTGGCATAGTCGGCGCGTTGCTCCAGACGGAACAAGAACGTTGGGGAGTGATGGTGCATGTAGCGAATCACCGCGATCAACGCCCGGCCCACGGTGGGGGCGGAGTTGGCCAGATGGCGCAGCGGGCCCACCAGGGTCGAGTCTGGGCGCAGCGCCTGTTGCAGGCCAAATCGCGGCAGGCTCAGGGGGAGCACGCCGTACTCGAACAACCGCGCTGGGTTGAGGGTAGGCAATGGCGCGGCAGGGTTGCCGAACAGGTTCAGGTCGAACGATCGACGGAACTGAGCGTTGCGAGTGTTGGGCTCGATCGGTGCTTGGCCAAATTGCAGCACAGTATTGCCGCGAATGCTGTCCATGGAATCGCGCCTCGATAGGTGCGGGTGTGCCGGCTCACTCCGCGCCGGTCACCCGCACTGAGTGGGGTCGCCTATTTTCTCAAGGCCTGGAAGGAGCTGACCATGTCCTTGGCCCAGCCATCGAGTACCGCCTTGGCATCTTTCGCCTGCATCGTCTGGGACGAATTTTCCAGGTCCGCGCCCGCACCTTTGCGAACCACTTCGGCCACCACTTGGTTGTTGTCGCCGTCGAGGAACGCCGCCTCGGTGGCGATGCTGGTGTCCTGGTCGCGGATGCCTGTCGCTGTGCTGATACCCGCGGCGATCAGCGCGATCGGGATCACCTCATACGGGCGCAGGCCCTTGGTCTCGGCGCTCACAGCGGTAATCGCCGGGCGTACCACCAGCACGCGTGGGCCTGGGCTGCTGGCCAGTGGCAGTACTTGGGAGAAGTGATTCTTCAGGGTCTGGTCGTAGTACTGGGTAATGCCTTGCAAGGTCGCTTGTGGCACTTTCTCGGTCGGCTGCGGCTTGGGGTAGAGCTGGCTGGGTTCGATATAGACACTGGTGTAGCGCTTGGCATCGATGCCCGGTTTGATCCAGCGCATCACCGGAGCCCCCGAAGGCGACTGGTCTTCCTTGAGCAGGCTGTAGTCCTTGAGAAAGCCCGAGTACTGGTCGGACTCCACGTATTTGCTGGCGCAACCTTGCAGCATGAGCGTTGCAAGGCACAGCGATGCGGCCAATGTCCGGGTGTTCATGCAGCTTCTCCTTCCTCACGATGATCGGTCGCCATTGCCTGACATCTCAGACGCGCCAGGTGGCGCCACCGCCGGGCAATGCAAAGAGTACGACCAGGCTTCTTTTGAGCGAAGCGCTGTACCGGTTAGGGCAACTGCCAGTAGTGTTTTTACACAGTAGCAGGAGGGTAGCCCCGCTGAATTCCGGAGGCAGGTGTGGGCAATTCTCTTTTCACGACATGTCGGCAAGTTGAATGTGAAGCACACGCCGGTGCTGTGAAGGAAAACTTTAGATGACACTTGTCGCCAAGCAAGCCTGGTCACTGATCGGCCGTTTCGCCACCGCGGGATCAGAACCCGTAGACCGATGCCGCGCTCAGTCCGGCCAGCGCCACAGGGGTTCGTCCAGCAAGCCGACACCGCGCAGCTGGGTTTGCCCCTGATGCTTTTGAAGCTCCAGCACATTGCAGTCGGCGCAAGCCGAAAGTGCCTCGATCAAGTGCCGACTGTGCGATACCACCCAGACCTGACTGCGCTGCGAGGCGCGAATGATCAAGCGGGCCAGCGCCGGGAGCAGGTCGGCATGCAAGCTGGTTTCCGGTTCGTTGAGCACCATCAGCGACGGCGGTCGCGGTGTCAGCAGGGCGGCCATCAACAGCAGATAGCGCAGAGTGCCGTCCGACAGTTCGGCGCCGGCCAGTGGTCGTAACAGCCCGTGCTGGTGAAGGCGCACACTGAACAAGCCGCCAGGCGGCGCATCGATTTCCAGGCGGCTGCCGGGAAAAGCGTCTTCCAGGGCCTCGTTGAGGTCTTCGACGTCGCCGATCTCGATGATGGTCTGCAACGCCGACGCGAGGTTTCGCCCATCGTGGTGCAACACCGGGGAGCGGGTTCCCAGTTGCGGCTGGCGGCAGGGCGCCTCGCGGTCGATGCGAAAATGATCGTAGAAGCGCCAGCTGTTGATGAATGCCCGCAGTTCACCGATCTCCGGCGCCTGGCGCGGGCGTCCGACGATATTGAAGAAGCTTTCGCCGCTATCGGCGTGTTGGTTGAGTAGCGTCCAGCCCTCATGGTCCCTGGCGCGCACCACCGCCCCCTTGCGCTCCACCAGCAAAGATGAGGGGCGGTAGGCCCCAGCGCCCCAGATAGCTTCACGCTTGATCTCGGGGTCGAGCATGAAGGCACTGGGGTAGGGCAGGGGAATCGGCAGGCCGAGGGAGATGGCGAAGCCGAAATCTTCGGTGGCGAAGCCCAAGCGCAGGCGCCTGGCCTCGCTGGCCTGCTGGCCCTGGATGGGGACGTCGCCGCGGTGCATGCGCGGACTCGCCTGCGGTCCGGCCCACCAGGTCGAATCCAGTCCACCTTCACGGGCCAGCGCTTCGACCACGCCGCCTTGGGCGGTTTCGGCGAGTAGACGCAAGGCCTTGTACAAGTTGGACTTGCCGCTGCCGTTGGCGCCAGTCACCAGGTTGAGCTGGCCCAGCGGCAGCACCAGATGGTTGATCGAGCGGTAGTTGCCGATGGCGAGTGTGGTGAGCATGGGAGGGCATTCCGGCGCCGAGTGAAGCGAGCGATTGTGGCCGAACCGGGCGCGCCTCGCTACCGCTCGGCCATCAGGCTTTTCCGAAATTGCTGTGGTCACCAATCGATCGGTCGACCATCCCATCCCCAGAATCCGCCGCTGTCCGCCGGCCCGTGCCGTGCCACCAAGTCGAGGATGCACTGCGCCGCGAACGCCGGTTCGAACAGCTTGCCTTCAGGCACATTGCCCAGGAAGGGTCGGGACAGCTCTGTGTCGGTGGTCCCTGGGTGAAGTGCCAGTATCGTGGACGCCGGGTTCAGGCGTTTCAGCTCGATACTTGCGGTGTGCAGCAACTGGTTCAGCGCTGCCTTGCTGGCCCGGTAGCTGTACCAGCCGCCTAGCCGGTTGTCGCTGATCGAACCGACCCTGGCCGAGAGTGCGGCGAAGGTGCTGGGCGCCTTGCGCAGCAGGGGCAGCAGGTGCTTGAGCAGCAGGATGGGGGCGTGGGCGTTGGTCGTGAAACTGGCCTGCAGGCTGGCCAGGTCCAGCTGCAGCAGGGACTTTTCCGGTTTGGCGCCTTCCTGATGGAGTATGCCCAGGGTGCTGATGACCAGGTGCAGATGCCGGCAGGTCCTGCCCAGTTCCGCTGCCAGGTTTGCCAGGGCCGTTTCGTCACGGGCGTCACAGTCGAGCAGCGTCAGGCGCCCGGCATGCGTGCGGGCCAGGGCGGTGAGGGCATCGCAGCGCTGGGCGTTGCGTGCCACCGCCCAGACCTGGCTGACATCCTCCCTGGCCAGCAGTTCGGCGCACAGCGCCAGCCCGATGCCACGGCTGGCGCCGCAGATCAGGGCATTGGCCTGGCCTTCCAGGTTGGGTATCACGCCCATGCCACACCTCGCACCTTTGCGATCAAGCGTTGAGTTTCACGGCTTGCAGCGCGCGCTCCTCGGTCAACGGCTTGAGTATTTCAATCGAGTCGCCCGTGCGCATGTACAGAAAATAGCGACCGCGCTCATCGCGCAGAATCCGGTAGACCTCGGCGGTGATATCGGTGCTTGGCACGGTGACTTTGTCGACCAGCAATTCATGGCTACCGATCTGCAGGCCTTCCAAGGCCTTGGCGAAACGCGCCTCCATGCCCGCCCGCCAACGCATCCGATAGTAGCGCATGGCCCAGAACAGGAGGGGCAGCGGCAGCAGCGCCAGGATGAACATGAACACGGACTTCACCGACGATTCCCTATGAGTGAAGCGCGATCATAGCAGACCGGCGATCGGGCATTAGCCCTGTGGTTCTTGGTAAATCTTGGTCAGCAACCGCAATAGCTGCCCACGTTCCTCGTCATCCAGTGCCGAGGTCGATTCGCGATCGCTGTCGCTGGCAATTTGCTTCAACTCCTTCAGCAACGCTTCCCCCGCTTTGCTCAGGAATATCCCGTAGGAGCGCTTGTCCGGTTTGCATCGCACGCGTACCGCCAGCGCGCGTTCCTCCAGCTTGTTCAGCATCGGCACGACCTGCGGCGGCTCGATCGCCAGCGCCCGCGCCAGGTCCGCCTGCATCAGCCCTGGGTGTTGGTCGATGATCGCCAAGGCGGAGAACTGCGCCGGGCGTAGGTCATAGGCCGAGAGCCGGGCGATGAAGTTCTGGAACAGCTTCAATTGAGCGCGGCGCAGCGCATAGCCGATCAAGTCTTCGAGCACGCTTTCTCCCGCCGGCACGGGCATCGAAGCGCTATCGGTAGAACGGGCAGACCTTGCCATCGCGTACGGGCTCCTCGGTCATGGATAAGAAAGTTACCCAGTTTGCCTGCCGGCGTGCGATCCGGCTAGAGGACATCAGGCAAAAAAGCCTCTGAACCCGTCAATCGGAAAAGATAATTTCCATAATAGTTAATTGACATAACTATTAAGCTCCATTAGCTTGAGGCCATCACCGCGAACAACAAGAGTGCAGAACCATGAGCAAATACGAAGGCCGCTGGACCACCGTCACCGTCGAGCTGGAGTCGGGCATCGCCTGGGTCACCCTCAACCGTCCGGAAAAGCGCAACGCCATGAGCCCTACCCTGAACCGGGAAATGGTCGACGTGCTGGAAACCCTGGAGCAGGATGCCGACGCTGGCGTGTTGGTCTTGACCGGCGCCGGCGAGTCCTGGACGGCGGGCATGGACCTCAAGGAGTACTTCCGCGAAGTGGACGCCGGCCCGGAGATCCTTCAGGAGAAAATCCGTCGCGAAGCCTCGCAATGGCAATGGAAGCTGCTGCGCATGTATGCCAAGCCGACCATCGCCATGGTCAACGGCTGGTGCTTCGGCGGTGGCTTCAGCCCGCTGGTGGCGTGTGACCTGGCCATCTGCGCCAACGAGGCGACCTTCGGCTTGTCGGAAATCAACTGGGGCATCCCGCCGGGCAACCTGGTCAGCAAGGCCATGGCCGATACCGTTGGCCACCGCCAATCGCTTTACTACATCATGACCGGCAAGACCTTCGATGGCCGCAAGGCCGCCGAGATGGGCCTGGTGAACGACAGCGTGCCACTGGCCGAACTGCGTGAAACCACCCGCGAGCTGGCGCTCAACCTGCTGGAAAAGAACCCGGTGGTACTGCGTGCTGCGAAAAACGGCTTCAAACGTTGCCGCGAGCTGACCTGGGAGCAGAACGAAGACTACCTGTACGCCAAGCTCGACCAGTCACGTCTGCTCGACACCACTGGCGGCCGCGAGCAGGGCATGAAGCAGTTCCTCGACGACAAGAGCATCAAGCCCGGTCTGCAAGCCTACAAGCGCTGAGTCCGAAGGCGGACGCTGGCGTCATCGGCCAGCGTCCGTGGGTATTTCTCTATAACGACAACAAGAGGAATGAGCATGTTGCAGGTGCCTTTGCTGATTGGCGGGCAGTCGCGCCCCGCCAGCGACGGACGAACCTTCGAACGCCGCAATCCGGTGACCGGCGAGGTGGTCTCGCAGGTCGCCGCCGCCACCCTGGCAGATGCCGATGCGGCGGTGGCCGCAGCGCAAGCGGCGTTCCCGGCCTGGGCTGCGCTGGCGCCCGGTGAACGGCGCAGCCGCCTGCTCGCAGGTGCCGAACTGCTGCAGGCCCGAGCCGGCGAGTTCATCGACGCGGCTGGCGAAACTGGCGCCATGGCCAACTGGTATGGCTTCAACGTCAAGCTGGCGGCCAACATGCTGCGCGAAGCGGCAGCCATGACCACCCAGATCACCGGCGAAGTGATTCCATCGGATGTGCCCGGTAGTTTCGCCATGGCCCTGCGCGCTCCCTGTGGTGTAGTGCTGGGCATTGCGCCGTGGAACGCCCCGGTGATTCTCGCCACCCGTGCCATCGCCATGCCGCTGGCGTGCGGCAACACCGTGGTGCTCAAGGCCTCGGAACTGAGCCCGGCGGTGCATCGCTTGATCGGCCAGGTGCTGCACGATGCCGGCCTGGGCGATGGCGTGGTTAACGTGATCAGCAATGCGCCGGAGGATGCGCCGGCCATCGTCGAACGCTTGATCGCCAACCCTGCGGTACGCCGCGTCAACTTCACCGGCTCCACGCAGGTCGGGCGCATCGTCGGCGAGCTGGCTGCCCGCCACCTCAAGCCGGCCTTGCTCGAGTTGGGCGGCAAGGCGCCGCTGCTGGTGCTCGATGATGCCGACCTGGATGCCACGGTCGAGGCCGCGGCCTTCGGGGCCTATTTCAACCAGGGCCAGATCTGCATGTCCACCGAGCGCCTGGTGGTGGACAGCCGTATCGCCGACGCCTTCGTCGACAAGTTGGCAGTGAAGGTCGCCGGGCTGCGTGCCGGCGACCCGCTGGCCAGCACCTCGGTGCTCGGGTCACTGGTCAGCGCGGCGGCCGGTGAGCGCATCAAGGCGTTGATCGACGACGCCGTGGCCAAGGGCGCGCGCCTGGTGTGCGGTGGCGAGCTGGACGGCAGCATCCTGCAACCGACCTTGCTCGACAACGTCGATGCGAGCATGCGCCTGTACCGCGAGGAGTCCTTCGGGCCGGTGGCGGTGGTGCTGCGCGGCGAAGGGGATGAGGCGCTGTTGGCACTGGCCAATGACTCGGAGTTCGGCCTGTCATCGGCGATCTTCAGCCGTGACACCAGCCGTGCGCTGGCATTGGCGCAACGGGTGGAGTCGGGCATCTGCCACATCAACGGCCCAACCGTGCACGATGAAGCGCAGATGCCGTTCGGTGGGGTCAAGTCCAGCGGCTATGGCAGCTTCGGCAGCCGCACCGCCATCGACCAGTTCACCCAGCTGCGCTGGGTGACGCTGCAACACGGGTCGCGGCACTATCCCATCTAGCGCTCGTACGCTTGAGCAATGCGCGACAAGACCGCCGCCCGCAGGGTCGGGCGGCGGCAGGATGTACAACAAGAACAAGGAGCAACCTGCGTGAATACCGAAGCCCGCTCACGGTCGATCGACCCTGGCCAATGTCCGCGCTACCGCCAGGTGGCCATCGGGCATCCCCAGGTGCAGATCAGCCACATCGATGGCGTGCTGCGCATGCAACCCATCGAGCCCCTGGCGCCGCTGCCGGCGCGCCTGCTCGACCGTCTGCTGCACTGGGCTGCCGAGCGCCCCGACACGACGTTCATCGCCGCCCGCCAGGCGGACGGTGCCTGGCGTTCTATCAGCTATGCCCAAATGCTTGCCGATGTGCGCACCATCGCCGCCAACCTGCTGGGCTTTGATCTCAGCGCCGAGCGGCCGCTGGCACTGTTTTCCGGCAACGACATCGAGCACCTGCAGATCGCCCTCGGCGCCATGTATGCCGGCATTCCCTACTGCCCGGTGTCCCCGGCCTACGCGCTGCTGTCCCAGGACTTCGCCAAACTGCGCCATGTCTGCGAGGTGCTCACCCCAGGCCTGGTATTCGCCACCGACAGTCAGCCTTTCCAGCGTGCTTTCGATGCAGTGCTCGACGACTCGGTGCCTGTGATCAGCGTACATGGCCAGGTTGTCGGCCGACGTCACCTGCGCTTCGACAGCCTGCTGCAGCCGACCGACCTGGCTGGCGCCGATGCGGCATTCGCCGCCACCGGGCCGGATACCATCGCCAAGTTTCTCTTCACCTCGGGCTCGACCAAGCTGCCCAAAGCGGTGATCACCACCCAGCGCATGCTCTGCGCCAATCAGCAGATGTTGCTGCAGACTTTCCCGGTCTTCGCTGAGGAGCCACCGGTGCTGGTGGACTGGCTGCCGTGGAACCACACCTTCGGCGGCAGCCACAACATCGGCATCGTGCTGTACAACGGCGGCAGCTTCTACCTCGACGGCGGCAAACCCACGCCCCAAGGCTTCGCCGAGACTTTGCGCAACCTGCGCGAGATTTCCCCCACTGCCTATCTCACCGTGCCCAAGGGTTGGGAAGAACTGGTCAAGGCGCTGGAGCAGGACGCCGAGCTGCGTGAGGTTTTCTTCGCCCGGATGAAGCTGTTCTTCTTCGCCGCCGCGGGCCTTTCGCAAAGCATCTGGGATCGCCTCGACCGTATCGCCGAGCAGCATTGCGGCGAGCGCATCCGCATGATGGCTGGCCTGGGCATGACCGAAGCCTCGCCGTCGTGCACCTTCACCACCGGCCCGCTGTCGTTGGCCGGGTACGTCGGCCTGCCGGCACCGGGCTGCGAAGTGAAGCTGGTGCCGAAGGACGGCAAGTTGGAGGCGCGTTTCCGTGGCCCGCACATCATGCCGGGCTACTGGCGCTCGCGGCAGCAGACTGCCGAAGCCTTCGACGAGGAGGGCTTCTACTGCTCCGGCGATGCGCTGAAGCTGGCCGATGCCGAGCGCCCCGACCACGGCTTGATGTTCGACGGTCGTATCGCCGAGGACTTCAAACTGTCGTCCGGGGTGTTCGTCAGCGTCGGCCCGCTGCGTAATCGTGCGGTGCTGGAAGGCTCGCCCTACGTGCAAGACGTGGTAGTCACCGCGCCGGACCGCGAATGCCTGGGGCTGCTGGTATTCCCGCGCCTTCCTGAGTGCCGGCAACTGGCCGGGTTGGCGGCTCATGCCAGCGACGCCGAGGTGCTGGCCAGCGATGCTGTACGGGCTTGGTTCGCCGGCTGGCTGCAGCGTCTGAATGCCGATGCCCAGGGCAACGCCAGTCGCATCGAATGGCTGGCGCTGCTGGAAGAGCCGCCGTCGATCGATGCCGGTGAAATCACCGACAAGGGTTCGATCAACCAACGCGCAGTGCTGCAACGACGGGCTGCGCGGGTCGAGGCGCTGTACCGTGGCGAAGACCCCAGCGCGCTGCACGCCCAGGTGGCGCGATGAGTCGCCCCGGGCTGTGCACCTCCTTCGAGGACGCGGCCATCGTCGAGATGGTGCGCACGCCCTGGGTCGACCTGGGCGGCGCATTGGCCGGGGTGTCGCCGATCGATCTGGGCATCCATGCCGGGCGTGCGCTGCTAACACGCGCCGCTATCGCGCCACAGACGGTGGACAGCGTGATCGCCGGCAGCATGGCCCAGGCCAGCTTCGATGCCTATATGCTGCCGCGCCATATCGGCCTGTACTGTGGCGTGCCGCAGGCGGTACCGGCGCTGGCAGTGCAGCGCATCTGCGGCACCGGTCTGGAGTTGCTGCGCCAGGCTGGCGAGCAACTGCGCAGCGGCGTGCAACAAGTGCTGTGCGTGGGCGCCGAGTCGATGTCGCGTAACCCGATCGCCGCCTATGAACATCGTGGCGGCTTTCGCTTGGGGGCCCCGGTCGGTTTCAAGGACTTTCTCTGGGAGGCGCTGTACGATCCCGCTGCCGGAGTGGACATGATCGGCACTGCCGAGCAGTTGGCCCGCGATTTTGGCCTGGACCGTGAGGCGGTGGATGCCTGGGCGCTGCGCAGCCACCAGCGCGCCATACAGGCCCAGGCCCACGGTTGGTTCGATGACGAGATCGTCCCGGTCACCGCGCAGACCTTCGAGGCACAGGACTGCCTTCCGCGTGGCATCGCTTTGCCGCGTGGCGTGCTCGAAGTCAGCCGCGACAGCCACCCACGGCCGACCGATCCTGAGGCGCTCGCTAGGCTGCGTCCTGTGCACGGCGATGGTGTACAAACCGCCGGCAACAGTTGCGCAGTGGTCGATGGTGCGGCCGCGGCGTTGGTCACGCGTTACTCCGACTGCCGCCAAGCGCCGCTGGCACGCTTGCTGATGGCCACGGCTGTCGGTGTACCACCCAGGACCATGGGCATCGGGCCGGCGCCGGCCATCGACCTGCTGCTCGAACGCAGCGGCCTGCGCCTGGAGCAGATCGACCGCTTCGAAATCAACGAGGCGCAAGCGGCGCAGGTGCTGGCGGTAGCCCAGGCACTGCAGCTGGATGTGGCGAAACTGAACGTCCACGGCGGTTCCATCGCCCTCGGTCATCCCCTGGCCGCCACCGGCCTGCGCCTGGTGCACACCCTGGCCCGGCAATTGCGCCACGACAACCTGCGCTATGGCATCGCGGCGGCCTGCATCGGCGGCGGCCAGGGCATGGCGCTGCTGATCGAGAACCCCCATTTCGTTGCTTGATTCCGAGGTGTCCCATGGCCTGGAAGGCTCCCTTGCGCGACATGCAATTCGTGTTGCAACACTGGCTGCAGGTAGACCAGGCCTGGCCGCAACTCTCACTTCATAGCGATCTTGACCTCGACTTGGCCGTGCAGGTGCTGGAAGAGGCGGCTCGATTCAGCGAACAGGTGCTGGCGCCGCTGAATGCGCCGGGCGATCGCCAGGGCTGTCGACTCGAAGGTCGCGACGTGCGCACGCCGGACGGTTTTCCTGCCGCCTACCGCGCCTATGTCGAAGGCGGTTGGCCTGGGTTGGCGTGCGACCCCGCACTCGGTGGCCAGGGTTTGCCCCTGGTGCTGGATGCGGCAGTGCAGGAGATGCTCTTTGCCAGCAACCACGGTTGGGCCATGTACACCGGCATTGCCCATGGCGCCTACCTGTGTCTGAAAGCCCACGCCAGCGCCGAGCTGCAGGCGCGCTACCTGCCGGGGATCGTCAGTGGCGAAATCCTGCCGACCATGTGCCTGACCGAGCCTCAGGCCGGGAGTGACCTCAGCCTGTTGCGCAGCCGTGCCGAGCCTTTGGGCGACGGCAGCCATGCGGTCACCGGCAACAAGTTGTTCATCTCCGGCGGCGAGCACGACCTGAGCGGCGACATCGTCCATTTGGTGCTGGCTCGGCTGCCGGACGCGCCGCCCGGGAGCCGTGGACTGTCGCTGCTGCTGGTGCCGAAATGGCTGTCGAACGGTCAGCGCAATGCCGTGCACTGCGATGGTCTGGAACACAAGTTGGGCATTCGCGCCAGCGCCACGTGTGCGCTGCGCTTCGAAGCTGCCCAAGGCTGGCTGGTCGGGCAGGCCCACGGCGGCCTGGCGGCGATGTTCGTGATGATGAATTCGGCCCGGTTGCATGTCGGCCTGCAAGGGCTGGGACACGCCGAGGCAGCCTGGCAACAGGCCCGCGACTATGCCCTGGAGCGGCGCCAGATGAAGGCGCCGGGGCGCACCGAGGTCGCCCTGGGAGCCGACCCGATCCACCTGCATCCGGCGATGCGCCGGTCCCTGCTGGAGTTGCGGGTGCGCACCGAGGGCATGCGGGCGCTGGGCTATTGGGCGGCGCACTGGCTGGACCTTGCCGCGGGCGCTGGCGACCCCGCCCAGCGCGCCAAGGCGGCAACGCTGGCAGCGCTGTTGACGCCGATCTTCAAGGCGGATTTCACCGAGCGCGGATTCCGCCTTGCCAGTCAGGCACTGCAGGTGTTCGGTGGCTACGGCTACACACAGGAGTACGCCATCGAGCAGACCCTGCGCGACAGCCGCATCGCCATGATCTACGAGGGCACCAACGAGATACAGGCCAACGATCTGTTGTTGCGCAAGGTGCTGGGCGATGGCGGGGAGGGCTTCGCCTTGCTGCTGGGTGAGCTGCGTGAGGAGGCCGGTGCATCGGATGGCAGGGCCGCCATGGCGCTGGGCAGGGTCTGCGACACGCTGGATGCGGTGCTGGCCAAGGTCCTGCTGATCGCGGCGGACGACGCCGAATACCCGTACCGCGCCGCAGGCGACTTTCTGCAATTGTGTGCCAGTGTCTTGCAGGCGTTCGCCTGGGCCCGTACCGCACGCTGCATCCAGGCGTTGCCGGTGGCGACAGCGCAACGCCGGGAGAAGCAGGAAAGCGTCGAGTTCTTCTTCAGCTATCTGTTGCCCGACATCGATCGGCAGGTGGCGGCCATCGATGCCGCCGCTGCACCGTTGGCCTTCATTGCCGAATCGTCCTGAAGCCCACATGTGACGTTGCCATGAACACCGGCTGCGGCTGACGCGCCGAGGGCCGGTAGCGCATGCAACGGTCCGCCGAACACAGGTGCGATCCGCCCTTGATCACCGCCACCGGCACACCGGGCTCGGCGGGGTCGAAGCTTTCCGCCAAGGCCGGGCCCGGCGGGTCGAGCGCGGCATCGCGCACGGCATCGTGGCCGGGTCGGTAGCCGCTGCGGGTCAGCTCCCAGACGTTTCCGCCGGCATCGAACAGACCGAAGCCGTTGGCCGGGAAACAGCCCACCGGCGAGGTGCCGGTAAAGCCATCGACCGCTGCGTTGTGGTAGGGGAACTGACCCTGCCAGGTATTGGCCATGGGCTTGCCCTTGGGAAACTCGGTGGTGCCCCAGCTGAAGTCTGCATCGCTCAGGCCACCCCGCATGGCGTACTCCAGCTGCGCCTCGCTGGGCAGCTCGCGACCGGCCCAGCGGGCGTAGGCCTGGGCATCTTCCAGGGCGATCTGCACCACCGGATGGTTGTCCAGCCCGTCCAGGCTGCTATCGGGCCCTTGCGGGTGTCGCCAGTTGGCGCCGGGCACGAACTGCCAGCCGGGGGCGATTACTTGAGGCCCTTGCTGAAATACCATCGCCCCTGGCACGCGCAGAGCATCGGGCAGCGAGGGATCGTCCTCGACGCTGATGCCGCGCTCGGCATGGGTGAGGTAGCCGGTGGCCTTCACGAAACGCGCGAACTGGGCATTGGTGACTGGATGCACGTCGATCCAGAACGCCGAGACCTTGGCAGGGTGGGGTGGGCCTTCCTCGTCATAGAATCGGCTCGAACCAAAGCTGAACTCGCCGCCGGGCAGGCGCACCATGCCATCGCGCCAGGGCCCTTGGCGCTGTGCTGGCAGGCCGTCGTAGCTGGCGCACAGCAGCGCCGGCGCCGGGGTTCGTGGCCACGCGGCGTAGGCAGCGGCGAGTAGGCCGGCGGCGAGTGCTGCGCAGCCGGCTACTCGGGCGATCATTGCTGCTTGGCCAAGACTGGTTTGGTCAGGGCCGGGCTGGCCGGACGGCCATCGGCGTCGATCGCGATGTTGCTGCGTTGAGCATAGGCCTTCCAGTCGCGCAGCATCTGCGCCACCTGCTCAGGATGCTTGGTGGCGATGTCATGGTGCTCGCCGGGGTCTTTGCGCAGGTCGTACAGGTGCCAGCTCGGCTTGCCGTCGGTGGCGTCCCACAGCAGCTTCATCGGGCCCTTGCGCAGCGAGGCGCTACCGTTGATTTCCCAGCCCAGGGCTTCGTCACCGGCGTGAATCCGGCTGTCCTTGCCTTGCAGGTAATTCAGCGCAGAGGTGCCTTGTGGCGGCACGATATCGCGGTCGCGGTATTTGATACCGGGCATCGGCGCACCGGCCAGTTGCAACAGCGTCGGCATGATGTCGCGGACACTGGCCAGCTCTTCACTGCGGCCAGCCTTGATGGTGGCCGGGTAGTAGACGAAGGCCGGGACACGGATGCCGCCCTGGTAGGTGGTCATCTTGTAGCGACGGCTGGGCAGGGCGCTGACCTGGGCCCAGGCCGAACCGATCATCAGGAACGAATCGCGCCGGCCATAGTTGTCCAGGCGGTTGTCGAAGTTCGCCTTGATCCAGTTGGGGTCGACGCGGGTGGCATTCTCCGGGCCGTTGTCGGACATGAACAGAATCAGGGTGTTGTCCAGTTCGCCGGTCTTGCGCAGGTGCTCCACCAGGCGCCCGACCTCGGCATCCAGCGCAGTGACCATGGCCGCATAGACCTCCATGGTGCGCGCCGACTGGCGCTTTTGCGCCTCGCTCAACGACGCCCAGCTCGGCACGTCTTCGAGTTGCGCCTGCATCGGGAAGTCAGCCGGTACCAGGCCGGCCTTGCGTTGACGCTCCAGGCGCTGGTGAGCGATGACCTCGTAGCCTTGGTCGTAGCGCCCGCGGTACTGCGCCAGGTACTGGTCCGGTGCCTGCAATGGCCAGTGCGGTGCGGTATACGCGGCGAAGGCGAAGAACGGCTTGTTGCTGGCCTTGCCTTGGTCGATCGAGTCGATCAGGCGGTCGGTGAACCAGGTGGTGGAATAGAAATCGTCAGGCAGTTCGATCGGCTCGCCATTGTGGCGGAAGGTCGCGCTGTAGTTCGACTGCAGGTCCATGTTGGCCTGCTTGAAGTGCGCGGCGCCGCCTTCGAGCAGCACATAGGCCTGGTCGAAACCACGGTTCTGTGGCTGTTGCGCCGGCTGCATGCCCAGGTGCCATTTGCCAGCGATGTAGGTGCGGTAGCCGGCGTCTTGCAGCAACTCGGCCAGGGTAGCGACGTTGGCGCCGAGCACGCCTTCGTAACCCGCGCGGACTTCGGTGCCGGCGGGAAGGCGCTTACGTGCTTCGGACATCATGCCCAACCCGGCCAGGTGCGGGTCGTTGCCCGACATCAGCATCGCCCGGGTTGGCGAGCAGCTGGGCGAGGCATGGAAGTCGAGCATCAGCCGGCCGTCGGCCAGCAGTTTGTCCAGGTTCGGCGTCTGGATTTCGCTACCC
Organism: Pseudomonas putida; assembly: GCF_004357765.1. Lineage (GTDB taxonomy): Bacteria > Pseudomonadota > Gammaproteobacteria > Pseudomonadales > Pseudomonadaceae > Aquipseudomonas > Aquipseudomonas putida_U. The sequence continues at coordinate 284,678 of NZ_SMTE01000005.1, read as the reverse complement.
AGGGCCGACAGGTCGGAGAAGCCGAGGTCGTCGGCCACGACCAGCAAAATGTTTGGTTGTTTAACGGTTGGTGCAGCCATGGCCTGGCTGGCGCCAAGCATGAGCATACCGAAGGCGGCGAGTGGGCGGAGGCAATTCATTGTGGTGCTCTTGTTGTTGTAATGATTGATGGAGTTTGCGCGACCGCGAGCTAGACGTCGCGTCAGGAGAATATTAGCGAGGCTTCGGCGGGTCATGCAGCCTGCCGAGGAAGAAGTGTGCGATCAGCGAACGCTTGATGGCTTCCGACCCTTGTCGTTGCGCTCTGTTCTATTGACGGCAGCATAGTTAACAAAAATAATCGTTAACAGAGTTATCCAGTTCGTCACCACAACTATAAGAACAAGTAAGGGAAATTCTGATGACCAGGCCGTTGAACGGGGCGTGGGTGCCCCTCGTACTGCTTTCTCTCTGCCAATCCGTGCAGGCGGCCAGTCCGCTCGAGGAGAGCCGACCAGGTCGGCCCGGCGCCCCTCGGTGGATCGAGGACTATCGTTTCCTCGACGATCCTGCGAAGGCCACCGACGCCTTCGATGGCCTGCGCTACCATCGCTTATCCGAGTCAGCCTGGCTGCAACTCGGTGCCGAGGCCCGCTACCGGGCCGACTCCCTTGGCAAGCCGTTCTTCGGCCTGCGTGGGCTGAAGGACGACTCCTACCTGTTGCAGCGGCTGCAAGCCCATGCCGACCTGCATTTGTTCGATGACGCTGTGCGCACCTTCGTCCAGGTCGAGAATACCCGTGCCTTCGGCAAGGACCTGTACTCGCCCAATGACGAAGGACGCAATGAAATACGCCAGGCGTTCGTCGACCTCAATTACGACTTCTCCGGTGGTCGCTACACCACGCGCATAGGGCGCCAGGAGATGGCCTATGGTGACCAGGTGTTCGTCACCTACCGCGACTCCCCCAACATTCGCCTGAACTTCGATGGCTTGCGCGCCAGTCTCAACCTCAAGGACGGGCGCAAGCTCGATGCCTTCGCTGTGCGGCCGCTCAAGACGGGCGAAGACAGTTGGGACGACGGCAGCAACAACAAGGTCAAGTTCTATGGCCTCTACGGCACCTTGCCGCTGACGACGGCCTGGAACGTGGATCTGTTCGCCTTCGGCCTGGAGACCGACGATCGCAGCCTGGATGGCGAATCCGGCGACGAGCAGCGCTACACCTACGGTACCCGTCTGTTTGGCCGCCATCAGGCGCTGGACTGGAGCTGGAACCTGGCCGGACAGACCGGACACCTCGGTAACGCCTCGATCCGTGCCTGGGCGGTGTCCAGCGACACCGGCTACACCTTCGCCCACCCCTGGCAACCACGTCTGGGTATGCGTATCGATGCCGCCAGTGGCGACGGCGACCTGGGTGATGGCAAGGTCAGTACCTTCGACCCACTGTTCCCGCGCAACGGCGTCTATGGCGAAGCCAGCCTGACCACCTTGAGCAACATCATCGTGGTCGGCCCGACCTTCGCGTTTTCGCCATGGCGCAAGCTGCGTTTCGAACCCGGCGTGTTCAAGGTCTGGAAGCAGCGCGAGGAGGACGGCGTGTACATGCCCGGCATGAGCCTGCTGGCCAATACCCGCGGCACCGGCCGTCATGTGGGCACGATCTACCGGGCCAATACCCGCTGGTTGGCGACGCCCAACCTGACCCTGGATCTGGACCTCAAGTACTACGACGTCGGCGCCGCCATCAAGGACGCCGGGGGTGGCGACTCCTCGATCGTTTCGCTGCGAGCCACCTTCCGCCTCTGATCACCCAAGCGATAACAACAAAAGGGTACACACATGGGTCATTCAACTGCGTCATCAAGCAAGGCCGTTCTCACCATCGGGTTGTGCTTTCTCGTGGCCCTGCTCGAAGGGCTGGACCTTCAGGCCACCGGCATTGCCGCTCCGCACATGGCCAAGGAATTCGCCCTGACCTCGGCCATGCTCGGCTGGGTCTTCAGTGCCGGTTTGCTGGGGTTGTTGCCCGGTGCGTTCATCGGCGGCTGGTTGGCTGACCGGCTGGGCCGCAAGTCGATCCTGATCGTGGCGGTGCTGTTGTTCGGTGGCTTCTCGCTGGGGACCGCCCATGCCGAAAGCTATTCTTCGCTGTTGGTGGCGCGGCTGATGACCGGGCTGGGGTTGGGCGCTGCACTGCCGATCCTGATCGCTCTTGCCAGCGAGGCGGCACCTGAGCGGCTGCGCAGCACGGCGGTGAGTCTGACCTACTGTGGCGTGCCACTGGGCGGTGCGCTGGCCTCGGTGATCGGCATGGCTGGGGTAGGCGAGGGCTGGCGCACGGTGTTCTATGTCGGCGGCATCGCGCCGATCGCCATCGCTTTCGTGCTGATGCTGTGGCTGAAGGAGTCTCAGGCATTCCGTGCCCAGGGCGCGGCGAAGGTCGGGGACGATGGTTTGCTCAATCAGCTGTTCGGGCCGGGTCAGGTGAGCCGTACGCTGCTGCTGTGGGTGGCGTGCTTCTTCACCCTGACGGTGTTGTACATGCTGCTCAACTGGCTGCCATCGCTGCTGATCGGCCAAGGCTTCAGCCGGCCCCAGGCGGGGGCGGTGCAGATCCTGTTCAACCTTGGGGGCGCAGCGGGCTCGTTCCTGACCGGGCGCATGATGGACCGCGGCCATGCCGCCCGTGCGGTGTTCATCGCTTATGCCGGGATGTTGGCCGCGTTGGCAGGGTTGGGCCTGTCGAGCAGTTTCGGCCTGATGTTGCTGGCCGGCTTCACCGCCGGTTACTGCGCCATTGGCGGGCAATTGGTGCTGTATGCGTTGGCACCGACCTTGTACCCGACCCAGGTACGCGCCACCGGGGTCGGCGCTTCGGTGGCGGTGGGGCGGTTGGGGTCGATGGCCGGGCCGTTGGCAGCAGGGCAGATCCTGGCGGCAGGGGCGGGCGTGGGTGGACTGCTGCTGGCGGCGTCGCCAGGTTTGGTGGTGGCCGCGCTGGCGGCACGTGCACTGCTGGGACAACGCCAACAGTCGGCGGTGCAGGCACGCACTGAAGGCTCGGCCTGATACAGGCCTGTCAGGGGTTCATGACTGGGCTTTGCGCACATGTTTGACGAACACCCGCTCGAGCAACTCCCACATCGCAGGGTCGGTACTGAACGCCACATTGAAGCGCATCCACCCGGTGGCCTGGGCATCGACCATGAACAACTGCCCGGGGCCGAGCATGATGCCTTTTTCCAGGGCGTCGTCGAGCAGCGCTGCGCTGTCTGGGATCGCCGGGTGACGGGTCCAGATGTACATGCCTTCATCGGACTCGATGAACAGCTCGAAGCCCAGACGATGCAAGTGTCGGCCGACTTCCTGGTGTGCTTCGGCCAGCCGCTGACGCAGGCGCTTGAGGTGCTTGCGCCAGCGGCCATCGATCACCGCGGCATACACCACGCGCTCCATCACCTGCGAAGTGGTCAGGCCTGAACGCATCTTCAGGTGCAACAGCTTCTGCATCAATTCGGGGTTTGCCAGCAGGTAACCGACCCGCACATTCGGCGAGATGCTCTTGGAATAGCTGCCGACGTACACCACTTGCTGCAGGTGGTCGAGGCTGGCCAGGCACGGCTGCGGCTCGGCCATCATGTCGGCGTACAGGTTGTTCTCCACCAGACGGAAGCCGTGCCGGTGGGCCAGTTGCAGCAAGCGATGCAACTGCGCCAGCGGCGTGCGCGAGCAGGTCGGGCTGTGCAGGTGCGGCTGGGTGAAGAACGCGGTGGGCTGGTGGTGGGCCAGCAAGCGCTCGAGCTGATCGAGGTCGTAACCAGCAGGTGTGCGCGGTACCCCTACCAAAGTCGCCCCTTGGGTGCGCAGGATGCTCATCAGGTTGGGGTAGCCCGGATCGTCGACCAGTACCACGTCGCCTGGACGCACCAGGGTCCGGGCCGCGAGGTCCAGAGCCTGGCTGGCGCCGTGGGTGAGCATCAGTTGCGACGGGTTGGCGACGATCGACAGTTCTTGCTGCAGGTTCTGCGCGGTCAATGCGCGCAATTCATGCAGGCCCATGGGGTCGCCATAGCCGGACAACTCCAGCGGGCTGCCGGCCACCTGACGCAGGCCGCGGCGCAGTCCGTCCTCGTACATCCAGTCGTTCGGCAGCCAGCCGCAGCCGGGCTTGAAGGGTAATTGGCGGATTTCGAAGATCTGCTGCAGGTACCACTCTGAATTGAACGTCGGGCGGCTGGCGTCGATGTCGTTGGTCTGGCTGTCCAGTAGCTCGTTCGCTGCACGATTGACGAAGAACCCAGCATTTCCCCGGCTGACCAGCAGCCCTTGTGCCACCAGGCGGTCATATGCCTCGACCACGGTGAAGGTGCTGACCGAGTAGGTCGCGGCAAAGGCGCGGATCGAGGGGACCTTGGCGCCGGGCTTGAGTGTCTGGTTGTCGATCAGCTCGCGCAGCCCGTCGATGATCTGGTTGACCAGCGGCGTGGATGAGTCTGGATGTAGTTCGAACATTCGGGTGCCTTCAGGGGGTGCACGACGCCAAGCGCCGGCACGGTGTAGCAGGTGTATTGCATGGGCGGCCTGTACAGTGCAGTGCGGATTTCATGCCGCTGTGCATGGCTCTCTGTGCCCGACATTTTTACATTAGGTGTCAGATATCGCCACATAAAGCATTTCAGTTCGCCTTGGGGGCAACCCAGGGCGCGTCAGCAGGCCGCCATGGATGGCCTGCGTGTGTTCGCTCACACCATCCTGCCCGCAATAGCACTGATGTAGAGGTGAGACCGATTGCCATCGGGGTTTCACGGTTTTCCTTGGATAAAAAGAAGCACGGGGTACACAACTGATGGACGCAACATCCACAACCACCACCGCGAAAGGCGAGCACGAGAGCAAGCTCAGTGCCTCGCTCAAGTCGCGCCACCTGACGATGATGTCGATCGCCGGGGTCATCGGCGGCGCCTTGTTCGTCGGTTCCGGCAGCGTCATCCACAGCGCCGGCCCGGCCGCGGTCCTGGCCTATCTGGCAGGCGGCATCCTGGTGGTCCTGATCATGCGCATGCTCGGTGAAATGGCGACCTCCTCGCCCGACACCGGCTCGTTCTCCACCTACGCGGATCGCGCCATCGGCCGCTGGGCCGGTTTCACCATCGGTTGGCTGTACTGGTGGTACTGGGTCATCCTGATGGCCTGGGAAGCCTATGTGGCGGGCAAGATCCTGCATGGTTTCTTCCCCGATGTGAGCGTCAACGTGTTCGTGCTGGCCACGACCCTGGTGCTGATCACCGTCAACTTCTTCAACGTCAAGCACTACGGCGAGTTCGAGTTCTGGTTCGCGCTGATCAAGGTGGTGGCGATTGTCTGCTTCCTGGTGGTGTGTACCGCTGCGGTGATGAACATCTGGCAGTTCGGTGAAGTACGTGGCATGACGCACCTGACCGCTGAAGGCTTCATGCCCAATGGCATCACCACCGTGATCGGAGCGTTGCTCGGGGTGATGTTCGCCTTCCTCGGCGCTGAAATCGTCACCATCGCCGCTTCCGAAGCCAAGGACCCGGCTGCTCAGATCGTCAAGGCCACTAACTCGGTGGTATGGCGTGTGTGCCTGTTCTACGTCGGCTCGATCTTCCTGATCGTCTGCCTGGTACCGTGGAACGATCCGCACCTGGGCGTCTCCGGCTATGGTGCCTACCGCCGTACCCTGGAACTGCTGGGCGTGCCTCACGCCGAGCTGTTGATGAACTTCGTGGTGCTGACCTCGGTGAGCAGCTGCCTGATCTCGGGCCACTACACCGCATCGCGCATGTTGTTCTCCCTGGCCCAGCGTGGCGATGCGCCGTCGTTCTTCAAGATCACCCGCGCCGGTACCGGTGTCCCGGTGTTCGCGATCATCGGCTCCTGCGCGGTGGCGGTGGTTTGCGCACTGATCAACTTCAGCGAGACCCTGCGTCCGAAAGACGTACTGGAAACCCTGATGAACACCACCGGCATGATCGCACTGCTGGTGTACCTGGTGATCGCCTTCTCGCAATTGCGCATGCGCCGCAAGTTGATCGCCGAGGGCAAGGAAGTTCGCCTGAAAATGTGGCTGTTCCCGTGGCTGACCTACCTGGTGATCGCGTTCATCGTGGCTGCCCTGGTGACCATGGCTTTCATGCCTGACTATCAGATCCTGGTGATCTCCACCGGTATCGCCGCGGCCATCGTGGTGGCGATGGGCGTGGTGCATCAAATCCGCACGGGCAAGCAGCACTAAGCACTAGTCGTTGTTGGAAGCGGCCGGCTCCCTGTGGGACCCGGCCGTTTCGCGTTGTTGGGCCTGGGATTTCTCGGCGGGCATGTGAAAGCGCTGGTTCATCCAGGGCGAGCCGAGCAGGGCGGCGGCGGCGATCAGAGCCAGGATGGCGGCGGCGAGAAAGGTCTTCATGGGCATGCGCATACAGGGACAGACTTGCAGCATAGTCGGTGGGTTCCGTCTCGGTGTTTGACCTTCACATGGCTTATGCTCAACCCACAGCCCGTCACAAGGAGTCGACCATGGCCTGGTCCGCCACCCAGTATTCCCTCTTCGAAGACGAACGTACCCGCGCCGTGCGCGACTTGCTGGCCGCCGTGCCGCCACGCCCGGTGCGCCATGCCACCGACCTGGGCTGCGGCCCGGGCAATTCCACCGAAGTCCTGCTGCAGCGCTGCCCGGATGCCCAGGTGACGGCCCTGGACAACGACAAAGACATGATCGACAAGGCCCGCGAGCGCAAGCGCCTGCATATTCCGCGGGTGCGCTGCGACATCGCCGACATCGCCACCTGGTCGGCGCCCGAGCCACAGGATCTGATCCTGGCCAATGCTTCGCTGCAGTGGGTGCCAGGGCACGCGACGCTGTACCCGCATCTGGTGCGCCAGTTGAGCGAGGGAGGCAGCCTGGCGGTGCAGACGCCCGACAACCTCGAAGAGCCTGCTCACCGGCAACTGCGCGACATCGCCAGCCAGGGGCCCTGGGCAGAGCGCTTTGCCGATTTCGCGTTGCCGCCGCGGCATGACGCGGCCTTCTACTACAACCTGCTCAGTCCGTTGAGTGCCCGGGTGGATGTGTGGCGCACCACGTATCACCACCCTTTGGCCGGTGGCGCAGAGGCGGTGGTGGAATGGTTCAAGGGTTCCGCGCTGCGGCCTTATCTGGCCAAGCTCGATGAACAGGAGCAGGCCGAATTCCTGGCGCGCTACCTGGAGGCCATGCGCCAGGCCTATCCGGTTGCCAGCGATGGCAAGGTGCTGTTGCCGTTTCCCCGGCTGTTCCTGGTGGCCACTCGCTAGGGGGCGCCAGAGGGGGGCGGTGCTGCCCGATTGGTTGTGTCGGCTTTATCGGCCCTTTCGCGGGCAAGCCCGCTCCCACAGGGACCCCGCCTGACTTGTGGGAGCGGGCTTGCCCGCGAAGAGGCCGCTGAAGCCGCTAGAGCCCTTCCTGCACTACCTGCAGAAAGGTCGCCACCACCCGCCGCGTACGCTGCTCGCTCAGGCACACCAGCGTCTCGGTCAAATGCCGTTGGCAATCGACGATCGGCAGCGCACACACCCGCGCATCGGCGCCGAACTCGGCTGCCGACACCACCCCCACGCCAATCCCCACCACCACCGCTTCGCGCGCGGCCTCGCGGCCTTCCACCTGGATCGCCGGGCGAATGCGTAGTCCTGCACGCTGCATTTCCTCTTCCAGGGTCTGCCGGGTCACCGACCCAGGCTCACGCAACACCAGCGGCATGTCGTCCAGGTCAGCCAGGCTGATCGAGCCCCGGCTGGCCCATGGATGTTGGTGCGCCACGAACGCCACCATCGGGTCACGCCGCAGCGGTACACAGTGCAAGCGCTCGTCATCGACGTCACGGCCGAGCAGCGCCAGGTCGGCCTGGTAGCTGAACAGCCGGGCCAGGGATTCGTCGGTGTTGCCGGTCTCGACCTTGACCTGTATGCCCGGGTAGCGCTGGCAGAAACGGGCGATCTGCGGCAGCACGTGTACCGGCGCATCCACTGCCAGCACCAGGCTGCCGGTGTGCAGGGCGCGGGAGTCCTGGAGCAGTTCGTGGGCCTCGGCCTCGCAGGCGAACAGACGCTGGCTGATGCCTAGCAGGCGTTCGCCAAGGTCAGTCAGGTGCACCGAACGCTTGTTGCGATGAAACAGCAACACACCGAAGCGCTCTTCGAGCTTGCGCACCTGATCGGACACCGCCGGTTGGGTCAGGAACAGCTTTTGCGCGGCGCGGGTGAAGCTGCCGTGGGTGGCCACCGCATGGAACGCCTTGAGTTGCGCGTGGGATACCGACATGCCGCCTCCAATAACAAGCTGAGCTTATGTGTGAAATACGATAAATCGATTTTATTTATCAGTCACCAGCTGTTTCCATACCGTTCAACCCAGCGTGATCGTGATCCGCGGTCGCTGGGCCATGGCGCGGATCCCTGCGCCATCTGACCAGTGACGAGCCTTCGTCATGCAGTGCGCAACACAACAAGAAAACAGGCGTTTCTTCACATTCTGCCGGCACACTCGAGCAAGAGGTCAGATCCACATGAACCAATCCCTAGCCACGATCAAACGTTGGCGCGTGCAGATTTTCGCAATCACCTGGTTGGCCTACGCCGCCTTCTACTTCACTCGCAAGGCCTTCTCGGTGGCCAAGCTGGGCATCGGCGAAGACCCGACATTCATGCTCGACAAGGCCGCCATGGCCAACCTCGACGCCATCTACCTGGCCGCCTATGCCGTGGGCCAGTTCACCTGGGGCATGCTCGCCGACCGTTTCGGTCCGCGCGTGGTGGTGCTCGGCGGCCTGCTGATCTCCAGCGCGGCGGCTGTGGTGATGGGCAGTTACGCCACTTTCCCGATCTTCGCTACCTGCATGCTGGTGCAGGGGCTGGCGCAATCCACCGGCTGGGCGGGGTTGTGCAAGAACATCGGCAGTTTCTTCCCGGCCATCCAACGTGGGCGTGTACTCGGGCTATGGAGCTCGTGCTATGCCTTCGGCGGCCTGGTGGCCTCGCCCTTCGCTGGTTGGTGGGCCTACACCCTGATCGGAACCTGGCATGCGGCGTTCTTTTCCAGCGCTGTGGTGGTGGCCGCAGTGGCCGTGTTGTTCTTCTTCCTGCAGCGTAACAAGCCAGAGGACGTCGGCCTGCCGGCGGTGGAACCCGAGCCCCAGAGCATGGCCCCAGGCGGCAACCTGTGCAGCGTGTGGGCGCCGCTGCGCGAAATCCTGCGCAACCGTACGGTACTGACCCTGGGCCTTGCGTATTTCCTGCTCAAGCCCGCGCGCTACGCGATTCTGCTGTGGGGACCGGTGATCGTCTTCGAGCAGATGCCGTCGGTGGGCAAGGTCGGCGCGGCCATCATTCCCACGGCCTTCGAATTGGCCGGGCTGCTCGGGCCGATCCTCATCGGCCTGGCGTCGGACAAGCTGTTTGGCGCCAGGCGCATGCCTGCCTGCGTGATCAGTCTGGTGCTGCTGACCCTGACCCTGGCGGCATTCATGGCTGCCATGCACACCGGCAGCGTGCTGCTGGTGGTGGGCTTGCTGTTCTTCATGGGCCTGACCTTGTACGGCCCGGACTCGATGATCAGCGGCGCCGCCGCCATTGACTTCGGTACGGCCAAGGCCGGCGCCACTGCTGCGGGCTTCGTCAATGGCTGCGGCTCGGTGGGCGCGGTGCTTGGCGGCCTGCTGCCGGGATACTTCGATGGCGTCACGGTGTTCATCGTGTTTGCCGGCTGTGCGCTGTTCTCGGCGCTGGTGCTGTTGCCGCACTGGAACAGCCGCCCGGCGAGGGAGGCCCAGGCCGATGACGTGGCACCCAATACCGCGATGGCGATCAAGCCATTGCGCACTTAGAGGAACGTGAAGCGATGAGACCCTTCTGGCTGCAACAGGCACTGGATTCGGAACAGCAGCCGGCCTGCCCGCCACTGCACGGCGACGCACGCTGCGACGTGTGCATCGTCGGCGGTGGCTACACAGGCCTTTGGACGGCCTTGCAGCTCAAGGAGGCGCAGCCGTCGCTCGATGTACTGCTGATCGAGGCCGACATCTGTGGCGCTGGCGCGAGCGGTCGCAACGGTGGTTGCGCCTTGTCGTGGTCGGCCAAGTACTTCACGCTGGAGAGGTTGTTCGGGGTGGAGGAGGCCGTGCGCCTGGTGCGCGAGTCCGAGCTCAGCATCCATGCCATCGGTGCGTTCTGCGCGGCCAATGGCATCGACTGCGACTATCGCTTGGACGGCACCCTGTACACCGCGACCAATCAGGCTCAAGTGGGCAGCACCGATGCCGTAATCGCCGCCTTGCAGCAACGCGGCATCAATTCGTTCGAGCGCCTGCCGTTGCAGCAGGTACAGCGCCTGGCAGGTTCGGCCCGGCACCTGGAAGGCTGGTTCTCGCCGGCGGCTGCCACCGTACAACCAGGGCGGTTGGTGCGTGGCCTGCGCCGGGTGGCACTTGAGCGGGGCGTACGCATCCATGAGGGCACAGCCATGACCGCCCTCGAGCATGGGGCGCCGGCTACGGTGCGCACGCTGCACGGTAGCATTCGTGCCGACCGCGTGGTACTGGTTCTCAACGCCTGGATGGCGCGGGCGTTCCCGCAGTTCCAGCGCAGCGTGGCGATCGTCTCCAGTGACATGGTGATTACCGAGCCGTGTTCCGAGCTGCTGCAGGAGATAGGGCTGAACACCGGGATCAGCGTGCTCGACTCGCGGATCTTCGTGCACTACTACCACAACACCTCCGATGGCCGGCTGATGCTCGGCAAAGGGGGCAACACCTTTGCCTTCGGTGGCCGCATGCTGCCAGTGTTCGACCAGCCGTCACCGTATCGCCCCTTGCTGCGCCAGAGCCTGGGCGGGTTCTTCCCGGCCTTGGCCGAGGTGCCGCTGGCAGCGAGCTGGAACGGGCCGTCAGACCGCTCGGTGACCGGCCTGCCGTTCTTCGGCCGGTTGGATGGGCAGGGCAACGTGTTCTATGGCTTCGGATACTCCGGCAGCGGCGTCGGGCCATGCCACATGGGCGGGCAGATCCTTGCCTCGCTGGCCCTGGGGCAAGACAACCCCTGGACCCGCTCGCCGCTGGTCAATGGGCCGCTGGGGTTGTTCCCGCCCGAACCGATCCGCTACCTGGGCTCGTTGCTGGTACGTAACGCCATTCGGCGCAAGGAACGTGCCGAGGATCACGGCCAGCGGCCAAGGCGCCTGGATGTGCGCCTGGCGCGCTTTGCCGCGGCGGCGGGCAAAGCCGACAAGGCGTAAGCGAGCCGCAAGATTTCTTGTCGATCCATGGCTGAGGTCGTATAAACTGCTCCCACTTTTTATGGCCGGTCGCTTCCTGAACCGGCCGCCGAAACAAAGAGAGTCGACATGGGCGCACAGTGGAAAGCCAAGCATAAAGAAGCCGCAGCCAACGCCAAAGGCAAGATCATGGGCAAGCTGGCCAAGGAAATTCAGATCGCCGCCAAATCCGGTGCCGATCCTGACATGAACCCGCGCCTGCGCCTGGCGGTGGAGCAGGCCAAGAAAGCCTCGATGACCCGCGAGACCCTGGAGCGGGCGATCCGCAAGGGTGCCGGCCTGGATGGCGATGCCGTGCAGTACTCGGCGGTCAGCTACGAAGGTTTCGCCCCGCACCAGGTGCCGCTGATCGTCGAGTGCCTGACCGACAACGTCAACCGCACCGTGGCGCAGATCCGTGTGCTGTTTCGCAAGGGCCAGCTCGGCGCCAGCGGTTCGGTCGCCTGGGACTTCAACCATGTCGGCCTGATCGAAGCCACCGCCGAAGGTGATGCCGATCCGGAAATGGCCGCCATCGAAGCGGGCGCCCAGGATTTCGAGCCGGGCGAAGAAGAGGGGTCGACCCTGTTCATCACCGACACCACCGACCTCGACGCCGTGCAGAAAGCCCTGCCGGAGCACGGCTTCACCGTGACCTCGGCGAAGATCGGCTACACCCCGAAGAATCCGGTGAGCGCGGCCAGCCTGAGCGCCGAGGCACTGGCAGAAGTCGAAGCCTTCCTCGAAGCGATTGACGAGAACGACGATGTGCAGAACGTGTACGTCGGCCTGACTGCCTGAAGGTCAGGTTGTTCTGAAGGTCCCATCGCTGCCGATGGGGCCTGTCTGCCCTGCCGAGGGGAACCTGCATGAACCCCACCTTCGCCTCCCTCAGCATCGCCCACCTGCGCACCCTCGACCAACTGCTGCACCTGAAGAACCTCAGTCACGCCGCCGAGCGGCTGGGTGTCAGTCAGTCGGCCCTGAGCCGCCAACTGGCGCATCTGCGTGAAGCGTTCGATGACCCGCTGTTGGTGCGTCAGGGTCGTGGCTACGTGCTCAGCGAACATGCCGAAAGCCTGGTCGAGCCTTTGCGTCAGGTGCTGGACGAACTCCAGGCCCTGCGCCAGCCGGCAACTTTCGACCCGGCCCGTTGCGAACGGCGCTTTTGCCTGGCTGCTTCCGACTATGTCGCCGAGCATATGCTGCCGTTGCTGGTGGCGGCGCTGGAGCGTGAGGCGCCTGGCGTGGCCATCGACTACCGGATCTGGCAGGCCGGTCAGTACGGTTTGCTCGCCAGCGGCGAAATCGACCTGGCGACCACCTTGTTCGACGAATCGCCGCCCAACCTTCATGGGCGCCTGCTGGGCGAGGATCGGGCGGTGTGCCTGATGCGTGACGATCATCCGTTGTCCGCCGTACGGGCGCTGACCCAGGACGATTACCTGGGCTATAAGCATGTGCGAATTTCCGGCGGTGGTGACAAGGACAGCTTCATCGATCGGCATCTACGCGCCCAGGGGCTGCAACGGCGGGTGAGTCTGGAGGTGCCGTTCTTTTCCGCCACCGTGCAGGTGATCGGCAACGGCCAGGCTCTGGCGACTGTTCCCGAGCACATCGCCCGCCAGTTGTGCCGACTGCACCGCCTGGCATGGCGACCGCTTGGGTTCATCGAGCACACCCAGCGCTATTGGGTGGTCTGGCACCAGCGCTTGCAGGCTTCGGCCGAGCACCGCTGGTTGCGTAATCGGGTCTTCGACTTGTGGCGTCAGTCGCAGTTCGGGGTGCAGGGCGGGGAGCCGGGTTCGCCATAGCAGGTATGCGTGAAGCGGGGTTCTTGGGCTGTGTTCTAGCGCCTAGACTGGGGGCTTGTGTTGTCTGAGCCGGCCCCTTGGCGGGCAAGCCCGCTCCCACCGGTAAGTCACAGTCCTCAAGGGCTGCGCTGTACCTGTGGGAGCGGGCTTGCCCGCGAAGGGGCCGGTATGGACACCGGATCACCCACAGGAGCCCTCCACGTGACCCCAGAACAATTCCGCCAATATGGCCACCAACTGATCGACCTGATCGCCGACTATCGGCAGAACATCGCCGAACGCCCGGTCATGGCCCAGGTCGAGCCGGGCTACCTCAAACAGGCCTTGCCAAGCCAGGCCCCCCAGCGAGGCGAGGCATTCGAGGCGATCCTCAGCGACGTCGACAAACTGCTCATGCCTGGCTTGTCGCACTGGCAGCACCCCGACTTCTATGGCTATTTCCCCTCGAACGGCACCTTGTCCTCGGTATTGGGCGACTTCCTCAGCACCGGCTTGGGCGTGCTCGGCCTGTCATGGCAGTCGAGCCCGGCGCTGAGCGAGCTGGAGGAAACCACCCTCGACTGGCTGCGCCAATTGCTCGGCCTGTCGGCGCAGTGGAGTGGGGTGATTCAGGACACTGCCTCGACCAGCACCCTGGTGGCTCTGATCAGCGCCCGCGAACGCGCCACCGACTACGCCCTGGTACGCGGCGGTCTGCAGGCCGAGACCAGGCCATTGGTCGTCTATGTCAGTGCCCACGCCCACAGCTCGGTGGACAAGGCGGCGTTGCTGGCCGGTTTCGGCCGCGACAACATCCGCCTGATCGCCACCGACGATGCCTTCGCCATGGACCCGCAGGCCCTGCGCGCGGCCATCGAACAGGACCTGGCCGCCGGTAACCATCCCTGTGCGGTGGTGGCCACCACGGGTACCACCGCCACCACGGCGCTCGACCCCTTGCGGGCCATCGGCGAATTGACCCAGGCCCACGACCTGTGGCTGCACGTCGACTCGGCCATGGCCGGTTCGGCGATGATCCTCCCGGAATGCCGCTGGATGTGGGATGGCATCGAGCTGGCCGATTCGGTCGTGGTCAACGCGCACAAGTGGCTGGGCGTCGCCTTCGATTGTTCGATCTACTATGTGCGCGATCCGCAGCACCTGATTCGGGTGATGAGCACCAACCCGAGCTACCTGCAGTCGGCGGTCGATGGGGAGGTGAAGAACCTGCGAGATTGGGGGATTCCGCTGGGACGTCGTTTCCGTGCCCTGAAACTGTGGTTCATGCTGCGCAGTGAAGGGGTCGAAGCGTTGCAGCAACGCTTGCGTCGCGACCTGGACAATGCCCGTTGGTTGGCCGAACAGGTCGAGGCGGCCGAACAGTGGCGACTGCTGGCCCCTGTGCAGTTGCAGACCTTGTGCATCCAACATCGACCGGAAGGGATGGAAGGGGAGGCGTTGGATGCGCATACCCAGGCCTGGGCTCAGCGACTCAATGCATCGGGAGCGGCGTACGTGACGCCGGCGACCTTGAATGGGCGCTGGATGGTGCGGGTTTCGGTAGGCGCGCTGCCGACCGAGCGCGGGGATGTGCAGCGGCTGTGGCAGAACTTGCAGGACGTGGTCAGGGGGTGAGGGCGTCAAGGGCTGCTGTGCAGCCCATCGCCGGCTCACCGGCTCCTACCGAGGCAGTGCGGTGCCTGGAGGAGCCGGCTTGCCGTAGCTGTCAGTGGCTCACGGCCTGAAAGCTGTCTTTGCGGCTCGCCTCGTAGGCCTGTTTTTCCATTGGCTTGGCCTGCGGGTTACCCAGATCTTCCATCGCCAGGCGGTGGGTTTCCGGGGCAATGTATGCCGCCAGGGCGCAGACGCAGGTGATGAAGAACGCCAGGCTACCGACCACCAGCGGGATGTTGTCCGAGCCTGGCGGCGCGACCATGGCGAACAGTGCGGGCAGCATCGCGGTGAGCATGGTGCCGACGTTCTGTGCGATGGCCATGGCCGAGACGCGGTAGCGGGTGTGGAACAGCTCCGGGTAGAAGCTTGGGAACACCGCGTTGTAGCCTTGGTACACCATGCCCCACATGACGATCGAGGCAACGAAGGCCAACGGCACGTTCTGGATGCTGATGGCATACAGGTAGAGGAACGCCAGCAGCCCCGAGCCGATGCAGCCGGCGATCATGGTCGGGCGTCGGCCGATCTTGTCGGACAGGTTACCCACGAACGGAATCACCAGTACCGCGACGATATTGCCGACCACCGGAATCCACAGATACACGCTCTTGTCGAAGCCGATGCCGTAGGCCGGTTGTACCGCATAGGCCGCGCCGAAGATGGTCGCAACCACCGGGATCACATTCATCAGGGCCATGAACATCACCAGCACCATGTGCTTCCAGCTGTGGCGGAAGGCCTCGCTGACCGGCGATTTAGCCACCTTGGCCTGCTTCTCTTCATTGACGAAGGCCGGGGTCTCGTGGACTTCCTTGCGGATGATGAAGCCCGCGATCAGTACCAGGGCACTCATCAGGAACGGAATGCGCCAGCCCCATTCGTTGAAGGCTTCGCTGGGCATGAAGTAGGCCAGTGGCAGGAACACCGCCGCTGCCAGTACCTGGCCAGCCTGCACACCTTGCAGGGTGAAGCTGGCGTAGTAGCCGCGCCGGCCGAACGGTGCGTGTTCCATGATCATCGAGCTGGCGCCGGAGATCTCGCCAGCCACCGCAAAGCCTTGAATCAGGCGCAACACCACCAGCAGGGCCGGCGCCAGCAGGCCGATGTCGTGGTAGGTCGGCAGCAGGCCGACGGCCATGGTCGACAGACCCATGAGGAACATGCAGAGCAGCAGTACGTTCTTGCGTCCGCGGGTATCACCCCAGTGGCCCAGCACGAACGCGCCGACCGGACGCGCCAGGTAGCCCACGCCGTAAGTCGCCAGCGAGGCAATGATGGCCATCTTGGGGTCAGTATTTGGGAAGAAGATCTGCGGGAAAATCAGCGCTGCAGCTTGGGCATAGATGAAAAAGTCATAGTACTCGAGTGCCGAGCCGATCCAACCGCTGGCGGTCGCTTTCTTGGCTTGAGAGCTGGAGTGAGCCATCGTTGTCTCCATTGTTCTTGTACTTATTATGTTCGTTTCTGGGTTTGTCGAAGCAACTTCCGCCGAGCGACCGGTGGGGCAGGAGGCCGGTCGGGTTGGTCACATCTGGGACTCATGGTTGCCCACGCTTGGCGGCGAGGCAATTCGCTAAAAGGGGTTCTGTGCGATAATCGAACACAAAACTAACTGTTCCGTACAAACTGATTGAAGGCCAGACTTTACCTGCGAATAATCGAAGGTGCCAGAATCGGTTACCTGGCGATTTGCCCGTTCCGCTACCGTCGTCCCACCCATAACAAGGAACTCCACCATGCAGCGTTCGATTGCCACCGTGTCGTTGAGCGGCACACTGCCAGAAAAGCTCGAAGCCATCGCCGCCGCCGGTTTCGACGGTGTGGAAATTTTCGAGAACGACCTGCTCTACTATGCGGGCAGCCCGCGCGAGGTGCGCCAGATGTGCGCCGACCTGGGGCTGGCGATCACCTTGTTCCAGCCGTTTCGCGACTTCGAAGGTTGCCGCCGCGACCGCCTGCAGAAGAACCTCGACCGCGCCGAGCGTAAGTTCGACCTGATGCAGGAGCTGGGCACCGACCTGGTGCTGGTTTGCAGCAACGTTCAGGCCGATGCCATCAGTGACGAGCGCGTGCTGGTGGACGACCTGCGCCTGCTGGCCGAGCACGCCGGCCGCCGCGGCATGCGTATCGGCTACGAGGCCTTGGCATGGGGCCGACACGTCAACACCTACCAGCAAGTCTGGGACTTGGTGCGCCAGGCTGATCATCCGGCCCTGGGGGTGATCCTCGACAGCTTCCATACCCTGTCACTCAAGGGCGATCCCGCTGCCATCCGCGACATCCCCGGTGACAAGATCTTCTTCGTGCAGATGGCCGACGCACCCATCCTGGCCATGGATGTGCTGGAGTGGAGCCGGCACTTCCGTTGCTTCCCCGGACAAGGCGAGATGGACCTGGCGGGCTTCCTGGCACCGATCCTGGCCACCGGCTACCGTGGCCCGCTGTCGCTGGAGATCTTCAACGACGGCTTCCGCGCCGCACCGACTCGGCAGAACGCCGCCGACGGTCTGCGCTCGCTGCTGTACCTCGAAGAACAGACCGGTTTGCGCCTGCAGCAGCAGGGCATTGCCGTGGAGCCCGGTGTGTTGTTCAGCCCGCCGGCAGCCAGCGCCTACGACGGCGTGGAGTTTCTCGAATTCGCTGTCGACGAAGCGGTGGGGGCGCGCCTGGGCGGTTGGCTCAAGCGTCTGGGCTTTGCCGAGGCTGGCCAGCACCGCAGCAAGGCGGTGCGCCTGCTGCGCCAGAACGACATCAACATCGTGCTCAATGCCGAGCCGTATTCATTTGGCCACAACTTCTTCGAAGCCCACGGTCCGTCGCTGTGTGCCACGGCCTTGCGGGTGCGTGACGAGCACGCAGCGCTGCAGCGCGCCACCGACTTCCGTGGCCAGCCGTTCCGTGGTCTGGTCGGCCCCAACGAGCGCGAAGTGCCCGCGGTACGGGCGCCGGATGGCAGCCTGATCTATCTGGTGGGACAGGGCGATGGCCCGAGCCTGTACGACACCGACTTCCGCCTCGACACCCAAGCCCAGGCCAACGGTGGCCTACGGCGCATCGACCACATGGCCCTGGCATTGCCGGCCGAGTCGCTCGACAGCTGGGTGTTGTTCTACAAGAGCCTCTTCGACTTCGCTGCCGATGACGAGGTGGTGCTGCCTGACCCTTATGGCCTGGTCAAGAGTCGCGCCTTGCGCAGCCAGTGTGGCAGCCTGCGCTTGCCGCTGAATATCTCGGAAAACCGCAACACCGCCATTGCCCATGCGCTGTCCAGCTACCGGGGATCGGGCGTGCATCACATCGCCTTCGATTGCCAGGACATCTTCCAAGAGGTGGCGCGAGCCAAGGAGGCCGGCGTGCCGCTGCTGGAGATTCCGCTGAACTATTATGATGACCTCGCCGCGCGCTTCGACTTCGACGACGAGTTTCTCAGCGAGCTGGCGTACTACAACGTGCTGTACGACCGTGACGCCCAGGGTGGCGAGCTGTTCCACGTCTATACCGAGCCGTTCGAGGAGCGCTTCTTCTTCGAGATCATCCAGCGCAAGGGTGGCTATGCCGGCTATGGCGCGGCCAACGTGGCGGTGCGCCTGGCGGCCATGGCCAAGCGCCGCAGCGGGGCGCCGCGCAAGCCGGTGCTGTGATTCTTTCCGCTCCGGCCTCTTCGTGGGTAAACCCGCGAAGAGGCCGGAATAGGCAACCCTCCATCTCACCCTCCGACCAACAGCGCGCTTCCCACACCCGTCCGGCTCACGGATAATCCCCCACTTATTCCAATAAATAGCCTGTGAGTGGGTATGAGTGATTCGCTAGTCAGCCTCGGCCAGTCTGAGACCGGAGGGGGGCGCAAGTCGCGCAAGAACAACCCCGAGAAAACCCGTGAGGACATCCTTCAGGCCGCCATCAACGAGTTCGTCCAGCAGGGCCTGGCCGGCGCGCGGGTGGACGCCATCGCCGAGCGCACCGCCACCTCCAAGCGCATGATCTACTACTACTTCGGCAGCAAGGAGCAGCTGTACGTCGAGTGCCTGGTCAAGCTCTACGGTGACATTCGCAAGACCGAGCACAGCCTCGACCTCGAGTCGCTGCCGGCCGAGCAGGCGATTCGCCGTCTGGTCGAGTTCACCTTCGATCACCACGACCGCAACGTCGATTTCGTGCGCATCGTCTGTACCGAGAACATCCACTATGGCGAATACGTCAAGCAGTCGCCGGTGATCCGCGAGATGAGCAGCCTGGTGCTCGAAGCGTTGGCCCGTACGTTGCGCCGTGGCGAGCAGGAGGGGGTGTTCCGTCCCGGTATCGAGGTCATCGACCTGCACATGCTGATGAGCTCGTTCTGTTTCTACCGCGTATCCAACCGCCATACCTTCAGCGAGATCTTCCAGATCGAGCTTTCCGACGAAAAGGTCAAGCAGCGCCACAAGGACATGATCTGCGAGGCGGTGATGCGCTATATCCACGCCTGAGCCAGGTTCATTCGCCCAGCCGTTGCTCCCGCGACGGCGGGTAGCCGAAGTAGGCTGCGTAGCACTTGCTGAAGTGCGACACCGAAACGAAGCCGCAGGCCACTGCCACTTCCATTACCGACAGATCGGAATATTGCAGCAGGCGCCGGCTCTTGGTGATGCGCAGCTCCATGTAATAGCGCCGCGGCGAGGTGCCCAGCTGCGCTTGGAACAACCGGTCGATCTGCCGTCGCGAGCGACCGCTGTAGGCCGCCAGCTGGTCGAGGCTGAGGGTTTCTTCCAGGTTGTTCTCCATCAGTTCGACGATGGTGCGCAGGTGCAGGCTCATCGATTTCTTCGCACCCGAGCCGACTTGGCGGTAGCGGGCGCCGGAGAACGAGAGGATTTCCTCCACGCCTTCGGCCAGGCCATCACCATACAGACGGCGCGCCAGGCCCAGCATCAGCTCCATGGCGCCGTTAGGGCTGGCGGCGGTGAGCCGGTCGCGGTCGAGGGTGAAGCTGGCTGGCGTGATGCGCGTTTGCGGACTACGCTCGGAAAGACTGGCGCGCTGCTCCGGGTGGATGCTGCAACCGTAGTCATCGAGCACTCCGGCACGGCCAAGGAACCAGGCGCCGTTCCATAGCCCGCCCAGCGCCATGCCATGGGCGGCGCAGTCATCGAGCAGGCGGTCGAGCATGGGGTACTTGAGCGCGGTACGCAGCCCACCGCAGATGATCAGCAGGTCCAGCTCACCCACGGTCTGGTGGGCCAGTTCAGTGGCGACCAGCTCCAGGCCCAGGTCGCTCAGCACGCGGTCGCCGTCCAGTGACATCGGCGTGAAGCGGAAGCTGTCGGAGCGCAGCAGATTAGCGGTGACCAGCACGTCCATGGCAACGGTGAAGCTGGCCATGGAGAAGTGTTCGAGCAGCACGAAACCGACGCGGTAGGGCGCCGCCTCGCTGCTGGCGCCGGTCTTGAGCCGCAGCATGTTGCTGGTACTGGTCTTCTTGCTGAATTGACGTGGTGTTGGCACTCTGGACTCCGCTTCCTGGCTCGCCGGCAGAGTGTGGCGGGTGGCACGGGGAAAGACAATCCGAATGAACCCTTGACGCATTCTGCAAACCAAAACAGTACATGCCAATGGGAGAGAACGTATGGAAGTCGGAACCCTCTGGATTCTCGTCGCCGCTGTGGTGATCATGCTGGAAATCTGGGCTATCTGGCACATCATCGGCAGCGATCGCCGTGCGGAGCGGAAGATGCTGTGGATAGTGTTCGTGGTGTATGCCCCTCTGCCCGGGTTGCTTTTCTGGGCCTGGCGCGGGCCACGAGCAGTCAAAGGGCGGGCGGTCCTGCAGGAAAAATGATCGGGCCCGGGGGTGAGCGCACCCCCACCCATGCGCCATCCCTGCAAAACTTTGTGACCCACTTCACAAAAAATAACCCTGCGCGGCATAATGCCACTACTCATTCATCAGGCTCGCCCGCTCCAAATCGGGGGGGCCTATTCGAGCATGCCGCAGATTCAGGGAAATCCAATGTCGCTAGTCGCAAGCCCCGACATCATGTACCGGCTGTTGATCCAGAGCGTAGTGGACTATGCCATCTACATGCTCACCCCGGAGGGAATCGTCGCCAATTGGAACCCAGGGGCCCAACGTGCCAAGGGTTACCTGGCCGAAGAAGTCGTCGGCCAGCATTATTCGTTGTTCTATAGCGACGCCGAGCGTGCAGCCGGCTTGCCCGCACAGAACCTCGAACGGGCGCGGTCCACGGGGCGCTTCGAAGAGAAGGGGCTGCGCGTGCGCAAGGATGGCACCACGTTTCATGCCCACGTCATCATCGATGCCTTGCGCGATGACCAGGGTCAGTTGCTGGGATTCGCCAAGGTCACTCGGGATATATCCGAACGCCGTCGCCAGGAACAGGAACTGCTCCAGGCGAAGGACTTGGCCGAGCAGTACAGCCAGGAGATGGCCACGGTCTCGCAGTTTCTCGATTCAGTGATTACCAACATTCCGGCCAGCGTCATCGTCCAGGACTTGGCCAGCCAGCGAATCCTGCTGGCCAATCAACAGGCAGAGGACCTGTTCGGCGGGCGGGGCATGCCGATGATCGGTCGCCTGCCCTCCGAGTGCCTGTCGCCGGCCGTGGCCGAATACCTGGAGCAGCAATTCGCCCGCGGCGCCCGCAGTGCCAAGGGCTATGTCGCCGAAACCCGAGTCGACACCGCTTGTGGGCCGCGGACGCTGCGCAGCCGTGCGCTGCTCAGCCAGAACCGCGAAGGCCAGGCCGACTATGTGCTGTTCGTGGCCGAAGACGCCACAGAGCAGTTGGCCGCCCATGCGCAGATCCATCATATGGCCCACCACGATGCCCTCACCGGGTTGCCCAACCGCACCTTGTTCAATGAGCGGCTGAAGCAGGCGCTGGTGCGTGGCGAAGAGGGTGGCAAGCTGACCGCCGCGCTGTGCCTGGACCTGGATAATTTCAAGAACATCAACGACTCGCTTGGCCATGCTTTCGGCGACAAGCTGCTGCGCGCCCTGGGCAAGCGTCTGCGCCGAGAGCTGCGCGAGCACGACACCCTGGCGCGCCTGGGCGGTGATGAGTTCGCCGTGGTGTTGACCCGCCTGGACAACCGGGAGGCGGCCTGCAACACCGCGCAGCGCCTGATCGATGCCATCTGCCCGCCGTTCCAGATCGAGGGTCACCAGTTTTCGGTGGGCGTGAGCATCGGCGTGGCCATCGCTCCAGACGACAACGACCAGGCCGAGCAACTGCTGGGCTATGCCGACATGGCCTTGTACGAAGCCAAGCGCAATGGCCGCAATCGCTACGAATGCTTCCACGTCGAGTTGGATGTGGCCGCCCGTCAGCGTCGCCTGGTCGAGACCGATCTGCGTACCGCCCTGCACCTGGGGCAACTGCATCTGCATTATCAGCCGGTGGTCGATCAGCAGACCCGTAGCGTCACGGGCTACGAAGCGCTGTTGCGCTGGGAGCACCCGACCCGGGGCATGGTCATGCCGATGGACTTCATCCCGATCGCCGAGGAAACCGGCCTGATCCACGAGCTCGGCGCCCGTGCCCTTAACCTCGCCTGCCAGGAAGCTGCCAGTTGGGGCACCGAGCAGACCGTGTCGGTCAATCTGTCGCCGGTGCAGTTCAAGAACGCCAATCTGGCCCACTCGGTGGCCTTGGCCCTGGCCGATTCTGGCTTGGCTCCCCATCGGCTGGAGTTGGAGATCACCGAATCGGTGCTGCTGGGCAACAGTGATGAGAACGTGCGCATCCTCCGGGCCTTGAAGGACCTGGGTGTGTCCATCTCGCTGGACGACTTCGGCACCGGATATTCGTCGCTGGGTTACCTGCGCTCGTTCCCGTTCGACCGGATCAAGATCGACAAGTCGTTCGTCCACGACATGTGCGAAAGTCGCGAGGCGATGTCGATCATCCGCGCGATCACCGAGCTGTCCAACAGCCTGATGATCAAGACCACCGCCGAGGGGGTGGAGTCGCCCGAGCAGATGCGGCGGCTGGCGGCGGAGGGTTGCTCGCACTTCCAGGGCTACCTGTATGGCCGGCCTGCGCCGGCCAGCGAGCGTCTGACGCAGGTGCAGGCGGTGGCCGGCTGAGGCCGGCCACGGCGGGGGTCAGGCGTTCCAGTCCGGGGCGAATTCCGGGCTGACCACCCGCCGGTCCTTGGGCAGGCCGGCGATCAGCGCGCGGTCATCATCGTCCAGGCGCAGTTGCAGCGCCGCCAGGTTGGCCAGCTGGTTCTCGCGGCTGCTGGCTTTGGGAATCGCCGCCACGCCGTCTTGCCCAACCAGCCAGCCGAGCGCCACCTGGCTGGGTAGCACGCCATGTTTGCGGGCGATGGCCTGAATCGCCGGTTGCTCGGCGGCCAGGCCGCGGGCCAGTGGGGTATAGGCTGTCAGCAGCAGGTCGTGGCGACGGGCATAGTCGAGCAGGGGCTGTTGCTCGAGCAGTACGTGATACTCGACCTGGATCGCCGACAACGGCGCACCCAACACCTCGACCACGCGACGCAGCAAGCCGAGCGGGAAGTTGGCCACACCGATATGCCGCACCTTGCCTTCATCGCGCAGGGCCACCAGGGTGTCGATGCTGCGCGCCAGGTCCATGTCCTTGCCGGGCCAGTGAATGTGGAACAGTTCGACATATTCGGTGCCCAGCTTGCGCAGGCTGTCTTCGAGCGACTGGCGCATCGCCTTGGGCTCCAGTTGGTCCCACCAGACTTTGGTGGTCAAGTGCACCTGTTCACGGGGCACGTCACTTTCGCGCAGGGCCTGGCCGACGGCGTCCTCGTTGCCGTAGGCGGTGGCGGTGTCGATGTGCCGATAGCCCAGTTCCAGGGCCTGGCGGACGGCCTGGGTGCACTGTGCGCCGGTCATCGGCCAGGTGCCCATGCCGATGGCAGGCAGGTCGAGGCCGTTGCGGGTGGTGAGCCTATGCATGAAAACTCCTTGTCTCGAGTAGGTCTGCCGTCGATGTTGCCCGCTCGACGCAGGAGGAACCATGCGCGCTGGCCGAAAAGTGGTCGATCAGCGAACACAAAGCGCCGATGCTTGATGCAACCTCTCAAGGAACTTCCTTAAGTTGTCGTATCTCTTCTAGAATTCGAGCTGTTGTATCCGCCAGGTCACACCTGCGCGGCTTTCCCAAGGCCCGGCACCCTGCCGCGCCGCAGTCGAGAACGCCATGAGTTCCAGCACACCGCTGTCCGGAGTCAACCAACCCCTGCGTGGCATCGCCCTGGTGGTGGTCGCCACATTTCTCTTCGCCAGCCATGACGCTCTGTCGAAATTCCTTGGCGGCGTGTATCCGGTGGTGTTGGTGGTGTGGGCGCGCTATGTGGTGCATACCTTGCTGATGGCCGGCATCTTCCTGCCCAAGGCCGGGCTCAATGTACTGCGCACCCGCCGCCCGGTGCTGCAGACACTGCGTGCGCTGTGCCTGCTCAGCACCAGCCTGCTGTTCACCTCGGGTCTGCAGTACCTGCCGTTGGCGGAGGCCACGTCGGTCAACTTTCTCGCTCCGGTGCTGGTCACCGCGCTCTCGGCACCGCTGCTGCGCGAGCGGGTCACGGCGGGGCAATGGGTGGCGGTGGTCCTGGGCTTTATCGGTGTCCTGGTGGTGGTGCACCCCGGCGGCGCCATGTTCACCCCGGCCATCCTCTATCCGTTCGGCTCGGCCATGGGCTTTTGTTTCTATCAGCTGCTGACCCGGCTGGTGGCCGCCCACGACAGTCCGACCACCAGCAACTTCTATGCAGGCCTGTGCAATACCCTGGTGATGAGCTTGCTGGTGCCGTTCTTCTGGGAATGGCCGCGCTGGGACCACGCGTTGTTGATGCTGGCGTTGGGCGGCTTCGGCATGAGCGCGCATCTGTTGCTGACCCAGGCCTTCCGGCATGCCGCACCGGCGCTGCTGGCACCGTTCAGCTACTGCCAGATCGTCTTCGCTGGCCTGCTGGGTCTGCTGATCTACGGGCAGATGCCCGATGATGCCAGCTTGCTGGGTATCTCGATCATCTGCCTGAGCGGTCTGGGTGCGGCCTGGATGCAGCGGCGCAAGTAGTGCCGCGCATGGTCAAGGCCGCTGGCCGCTGCAGGGGCGGACGAAAGACCCAGACTATCGCCCCTCAATACCCACTCTATTAGCTCTCTGCCCAAGCTCGGCTAGTCTTTTCCCTGGCTTCGCGAAAACCGCGTTCGGGCGGTGTGTCAGCACCTGGGTGCAAGACCGTGCCACGCCGCCATGGCAGCCTCGCAAGCCCGTGACCGACCTGTCCTGACGAGGGGCAGCTCGAGCCCCCAAGCGCTCGGCTGAAAGAACACCTGGCATAGACCGGAAATCTGGATAACCGACCAAAAGGTAATAGCAGATGTCGAACGAATCGAAATGCCCGTTCCATCAAACCGCAGGTGGCGGCACCACCAACCGTGACTGGTGGCCTGACCAGCTCAACCTGAGGATTCTCCACCAACACTCTGCCAAGTCCGATCCGATGGATCCGGATTTCGACTACGCCAAGGCATTCAAAAGCCTCGACTTCCAGGCCCTCAAAAAAGACCTGAACGCTCTGATGACCGATTCCCAGGACTGGTGGCCGGCCGACTTCGGCCACTACGGTCCGCTGTTCATTCGCATGGCCTGGCACAGCGCCGGCACCTACCGTATCGGCGATGGGCGCGGCGGTGCGGGCTCTGGCCAACAGCGTTTCGCCCCCCTCAATAGCTGGCCGGACAACGTCAGCCTGGACAAGGCCCGGCGTCTGTTGTGGCCGATCAAGCAGAAATACGGCAACAAGATCTCCTGGGCCGATCTAATCGTGCTCACCGGTAACGTCGCCCTGGAATCCATGGGCTTCAAGACCTTCGGCTTCTCCGGCGGGCGCGCCGATGTCTGGGAGCCGGACGAAGACGTGTACTGGGGCTCGGAAAAGGTCTGGCTGGGTGGCGATACGCGCTATGGCAAGGCTCAGGCACCCGGGCAAGGCGACCTGGTCGCCGAGCCGCAGAAGCATGGCGAGGAACAGAGCCGCACCCTGGCCGGCGAGCGCAACCTGGAAAACCCCTTGGCCGCGGTGCAGATGGGCCTGATCTACGTCAACCCAGAAGGGCCTGAAGGCCATCCCGACCCGGTGGCATCGGGCAAGGATATCCGCGAAACCTTTGGGCGCATGGCGATGAACGATGAAGAAACCGTCGCTCTGATTGCCGGTGGCCATGCCTTCGGCAAGACCCACGGCGCCGGACCTGCCGACAACGTCGGCCCTGAGCCGGAAGCTGCTGGCCTCGAGCAGCAAGGCCTGGGCTGGGCCAACAAATTCGGCACAGGAAAGGGCGGGGACACCATCACCAGTGGTCTGGAGGTGACCTGGACCTCCACCCCGACACGCTGGAGCAACGAGTACCTGAACAACCTGTTCAACTTCGAATGGGAACTGACCAAGAGTCCGGCGGGTGCCAACCAGTGGCGACCCAAGGAAGGCAAGGGCGCCGGTACCGTGCCCGATGCCCATGATCCGACCAAGCGTCATGCGCCATCGATGCTGACCTCCGACCTGGCATTGCGTTTCGACCCGATCTACGAGCCCATCGCCCGGCGCTTCAAGGACAACCCCGACCAGTTGGCGGATGCCTTCGCCCGCGCTTGGTACAAGCTGATCCACCGCGACATGGGCCCGCTGGCCCGCTACCTGGGGCCGGAGAACCCGCAGGAAGAGCTGCTCTGGCAGGACCCCCTGCCCAAGGTCGACCACCCATTGGTCAGCGAGCAGGACATTGCCGCACTCAAGGCCAAGGTGCTGGCCTCGGGGCTGAGCGTTGCCGAACTGGTCAGTACCGCCTGGGGAGCGGCTTCGACCTTCCGTGGATCCGACAAGCGCGGCGGTGCCAACGGCGGGCGGATCCGACTGGAGCCGCAGAAATCCTGGGCTGCCAACCAGCCGCAACAGCTGGACAAGGTGCTCGCCACCCTGGAGAACGTGCGCAATGAGTTCCAGGCCGGCGGCCAGCAGATTTCGCTCGCCGATCTGATCGTGCTGGCGGGCAGCGCCGCCGTGGAAAAAGCCGCCAAGGACGCCGGCCACGACATCAAGGTGCCGTTCCGTCCGGGGCGCACCGACGCCTCCCAGGAGCAGACCGATGTCGAGTCGTTCGCCGTGCTCGAACCGCTGGCCGACGGCTTCCGCAACTTCAGCAAGAGCAAGTACAGCGTCAAGGCCGAAAAGCTGCTGCTGGACAAGGCGCAGTTGCTGACCTTGACCGCGCCTGAGCTGACCGTGCTGATCGGAGGTCTGCGGGTGTTGGGCGCCAACCATGGCGGCAGCAAGGAGGGGGTGTTCACTGATCGGCCAGGCGTGCTGACCAACGACTTCTTCCGCAACTTGCTGGACATGGGCGTGGAATGGAAGCCGACCTCGGCGGACAACGACAGCTTCGAGGGCCGTGATCGCAAGTCCGGCCAGGTGAAGTGGACCGGCAGTCGCGTCGACCTGGTGTTCGGCTCCCATGCCCAGTTGCGTGCCCTGAGCGAGGTGTATGGCAGCTCCGACAGCGGCGACAAGTTCGTCAAGGACTTCGTCGCGGCTTGGGTGAAAGTCATGGAGCTCGATCGTTTTGACTTGAAGTAGCGGCACCGGTGGCAGGGCTGACCCGCCGCTTCAGGAGCGACGCCATGTTCGGCGTCGTCCCTGGGGCGGCGGGTTTGCTCGTTCATGGGCGCAGGCCATTGCGCCAATTTCGGGTCGGATAGATACAAAAGCGTCCCTGTCGGTTCTGTTGCAATGCATCTCAGGCGGCCGGCCTGAACAGCGTGCTCACAACGACAAGGAACACCGACCATGCAAATGCCCCAGACTCTGAAAATCCGTAATGGCGCCAAGGTCCAACCGACCTTCTCCGCGCAGGAGTACGCCGCCCGCCACGCCCGCCTGCGGGCCTATATGGCCGAACAGGACATCGAGGCGGCGATCTTCACCTCGTACCATAATGTCAACTACTACAGCGACTTCCTCTATTGCTCGTTCGGCCGCCCCTATGCCCTGGTGGTGACGCAGGACAAGGTGGTCTCGATCAGCGCCAACATCGACGGCGGTCAGCCCTGGCGGCGCACGATGGGGACCGACAACATCGTTTACACCGACTGGCAGCGCGACAACTACTTCGTCGCCATCCAGCAGGCTCTGCCGCTGGCTTCGCGTATCGGCGTCGAATACGACCACCTCAACCTGCAGAATCACGCCAAGCTCGCAGCCTGCTATCCGAAGGCCGAGTTGCTCGACATCGGTGCACCGTGCATGCGTATGCGCATGATCAAGTCGGCCGAGGAGCAGGCATTGATCCGCCACGGCGCCCGGGTTGCCGATATCGGTGGTGCAGCAGTGGTCGAGGCGCTGGGTGAGCAGGTGCCGGAGTACGAGGTGGCGCTGCACGCCACCCAGGCGATGGTCCGCGAAATCGCCCGCAGTTTCCCAGACGGCGAACTGATGGATACCTGGACCTGGTTCCAGTCCGGGCTCAACACCGACGGCGCGCACAACCCGGTGACCAGTCGTAAGGTCAACAAGGGCGACATCCTCAGCCTCAATTGCTTCCCGATGATCGCCGGTTACTACACCGCGCTGGAGCGCACGTTGTTCCTCGACCACTGCCCGGACGACCATCTGCGCCTGTGGCAGGCCAACGTCGAGGTGCATGAAGCAGGGCTCAAGTTGGTGCGCCCGGGCATGCGCTGCTGCGACATCGCCCGTGAGCTCAACGAAATCTTCCTGCGGCACGACCTGTTGCAGTACCGCACCTTCGGTTACGGCCATTCGTTCGGCACGCTCAGCCACTATTACGGTCGTGAGGCAGGGCTGGAACTGCGCGAAGACATCGACACAGTGCTGGAGCCGGGCATGGTGGTGTCCATCGAGCCCATGATCATGCTGCCCGAAGGGCGGCCAGGTGCGGGCGGCTATCGCGAGCACGATATCCTGATCGTCAACGAGACCGGTGCCGAAAACATCACCCATTTCCCCTACGGGCCGGAGCACAACATCATCCGCAAGTGATGCCCAGCGCCGGCCGTTGCCTCTACAGCGGCCGGCACATACAACAAGAAACCCGCCGTATGACCTTCAGACCCTGCCTCCAATTAGAACAACCAGAGGGTATCCGTCATGACCAGCACCACCCTGAACGCTCCCACCCTCGACGGCGCGGCTCCCAGCGCCGAACGCCAGGCCTTGCGCAAGGCCGCCCGCGCAAGCTTCATGGGCAATTTCGTCGAGTGGTTCGATTACGCCGCATACGGTTATCTGGCCACCATCATCGCGGCAACATTCTTTCGCCAAGCCGACAAGACCACGGGGCTGTTGGCAACTTTTGCGGTGTTCGCCCTGTCATTTCTCGTCCGTCCCCTGGGCGGTGTGGTCTGGGGCCACTTCGGCGACCGCCACGGGCGACGCAACGCCTTGTCCTGGTCGATACTGATCATGTCGATTTCTACGTTCTGCATCGGCTTGCTGCCGGGCTACGCGCAAATCGGCCTGTGGGCGCCTTGCCTGCTCTTGTTGATCCGGTTGGTACAGGGGTTCTCTGCTTCAGGCGAGTACGCCGGGGCTGCGGCATTCCTTGCCGAGTACGCGCCAGCGGGTCGGCGAGGGCTGTATACCAGCATCGTACCGGCGAGCACTGCGGCAGGCTTGCTGTTCGGCGCGGCATTCGTCGCGGTGCTGCATGAAGTGCTGAGCAGCGAGGCTCTGCACAGTTGGGGCTGGCGCCTGCCATTCCTGTTGGCTGCACCGTTCGGTCTGGTGGGGCGTTACATTCGCATGAGCTTGCAGGACACGCCGAAGTTTCTCGAAATGGAACAGCGTCTGGAACGCAAGGCCGGCATGACGCCGGCGCCGATCCGCGAGTTGCTGAGCCGGCATCGGCGCAGCCTGGCGATCGGTCTGGGCGTCACCTGCCTCAATGCCGTGGCGTTCTACCTGTTGCTCAGCTACATGCCGACCTACCTGTCCACCGAGATGGGCATGAGCGAGCGCGACTCGTTCATCGCTTCGACCGTGTCGCTGGCGACCTACATCGGCCTTATTTTCCTGATGGGGCGCCTGTCCGATCGGTTCGGGCGCAAGACCATGCTGGTGGTGGCTTCGCTACTGTTCCTGGGCTTGACCGTGCCACTGTTCAAGCTGCTCGATGGCCAGCCGTTGCTGGTGATCCTGGCGATCCAGATCTTCTTTGGCGCAATGCTGGCGATGAACGACGGCACCTTGCCGTGTCTGTTGGCGGAGCTGTTCCCGACCGCTGTGCGCTTCAGTGGCTTCGCCTTGAGCTTCAACCTGGCCAACGCGTTGTTCGGTGGCACCGCGCCGTTCATCGCGACCTGGTTGATCCAGGTCACTGGCAACAAACTGGCCCCAGCGGGGTACCTGTTGGCCGCGGCGCTGGTGGCATTGCTGGCCATGTTGATGTGCCGCGAAACCGCCCATGCCGACCTGAAGGACTAGTCCGGCAAGGGCCTGGATGCCGCTCAGTGCAACGAAGCCTGGCGCCGCTCGCCCAGCGGCGACAGGCCGAAGAAGCGACTGTAGCTCTTGGAGAAGTGCGCGGGTGAGCTGAACCCGCAGGCCAGCGCCACCTCCCGCACCTGCACATCGCTGCGCAACAGCAGTTCCCGTGCCCGCGACAGGCGTAGCTCCAGGTAATACTGGCTTGGCGTACGCTGCAGGTGCTTGTGGAACAAGCGCTCCAACTGACGAACCGTCACATCGTTCAGGCTGGCCAGCTCGTCCAGGCCCAACGGCTCCTCCAGGTTGGCCTCCATGATCGCCACGACCTGGCTCAACTTCGGCTGGGCGCTGCCGAGCAGGGTCCGCAGTGGCACCCGCTGGCGTTCGCGCTCGCCACGCACCCGGTCACACAGCAGCAGCTCGGCGGCCTTGGCCGCCACGTCCTGGCCGCCGGCCTGGCGCGCCACCAATTGCAGCATCATGTCCATCGCTGCCACGCCACCGGAGCAGGTGAAACGGTCGCGATCGAGTTCGAACAATTGGTTGGAAATGACGATGCCGGGGAAATGCTCCTGCAGGACGTGGATGTCTTCCCAGTGGATCGTGCAGCGATAGCCTTTGAGCAGGTCGGCTCTGGCCAGCAGGTAGCTGCCCGTGCAGATTCCGCCCAGCGGAAGGCCCCGGCGAGCGAGTTGGCGCAGCCAGTCGAGCAGCGGACGGTTGCTGCGGCTACGGTCGATCGGGTTGGCCCCGACCACGAACAGGGCA
This sequence comes from Pseudomonas putida, assembly GCF_004357765.1. GTDB lineage: Bacteria > Pseudomonadota > Gammaproteobacteria > Pseudomonadales > Pseudomonadaceae > Aquipseudomonas > Aquipseudomonas putida_U. Next base: position 253,672 of record NZ_SMTE01000005.1, on the reverse strand, counting down.
TCCAGGGGCGGGGCGTCTGCAATACTGTAGTCAGGCAGGACGCGCATGCCGTTACTGGCGATGACCGGTTCCGGACTGGCGGCAATCAGTACGGTACGGTACAAGGTGTGACGGGCTGCCAGGTTGGCCATGCGCAGGGTCTCCACCGCCGACGCCAGGCCGATGGTGGTGAAATTGGGCAAGATCAGAAAACCGAAGGTCTGCGGTGCAGCGGGAGCTATCGTTGCGCAAGCGGGGTGGGCCATCGCGATCTTCCTGTACAAGCTGGGCCTGGGTGGTCAGGGCAGTGGGAAAACAATCCTCGCCTGTTTCTTTTTGTCGTGGGCCGTCCTTGTCGGGCAGATCTTACACCCCGGCACAGCGGCCAGGAATGGACCTGAATGCAAACTGAAGGTGAACGTAGTTGAATCCTGAATCGATGTTGGCGGCGTTACCCGGTTTTCCCATCACCCCCGATGCGATTCAGGTGTTGCCCGATGCGGCAGCCTATCGGGCCTGTCTGCTCGAACGCATCCGTTCGGCGACTCGGCGCATCGTCATCGTCGCGTTGTACCTGCAAGAGGACGAGGCCGGCCAGGAGGTGCTCGATGCCTTGTACCAGGCCAAGGCTGCGCGCCCGGAGCTGCAGGTGGTGGTCGTGGTCGACTGGTTCCGTGCCCGTCGCGGCTTGCTCGGCGCCGGCCGGCAGCCAGGCAATGCGGCCTGGTACCAGGCCCAGCGCCAATTGCGTGGACTGGACGTGGTGATCCACGGGGTGCCGGTGCAGACCCGCGAGCTGTTCGGCGTGTTGCACCTCAAGGGCAGCATCATCGACGATGGCGTGCTTTACACCGGGGCCAGTCTCAACAACGTCTACCTGCATCGCTTCGATCGCTATCGACTGGATCGCTACCACCTGTTCCAGTCGCAGGCCTTGGCCGACTCCATGGTCGACCTGGTGCAGCGCCTGCTGCACTCTACTGCCACACCACGCCTGGACTTGCCTGCGCCACCGGCTTCGCGACAGCTGAAGGGGGACATCCGCCGGCTGCGTGCACGCCTGCGGCGCATGGTGTACAGCGTGCCCGACCCTGCCACAGGCGATGCTCTGCGGGTCATTCCGTTACTCGGCGTAGGCCGTGGCAACCCGCTCAACCGCACGCTCTGCGCGTTGCTCGCGGTGGCGCGCCAGCAGATCGTGATCAGCACGCCGTACTTCAACCCGCCACGGGTGGTGATGCGCGAGATCGACCAGGCCCTGGATCGCGGTGTGCAGGTGGAATTGATCGTCGGCCACCGCACCGCCAACGACTTCTACATCGCCCCTGGCGAGCCGTTCAGCGCCAGCGGGGCATTGCCATACCTGTACGAGGATACACTGCGTGCCTTTGCCCGGCGCCGCGCGGCGGCCATTGCCCGGGGGCAGTTGCAGGTGAGGATCTGGAACGATCCCGGGCACACCTTCCATGCCAAAGGGGTGTGGGTCGACCAGCGCTACAGCGTACTGACCGGTAATAACCTCAACCCCCGTGGTTTCAACCTGGACCTGGAGAACGGTTTGCTCATCGACGACCCTGCCGGGCAGTGGCTGATCCCCCGGGAAACGGAGCTGCAGGGCATTCGTCGGCACGCGCCGCGGATCCAGTCGCTGGCCGAACTGGGCGAAAAGACCGAGCATCCCAAGGAGGTACGCAAGTTCCTCCGGCGCCTGCGCTACAGTAGGTTGGAGCCGTTGATCAAACGGGTGTTGTAACTCCGCTCCAGGGTTCAAAGTTCAGGCGTCTGGCCCTAGGGAAGGCTGGGGCAGCAACGGTTGATGACTGGGGAATATCATTGCCTGGGCAAACCGCTGCGCGGCGCTGCGAAAAGTCATGCTAAACGCATACAATCAGGCCTTTTCCGTTTACCCAGACAGGCCACTCTTTCTATGGCGCTTGACCCCATCACGATGCTGACCATCACCATCGCCCTGGCAGCAGCTGCTGCCCTGTACCTGGCGATCGAATGGCGCAGCGTGCGTGAACCTTCCTTGCTGTTCTGGAGCGCCGGCTTCGCCACCATTACCGTGGGCAGTACCCTTGCGCTGTTGCGCGGTATCGGCTTGTTGTTGATCGGTATCTGGTTCGCCAATGGCTTGTTGGTCGTGGCCCATGCATTCTTTCTGATCGGCGTGGTGCGCTTCACCCAGACGCGCCTGTCGCGGGCCTGGCTGTCGATCCTGCTGGTGTGGTTCGCCTTACTGCTGCTGCCGGTCGGGCCGCAGTGGTCGAAGATCATGCTCATGGTCAACTCGCTACTGGTGGCGCTGCTCACCCTGAAGGGCAGCTACCTGCTGCGCCCGCACGGCAAGTCGCTGAGCGTTGGGGCCGTGCAGTTGCGCTACGTGTTGCTGCTGCACGGCGTGTTCTACGTGCTCAAGGCCATCGTCGCGGTAACCCCGGGCACCTGGATCGATCTGGCTACCTTCGGTGGACTGATCATCCAGATATCCCTGGTCGAGGGGGCGATGGCGATCATGCTCATCGCGTTGTCGATGACCGGTACCGTGCGCTACCGCCGCGAAGAACGCATCGCTCGTCTGGCGGCGCGTGACCCGCTGACGGCCCTGTACAACCGTCGGGCACTGGAGGTGCGCGCTGGGCATTTTTTCAAGGAAGTCACGGCGGCCCGTCCTGGCGCCTTGCTGCTGATCGATATCGACAATTTCAAGCTGGTCAACGACCTGCACGGGCATGCAGCGGGTGACCGGCTGTTGGTGGCCTTGAGCGAGATGATCCGGGGTGTACTGCCGGAGCGTTCGTTGGCGGCGCGGCTGGGAGGAGACGAGTTCGTCATCCTTTTGAGCGATGCCTCCAGCGAACGGGTAGTGGACCTTGGCAGCCGCTTGCGCGAGGAGTTCCAACGCGCGGCCGAGCAGAGCGTGCCGACCCCCGAAGCGGTGACCCTGAGCATCGGCGCAAGCCTGTTCGACCAGCCGCCGCCGAGCCTGGCAGCGTTGATCGAACAGGGTGATGTGGCGCTGTACCAATCCAAGCGGGGAGGGCGAAACAGCATTCGCCTGAGTGACCGCACCGTCGCCAGCGCGGTCCGCTAGCGCCTCAGGTCACGACCTGGTAGCACGGCACGTAGGCCGTGCCACCTGGCAGCTTCATCCGGTGCTGGTCGACGAACGCTTGCAGCAGCCGCCCTAGGGGTTCCAGCACTGCGCTGTCACCGCGAATCTGGTACGGTCCGTGCTCTTCGATCAGGCGGATGCCCTTGTCCTTGACGTTGCCCGCGACCACCCCGGAAAACGCCCGGCGCAGGTTGGCTGCCAGCTCGTGTGGCGGCTGTTCACGGTGTAGGGCCAAGCTGGCCATGTTGGCATGGGTGGGGTCGAAAGGATGCTGGAAACCCTCTTCGATTCGCAGCAGCCAGTTGAAGTGGAAGGCATCGTTGCGTTCGCGGCGGAACTGTTTCACCGCCTTGAGCCCTTCGACCATCTGGCGAGCCACCTCGGCCGGGTCGTCGATGATGATCTGGTAATGGCGCTGCGCGGCATCGCCCAGGGTGGCACCGACGAACTCATGCAGTTGCTGCAGGAACGGCTCGGCGCTGCGCGGGCCGGTAAGAATGACCGGGAAGGGCAGATCCTGGTTGTCCGGATGCATGAGGATGCCGAGCAGGTAGAGAAATTCCTCGGCAGTGCCGGCACCACCGGGGAAGATGATGATGCCGTGGCCCACGCGCACGAAGGCTTCGAGGCGTTTCTCGATGTCGGGCAGGATCACCAGTTCGTTGACGATCGGGTTGGGCGCTTCGGCAGCGATGATGCCCGGTTCGGTCAGGCCCAGGTAGCGGCTGCCATGCATCCGTTGCTTGGCGTGGGCGATGGTCGCGCCCTTCATCGGGCCTTTCATCACGCCAGGGCCGCAACCGGTGCAGACGTCCAGCTTGCGCAGGCCCAGTTCGTGGCCGACCTTCTTGGTGTACTGGTACTCCTCTGAACTGATCGAATGCCCGCCCCAGCACACGACCATTTTCGGTTCCACGCCTGGGCGCAGGGTGCGGGCGTTGCGCAGCAGGTGGAAGACGTAGTCGGTGATGCCCTGGGAGCTCTCCAGGTCGATGCGTTGACTGGCCAATTCGCTTTCGGTGTAGACGATGTCGCGCAGGGCGCTGAACAGCATCTCGCGGGTGCTGGCGATCATCTCGCCGTCGACGAAGGCGTCGGCGGGGGCATTGAGCAGTTCCAGGCGTACGCCGCGGTCTTGTTGATGGATACGCACTTCGAAGTCCTTGTAGGCTTCGAGGATGGTCTTGGCATTATCGACATGGGCGCCGGTGTTGAGAATGGCCAGGGCGCACTGGCGGAACAAGGTATAAAGGCTACCGGTACCGACTTCGCTCAGTTGCTGAACTTCACGTTGCGACAGCGTTTCCAGGCTGCCTTTGGGGCTGACGGATGCATTGATGACATTGCGTTGAGGCATCTAAGTCTTTCCTGTGCAGGTAAAACATCCTTCTTTGACAACACCATACCGGAAAAACTTTATACCGTGTCGCCTGCTTCGCGGGTGAACCCGCGCCTACAGATACGCCACCGTTTGCGGAAGCGACGGAGTACCTGTAGGAGCGGGTTTACCCGCGAAAAGAACGACGCCGATCTACCAGAATCAACCCAACAACCGCTGTACCCCCAGAGTAATGGCCAACCCGCCACCAACCAGCCACAGGTTGAGTATCGCCCCGGCTACCAGCGCCCTCGGTCCGGCCTGGCGTACTTGACTGAAGCGGGTCTCCATGCCCAGTGCGGTCATGGCCATGGTCAGGGCAAAGGTATCGAACTGGTTGACCGCCTGGGTCACGCTACTCGGCAGCACCTGCAGCGAATTGACCAGTACCAGGGCGAGAAATCCGAATGCGAACCATGGCACGGCAATACGCCCAGCGTCCGCGCCCTGGCCAGGTCGAGGCGAGCGGTTGATCCACAGCCCGACCAGCAGCAGTACCGGTACCAGCAGCATCACCCGGGTCATCTTGACGATAGTGGCAATGTGCGTGACCTCAGGGCTGACATTGCTCGCCGCGCCCACCACCTGGGCCACTTCGTGCAAGGTGCCGCCGAAAAACAGCCCGGTGCCGAGGGTGTCCAGCGGCAGCCAGCCAAGGTTGAGCGCCAGCGGGTAGAGCAACATCGACGCGGTGCCGAACAGCACCACGCTGCCCACTGCCATGGCGCTCTTGTGCGGTGCGCTGCGTAGCGCCGACTCGAAGGCGAGTACCGCTGCCGCGCCACAGATCGCGCTACCGGCAGCGGTCAGCAGGGCAGTGTCGCGGTCGAGCTTGAGCAGGCGGGTACCGCACCAGACCCCGATCAACAAGGTACTGCTCACCACCAGCACGGCCACCGTCAGCCCAGACCAACCGACCTCGACGATTTCCTGCAGGCTGACCCGCAAGCCGAACAGGGCCACGGCGATGCGCAGCAATTTACGTGCGGAGAAATCGATGCCGCTGACCCAACTGGGCGGCACACCGTCGCGCAGGCCGTTGCCATACAGAGCGCCGGCGACGATGCCGACGATCAGCGGGCTGATGCCGAGGCTGGCCACTGCCGGCAGTGCGGCCAGTTGGGTTACCGCCAAGGCGAACAGGGCGATGAAGAGGATGCCGTTGAGCCGCCCACGGGTGGCTTGGGTGGGCGCAAACGAGAAGTGGGAGGAGTGCGTGGCCATGGTGAGTCCTGCGCAATGTGGTTTCGACAAGGACTACGTTAATCTGGTTATAAGCTTATAAAAAATCGTTATTTGCGATGCGAAATATCCGGTTAGCTGATATTTTGATGATATGACCCCAGAACAACTGATAACCTTCGCCACCGTTGCCGAGTACGGCAACATCAGCCATGCGGCGCTTGCCCTGCACCTGTCACAGCCAGCGGTATCGGGCCAGCTCAAGCTGCTACAGGACGCCTTCGGCGAGCCGCTCTATCAGCGCGCCGGCCGCGGCGTGCGGCTGACCCCTGCGGGCGAGCAACTGCTGGCCCATGCCGAACGCCTGCGCGACACCTTCCGCCAGGCCCAGGCCCTGCGTGAGGCGATGCGCGGCCTGGAGCGCGGCACCTTGCGCATCGGCGCCAGCACCACGCCGGCCAGCTACCTGCTGCCGTACCTGCTCGCCGACTTCCAGGCGCGTTACCCGGATGTGGCGGTGACCACCAGCAACGGCAACAGCGCCGAGATCGTCGCCGCCCTGGACAGCGTGGACATCGCCCTGATCGAAGGTCCGCCTGGGCAATCCCTGCCCTTGGGTACCGAGGTCACGCCGTGGCGCGAAGACGAGATCGTTGCCATCGTGCCCAGCCATCACCCTTTGGCCGGGCAGGACCGCCAGGAACTGACCGTGCTGGCAAGCTATCCCTTGGTGCTGCGTGAAAGTGGGTCGGGCGTACGCCAGCTGGTCGAGCGGGCGTTTGCCCGTGAAGGCGTGGCGATGCGCGTGGGCCTGGAGATCGCTGGGGTGGAGGGAGTCAAGGAAGCCGTGCGGGCGGGTATGGGGATCGGCTTCGTCTCGGCCATGTCGATCCGCCACGAAGATGCTGCGCTGCATCGGGTGCGGATTGGGCCACAGTCGTTGGTCCGGCGTTTTTCCATTCTGATGCCCCATGCTGCCACGCCTTCGCGGGCGGCTGCGCGGTTTTTGGAGATGTGCTTGGGGTAGGGGGTGCTAGGGGGGGGCGGTGGCGCTGGATGTCTGCGGCACCACAACCCTCAAGCGCACGCTCAATCCACCAACCTCGCAATCAGGTCTGCCGTATTGTTGACCGCATACTTCTTCAACAAACTGCACCGATGGATATCCACGGTCCGCGGGCTGATACCCAGTGTCTTGGCCGCTTCCTTGCTGGTCTGGCCATCGACGAGCAGCGCTGCGACTTCGCGCTCGCGGGGCGTCAGGGTGACGTTGCCGTGGGGCGGGTGTTGTTCCTGCTCCGGGTCGGTGAAGACCCAGGCCGCATGCTGATACGGCTTCGCTTCATTGAACCCATAGCCCCTCACCGTCACCCAGAAGTGCGAGCCGTCCAGGCGCCTCATGATGCGGTTGTCATTGAACGGTTCGTGCCGGGACAACATCGGGGCAAAGTGCTCGGCGGCACTCAGGAAGTCTTTCTGCTCAGGATAAAGCACAGCGAAGGAGGCGCCGATGATGCGTTCGGGGGTGGCACGAAACATCGCCAGTGCCCGGTCGTTACAGTGGGTGATTCGACGATTCTCTGCAACGATTACGGCCACCGGTAGATGGTGAAGAATCCGCAGGGCATCTGGCCTGTTGTCGTCACTGCTCACGCCTCGATCCCCTTGTAAGCGGCTGTCCAGAGCCCGAGTCGCTTCCCTTTCCCCATGCGATCACCTAGGTGATCGTGATGCCTGGACCCTCCCGGCTAGGCAGCCCTATGATGACATCAGCCTCGAATTGGCGACAACCCGGTCGCTGTTTCCAAGGTCCGCTGCTGTGGCAGCGATGAACGTCCAACCCTCGAACTCCAACCAGAACATTGTGCGCAACCTCCCAGCGATCAACGTGGCCGAAGACCACGGTATCGTGTCTGTGGCCGATCCATTCCATTGCTGCCCATCCTAAAAGCACCTGTGTGCGACCAAAAAAAACCAGGAGAGCAACCGCATGAGTAATAGCGCGCCCGTGTCCCCCTCCATGCTTCGCAAAGTCACCACGGCAGCTGCCGTAGGCAACTTCGTGGAGTGGTTCGACTTTGCCGTCTATGGCTTTCTGGCAACGGTGATCGCCAAACAGTTCTTCGCCAGCGACGACCCCAATGCGGCCCTGTTGCAGACCTTCGCCGTGTTCGCCGTAGCCTTCGCCTTCCGCCCTTTGGGAGGCGTGGTGTTCGGCTCCCTCGGCGATCGCCTGGGGCGTAAGCGGGTACTGTCGATGACCGTGCTCATGATGGCCGGGGCGACCACGGTCATCGGGCTGTTGCCGACCTACCAGAGCATCGGCCTGCTGGCCCCGATTCTGCTGACTATCACGCGCTGTATTCAGGGCTTCTCCGCCGGCGGCGAGTACGCAGGGGCTTGTGCCTACCTGATGGAGCACGCTCCTCGGCACAAACGTGCCTGGTATGGCAGTTTCATTCCGGTGTCGACATTCTCTGCGTTCGCATCTGCGGCAGTCATCGCCTACCTGCTCGATGCCAGCCTGTCGCCGGAAGCCATGAGCACCTGGGGCTGGCGGGTACCGTTCCTGGTCGCCGCGCCGCTCGGGGTGGTCGGCCTGATCCTGCGCTGGAAAATGGAGGAAACGCCGACCTTCAAACAGGCCATGGCTGCAGAGGACGATCACACCCATTCGCCTCTCAAGGAAACCTTCAAGCACCACAGCGGCACGATTCTTCGCCTGGGCGCGTTCATTTCACTCACCGCCTTGTCGTTCTACATGTTCACCACCTACTTCGCTACCTACCTGCAGGTGGTCGGTCACCTGACCCGGGCGCAAGCATTGATGGTCTCGACCATCGCCTTGCTGTTCTCGGCCGGCGCCTGTCCCGTCGCTGGTGCCTTCGCCGACCGCTTCGGGCGGCGCAGGACCATCGGCTTCACCTGCCTGTGGGCCATCGTGTCGGTGTTTCCTGCCTACTGGCTGGCCAGTTCCGGCGACCTGTACGCAGCCGTGCTGGGTGTCATCCTGTTGGCAGTGGCGGCGGTGTTCTCGGGCGTGGTCACGGCCGCGCTGCTTTCGGAGGTGTTCCCCACCCGTGCTCGCTATACCGCATCGGCTATCACCTACAACGTGGCCTACACCTTGTTCGGCGGTACCGCACCCTTGGTCGCGACCTGGCTGATTTCGGTCACTGGCAGCAGCCTGGCGCCGGCGTTCTACCTGGTCCTGATCGCCTTGCTGGCATTGGCTGGAGGGTTGGCGTTGCCGGAGACCTCACGCATCTCGCTACACGATGAGCAGGGCGGCGAGCCGGGGCAAGCACCGGATTGTGCGAACAGCCGGGCCTGAGGCGCTGTCCGGGCGGCGGCAAGCGAAGGGTGGGGTTACCCCACCCGAAACACGTGCTTCAGATAGGCCACGAAGTTCTCGTCCCGACACTGCGTCTTGCCCGGACTGTCGGAAATCTTCGCCACTGGCGCACCGTTGCACGCAGTCATCTTGATCACGATGTTCATCGGCTCCACGCCCGGAATATCGCAGGTCAACCGGGTGCCGATGCCAAAGCTCACGTTGATCCGCTCGTGCAAGGCCCGGTACAGCTCGAGGGCCTTGGCGAAGTCCAGGCCGTCGGAGAAGATCAGCGTCTTGCCCTTCGGGTCGACGCCCAGCCGCTCGTAGTGGGCAATGGCTTTTTCCGCCCAGGCCAACGGGTCGCCGGAGTCGTGGCGCAAGCCATCGAACAGCTTGGCGAAGTACAGGTCGAAATCGCCCATGAAGGCATCCATGGTGATGCAGTCGGTCAGGGCGATACCCAGTTGCCCGCGGTACTCTCGCACCCAGCACTCCAGCGCGGCGGCCTGGCTGTCGACCAGACGGGGGCCGAGCTGTTGGTGGGCCATGAACCATTCGTGGGCCATGGTACCAATCGGCCGCAGTTCGAATTCGCGGGCCAGGTGCACGTTGCTGGTGCCGACGAAACGACCGGGGAAGTCGCGCTTGAGGATGTGCACGACTTCTTCCTGGACCCGGTATGAAAAGCGCCGGCGGGTACCGAAGTCGGCCAGCTGGAAGCCAGCCAGTTCCTCGGCGCTGGCTTCGGACTGCAACCAGTCGAGCTTCTGGTACAAGCGCTCGCCGACCTGCTCGATCACCACGTCGCGATAGCGGTAGCGGTTGCGGACTTCGCTGATGATCGCCAGCAGTGGGATTTCATAGAGGATCACGTGCAGCCACGGCCCACGCACGCGGATCGCCAGTTGCCCGCTGTCGTCCAGGCCTATCTGCACATAGCGCAGGTTGAAGCGGAACAAGCTGAGGAAACGGATGAAGTCAGGCTTGATGAAGGGAATCTTCTCCAGGTAGGCCAACTGGTCGTGGGTCAGGCTGACGTCGGCCAGTTGCTCGACCTGATAGCGGATTTCGGCTAGGTAGGGCGCGAGGTCTTCACTGTTGCGGCAGCGGAACTCCCACTCGACTTCGGCGTTGGGGTAGTTGTGCAGCACGGCCTGCATCATGGTGATCTTGTAGAAATCGGTGTCCAGCAGGTTCTGGATGATCCGTGGACCGAATACGCTTTCGCTCATGGGCGGTCTTCCTTGATCAGAGACAGCTGGTAGTCGAGCGCGGCCTCGTCGCCGCAGAGGATGACGCCTTCCGCCGCCAGCGCGCCGCAGGCGCCGATGGCGCCTTCCTGGGTCAGGGCGCGGCAGGCCGGCAGGTACAACAGCACCTGGAAGCCGGCGCGGCGCAATTGCTGGGCTGTGGTCTTGACGCAGTAGTCCAGGGCCAGTCCGCCGACGATCACCGCGCCGACCTGATGCACCGTGAGGTACTCGATGACCCCGGTGGAGCGACGCTCGGCCAGGTCGTGGTAGCAGGCGCCATAGGGGTGCAGGTCGGGCTCGACGCCTTTCCAGACGAAGTAGTCGTAGTCGATGGGCGCAGGCAAGCCGGGCAGCAGTTCGAAACCCGGGGTGCCGGGCACACAGTGGCTGACCCAGGTCAGATCGGCGTTAGCCAACGTCAGTGGCTGAAGCATCTGGCCGGGTTCGGCGACCACCCAGGCGGCGTTGGCAGGGTGGGCGTCCTTGCTGCCCAGACGCAGATCGGCGCGTTGGGCCATGGCGTTGAGGTCCGGGACGATCTCGTGGCCTTCCGGCACCGGCAGCTCCTGGGGGGCGTTGGCGGTGAAGCCGTTCTGCGCATCGACATCGAAGCTGGCGATCTTCATGGCGGTTCTCCTCGCTGGAATGGGTATATAATCCACCTGGTGTAATAAGTATGTCAAGCTTGAATACCATCACAGAGCGGGCTTGCCTTATTTAGATGCCCTGGTGGAATATTGCGCGGTCAACGAGGAGGCTCCCTGGTGAGTACAGTAGAAGTCCTGGCCAGTGTCGATATCGTCGCCCTGCGCCTGGCCCCCGATGCCCAGCATCTGCAAGTGTTGTTGCACCGTCGCGAGCGTGAACCCCATGCCGGGCAGTGGGCCCTGCCGGGGGTGATCGTCAATGGCCGTACCCGCGACAACAGCCTGGAAGCAGCCGCCGACCGGGCCTTGCGTGAGAAAGCCCAGGTGCTGCCGCGTTACCTGGAACAGGTGTGCACCGAAGGCAATGCGTTTCGCGATCCGCGCGGATGGTCAATGAGTACTTGTTACCTGGCCCTGCTCGATCCGCAGCAACAGGTCGAGGGCGACTCGCTGGCATTTGTCGACTTGGACAGTGTCCTGGCACGCAAGGTCCTGTTGCCGTTCGACCATAACCTGCTGGTGGAGCGAGCCCGTGAGCGGCTGGCCGCCAAGACGGTTTACAGCAGTGTGTCGCTTTACCTGCTGGCAGAGCGGTTCACGGTGCTCGATGCCTTGGGGGCGGTGCAGGCGTGTCTCGGGCAGGCGGTGAACAACACGTCGCTGCGCAAGCGCCTGGAGCGTCTGCGCGAGCTGGGGTGGGTCAGGGATACTGGGGAGAAGAACCAGCCGCGGCTGGGGCGACCGCAACAGTTATATCAATACACCCCACAAGGGGAGCGGCCATTCATGTTCGACCGCAGTCTGCTGCCCGAAGGGGGGGAGGGGCCTACCCCAGCGCCCAGCTACTCGTCGCCGTAATTCATGATCGAGAGCAGACGAATCGGTACCTGCACCAGCTGCTCGGGGCCGTGCGGGGTCTCGCCGTCGAAGGTCAGGCTGTCGCCGGCATGCAGGTGGTAGAGCTGGTTGCCATGGCGGTAGACCAGTTCGCCTTCCAACAGATGGAGAAACTCGGTGCCGGGGTGGGCGAAGGTCGGAAACTCCTCGCTGGCATCGTCCATGCTCACCATGTAGGCCTCGAAGTTCTTCTTCGGGCCTCTGGCGTGATTGAGCAAATGGTAGGTATGGCCTTTTTCGGTACCGCGCCGCACCACCTCCAGCCCTTCGCCTGCCTTTACCAGCAGCGCGTTGCCATCGGGCTGGTCGTACTGACTGAACAGCTTGGCCATCGGCATGCCCAGCACGTCGCACAGGCGGCTGAGGGTGTCGAGGCTGGTGGAGACCTGGGCGTTCTCGATCTTGCTCAACATGCCCTGGCTGATGCCCGCGATACGCGCCACGTCGGCGAGCTTGAGTGACTGGGCCTGACGCTGGCGCTTGATCTGCAAGCCAAGGTATTGCTCCAGGCGAAGACGCGGTTCGGTTTCGGTCGACATCGAAAGTCCTGCACGGTTTCAGTTCAAGAATAAAGATTTCGCACTGGGAAAGTGCGCTCGACGGCTTCGCTGGCCGCCGTTTTCCTCTGGTGAAAACAAGTTTCCCACATTATCGAGCTAAATACTGCTGGGAGCGCGCCCGCCTTTTCGTGGCAATACAAAACTGGCAAGCCGATTGCATTCCTAATAGGAAAGTTAGTTTCTCATGCGGAATTAATGGCCCTCACCAGGAGTGATCAACCCATGTTGCCAGCAGAAACCCAGCGCACCCTCGACCAACACGGCATCAAGTACGTGTTGGCTCAGTTCGTCGATATCCATGGCTCGGCGAAAACCAAGTCGGTGCCGGTCTCGGGCCTGAAGATGGTCGCCGAGGAGGGCGCGGGCTTTGCCGGATTCGCCATCTGCGGCATGGGCATGGAACCCCATGGCCCGGACTTCATGGCCCGAGGCGATCTGTCCACACTGATTCCCGTACCCTGGCAACCGGGCTATGGCCGGGTGGTGTGCATCGGTCACGTCAATGGCCAGCCCTGGCCGTATGACAGCCGCTATGTCCTGCAGCAACAGGTGCAACGCCTGGCCGACAAGGGCTGGACCCTGAACACGGGCCTTGAGCCGGAGTTCAGCCTGTTTCGCCGTGACGACGACGGCAAGCTGCAACTGGTGGACGCCTCCGACAACCTCGACAAGCCGTGCTACGACTACAAAGGCCTGTCGCGCTCGCGGCTGTTCCTCGAGCGGCTGACCGAGGCCCTGCAACCGGTAGGCTTCGACATCTACCAGATCGATCATGAGGACGCCAACGGCCAGTTCGAGATCAACTACACCTACAGCGATGCCATGGAGTCGGCCGACCGCTTCACCTTTTTCCGCATGGCCGCCGGCGAGATCGCCAACGACCTGGGGATGATCTGCTCGTTCATGCCCAAACCCGATCCCAAGCGCGCCGGCAACGGCATGCACTTCCACCTGTCGCTGGCCAGCAGCAGCAACAAGAACCTGTTCCACGATCCGTCCGACAGCAGCGGCATGGGCTTGTCCAAACTGGCCTATCACTTCGCCGCCGGGCTGTTGGCCCATGGCCCGGCGCTGTGTGCATTCGCCGCGCCCACGGTCAACTCGTACAAGCGCCTGGTGGTGGGGCGCTCGCTGTCCGGCGCCACCTGGGCCCCGGCCTTCGTTGCCTACGGTGCCAACAATCGCTCGGCGATGGTACGCATTCCCTATGGCCGCCTGGAGTTCCGCCTGCCGGACGCCGGCTGCAACCCCTATCTGGTAACCGCCGCGATCATCGCCGCCGGCCTCGACGGCATCGACCGTGAACTCGACCCCGGGCAGATGTGCAACGAGAACCTCTACAACCTGAGCCTGGAAGAGATCGCCGCCCGCGGCATCCAGACCCTGCCGCAGTCGCTCAAGGAAGCCGCCGATGCTCTGGACGCCGACCCGCTGTTCCGCGAGGTGCTCGGCGCCGAGATCGTCGATGAGTTCATCAAGCTCAAGCGCATGGAGTGGGTGGAATATTGCCGACACGTCTCCGACTGGGAAATCCAGCGCTACACCGAGTTTTTCTGAGCTTCAAGCTTCAAGCCGCAAGCTGCGAGAGAAAGGCAGTGCGCGGCGGACACCATCCCCCGTTCAACACGGACAACTTGCAGCTTACCGCTTACCGCTAGCTGCCGAACGTAGAGAGGCCCTTTATGTGTGGAATCGTTGGTCTGTACCTGAAGAAGCCGGCGCTGGAAGCCCAGCTCGGCAAGCTCTTCGAACCCATGCTCGAGGCCATGACCGACCGTGGCCCAGACAGCGCCGGGTTCGCCATCTATGGCGATGAGGTGGCCGACGGGTGGGTCAAGCTGACCCTCCAGGCCAGTGACACCGACTACCCCTGGGCCGCGCTGATGGGGCAGCTGGAAGGACGCCTGGGTTGCTCGCTGGATTGGTTTCAGAACGCCAGTGCCGCTGTGCTCAAGCTGCACACCAGCGAGGCGGCGGCCCGTGAAGCGCTCGCCGAACTGGCCCCGGAGGTGCGCATCATGAGCGCCGGGCAGAGCATCGAGATTCTCAAGGGCATGGGCTTGCCGGCGCAGATCTCCAGCCGCTTCGGCCTGGCCGGCATGAAAGGCAGCCACATCATCGGCCATACCCGCATGGCCACCGAAAGCGCCGTGACCATGGAAGGCAGCCACCCATTCTCAACCGGCGCCGACCTGTGCCTGGTGCACAACGGCTCGCTGTCCAACCACTTCCGCCTGCGCCAGGAACTCAAGCGCGAAGGCATTCATTTCGAAACCGACAATGACACCGAGGTGGCTGCCGGCTATCTCACCTGGCGCCTGCAGCAAGGCGACACCCTGGCCCAGGCCCTGGACGGCGCGTTGGAGGACCTGGACGGCTTCTTCACCTTCGCCATCGGCACGCGCAACGGCTTCGCCGTGATCCGCGATCCGATCGCCTGCAAGCCGGCGGTGCTGGCCGAGACCGACGACTACGTGGCCATGGCCTCGGAGTACCAGGCCCTGGCCACTCTGCCTGGCATCGACCAGGCCAAGGTCTGGGAGCCGGCGCCGGCCACCCTGTACGTCTGGGAGCGCGAGAGCGCCTGACCCCCATTGAAGTCGCGGAGACACGCATGAACACGATCGATCTTTCCAGCGCTTCGGTGCGCGAACTCAACCAGGCCCTGCACGGCGAAGTACAGGGCCGCGAATGGCACGTCAGCCACCCGGACGGCAAGCACAACCTAGCCGTGGGTATCAATCAGGCGTTGACCGTGGCTATCGACGGCCACGCCGGCTACTACTGCGCCGGCATGAACCAGCAGGCCGACATCACCGTGCACGGCAACGTCGGCGTGGGTGTGGCCGAGAACATGATGTCCGGCTCGGTGCGGGTCAAGGGCAGTGCCTCCCAGGCCGCCGGTGCCACCGCCCATGGCGGACTGCTGGTGATCGAGGGCGATGCTGGCGCACGTTGCGGCATTTCCATGAAGGGCGTGGACATCGTGGTCGGCGGCAGCATCGGCCACATGAGCTGCTTCATGGGCCAGGCCGGGCGCCTGGTGGTGTGCGGCGATGCTGGCGACGCCTTGGGCGATTCGCTGTACGAGGTGCGTATCTACGTCAAGGGCTCGGTCAAGTCGCTGGGCTCGGACTGCATCGAGAAAGAAATGCGCGCCGAGCATATCCAGGAGCTCCAGGCCCTGCTCGACGAAGCAGGCCTGGCGCACCAGGCGGCGGATTTCAAACGCTACGGTTCGGCCCGGCAGCTGTACAACTTCAAAGTCGATAACGCCAGCGCGTACTGATCCAGGAGCATTTCCATGAGCGAGCAATTCCCCCCGGTACTGCGTGAGTCGGCCACCTTCGATCGCCTGACCATCCAGGAAATCCAACGCGCCGCCGAGACCGGCATTTATGACATCCGTGGCGGCGGCACCAAGCGCCGTGTGCCGCACTTCGACGACCTGCTGCTGCTCGGCGCCAGCGTGTCGCGCTATCCATTGGAAGGCTACCGCGAAAAGTGCGGCACTGACGTGGTGCTGGGCACTCGCTTCGCCAAGAAGCCGATCCACCTGAAGATCCCGGTGACCATCGCCGGCATGAGCTTCGGCGCGCTGTCGGCCAATGCCAAGGAAGCCCTGGGTCGCGGTGCCACCATCGCTGGTACCAGTACCACCACCGGCGACGGCGGCATGACCCCGGAGGAGCGGGGCCAGTCCCAGCACCTGGTGTATCAGTACCTGCCGTCGCGCTACGGCATGAACCCCGACGACCTGCGCAAGGCCGATGCCATCGAAATTGTCCTGGGCCAGGGCGCCAAGCCTGGCGGTGGCGGCATGTTGCTGGGCATGAAAGTGACCGAGCGGGTGGCTGGCATGCGCACCTTGCCGATCGGCGTCGACCAGCGCAGCGCCTGCCGCCACCCGGACTGGACCGGCCCCGACGACCTGGCGATCAAGATTGCCGAGCTGCGTGAAATCACCGATTGGGAGAAACCCATCTACGTGAAGATCGGTGCCAGCCGCCCGTATTACGACATCAAGCTGGCGGTCAAGGCCGGTGCCGACGTTATCGTGCTTGATGGCATGCAGGGCGGTACCGCAGCGACTCAGGAAGTCTTCATCGAGCACGTGGGTATCCCGATTCTGCCGGCCATTCCACAGGCGGTGCAGGCGTTGCAGGAGATGGGCATGCACCGCAAGGTGCAGTTGATCGTCTCCGGTGGCATTCGCAACGGCGCCGACGTGGCCAAGGCCATGGCCCTGGGCGCCGATGCCGTGGCCATCGGCACCGCGGCGTTGATTGCCCTGGGCGATAACCATCCGCGGCTGGACAGCGAGCTGAAGAAGATCGGCTCGGCTGCCGGTTTCTATGACGATTGGCAGATCGGCCGTGACCCGGCCGGCATCACCACCCAGGACCCGGAGCTGGCTAAGCGCCTGAACCCGGAAGAGGCCGGCCGGCGCCTGGCCAACTACCTGCGGGTGCTGGTGTTGGAGGCGCAGACCATGGCCCGCGCCTGCGGCAAGTCGCACCTGCACAACCTCGATCCTGAGGACCTGGTGGCACTGACCGTGGAAGCCGCCGCCATGGCGCGGGTACCGCTGGCCGGCACCGCCTGGGTGCCGGGCCAGGCCCTGTATTGATCTGACCACCGGGGCCGCTTTGCGGCCCTTTCGCCATTGGGCATCCCAGCGTTTACACAGGAGTGACTCCATGAAGCACCTCACCCTCGCTGTAATGTTGTTGATCTTGGCCTCTCAGGCCCATGCCGCCGAGCCCGGCCTGGACACTGGCGACACCGCCTGGATGATCTGCGCGGCGATGTTCGTGCTGATGATGTGCATCCCTGGCCTTGCACTGTTCTATGGCGGCATGGTGCGGGTGAAGAACTTTCTCTCGGTATTCACTCAACTGTTCGCCGTGGCCGGGGTGATCGGCATTCTCTGGGTGTTGTTCGGCTACAGCCTGGTGGTCGATACCACGGGCATGGTCGAAGGTCAGGTGACCTGGAACAGTTTCGTCGGCGGCCTGGATAAGGCGTTGATGCTCGATGTCGGCCATGACAGCCTGATCGGTACCATCCCCGAAGGGGTGTTTGCGGTGTTCCAGCTGACCTTCGCCATCATCACCCCGGCGCTGATCGCCGGTGGCTTTGCCGAACGTATGAAGTTCAGCGCCTCGCTGTCGTTCATGGTGGCTTGGTTCATCCTGGTCTATGCGCCGGTTGCGCACATGGTCTGGGGCGGGCCGGGGGCATTGATGGTCAACTGGGGCGTGCTCGACTTCGCCGGGGGGACCGCGGTGCACATCAACTCAGGCGTCGCCGCCTTGGCCGCGGCATTGGTGCTGGGCAAGCGCAAGGGCTATCCGCAGGTGGCGATGCCGCCGCATAACCTGGGCTTCACCCTGGTCGGTGCGGGCATGCTCTGGGTCGGCTGGTTCGGCTTCAATGTCGGCTCTGGTCTGGCTGCCAACCAAGGGGCAGGGGTGGTGATGCTGGCGACCATGGTGGCGGCCTGTGCCGGGATCGTCGGTTGGTTGCTCAGCGAAAAGTTCTTGCATGGCCGGCCTACGGCGTTGGGCGCGGCGTCCGGCGCTTTGGCCGGGCTGGTCGGGATCACCCCGGCGTGTGCCTTCGTCGGGCCGCTGGGCGCGCTGGTGATCGGCTTGCTGACCGGGGCGATCTGCTTCCTTGCCGTGACCCGGCTGAAGCAGGCGCTGGGGTATGACGACAGCCTCGATGTGTTCGGACTGCATGGGATAGGGGGCATCGTCGGTGCGCTGCTGACCGGGGTGTTCGCTGCGCCGGCGTTGGGGGGATATGTTGAAGGCGTGTCGCCGGTGGCTCAGTTGCTGGTGCAGTTGCAGGGGGTTTCGTTCACCTTCGTGTATTGCTTCGTGGTCAGCCTGGCGATCCTCGGTACCTTGAAGTGGGTGATTGGCTTGCGGGCCAGCAAAGAGGAAGAAGAACAGGGGTTGGACCTGGCGGAGCACAACGAGCGGGCGTACAACCTCTGATGGGTTGCCTGTACCGGCCCTTTCGCGCCGAACCGCCGCGAAAGGGTCGATACAGGTTGAATCAATGCCCCATGGCCAACTTGGCACTCACCTGCCGACGACGGTAAGCACTGTCACGCGAAGCCAGCCACCAGTACAGCGGCGAAGTGATCGCCAGCCCCACCAGCCACGACAGGTCGGCGCCATTGATGTGCTCGGAAATCGGCCCGACGTACAGCGGCGTGTTCATGAACGGAATCTGCACCACGATGCCCACGGCATAGGCGATCAGTGCCTGCGGGTTGTAGCGCCCATAGATCCCGCCATCGACCTTGAAGATCGACTGGATGTCGTAATCGCCCTTGTGGATCACATAGAAGTCGATCAGGTTGATCGCGGTCCATGGCACCAGCACCACCAACAGCACCAGTACCATGTCGACGAAGTGGCCGATGAAGTCCGCCGAGGCGAACACCGCTACCACGCAGCAGGCCGCCAGCACGATCAGCGACAGCACCGCTCGGCTCTTGGCGGTAGGGATCCAGCGGTAGGCGAAGGTCTGCACCAGGGTGATGATCGACAGCACCGCACCGTACAGGTTGAGGGCGTTGTGGCTGATCACGCTGAGCAGGAACAGTACCAGCATGATGGGGCCGAGCGTGCCGGTGGCGAGCTTGACCGCGTCCATGGTGTCCATGCCGGCCGGGATCGCCAGCACCGCCACGGCGCCGAAGATGAACGACAGGCTCGAACCCAGTGCCGAACCCAGGTAGGTGGTCCAGAAGGTCGAGCTGACCTTGACGTCGGCCGGCAGGTAGCGCGAATAGTCCGAAACATAGGGGGCAAAGGCGATCTGCCACAGCGCCGCCAGCGACACGGTGGCCAGCCAGCCGGCCAGGTTGAAGCCGCCACGGGTCAGGAAGTCGTCGCTCTGTACATGGCTGAAGATGTAGCCGAAGCCGATCACGATGCCGATGCCGAGCACCCAGGTGCCAATACGGTTGAGCACGTGAATGAAGCGGTAGCCGATGATGCCGATGATCCCCGAACCGAGGGCGCCGACGACGATGCCCACCGGTACCGGCACGGCCTCGACCACGCCGTGCAGCGACTTACCGGCCAGCACGATGTTGGAGGCGAAGAAGCCGATGTACATCACCCCGGCGATCACCACCACCAGCAGGGCGCCTAGCGAGCCGAACTGGGCGCGACTCTGGATCATCTGTGGGATGCCCATCTGCGGTCCCTGGGCCGAGTGCAGCGCCATGAGCACGCCGCCGAGCAGATGGCCGACCAGGATGGCGACCACGCCCCATATCAGGTTCAGGTGAAACAACTGTACGCCGAGCGCACCGGTGACGATGGGCAACGGCGCGATGTTGCCGCCGAACCATAATGTGAACAGGTCCCTTACCTTTCCATGGCGGTCTTGCGGCGGCACGTAGCCGATCGTGTGTTTTTCGATGAGGGGTGCCGTATTGGCTGCACTGGTCATGACTGACTCCAAGGCAAGGTAGGGCAGCGCATGCTGCCCGGGGGCGTGCCGGCGATGGGCGACGCGTTCTTGTTGGAGCGATGATGCGGGCCGGGGGGATAACGGGAAATTAGTAAATTTGTGCCTATAAACCTTAAAAAACCTAAGGCCGACATCAGGTTGAAGGGCTGCTCCTAGCAAGGACGGTACCAAGCGGCTAGAAGGGCCGAATTTCGGGGTTTGCAGCGCAAAATCGAAGGACACAGCGCCCCGGTCCGGTGCGTTGCGCCTCACCATGGGGCGGTGCATTACGTCACCCGTCATACGCATTGATCCCCTGGGTTGAACGATTTGTTTACAACCCAACTCCTATTCTCAGATGGATGGCAATGTGCTCGGGACGCCCTTGAAATGGTATTGCAGGAACAACCCAAGACCGACCGCGCTGACCCCCTACCGAGCTTCCTGGCCAATGGAGGGGCGATCGGCGATCTGCTGCGTGCGAAAGACTGGAGCGATTCGCCCCTGGGGTCGCCTGCTGGTTGGTCACCGCACCTGCAGGCGGTACTGGCCACGCTACTGCCGTCCCAGGCGCAGTTCGTGCTGTTCTGGGGCAGCGCTTACGTAGCGCTGTACAACGAAGCCTATGCACCCACCATCGGCATCAAGCACCCCCATGCCCTGGGTCGCCCGGCGCAGGAGCACTGGAGTGAGCTGTGGGATGACTTGGAGCCACTGCTGCGCGGTGTTCGAGAGACCGGGCAGACCTATTCTGCCAAGGATCGCCCTTTCTACATCGATCGTCGCGGGCAGGGCGAGACGGTATATTTCGATGTGTCCTACTCCGCTGTGCGCGAGGCCGATGGTTCGGTCGGTGGTGTACTGTGCCTGGTGACCGATACCACCGAACGCGTGCAATTCCAGCAGCGTCAGACGTTCTTGCTGGAGATGGGCCGGACGCTGCCCTGCCTGGGTGAAGCCGAACGGATCGAGTCCTACGCGGTGCAACGCCTGGCCGAACAACTAGGCGCGGCACAGGTGTGCTTCGGCGAAGACCTCGGCGACAACGTCAACTTCAAGGTCACCCGGGAGTGGGCCGACGGTGTACCCTCGCTGATCGGCCAGCATCGCTACCATGATGTTGGCACCACGTTGCGTGAGCGCCTGCTCGCCGGCCAGGTGGTACAGCAAGCGTTCGACAGTTCGGTGGCGCAACGGACCGGTGTAAGCGCCTGCCTGCATGTGCCGGTGCTGCGCGCCGGGCGCCTGGAAGCCTTGTTGGGGGTACATTTCCGTTCGCCGCACCCGTGTCATGAAGACGAATGCCAATTGCTCGAGGAGGCCGCCAAGCAGGCCTGGACGGCCATTACCCATGCTCGGGCCGAACGAGCCCTGCACTTGCTCAACGAAAACCTGGAGCAGCGTGTGGTAGCGGCCCTGGCCGAGCGCGAGACGGCGATGCGCCAACTGCACGAGGCGCACAAGCTGGAAATGATCGGTCAGCTCACCGGCGGCATCGCCCACGACCTCAACAACATGCTCACACCGATCATCGCCTCGTTCGAGTTGATGCGTCGGCACCCGGACAGTGAGCGCGCCACGCGTCTGATCGATGGCGGCCTGCAAGCGGCCGAACGGGCGCGTAACTTGGTCGGTCGGCTGCTCAGCTTCGCCCGGCGACAGACCCTCAAGCCCCAGGCCGTCTCGTTGGCAACGCTGGTCCAGGACATGCGCGAACTGATCGCGCGTTCGCTCGGGCCGACCATTGCCGTGCAGGAGCAGATCGCCGCCGATCTGCCAGCGGTGGTCGTCGACCCCTATCAATTGGAGCTGGCCTTGCTCAACCTGGTGGTCAATGCCCGCGATGCCATGGCCAACGGCGGTGCGCTGCGTATCACTGCCGGCCTTGCCAGCAGCCCTGGCGGACCCACCCTTCCACCAGGGCTGTCGGCACCTACGCTGGTCTGGTTGCAGGTCAGCGACACTGGGTGTGGCATGGATGAGGAACAATTGCGCCGCTGTATCGAACCGTTCTATTCGACCAAAGGTGTGGGAAAGGGGACCGGACTGGGGCTGCCCATGATCCAGGGCCTGGCCGCCCAGTCCGGTGGCGGCTTCGAGATTCGCTCACAGAAAGGCCTGGGCACCGAGGCGACGTTGTGGCTGCCGCTCAGTGATGTTGCTGCGGCCAATCTTGGCCAGGCTCCGGTCGAATTGCCGCGGGCTGCACGCGCAAGCCGGGTGCTGTTGGTCGATGACGAGACCATCGTGCGCAAGGCCACGGCATTGCAGCTGGCCGACCTGGGTTATGAGGTAGTCGAGGCGTCCAGTGCGGGCGCGGCGTTGCAGTTGGTGGAGCAGGGGGTGCAGGCCGACGTGCTGGTGACTGACCACATCATGGCCGACATGACTGGAGTCCGTTTTGCCCAGCGCCTGCGTGAACGTCAACCCGAGCTGCCGGTGCTGATCATCACCGGCTATGCCAACCTCACCCCGCGCGAACTGAAGGGTTTCGAGGTGCTGCGCAAGCCGTTTCGCGGCGACGAGTTGGCGCACAGCCTGGCGAACCTGCTGGCCGGCAGACGCTAGCCCAAGACCTCAGCCAGTACCTGGCACACCTGGTCGACCGAATACGGCTTGGCCAGAAACGGGAAGCCTTGATGGGCGCCCTCGGCAATGGCATCACTGTAGCCTGAGGTGAGGATCACCGGCAGCGTCGGTTGATGCTCACGCAGTATCCTGGCCAGCGCCAGGCCGCCCATGCCAGGCATCAGCACGTCGGAAAACACCGCATCGAACCGACCTTCGTCATCGGCGAGCAGCAGTAGCGCCTCTTCACCCGAACCCGCCCAGCGGACCCGGTAGCCCTGGTCATTGAGGATCTGGGTGATGAAGCTGCCGACTTCGCGGTTATCCTCCACCACCAGAATGTGCCTGTTCGTCAGCAGTGGCTGGGATGGCGGGTCGCACTCGACCGCCATGGTCTGTGGCGCCTGTGGCGCTGCCACCTGAGGCAGGTAAAGGGTGAACTCGGTGCCTTCGCCTGGCGTGCTCACCACCTGCACGTCGCCACCGGATTGCTTGGCGAAGCCGAACACCTGGGACAGGCCGAGGCCGGTGCCTTGGCCGGGTGCCTTGGTGGTGAAGAATGGATCGAAGATGCGCTCGAGCAAGTCGCTGCCAATACCCATTCCGCTGTCGCGCACCGAGATGGCCACGAACGGGCCGTCCTGCCCCGGCTGACCGCGCAGGCTGGGCAGGCGCTGGCCGGCCTGCAGCCGCAAATGCAGGGTACCTTGTCCATCCATGGCGTCGCGGCCGTTGAGCATCAGGTTGATGATGGCTGTTTCCAGCTGGCCGAGGTCGGCGTGGATGTAGCACGGCGTATCAGGGCGGGTGAGATCGACGTGGACACGGGCGCCGGTGGTGCTGTCGAGCATCTCGGCGATGACCTGCAATTGCGCCCCGGCTTCGAATACCTCGGGGGTCAACGCCTGGCGGCGGGCGAAGGCGAGCAGTTGGCCGGTCAGCTTGGCGCCCCGGTCCACCGTGTCGGACACGGTCTTGAGGTAGCGCTGGCGCTGACTCTCTTCGAGGGTGGGGCGCTGCAGGTAGTGCATCGAGGAGCGGATGATGGTCAGCAGGTTATTGAAGTCGTGGGCGACGCCGCCGGTCAACTGGCCGATGGCCTCGAGCTTCTGGGTCTGGTGCAGTACCGCCTCGGTG
Source organism: Pseudomonas putida (assembly GCF_004357765.1). GTDB lineage: Bacteria > Pseudomonadota > Gammaproteobacteria > Pseudomonadales > Pseudomonadaceae > Aquipseudomonas > Aquipseudomonas putida_U. The sequence continues at coordinate 230,140 of NZ_SMTE01000005.1, read as the reverse complement.
TGCAGCAACTGGGCGGTGCGTTCTTCGACGCGTTGTTCCAATGTCGTGTTCAGTGCCGCCAGTGCCGCCATGGCGTCACGCAGTTCGGCATCGGCCTGGACCCTCTGGATGTGGGCCCAACAACGCTCGGTTACCTGGGCGATCAAGGATTGCTCGTAAGCGCTCCAGTTTCTCGGGCGCTTGTCGTGAATGGACATCAGCGCAATCAGGTTCCCGCCCTTGATGAGGGGAACGCAGATGCTCGCGTTGATGCCCAGTGCCCGGAAGTTCGCGGCTTCGCTGGCCCCGATCTCGTGAAAGCTGTCTTTGATGACCAGCGGCAGGCCGGCTTTCAAGCGCTCTAGCGCCAGTTCGCCGAAGTCGGCCAGGCGGTGCTGGCCCACCAGGCGCGGCGAGCCTGGGGCGACCCAGTCGCCGCGAACGGTAAGCGTGTCCCCGTTCGGTTCCATCATGCAGTAGGCGCAGCCGGACAGATGCAGATGCTCGCCGAGTAGACGCGTGGTGATGGCCATGATCTGATCGGGATCGATGGCGTTGGCCACGGCGCGGCCGAGGTTGTCGAGAAAGCTCAAGCGCTGATTGGCGAGCACACTGGCGGTGGTCTCGGTCACGGTGTCGATCATGCCCAGCACGTTGCCGTCCTGGTCGCGGATCGGGCTGTAGCAGAAGGTGAAATAGGCGAGTTCGGGGCCGCCGTTACGGTCGATGGTCAGTGGAAAGTCCTGGATGAACACGGCCTCGCCGCCCAGGGCGCGGTCGGCAATGCCGCCGATCTCGCTCCATGCCTCCTGCCAGATTTCGCTGAACGGTCGGCCCAACGCCAAGGGTTTTTTCCCCAGGATAGGTGTGAACGCGTCATTGTGCAGCGTCAGCAGCTCAGGCCCCCACATCACCGCCTGGGGAAAATGCGAGCCTAGACACAGGGCCACGGTGGTCTTGAGCACATCGGGCCACTGTTCGAGCGGGCCGAGAGGGGTGGCGGCCCAGTCGTGGTCACGAATCCGATCGGCCATCTCGCCGCCGCCGTCCAGCCATCTAGCCATGTGCTTTTCCAGTGCCGTTTGCAGAGGTCACCAGAATGCACTGTCGGCAGCTACTGCTCAACGGATGAAATGCACCTTGCCGGTGTCATCATTGCCCATGTAGATGCCATATACCCCGGCTTGGCGCTCGAGGATGTAGCGCTCGAGGATCTGCCGGATGGCCGGGTAGTAGATTTCTTCCCACGGGATCTCGTCGGGTTCGAAGAACTTGTAGGCCAGCGTCTCCGGCCCGAACTGCCCCGTTTCCTCGGTAGCGATGGCGCGGAAGATGATGTACACCTCGCTGATCTTCGGCACGCTGAAGATCGAGTAGGGTGAGACGATGTCGGCGCGCACGCCGCTTTCTTCCCAGACCTCGCGCAGTGCCGCCTGCTCGGTGGTTTCCCCGGCCTCCATGAACCCGGCCGGCAACGTCCAGGTGCCCGGACGTGGGGGGATCGCGCGCTGGCACAGCAGGTACTTGCCATCGCGTTCGATGATGCAGCCGGCGATGATTTTCGGATTGAGGTAATGAATGTAGCCGCAGGCGTTGCAGTGCAGGCGTTCGTGGGTGTCGCCTGTGGGAACGCCCCTAGCCAGTTCCGTGGTGCAGTGTGGGCAGTAGCGCGGGGCGTTGGGCATGTTCAGCGGCCTATGCGTTGCTTAAATACGTGGATCCTTCAGCGCCAGGGGCTCGACCATGTCGCGCACCTTGACGTTGTCGTCCTGCTTCTGGCGCAGGTAATCCAGGGCCACCTTGGCAGCGGCGCGGACGTGATCGACCGAGGCCTGGTGTGCGACCAGCGGGTCGCCACTCTTGATTGCCTCGACCATCTTTTCCATTTCACGGTTGCTGGCACCGCGACGGTTCTCCTGCGAGACCGAGGTGGCGCGCAGATAACTGATGCGTGCCTGCAGTTGGCGCAACTGCTGGGCGGCGACCTGGTTGCCGGAGCCTTCGAGGAGGACGTCGTAGAAGCCTTGCACCGAGTCCAGTACCTGCTGCAGTTCGCCTTCCTCGAGGGCCTCGCGGTTGACCTCCAGGGCACGCTCCAGGGCACGGATGTCCTTGGCCTTGGCATTGAGGGTGAACAGCTGGACGATCAGGCCTTCGAGTACGCAGCGCAACTCGTAGATATCGCGGGCATCTTCCAAGGTGATGATGGCCACGCGTGGGCCCTTGGCATCGGCGAACTCTACCAGGCCTTCGGACTCCAGATGGCGCAACGCCTCGCGTACCGAGGTGCGGCTGACGCCCAGGCGGTCGCAGAGGTCGCGCTCGACCAGGCGATCGCCCGGGAGCAGGTGGAAGTTCATGATTGCGCTACGCAGCTTGTCGAGCACGATTTCGCGCAGTGTTACGGGGTTACGGTTGACCTTGAAGCTGTCGTCGAGGGGCTGGCGTTTCATCAGGTGCGCTCTTTATGAGGCTGTTGCGCCAACATCGCGGAGTGCCCCGAACCGAGGCATTCCTTGCAGTGGTTCGAACAGCCCGTTGTTAACGGGGTGACTCCGCATCGGCTTCGGCGAACGCTTCGCGGGCCAGGCGGAAACTGTCCACCGCCGCGGGTACGCCGCAATAGATGCCGACTTGGAGCAGGATCTCGCGAATTTGTTCACGGCTCAGTCCATTACGCAAGGCGCCGCGAATGTGCAACTTGAGCTCGTGGGGCCGGTTGAGCGCGGAAATCATTGCCAAGTTTATCATGCTGCGCTCTTTGAGCGACAAGCCGTCTCTCCCCCAGACATGGCCCCAGCAGTACTCGGTGACCAGTTCCTGCAGGGGCTTGGTGAATTCGTCGGCGTTCTGTATCGAGCGGTTGACGTAGTCTTCGCCCAGCACCTGGGTGCGGATTTGCAGGCCTTTTTCGTACTTCTCATTGCTCATGCGTAGTACTCCGGAATAAAACAGGGAAATCGGTGGTGGATGCTTCGCGGGCAAGCCCGCTCCTACAAGGAGTGCACAGGATTGCACACCAGTGACATTCCTGTGGGAGCGGGCTTGCCCGCGAAGCAACCAACACCGACTCACATGACTATCAACCAAGCGGCGGCAGCGCCCCCAGCTTGCCCTTGTGGTAGACCATCGGCGTCACCGGCTCGGTCGGCAGCACCAGGTTCCTCACCGCGCCGACGATGATCGCATGGTCGCCGCCATCGTACTCGCGCCACAGTTCGCACTCGATGATCGCCGTCGCTTTGGGCAGCAACGGGTTGCCCAACTCGCTCAGGTGCCAGTCGATACCTTTGGCCTTGTCCTTGCCCTTGCCGGCAAAGGCATAGGCCTCGGCGGTCTGGTCGGCGGACAGCAGGTGGATCGCGAACTGCTTGCTGTCACGCAGGATCGGGTAGGTGTCGGAGGCGTAGTTGGGGCAGAACAACACCAGCGCCGGGTCGATCGACAGCGCGCTGAACGCACTGGCGGTGATGCCGACGATGCCGCCATCGGCGTCCAGAGTGGTGACCACCGTGACGCCGGACGGGAATGAGCCCATCACGTCTTTGTAGATGCCGGGTTCGATCATGTTCGTGCTCCCTCTTCAGCGCATCACGAATGGGTCGGGCATGGGCGCGGTGGACAGGTTGATCCACACGGTCTTCAGCTCGGTATAGGCGAGCACCGAATCGATGCCGCTCTCACGGCCGTAGCCGCTGTTCTTGAAGCCACCGATCGGCGCCATGGCCGAGACGGCGCGGTAGGTGTTGACCCAGATGATCCCCGAACGCACATCACGAGCCAGGCGATGGGCGCGGCCCAAGTCGCGGGTCCAGATGCCGGCGGCCAGGCCGAACTGCGAATCGTTGGCGATGGCCAGGGCTTCTTCCTCGGTCTTGAAGCGGATCACCGCGGCGACCGGGCCGAACACTTCTTCCTGCATGATGGTCATCGAGTTGCTGTCGCATTCGAACAGGGTCGGCTCGTAGAACCAGCCTTCACCCTCGACCTCGGCACGCTTGCCGCCCATGTGCAGCTTGGCGCCCTCGGCCTTGGCCGCGTCTACCAGGCCTTCGACCACGGCCAATTGCTGTGCGGTGGCCATCGGCCCCATCTCGCTGGCGTCGTCCTGGGGGTTGCCGATGCGGATGCGTTTGGCGCGGGCGATCAGGCGCTCGACGAATTCGTCGAAAATCTCGTCTTGTACCAGCAGACGAGAGCCGGCCACGCAGCTCTGCCCGGAGGCAGCATAGATGCCGGCCACGGCGCCGTTGATGGCGCTGTCCAGGTCGGCGTCGGCGAAGATGATGTTCGGCGACTTGCCGCCCAGTTCCAGCGACAGCTTGGCGAAGTTCTCGGCACTGCTGCGCACGACGTGGCGGGCGGTGGCGGCACCGCCGGTGAAGGCGATCTTGCGCACCAGCGGGTGGCGGGTCAGGGCAGCGCCGGTGCTCGGGCCGTAACCGGTGACGACGTTCACCACACCCGCCGGGAAGCCGGCTTCGAGCGCCAGGCGGGCAAGCTCGAGGATGGTCGCCGAGGCATGCTCGGAAGGCTTGAGGACGATGGTGTTGCCAGCGGCCAGGGCTGGAGCAAGTTTGATCGCGGTCAGGTACAGCGGACTGTTCCACGGGATGATGCCGGCGACCACGCCGATCGGTTCGTGCACGGTGTAGGCGAACAGGTCAGGTTTATCCAGCGGCAGGGTGCCGCCTTCGAGCTTGTCGGCAAGGCCTGCGGTGTAGTGGAAGAACTCCGGCAGGTAGCCGACCTGGCCGCGGGTTTCGCGGATCAGCTTACCGTTGTCACGGCTTTCCAGCTGGGCCAGGTGCTCCTTGTTCTCGGCGATCAGGTCACCCAGACGTCGCAGCAGTTTGCCGCGGGCCGTGGCGGTGATGCCGCGCCACGCTTTACTGTCGAAGGCGCGTTGGGCGGCCTGCACCGCCAGCTCGACATCGGCTTCGTCGGCGTCGGGCAACTGCGCCCAGGCTTGGGCAGTGGCCGGGTTGAGGCTGTCGAAGGTCTTGCCGCTCTGGGCATCGAGCCATTGGCCGTCGATGCACATCTGGAAACGAACGAGGGTCATGCAACAATCCCCTTGGCGGATTCGGTAAGGGTGCGGGCTTCCTTGAGGAAGTCCAGCAGCATCTTGTTGACTTCACGGGGTGCTTCCACCGGCATCATATGCCGTTGTTCGGCCAGCACCACGCTTTTGGCACCAGGGATGCTGGCGGCCAGCTGCCGGGCCATGGCCGGGGTGGAGCCGGCGTCCAGTTCGCCTGTGGCGATCAGGGTCGGCACCTGGATGCTCGCCAGGTCGCCTGCACGGTACATGTCCTGGGTGGCGAACAGCGAATAGGTGGTGTGATAGCCCTGCGGGTCGTTGTTCGCCAGTACCTGGCGAATCGCTGCGACCTGCGCTGGGTTTGCCGCCTTGTACTCACGGCTGAACCAGCGGTCCAGCGCGGCGTCGACGTTGGCGTCGGGGCCCAGTTCAGCCGCCTGGGCGGCGCGGGCGATGACGCCGGCGCTCTGCTCGGGGGTGCGGTTGAACACACTGTTGAGCACCACCAGCGCAGCCAGACGCTGCGGGTAGTGCAGGGCAAAGGCACGGGCAACCAGGCCGCCCATGGAGAAACCGATCACGGTCGCCTGGGAAATCTGCAGATGGTCCAGCAGCTCGGCGAGCTGTGCTGCGTAGCCGTCCAGGCCGATGTCGGCGGCAGGCAATGCACTCTGGCCATGGCCGAGCATGTCGTAGGCGATGACGCGGTAGTCGTTGGTCAGGCCGACGAACTGCCCGCCCCACATTTCCTTGTTCAGGCCGACGCCGTGGATCAGTACCACGGGTTGGCCCTGGCCTTGGTCCAGGTAACTGGTCCCGGCCGGTGTACGTTCAGCGACAGGCTGAATCATGGAGGGCGCTCCTTGAAGGTCGGGCGTGGCGCTTGCACGCACGCCCCGGCCCGTCTGGTTGTTGTTATTGAGCGTTGGCTTTTTCGGCAGCCAGTTCTTCCAGGTCGATGTAGCGGTTGCCGATGCGTGGGTGCAGACGGCCGCCATCGGAGGCGCCCAGGACCACGACGATTTCGTCGGCGCGTGGGGCGTCTTCGATCTGCATTTCGAGGGTGATGTAGTGCGAACGCAGGCCTTCGTCGTCCTTCTGCATCATCGGGATCTGGATCGAGGTGCCTGGGCCACCGCGCTTGTTGGTGAAGCTCAGGTAGCTCTTGGCTTGCACGGCTTCGCGGTAGTGGTTGCCGAAACGCAGGGTGTGGATCACCGCCGAGGCGTGTTCGATCTCACCGTCGGCGCCGACTACGGCAGCCTTGCCATAGGCTTCGATCTTGTCGGCACCGCCGATGGCGGCCGTCAGGCGCTCGACCATCAGGGCGCCCAGCTCCGAGCAGTTGGCACGGATTTCCGGCTTCAGATCTTCAACGAAACCGCGACCGGCCCATGGGTTCTTGATCACGACGGCCAGGCCGACCATGGTCACCGGCTTGTCGGTGGCCTTGCCGCCTTCGATGCGGGTCTCTTCGGAGTAGGTGACGATCTTGCGGATTTCGAAACTCATGGGTGGCTCCTGGTGAGGGTTATCAGCTCTTGTTGTCTGATGGTATACCATAATATTTGTTGTGCAAGAGGGCGCTTGAAAAATCTCTTGCGAAGGGACGAAAGGTGGGCTGATGCCTTGATTTATGGGGTGTCTGTGCCGGCCTCTTCGCGGGTTTACCCGCGAAGAGGCCGGCACAGACACCCCATAAAAAAGCCCGCTCGCACGGGCCACCGGGGCCCACGTGAGCGGGCGCGTCCCGCAATGATTCAGGCAATGGGAATTCAGGCGAACGCCGGCACCACTTCCTTGATGAACAGCTCGAGCGATTTCTTCTTCTCGGCGTGGGGCAGGCTGTTGTCGCACCAGAAGCTGAACTCGTCGACGCCCAGTTCCTGGTAGTACTTGATACGCGCGATGATTTCTTCGGGCGTACCGATCATGGTGTTCTTGCGAATGTTTTCCAGCTGGAACGCCGGCACTTCGGCGAACTTGGACTCCGGGCTCGGCTCGAGGAAGCCATTGATCGGAGTGGTCTTGTTGCCGAACCAGGCATCGAAGGTGCGGTAGAAGCGCGAAATGGCCTGGGCGCCGATTTTCCAGCCGTCGGGCTCGGACGGGCTGTGCACGTGGGTGTGGCGCAGCACCATCAGTTGCGGGCGTGGCACGCCCGGGTTGTTATCCAGGGCGGCCTGGAACTTGTTCTTCAGGTCCAGCACTTCCTCGTCACCCTTCATCAGCGGGGTGACCATGACGTTGCAGCCGTTGGCCACGGCGAAGTTGTGCGAGTCCGGGTCACGGGCGGCGATCCACATCGGAGGAGTGGCGTTGAACGGCTTCGGCACGCTGGTGGAGGTGGGGAACTTGTAGACTTCGCCATCGTGGGCATAGTCGCCTTCCCACAGTTTGCGCACCACCGGGACCATTTCGCGCAGGGCCTTGCCACCGTCGGTGGCCGGCATGCCGCCAGCCATGCGGTCGAACTCGAACTGATAGGCACCACGGGCCAGGCCCACTTCCATACGACCTTTGCTGATCACATCGAGCAGGGCGCATTCGCCGGCGACGCGCAGTGGGTTCCAGAACGGCGCGATGATGGTGCCGGCACCCAGACGGATTTTCTCGGTACGTGCGGCAAGGTACGCCAGCAGCGGCATGGGGCTTGGCGAGATGGTGTACTCCATGGCGTGGTGTTCGCCGATCCACACGGTGCTGAAACCGCCGTTCTCGGCCATCAGGGTCAGCTCGGTGAGGTCTTCGAACAGCTGGCGGTGGCTGACCTGTTCATCCCAACGTTCCATGTGCACGAACAACGAAAATTTCATGGGGCATTCCTCAACGCTTGAAAATGTCTGGCGCCTGGCAGGGTAGGCGCCCGGTGATCTCGAATCGGCAGGCCTCAGGCAAAGGCCGGCAGGCTGGCCATCTTGCCGCGGCAGTAGACCATCGGCCGTGGGGCTTCTTCAGGGACGATCAGGTTGTGCACCTTGCCGACCATGATGGCGTGGTCGCCACCTTCGTATTCACGCCACAATTCGCATTCGATGATGGCGGTGGCGCCGGTCAGGATGGGGTTACCCAGCTCGCTCAGGGACCACTCGATGCCAGCGGCCTTGTCCTTGCCTTTTTTCGCGAATGCATAGGCTTCGGCTTGCTGTTCACCTGAAAGCAGATGAATGGCGAAGCGCTTCTGCTTGATCAGCACAGGGTAGGAGTCGGAGGTGTAGTTGGGGCAGAACAGTACCAGCGGCGGATCCATCGACAGGGAGGAAAAAGCGCTGGCAGTCAGGCCGACGACCGAGCCGTCGTCGTCCAGGGTGGTGATGACGGTAACGCCGGAGGGGAAGGAACCCAGGACGTTCTTGTAGACGGTTGCGTCGATCATCTCGTGTACCTCGAAAAGGCTGCGGTGGTCCGCGGTTTTTATCGTTGATGTGTCTGATGGTATACCGTAATACCTATTTTGCAAGCAGAATTTTCACTGCGCGATTTCCACGATGAACGGCTCAAGGCCACGTATATCAAGGGCTTGAGCTGTCAGGCGGTTTGCCGCAAGGCTTGCGCAAACAGATCAGTGGACGTTTTTTCCTACGGATCAGTGTTGTCAAAAGTTTGGAATACCATAATATGGTCCGCAGCTGAGAGGCCGCCTAGATGCGGTTTCCTTACAAAGATAAAAACGACCTTTCGAGCTGAAAACCATGTCCCAACCGTCGTCGCAACACCAGTTTGTCGAGAATCACACGGTCGATTACGTTCCACCTGCCGAGCGCCATGGGAAGGCGCGTGACCTGTTCACTCTCTGGTTCAGCACCAACATCGCGCCACTGCCTATCGTCACCGGCGCCATGGTGGTCCAGGTGTTCCACCTGAACCTGCTGTGGGGGCTGATCGCTATCGTGCTGGGTCATCTGATCGGGGGGGTGGTGATTGCCCTGGCCTCCGCCCAGGGACCTCAGTTGGGCATCCCGCAGATGGTGCAGAGCCGAGGCCAATTCGGTCGCTATGGCGCCTTGCTCATCGTGTTCTTCACCGCGCTGATCTACGTCGGCTTCTTCATTTCCAACATCGTCCTGGCGGGCAAGACCATCCACGGCATCGCCCCGAGTGTGCCGATGCCCGGCGCCATCGTCATCGGCGCCCTGAGTGCCACGGCCATTGGCGTGATCGGCTACCGTTTCATCCATATCCTCAACCGTATCGGTACCTGGGTCATGGGTTCGGCATTGCTGGCCGGCTTCATCATGATGTTCGTGCAGGAACTGCCGGCCGACTTCTTCAGCCGAGGCGCCTTCAATCTGTCCGGCTTCATCGCCACCGTTTCGCTGGGCACCATCTGGCAGATCAGCTTCTCGCCGTACACCTCTGACTATTCGCGCTACCTGCCGCGTGAAGTAGGTATTGCCAAGCCGTTCTGGGCCACCTATTTCGGCGCTACCCTGGGCACCATCCTGTGCTTCAGTTTCGGCGCGGTGGCCGTACTGTGCGTGCCGCAAGGCACCGACGCGATGGACGCGGTGAAACAGGCCACCGGCTGGCTCGGCCCAATTTTGATGGTGCTGTTCCTGCTCAACATCATCAGCCACAACGCGCTTAACCTGTACGGCGCGGTGCTGTCGATCGTCACCGCCATTCAGACTTTCGTGGCGCAGTGGACGCCGAGCATCAAGGTGCGGGTGATCCTCGCTTCGATCATCCTGCTGGGTTGCGGTCTGGTGGCGCTGAACGCTTCGGCGGACTTCATCGGCCAGTTCATCGGCTTGATCCTCGCACTGCTGCTGGTGCTGGTGCCGTGGGCTTCGATCAACCTGATCGACTTCTACCTGATCAAGAAAGGCCAGTACGACATCGCCTCGATCTTCCGTGCCGATGGTGGCATCTATGGGCGCTTCAACCACCACGCGATCATTGCCTACGCCTGCGGCATCCTGGTGCAGTTGCCGTTCGCCAATACATCGCTGTATGTGGGGCCGTACTCGAATATCGTCGAAGGGGCCGACTTGTCGTGGCTGTTCGGTTTGATCGTGACGGTGCCGCTGTATTACTGCCTGGCAACGCGGGGCAAGGCGGCGGAGAAGGCGGGGCGGGTCGTTGGGGTTGCCGACTGATTGATCGGTGTGGCTGTAGTGGGGCCGCAAAGCGGCCCCAGCTCTTATCCGGTCAGACCTTGAACTGCGCCACCATGCCGTTCAGATCCACCGCCAGGCGCGACAGGTCCTGCGCCGCCGCACTGGTCTGATTGGCGCCCGCCGAGGTCTGCATCGCCAGGTCGCGGATGTTCACCAGGTTGCGGTCCACTTCCCGCGCCACCTGCGCCTGCTCCTCCGAAGCACTGGCGATCACCAGGTTGCGCTGGTTGATCGAGGCGATCGCTTCGGCAATCACTTCCAGTGCCTGGCCGGCACCCTGGGCTATCTCCAACGTGCCGCTCGCACGGCCTTGGCTGCTGTGCATCGCTGTCACCGCTCGTTCGGTTCCGTTCTGAATGCTCGCGATCATCTGCTCGATCTCTGCCGTCGATTGCTGGGTGCGGTGGGCGAGGGCCCGGACCTCATCGGCGACCACCGCGAAGCCTCGGCCGGCCTCACCGGCACGGGCCGCTTCGATGGCAGCATTGAGTGCCAGCAGGTTGGTCTGCCCGGCGATGGAGCCGATGACATCCAGTACCTGACTGATCTCGTTGGCGCTGCTGGCCAGTTGCTCGATCTCGGCGGAGGTGCCGGTCACGTCTTCGACCAACTGCTGGATCGAGGCCAGCGCCTGGTTGACCTGATCGCGACCGTCGCGAGTGCTGTGGTCAGCTCCTTGGGAAGCATCGGCGGTGCTTACCGCGTTGTTCGCCACTTCCTCCACTGCAGCCGTCATCTGGTTGACCGCGGTGGCCGCCTGGTCGATCTCCGCGCTCTGCTGGTGCAGGCCGCGGCTGGTGTCCTCGGTGACCGTATGCAGTTCTTCGGAGGCCGAGGCGAGCTGATTGGAGGAAGCGGCGATCGTGCGAATGGTTTCGCGCAGGTTCGTCTGCATGCGCGCCAGGGCCATCAACAGCAGGGCCGGCTCGTCACGACCTTTGACTTGGATCTGCTCGGTAAGGTCGCCGGTGGCGACGCGTTCGGCCACGGCTACGGCATCGGCCAGTGGCATGACGATGCTGCGGGTCAGCAGGGTGGCAATGGCGACCAGAGCGAGGACGATGACCAGCAGGGCGCCAATGATTACGTTGAATGCCTGATCGGCGACATCGCTGCTGCGCTGGGAGGCGCTCTCTGCTCCTTTGGTGTTGTAGTCGATCAACGCGCTGAGGGCTTTGGTCATGTTGTCGGCGGACTGGCTGAGTGGGCCGCTGATCAGTTGCTCGGCTTCGGAAATGCGGTTGCCGGCGATGTGATCCAGCACCTGTGTCTGCAGTTCGAAATAGCGTAGGTGGGCGGCGGAGAAGGTGTTGAACAGTGCCCGGTCGTCGTCCGCGATGATGGTGCGGTCGTAGTCCTCGAGGCTGGCCGCCAGTTGCAGGTTGATGCCCTTGAGCATCTCCAGGTTGCGCGTGCGTTCGCGACTGTCTTTATCCAATGCTGCGCGCAGGGTGATGGCGCGGGCCCGCCCGAGATTGCTACTGATCTCGCCCAGCGCCACGACGGCGGGCATCCAGGTGACGCGGATTTCGTCGGTGGCCTGGTCCATCTCGTTGGTTTCATGGAGTGCGGTCAGTCCCATGACCAGCACCAATAGGCCCAGCAAGATAAACACGCTGGCTGCACGTGCGCCGATCGTCATATTCCTTAATTGCATCGAATGCTCCTTGGCAGTGACATGCAGGCGCCAAGAGCATGGACGGGTCGCCGGTTTCACCGGAGTGAAGCCAGGCTCTCGATGCGCTGCGGATTCAGGGGTGCCTCACCTTCATGATTTTTCTTGAATGATGACATATTGATATCAGTCGCGGCCAGTAATGACATGTCTAGACAGACTTATCGCGCAATGACCGTTGGATGGGCGACCTAGGGAACGTGCGCCGCCCATACGGTGATGTTTGGGGCGCGGCGCGAAGACAAAAGTGGCGCGGAGATTCCGCTCAAGCAGGTGTGAATGAGCGCTCAGTCCCGCCCTTCGTGCTGACGCCGATACGCCCCCGGCTGCACTCCCATGGCCTTGGCAAACGCCCGGGTGAACGCCGCCACCGACTGATACCCCACCTGCGCGCCGACCTGCTCCACGGTATTGCCCGCCCGCAGCAATTGAGCTGCCTGGCGCATGCGCAGCGCCAGCAGCACCTGTCCTGGCGACTGACCGGCCAGTTCATTGAAGCGCTTGAAGAATGCCGAGCGCGACAGCCCGGTACAGGCCGCCATGCTTTCCAAGGTCCAGGCCTGTCCGGGCTGCTCGATCAACTGCTCCAGCAAACCGGCGAACGCCGGCTGGCGCGCGAGGGCGACCAGGCCACCAAGGGATTGCCCAGCATCGACCTGCTGGCGTAGCGCATACAGAAACAGCAGGTGCGTCAGCCGCTCGAGCAGCGTTTGCGAGGGCGCTGGGGCGCGCTGGCATTCTTCCAGGATCAGCCCGAACAGAGACCGCGCTGCATGTCCCTCCGGCTCGTTGGCACGCAGCAGGATCGAGTCCGCCAGCCCTTCGACGATCAGTGTCGATAATCCCGGACGAAAGTGGAAAAACCCACACACCAGGCCCACGCCGTCGCTTGCGGTCGGCTCAAGCGCTTGCATCACCTGGCGCGGTTGGGCGCAAGCGGCGACCGGGTCTTCATCGCTCGACAACCGATAGCCCAGGTCGCGCAGCAGGAACACCGCATCTCCGGCTTCCAGGCGCACGGGTTCGGCCTGGTCGTCCAGATGCAGCCAGCAATGCCCTTGCACCACCAGGTGAAAGCTCGCCCGGCCCATGCCCTGGGTGCTGGCATGCCAACCGCCGCAGTAGCGGCCGACATGAAACAGGCTGGCGTCGAGCTCGAGGCCTTCTAATAACCAATCGACGAGGTGGCTGGACGAAATCATCTAATGCAAAGACTCAGGAGCAAGGAAAGGCGACTGATGAATATGGAGGGTAATTCTTATAACCAACAGACTGTATGCACACAAACCAAGGAGACCACTCCATGTCCTCGCGCATTACTCTACACACCCTGCAGAGCGCCCCGGAAGCAGCGCGTCCGTTTCTCGAGAACGCGCAGAAGAATTCCGGCTTCATCCCCAATCTGCTCGGCGTACTGGCCAATGCCCCGGCGGCCCTGGAAACCTACGTGACCGTCTCGGCGCTCAACGGCAAGTCCGAGCTGACCCTGGCCGAGCGCGAAGTGGTGCAACTGATCGCCGCCACCAACCACGGTTGCGACTTCTGCGTGGCTGGGCACACCGCCGTGGCCTTGAACAAGGCCAAGCTGCCGCAAGCAGTGGTCGACGCCCTGCGTGCCCGCGGCGAACTGCCGGATGCCCGCTACGAGACCCTGGCCGAGTTCGCCCGCGAAGTCATCGCCACCCGTGGCAATGTCAGCGATGCTACCTACCAGGCGTTCCGTGATGCCGGTTTCACCGAGGGCAACGCGCTGGAAGTGATTCTCGGTGTCAGCCTCGCAACCCTGTGCAACTTTGCTAATGTGTTCGCCCAGACGCCGCTCAACGACGAGCTGAGCAAGTACCGCTGGCAGCCTGAAGCATAAACGGCCCAGGTGCAGGCCAAACCGGCGTTTTCAAAGGAGTAGGGACATGCTTGATTGTGCATTTCGACAATGGCTGGATGCCAATGCCGAGGCAATCGACCAGGGCCAGTGCGATCCGCACCTGGTTCTGGCGCAGATCGCCGAATCGCAATTGCTGCGTATGGGCGTCGATCCGGCCTTGGGCGGCAGTGGCGGCGAAACGAGCGACGCGGTCGAGGCCATCGCCGCTATCGCCAGCCGTTCGATGGCCGCGGCATTCGTCTGCTGGGGCCAGCGGGCTTTCATCGAGTACCTCCTGCAAAGCCCCAACCAGGGCCTGCGTGAGCGTCTGTTGCCGTCCTTGCTGACGGGTGAACTGGCCGGCGCCACCGGCTTGTCCAATGCCATGAAGTTCCTGTCCGGCATCGAAGCGTTGCAGGTGCGCGGCAGGCCTCTGGCCGAGGGCTGGGCCCTGGATGGGCGGCTGCACTGGGTGACCAACCTGCGCAAGAGCGGATTCGTGGTGGCTGCGGCCATCGAGGATGATGACGGTGGCGCGCCCTTCGTGTTAGCCGTGCCGTCCGATGCCCGCGGGCTGGAGCGCTCCGATGACCTGCAACTGATGGGCCTGCAATCGAGCAACACAGCCGCATTGGCTTTCCACCAGGTGGAATTGGCCCGTGACTGGCTGCTGCACGAGAACGCCCGTGAGTTCCTGCCCAAGGTACGCCCGGCATTCCTGGCCCTGCAGTGCGGTATGGCCATCGGTTTGGCCAGGCGTGCACTGGAAGAGGTGCGCCAACATCTCAATGGCCGGGTTTCATTTCTCCAAGAGGCCGGTCAGGTGCTGCAGGAGCGCCTCGAAAACACCGTCCGCGAGCTCAAGCAGGGCCTGCGCGACGGCCGCTTCCAGTCCCAGCCGGCGGCACTGTTCAAGCTGCGCATCACCCTTGCCGAGAGCGCCGCAGACGCCGTGCAACTGGAACTGCAGGCCAGCGGTGGCAAGGCCTATCTCAACCAGTTCGGCGAAGGCTTCGCCCGCCGTTGGCGCGAGTCGGCCTTCGTGCCGATCGTCACCCCGAGTTTGGTACAGCTGCGCGCCGAGCTGCAACGCCAGGCGGTCGTTGCATGAGCAAGCCGTTGCTAGAAGCCAGTGGCATCAGCCTGGGCTACCCCCGCGAGGGGGGCTGGCAGCAGGTGCTGGCACGATTCGACCTGCAACTGGTGGCGGGCGAGGTGGTCACCATCCTCGGCCCCAGTGGCGTCGGCAAGTCCAGCCTGCTGCGCGTGCTGGCCGGCCTGCAACCTCCGCGTGATGGCCGCGTGACCCTGCACGGCGAGCCGTTGCAGGGGCCGCATCCGCGCCTGGCGGTCGCCTTTCAGGACCCTAGCCTGTTGCCCTGGCTGAGCCTGGAAAAGAACGTCGCCTTTGGCCTCGACTTCGCCCGTCAGCCCAAGCTTGCTGCCGCCGAGCGACGTGCCCGCATCGACCACGCGATCGAGGCGGTGGGCCTGGCTCATGCGCGCACCCAGTACCCGGCGCAGTTGTCCGGCGGCATGGCCCAGCGCACCGCGCTGGCCCGTTGCCTGGCACGGCAACCGGAAGTGTTGCTGCTCGACGAACCGTTCGGTGCGCTGGACGAGGTCACCCGTGCTGACATGCAGCAATTGTTGCTGCAGTTGATCGCGACCCACAACACGGCGGCGGTACTGATCACCCATGACATCGACGAGGCGCTGCTGCTGTCCGACCGCGTCCTGCTGCTGGGCAACCAGCCGGCGCATGTGCTGGGCCAGTGGTCGATAGACCTGCCTCAACCCCGCGCGCAGCGAGTCGAAGAACTGGGCGCTTTGCGTATCGACATCCTCAAGACGTTGCGGCGGGCAAGCCGCACAGCCGACCCTTCACCTTCCCCGTTGCCTTTGGAGCCTGTGCATGTGCATGGATGACTGCTGTTCCACTTCTTCGCGCCGCGACTTCCTCAAACTCAGCGCCATGCTTACCGCCGCCGGTGCCTTGCCATTGCTCTCGAGCTTACAGGCGCGCGCCGCCGCCGAGCCGGATGCGCCGGTGCGCATCGGCTATCTGCCGATCACCGACGCCACGCCCTTGCTGGTGGCGCACAACAATGGCCTGTTCGAAGCCGAAGGCATCAAGGCCGAGCGCCCGGTATTGCTGCGCAGTTGGGCACAGGTGATCGAAGCGTTCATCTCCGGCCAGGTCAACGTGATCCATCTGCTGTCGCCGATGACCGTCTGGGCCCGCTACGGCAGCAAGGTGCCGGCCAAGGTGGTGGCCTGGAACCACGTCGGTGGCTCGGGCCTGACCGTGGCGCCGGACATCCATGAACTCAAGCAGTTGGGTGGCAAGACCGTGGCCATCCCGTTCTGGTATTCGATCCACAACGTGGTGCTGCAGCAGATGCTCAACGACAATGGCCTGACTCCGGTGTCCAGACCGGCCAACGCGCAATTGGCGGCCAACGAGGTCAACCTCTTGGTGTTGCCTCCGTCGGACATGCCACCGGCCCTGGCCAGCAAGCGCATCGCCGGCTACATCGTCGCCGAACCGTTCAACGCCTTGGCTGAGAACCTCAAGGTCGGCCGCGTGCAGCGCTTTACCGGCGACGTCTGGCGCAACCATGCCTGCTGCGTGGTGTTCATGCACGAGCACGACCTGAACAACCGCCCGGAGTGGTCGCAGAAGGTGGTCAACGCCATCGTCAAGGCCCAGCAGTGGACCCGGGACCACCGCGCCGAGGCCGCCGCATTGCTGTCCAAGGCCGGCCCCAACAGGTACACCCCCCATGAGCCTGGCGTGCTGACCAAGGTCCTGGCGCCAGCCGCCGAAGACCGTGCCAGCTACATCGCCAGCGGGGCCATCCAGCATCAGCAGTGGGACGAGAAGCGCATCGACTTCCAGCCGTATCCGTTCCCCAGCTACACCGAGGAGCTGGTCAAGCGCCTAAAGAACACCTTGATCGAGGGAGACAAGGCATTTCTGGCCGACCTCGATCCTGCGCTCACGGCCCGCGACCTGGTCGACGACCGCTTCGTGCGCAATGCCATCGCCTCCGTCGGCGGCCCGTCGGTGTTCGGCATCGCTGACAATTTCGAGCGCAGCGAGGAGTTCGCGGTCTGATGCGCAAGCATGTCTTACATGCCGGCCTGGGTCTGGCCGGCCTGCTGGGGTTGCTGCTGTTGTGGTGGGCCGGGGTGCATATGTTCGGTGAAGCCGATGGCCTCTCGGCACGCTTCGCGCCCCAGGCGACTTTGGCCAGCCTGGTGGAGTTGCTGGGGCAGGGGGAGGTCTACGGGCATATCTGGGTGAGCCTCAAGCGCATCCTGATCGGCCTGCTGCTGGCGCTGTTGATCGGGGTGCCGTTGGGCTTGCTGGTGGGCAGCTACCGGCACCTGGAGGCGGCGACGACACCAGCGTTCCAGTTTCTGCGGATGATCTCGCCGCTGTCATGGATGCCGGTGGTGGTGATGCTGATGGGGGTGGGCGACCAGCCGATCTACTTCCTGCTGGCCTTCGCCGCGCTGTGGCCGATTCTCCTCAACACCGCCGCGGGCGTGCGTCAGCTCGATCCGCGTTGGCTGCAACTAAGCCGTAGCCTCAGCGCCACGCGTTGGGAAACCCTGTGCAAGGTGATCGTTCCCGGGGTCATCGGCCATGTGCTGACGGGCGTGCGCCTGGCCATCGGTATCCTGTGGATCGTGCTGGTGCCGTGCGAAATGCTCGGCGTCAGCGCAGGGCTCGGTTACTTCATCCTCGATACCCGTGACCGCCTGGCCTATTCGGAGCTGATGGCCATGGTGCTGCTGATCGGCGTGCTGGGTTTCATGCTCGATGCCCTGGCGCGCGGGCTGCATCGACGCTGGGTACACGCTTGAGCCATTGACCGCAGCGTGTCGGACATGCTCTGCTCAATCGCCGGTTCGCCGGCGATTGGGAGCGGGATGCGTCCCACCCACCACGATCATTCAATGGAAACTGAGGGTCCCCATGTCCGAATACACGCTGCATTGCTTCGCTGAATCCGGTAACGCCTACAAGGTCGCCCTCATGCTCGAACTCACTGGCCAGCCTTGGCAGGCGGTGTTCGTCGACTTCTTCCATGGCCAGACCCGAGACCCGAACTGGCGTGAGCAGGTCAACGAGCAGGGCGAAGTCCCGGTGCTGGAGCATGCCGGGCAGACCCTCACCCAGTCGGCGCTGATCCTCGAATACCTGGCCGAGCGCACCGGCCAGTTCGGACCGCGCGACGCCGAGGAGAAGCGCGAGATCTGGCGCTGGATGCTGTTCGACAACCACAAGTTCACCAGCTACTACGCGGCGCTGCGGTTCCTGCTGTGCCTGAAGAAAACCGGGGAAACCGAAGTCACAGGATTTCTGCGTGAGCGCGCCACGGCGGCCTACCGTATCGTCGATGCGCACCTGGCGACCCGACCGTTCATGGTCGGCGACCGCCTGACCATCGCCGACCTGTCGCTGGCGGGCTATGTGTTCATGCCGGAAGACACGGGCATCGCCTTGGCTGAGTTCACCCATATCGAAGCCTGGAAACAGCGTATCCAGGCCGTTCCAGGTTGGAAACACCCCTACGATCTGATGCCACGCACCGCCTCTTGAAGGGCTGAGCGGGCCGTACCGGCGTCGTGGTCAAGCAGCGCCCCGGCGATCACGCTTACGAGTGTGGTCCCGGCCTGGCCGCTGCTACCCCGGCATATTCGGGCTTCAGGTGGCCCTGTTCATCGAGCAGGTAGGCATCCATCACTTCGCGCACCACCGGCCCGGCTACCCGGCCACCGGCTTCGCCATTCTCGATCATCACCGCCACCACCACGCTGGGGTGATCGGCGGGGGCGAAACCGACGAACAAGGCATTGTCGCGGTGCCGTTCGCGGGTCTTGTTGCGGTCGTAGCGTTCACCCTGCTTGATCGCCACCACCTGCGCCGTACCACTCTTGCCGGCAATCCGATACTGGGCCCCGGCAGCGGCGGCGCGGGCGATGCCGCGAGGCGCGTGCATGACCATCTGCATGCCTTCGTTGACCTCGTCCCAGGCGTGCTTGTCATGCAGCACGATGTCCGGCATCGGATGGGGATCGGTCACTGCCTGGCCACCGACGGTCATCGCCAGATGCGGTCGGTGCCACACCCCCTTGCTCGCCAGCAGGCTGGTGGCCTGGGCCAGTTGCAACGGCGTGACCTGCATGTAGCCCTGACCGATGCCGAGGATCAGGGTCTCGCCTGGGTACCAGGCCTGGCGGCGGGTGGCTCGTTTCCACTCGGCCGATGGCATCAACCCGGATGCTTCCTCGAACATGTCCACCGAGATTCTCTGGCCGAGGCCGAACTCGGACAGGTAGTCGTGCAGGCGCTCGATGCCCAGCTTGTGCGCGAGGTCGTAGAAGTAGGTGTCGTTGGAGCGCATGATGGCGGTGTACATGTCCACCCAACCATCGCCGCTGCGGTTCCAGTTGCGGTACTTGTGATCGTAGTTGGGCAGTTCGTAGTAACCCGGGTCGAATACCCGGCTGCCTGGCGTGATCACTCCGCTGTCGAGGCCGGCGATGGCCACCTCCGGCTTCACGGTCGAGCCTGGCGCATAGAGCCCGCGCAGCACGCGGTTGAACAGCGGTCGGTCGATCGAGTCGCGCAGGGCGGCGTACTGCTTGAAGCTGATGCCCTTGACGAACAGGTTGGGGTCGAAGCTGGGATTGCTGACCATCGCCAGCACGTCGCCATTGGCCGGGTCCAACACCACCACCGCGCCACGGCGATCGCCCAGGGCCTTCTCGGCGGCCACCTGCAAGTGGGCGTCCAGGCTCAGCACGATGTCCTTGCCGGGTATCGGATCCTGATGGTTGAGCACACGCATCACCCGTCCCTGAGCGTTGGTCTCGACCTCTTCGTAACCGACGTGGCCGTGCAACTGGCTTTCGTAGAAGCGCTCGATGCCGGTCTTGCCGATGGACTGGGTGCCGCGGTACTCGGTGCTGTCGAGGGTTTGCGCTTCCTTTTCGTTGATGCGCCCGACATAACCGACCGAGTGGGCGAAATGCTCGGCCAGCGGATATTCGCGAATGAATTGCGGCTCCACGTCCAGGCCCGGCAAGCGGAATTGGTTCACCGCCACCAGGGCGATCTGTTCTTCGCTCAGGCCGACCATCAGGGTCACCGGCTCGAAGGGCTTACGGCCACGGCGAAGGTCCTTGTCGAATTGCTTGCGCTCGTCCTCGCCCAGGCCCAGAACCTCGACCAAGGTATCGAGGACCTGGGCCGAGTTGCCGGCGCGCTCGCGGGTCATGGTCAGGTCGAAACTGGGTTTGTTGTCGGCCAGCACCACGCCGTTGCGGTCGTAGATCAGACCGCGCTCGGGGGCGATGGGTAGCACGTGCACGCGATTGTTTTCCGATACCGCACTCTGCTGATCGTGCTGCACCACCTGCAGCACGTAAAGGCGGCCTATCAGCACCGCGATCAGGCTGAAAACCAGGGCGCAGCAGGCCAGCAGCCGGCGGTTGACCAGGTGCTTCTCTTTTTCGTGGTCCTTCAGAGGAATGGGTTGCGGCATGGGAACTCGGTGATTATCGGTTGGGCACGGGCGTTGCCCAGCGATCGGACCGCGCAGCGGCCCAGGGCCGGCGATGCTACGCAAGCCGCTCGCCACCCTCAAGGCAGGTCATCGGCCGACGCCGGCTGCGGATGGCGCGATCACCCGCTGGCTGGGGCTCAGCGGGAACATGAAGATTTGTTCATGGCCGTGCGCGACTTGCGCGCACGAATCTGATCCCTGCGCTACCGTGTAGGGGCGCAGCGGGGGCGCTGTGCCACTATTGTGCATTCGCGGAGCGGAGCCGACAGCCATGAACCACCCTGGGCGAGGGGTATCTCTGCAACTTGTCGTTGCGCTGGCGATCATGCTCGGCATTCTGTTGCTCGGCGCCGGCCTTGCCTGGCAGGGCTACCAGGGCATGCGCCAGGCGCTGGTGGCAGCTGCCGGGGATGCGGCCCATCAGGTCGCCAAGACCATCGACGAGCGCGCCCGTCGGTTGATCGAGCCTGCGCAGAGCAGCTTGCGCATGCTGGCCTTCACGCCGACTCCTGGCGATCTGGAGCAGCGCCTGGCGCGTTTGCCGCAGTTGGTCGAGAGCCTTCAGGTGAACAAGATGGTCAGCTCCACCTATGTCGGCTTCACCAACGGCGAGTTCTTTCTTGTTCGCCGCCTGCGCGACCCCCAACTGCTGCAGCGCTTCGCGGCACCGGTGGGCAGCGTGTACCTGGTGCAAAGCATCAGCCGAGGCACGAACGGCGAGTTGCAAGGGGAGTGGCGTTTCTACGATCAGGACGTGAATTTGTTGCAAGTCCAGGCCAAGCCGGATTACCACTACGATCCGCGGCCACGGCCTTGGTTCGTCTCGGCCTCCAATCGTTCCAGCACCGTGTTGACCCGTCCTTACGTGTTCTACACCACCCGCGAAGTCGGCCTGACCCTGGCGCAGCGCAGCGTCGATGGACGCTCGGTGATCGGCATGGATGTCTCGGTCAACGATTTGGCCCTTGAGAGCCGTGACTTGCGCATGACGGCGGGGACCGAGATCGTCGTGCTCGATGAGCGCGGTCAGGTGGTGGCCTATCCGGATCTCGAGCGGATGATCGTCCGCGAAGGCGAGGCCGTGCGTCTGTCGAGCATCGGCGAGCTGGGGATTGCGAGTCTTGCGCACATCCGGGAGCAGATGCCCGAAAGCGGACAGCCGCAGTTGTATGAGGTGGAGGGCGTGCTCTGGTACGGCATGCGGGTGCCGTTGATGAGCCTGGCCGGGCACAACCTGGAAGTCTTGCTTGCCGTGCCGGCTCGAGAATTGTTGGCAGGGGCGCGCAAGGTACTGTTCGAGCAGTTGCTGTGGACCGCGGTGCTGATGGCCGTGCTGCTGGTGCTCGGCGGATTGCTCGGCAAGCGCATCGGCTTGCCGCTGCGTACGTTGGCAAACCAGGTGCGGGGCCTTGCAGGGTACGATTTCAGCCGTGAAGTGGGTGTCGCTTCGCGGGTGACCGAGGTGCGCGAGTTGAGTCAGGTGCTCAGCCGGATGTCGGGGACGATACGCAGCATGCAGCAGATCACCCTCACGCTCAGCCGTGAGAGTCAGTTGGAGCGGATGCTCGATGGCGTCCTCACGCATCTGGTGCAGGCGGCCGGGGTCAAGGCCGGGGCGGTGTACCTGTTCGATGTCGACGATGCTCGGCTACGCCTGGCCGCCGCCTGCGGCGTGGAAGGCTACCCTGACGAACTCGTCGTGGATACCGGGCACCCCGAAGGTCTCGCCGCTGCCGTCACACAGGCTCTGCAATTGTCCGGCTCAGGCCTGGCGGTCTCGCTCAACGACCGCGATCAGGTGCTGCTGGGTGTCCTCGTGCTGCAACTGGAACAGACGACCGCCAACGAAGAGGTCACCGAGCCGTTCCGACGCTTCGTTCACGAGTTGTCCGGCGCGGCGGCCGTTGCCATCGAGACCCGCCAGTTGGTCGAGGCTCAGCAACGCTTGCTCGATGCCATGATCAAGCTGCTGGCAGATGCCATCGATGCCAAGAGCCCCTATACCGGTGGCCACTGCGAGCGGGTGCCGCAATTGGCGCAGATGCTGCTCGACCGGGCGATAAGTGCCGACAGTGGTCCGTACGCCGATTTCACCATGAACGAAGAGGAGCGCTACGAGTTTCGCGTGGCCGCCTGGCTACACGATTGCGGCAAGGTCACCAGCCCCGAGTACGTGGTCGACAAAGCCACCAAGCTGGAAACCCTGTACAACCGCATCCATGAAGTGCGCACGCGTTTCGAGGTGCTCTGGCGTGATGCCGAGCTTGCCTATTGGCAAGGTCTGGCCAGCGGCGCGGATCGCCAGGCGCTGCAGCGGGCGCTGCAGCTCACCCAGGCCGAACTGCAGGAGGAGTTCGCCTTCGTTGCCAAGGCCAACATCGGCGGCGAGTTCATGCAGGAAGGCGACATCGGGCGCTTGCAGCGTATCGGCCAGCGTCGCTGGCAGCGGCACTTCGATAACCGCCTCGGTCTTTCCCGTGATGAACAGGAGCGTTTCGCTGGCGTGCCGGCCACGCCCTTGCCAGCCGACGAGACGCTGCTGGCCGACCGCCCCGAGCATCGTGTGCCATGGGGTGAACGCAAGCCGGCGGTAGACAAGTACGATCCGCGTAACCTCTGGGGCTTCGACATGCGCCTGCCTGCCGATGCCAGCAACTATGGCGAGCTGCACAACCTGTCGATTCGCCGGGGCACGCTGACCGAAGAAGAGCGGTTCAAGATCAACGAACACATCGTGCAGACCATCATCATGCTCGAAGCGCTGCCGTTCCCTCGCCAGCTCAAACGAGTGCCGGCGATCGCCGGCCATCACCATGAGAAAATGGACGGCACCGGCTACCCAAGGCGGCTGGGGCGGGAGGCGCTGAGCATTCCCGAGCGGGTCATGGCCATCGCCGACATCTTCGAAGCACTCACCGCTGCTGATCGGCCCTACAAGCCGCCGAAGACATTGTCCGAGTCGGTGAAGATCCTGGTGTCCATGGCCCGTGACAACCACATCGACGGTCAGTTACTGCGGTTGTTCCTCAGCAGCGGTGTGTACCGCCAGTATGGCGAGCGATTCCTGCGGCCCGAGCAGATCGACGAGGTCGACGTGGACTACTGGTTGGCGCAGATACCAGCGTAAAACGCCATCGTGTCGATGCTCATGGGCCTCGGTGCCATTCTCCCGGTCGTGCGAAATTCACAATAATTCCGTGCACAGTCCTCAAGAAATTGCATTGGACAATGTATTACACTTGCGAATGAGCTAGAAATACTTAGTAACATCTGCTGTTCATCCTAATAGCAGATTTCCCTCCCTTACCCATATCCCTATAGAAAACGAGCGTTAATATTTGCATGCAAGACTCAAGACAGCGCTACCTCGGCCCATCCGGCTTGCAGGCCTGCACGTTCACCTTCGCGCTGCTCAGCGGCTTGGCAGTGGTCAGCCCAGCCTCGGCAATGGACGCCTTCGATAGTCAATCGCCTTATATGTTCGGCAACTGGGGCGGCACCCGCGACGACCTCGCGCAGCGTGGCGTCGAATTCAATGCCAGCTACGTGGGTGAAGTCGGCGCCAATCTCGGCGGCGGCTACGACAATAGCCGTGCCACCCGCTACAGCGATCAATTCGCCTTCGGCGCCAAGTTCGATCTGCAGAAGTTGCTGGGCTGGCACGATGCTGCCTTCCAGCTGACGGTCACCGACCGCAACGGCGACAACATCTCCAACGACCGCGTGGGTGACCCTCGGGTCGGCACCTTGAGCTCGTCCCAGGAAGTATGGGGGCGCGGCTCCCATTGGCGCCTGACCCAGATGTTCTACCAGCAGAAATTCCTCGACCAGCGCCTGGACATCAAGGTCGGCCGGTTCGGCGAAGGCGAAGATTTCAACACCTACGACTGCGATTTCCAGAACCTGGCGTTCTGTGGCTCGCAGGTCGGTAACTGGGGGGGAATCTGGTACAACTGGCCGGTCAGCCAGTGGGCGGCGCGGGTCAAATATGCGCTCACCCCTGAGCTTTATGCGCAGATCGGCGCCTACGAACAGAACCCGTCCAATACCGAATCGGGCAATGGCTTCAAGCTCAGCGGCAGTGGCACCGAGGGTGCGGTATTGCCGGTCGAGCTGGTCTGGCAGCCGCATGTCAATGGCCTGCCCGGTGAGTACCGCGCCGGTTACTACTACAGCACCGCCGATGCCAAGGACGTGCTCAAGGACAGCAACGGTCAGCCCGCGGCCATCAGCGGCAACGACTACCGCAGCGCTTCGAGCAAGCATGGTTTCTGGTTCGGTGTGAAGCAGCAGGTGACTCAGGTCGGTGCCGATACTTCGCGCGGTCTGAGCCTGTTCACCATGGCCACCGTGCACGACAAGAAGACCAACCTGGTCGATCACTACGTTTCGGCGGGTGCTGTCTACAAAGGTCTGCTCGACGCACGGCCACTGGACGATATCGGCTTCGCCGTGTCGCTCATCCATGTGAACCCTTCCTATCGCAAGAATGCCAAAGCTTCGAATCTGTTCAATGGCGTCTACGATTATGACGACCCGTCCTACATGCCGGTACAGGACACGGAGTACAACGCCGAGCTGAACTACGGGGTTCATGTCACCCAGTGGCTGACCGTTCGACCGAACGTCCAGTACATCCGTCACCCCGGTGGCGTGACCCAAGTGGACGATGCCTGGGTCGGTGGCCTGAAGATCCAAGCGTCGTTCTGACGTGATGCACGCCGGCCTGGTCCGGATTTTTTGATCCACTCTAAATGGAGTTTTTTCTATGAGCACTCAGGGTGCTTCGAACCGTAGCCGACTGCTACCGAGCTTGCTCGGTGTCGTCCTGCTACTCATGGGCCTGGCCCTGGTGGCGGGCGGTATCAAGCTTGCGACCGTCGGCGGCTCGCTGTATTACCTCATCGCCGGCGTGGGCATCGCCCTGACCGGTATCCTGCTGCTGCTCGGCAAGCCTGCCGCACTGTGGCTGTACGCCTTGGTACTGTTCGCCAGCACGGTCTGGTCGCTGGTCGAAGTCGGCCTGGACTGGTGGCGTCTGGTGCCGCGTCTGGCATTGTGGTTCGTGCTCGGCATCGTGATGCTGCTGCCCTGGTTCCGTCGCCCGCTGCAAAACAGTGAAGCGGCAGGCAAGGGCACCGGCGCGTTGGGCGTCGCTGTCGTAGTGGCGGGCCTTGCCGCACTGGCCAGCCAGTTCGTCGAGCACCGCGAGATCAACGGTACATTGGAGCGCACCAGCACCGATGTGACCAGCAATGCCCCGGCCCAGCCCGATGGTGACTGGCAGCACTACGGGCGCACCCCGTTCGGCGACAAGTACTCGCCGCTCAAGGAAATCACCCCGGAAAACGTGCACAAGCTGGTACCGGCCTGGACTTTCCGCACTGGCGATATCCCGACCGAGAACGATCCCGGCGAGACCACAGCGGAGAACACTCCGTTGAAGGTCAACGGCATGCTGTACGTGTGCACGCCGCACAGCCAGGTGATTGCCCTGGACCCGGACACTGGCAAGGAGATCTGGCGCTTTGACCCGAAACTGTCGACGCAGAACGCCGACAACTTCAAGGGTTGGGCGCACATGACCTGCCGCGGCGTCGCTTATCACGACCAGGCCGCTTATGCCGAGACCTCTGCCGAGCAGAGCCCGAGCACTGCCGCTGACGCCAACGCCTGCCCGCGCCGGTTGTTCCTGCCGACCGCCGACACCCGCCTGATCGCGCTCAACGCCGACACCGGCAAGGTCTGCGAAGGCTTCGGCAACAAGGGCCAGATCGACCTCACCACCAATATCGGCACCTTCGCCGCCGGTGGTTACTATTCCACCTCGCCACCTGCCGTGACCAAGGACCTGGTCATCATCGGTGGTCACGTCACCGACAACGTCTCTACCGACGAGCCGTCGGGCGTGGTGCGTGCCTATGACGTGCACGATGGTCACCTGGTGTGGAATTGGGATCCGGGCAAGCCGGATGCCACCGAGCCGATCGCTGCCGATGAGTTCTACACCCGCAACTCGCCGAACATGTGGTCGGTGGCCTCGGTCGACGAGCAACTGGGCATGGTCTATCTGCCCATGGGCAACCAGATGCCTGACCAGTGGGGCGGCAACCGTACCCCCGAATCGGAAAAGTACAGCGCCGGCGTGACTGCGCTTGACCTGGCTACCGGCAAGGTGCGCTGGACCCACCAGTTCACTCACCACGACCTGTGGGACATGGACGTCGGCGGTCAGCCGACGCTGATGGACCTGAAGACCGCAGACGGCATCAAGCCTGCGTTGCTGGCTTCGACCAAGCAGGGCAGCATCTATGTGCTGGACCGCCGCACCGGCGAAGCCATCGTGCCGATCGAGGAACGTCCGGTGCCTCAGGGCGCCGTGGAGGGCGACCATACTTCACCGACCCAGGCCTTCTCTGACCTGAACTTCTCGCCGACCACGCTCAAAGAAAGCGATATGTGGGGGGTGAGCCCGTTCGACCAGATGCTCTGCCGCATCCAGTTCAAGTCGCTGCGCTACGAGGGCATGTTCACGCCGCCTTCGCTGCAGGGTTCGCTGGTGTTCCCAGGCAACTTCGGCGTGTTCGACTGGGGCGGTATCTCGGTCGATCCGGTGCGCCAGGTATTGTTCGCCAACCCGGACTACATGGCTTTCGTATCGCAATTGGTACCGAGCGAGGACGTTGCCGGCGGTCCGGCTCGCAAGTCCGAGACCGAAGGCGTGCAGCCTAACAAGGGCGCGCCTTACGGCGTGATCATGTCGCCGTTCCTGTCGCCGATCGGCCTGCCTTGCCAGGCGCCGGCATGGGGTTATGTGGCGGCGGTCGATCTGACCACCCACAAAGTCATCTGGCAGCACAAGAACGGCACCGTGCGCGATAACTCGCCGCTGCCGCTGGCCCTGCCGATGGGCGTACCGAGCCTGGGCGGCAGCTTCATGACCGCCAGCGGCCTGGCGTTCCTGTCGGGCACCCTGGACCAGTATCTGCGCGCCTATGACGTGCGCGATGGCAAGGTCCTGTGGGAAGGCCGCCTGCCGGCCGGCGCGCAGACCACGCCAATGACCTACCAGGGCAAGGACGGCAAGCAGTACGTGCTGGTCATGGCCGGTGGTCATGGCTCGCTGGGGACCAAGCAGGGTGACTACGTGATCGCGTACAAGCTCGCTGACTGACCTCACCGCCGTCATGAAAATGCCGCTTTCGAGCGGCATTTTCATGTCTGCACCTCCCTCGCAGTGCACCCTCGACCTGTCATTTTTGCCAGTAGGCACCTCAGCCAGCGGGCCTTACGGTATCGGTCAGCCAGAGGGATGGGAAGGCTATGCACAAGGAAACACTGCAACTGCTGGCAGGGATGGTTCTCGTCATGAGCAATGCTGTCGATGCCGCGCCGGCACTCCACATCGAGCGATTGTCGCCCTGCGGCCCTTGGGCGCCGGGGCCACCCAGAGTGTGGTGCGTACAGGTCGCAGGGATGGGCGAGGCGATGCCGGAGGTGCTGCTCGATGGCACGCCGGTGCCGGCTGCCAAGGTTTCGCGTGAAGGGCAGACACTTCGCTTCGAGCTACCGAGACGCCAGCTCGCCAGTGGCCCTTTGTGGTTGCGCGATGAGCCGCGGGAGAGTAATCCAACCTGGCTCAGTATGGGTCAGAGCCATGTGCAGGCGGCCCGCCGCGAGCATCAGGTGCTGATCGCCGACCGCCTGGTGACCGTGCTTGATCTGGTCGGGCTGCTGCTGCGCGAGGATGTCGATGGCCTGACCGAAGCACGGCGAATCGCCCAGGTCCATGGCCTGGAGATCGTGGGAGCCATCGCCCCGCTCAATATCTACCAGGTGCGCTTGCCGAGCACCACGCTGCTCGAACGTGACGCGCAGGTACGCGCGCTTGGCCGTGACCCTGCGGTGGCGGCGGTGTTGGTGGAGGACGACAACCTCGACGGCGGGCCGAGGCCAGACCGACCCGTGCCCGCGCCCGACCGCGAGGGCTGGGTGGCCAATCGCTTCGAGCCAGCGGTGGCGCTGTACCGGCGTCATGCACGGGAGGTCAGTGCATCACACCACGTGACAGTTGGCGTGATCGAAAAAGGCGTGAACTTCGATTCGCCGGATTTCGCCGAACTGGCGACGCCCAGCGGGCATGCCGGCGTATGCCTGAATGCGCGTCATAGCACGGCAGCGAACGCCCATGGTTCGATCGTCACCGGCGTGCTCGCCGCTCGCATCATGCCGGGAGGCAACCGGGGCTTGCTCAGTCGCATCGGCGCGCTGGGGGAGGGCTTTCGGGTCATCGTCGACAGGGGCAGCGAGAACGGGGTGCTGGGACGCGTGGCGGCTTCGGTCAACCTGGTCCAGGATCATGCGCGGGTGCTCAACTGGAGCTGGGGCGTGCATCGTCTGGGCAAGCGCGACCGCGATGGCGAGCCGGTAACGGCCAATGTCCGTTCTGAGCTGGCGTTCACGGGCTATGCACAGCTACTGCGGCGTTTTTTCGCCTGGCTCGAACGTGACCATGCGGATGTGCTGGTGGTCAATTCTGCCGGCAACAGTGCCACGACCACCGAGGATCACCTGCCCTCGGCGTTGCGTTACCCGCAGCTGCTGGTGGTCGGCGCGCATCAACGCAGCGGCCGTGATGTGGCCGTTGATGATGCGCGTTTCGTGATGCCTCGGGGAAAATCCAATGTCGGTCCACGCATCGACATCACCGCTGCCGCCTGCCCACGGCCACCGGTCACCACCGCGCCGCAGCTTGGCCGGGGCAGCGGCTGTGGCACCTCCTATGCGGCGGCGCTGGTGACTGCGGTGGTGGCCGCCATGCTGGCGGTCAACCCTGATCTGCATCCGACCCAGATCAAGACGCTGCTGCAGCGCAGCGCCATGCCAGCGTTCGGTCAGTCCGCTCGTCTGGACATGCGCGAAGCACTGCGCCAGGCCATGCACAGCCGTGTCCAACGAGACGGTTAGTGCCCCTAGTCACTTGTCTGTCATGACGGGGTGCTAGCGTGCCGGTCCCCACTCCTGGCACAAGGACCGATGCCGTGCATACCGGTACGAACCGCAAGCAGATAATTCTCCGCTCCAACGACATGCGCAGCGATGATTTCGGCGCGTTGTTCACGCAGCTGTTCGGCAACCTGTATGCCGACATACCGCCGCTGGGCGAGGGCATTTCCATCGGCGGCGTCTATGGTCGTTTCGCGGGGATGAGCGTGCGACGCATGCACTACCGGGGTGACTTCACCATCGCCTTGCCCACGCCCCAGGACGAGATCACCTTCGTGCTGCCCACCGCCGGGCGTATCGTGTTCGACCATCGTGGCGAGGCAGTGGGCGGCAATCAGGTTGGCCTTGCGCTCGACAAACTGGATATTCGCTCGGTGCACATTGCCGATGGCCATGCCCAGTGCGGCATGTCGATTCGACGGGGCGTGTTCGTCGAGCGTCTGACGGCACTGTTGGGGCGAGCGCTGGTCAAGCCAATTCGGTTCGCCCCCGTGGTCGACCTCAAGGCGTCCGCCTTCCAGGGCATTCGGGCACTGTTGGAACTGGCCACCGGCAGCGAGTTCGATACCTTGCTCAATTCCGGCCTGCTGCTGCCCGCCAGGCTCCAGGAGATGTTGGTGGATGCGCTGTTGGAGAACTGGCCGCACAATCACAGCGAAGCCCTGGGCAGCACACAGCCCTCGATCGCTCCGCGTCACGTCAAGTTGGCCGCAGCGTACCTTCGCGAGCATCCCGCCAGCCAGGTCAGCGGTAGCGAATTGGCGAGCCTGGCCAATGTCAGCCTGCGTGCCCTGCAGGATGGCTTCAAGCGTTTCACCGGCATGTCGATCGTCGCCTACCAGCGCCAGGTGCGCCTGGAACGGGCGCATGAGCTGTTGCGTCGCGACGACAGCGGCACGGTGGCGCAGGTCGCCCTGGGCTTGGGGTTCAGCAACGCCGGGCGATTCGCCCAGTATTTCCAGCAAGCCTATGGCCTCAGCCCGGCGGATGTGCGGCGGGGTGGCCTGAGCCAGGCCACCCCGAGCAACGGCATCAGAACGCGTAGCTGGCCTTGAGGCTGCCGCTCACGCCGTGGCTGTCGCTGCTGCCGAGGGCCGCGACCTCGGCAGCGATGCTCAGGGCGCCGAGGCTGGCCATCAGGTTGACCCCGCCGCTGAACTGGTCGCGGTCGTCGAATGCGGCGCGCTGCTCGATATCCAGGCCCAACAGCTGAGCTTCGCTGTCGATCTGGCGATTACCGAGAACCCGTTCATAGCCGACTTCGATGCCTGGGACGAGCTGCCAGGCCCCCAGCGGGTAGGGAGCGAACGAGACCTTGAGGTTGGCCAGCGCGGCGCGGCGGGTGGCGTTCAGGTCGTCGACCTGCAAGGCCAACTCGCTGCCTTTCTCATCGAAGTCTGACAGGTCGACATGGCTGATGCGGATGCCCAAGGTCGGTTCCAATATCACGTCATCGGTGGGCAGGCGATAGCCTAGGGCCAGGCTGCCGCCGACCAGGTTGCCGTGAGTGTCGCCCTTGGCCGTGCCCAGCCCGCTGCCGATGTCGCGCTTGCTGCTGTAGTCGAGCCAGCCGCCGCTGGCCTTGGCTTCGACGAACACGCCCCGGTCCAGGCTACTGGGGGCGAAGCGTGCGCCCAGGCTGAGGAAGGTCAGGTCGGTGTCGACTTCGCCGCCAGCACCGCCAACGTTGCCACGGCTGTAGCCGAAGCCTGCGTAGCCGCTGAGCTGTTCGTTGAAGCGCTGGGTGAGGCCCACCATCAGGCCCTGGCTGTGCTCGTTGCTGCTCTGGGCCTGTACCGAGCCGTCGGTGCCCAGGTAACTGGCCAGGGCCGTGCTCCACAGGCGTGATTGACCGGCCTTGAGGTCGACACCACTGGTGAAGGGCGCGGCGGCGCGGTCGATCATCGCGTCCTGGCGCAGCAGGTAGCTGGCGGCATCGGCATGCACCTGGCCGCCGACCCGTGATTCGACCCCACCCAGGGTGCCGGCATCGATCGCCGATTGCAGGTAGTAGTTGTAGGCGGTGTAGGCGCCCGACAGCGAGCTGTCCTGCAACTGGTTGAGCAGCCGTGCACCGGCGGCGGCGTTGCCCTGCAGACCCGTCTGGCCCGGCAGCATGGCGTAGCGCACCATCTTGCCGCGCAGCACGTAGAGGGTTTCCTGGGTCAGCCCCAGGCCCTGCTTGAGGTAGTTGTCCATGCTGCCGTATTCGGCTGTGACCTCGTCCAGGCCGGCCTGCAGGTAACTGGCCTCGACGCCCAGCAGCGGTGCGTAGACCTCTGCCATGCTCGCCGGCATGGCGGCGAGAGTGGCGGCCACCCGGGCTGAGGTGTAGTCGTTGGTCGCCAGGTAGTTCTCCATGATCGTCGCATCGTCGACGCCGGCGATGCTCAGCAGTACCGCGGCGGTCCAGCCGGTGCGGTCCTTGCCTGCGGTGCAGTGGAACAGGGCTGCGCCGTCGGCGGCGGCCAGGTCGTTGAACAGTGTGGTGAACTGGCTGCGCACGTTCGCATCGCTGACGAAGCTGCGATTGGCATCCTCCATCATCGCCCGCGCTTCGGCAGCGGTGGTCAATGAAATGTTGGTGAGATTGGCACCTGAGGTGGTGGTGCCGAGGATATCGATGTTGGTGTAGCTGGCACCTTCGGGCAGGGTGTCCGGTGTGCTGGCGATTTCGCTGGCGGTACGCAGGTCGTAGACATCGCTGATATCCAGGCCGTTGAGCACGGCCAGGTCCGAGGCGGTCGGCGTCAAGGCGTTGGAGCGGTAGAAGACCCCTGCGCGCATCACGCCGTCATGGCGGGTGGTGTAGGCCTCGGTGGTGCCGGCGATATCGCGGAAGTTGTCCATGCCAGCCAGGCGCGGAGTGTCGAGCGCGTCGGTGGCGTTGGCGTTGGCAATGGCGAGGGTGAGCAAGGACAGGGAGCAGAGCACACGTTGCAGCACGGGACAGGTCTCATTGTGGTTGGATTGAGCGAGCTACTGTCCGCGAGTTACATGAAACTGAATGTTACAAGGCGTCGCAGGGCGACGATGACTGCGCGTTATGTCCGGGGGCTGCGTGTTTTGTCCTCGAGGAGTAGGTGTGAGGTGCGTTTTTCGAAGGTACGCTGGCTCAGCAAAGGGCTGTGAGCGGGGCCTTGTTCTGGACAGCGCCGGGTTCCCTTTCCCGGCGCCAGCGGCTAGCCTCGGCCGAACTCCCTTATCCGATCGCGTACCCTTGCCATGCCAGAAGGTTTTGCCACGCTCCCCTCGCTCAATGCGCTGCGGGTTTTCGAAGTGGTGGCTCGCCACCTCAACTTCCGCCTGGCGGCCGAGGAGCTAGGTGTCACCCAGGCTGCCGTCGCCCAGCAAATCCGCGGGCTGGAGGCAAGCCTGGGGCTGCCCCTGTTCGAACGCCGGGCGCGCGGGTTGGCCCTGACCGACGCGGGCAGGGCATACAGCGGCAGCATCCGCACCGCCTTGGCGATGATCGACGAGGCGACGCGTCTGTTGCGACCGGAGCCGGCGCACCTGACGGTCAGCGTGACGCCCACCTTCGCATCGAAATGGCTTATCCCTCGGCTCGGCGCCTTTGCCGAATGCCATCCTGGTATCGACCTGAGGGTGCTGGCCACCGATCGCCTGTCGCATTTCCATACCGATGCAGTGGATATCGCCGTGCGCTACGGCCAACCGCCCTTCGGTCCGGGCCTGGACTGCGAACGGCTGATGGCACAACGAATCGTCGCAGTGGCCAGCCCGGCATTGTTCGCCCAGCACGGTCCGCCGACCAGCGCCGAGTCACTGCAAGGCTATGTAATGCTGCACGATGCCCATGACGATTGGCCCGAATTCACTGCGGCGTTGTTCGCCCAGCATGAACCGATCTCGGCCAGGCACATGCGCTTCAACCAGACCTCCCTGGCCATCGAGGCAGCTATCAATGGTCAGGGGATCGCCCTGGCCGATCAGGCCTTCGTTGCCAGCGACATCGCCGCCGGCCGTCTGCAGCAGGTATTTGGCCAGGTACTGCAGCGTGACAAGGCGTTCTATCTGGTGTGGCCGCGAAAAGCCAGGCAAGCACCGATGCTGGAGATCGTGAGGGACTGGCTCAGACAACAGGCAGACGATAGTTAATCTACTGGCTCAGGCAAGCTTGGGTGTCTCTCTGCTCGCCCGAAAGCACGCTAAGGTAAGGCAAATCCTGAACGAGTGTGTGGAGGTATCATGGCAGTGGAAAAAGTGGCGATCATCACCGCAGGCGGCAGTGGCATGGGAGCGGCGGCAGCGCGACGACTGGCGACCGATGGTTACAAGGTCGCCATCCTGTCTTCGTCTGGCAAGGGCGAGGCACTGGCGGAGGAATTGGGCGGGATCGGCTTCACCGGCAGCAATCAGTCGCTCGATGATCTGCGTCGTCTGGTCGACACCGTGGTCGCCACATGGGGGCGCGTCGATGTGTTGGTCAACAGCGCAGGCCACGGCCCGCGTGCGCCGATCCTGGAAATCAGCGACGAGGACTGGCACAAGGGCATGGACACCTACCTGCTCAACGTGATTCGGCCGACCCGCCTGGTGACGCCGATCATGCAGCGGCAGAAGGGCGGGGTGATCATCAACATTTCCTCGGCCTGGACCTTCGAGCCTACCGAGCTGTTCCCCACCTCCGCGGTGTTCCGTGCCGGCCTGGCCTCGTTCACCAAGATCTTCGCCGACACCTATGCCGCCGACAACGTGCGCATCAACAACGTGTTGCCAGGTTGGATCGACAGCCTGCCGGCAACCGAGCAGCGCCGCGACAGCGTGCCGCTCAAGCGCTACGGCACCAGCGAGGAGATCGCAGCGACCATTGCGTTTCTCGCCAGCGAGGGGGCTGCTTACATCACCGGGCAGAACATCAAGGTCGATGGGGGCGTGACGCGCAGTGTCTGAGCGTAGCTGCCGGTGACCGCGCGCCAGGCGCACGGGGCGTCGTGAGGCGAACCGGGCTCACTTGAAGAATTGGCTGGGGGTGATGCCGAACTGGCGTTTGAACATGCTGGCGAATGCACTCGGGCTGTCATAGCCGAGTGAGCCGGCCACATCGATGATGCGCTCGCCCAGGGCGATGCGTTCCAATGCCAGCATCAGGCGTGCCTGCTGGCGCCACTGGCCGAAGGTCATGCCGGTTTCCTTGCGGAACAAGCGTTGGATGGTTTTCTCGTCCACGCCCAGGCGCTCACCCCAGTCGGCCAAGGTAGAGCCATCGTCAGGCGAGGACTGCAAGGTCGCGCAGATCACCCGCAGGCGCTTGTCGGCGGGTTGCAGCAGCTTCAGCGGCAAGGTCGGCAACACGCAGATCTCGTCGAGGATCAAGCGCATGATCCTGCCCGCGCGCGAATCGGCAGTGAACGGTGTGGTCAGGGTCACCGAAGCCTTGATCAACTCGCTGAGCAAGGGTGAAATGCCAATGGCCTTGCTCTGCAGCGGCAGATCGCTGGCGGCATCAGGACGGACGAACACGCTACGCATCTTCACATCGCCTACGCAGCGGATGGCGTGCACCTGGCCGCAGGGCATCCAGATCCCGCGACTCGGCGGCACGGTCCAGCGTTCGCAGGCCGACTCGACGATCATCAGGCCGTTGATGGCATAGATCAACTGGTGCTTGGCATGTGCATGGGGGGCGATGTACCAGCTCGATGGGTAGTCGGTCGCCCGGCTACCCACCTCCCAGGGGGACGCGTCTACTTCTGCGAGTAAGTCCTGTTGAGATCTGACCATGTTGCCCTCACGCGCCCCCGGATACTGCGCGGCCATGTTAGCAGCAGCGGCTCGGGTGTGCCTTGGAGCGGGTCATCGGCAGCAACGCCGTGGCCAGCCCCAGCAGCGGCAGGTACGAAATCACCTGATATACCCAGACGATCCCGTGCCGGTCGGCCAGCTCGCCCAGCCCGGCGGCGCCAATGCCGCTGATGCCGAACATCAGCCCGAACATCACTCCGGAGACCATCCCCACCCGGCCCGGCACGGCCTCCTGGGCATAGACCACCAGCGCGGCGAAGGCCGAGGACATCACCAGGCCGATGGCTACCGCCAGCACCGCCGTCCACGCCAGGTTGGCGTACGGCAAGGCCAGGGCGAACGGCGCCACGCCGAGGAACGACACCCAGATCACCGCCTTGCGGCCGATGCGGTCGCCCACCGGACCGCCGGCGAAGGTCCCCAGGGCCACGGCGGCGAGGAATACGAACAGGTAGAGCTGGCTCTGCTGCACGCTCAAGCCGAAGCGTTCGATCAGGTAGAAAGTGAAGTAGTTGGTGAACGAAGCGATGTACACGAACTTGGCAAACATCAGCAGGGCAATGACGCCGACAGCGCGCCACACCGCGCCTTTGCTCAGGCCCGGGGCCTGATGGCCGGCCAGGCTCTTGAGCTGGGTCTGGCCGTGGCGCACGGTCCAGCCGGTGACCCGCAGCAGCACGTATACCGCGAGCCCCGCCGCCAACATGAACCAGGCGATGGCCGGCTGACCATGGGGGATGACGATGGCGGCGGTCAGCAACGGGCCGATGGCCGAGCCGGTATTGCCACCTACCTGGAACGTCGACTGGGCAGTGCCGAAGCGCCCGCCCGAAGCCATACGCGCTACCCGCGATGCTTCTGGGTGGAAGGTCGCCGAGCCGACCCCGACCACCGCGGCAGCCAGCAGGAGCATTCCATAGCTGCCGGCGAAGGCCAGCAGGGCGATGCCGACCAGGGTTATCAGCATGCCGGACGGCAACAGGAACGGAAGAGGACGTTTATCGGTGTACATGCCCACCCAGGGCTGCAGCAACGAGGCGGTCACCTGGTAGACCAGGGCGATCCAGCCGATCTGCGCGAAGCTCAGTGCGAAGTCGCTCTTGAGCATGGGATAGATCGATGGCAGCACGGCCTGGATGAGGTCGTTGAGCAGGTGGGCGAAGGCGGCGGCGCCGACGATGCGCACCACGAAGCCCTGGGGCTGGTCGTCGTGCGCCGTCGCTGCGGCCAGAGTGGCGGAAGGCGTCGTCATGGGTAGTGTCTTCTTTCGGGTGGGAACAAGGCATTGCCCAGGCAGGGTAGCCACTGGACGGTTTGCCTGTCTCACGCCGAACAGGCACCCACTAGCGCGAATCGGACATCATCCAGCGATCATAACCCCAGATCGCTGAGCCCCGGATGGTCGTCCGGGCGACGACCGAGCGGCCAGTGGAACTTGCGCTCGCTCTCGAGGATGGGGTGCTCGTTGATGCTCGAGTGGCGATGCTGCATC
Organism: Pseudomonas putida; assembly: GCF_004357765.1. GTDB lineage: Bacteria > Pseudomonadota > Gammaproteobacteria > Pseudomonadales > Pseudomonadaceae > Aquipseudomonas > Aquipseudomonas putida_U. The sequence continues at coordinate 193,610 of NZ_SMTE01000005.1, read as the reverse complement.
AGGCCGTCCTCGGCGAATTCCCAGTTCTCGTTGCCATAGGCGCGGAACCATTGGCCGCTGTCGTCGTGGTACTCGTAGGCGTAGCGCACCGCGATGCGGTTGCCGGTGAAGGCCCATAGCTCTTTGATCAGCCGGTATTCCAGTTCGTGGTTCCATTTGCGGGTCAGGAAGTCCTGTACCTGGTCCCGACCACGGGGAAACTCCACGCGATTGCGCCAAACGGTGTCGACGGTATAAGCAAGCGCGACCTTGGCCGGGTCGCGGCTGTTCCAGCCATCTTCGGCGAGACGGACTTTCTCGATGGCGCTTTGGTGGGTGAAGGGCGGCAGCGGTGGGCGGGACATTGCGGTCTCCTCGTGCGGTAGGGGCGGATTTCAAGCGTAGTACGCCCACGGGGCAGGGAGAATATCCGTCCACTGAACATCATAATTGCATCAGGCGAAATAACCCGCGCTCAACGCAGTTGGGCAGTGCGGTCGAGGTTATCCAGCATGAGCTGGAAAAATGGGTTGGAAGTTGCCCGCGAAAAGTTGCCGGCGTCGAGGATCAAGGCTCCGCGTTCGCCGCGCATGCTCAAGGTACCCAAGTGGACGCCGTAATTTTCCACCTGGCTGGGCTGTTGGCCATAGAGGGCATCATCGAGGGGAAAGGGCAACGCGACATGCGATAGTGAGAACAGTCCGTTGGGGTAGCTGGCAGCGAGCATCTGCTCCGTGGCTGCGGTGCTGCCGGCGGCGTAACGCAGCGAGCGCATTCGGGCATCGCCCTGACCGCGAGCGCCGACCAAGGTCCGCGCGTAGCGGCGGGCGGGCGCAGCGAACAGCTGTTCACGCAGGGCCGCAACGGCTGGACGCAGCATGTCATCGATGCCGAGCGACGTGTTGGTGTCGAAGATCACCAGTTCGCTGCCGTTGGCTGGCAGCCGGTCGTAGAGCTCGGTCTGGATCGCGGCTGTGCTCACCGTGCCATCGACCAGTGACTGGTAGGTGACGATCGGCGCCAGCGCCTGCAGGCGTTGCGGGTTTTTGCCGGCGTCCAGCAACTGCTGGCGCAGCGCTTCGGTCAGTTCGTAGGACTGGCGGGCAGCGTTGACCGGGAACGAGTTGTACTTGAACGGATTGAATTCGGGCAGCACGCTCAACCAGGCTGCCTTGGCGAACGCCGGGAACAGCGCGGGCAGGCCGGCGATGCCGGCGAAGCGGGCAAAACGGCTGACACCGATCATCGGCGAGAGGAGGATCAGATGGTCCGGCCTGCTCAGCTCCGGGCGGGCCAGTGCATCCAGGGCATACTTCACCGCCAGGGCGCCGCCGTTGGAAAAGCCAACCAGATACAAGGGTTGGCCGGGAGCGCGGCGGGTGGCTTCGCGCACAGCCAGGCGGGTGGCGGCCATCCAGTCTTCCCAGTGGGCAGCGCTGAGGCCGGCGGGTACGCTGCCATGGCCTGGCAGGCGGATGGCCACGACCACATACCCTTTGGCCTGGAAGTGGCTGGCCAGGTGACGCAGGCTGTAGGGTGAGTCGGTCAGACCGTGCAGCAGTACCACGGCGCCCTTGGGCGACTGGGACGGCTCGGCGATGTAGGAGCGGTTCCAGTCGCGGGTCAGGTTGCCCGGGTACACCCGACTGCTGGCATCGAAACGGTTATAGGCCGAAGAGCGCTCGGTGGCCAGCTGTTCGCGCATCTCCTGCTGCAGTGCCGCGAACAGCTTGGCCTCGGCATTGACATAGCCTGCCCAGTCGCTGCGGTCGATGGTATCGGCGTCGAGCTCTTCGGGGACATAGGTGTGCCAGGGCTCCAGGCGAAAGTCGGCGATCGCGGTGATGCGAAAACCGAACAGGACAATCAGCATCAGGGCCAGCACCAGCACTACCAGCGAAACCATCAGCCGCCGCATCGGCATCCTTCCTCCTTGAAAACCTGATCTATGTCGGGCTGCGGTTCCAGTCCCTCAGTCCCACTGGGGGGCAAGGTTGTCGGGGCTGACTTCGCGACCGTTGCGTTCGAGTGTAGCGATCCGCGCCATGTCGTCTGCGTCCAGGTGCAGGTCGCGGGCGAGCAGGTTGCTGGCCAGGTTCTCACGCTTGGTCGACGAAGGGATGACCGCGTAACCCAATTGCATGGCCCAGGCCAGGGCCACCTGGGCGACGGTGGCGTTGTGCTTGGCGGCGATCGCGGTCAGCACCGGATCCTTGAGTACCTTGCCATAAGCCAGGGTCATGTACGAGGTGACGGTAATGCCTTGGGTCTGAAGGAACTGCGCCAGCTTGGTGTTCTGCAGGTAGGGGCTGAGTTCGATCTGGTTGGTGGCGATCTCGCCCTCGCCGACGACCTCGATGGCCTGGCGAGTCAGCTCGATATTGAAGTTGGACACGCCGATCTGCCGGGTCAGGCCTTGCTGCTTGGCCTCGGCCAGCGCTGCCATGTATTCGCCCAGTTCAACGCCACTGCCTGGTGCCGGCCAGTGAATCAGCAACAGGTCGACGTAGTCGGTACGCAGTTTGCTCAGGCTCTCGCGCAGACTCGGAACGAGTTTGTCCTTGGCGTAGTTATTGACCCAGATCTTGGTGGTGATGAACAGCTCGTTGCGCGGTACGCCGCTTTCGGCGATGGCCTGGCCAACGTCGGCTTCGTTCTTGTAGATCTGCGCGGTGTCGATGGTCCGGTAGCCCAGCTCCAGGGCGGTCTTGACCGAATCGATGACGGCCTGGCCGGAAAGGCGGAAGGTACCCAGACCGAAGGAAGGAATGCTCATTGGGCTGCTCCTGCTGAATGATGAAGGAACCGGTAGAGCCTAGTCGCTCCAGGCCGGTAAGTGTTCGAGTGAGCAGCAGTGTGCAGGTTTCAACGGGATTGATTAAGGCGGGGGAGTGCGAAGGTCATTTGACCTGGCGGCAAGAGTTGGGCGGGGCAGGTCCTGGAAACGCAACGGCCCGCCGAAGGGCGGGCCGTTGGTCAAGCAGCGACGATCAGCGGCGGCGGAACAGCGGCAGCGGTTCGTCGGCGGCGGCCTGGTAAGTCACCGAGAAGTCCTTCAGACCTTGCAGGGCGTCTTCCGGATCCTTGTCGGCTCGGATGGCGAAGGCATCGAAACCGCAACGGGCCAGGTAGAACAGCTGATCGCGCAATACGTCACCGATGGCGCGCAGCTCGCCCTTGAACTTGTAGCGATCACGCAGCAGGCGCGCATTGGAATAGTTGCGTCCGTCGGTGAAGGCTGGGAAGTTCAGCGCGATGACCTGGAAGTGCTCGACGTCGTCCCCGATTTCCTCGGCTTGCTCGTCGCTGTCCAGCCAGATGCCCAGGCCGCCATCGCGGGCCTTGAGTACGTGGGCATGGTCGCGCCACATCTGCAGCGGAACGATGTAGTCGTCGCAGTTGGTCAGCTCGTCGAACGAGGTTTCCTTGGGCAGCAGGTGCCAGGTTTCGTCGACGATCTGATTGTTCTTAATGATTCGCTGCATAGACGCGCTCCTTGAAGGGGTCGATGCCGATACGCTGGTAGGTGTCGATGAAGCGCTCTTCCTCGGTACGCTGTTCGACGTACACGTTGATCAGCTTCTCGATCACGTCGGCCATTTGCTCCTGTGCGAACGATGGGCCGAGAATCTTGCCCAGACTCGCGTCGCGCGCGGCGTTGCCACCCAGGGAGACCTGGTAGAACTCCTCGCCCTTCTTGTCCACCCCGAGGATGCCGATGTGGCCGACGTGGTGGTGACCGCAGGCGTTCATGCAGCCGGAGATGTTCAGGTCGATCTCGCCGATGTCGAAGAGGTAGTCCAGATCGTCGAAACGGCGCTGGATGGACTCGGCGATCGGGATCGACTTGGCGTTGGCCAGCGAGCAGTAGTCGCCACCTGGGCAGCAGATGATGTCGGTCAACAGGCCGATGTTCGGCGTGGCGAAACCGCTTTCGCGCAGTTCCAGCCAGAGCGCGTGCAACTGGCGCTGCTCGACGTCGGCGAGAATGATGTTCTGCTCGTGGGAGGTCCGCAGGAAGCCGAAGCTGTAGCGCTCGGCAAGGTCAGCCACGGCGTCGAGCTGCTTGTCGGTCAGGTCGCCCGGGGCTACGCCGGTGGGCTTGAGCGACAAGGTCACGGCCACATAGCCTGGGCGCTTGTGGGCGCGGGTGTTGCGCGAGCGCCAGCGGGCGAAACCTGGGTTCTCGGCGTCCTGGGCGGCGTAGTCGACGTTGTCCAGTGCCAGGTAGTCGGGATCGACGAAGTGACGCGAGACGCGCTGCACTTCCTGTTCGGTCAGCGTGGTGTTGCCGCCACGCAGGTGGACCATTTCGGCCTCGACCTTTTCGGCGAACACTTCAGGGGTGAGCGCCTTGACCAGAATCTTGATCCGCGCTTTGTACTTGTTGTCACGGCGGCCGTAACGGTTGTACACGCGCAGGATGGCGTCGAGGTAGCTGATCAGGTCCTGCCAGGGCAGGAATTCGTTGATGAACGAGCCGACCACCGGGGTACGGCCCAGGCCACCGCCGACCAGCACGCGGAAGCCCAACTCACCGGCAGCGTTGCGCACCGGCTCCAGGCCGATGTCGTGCACTTCGATGGCAGCGCGGTCTTCCTTCGAGCCGTTGATCGCAATCTTGAACTTGCGTGGCAGGTAGGCGAATTCCGGGTGGAAGGTGGTCCACTGGCGGACGATCTCGCACCACGGGCGTGGGTCGATGATCTCGTCTGCAGCAACCCCGGCGAACTGGTCGGTGGTGGTGTTGCGCAGGCAGTTGCCGCTGGTCTGGATCGCGTGCATCTGCACGGTGGCCAGTTCGGCGAGAATGTCCGGGATATCTTCCAGGGCCGGCCAGTTGAACTGCACGTTCTGGCGGGTGGAGATATGGGCGTAGCCCTTGTCGTAATCGCGGGCGATCTTGGCCAGGGTGCGTACCTGGCGTGCGTTCAGCTGGCCATAGGGCACGGCGACGCGCAGCATCGGGGCGAAACGTTGGATATAGAGGCCGTTCTGCAGGCGCAGAGGGCGGAATTCTTCTTCGCTCAGCTCACCGGCCAGGTAGCGGCGGGTCTGATCACGGAACTGCTTGACGCGGTCCTCGATGATCCGCTGATCGTACTCGTCGTATACGTACATAAAAGTCCTGTCTCAGGCTGCATGCAGCTATTCGCGCGCACGGCCGCGCACTCCGGTTCGGAGCCGGGGAACGATAGCAGGTTGCGTTTATGCGCTAAAGTGATGTTTTTGCATATGAAAAGAACCAAACGAACTAAGTGAGATTGACTGCCATTTGTAGCGTTCGTCGGCGCTCAAAGACCCTGCTTGAGGGAAGGGCATTGCTCGTCTTTACTGGGGTGTGAAGTGCATTCCCCATAACACTACAAGAGGCAATGCAATGGGCAACTCAACCAAGGTCCGCAAAGCTGACAGCAGCGTCGACGCCTGGGCGATCCTGTGCCTGATCGTACTGGTGGTGGTCACTGCCGTTTACTGGGTCAGCCATCAGTAGCCTTATCCTGCCACCGTGACGTGCCTGTGCCGCCGCTGTTCAGCGAGCGGTCAGGTGCACGGCCAGTTGCACCAACCCGATCAGCACCAGGATGAACACCAGGGTGAACAGGGTGCCGAGCACGATGAAGTGGCTCGCCTTGCCATGGGTGAAATCGCGCGCGCGATTCTTGCCGCTCTGTACGCCGAAGGCGGCGGCGAGAATGCTGTGCAGCATTTGCCAGAAGGTTGGCGGCTTGTCTTGGCTGGAATCGTCCATGGTGGCTCCCGAGGTAATCAGAGGCGATCAAGGACAGTGTAGGCCCAATCGCCGCCAGGCCGGCTCCAACAGGGCGGTGAAAAACCCGTGGGAGCCGGCTTGTCGGCGAAGCGCTGTCAGCTCTCGTAACCGAGGTTCGGCGCCAACCAGCGCTCGCTCACGGTGACTTCCTGGCCCTTGCGTGCGCTGTAGCGCTCGATCTGGTCCTTGTCGACCTTGCCCACGGCGAAGTACTGCGCCTGCGGGTGGGCGAAGTACCAGCCACTGATCGCCGCCGCCGGGAACATCGCGAAGTGCTCGGTGAGGAACACGCCGCTTGGCCCGGTTTCGCCGATGGCGCTGCCATCGAGCAGGCGGAACAGGGTCTCTTTTTCGGTATGGTCAGGGCAGGCCGGGTAGCCTGGCGCCGGACGGATGCCGCTGTACTGCTCCTTGATCAGCGCCTCGTTGTCGAGCTGTTCGTCGCGGGCATAGCCCCAGTGCTCTTTACGTACCTGCTCGTGCAGCCATTCGGCGCAGGCCTCGGCCAGGCGGTCGGCCAGGGCCTTGACCATGATCGAGCTGTAGTCGTCGCCCTTGTCCTGGTAAGCCTTGGCCACTTCCTCGGCGCCGATGCCGGCGGTGGTGATGAAACCACCCACGTAGTCGGTCACGCCGCTTTCCTTTGGCGCCACGAAGTCGGCCAGCGACAGGTTCGGCTTGCCGTCGGGCTTGATGGTCTGCTGGCGCAGGTGGTGCAAGGTCGCCAGCGGTTGGCCGTCTTCGCCATACACCTCGATATCGTCATCGGCGACCTGGTTGGCCGGCCAGAAGCCGAACACTGCGCGGGCGCTGATCAGCTTCTCGTCGATCAACTTGTCGAGCATCTCGCGGGCGTCCTTGTATAAGGCGGTGGCCGCTTCGCCGACCACTTCGTCGGTGAGGATGCGAGGGAACTTGCCGGCCAGGTCCCAGGAAATGAAGAACGGCGTCCAGTCGATGTATTCGGCCAGGGTCCGCAGGTCGATGTCTTCCAGCACCTTGACGCCGGTGAAGGAGGGCACTGCAGGCTGGTAGCCTGCCCAGTCGTACTTGGGTTTGGCCGCTACCGCCTGCGCGTAACTCAGGCGCTCGGTACGGGCGCTGCGGTTGGCGGTGCGGTCGCGGACTTCGACGTACTCCTGGCGGGTCTTCTCGACGAAGCCAGGCTTGAGTTCCTTGGACAGCAACTGGGTAGCGACGCCCACCGCACGCGAGGCGTCGGTGACGTAGACCACCGCGTCGTTGCTGTACTTGGGCTCGATCTTCACCGCCGTGTGGGCCTTGGAGGTGGTGGCGCCGCCGATCATCAGCGGCAGGTTGAAGCCCTGGCGCTGCATTTCACGGGCGACATGGACCATTTCGTCGAGCGACGGCGTGATCAGGCCGGACAGGCCGATGATGTCGCATTTCTCGTCGCGGGCGGTTTGCAGGATCTTCTCCGCCGGCACCATCACGCCGAGATCGACGATGTCATAGCCGTTGCAACCGAGCACCACACCGACGATGTTCTTGCCGATGTCATGCACGTCGCCCTTGACCGTGGCCATGAGGATCTTGCCCTTGGCCTCGGGTTTGTCGCCTTTCTCGGCTTCGATGAAGGGGATCAGGTGAGCCACGGCCTGTTTCATCACCCGAGCGGATTTGACCACCTGGGGCAGGAACATCTTGCCGGCGCCGAACAAGTCACCCACCACGTTCATGCCGCTCATCAGCGGCCCTTCGATCACCTCGATCGGGCGGGCGCACTGTTGGCGACACGCTTCGGTATCCTCGACGATGAACGCGGTGATGCCCTTGACCAGTGCGTGCTCCAGGCGCTTTTCCACCGGCAGCGAACGCCACTCTTCGTTTTCCACTTCCTTGGCCGCGCCGCCGCCCTTGTAGTCATCGGCAATCGCCAGCAGGGCGTCGGTGCCGTGCGGGGTGCGGTTGAGCACCACGTCCTCGACCTTCTCGCGCAGGGCGGCCGGGATCTCGTCGTAGATCTCCAGCTGGCCGGCGTTGACGATACCCATGGTCAGGCCGTTCTGGATGGCGTGGTAGAGGAACACCGAGTGGATCGCTTCGCGTACCGGATTGTTGCCCCGGAACGAGAACGACACGTTGGACACCCCGCCCGAGCTCAGGGCGTAGGGCAGGTGGTCACGGATGTAGGCGCAGGCCTCGATGAAATCGACGGCGTAGTTGTTGTGCTCTTCGATGCCGGTAGCGACCGCGAAAATATTCGGGTCGAAGATGATGTCTTCCGGTGGGAAACCGACTTCGTTGACCAGGATGTCATAGCTGCGCTGACAGATTTCCTGTTTGCGTGCGGCGGTGTCGGCCTGGCCGACTTCGTCGAAGGCCATCACCACCACGGCGGCGCCGTAGCGTTTGCACAAGCGGGCGTGGTGCTTGAACTGCTCGACGCCTTCCTTCATGGAGATCGAGTTGACGATGCCCTTGCCCTGGATGCACTTGAGGCCTGCTTCGATCACTTCCCACTTGGACGAGTCGATCATGATCGGCACGCGGGAGATATCCGGTTCACCGGCGATCAGGTTGAGGAAGCGGACCATGGCGGCCTGGGAATCGAGCATCCCTTCGTCCATGTTGATGTCGATCACCTGGGCACCGGCCTCGACCTGCTGCAGGGCGACTTCCAGAGCCTCGGTGTAGTTCTCTTCGCGGATCAGCCTGGCGAACTTGGCCGAGCCGGTGATGTTGGTGCGCTCGCCGACGTTGACGAACAACGACTGGCGATCGATGGTGAATGGCTCCAGGCCAGACAGACGGCAGGCCTTGGGGATTTCCGGGATTTCCCGTGGCTTGTATTTGGCCACCGCTTCGGCGATGGCCTGGATGTGGCCTGGGGTGGTGCCGCAGCAGCCACCGATGATGTTGAGGAAGCCGCTGGCAGCGAATTCTTCGACCACTGCGGCCATTTCCGCCGGGGTTTCGTCGTACTCACCGAAAGCGTTGGGCAGGCCGGCATTGGGGTGGGCCGAGACGTGGGTATCGGCCTTGGTCGACAGTTCTTCCAGGTAGGGGCGCAGGTCCTTGGCGCCCAGGGCGCAGTTCAGGCCGACGGAAATCGGCTTGGCGTGGCGCACCGAGTTCCAGAACGCTTCGGTGGTCTGGCCCGACAGGGTGCGGCCGGAGGCATCGGTAATGGTGCCGGAAATCATGATCGGCAGTTCGATGCCATCGTCCTCGAACACCTGTTGCACGGCGAAGATCGCTGCCTTGGCGTTGAGGGTATCGAAGATGGTTTCGATCAGCAGCAGGTCGGCGCCGCCTTCGATCAGGCCGCGGGTGGCCTCGATGTAGTTTTCCACCAGTTCGTCGAAGGTGACGTTGCGGTAGCCGGGGTCGTTGACGTCTGGGGAAATCGAGCAGGTGCGGCTGGTCGGGCCGAGCACGCCAGCGACGAAGCGCGGCTTGTCGGGGGTTTCCAAGGTCTTGGCATCGGCGACCTGGCGGGCGATGCGGGCACCCTCGACGTTGAGCTCATAGACCAGCGATTCCATGCCGTAGTCGGCCTGGGAAATCTGCGTGGCGTTGAAGGTGTTGGTTTCGAGGATGTCTGCGCCAGCATCCAGGTAGGCCTTTTCGATGGCCGCGATGACATCGGGGCGGCTCAGCAGCAACAGATCGTTGTTGCCCTTTACATCGCTTGGCCAATCGGCGAAGCGCGTGCCACGATAGTCGTGTTCCTCGAGCCGGTAGCTTTGGATCATAGTACCCATGCCGCCGTCGAGGATCAGGATGCGCTCCTTGAGTGCGTTCTGGAGTGCTTGGAGACGAGCGCTGCGGTCGGACATAAGAACTACCTGGTCGGGCAAATATCAGAAGGTGCGGAATCATAACAAAGCTGCGCGGTTTTTAGGCGCGTCGGCCTTTTCCATGAATTATGCTCATGTTGGCAAACACGCACTCAGGGACGACCAGGCACACCGTGATGGCATTCAAGAACCAGGACTTTCGGCACATGTTGCATCGTTGTTTTCTTGCCTGGGCAGGCGCATGCGCGCTGCTCATGAGCGGCATGGCTGGCGCGCAATCCCCCCAGTCGAGCCCGGCAATTTCCTATACCCGCGACATCCAACCGATCTTCACCGAGAAATGCGTCGCCTGCCATGCCTGCAATGACGCTGCCTGCCAGCTCAAGCTGGAGAGCCCCGAAGGGGCGGTGCGCGGCGCCAGCAAGGTCCCGGTCTATCAGGGCGAGCGGAGCAAGGCGGTGCCCACCACGCGCCTGTTCTACGACGCCCAGACCGAAGAGCAATGGCGGGCCAAGGGCTTCTATTCGGTGCTCGACAACCAGGGCAGCCAGGCGGCGTTGATGGCGCGCATGCTCGAACTGGGGCACAAGGCACCGATCACCCCCAATGCCAAGCTGCCCGACGACATCGTCCTGGGCCTGGAACGCAACAACATGTGCCCCATGCCCCAGGAGTTCGACGCCTACGCTGGCGCGCACCCCAAAGAAGGCATGCCGCTGGCGGTCACAGGCCTCACCGACAAGCAATACCAGACCATGCAACGCTGGCTGGCGGCAGGCGCGCCGGTCGAATACCAGCCGATCCAGCCGAGCGCGGCAGAGGCAAGGCAGATCGGCGAGTGGGAGGAGCTGCTCAACCGCCCGGGCTCGACCGAAGCACTGGTGGGGCGCTGGCTGTACGAACACCTGTTCCTGGCGCACATCTATTTCGTCGGCGGCGAACAGGGCCACTTCTTCCAGTGGGTACGGTCGCGCACGCCGAGCGGCAAGCCGGTCGACATCATCGCCACGCGTCGGCCCAACGATCCGCCTGGCACCGACTTCTATTACCGTCTGATTCCGGTGCAGGGGGTCATCGTACACAAGACTCACATCACCTATCCGATGGGGCCGCAGAAGCTCAAGCGGGTCAAGCAACTGTTCTACGCCGGCGACTGGCACGCCACATCGCTACCAGGCTATGGGCCGCGGCACCGGGCCAATCCGTTCGAGACGTTCGAGGCGATTCCGGCAGTGGCGCGCTACCAGTTCATGCTGGATAACGCCGAGTACTTCGTGCGCACGTTCATCCGCGGCCCGGTGTGCCGTGGGCAGATCGCCACCGACGTGATCCGCGACAACTTCTGGGCGCTGTTCCAGGAACCTGCCTTCGACCGCTACGTCACCGATGCCAAGTACCGGGGCGAGGCCACGCCGTTGCTGGCCATGCCCGGCCAGATCGACGATGTCGGCAGTGTGCTGACCCTGTGGCATGCCTACCGCGACAAGCGCAATGAGTATGAAAAACTGCGTCGTGCGGCCTATGCCGAGATGCCAGTGCCGACCTGGTCGACACTTTGGGCCGGCAACGACAACGCGCTGCTGACCATCTTCCGCCACTTCGACAGCGCCACGGTAAGCAAGGGGCTGATTGGCGATGTGCCGTTAACCATGTGGCTGTTCGATTACCCGCTGCTCGAGCGCACCTACTATCAATTGGCGGTCAACTTCGACGTGTTTGGCAACGTTTCGCACCAGTTGCAGACGCGCCTGTACTTCGACCTGATCCGCAACGGCGCCGAGATCAACTTCCTGCGCCTGATGCCGGCGGACAAGCGCGGAGCGATCCTCAGCGACTGGTACCAGAACGGTGGCAAGGTGAAGATGTGGCTCGACTACGAGGACATCGACGACGACACGCCAAGCGGCCTGAAACTGGACAAGCACGACCCCAAGCGCGATTTCGGTCTGAAACTGCTGCAACGGACCAAGAGCATCAACGCCTCACCTGACCCGATCAATCGCTGCACGGGCGCCTACTGCTCGCGGCCGGAAGTAAGCGAGGAGTTCCGCGATGCCGAACAGTCGTTGAGTCGTCTGGTGTCGCGTCCGGCGGCTGGGCTGAAGGTGATCGACCAGTTGCCCGAGGCGACCTTGTTGCGTATCGAAGGGCAGGGTGGCGAGCGCCAGATCTACAGCCTGCTGCGCAACCGCGCCCATAGCAACGTGGCTTTCCTTCTGGGTGAAGCACGTCGTTACCAGCCAGGGCTCGATACCCTGACCTTGTACCCAGGCGTGCTCACCAGCTATCCGAACTTCATCTTCAATGTGCCCACCGCCGATGTGCCGGAGTTCGTCGAGGACCTGGAGTACGCCGGCGACGATGCCGAGCGCTTCGAGCGCATCGTCATGCGCTGGGGGATCCGCCGCAGCCATCCGCAGTTCTGGCACTACTTCCACGACCTGAACACCTACATCAAGGAGACCCAACCGGTAGAAGCTGGTGTACTGGACATGAACCGCTACGAAAACCTCTGATCGTTTCGGCTGATCTTTCCACCAGCACTGCGGTCGGAAACGGTAGGTGGTCCCAGGGCGGCGATATCGCCCTGGGGCCTCAATGCACCGGCAATCGCAGGGTATTCCATGCTGTATTCGCTCCAAGCGCTGCGGGCGTTCGCCGCCTGGGTGGTGGTCTGTCACCACTTCATGCAGATCTTCTTCGACTTCCATGCCACCGGCCCCATTGGCCAACTGTTCAGTGATCGAGGCGCGGTGGGCGTCGATATCTTCTTCGTCATCAGTGGCCTGGTGATCTACCTCTCGACGCGAGACAAGGTCATCGAGCCACGCCAGTTCCTGCTCAATCGCGCCCTGCGGATCGTCCCCGCGTACTGGTTCTATACCCTGATCATGGCGGCACTGATTCTGGCGTTCAGCCGTTGGATGCCGCATCAGGTGTACGACGGCCAGCACCTGCTGCTGTCGCTGTTGTTCATTCCGGCGGAAAACCCCGGCGGCTATGGGTTGTATCCCACCCTCAATGTCGGCTGGACGCTGAATTTCGAAATGTTCTTCTATCTGTTGTTCGGCCTGGCATTGCTCGTTCGCCGCCGCCATCAGCTGTTGCTGGTCACCGTGGCGTTGCTGGTGACCAGCGAAGTGCTCGGACGCATGGGCGTGCTGAGCCGCTTCTACCACAACGGCATCATCTACGAATTCCTGCTCGGCATCGGCCTGGGCGTGTTGTACCGGCGTGGCCTGGTGCGTGAAGGGCGGGTCCTGCCCCTGATGGTGCTGCTGGCCGCAGGCTTTGCCATCTATCACCTGGATGCCTCGCAGCGCCTGCTGCATTGGGGTATACCCAGTGCCTTGATCGTCCTGGCGTTCGTGTCGCTGGAACCCTGGTTGCGTGGCAATCGGCTGCTCAAGACACTAGGCGATTGTTCGTATTCGGTGTACCTGATCCACGTGCTGGTGCTGTATGCCGGCTGGTTCGCCAGCCAGCGCCTGGGCCTGAATCCGTACCTGACCTTCGCCTTGTGCGTGCCGTCCATTGGACTAATGTCCTGGTTCAGTTACCAATGGCTCGAACGTGGCTTGTACCACCGGATGCAGGCATGGCTGGCGCAGCCGAGGGAGACCGAGACGGGTTATGCGCTTTCCCGAGTCAAATACTAGGACTTTGTTCGAGGGCCGGGTTGGCGTACACTTGCCGCAAGTCTGTGAGGAACCTACATGAGCGCTATAACCATTACCGACGCCGCCCATGACTACCTGGCCGATCTGCTCTCCAAGCAGAACACGCCTGGCATCGGCATCCGTGTCTTCATCACCCAGCCGGGTACTCAGTACGCCGAAACCTGCATCGCCTACTGCAAACCGGGTGAAGAAAAGCCCGACGACATCGCCGTGGGCCTGAAAAGCTTCACCGCCTACATCGACGCCGTCAGCGAGCCGTTTCTCGAGGATGCCCTGGTCGACTACGCCACCGATCGCATGGGCGGCCAGCTGACCATCAAGGCGCCCAATGCCAAGGTGCCGATGGTCAACGAGGACAGCCCGATCAACGAGCGCATCAACTACTACCTGCAGACCGAGATCAATCCGGGGCTGGCCAGCCACGGCGGCCAGGTGAGCCTGGTCGATGTGGTCGACGACGGCATTGCCGTGCTGCAGTTCGGCGGTGGTTGCCAGGGTTGTGGCCAGGCCGATGTGACCCTCAAGGACGGCATCGAGCGCACCCTGCTCGAGCGTATTCCCGAACTCAAGGGTGTGCGTGACGTGACCGACCACTCGCAGAAAGAGAACGCTTACTACTGATCAGGCGAAGCGTTGCATTCGATGGCTGGAAGCGGCGCTGATTCTCTTCGCTCTAGCAACAAAGTGTTACGGATTCAAGCCCTGCGACAACAGGCCGCAGCCCGTAAACAAAGGGCTGCAGGCCATCCGCCCCAAGGTTGGGTAGCTGCCCTGGGGGTGTCATGCCAGAATGCCCCGGTTTTTCGGCCGACCCGTCCCGAGGGTCGGCACCTTCCCTGTAAAGGATGGTTCCATGAATGATCTGTTGACCCGGCGCGCCGTTGTGGCCGGGATGGGCGTTCTCGGACTTGGCTTGTTGGCGGGCTGCAGTCCGGCGCGTGGGCTCGAGTTCAAGTACGGCAAGAACATGAGCAACGAAATCCTCGGGCGCAAGTTCCGCCTCAAGGATACCCAGGGCAACGAGCGTACCCTGTCGAGTTTCTACGGCTCCATGCCGATGATCTTCTTCGGTTTCACCCAGTGCCCGGCGGTCTGCCCGACCACCTTGGCGCGTGCGGTGCAAATCAAGAATCTGCTCAGGGGGCGAGACCGCGAGCTGTTCCAGGTGGTGTTCATCACCCTGGATCCGGAGCGCGACACCCCTGAAGTGCTCGACGCTTACCTCAAGGCCTTCGACCCGTCGTTCACCGCCCTGACCGGCACCCCGGAGGAAATCGCCGAGGTGGCCAAGGAATTCAAGGTGTTCTACGAAAAGGTCCCGGCCGGCGACACCTACACCATCTCTCACTCTTCCACCAGCTACGTCTACGACACCCGTGGCACGCTGCGCCTGAGCCTGGGTCATTCCCTGAACGCCAAGGAATGCGCCGAAGACCTGGTCACCCTGATGGAGATTTGCTAATGGCTGTTTCACTGCAACCGATCAAACGCGGCCTGGCCGCCATTGCCTTGCTGGGCATGGCTTTGCCAGCCTTGGCCCAGACCACCGTGAGCGAAGCCTGGGTGCGTGCCACTGTGCCGCATCAGCCTTCCACCGGTGCGTTCATGACCCTCACCGCCAGCAGCGACAGCAAGCTGGTGAGCGTCGCCTCACCGGTTGCCAAGACCGTGCAGGTGCACGAGATGACCATGAACGGCGACGTCATGGGCATGCGTGAGGTCAAAGCGGTCGAGTTGCCCGCTGGCAAAGCGGTGAACTTCGACCCCAGCGGTCTGCATGTGATGCTCATGGGCCTGAACCAGCAGGTCAAGGAAGGCGACAAGGTGCCGCTGACCCTGACCATCGAGGATGCCGAGGGGAGCAAGCAAACCCTGGACGTGCAAGCCGAGGTGCGCCCGCTCAACGCCGAAGCCGGCGGTGGTCACGACCACATGCACATGAACCACTGATGCACGAGGGGCCGCGCAATGCGGCCCCGTTCGTTTCACGGCTCAGCTGCGAAAGCGCGGCAGCGGCCGATCCAGGTTCAGCGACGTCAGCGTCCTGCGGACCTGGGCTTCGTCGGCCTCGATAGCCTTGAGGCTGGCACGGATCTTACCGGCCGCAGGCACGTCGCCCTGCCGGTCGATCCAGTCGGCGATCTCCTTGCAGGCACTGCTCAGGCAGGCCTGGCGCTGGGTCATCAGCGTCAGGAGGGTGGTGATTTCTCGTTCGGACATGGCAGGAACCTCCGTTCAGCCATCTCAGTGTAGCAGTGCTGTGTGGCTACGCCTGCGGCATACCGTCGCTTGGCCTAGCCCTGCAGACAGGCGTTTCGGTAAGCCCCTGGGGTGACTCCGAAGGCCTGCTTGAACTGGCGGTTCAGGTGGCTCTGGTCGGCGAAACCCAGGGTGAAGGCAACATCGCTGGCAGCCAGGCCACTGCGCAGGAACTCCCTCGCCCGCGCCAGGCGCCGCTGCTTCAACCAGGCATGGGGCGGCAAGCCAGTGGCCTGGCGAAACACCCGGGCAAAGTGGAAGGGGGACAGGTTGACCGCTGCTGCCAGCGCCTCCAGCGAAGGTGGGTCGGCAAGGCGGCTTTCCAGCAATTCGCGGGCGCGGGCCACGGCCAAGGGTTCGTTGCCCGCCGCGGCCGGCTCGGCGCAGTGCCCATGGCGCTGGACCAGCGCCAGCACTGCGTGGCGCCACGCGGTCTGTTGTTCCAGAGCGCTGGCTGCAGATTCCGACAACCTGTGCAAATGGCTGAAGGCGCCGGCCAAGGCCGGATCGTGGATCACGCTGGCCTTGAAGTGGGGTATGTCACGACGACCCAGCTCCAGCTCATCCAGCACCCCGCTGACCCTGGCCTGCTCGGGATAGAAGCCACGGTAGCGCCAGCCGGCTTCGTCGGCCGTGGCCCCGGTGTGTAGCTCATCGGGATTGATCAGCACCATGCTGCCTTGCGGCGCCAGGTGCTCGCTGCCGCGGTGCCAGAAGCGTTGGGCGCCGGACTCGATCACGGTGAACACATAGCCTTCGTGCACATGGGGGGCGAAGCGTTGCTGGTAATAGCGGGCATGCAGCATCTCGACATCGCCGAGGGCGGGCGCCTGCCAGAGGTGGGTTTGTTCGCGCAGGGGGCGGGTCATGTCAGCCAGCTACGCAGCAGGAAGAAAATCAACATGCTCACCAGCATGCTCAGCAACACGCGGCGGGTCAACAGCACCAGCACCACGGCGGCGACCGCCCCCAGCAGATAGGGGTTGAGCGGACTCAGATTCAGCTGATGGTCGGGCAGGAAGATGATCGGGCCACAAATGGCGGTGAGCATACCGGGCACGGCAAAACCCAGGAACTGTCGTGCATTGGAGCTCAGGCGCAGTGGCAGGCGCGGCTCCAGGAAGGCATAGCGGTTGAGGAACACCACCGCGCCCATGGTGAAGATCAGCAACCAGGTCATTGGCGGGCCCCCGAGAATTTCTGACAGACGAAGCCCGCGGCCATGCCCAGCAAGCCGGCGCTGACCAGGGCGGTGTCCCAGTGCCAGTGACTGAACAGCACCGAGCAGAACAACGACACGGCCACGCACACCAAGGTGGCCAGGTTACGCACTAGCGGCGCGATCAGCGCTACGAAGGTGGCGACGATGGAAAAATCCAACCCCAGTTGGTCCAAGTGTGGAATGGCTTTGCCGAGCATGATGCCGGCGAAGGTGAACAGGTTCCAGGCGACGTAGAAGGTCAAGCCAACACCGAGCGCGTACCAGCGATTGAATTGCTGCTGATCGTGCTGACTGGTCAGGGCGAAGAACTCATCGGTCAACAAGAAACCCAATCCCAACCGCCAGCGCAGGGGTTGGCTGGACAGCAGAGGGCGCATGGACAGGCCATAGAGCAGGTGCTGGGACGTCAGCAGCAGGGTCGTCAGCAGGATCGATACCAGGTTGGCGCCGCCCTTGAGCATGCCGATGGCCACCAGTTGCGCCGCCCCGGCGAAGACGATGGCCGAGAGCCCTTGGCCTTCCCAGGCGCTGAGGTTGGCCTCGATCGCCATGGAGCCTGCCAGAAGGCCCCAGGGCGCAACGGCGAGCGAGAGTGGCAAGATGGCAATGGCACCCCGCAAGAAGGCGTGACGAGCAATGGACGATGGGCTGGACATGGTGGCGAGGTCAAAGCATGGATGGGTCGGACTGCCAGCATGCCAGAGCGGCCATCGGGTGGCTTGAACGATCTTGCTCAGCGCATCAGCGCCCAGGCAGGCTCAGCGATGGCTGGTCAGCCGTTGCTGGGCGGCGGCGCAGCCGTTGATGTCCACGGCTTTCTGCAGCAGGGCCTGGCGCTGCGACGGGTCGAGGTCGCCGAGCAGGCGGTAGACCTCGGCCTGGTAATCGCGCTGGCGCCCCCATTGCATCTCCAGCCCTTGCGGTTGGCTGCGGCTGCAGGCCAGGCGTGCGGCGGGTTGCGGATAATAAGGCGCATACAGGGTCGCCATGCTGGGGATTGCTTCGAGGTCGCTGCGGTAAGCCGGGCTGGCATTGTAGGGGGGGCACCAGGTGGCGATCGCCGTAGCCGGCGGCGCGAAGCCTTGCTTGAGGCTCGACTCCAGCAGCGGGCAGGCGGCATCGGGGATCTGGGCGGCCGGCAGGTAGGTCATGTAGTACAACGCCAGACGATACTGCGCTACCGGGTGGCCCAGTGCCACGGATTTCTTCAGCAGCGCCACCGCGGTGGGCAGGGTACGCGCCATGGCCTGGCCCTGGCGGGTGAGTTCGGGGTCGGTGCCAATAGCGGTACGCAGAGTGCTCGGTGTGTCGTCCTGGGCATCGGCCTGCTCGAGCAACGGCAGGGCCTGGCGGTACAGCAGGTCGGCATGGGGGTCGATATGCACTTCCAGCGCGCTGGCGCTGCAAGGAGCCAGGGCCAGGAGCAACGAGCCCATCAGGTGGACGCGGCTCACAGGCAGACCTCGTTCAGCCCAGGGGCGAGGCAGGCAGTCAGCTGCGGATGGACGACTTCGATGTTCATGCAGATACCCGTTGGCCTCAGGCGAAACAAGACGACGGCGTATTCTAGCCATGGGCGGGGGTGCGCTGAAAGGCTTATGCGACATTGTCAGACGAGCTTGATCGGCGTCACCTTGCGCTGGGCGTGCTTTTCCTGGGCCAGACCGAGTTTGGCGGTGATCACCTTGGCCAGCGCATTGTTGCCCAAATCGTTCAAATGCAGGCGGTCGACGAACAAATCGGCACCGAAGACCGGAGAGCTGCTGAGCATGCTGTTCATGTCGTAGCACGGCACAGGGTCGGCCTGCTGCTTGATGCGGCGGAAGAAGGCGGTATGCAAGTGGCTGTCGAAGACGCCGTCGAGCAGCCGGTCGAAATTGGCCGGCTCTCGCTCCAGCGCCTCGAGGGCCGCCTGTTCGCCGGCAGGCAGCGTATCGCGGCACCAGGGTAGCAACGGTTGCAGGATGAAGGTCAGGCTGGTGTGGCTACCTGCCAGCAATCGGTCCCATTGCAGGAGCGTGCGGCCGATACTGTCGGCGGCGCGATTCAGGCGCTTGCTCGGCGCTGACAGCGACCACGGTACCGCGGTGGGTGCTGGACGCGGTGCCAGGGTCTGCAGCAAGCGGCGCCAGAGCGGTTTGCGTGGTTGCCCGTCGGTGCCTGTGACGCCTTCATTGAAGCTGTTGAGAAAGTCCTGATAGGCCGCCGCCTGCAGCGGTTGGTTGGCAGCTCCCAGCACTTCGCCCAAGGCCTCGTGGGCGAGGCTGTTCAGGCCGCTGAGCACGACCACGTGGCCGACCTTGCCGAAGCGATGCTGGTGACTGAGGAACAGCAGCAGTTCCTGGCTCGCGTTGAGCCCGCAGCCGGCCAGGCTCAGCCACACCTCGCCGGTCAGCATCGACAGGTGCGAGGCTACCGTGTGCTCGTCGCCGCTGGCACCGATGCCCAAGGCCGTAGAGCCACCGACCAGCAAGTTGACCCGCGGCGCGCCACCCCGTTCGGCGGCGGAGAAGCGCTTGCCCGCGCAGTGGCTGTAGCGCAGGCCGAGGGCGTCGGTGTTGATGGTGCCGGAGCGGTATCCGCTTTCGTGCATATGCAAGGTATGGGGGAGCCGGCGTCGACCGAGCAACAGAAAATGCTGGTAATCCTGTTGCAGAGGCGACGGGTTCTCCGGTAACGAGCGGGTGGTGTCGGTCGGTCGCATGAGACTCCGTGATGGCGGGCGTGGTGTCGGCGCAAGACCGTCAGCCCGCCAACTCCTTGATGTTGTAGGCCAGCCCGCCTGCGGCGATCAGCAACAGCGCGACCCCCGAGGCCAGCGAGATGAGACGGCTGCTGCGCTGCGAGGCGATCTTGCCGATGGCGAAGATGTAGAGACTGAGCACTGCAAAGTCGATGGCGACCCACAGCAGCGATAGGACCACCATGCTCTTGCCGAACGACTCGGTGATCTGGATGAACTGCGGGAAGAAGGCGATGAAGAAAATGATGTCCTTGGGGTTGGAGATGCCCACCATGAAGCCTTGCCACAAGCCGCCGCCGCGCACCGCGCGGGCGACCTCGCCCGACGCTTCGGGGGACGGTGCCTGAAGTGCGTCTTTCAGGGTGCCGATGGCGATGTAGCCGATGAACAGGCAGCCCAGCAGGCTCATGCCGCTGAGCCAGGTCCTGTCGATGGCGGCGCTGGTCATGATGATCCAGGCTGCGGCGCCGATCAGCACCAGGGAGGCCCAATTGGTGCCGACGGCGGTGAAAATGGCCTTGCGCGAGCCAGAGGCGGCGGCCGTGTTGACGATCAGTGCCACGACCGGGCCGGGCGTGGCGATCAGCAGCAGGACGGTCAGGGCGTAGGTAGCGGTCAGTGCGGTATTCACGGTCAGTTCTCGATCACGGTATCGGTTGTCGCATGGGCGTGGAAGGGGCAGCGCGAAGGGTTGAGCGAACCCTGTTCCTGCAGCTGGTACTGCTTCCACTCGTAGTTGTCCCGGTCGCCGAAGGCGCCCAGGGTGTCGGGCACCACGCCGTCGTTATAGTGGCGGACCCGGTCGCGGATCCGCGCACGGATACGCCTGCCGCTCTCGGTCGCGGCATTGGCGACTTCGTCGAAGTTTTCGCGTGGGTTGATGACGAAGGTGATGTGCGGCCCCAGGTTGCGGCTTTTCATCTGCTGGTGGCCTGGAAAGTTCATGTTGATGAACAGCGGCATCCCGGCATAGCAGAACGACCAGTCGCTGTCTTGTGGGTCGGTGGGCATGGCTTGTGGCCAGGGCTGCGGGTCGCGCGCGTGCACGCCCTCCAGGACCTTCCAGGCCAGTGCCTGCTGCTGTGCCAAGGTGCTGTCGCCAGGGGTTTCCAGAAACACCACCAGCGGGCTGCCGATGCGCTGCTTGAGCGGGATCGGCTTGATGGTAGCGACGTAGTCGGACAGGCCGCGGGCGATATCGTCGGCCAGATGCTCGGCGCGGGCGAAAAGAATATGGCAGCTTTCTCCAGCCACGGCCTTGCGCCCGAAAAGGCACGGAAAGTCGGGATTGGCAAGCACCCCGCGAAAATGTTGTATGGTCTGGTAGGTCCAGTGTTGGCAGTGCCGGACATGTTCAGAGTTGAGCTCTAGCGCGTCCAGGCGATAGCAATTTCCATAACCCGTAAACATGATTTCCCCAGGCGTTTTGTTAAGTGGGTGATCCAGTCATATGCAGGCAAGATGGTTAATTATCTTGGTTTTTTACCTGCATTTTCTGGAACGCTTGTCAGCTTGTAAAACGCGTGGAACTATGACCTACTATTAGTCTTACTCATGCTGCGAGGGCTTCATGTCGGAACGGATTCAGGCTTTGCATGCCCTTCGGGCCTTCGAGGTGGCCTCGCGCTACGGTTCGTTCACGCGCGCGGCTGAAGAACTGGCCCTGACCCAGGGCGCCGTCAGTCACCACATCAAGACCCTCGAATCGATGTTCGGTTGCGACCTGTTCGAGCGTCGTGGCCCCAAGCTGCGGCTGACCGAGCACGGGCGACTGCTGGCCCAGGAGCTCAAGGTCGGCTTCAAGATCATCGAGAATGCCTGCGCACTGCTGCGCCAGGACCGCTACGGACTGCGCCTGAAAGCGCCCTCGACCTTGACCGTGCGCTGGTTGCTACGGGCGCTGGACGGTTTCAAGAGGATCGACGACAACTGCAGTGTGCAGTTGTCCAGCGTGTGGATGGATATCGACACGGTGGACTTCTACTCCGAACCGTACGACTGTGCGATCTTGCTGGGCAATGGGCGGTTTGCCGCCGACGTCGAGAGCTTCAAGCTGTTCGACGAGTGGCTGATCCCGGTCTGCCAACCCGACTACATGACCCAGGCCCAGCCGGAGCTGGCCGACCTGCGCCAATGCGAATTCCTTCACCCCTCGCCGGACAGGCGTGATTGGCGGCGCTGGCTGGCGCGTATGGATGCATTGGACATCAGCATCGACAAGGGGCAGGTGTTCGACACCCTCGACCAAGGCATTTCCGCGGCGCAGCAGGGCCTGGGCATCTCGGTGGTCGACCTGACGCTGGTCAGTGCCGACCTGGCGGCCGGCCGCCTGGCCACGCCGTTCAAGCATGCGGTTGCAACGGGCGACGGCTATTACATGGCCTGGCTCAAGTCCAGCCCCAAAGCGCGACAGATGCTCAAGCTGCGTGAGTATCTGCTCAGCCAGGTGCCGCCGTTGGCGCACAAGGACATCCACTACCTGTACGACTGAGACCAGGGTAGGGCCGTTGCCTGGTGCCGCTCGCGCAGCTGAACCGGCACTGCCCGGCTGAGGTAGAATCCAGCTTTTGCCCCAGGGCGTTTCGAGGAATACCGCAGTGGAGTTGCAGCAGGGCTTCGTCCTGACCCGGCATTGGCACGATACGCCCCAGGGTACCTGTGTGGAATTCTGGCTCGCCACCGACCAGGGCCCGCGTTTGCTGCGCCTGGCTCCCCAGGAGTCGGTGGCCTTCCTGCCGCAGGCCCAGGCCGCACATGCTCGGGCGGTGTTGAACGATGAGCCCGGCGTAGCGCTCAAGCCGTTGCAGCTGCGCGATTTCGACCAGCGTCCGGTACTGGGCCTGTATTGCCGCCAGCACCGCCAGTTGCTGCAGCTGGAGCAGCGCTTGCGCAGCGCTGGCATCGAGGTGTTCGAAGCCGATATCCGCCCACCGGAGCGCTATTTGATGGAGCGCTTCATCACTGCCCCGGTGCGTTTCACCGGGCGGGAAGACGGCGAGGGCGTGCTGTGCGACGCTCAGCTCAAGCCTTCGCCAGGCTATCGACCGCCGTTGCGGCTGGTCTCGTTGGACATCGAGACCAGCGAGCGCGGCGAGCTCTACAGCATCGCCCTGGAGGGCTACGGCCAACGCCAGGTGTACATGCTCGGGGCAGACGAGGGCATGGCCACCGAGCTGGACTTCGACCTGCACTACTGTGCCGACCGCGCCGCATTGCTCGAATGCCTGAACCGATGGATGGCCCGCCACGACCCGGATGCGATCATCGGCTGGAACCTGATCCAGTTCGATCTGCGCATTCTCCACGAGCACGCCCGTCAGTTGGACATACCGTTGGCACTGGGACGCAAGGGCGCTCCAATGACCCTGCGCAGCCACGCCAGTCGTGGTCACGTCTTCGCCGATGCCCCCGGACGCCTGCTCATCGATGGCATCGAGGCACTGCGCTCGGCGACCTGGAGTTTCCCTTCGTTCAGCCTGGAAAATGTCGCGCAGACGTTGCTGGGCGAGGGCAAGGCCATCGATACGCCTTACCAGCGCATGGACGAGATCAATCGCATGTTCGCTGAGGACAAGCCGGCCCTGGCCCGCTACAACCTCAAGGACTGCGAACTGGTCACGCGGATCTTCGCCCATACTCGTCTGCTCGAGTTCCTGCTCGAAAGGGCTTCGGTCACTGGCCTGGCGGCAGACCGCAGCGGTGGATCGGTCGCCGCGTTCTGCCATCTGTACATCCCGCACATGCACCGTCTGGGTTTCGTCGCCCCCAATCTTGGCAGCCGGCCAGAGGAGGCCAGCCCCGGCGGCTTCGTCATGGACTCGCGGCCAGGGCTGTACGACTCGGTTCTGGTGCTCGACTACAAGAGCCTGTATCCCTCGATCATCCGCACCTTCCTGATCGACCCGGTAGGCCTGATCGAGGGCCTGCGTCAACCGGACGACGATCACTCGGTGGAGGGTTTTCGCGGGGGGCGTTTCTCGCGCAGTCAGCATTGCCTGCCGGCTATCGTCGAGGACGTATGGCAGGGGCGCGAAGCGGCCAAGCGCGCCGGCAACGCGCCATTGTCGCAAGCGCTGAAGATCATCATGAACGCTTTCTACGGCGTGCTCGGCTCCAGTGGTTGTCGCTTCTTCGACCCGCGCCTGGCTTCGTCGATCACCATGCGCGGCCACCAGATCATGCGCCAGACCCGTGCGCTGGTCGAGGCGCGCGGGTTCGATGTGATCTACGGCGACACCGACTCCACCTTCGTCTGGTTGAAACAGGCCCATGACGAGGAGGGCGCCGCCAGCATCGGTCGGCAGTTGGTAGCCGAGATCAACCAGTGGTGGCGCGAGCATCTGGCGCAGGAGATGGGCCTGGCCAGTGCCTTGGAGCTACAGTACGAAACCCACTATCGAAGGTTTCTGATGCCGACCATCCGCGGCACCGACGAGGGCAGCAAAAAGCGTTATGCCGGGCTGGTACAGCGCGCCGACGGCAGCGACGACATGGTATTCAAAGGACTCGAGTCGGTGCGTACCGACTGGTCGCCGCTGGCGCGACAGTTCCAGCAAGCGCTTTACGGACGGATCTTCCGTGGTCAGCCGTACCGGGAATACCTGCGCGAATACGTCCGTAGCACTCTGGCCGGTGAACAGGATGAGCTGTTGGTCTACCGCAAGCGCTTGCGCCGGCCCCTGGCCGACTACCAGCGCAACGTGCCACCGCATGTGCGTGCGGCGCGTCTGGCCGATGACTACAACCAGCAGCTGGGGCGGCCCCGGCAGTACCAGAATGGCGGTTGGATCAGCTACGTGATCACCGTGTCCGGGCCTGAACCGCTGGAGAACCACCGCTCGCCCATCGACTATCAACACTACCTCAGTCGCCAGTTGCAACCGGTGGCCGATGCCATTCTGCCGATGATCGGCGACAGTTTCGCGGCCTTGATCGACCAGCAACTGGCGTTGTTCTGAAACAGGTGGTATCACTCTGTCACCGGCCTTCGTGTCGCCCGTCTAGCCTGCGCTTTTCTTGCAGGGAACCCCAGGATGAGCAGCGACGGTCAGCAGTACACCCCTTCCAACCCACCCACCTACCATGAGGCCTACCAGGATTGGCTGATCGCCCAGCGGCTACCTGACTGGCTGCGCACGGCCAGCGTGCAGCACCTACGTGCGCTGGGCGAGGCGATGAGCCTGAGCTTGTATTTCAATGAGCGCGTCAGGGGCGTGCTGGGCAGAGTGACGGATATCGCCGACTTCGCTCGGCCACGGCTGCAATTGGCCATGGACCAGGCATTCGGCAGTGGCCACGATGTCACCACGCTGCGTCTGCGCTGGGGCCATCGGGAGCCGGTGGTGACATCGCAACCGATCGGCTACCCGGTCACCGTGCCGGTCTATACCGAGGTGCCGCTGCTGGAGGCGGCGCTGCGCAACTTCACCGAGGCCGAGGGCCAGGCCAACGGCCAGTTGGTCGGCAACCGACTGGTCGCCCCGAAGCCGTCCAGCGACGAGCAGGGCGAATCCGATCAGCCTGCCGCCAGGGCGTTGCCCAGCGCGACTCAGTTCGCCGCCGTGTGCCGCAAGCTGGACCTCGGCGGCGCATACCAGAAGCATCTGGCCTCGGTGCTGCGAGCCACCGGTCACGCCGATGGCGACGAGTCTGGGGCTGAGCCGACGGTGTCCTCGCTGTTCGCCCGCGGCCATCGCTACGCCATGCTGGCGGATGCCCATGTGGCGCTGATCAAGGGCGAGGTCGATGCTGATGAACATGCACTGCTGGTTGCCCTGTGCGGGCTGCATACCTCGCTGAAGCTGCACGGTCACCGGGTCGAGGTCAAGCAGCTCGACCTGCTTGGCTGTCATCTCGAACAGATTCTCGTACTCGATGCTCGGGATGAGACTTACAGCCCCCTGCATAGCGCCTCGCACCGGGTGCTGGTGCACATTCCTGGTGACCCGCAAGCGCCCTGGCGTGCCTACCCGGACCTGCGCCATTTCGCCAACGCCCTGGGCAAGCGTCTGCGCACCGCCGAGTACCAGCGGTTTTTCGCACGGTTCGTGCGGCGACGTAGCAGTCAGGCCTTTTTCACTGCCGTGGTCGAAGGTTATGACGGCGTCACGGACTTGGCCAACATCAACCTGCAGGAGCGACTACGCGAGTGCCCGACGCCTTGGTTCGATACCCTGGGCACGGCGCGCATCCGGCAGATCGAAGACGACGCGGCAATGATTGCCGTGCCGGTCGCCCAACTGGACAGGGCCGTGCAGCACGCCCATGACCAGCGCCTGCTGGCCGAAGGCTGGGCGCTGATCAACCTGGCCGGCTTCTTCATCCCTGGTGTGGGATTGGCGCTACTGGCATACACCGCGTGGCAGTTGCTCGATGAAGTGTTCCAAGGCATCCAGGCTTGGCACGATGGGTATGGCGCAGAGGCCCTCGAACACTTGGTGAATGTGGCCATCGATGTCGCCACCGTGGCAGCCACCGGTGCGGCGGTCGGCGTGGCCCGGGCAGCCTGGTTGCGATCGAGTTGGGTAGACAGCATGGTGCCGACGCAACTCGACGATGGCGTGCGCAAGTTATGGCAGCCCGACCTGAGCCCGTTTCGCGTTGCGGCACCCCCGACCGAAGCCATCCGTGACGAGGCCGGTGTGTACCGGGCGGGAGACCAGGCATGGGTCGAGATGGACGGGCATCACTATGCCGTCGAGCAACGTGCCGTCGATGATCAATGGCAACTGCGTGCCCAGGCAGGGCACGCTCCTGGCCTTTGCCACAATCGCGCGGGTGCCTGGCGGTTGTGGTCCGATCACCCGGGCGATTGGGAGCAGGTTCCCCGAATGTTTCGCCGCCTGGGCGGCGCATTTGCCGAGGTGGACGATCGACAGGTCGACCTGCTGCTGTTCATTCACGATCTCGATGCCGATCGATTGCGTGCCTTGCATGTCCACGGGGAAGCGCCGACTGCCGAGCTGCTCGACAGCGTCAGCCGGTTCCTCATCGACAAGCGGATCGGCCAATTGATCGAGGCCCTGCACCACGGCGGGGTGAGCACCGATCGCCAGGCCATGCAGCAGTTGTTGGCCATGAGCGATGGCGTGCTGCGCAGTGACCAGGCACTGGCCGAACTGGCCGAGCTGCGTCGTGAGGCCTTGTTTCAGGCGCTCTATGTTGCCCAGCAGCAAGACGATGAAGCCTCGGTGGCGACCTTGCGTCGCATGTTCCCGAGCCTGCATGCGCGCGCTGCCAGGGCATTGCTGCAAGCGGCCACGCCGGGCGAGCGACAGGCTGTCGTCGAGCAGGGACGTGTACCGTTACGGTTGGCGCAGGCTTCACGTGAGAGCGTGCGCGGGATACGCCTGATCCGGGGGTTGGAAGGGTTGTACCTGGACGCCCCGCAAAATGCGGACCTGGCGCGGATCACCCTGAGCCTGCTCGAAGACTTGCCGGGTGCCCCCGTCAGCATACGCTGGCGGCTGATGGAGGCGTCGCGGCAGGGGCCGCTGTTGCTGAGCGTCGGTAGCCCGGATGCGCAGCGCGTGCTCGAACTGGTGCACAACAACGGCGCTTTCCTGCTCATGGAGCAGCAGCGTGTGGTGGCAGGGCCCGGCGAATTGTTCGAAGTACTGGTGACTGCCTTCGATCATCACCAGCGCCAGTCCATCGGTTTGGCCCACCCCGCGGCGGCCAGCCTGCGCGCGCTGCTGGGCGGGATGGCCGGGCAACGCCGAGCTCGCTTGGCCAGCTTGTTCGAGAGTGGGCGTACGGACTCATGGTTCAACGCCCCGCAGCGTTTGGCGGACGGGCGCTTGGGCTATCCCCTGAGCGGTCGGGGCGGCTTGCGCGACCGACCGCGTGCATTGTATGCGCTGGTTCGTGCCCTGTATCCGACGTTCGATGATCATCAGGTCGAGAACTGGCTGGCCCGGGTAAGCCAGGCTGGGCGTAACGTCGAGACGGAGCTCGCTCGCCTCGGCGCTGAACTGGAGGCGCTCGATGGCTACTTGCAGGCTTGGAGTCGCTTGGCCAGCAATCGCCGGCAACGGGCGGACCGGCGCGAACTCGCGGCAGGTCTGCGGGCGTGCTGGCAGCGTCGCGCCATCAGGGCCAATGTCGATTTGCCAGACGCCTATCGCCTGACCATCCGCCACCTGGAACTGAACGGTCTGCCTGACCTGCCGGACCAGATCAACTTTAGCCATGTGCGCGAGCTTTCGTTGATGTCGATCGGTATCAGCGATGTGCCTGCCGGTTTCCTCCGGGCGTTTCCCGCTGTGCGTACGCTGGAGTTGGCCAGCAACGGCTTGACGCGAATTCCTTCCGGTTTGACGCGCCTGCCCGCGCTTCGCGAACTGGACCTGTTCGACAACCAGATCGTGATGGACACCTTGCAGAGCAGGATGCTCGCGCGCCTGCATCAGCTGGAATACATCAACCTGTCGCACAATCCCTTGGGGCAAGCGTTCTCGGTCAGTGGCATGCCGCGCCTGCGTCGCCTGCACTTGCGCGCAACCGGCATCGAAGAGCTGCCCATGGGGTTGCTGACGCGTCTGGACCTCACCGTTGCCGACCTGCGGGACAACCGGATCCGCCGCTTGCCGCAACGGTTCTTCCTGGCGCCGGCCTGGGTCAGTGCCAGTATCCGGCTGGACGGGAACCTGTTGTCCGAGTCCGACCAACAGCGCTTGAGCGTGTTCATGCAGTACCACGGCTGGTCGGCAGATATCCAGGCCGAGAACATCGACCAGAGCAGTGCCCGGCAGCATTGGCTGGACGCAGCCGACACGCTTCAGCGGACGCTGTATTCATCCATGTGGGACGAGTTGGAGGTTTACGATGGTAGCCAGGACTTCTTCCGCGCGTTGACTCGATTGTTGCAGACCGCCGATTTCCAACAACGGCCGGTGGTGCTGGCAGGGCGCGTGTTCGCCATGCTCAGGACGATGTGCGAGCACGAGTCGCTGCGCTTGGAACTGTTTGCCCAGGCCAGTTTGCCGGTCACCTGCCAGGACAGTGCGGCCCTGGCGTTCAGTGGCCTGGAGCTGCGCATGCTGGTCTGGCAGGCGCGTACCGCGGTCGGTGGAGATGGCGAGGAAGCGGCGCTGCTACGCCTGGGGAGGCAGCTGTGGCGCCTCGATGAGGTCGACCGCATCGCCCAGCGTGACTATGAGGCGCGCCGCGCAGGTGGCGCCGATCCGGACCAGATCGAAGTGGTGCTCGCTTACCGTGTGGGGTTGCGGGAAGTGTTGGATCTGCCGGCACAGCCTACCGACATGTTGTTCGCCGAAGTCGCGGGTCTGGACCAGGAGCACATCGATCATGCCCGCGACGAGGTACTGGTCTTGGAAACCCCAGAGCGTCTGAGTCAGGCGCTGGTCGACCGGGACTTCTGGCAGGAGTACCTGGTACGGGCCAACGGCGATCGGTTCGAATCGGTGGACGCCGCGTTCCATGCACGGGTCGACGCGTTGATGACGGCCGCGCCTACCATGCCGGAGGGCGACTACCTGAGCGAAATGAACCGGGTTGGCACTGAGCGTGATGTGGCGCGACGGGCGTTGATGCTGCGTCTGACCCGGCAAGTCATCGGCGATTTGCCTGGACCTTCGACGTCGTGATCAGGGCGGCCCGACGCCATCATCTGTGCATCGGCTATGCTCAAGGCAGGCGGTAGGGCCATTCCCTAAGTGCTGTAGGCCGAATCCGGAAATGCCAGGAAACGGTATGTTACTGTTGCCCCGAGCGCGAAACGCTCGGGTGCATTAGGCTCGCAGCCCGGATCTTTCTCCCTGATCCGCAGTCTTAGGTTTCATTGAACAATAAGGAGATGCGCATGCTCGTTCGGTCACTGACCCTTGCTACTTTGTTCGCCGTCGCGGGGCCGTTGTTCGCTGCCGACAGTGATGCACCGCTGGCCAAGGAGCAGGGCAGGTCCAGGCCCTTGGTGGTGATCGCCCCCAGTACTGCCGACCCTACCCTGCGTGGACTGGAAGAGGCACTGAAGGACCCGACCGTCCAGGCCGGTTTCAAAGAGCGCGATCTGGTGTTGTTCAGCGTGGCGAAAATGGTTGGCAAGCGTGAGGACAAGAACCTCGAACAGCAGACCACCATGGCCTTGATCCGCGAGCTCAAGCTCGGTGCCAGCAAGGGCACCAAGGTCATTCTCGTGGGCAAGGATGGCGAGCGGCACGTGCTCAAGGATGACGACAGCGGCGAGAAGATCGACCCACAGGTGATCTTCAAGGCGGTGGACGAGCTGCCTGCCAGCGAAAAGGCGGTGACGGCGGCCGAGCCTGTGTCGGCGGCGACGCCCGAGCCCAAGGCCAAGGAAAGCAAGCCAGGCAAACCTGCTAAACCGGCAGCGCCGCCCAAGCCGCTCGAAGACTGATCCGTCGCTGAGAACAACTCGATCGAGTTTGGGCCGTGAGCGACTCCGCAACTCTCCAGCGCATGCCACGTGCAGCATCGCTTGGCGGCGCTGCAGGTGTGGTCAGGGCAGTTCGATCTGTGCGCACAACCCGCCTGTGGCGCGATTGCTCAGGGTCAGGTGGCCGCCTAGCGCCTGGGTCAACTGCTGAGCGATGGCCAGGCCCAGGCCGGTGCCACCGGTACTGCGGTTGCGTGAACTTTCCACTCGGTAGAACGGCTTGATCACGTCCGCCAGTTCGACGTCGGGAATGCCTGGCCCTTGGTCGAGAATGCGGATCACCGTGCGGCCTCGTTCATTTGCCACCTCCAGCTGCGCGGCGCCGGCGAACTTCAGGGCGTTGTCCAACAGGTTCACCAGGACCCGGCGCAGAGCGTGCGGGCGGGTTTCGAGCGAGCTGGTGCTGCTGCCAAGACGCTCGACCTGGGCGCCACTGTCCTGGTAGTCGAACACCAGGCTGTCGAGGAACGCATCGAGGTTGATGCGGCAGGGCGCCTCGGTGTTGATGTCCATGCTCCGGGCATAGGCCACGCCTTCACGCACCAGGTGTTCCATGGCATCCAGGTCGTTGCACAGTTTGTCCTTGTCCGGACCATCGTCCATGACCTCGACGCGCAGTTTCATGCGTGTGATCGGGGTCTGCAGGTCATGGGAGATCGCCGCCAGCAACTGCATGCGTTCTTTGAGGTAGGCTGCGATGCGCGCCTGCAAGGCGTTGAACGCGACCGCCGCGTAGCGCACCTCGCGGGGCCCGCTTTCATCCAGTTGCACGCCGGGCTTGTCTGGGTCGAGATCGTCGACGGCCTGTGACAGGCGCGTCAGTGGACGTATGGCCAGACGCACCGCAAGCCAGGTGCACAGCAACAGGACCATGAGCTGAATCAACAGCACCAATGGCAGCCAGCGCGCTGTCGGTACTCCCATGGGGGTCACGTCGATGGTCAGAGGAGCGCCGTCGGCCAGGTGCATGTGGACCTGGAAATGTGTGTTGGGGCCAGGGATCTCCTCGACCGTCAGGCGGTAGTCCTTGCCGATCGCCTTGACGATCGAGGCGGCGGCCATGGGAGGCGTTTCGCTGGACATCGCATCGCCTGACAGTCCTTCGTCCAGCCGGTAGCGATAGCTACGCCGCTCCAGGCGCGGCAACCAGGCCGCACGTTCGGCGGCTGGCAAGCGGTCGAGGATCGCCACCGAGGTCGCCACATCCTGCTCCAGGTTGTTGAGCATCATCGAACGGCTGCTGACATAGCGCTCGTAGGCTTGCAGGCTGAAGGACAACCCATAGGCGAGCACCAGCCCGGTGAAGAAGATCAGGGCCAGGCGCGAAGCCAGGGTAGACGGCCACTTCATGAGGGCGACTCGAGCAATTGCACCGGGAGCGAGAACACGTAGCCCTCGCTGCGCACAGTCTTGATGCAGGCAGGTTCGCGGGCGTCATCTCCCAGGCGCTGGCGCAAGCGGCTGACCAGCAGGTCGATGGAGCGGTCGAAGATGTCCGCCTCGCGGCCCTGGGTCAGGTTGAGCAGTTGCTCGCGGCTGAGTACTCGCTGGGGGTGATCGAGGAATACCCGCAGCAAGCGGTACTCGGCGCCGCTGAGCGCCACCAGGGTGCCTTCGCTGTCGAGCAGGTGACGCGCAGTGGTATCCAGCCGCCATTGGCCGAAGCCCAGCAGGCGGCTGCTTTCGCTGATGGTCAGGTTGGGTGGCAACATGCGGGTGCGCCGCAGCACGGCATTGATGCGGGCCAGCAGTTCGCGGGCGGAGAAAGGCTTGGTCAGGTAGTCGTCGGCGCCCATTTCCAGGCCGATGATGCGGTCGGTTTCGTCGTTGCGCGCGGTGAGCATCAGCACGGGTGTGTTGCGGTGCTTGCCAGCACGCAGCTCACGACACAGGAGCAGGCCGTCGTCGCCCGGCATCATGATGTCGAGGACGATCAGATCGACGCTGTTGGCTTCGAGGAACCCGCGCATCTGTCGCCCGTCGGCGACGATACTCGTGCGCAGGCCGTTCTTCTTCAGGTAGTTGCCGACCAGCTCGCGGATTTCGCGATCGTCGTCGACGATCAGGATGTGATCGACGTGCTCCATTCGTTGCCTTCCTGTATGGGTGGATAGGGCGCAGTGTACCGAGCGTTCGTAGGCGTGCCTGCCTGGCTTTGTATTGCAGTGTATCTGCCTGGCGTACAGATACAGGAGCAAGCACATCACAGCGCTGCGCGACACATACGCGATACTTGCCAGGCGTCAAATGGCTCTCGACCGGGGAGTGAACCTCCCCACATCCAAACGTTGCACAGGAGAGATGCCATGAACGTCAAGACCCTTGCCAGCGCCAGCCTGCTGGCCATGCTGAGTTTCGCTGCCGTGACCGCACAGGCCGCCAGCGCCTCTTCGCCGGAAGGCGGTGTGATGCAATACCGCTACGGCGACAAGCTGGATGTGCAGAAGGTACTTTCAGTTCAGGACCAGCAGAGCAATGCCTGCGGGTTGGTGAACACGCGTATGGACTACCTCGACTCCAAGGGCCATGCCCAGAGTATCGAGTACCGTACCTACGCCACCGGGGGATGCCATGAGAACTGAGCGGCGGCGGTTACTCACGGTCGGTGGCGTGGCCCTCGCGGTATTGGGGCTGGGGCTGGGTCTGACCAGCCACCTGATGGCTCGTGACAGCTACGGCGCCATGCCGTCGCTGTCCGGGGCCAGCACTTGGCTCAATTCGCCGCCGTTGGATGTCGCGCAGCTCAAGGGCAAGGTAGTGCTGGTGGACTTCTGGACCTGGGACTGCATCAACTGTCAGCGCAGCCTGCCCCATGTCAATGACTGGGCGCGGCGCTATGCCGACCAGGGCTTGGTGGTGGTGGGCGTGCATACGCCGGAGTACGACTACGAGCATGACGTCGATACCCTCAAACGCAAGGTGGCGAGCCTTGGTATCGGTTATCCGGTGGCGGTGGACAACGATCATCAGGTCTGGAACGCCTGGGGCAATCAGTTCTGGCCGGCCCACTACTTCGTCGATCGGCAGGGGCAGGTGCGTCACGTGCACTTCGGTGAGGGTGATTACAGCGGGCAGGAGAAGGTCATCAAGGCCTTGCTCGATGAGCAAGGCTGATGATCCGGCATGCCCCGCTGCTTGGCGAGCCGTCGATTCAGCCGAGGCTGGCGAAATGCGCCTGCATGCGTTGCGCATCCGCAGGGCGGCCGCTGAACAGTTCGAAGGCCTTTACCGCCTGGAACACCGCCATGCTGCCACCGTCGAGGGTTCGACAGCCCAGGCGTCGTGCTGCCCGTAGCAGTTCGGTTTCGAGCGGGAAGTAGATGATCTCGGCGACCCACAGGCTGGCATGCAGCAGTTCGACCGGCAGGGGTGTGCCTGGCAGCTTGGCCATGCCCACCGGAGTGGTATTGACCAGACCGTCGGCGTCGGCCAGGGCGCTTGCCAAGTCGCTGCCGAGCATAGCGCGTCCCGCTCCAAAATGGGCATTGAGGTTATCGACCAATGCCTGTGCCCGTGGTACATCGACTTCGAACAGCACCAGCCGTGCGACACCTTCACTGAGCAGGGCATGCGCCACCGCCGCGCCGGCGCCGCCGGCACCCATCTGTACCACCTGATGCCGTGCCACGTCCGGCAGACCCCGGCGCAGGCCCTCGGCGAAGCCCAGGCAGTCGGTGTTGTGGCCGATTCGTTTACCCTCCTGGAACACCACGGTGTTCACCGCGCCGATGCCGCGAGCTTCATCCGAAAGGTCATCGAGCAGCGGCAGAATCGCCTGCTTGAACGGGTAGGTGACGTTGAGCCCGGTGAAGCCGGTTCGCTGTGCGGCATCGAGCAGGCCGGGCAGGGCGCTGTCGTCCAACCCCAGTTGGTCGGCATCGATCAGCCGGTAGAGGTAACGAAGGGCTTGTGCATCACCCTCATGCTCGTGCAGCGCAGGCGTACGCGAAAGCTGGATGCCGCGGCCGATCAGGCCGGCGAGAATGGCAGGTTGGTTCATGCGGCCTGCTCCTTGAGCCGCTCGCCGAAGTAGCTCAGGGCCATGCAGTAACCCTGACTGCCGAGGCCGCAGATGACCCCCACGGCGATGCTGGAAACGAACGAGACATGGCGGAACGGCTCGCGCTTGTGCACATTCGACAGGTGCACTTCGATCACGGGCACCTCGCTGGCGACCAACGCGTCGCGTACCGCCACCGAGGTGTGGGTCCACGCGCCGGGATTGATGAGGATGCCGGCGCAGCGACCGCGTGCGGCATGGATCCAGTCGATGAGTTCGCCTTCGTGGTTGGTCTGCCGGAACTCGATGTCCAGGCCATGGATCTCCGCGCTTTCGGCGCACTTGCGTCCCAGGTCGGCGAGGGTTTCATAGCCGTATTGGCTGGGTTCGCGGGTGCCCAGCATGTTGAGATTAGGGCCGTTGAGGATGAGGATAATGGGCTTCATGGCAGACATCGCCTTTGTTGTTGTTGGTTGTTCTTATATTTGTACTACCTGGTTAGTTTCGTCAATTGAGCGAAAACGGAGGTTTTGGGAAAGTGGGCGATTATCGAACTATGTGTGAGGAGGAATGTTGGGTGATCTGCTGCGACAGTCGGATAGGCGCGTATGGTTTTGCAGAGTGCACTGGGCATACAAGGTCCCGCGCAAATCGAGCGCTCCCGACGTTCGATTTGCGCAGGGCTGGGTCTTAACTTCCCCCGGCGCCGCCCGCGGCACCGGCTCCGCTGCCGGTCCCGCTGCCTGTCCCGGTCCCATTGCTGTCACCACTGCCTACACCGCCCGGGCCCATATTGCCGTTCCCAGTCTCCGAGTCATTGGTGGTGCCGTCGCCTCCGGTATTGTCGGTGCCGTTGCCGCCGGTTCCATTACCACTGCCGGTTGCATCGGCAGGGGTTCCCGAGCCGCTCGCGCCGCCCTTGCCGCTCTGCGAAGTCCCGGTGCCCATGCCATGGCTGCCGTTGCCGTGGTCGGTCATATCGGTCGCCGCCAGGGCGATTGGCGCGCTGATGCCCAGGCACAGGGCCAGTAACAGCGCGTGAGGTGTCATCGGCTTCATGGTGAATCTCCTTTTTGGGTGATTACCATCGTTCGGCCGAGGGCAAGCGGCGGCGGTGCGATGTCCGCGACGAATGGGCGTCGTGGTCAGTCGGCCAGGTACTGCTGATAGAACGCCAGGGTGGCCAGGTTCTTGTCCTTGGCCTCGAACATGATGTCGAAGCGATCGAGGAATTGCAGGGCGTAGCGGTTGGTCCAGTGATTCCACATCTGCGCGCTGTGGACGTACAGGTCGCGCTTGTTGACCCGCTCCAGCAGGGCTGGGATGGTCAGTTTGCGCTCGGCGTCGAATCCCAGCGCCTGCAGCGACTCAGGCGGCTGCGAGTAATGCATCACCGGCCGTACGCCGCGCCAGCTGTCGATGATGCGCGCGATGCGTTGATCCTGTGGGTCGATGTAGTCGTCTTCGTGGATCCAGCAATGGTGAATATCCAGCACCACCGGTGCGAGGTCGGCCAGCGACAGGCAATCGTCGACGCCGTAGGTCTTCTCGTCGTTTTCCAGGGTGATCACATTGCGTGCCACTGTCGACAGACGTGGCCAGACCGCGCGCATGCCTGCCGCGCCGAGGCGTCCGGCGATGTGGATGTTGCACTTGAAGTCCTGGAAACGCACGCCGTAGCCCATCATGCGGATCATGTCGGCGTGGTACTCGAACTCGGCCAGGCTGTTCTCCACCACGTCGGGGCGATCCGAGCCCAGCACGCAATATTGGCCAGGGTGGAACGACAGGCGAATGTCGGCTTCACGGGCGACTGCGCCGATGGTGGCGAAGCGTTCGCTCATCAGGGTCTGGAAGTCGCTCTCCCGGTAGATCGGGGCAATGCTCGGATGGCTGTAGAGCGGCAACAGGTCGCTGCTCAGGCGCAACATGCGCAGGGTTGGCGGCAACTCGGTGACGTAGGCCAGCAGGCGCAATTGGGCGTCGAAATTGTGCTGCACCAACTCCAGCAGTTTCGCCCGCGCCGCCTCTGGAGTGGCCGCGGACAGCCAGCGCAGGGTCGTGGTACGCGGATTGAAGGCGCGCTCGATCGCCTCCAGCGCTTTGAGCGATTCGCTGCGATGGGGATGGCGATACTGGCAGGCGAAGCCCAGGCGGGGCATAGGCGATCTCCGGTTAAAGGGGCTGTTCAATGGACCCCGGCGCTCGCTGAACGATCCTTCCCGCTCGCCGGCGTTAACGCTTGGGAGGGCTCAGGAGCCAGCCTTCTCCAGCGCCGCCAGTTCGTCCTCGACCTGCTTCATGCGTTGCTCGGCCACTGCCTGCACGCCGGGGTCGCTGGCCGTTTGGCGCATCAGCGTGGTCAACTTTTCGCTCAGGCGCTTGCCTTGCTCGGTGTTCTCCAGGGCCTGGGCCTTGGCGGGGTCCTGGGTGGCTTCGACGATGGTGGCGAATTCGGCGTCGCTGAAGTTCTTCTCGCTGTATAGCTTATAAAGGTCCTGACGCTGGTCCTCGACGGTGAGGTGCTTGCGCAGCACGGCCTCGATCTGCGCCTGGTCGAGGCCTGGGTGGGTGCGGGTGAGCAGGGCGGCCATGCGCCCGATGTTGTGCTCGTAAGCATCCTGCAACGGCAGCTTGTCCAGGATCTGTGCCTCGCGTGTGGGTTTCTGATCGCAGGCGGCGAGGGCGGTAAGGAACAGCAGCGGCAGCAGCGACTTCGGCAAGCGGGGCATGGGATGGCCTGGGCGGGGAGTGAATGGTGCGATTATACCGATTTGCAGTGACGCGTTGCCTGGGGTAGAACGTGGCCGACTTCACTGTGTTGGCGCCGCCATGCCTGACTGGATCATTCAAGAGCCTACCCGCGATGCCATCGCCGAAATCGTCGCCTTCGTCGACACGGCGCGCCGCACGCTGTTTCCTCTGCTCGCCACCAGTCCGTTGCCCAAGGACCTGGCGCAGTTCGCCGAGACCTATCTGGACGGCAACGGCCATTTTCTCGTGGCGCGCGATCAGGGCCGCCTGATCGCGGCCATCGGTTATCTGCCGTACGACCATCGCTTCGCCCAGCTGGATTACTGCGGCCAGCGCGTGGTCGAGGTGGTACGCCTGTTCGTGCTGCCAGGGTATCGGCGCCATGGCCTGGCCGGCGCGCTGGTCAAGGCGTTGACCAGCCACGCCGTCGCCGCCGGCGTCGAGTGTCTGTACCTGCATACGCATCCCTTTCTGCCAGGGGCGATCGGCTTCTGGCAGGGGCAGGGCTTCACCATCGTCGATGTGGAAGCGGATCCAGTCTGGCAGACCACGCACATGGAAAGGGTCTGTATTTCGGAAGATTCCGACAAACCCTATTCCCGGTAATCACCCCGTTCATTTCGCTCGCGCCTCGCTTGGCTTACCGTCCGAGTAAACCAACTGTGAGAGGAGTTCTGCCGATGGCGCACATTGCCCTGTACAAGCTCAAATTGTTGGACGAGTTCGAGGATCGCCACGATGATTGGACCTATGCCGACTTCGAACGTCGACTGGAGCAAGTGCGGCCCACGCCCCATGGGCAAGATGCCAAGGCGGTCATCATCACGGCGCACAAGGATGGCGCGTGGCCCCAGGTGGTCAAGCGCTTCTTGCTGACCTTTTACCACCTGCAAGGTCGTTTCAGTGCGGAACTGCGCAAGGTATTCGACGAGGTGGTGGCCACGATGAATCCGTTCGAGAGAAGTGCCTGGGGCGTGGGCGAGCAGTGACGCTGCGGGCCGTGCCGCGAATGAGCCAACGCCCTTGCGCTTGCTGAGCAAGCCCTCAGAGTCCGCCCGAAATCGGCCATTCCACTGCCAGGCGAATCTGGTTGCCGTCGAGTTCCGCCTGGGCGGTGTTGCCGCGGTGCAGGTTATGCCGCAGGGAAACGGTCGTTCCTTTGGCCTTGCCGCTCTGCACCACATAGCGCGCTTCGAGGTCACGTTCCCAATGCTTGCCACCCTTGCCGTAGCCCAGATACGCATAGCCACCGTTAGGATCCACGTGGGTGCCGTCGATGTCGAAACCGCGTACGTACAGCGCCGAGAGATTCAACCCGGGCACGCCGAAAGCGCCCATGTCGAGGTCGTAGCGCGCCTGCCAGGACCTTTCGTTGGGTGCGTTGAAGTCGGACATCTGCACCGCGTTTCCAAGAAAAATCGCTCCCCTGGTGACATAGTCGAACGGTGTATTGCCGTCGACTTGTTGCCAGCCAAGGCTGAACGTCTGCGGGCCCTGGGCATAGCGCGAGACCAGGCTCCAGGTGGTGTTGTCGATCTGCCCGGAATAGGCTTTGCCGGTGTCGAGGGTGCGGTACAGATTCAGGTCCAGACTCAGGCTGCGACGGTCGTCGAACGCATGGCTCAGGGTGCTGCCCAGGTAGTGCTGGTTCCAGTTGTCCTCATAGCGTGAGGTGTACAGGCTGGCACTGAATTCGGCGGCAGGGTTCCAGACCATCCCGGCAAGGTCGAAGCTGTTGCCTTGGCGTCCATCCGAGTAGTTGACCACGAAGCCCTGGTCGTGGCTGGAAGCATTGCGGTCGGTACTTTCGTTGAAATGACCGGCAACCAGCTTGAGTGTGTCGATTTCCGTGCTGGTGAGGAAAAAACCGGTCGCTGTTTCCGGCAGCAGGCGGCTGTCGGAAGAGCTGAAGACCGGCGTCTTCACGCGCTGTTCGCCGTACGACAGTACGGTATTGGACATGCGTAGCTTGAGCGCTGCGCCAGCCCGGCTGTATTCATTTTTCGGGTGACCGTCGTTGTCCAGCCCAAGTAGCCGCGCCTTGCCGGCGCGACCGCCGCCGCTGTCGAGTTGCACGCCCAGATAAGCATGGGCATCGACACCCAATCCGATCAGCCCCTGGGTAAATCCAGAGTTGAATGTGCCCATCAGGCCGTAGGCCCATTCCTCGGCCAGACCGTTGCGTTGGTCTCGGGGCTTGTAGGCATTGCGGGCTCCGCTGTTGCGCGCGCCATGCTTGTAGTCGCGCTGGTCGAACACGCTGCGGTTGAGCAGGCTCCAGGTGCTGTCCTCGATCAAGCCCCGGCTCTGGCTTTGCGCCGAATCGGCCAGAGCCAGGGGTACGCTACCCAGCAATGGCAGTGCCAGCAACCAGCGGCTCATTGACCGGCCTCCAGGTGGCGCAGCTGAGTGGTCAGGCGAACCTTGGCGCGCTCAGGCAGGCTGGCAGGCAGCTCGGCTGCGGCGGTGTCGCCGACCTGGATGAGCATCACCATGCCCATGGCCAAGTGCGGGATGCATTGGATGCCGTAAAGCCCAGGCACCGTGAAAGTGTGCTCGAAGGGCTGATTGAGCTTGCTCTTGAACGCCTCGGCGCCCTCCGGCAGGAGCCCTGGCAGGCTCGCGGCATTGTGCCCGCTCATGGTCGGTAGAAAACGCACGGTGTCACCTGGAGCGATATGCAGGTGATCCGGTTCGTACACCATGGCGCCAGCGTCTGTGCGATTGAGCATCTTCACTTCATGCACCTGGGCCAACGTGGCAGGGGCGAACAGGGCGCTAGCGAGCAGCAGGGCGACGGGACGTGACATGGTGACTGCTTCCTGTCTCAAGGGGCGCGGAAACGCAAGATGCGCGCGCCATCAAAAGGGTCGGTGAGGTAATGCGCGTGAACGCCGAAGGTGCTCAGCAGACGCGTGGGGGTGAGCACGTCCGACGGCTTGCCAAGGGACACCAGGCGGCCCTGGTCCAGCACTGCGAGGCGGTCGCAGGTCAGGGCCTGGTTGAGGTCGTGCAGCGCGACCAGCGTGGTCACCGGGAGTGCTTGTACCTGGCGCAGCAGGCCGAGTTGGTGCTGGATGTCCAGGTGATTGGTCGGCTCGTCGAGCAACAGCACCCGTGGGCGCTGGGCCAGGGCGCGGGCGATATGCACCCGCTGGCGCTCGCCGCCGGACAACGAGCTCCAGATCCTGGCCCGCAGATGCAGGGCATCGGCATCGAGCAGCGCCTGTTCGACGATGGCGTGGTCCTCCTGGGAGAACGGTGCCAGCGCCGACAGCCAGGGCGTGCGGCCAAGGGCGACGGCGTCGTAGACGCTGATGGCATCGAGGGTGTCCGCTTGTTGCTCGACCAGTGCCAGGGCCTGGGCGATACGCCGCCGAGGCATGCCGGCCAGTGGCTCGCCGAGCAGCGTTACGCCGCCGCTGGTGGGGGCGCGCAGACCAGCCAGAAGTTTGAGTAGCGAGGATTTGCCTGAGCCATTGGGGCCGACGATACCCAGCGTTTCACCGGGGATCACCTCGAGATCGATGTCGCACAGCACCGCTCGACCACTCAACTCAAGGCCGAGCCTGGCACAGCCGAGAGGGGCGATGTCTGGGATGGGCATAAGGGTCATGGCTGCCTCCGTCGGCTGACCAGGATCAGTGCGAACACCGGCGCGCCGATCAACGCGGTGACCACGCCGACGGGGATCACCTGGCCGGCAATCAACGTGCGTGACAGTACGTCGGCGGCGATCAGGAACAGCGCACCGCCCAACGCGCTGGCCGGCAGCAGGCGACTGTGGCCGGGACCGAGCAAAAGACGCAAGGCATGCGGGATGACCAGTCCGACGAAACCGATGGCGCCGACGATCGAGACCATCACTGCGGTGACCAGCGCCGCGCAACTGATCAGCAGCAATTGTGTACGGCGTACGGGAATGCCCAGCGAGGCGGCGGAGTCCGTCCCGAAGGTGAAGGCATCCAGGGCGCGGCGGTGCCACAGGCACACCATCAGGCCGCCTAGCGCCACCGGCAGGGCCAGCCATACCGAAGGCCAGCGCACGCCACTGAGGTTGCCCAGCAGCCAGAACAGGATGCCCCGCGCTTGCTCGGCCGTCGCCGACTTGGTGATCAGGAAGGCGGTCAGGGCGTTGAACAATTGCGACCCGGCAATGCCGGCGAGTATCACCTGGGCGTTGTTGCTGCTTGGGCCGGCCGCGCGGGCCAGTACCAACACCAGAATGAACGCTGCCAGCGCGCCGATGAAGGCTCCACCGGACAAGCTCAGGGCAATGCTGCCCCAACCCAGCAGGCCCACCAACACCGCACCGGTCGAGGCGCCTGCCGACAGACCCAGCAGGTAAGGCTCCGCCAGCGGGTTGCGCAGCAATGCCTGGAGGATCACGCCGCAGGTGGCCAGGCCGGCGCCGCAAGCGGCCGCGACCAGCGTGCGGGTGAGGCGGTAGTTCCAGACGATGCCGGCATCGATGGGGTCGACCGGGTAGCCGGCCTGCCACAGATGGTTGGCCAGCACCCGGTAAACCACCTCCGGGGCCAGATTGCTCTCGCCGATGGCGGTGCCCACCAGCAGGGCGGCGAGCAGCGCCAGCAGGGCCAGGAAGAGGGCGGTCAACGAACGGCTCATCACGGTGTCGCTTTACCGCTGGCGAACGCTGCCGCGAGTGTTTGCAGGCCACGGAACAGGCGAATGCCTGCCTGCATGGCGTCAGCGTCGAGGATGATGATGCGGTCGTTCTTCACCGCGTCCATGTTGCGGGTGACCGGGTCGCTGCGGAGGAATTCGAGCTTCTTTTGGTAGTCGTCGGCGGGGAAGCGACGGCGGTCCATGCGCGCGATGATCAGCCAGGTGGGATTGGCCTTGGCCAGGGTTTCCCAGCCCACGCTCGGCCATTCCTCGGTCGACTCGACCACGTTGCGCACGCCCAGGGTACGCAGCATGAAGTCGGCCACGCCCTGGCGTCCGGCCACGTAGGGGTCGATGTCGAGGTCGGCGCTGGAGAACCAGAACAGCGCCGAGGTATCGCTCAGGTCCTTGCCGGCCAATTGCTGGCGGGCGCTGGCCAGGCGCTGTTGCAGATCAGCGTTGAGCGCCTCGCCCCGCGCTTGCACATCGAAGATCTCGGCCAACTGACTGATGCTCTTGTAGATGCTGTCGACCTGGAATGCCTGCAAGCGAGTGCCGTCGGCACCGACCAGGTTGTCCTTGCCTTCGCAGTCCGAAGGCAGCAGGTAGGTGGGGATGTGCAGTTCGTCGAATTGCTCACGGGTGGCGACCACGCCTTGGGCGCCGACCATCCATTCGAACTGTACCGCCACCAACTGCGGGCGCTTGCCGACCACGGCTTCGAAGCTCGGGTCGTTGTCGGCCAGGCGCTCGACCTTGTCGTTGAGTGCCTTGTACTCCGGCAGCACGTTGTTGAACCACAAAGAGGTACCGACCAGCTTCTCGCCAAGGCCTAGCGCATACAGCATTTCGGTGCCGGCCTGGCCGATGGTGACCACGCGCTCGGGGGCTTGGGTGAAGGTCTGCGTGGTGGTGCAGTTGGGCACGCTCAGCGGGTAGTGGGTGGCGGCCGCCTGGGCCATACCGGTCAGACTCAGTCCGGCAAGCAAAGTGGCGAAACGTGGCAGCATGCTGGTCGATCTCCTATCGGACAGTTCACGGAGGAACCCACGGACAGGCATCGCCAGCGCGCGCGCAAAGGCGAACGGCACCGGTACAGATGGCCAATCCCGGACACCCCGCCGGTTGGTGAATGTAGGCCGGCAGGTCTCCTGACTGGTGCGTCATCGCCCGGCTCCAGCCTTCCCGGATCGGAGATCCAGTGGCATCGATGGAGCGGGCTCGGCACCTACAGTTGCGGGGGCAGTTCCGTTTGACTCGCCTGGGCGAGTCGGGGATTCCCTATTAATTCCGTGGTGGAAACCGGCGGGCCGCATGGTAGACCATCCGGCCGCTCGGTGAAACGCATTTCAGAAGTACTTGAGCCAGCGGATGTCGCGTCGGCGTGCCTTGAGGCGAGCGAAGCTGCGTACCGGCAGGTACAGCACCGCTGTTAACAGCAACGCCATCAGCCACACCGAGGCGATGCCATCGAACCCGAAGTAGTCGCCGTGGTTCAGCCCGAACAGCGCCACGCAGGTC
Source organism: Pseudomonas putida (assembly GCF_004357765.1). Lineage (GTDB taxonomy): Bacteria > Pseudomonadota > Gammaproteobacteria > Pseudomonadales > Pseudomonadaceae > Aquipseudomonas > Aquipseudomonas putida_U. The sequence goes on along the minus strand of NZ_SMTE01000005.1, from coordinate 150,869 downwards.
ACGTACAGCAACTTGAGTACGTACAGGTGCAACAAGTAGAAGAACATCGGGGCTGCGCCGAATACCGCCAGCATACCGATCCAGCGCACCGCGCCTGCACGTTCGAAGGCGCGCAGCAGCAACAGCCCACAGCCGAGGGTCAGGGTGAGGAACAACAGGGACGGTGGGTATTTGGTGATGTTGAAGAAGCTCATCGCGGTGTGGGTGAAGTCGGGGTAGACACTCCAGGGCGCCTCACCGTACCCGTTGAGCAAGCGCAGCAGAACGAAGCCGGCCAGGGCGACCAGGCCGACCACCAGCAGCCGCTGCTGGCGTCGGTCGGCCGCGCTGCCACGGGCGAACCAGGGCCCCAGACCATAGCCCAGGGCGATCACGCCGATCCAGGGCAGCACGGGGTAGGACGTGCGCAGGCGCATCGCCTCGGAGACTTCCAGCCAGCCACGGTCATGCAGGATCGCCCAGGGTACGTGCAGCGCGGACTCCGCGCCGAAGTGCAGACCATCGAGCAGGTTGTGCCCAGCCACGATCAGGACGCCGATAGCAAGCAGCGCGGGGCGCGGCAGCCATACCAGCAGCGACAGGGCGATCATGCTGATGCCGATGGCCCAGATCACCTGCAAGTAGATGACGCTGGGGGGGAACTGGAAGGTCCAGGCGAAGTTGACCAGGGTGAACTCCAGTACCACCAGGAACAGTCCGCGCTTGAACAGAAAGGCCGACACATCGCTACGGCCCTGATGCTTCTCGCCGTACAGCCAGGCCGACAGCCCGGTGAGCAGGACGAACACTGGGGCGCACAGGTGCGCCAGGGTTCGGCTGAAGAACAACGAAGGCTCGGTGGCGTCGATGGTCATTGGATCGCTGACCTGGCGATGCAGAAAGAAGGTTTCGCGGACGTGGTCCAGCAGCATGAACAGGATGACCAGACCGCGCAGGGCATCGATGCTCTGCAGGCGCTGGGTGAGCAGGGTGGGCGTGGCTGAGGCGCTTGTCATGGGTGAGGTCGCAGTCAGGAATGAATATCAAGTGAAACGTTATCTTATAACAATAAAGTGAGCTGTGGTAGCTCCATTTCCTCCCCGGCGACCTCTGGGAAATGTCAGCCAAATCATCAGGTTCTGCGGTTTCAGTGGGATGGGTTCAAGGGTCTTGGCGCGGTTAGCGTCCGCGCCGGCGCGACACCCGGGCCTCGATGTTCTTGCGCCCGATCAGCAACGGCGGCTTTTCCACCACCGGCTCGTCTGCCAGCCACTTGTACATCACCAGGCAATCCACCAGCCCCAGGCGGGCATGACGAAACGCCTTGGGCAAGCGGCCGACGGTCTCGAAGCCTAGCTTCTGCCAGAGCGCCACGGCCACTTCGTTGCTGGCCACCACCGAGTTGAACTGCAAGGCCAGAAAGCCCTCCTGGCGCGCCTGTTTCTGCGAGTGTTCGCACATCAATCGTGCCACCCCACGCCCACGGGCAGCTTCGCAGACCACATAGCCGCAGTTGCCGACATGGCTGCCGGGGCCAGCGGCATTGGCCTTGAGGTAATAGGCGCCGAGCAATTCGCCGTCCTGTTCGGCCACCCAGCTGTGCAGGGGCAGTTCCAGCCAGTGCCGGCGACCCTGTTCGAAGCTCATGTCAGGAGCAAGGGCATAGGTTTCGCAGGCCTGGATCACGGCCTGGAAGGTTGGCCAGAATCGTTCGAAGTCGTCTGGGGTCATGGGGCGTAGAAGGGTCATGGCATTACCTGCAATGGCTGGGGCGCCAAGTCTGGGTCGGCAGGCGCCGCCACGCAAGGGTGGCGACGCTAATCCGGCTCAGCCGTCGGCCTTGCCCACTGCATCCATTGCGCGCGCCGAGTACACCAGCGCGGCACCAGCGTTCATCGCCACGGCCACGCCGAGGGCTTCGGCGATTTCTTCGCGAGTGGCGCCGTGCTTGACCGCCTGTTGCGAGTGCACCGCGATGCAGCCATCGCAGCGCGTGGTCACCGCGACGGCCAGGGAGATCAGTTCGCGGGTCTTGGCGTCCAGATGGTTGGTCTTGGCGCCGGCGCCGCTGGCGGTCATGTAGCCAGCGACGGTGTCGGGGGACAACTGCTTGAGATCGCCGATGCCGGCCATCAACTGCTTACGGTAGGCGTCCCAGTCCATCATGCTCATCGTCTTCACCTTGTGCGGTTGGGGAGGGTGAGCTTTCAGGCTAGACGATGGTGGGCGGCGGAGCCGCCCGGGTGGGTATCAGATGTAGATGAAGATCAGGACCAGGGCAGCGACGACGGCCCACTTTTCCAGGTAATAGCGGGTGCGGTTGCGCTTTTTCAGGGCCTTGCCGCGCTCACGGATCTTGTAGATGCGGGTGAACAGACGGTTGATGCCGCCGGTCTTGTCGCTGGCATCGTTGGGTGCGGCTGCTGCGGACATCACGTTACGGCTGAACCAGCGGTTGAAAGCAGTGGCCCAGCGGTACTTGAGCGGGCGCTCGATGTCGCAGAACAGGATGATGCGGTTGTGTTCGGTGGTGTTGGCGGCGTAATGGATGTAGGTCTCGTCGAAGATCACCGCTTCACCGTCACGCCAGGAATATTTCTCGCCGTCCACATCGATGTAGCAGCCGTCGTCGTTGGGCGTATCCAGGCCCAGGTGATAGCGATAGGAACCGGCGTAGGGGTCGCGATGGCGAACCAGCTTGGCACCCGGCGGCAAGGTGGCGAACATCGCTGCCTTGACCGTACCGATACCTTGCAGCAGCTCGGTGGTGCGTGGGCACAGGTTCATCGCCGAAGGGTGGCTCTCGCCATACCACTTCAGGTAGAAGCGCTTCCAGCCAGTCTTGAAGAACGAGTTGAAGCCGACGTCGTCATAGTTGGCGGACTTCTTGATCTCACCCACGTGCAGCAATTGCTGCGCTTCTTCGCGGATTTCCTGCCAGTGGTCCTTGAGCGGCTGCAGTTCGGGGAACGCCTCGACCGGCAGGTACGGCTTGGCCGGATGCCGGGAGAACAGATAGAGGAAGCTGTTGATCGGCGCAAGGAAACTGGAGTGGTCACCCAGCTGGCGCGTCAGCTTGTGACGCACTCGACCGCGCAGGTGTACATAGGCGATCGAAGCGACGAAAAGAAGTACGAGTGCAATTTTCATGGACGTTTACTTGTCGAAAAATGGCCATGTGACATGGCTTGAGCCCGCCAGCATAAACAATCACGGGACGGGTTTGTACTGAATGTTGGCCCTACGTGGGTCGACTTAGGTGTAACGTTCCCTTGTCTACGCAAACGATTCACCTGCAAGGAGCCGATATGGCCGAAGACCTACGCCCCACCGGCAGCCCCTTCAAACGATTGTTTTTCGCCCTGCCGGTAGCCGAAGCCCAGCGCGGTGCCATTGGCCAATGGCGAAGCGCGCTGGGCTTGCGCAGTGGCAAGCCGGTGCCCAAAGACAACTTCCACCTGACTTTGCTGTTCCTGGGCGATGTGGATGCCGTTCAAATGCCGGCCATTCAGGCCGCGGTCGACAAGCTGGTACTGCCCGACGCTCCGCTGCGTCTGTCGCTCGACCGTCTGAACGTCTGGCCCCGCCCTGGAGTGCTGGTGCTCGAGCCGCAGACCACGCCGCCCGCCCTGCGCCAGCTGGTCTACGCCCTCGAGCAGGCGCTGTTGCCGTTGGGCATCGCCCAGCCGGCGCGCGACTACCGGCCGCACCTGACCCTTTCGCGGGACTTCCGTGGCCAGCCCCCTGAAGCATCGGTGGCCCCAGCGTTTTTCATGGCCGCCCGGCATTTCACCCTCTACGAGTCGCGCAAGGGACGCTATTGGCCCTTGGCAGAGTGGCCGTTGACCTGAACCATCAAACCGGCAGGCTCTGGTAGGGCAGTTCCTCTCCAGGACTGCGGGCGAATTGGCGCTTGTATTCGCGGCTGAACTGCGACGTGCTCTGGTAGCCCACCCGATGGGCCGCCTGCGCTACGCCCAGGCCTTCGCCGATCAGCATCTGTTGCGCCTTGAGCAGGCGCAGGCGCTTGAGGTACTGCATGGGGGCCATGTCGGTGCAACGCTTGAAGTGCTCATGGAAGGTCGAGACGCTCATGTTGGCGCGTGCTGCCAGGTCTTCGACGCTCAGCGGTGCGGCGTAGTGCTCGCGCAGGTGGGCGAGGGCGGCGGCGATGCGGGCGAAGTGTCCCTGTTGTTCGACCAGCGCCCGCAGCACACCGGCCTGGGGCCCGCGCAGTGCGGTATACAACACCTCGCGGACCCGCGCAGGGCCGAGCACCCGAGCGTCCAGCGGGTCTTGCAGACACTGCAGCAGGCGTTCGACGCTGGCGCGCATCGGCGCGTCCAGCGCTGCCGAAGTCATCGATTGCGGGGTTTGCGCCTGGACCGCCGGATCAGGGGGCAGGTCCATGCTTTGCACCAGCTCGCTGAGCACGGTGCGGTCGATATCGACGGCCACGCCGAGCAATGGAGCTTCGGCCGTGGCGAAGGTTTCGCACATGAACGGTACCGACAGCGCCTGTACCAGGTAATGTCCCGCGCCGTATTCCAGGGTCCGCGGCCCCAGGCGAGCGAGTTTGCTGCCCTGGGCCAGGATCATCAGGCTCGGTTCGTAGATTTGCGGGCTACTGGCCACATAATGGTCCCAACTCAACACCTGAACCTGGGGTAGAGGAGTAGGAACGAAGCCTGGCCGCGTGACGAGGTTGCGGATCAGCGTACAGAGCGAAGCGTTGGCGTCGACATGACGAGTCAATTGCATGGTAAGCCCGGGCAGAGAATCAGACACTGAAATGATCGCAGATTGGCGGCAAGGCGCCAGAGGCAGAAGGTTAACTTCGGAGAATTCGGCATGCATGCCGGAGGATCAGTCGTGGGCGTGGGTGGGGACGGTGCGGATAATGAGCGCCACTGAATCGTTTCACTCCATGAGGTCCTGTATGTACACCGCTATCGGTTACGCTGCCCAAACCCCCACCAGCCCATTGGCGCCGATGTCCTTCGAGCGCCGTAGCCCGCGTGCGGACGATGTCGCCATCGATATCCTGTATTGCGGGGTGTGCCACTCCGACATCCATCAGGCGCGCAACGAGTGGGGCATTGCCGTGTACCCGCTGATGCCGGGTCACGAAATCATCGGGCGAGTGACCGCGGTGGGCGACAAGGTGTCGGCACATAAGGTCGGGGACCTGGTCGGGGTTGGCTGCATGGTCGACTCGTGCCGCCACTGCGAAGCCTGCGCCAAGGACCTCGAGCAGTACTGCCTGGAAGGCCCGACCATGACCTACGCCACCCCCGACCGGGTCGACGGCAGCAACACCATGGGCGGCTACTCCAGCAGTATCGTGGTCAACGAACATTTCGTGGTGCGCATTCCTGCCGGCATGGACTTGCCCAGCGCCGCGCCGATCCTCTGCGCCGGCATCACCACCTACTCACCGCTCAAGCACCACGGTGTGGGCCCCGGCCACAAGGTCGGCATCCTCGGCATGGGTGGATTGGGCCATATGGGTATCAAGCTGGCCAAGGCACTGGGCGCCGAGGTGACGCTGTTCACCCGCTCCCAGGCCAAGGCCGAAGAGGCCCGCCGCCAGGGTGCGGATCACGTGATCGTGTCTACCGACGCCGAGCAGATGCAGGCTGCCGCAGGCCGTTTCGACTTCCTGCTCGACACCATCCCGGTGCAGCACGACCTGAATCCTTACCTGGAAACCCTCAAGTTCGATGGCGTGCATATCCTCGTCGGACTGATCGAGCCGATCGACCCGGCTGTGCATGCGGCGAACCTGGTACTCAAGCGGCGGGTACTGGCCGGTTCGTTGATCGGCGGTATCGCCGAGACCCAGGAAGTGCTGGACTTCTGCGCCGAACATGACATCCGTTGCGATATCGAGATGCTGGATATCCGCAACATCAACCAGGCGTACGAGCGCATGATCGCCGGTGACGTGAAGTATCGCTTCGTGATCGACATGGCCACGCTCAAAGGCTGACTCCCTGGGCCCTCGCTGGTTCAGCGAGGGCCCTGCAGGAGCGGCTTCACCGAAGCGCCGCCTGCGCCTGGCAGCGTGCTCCTCTGGGCAACACGGCTGCTCTGGAAAAAACTCACTCGCCAACGGCCGCAACGGTTGTGGCACCTGGCTGTGGCGCGTACCATGCCGGGCATTCCTCCAATAACCCATCATGCGCCAACCCCGTCGAACTTCGGCGTGGGTCGTGTCTTCTATCGTCCTGTCCGCGTTACAGCGAGTCTTCTCCATGAATGGACCCACCCCCCTCGACATGCCCCCCACCGTGGGCAGCGGCAGCTGGCTGAGCGTGATCGCGCTGGCCCTGGCCGCGTTCATCTTCAACACCACCGAGTTCGTGCCGGTGGCATTGCTCAGCGACATCGGCCGCAGCTTCGACATGGGCACCGCCCAGGTCGGCCTGATGCTGACCATCTATGCCTGGGTCGTGGCGCTGGCCTCCCTGCCGATGATGCTGCTGACCCGCAACATCGAGCGCCGCCGCCTGCTGTTGCTGGTTTTCCTGGTGTTCGTTGTCAGCCATCTGCTGTCGTGGTTGTCGCAGAGCTTCGCCATGTTGCTGGTCAGCCGCATCGGCATCGCCTTGTCCCACGCAGTGTTCTGGTCGATCACCGCTTCGCTGGCGGTGCGCGTGGCACCGCCTGGACAGCAGGCCAAGGCACTCGGGCTGCTGGCCACCGGTACCACGCTGGCGATGGTGCTGGGGATTCCCTTGGGACGGGTGGTGGGCGAGGCACTGGGCTGGCGGGTGACCTTCCTGAGCATTGCCGGTGTAGCGCTGGGCACCATGCTTTGCCTGATGAAGTCGCTGCCGCTGTTGCCCAGCCAGAACTCCGGTTCGTTGCGCAGCCTGCCGATCCTGTTCAAGCGTCGAGCCCTGGTGATCACCTACCTGCTGGTGACCCTGGTCATCACTGCGCAGTTCACCGCCTACAGCTACATCGAGCCGTTTGCCCTGCACGTGGCGCAGATCGGCGGCGAGCGCACCACGTTGCTGCTGTTGCTGTTCGGTGGCGCCGGGGTGTTTGGCTCGGTGCTGTTCAGTCGTTACAGCGACCGCTTTCCCCAGGGCTTCTTAATCGGCTCGATCGGCCTGTTGGCGGCCTGCCTGCTGTTGCTGCTGCCGCTATCAGGCAACTTCTACGTTCTCGCTGGTTTGAGCGTGTTCTGGGGCGTGGCGATCCTCAGTTTCAGCCTGTCGTTGCAGTCCAGGACCCTCAAGCTGGCCTCCGACGCGACCGATGTGGCCATGGCGTTGTTCTCGGGCATCTACAACATCGGGATCGGCGGCGGTGCGCTGCTGGGCAGTGTCGTCAGCAGTCAACTGGGCGTTGCCTCCATCGGCGTGGTGGGAGGCGTGGTCGCACTGATCGGGCTGGCCATCGCGGTGGCCAGCAGCCGCCGTTTCAGTGAGACGCTGGCGTCCTGATTCAGCCCAGCACGGCGGCCCATGCCGATATCAGCAACAGTCCTGCCAGGGCGCGGTTGAACCACAACAAGCGCCCTGGCGTCTGCAGCCAGCGGGCGCTGCCGACACCCAGCGCCGCCCAAAGCGCCATGCACGGCAGGGCAACCAGCAGGAACACCAAGGCCAATTGCCACACCGGCAGCGAGGGTGCAGCGAAAACGCCTATCACGGCCACAGCCATGAGCCAGACTTTGGGATTGACCAGTTGCAGCGATGCCGCGCCGACCACCCCGAAATGACTCGAGCCCGCCTGATCGAGCGGCTCGCCGGCGCTGCGCAGCATGCCCACGGCCAGCCAGCTCAACCACAGCACTCCCGCCCAGCTCATTGCCTGCTGCACCAGTGGATGACGCACCAGTAACTCACCAAGCCCCAGTCCGACAGCCAGCACGATTGCCGCCGCGGCGCCACAGGCGGCCAGTATCGGTGCTACGCTCGCTCGCAGGCCTTGCCTGGCGCCATGGGCAAGGATCAGCAGATTGGTAGGCCCCGGGCTGATGCTGGCAACGAGGGCAAAAACGATGAAGGGCAACAACGCGTGCGACATGACGAACGTCTCCGATGGATCGAAGCACCATGTTCGCCGCTGGTCGGTCGCTAGTCTGGAAGGTTTGAGCAACGCCTGCGGTAATCCGCCGGCGTCAGGCGATAGGCTCGGCGGAACCAACGCCCCAGATGGCTCTGATCGGCGAAGCCGAGGGCTGCGGCGACCTCGGTGGGCGTCTGACCCTGGGCCAGCAGGCGCCGGGCCCGCGCCAGGCGCAGTTGGATCAGGTAGGCATGCGGAGCCAGGCCGAAGGCGACCTTGAACGCGCGGCTAAGGCGAAAACGGTCGACCCCGCAGGCCAGGGCGACCTCTTCCAGGCTGATGTCGCGCTCGAGGTTGGCGTGCAGGTAGTCACGTGCACGTTGGGCGGTCAGGGGCAGGCGTGGGTCGGGGTCAAGACGTTTGCGCCAATGCAGATGACGCGTCAGGCAAACGAGCAATTGGTCCATTGCGCTTTGCCGCACGATGCGCAGTTCCTGGTCATGCATGGCGCGAAAAGCCAGCGCGGTGGCAGTGGCCAGTTGCGCATCCTGGCACAAGGTGTCGGCGAAGCTGGGCAGGTTGTTGCTTGGCGCCTGTTCGAACACTGAGCGCAGCTCGGTTTCGAGCCAAGTCGGCTGCAGGTACAGGGTGGAGTAGGTGAACCCGTCAGCGGTGGGGGCATGGCCGTCGTGGATATCGCCGGGCTCGAGCAGGAACACTTGGCCCGGAGTGCTGTTGTGACGCACCCGACGGCAGTTGAATTGTTGCACGCCCTGTTCGGTGACACCGACCAGGAAGCTGTCGTGCCAATGCGGATCGTAGGCGTGACCGACGAAATGCGCACGCACCGACTCGATGCCGGTGTCGGCATCCTGCTTGAGGTCGATCCAGTCGCTCATGGCCGCGGGCTGCTGTTGGGAAAGGGTCGTTCACCTTAACGCACAAGCCCGACTCCGGTTTAGAAGAATTGTGCAGGTTGCAGTGCCGCGAACCGTTCACGCAGCCACAGATGCAGACGCGACACGGCAGGTGACAATTGCTTGCGGTGCGGGCAGGCCAGGGACACTGGCGTGAGTTCGCCCGGGAGCTCCGGCAACAATACCTCCAGCTCTCCTGCCGTCACGTTGGCGCTGACATCCAGCCAAGACTTATAGGCAATACCTTCACCGAGAAGGGCCCAGCGGCGGACCACGTCGGCATCGTCGCTGAACAGTGGCCCGCTGACCTGGACCATACGATTGCCCAGGCGCCAGTTGTCGTAGATGCGCCCCAACTGCAGATAAAGCAGGCAGGCATGCTGCTGCAGGTCATCGATGGTTTGTGGTCGACCATGCCTGGCCAAGTAGCTGGGTGACGCCACCAGCACACGGCGGTTCCAGGGCGCCAGGGGCAGGGCGATATAGTTGGCTTCCTGATTGATGCCATAGCGGATGGCGACGTCGACCGGATCGCGAAACAGGTCGGCGATCTGATCGGACAGAAACAGGCGCAGGCTCAGTTCGGGATGGTCGCGGCGAAAATCGTTGAGCCAGGGCAGCAGGATATTGCGGCCCAGATCCGACGGCGCCGACACCTGCAGCACACCGCGCAGGCCGCTCTGCGCGCCGTGCAGGTTGTCGCGACCCTGGCGCAGGCTGTCCAGCACGTTCAAGGCGGTTGGCAAGTACAGCTCGCCTTCGGCGGTCAGTCGTAGGCTTCGCGTGGTGCGGGCGAACAGGCGCACGTCGAGTTCGCGTTCCAGGCGCTTGATCGCGGCAGCGACCTGTCCGGGTAGCAGATCGGCCTCATGGGCGGCGGCGGTGAAGCTGCCCAATGCACTGCTGCGCACGAACAGCTCCAGGTCATCCAGTCGAAGCATTTTCACTCCATCGGTGAAAGTGTTGCTGCATTCTGCAGGTTTTTATTTCCTGGAGGAAAGATAAGATGTGCGGCACTTCCCCGTCTCGCTTATTGGAGTTGCAGCATGGATACCGTCTCCCTGGCCAAGCGCCGCTACACGACCAAGGCCTACGATGCCACCCGCAAGATTCCTCAGGCCACTATCGATGCCCTGCTCGAGCAACTGCGTCACAGCCCGTCCTCGGTCAACTCCCAGCCCTGGCACTTCGTGGTCGCTGACACTGCCGAAGGCAAGGCGCGCCTGGCCAAGGCCACGGAAGGAGGCTTCGCCTACAACACGCCGAAAATCCTCGATGCATCCCATGTCATCGCCTTCTGCACCCGCACCGACATGACCGAAGCGCACCTGGCGGCAGTCCTCGATCAGGAGCAGCACGACGGCCGTTTCCGCAATGATCAGGCTCGTGCCGGCCAGGACCAGACCCGCCGCGGCTATGTCGACCTGCATCGCTTCGACCTCAAGGATCTGCAGCACTGGATGGAGAAGCAGACCTACCTGGCCCTGGGCACAGCACTGCTGGGCGCTGCCGCCCACGGCCTGGACGCCACGCCGATCGAAGGCTTCGACAGCAAGGCTCTCGATGCCGAGCTGGGCCTGCGCGAGCAGGGCTATACCAGCGTCGTGCTGCTGAGCCTGGGTTATCGCAGCGAGTCGGACTTCAACGCCGAGCTGAGCAAGTCGCGCCTGCCGGCTTCGACGGTGTTCACCTTCCTGTAAACGCCGTTCTACCAGAGGGCGGTCGAGGCCATAGTCAGCGCACGGCGGAACGTCTCGATCGCCTGATCGATTTCGCTCTCGGTGGTGAAGCGCCCAATGCTGACCCGCACGCTGCGGCGCGCCCGCGCTTCATCCAGGCCCAGCGCCAACAGCACGTGGGATGGCGCGTTGCTCGCGGAGTTGCAGGCCGAGGTGGTCGACAGGGCCAACTCGCCTGCAAGCGCTGCACCGTTGAAACCCTGGGCTTCGATGCACAGGTTCAAGGTGTGCGGAATGCGTTGCGTCGGGCAGCCATTCAGCGTTATCCCTGGCAGGCCCAGCAGCCCCTCGCGCAGCCTACGGGCGAGCCGCTCGGTGCGCTGGTAATCGTTGTCACCCGGTTGGCCGGCGATGGCGAAGGCGCTGCCCATCCCGACGATCTGGTGGGTAGCCAAGGTGCCGGAGCGCAGGCCCTGTTCGTGGCCGCCGCCATGGATCTGCGCGCGCATCAGCGCCCGTGCCCGCGGGCCGACGTAGAGGGCACCGATGCCTTTGGGGCCATAGACCTTGTGCGCCGAGAACGACATCAGATCCACGGCCGTGGCGTTGAGGTCGATCGGCACTTTACCGACGGCCTGGGCGGCATCGACGTGGAACAGCGCGCCATGGGCGCGCACCCGCTCGCCGATGGCGGCGAAATCGGTGACAGTGCCCAGTTCGTTGTTGACGGCCATCAACGACACCAAGCGGGTATCGGCGCGCAATGCCGCGTCAACCCTGTCCGGTTGGATCAGACCATTGGCGTCGGGCGCCAGGCGAGTCACCGTCCAGCCCTGGCGTTCCAGCTCGGCGACGGTATCGAGCACCGCCTTGTGTTCCAGCTGGCTGGTGATCAGGTGCCCGGGTGTATCCAGGCCCTGGGCAATGCCCTTGAGTGCGAGGTTGTTCGATTCGGTGGCGCCGGAGGTCCAGATCAAGGCCTGCGGATCGGCGCCTACCCGCTCGGCGACCTGGCGTCGGGCCTGCTCCACTCTATCGCGTGCAGCTTGGCCGTGGGCGTGCCCACTGGATGCGGGGTTGCCGAAGTGCGCGTGGCGTCCGAGGCAGGCCAGCATGGTCTCGATGACCCGGTCGTCGACCGGGGTGGTGGCGGCGTAATCGAAATAGAGCGGGGCGCTTGGCATAAGGCGGTTCCGTGCAGTGTCGCCATGGAATCGGCGATCTTCACCTCTTAGGGTAAAGATGCTGCGAAGAAGCTTTTCGCTCTTTAGAACCACTGCGTCGCCCGTGGTGATAAAAATATTCTCCTGCAATCATCATATGGAGAACATTGTTCTACCCCCTCCGCCAGTCGGGGTACGATCACGCCGGTTGTGAGCTTTTCTGCTCTTCCTCCATCACCACCCGTTCGCACAGTTCGATGATCTGTTCTCGCATCCAGCGGTTGGCCGGATCCTGGTCGGTGCTCTCGTGCCAGTAGAGGTGAGTTTCCAAAGGGGCGACGTCCACGGGCAGTGGCTGGTAGCGCAACTGGTGGCGGCGGGCGAAACGCTCCGGCACGGTCATCACCATATCGGTCTGCTGCAGCACCTGGGAGGCCATCAGATAATGCTGCGAGCGCAGCGCGATCTTGCGTTGCACGCCCATCTTGCCGAGCGCCAGGTCGACATACCCCAGGCCATTGCGGCGGCTGGAGATGTGGATATGAGTCATGCCCAGATAATGCTCCAGGGTCAGCCGCGAGTCGGCCAGCGGATGGCCCTGGCGCAATGCGCAGACGTAGCGGTCTTGCATCAGCTTGACGTGGCGGACCTGGGGGTCGGTGTTGAGCGGCGCATCGACGGCGAAATCCAGGCGCCCGGCAGCGAGTTCCTTGGTGGTCTCACGGCGCTTGCAGAGGAAGCTCTCGATCATCACCGTGGGCGCCAGGCGACGCAGGCGCTGGAACAGTGGCGGCAGCACCACAGCCTCGGTGAGGTCGGTCATGCTGATGCGGAAGGTCTTGTTGGCCTGCTGTGGGTTGAAGATGCGGCTTTCCTGGACCGATGTGCGCAACAGTGCCAGGGCGTTGCGTACCGGGCCGATGATGTTCTGCGCCATGGGGGTGGGCACCATACCTTGTGCCGTGCGCACGAACAGCGGGTCATTGAAGGTATCCCGTAGCCGTGACAGCGCGTTGGAAACTGCCGGTTGGGTGATGCCGACGATCTGCCCGGCGCGGGTCAGGTTGGCTTCGGTGTAGATCGCATCGAAGACGATGAACAGGTTCAGATCGACCTTGCTGAGGTTCATGGGCGTGACTCTTATTGGTGTTATCGGTCGATCATATATCGGTTATGAATGTTAATACACGCAGAAAATAGACTAGGTGGATGACGTCCGGCTGTTCTAGGCTCAGCCCAAGTTTTCGAATCGTGAAGGTAGCCCCGATGGATTTCGCCTATTCGCCCAAGGTCCAGGCTCTGCGCGAACGCGTCAGTGCGTTCATGGATACCCATGTCTACCCCGCCGAGCCGGTGTTCGAACGTCAGGTTGCCGAGGGTGACCGCTGGCAACCCACCGCGATCATGGAGACGCTCAAGGCCAAGGCGCAGGCCGAGGGCCTGTGGAACCTGTTCCTGCCCGACTCGGAGTATGGTGCCGGGCTGAGCAACCTGGAATATGCGCCGTTGGCCGAGATCATGGGACGTTCATTGCTCGGGCCGGAACCGTTCAACTGTTCGGCGCCGGACACCGGCAACATGGAGGTGTTGGTGCGTTATGGCAGCGAAGCGCAAAAGCGCCAGTGGCTGGAGCCGTTGTTGCGCGGCGAGATCCGATCGGCGTTCGCCATGACCGAGCCGGAGGTTGCCTCCTCGGATGCCACCAACATGGCTGCTACCGCGATCCGTGACGGTGACGAATGGGTCATCAACGGCCGCAAGTGGTGGACGTCCGGGGCGTGCGACCCGCGCTGCAAGATCATGATCTTCATGGGCCTGTCCGATCCCCAGGCGCCACGCCATCAACAGCACTCGATGGTACTGGTGCCGACCGACGCACCGGGGGTGAAAATCGTTCGGCCACTGCCGGTCTTCGGCTACGACGACGCGCCCCATGGGCATGCCGAAGTGCTGTTCGAGAACGTGCGTGTGCCTTACGAAAACGTGATTCTCGGTGAAGGCCGTGGCTTCGAGATCGCCCAGGGGCGCCTCGGGCCTGGGCGCATCCACCATTGCATGCGTTCGATCGGCATGGCCGAACGTGCGCTGGAGCTGATGTGCAAGCGCGCCGTCGCACGCACCGCCTTCGGCCGCCCATTGGCGCGGCTCGGCGGTAACGTCGACAAAATCGCTGACTCGCGCATGGAGATCGACATGGCCCGGCTGTTGACCCTCAAGGCCGCGTACATGATGGACACCGTTGGCAACAAGGTGGCACGCAGTGAAATCGCTCAGATCAAGGTGGTGGCGCCGAACGTGGCATTGAAGGTGATCGATCGGGCGATCCAGTTGCATGGCGGGGCAGGGGTCAGTGGGGATTTCCCGCTGGCCTACATGTACGCGATGCAGCGTACCCTGCGTTTGGCCGATGGGCCCGATGAAGTGCACCGGGCGGCGATTGGCAAGTATGAGATCGGCAAGTATGTGCCGGCGGAGATGTTGCATAGCGGTAGGTAAGCCAAAGCCGTCTCGACCTCTTCGGGTCGGCGAAGAGGTCGCGGCGGAGTCATTGTGTTTTCAGGTCCACCACCAAATCCTGGGCTGCCTTGTGGCTAGCACGCTCATCAGCTTGCTCATTTCGTCCTGGCGTCAAACACCCGTGTCGGCACTGCCCATCATCACGTTCGGCACAGGTGCCCGGGCAGCGGCATGGGGGCGCTTTTCCGCGTCAGGTCAAGCGTAGGTTGATCGTCTCGGCTTGGCTAAGCGTGTCCGGATTCTTCTTGATGGTGGCGGTATGGGCCCTCTTCAAGTTCAAGTAAAGATCTAGGTCTCCAATGACTGCCCTGTTTGATTTGCCTCAGGCGCTACGTTGGCGCTGGTACTGCGTCTTTCGTAGCAGTACCGCGCCCGGCGATGATCGCATCCATGACCTTGGGATGTGATTTGCCGTAACTGTTCACGGTTCGCCCGTGACCTTCGTTGCAGCTGCTTTTTCGCCCCGCGTCTTGATCAACGACACCACCACCCCACCGAGGAGCAAGCCGAACGTCACCCCGAGCGACAGCAGCGCCGGCACCTTGCCGACCATGCCGTGGTAGAAGATTTTGCATCCGATGAAGATCAACACCATCGCCAGCGCGTACTTGAGGTACACGAACCGGTGCATCAATGCCGAGAGGGCGAAGTACAACGAGCGCAGGCCAAGGATGGCGAAGATGTTCGAGGTGTAGACGATGAACGGGTCCTGGGTGATGGCGAAGATCGCAGGTACGCTGTCGACGGCGAATACCAGGTCGGCCAGCTCGATCAGCACCAATGCCAGGAACAGCGGCGTTGCATGGCGCAACGCCTTGCTGTGACCGGGTGGGGTGAGGCGCACGAAGAAATGCGAACCGTGAATCTGGTCGGTGACACGCATGTGCCGACGGACGAAGCGGATCACCGGGTTGTTGGCCAGGTCCGGTCGGCTGTCCTCGTGGGTGAAGGCCATCTTGATCCCGGTGAACAGCAGGAAAGCGCCGAAGATATACAGCACCCAGGCAAAATGCTGCACCAACGCCGCACCCACGCCGATCATGATCGCACGCAGCAGCACGACGCCGAGAATGCCCCAGAACAGCACTCTATGCTGGTAGCGGCGGGGTATGGAGAAGTAGCCGAAGATCATCGCCATGACGAACACGTTGTCCATCGACAGAGACTGCTCCACCAGAAAGCCCGTGTAGAACTCCAAGGCCGACTGCGCCCCTAACTGGTACCAGACCCATGCCCCGAACAGCACGCCGACGCTGAAGTAGCCGGTGTAGAGCAACAGGCTTTCGCGCATTTCGATTTCGCGGTCCTGGCGATGGAGCACGCCGAGATCGAGCACCAGCAGGCCGATGACGACGGCCATGAAGACCAGCCAAAGCCAGGTGCTGGTACCGAGAAATGGCGTGGTGAGGAATGTCTGCAGAGCCATCATGAGCCCCTCCTGAATGATCGACGTTGCATGGCAACAGTGATCCGACATCACGGCTTGGCAGCCGTCAGAGGGGCCCGGTATCACATGACTCTGAGCCTAGACCCTTTTGCCGGTGACGCCGAATGTTGGGGTGTTACAAGTTTTTGCTTCAGTACACCCACACCTCCACCCGGCGATTGCGCAGGCGGCCTCGCTCCAAGTCGTTGCCGGCCACCGGTAATTCATCTCCCATGCCTGCCACCTCCAGCACTTCGACGCCATCACGGGCGAGCTCGCGGCGCACCGCAAGGGCGCGCAGGCGTGACAGCAGCGCCGCACGGCCCGGCGTTTCCTTGGGATCGCCAAAGCCGACCAATACGGCTTTGCTCTGCAGCTTGTCGTTGTGGCGCAGGTACTCGACCACTCGCTGCACGTCGCGCAGGGCCTTGTTGTCGAGGCTGGCGCTGCCTTCCTGGAAGCGGAAGTTGACGCTCAGCCGTTGCGCTTGCTGGGCCAGGCTGCGATAGCGCGGCGGCATGTCGGCCTGTGCCGGTACTGCTTGCGCCTTTATCTGCTGCGAGACGAAGCCTTGCTCGGCGACGATCGCCTGGCCGGCCGGGCTCTGGGCGAACTCCACCAAGGCCTTTGCCAGCGGCTTGGCATTGGCGGGCAGGTAGAAGTACAGCCGCCGTGACAACGGGTAATCCTCGCTGGCGATCAGGCTGCGGTCAGGAAGCATGGCCGGGGCATCGCCCTCGGCGACCGCGAGCACCTTGGCGCCGTGCACCGAGGCCAGGCTGGTGAAGCCGATAGCCTGGCGGTCGCCGGCGACCCGCGTCGCCAGTTCGTCGCTGGACTCGAAGCGCTGTGCCTGGGCGGCCAGTTCGGCTTGGCGGGGCTCCAGTACCAGGGCCCGGAAAGTCTCGAAGGTGCCTGAGCGGTCGTCGCGGGCATACAGGTGAATGGGCCCACTGGACACCCCCAGTTGCTCCCAGCGGTCGATCTGCCCAGCGAAGATCCGTGCCACTTGTGCGGTGGTCAGTTGCGGGAGTGGATTGTCCGGGTGGACGATGACCGCTACCCCGTCGAGGCCGATGACCTGCTCGGAGCTGGCCGCGCGCAGATCGCCCAGTGCGCGCAGTTGGCGAAGCTCGGTGTCGCTGATGGCGCGCGAAGCAGCGGCCAGGTCGGCGTCGCCGCGACCGAGCGCGGTAAACCCGGTGCTCGAACCATGGGCGGCGATATCGATACGAAGTGGGTCGCCCTTGGCATCTTGCGCGGTGACCAGGGTTTCATTGGCTTGCGCCCCAGGTTGTCGCTCGATGGCGCGGGCGTGTTGGGCCTGTAACAGGCCTGTGGCCAAGGCCGGGAGGAGGGCGGCGCCGATGGTATTGGAACCTTGTACGCGCAGTTGCGCGGGGCCGGCCAGTGTCAGACCGGGTAACAAGGCAATCAACAGGAAAAGCGCGCGAGGCATGCCGGGCAACCTTGTGACAGAGGGTTGCCCGGCAGACTACGACGGTGGCGTGACCGAAATGTGACAGCTAACGCTGAGGTCAAGCCGCGACGCTATGGCCCCGGCTCAATGTGCGCCCGCCGATTTGCTCAGGTCACTCTCCGCCCATTCGGTATAGATACAGGCATCGGCCACCGCCCAGCGGACTTTCACATTGTCCCCCGGCTGCATCGACATACCGGCCGCGGACAGCGCCTTGACCGTCAGTTCGGTGCCTCCGGCGGTCACCACATGACAGGTCTGGCTCTCCCCGAGGAACAGCACTTCTGCGACCTTGGCACTGACTTCGTTCCAGCCCGCAGGCAGAGGCTCGCGCGCAGCCTGCTCAGCGGTCAGGGCCAGGGCTTTCTCCGGCCGAACCATGATCAGCGCCTGCTGTTCGGCAGCGAGGCCTGGGGTCAGGCGGATGGCCACTGGCTGCCCCTCGAAGCTGCCGGCACCGTGGCTGTTGGCCTTGATCCGCAGGAAATTCGAGTTACCCAGGAACGAAGCGACGAAAGCGTTCGGTGGATTTTGGTAGAGGTCGTAGCCACTGCCCAGGCCGACGATCTTGCCATGACTGAAGATGGCGATGCGTTGGGACAGGCGCATCGCTTCTTCCTGGTCGTGGGTCACGTAGACGATGGTGATGCCCAGGCGGCGGTGCAGTTGGCGCAGTTCGTCCTGCAGGTCTTCGCGCAGCTTCTTGTCCAGCGCGCCGAGCGGTTCGTCCATCAGCAGGATGCGTGGCTCGTACACCAAGGCCCTGGCGATTGCCACGCGCTGTTGCTGACCGCCGGACATCTGCGACGGCTTGCGGTGAGCGAACTTCTCCAGTTGCACCAACTTGAGCATGGCATCGACACGCTTGTTGGTCTCGGCGGCGCCGAGCTTGCGGATGGCCAGGGGGAAGGCGATGTTGTCGCGCACCGTAAGGTGCGGGAACAGCGAGTAACGCTGGAATACCATGCCGATATCACGCTTGTGCGGCGGCACCTGCACCAACGAGCGGCCTTCGACCAGGATCTCGCCGCTGCTGGGCGTCTCGAAACCGGCGAGCATCGACAGGGTGGTGGACTTGCCCGAGCCGCTGGAACCGAGGAAGGTGAGGAATTCGCCATCCTGGATGTCCAGGTCGAGGTTGTCCACGGCGGTGAAATCGCCGTAGTGCTTGTTCAGGCCACGCAGGCTGACCAGGGTCTTGTCGCGGGCGTTGTCTTTGATCACGGCACTCATTGTTGTTGTCTCCGGGCACTCAGGCGTTGACTTCGGTGCGCCGGCGCAGTGCGGCGGCAATGAACATGACCAGCAGCGACAGGCCGATCAGCAGCGTCGAGGCGACGGCGATCACCGGGCTGAGGTCCTGGCGCAAAGTGGTCCACATCTTGACCGGCAGGGTCTGCAGGTCGGGGCTGGCCATCATCACGCTGAGCACCACTTCGTCCCAGGAGACGAGGAAAGCGAACAGGCCGCCGGCGATCATCCCTGGACGAATCGCCGGGAAGGTCACCTTGCGGATCGCCTGCAGGCGCGAGGCTCCGCAGATGACCGCGGCATCCTCGATCGACTGGTCGAACAGCTTCAGCGAGTTGATGATCGAAATGATGGTGAAGGGCAGGGCGACGATGACATGGCTGACCACGAATGCGAACAGCGTGCCGGTGTAGCCCAGCTTGAGAAACAATGCGTAGACCGCTACGGCGATGATCACCAGCGGCACGATCATCGGCATGGTGAACAGCCCATAGAGCAGCTCGCGGCCAGGGAAACGACCACGCACCAAGGCGAAGGCGGTGGGCAGGCCCAGCAGCACCGCGGCGATGGTGGTCAGCACGGCGACCTTGAGGCTGGCCAGGGCCGCCTCCATCCACTCGGGGTTGGAGAAGAACTGGCCGTACCACTTCAGGGTCCAGCCCGGTGGTGGGAACACCAACCATTGGGAGGAGCCGAACGACAACAGGATGATGAACACCACCGGCAGCAGCAGGAAGGCCGCGATGACGCCAGTGGTCAGATACAGGCCCGTGCGTAACGGGCGGCCCATGGCATTGGGGGACAGGAGCATGGCGGTTTACCTCGCGTTGCCGACCGGGGATTCCGGCTGCAGCTTCAGGTACAGGTAGAAGAGCACCAGGGTGATCAGCACCAGCAGTGCGGCGGCGGCGCTGGCCAGGCCCCAATTGAGGAACGACTGCACCTGTTGGATGATGAATTCCGGCAGCATCATGTTCTGTGCCCCTCCGAGCAGGGCGGGGGTGACGTAGTAACCCAGCGACATGACGAACACCATCAGTGCGCCGGAGAACAGCCCCGAGCGGCACAGTGGCAGGAACACCTTCCAGAAGTTGGTCCAGGGGCTGGCGCCACAGATCGAGCCCGCCTGCAGCACCATCGGGTCGATGGCGTGCATGGTCGCCTGCAGCGGCAGGACGATGAACGGGATCATGATGTAGCTCATGCCGATCACCACGCCAGTCAGGTTGTGCACCAGCTCCAGTGGGGTATCGATGATGCCCAACGCCATCAACGCCTTGTTGATCACCCCCGAGCCTTGCAGCAACACCAGCCACGAGTAGGTGCGAGCCAGCAAGCTGGTCCACATCGACAGCAGCACGATGTTCAGCAACCAGCGGCCCCAGCCCTTGGGCACCAGGGTGATCGCCCAGGCCAGCGGAAAGCCCAACAGCACACTGATCAGGGTGACCAGGCCAGCCACCGAGAAGGTGTTGAACAGCACGCGTGCATAGGCAGAGTTGGCGAACAACTGTTCGTAGTTACCCAGACCTGGGACTGGCTCCAGGACCCCGCGCAGCAGCAGACCGATCAACGGGGCGAAGAAGAACAGCCCGAGGAACAGCAAGGCTGGAAGCAGGTTGCGGCTGCCTTTCCAGCGCTGGCCCAGGCCGGGGCGGCGCGCAGCCTCCCCAGGGGCGCCGGTGCCCGTGGGGGCACCTTGGGCGTTGTGCAGGGCGTTGACGGCGACTTTCATTTGACCAACCACTCATTCCAGCGTGCGGCGATGGCCTGACCGTTCTTGGCCCAGTAGGCGAAGTCCAGCGTTACCTGGTCTTGGGCGTAGGCGGTAGGCAGATTCGGTGCCAGGTCTTTGTCCAGCTTGGCCACGCTGTCGACGTTGACCGGGGCATAGGCGGTCAGATTGGCGAACTCGGCCTGGCCCTCGGCACCGCTGGCGGTGGCCAGGAACTTCATGGCCGCGTCCTTGTTCTTGGCACCTTTGGGGATGACCAGGAAATCGGCCATGACCAGGTTCTGCTTCCAGCTCACGCCCACCGGTGCACCATCTTTTTGCAGCGCATAGACCCGACCGTTCCAGAACTGACCGAGCGAGGCTTCACCGGAGGCCAGCAGTTGCTGGGACTGGGCACCGCCGCCCCACCAGACGATGTCCTGCTTGATGGTGTCGAGCTTCTTGAAGGCGCGGTCCAGGTCGAGCGGGTACAGCTTGTCGGGCGCTACGCCATCGGCCAGCAGGGCCAGTTCCAGCACGCCGGGGCTGGGCCATTTGTACAGGGCGCGTTTGCCGGGATAGGTCTTGGTATCGAACAGCGCGGTCCAGTCGACGGGCTTGTTGGCACCGAGCTTGCCTTCGTTGTAGCCGAGCACGAAGGAGAAGAAGAACGAACCGACGCCATGGTCGGAGACGAAGCGCGGGTCGATCTTGTCGCGTTGGATGGTGTTGAAGTCCAGGGGTTCGAGCAGGCCTTCGCTGGCGGCGCGCAGGGCGAAATCGGCCTCGACATCGACCACGTCCCACTGGACATTGCCGCTTTCGACCATGGCCTTGAGCTTGCCATAGTCGGTCGGACCATCCTGGACGACCTTGATGTTGGTCGATTGGGTGAAGGGAGCGGCCCAAGCTTCTTTCTGGGCGTCCTGGGTGGTACCGCCCCAGCTGACGAAGTTGAGGCTGTCGGCGGCCTGGGTGGCCTGACAAGCCAGGGTCAGCAGGCTGGCGGACAGCACTGCGGTTACACGTTTGCTCAACAGCATGGTTACGCCCTCGTTACTTTTGTTATTCGAGGCGGGGCTATTCATCTTGCGCCCGCCAACTGTGTTCGGGGAGCAGCTTTTACAAAGTGTTCTCGGCCGTTTGTGATTGTAGGTGCCGGCCTGCAGTTTTAAGGTCTACGGGATATCATATTATGGTATTCCAAACTTTTCGCAAGAGGGATGAGGCTACCGGCCATCACTCCGACCTAAGCGCAAGCTACAAGTCTCAAGCTGCAAGCAAAGCGGATCGCGTGTTTATGCAGGTCCGCTTTCCTCTTGAGGCTTTCAGCTTGAAGCTTGTGGCTCGAACGGAATGCTCTGCACCACCTCCAGTTCATACCCCGCCAGGCCTGCGTATTTCAGCGGCGGGCCGAGGTGGCGCAGCTTGCCCACGCCCAAGTCCTGGAGAATCTGCGCCCCAGTACCGACCTCCGAATACACCTTCGATTGCCCACGCTGGTAGGGACGTACTGGCTGGGTCAACTGCGGTACCCGTTCCAGCAGGGCCTGGGACGACTCGTGATTGGCCAGGATCACCACCACGCCTGCGCCTTCCTCAGCCACCTTCTGCAAGGCCGCCCACAAGGTCCAGTTGGCCGGGCCGGCGTACTCGGCACCGACCAGGTCGCGCAGCGGGTCGATCACATGCACCCGCACCAGGGTCGGCTGCTCGCGGCGGATATCGCCCATCACCATGGCCATGTGCACCCCGCCTTCGATGTGGTCTTCGTAGGTGACCAGGCGGAAAGTGCCGTGGACGGTCGGCAGTTCGCGCTCGCCGATGCGCTTGATGGTCTGCTCGGTGCTCAGGCGGTAATGGATCAGGTCGGCAATGGTGCCGATCTTGATGCCGTGCTCGGCGGCGAAGACTTCCAGGTCCGGGCGACGGGCCATGGTGCCGTCATCGTTGAGCACTTCGACGATCACCGAGGCTGGGCTGAAGCCCGCCAGGCGCGCCAGGTCGCAACCCGCCTCGGTATGCCCCGCGCGGGTCAGTACCCCGCCTTCGCGGGCGCGCAGAGGGAAGATGTGCCCAGGCTGGACCAAGTCTTCAGGGCGGGCATTGGGTGCCATGGCGGCGGCCACGGTTCGGGCCCGGTCAGCGGCGGAGATACCGGTGGTGACGCCGCTGGCAGCTTCGATCGACACGGTGAAGGCGGTGCTGAACACGCTGCCGTTGGCCGGAACCATCTGTTCCAGGCCTAGCCGCTGGCAGTGGTCGTCGGTCAACGTCAGACAGATCAACCCGCGTGCCTGTCGGGCCATGAAATTGATAGCCTGGGCGTCGCAGCGCTCGGCGGCGATCAACAGGTCGCCTTCGTTTTCCCGATCCTCGTCGTCCACCAGCAGCACCATCTTGCCTTGCCGGTAGTCCTCGAGAAGTTCTTCGATACTGTTGAATGCCATGCTGCACGCTCACTGTGGTGGTGTGATTTTTATGGTATACCATCATACACAAATATCAGAAACCAAGGAGACCAGCCGATGAAAGCCTATTGGATCGCCCATGTCGACGTGACCGACACCGAACAGTACCTGCAATACACCCAGCGAGCGCCCGCGGCGTTCCAGGCTTTCGGCGGTCGTTTTCTGGCGCGGGGGGGGCGTAGCGAAGCGATGGAAGGGCGGCCAACGCCGCAGCGTAGTGTGGTGATCGAATTCGATTCGTATGATCAGGCCGTGGCGTGCTACCACTCAGCCTTGTATCAGGAGGCGTGCAGCCATCGCCAGGGCGTGGCGAAGGCGGAGGTGATCATCGTCGAGGGCTGCAAGCCCTGAGGTGTGGTTGACTGCGGTATCGTCGGTCAGCCGGCGATACCGCAGTTGCTGCCAGACTTGCAGATCAGGGCATCCCTGGCAGCTCGTGGGGCCGCAGGTCGAAGACCAGTACCTCGGCGTCCACGCCAGCGGTGAGTTCCAGCACCTGCTCTTGTCGGATGCGGACGCCATCACCTTCGTTCAGTCGGTGGCCATTCACATCGATGCTGCCCCGAGCCACGTGCACATAGGCATGGCGATTTTTCGGCAAGTGCAGCCTGGCCTGTTCGGGGCCATCGAACAATCCGGCATACACCCGGGCGTTCTGCCGCACCTGCAAGGAACCTTCGGCGCCGTCCGGCGAAATGATCAGGCGCAACTTTCCGCGTTTGTCGGCGGCACTGAAGTGCTGTTGCTGGTAGCGCGGTGTTGCACCACTGACGTTGGGCACGATCCAGATTTGCAGGA
This sequence comes from Pseudomonas putida, assembly GCF_004357765.1. Lineage (GTDB taxonomy): Bacteria > Pseudomonadota > Gammaproteobacteria > Pseudomonadales > Pseudomonadaceae > Aquipseudomonas > Aquipseudomonas putida_U. The sequence goes on along the minus strand of NZ_SMTE01000005.1, from coordinate 127,449 downwards.
AGTGCACCGGCTGCGTCTGGCTGTGGTTGAACTCGCTGTGCGCCACGCCATGGCCTGCGCTCATCAACTGCACATCGCCGGGGCGGATCACCGAACCAGTGCCCAATGTGTCCTTGTGCTCCAGTGCACCTTCAAGGACATAGGAGAAGATCTCCATATCCCGGTGCGGGTGTTCGCCAAAGCCCTTGCCGGCGATGACGCGATCGTCATTGATCACCAGCAGGTCGGAGAAGCCTTGCTCCTCTGGGTTGCGGTAATGACCGAAGGAGAATGTGTGGAAAGACTTGAGCCAGCCATGGAAGGCCAGGCCACGGTCTTGTGCGTTACGGACGGTGAGCATGAGCGATCTCCGATGCGGGCAGGGCCGTTCGGCCCTGCCATTGGATGATTGAGGGTTATTGCAAGTGCACTTTCAATTCGGCAGCCGCCTGACGCATCGCCGCCTTCACCGCCGGCACCTGGCTCAACGGGTTGAGCAAGCCATAGTCGTGAATCATCCCGTTGTAACGCACCGAGGTCACCGTTACACCGGCTGCATCGAGCTTGCGTGCATAGGCCTCGCCCTCATCGCGCAGCACATCGAACTCGGCCGTTTGCACCAGCGCCGGCGGCAGGCCCTTGAGCTGTTCGCTGCTCGCCCGCAGCGGCGAGGCGTAGATCTGTGCCCGGGCCTTGGCATCGGTGGTGTAGTTGTCCCAGAACCACTTCATCATCCCGGTCGTCAGGAAATGACCTTCGGCAAATTGCTTGTAGGAGGCCGTCTCGAAGCTGGCATCGGTCACCGGCCACAGCAGCAGTTGGAAGCGCAGAGCAGGAGTGCCGGCCTCTTTGGCCTTGAGTGCGACCACTGCCGCCATGTTGCCACCGACGCTGTTACCCGCCACGGCCAGGCGCTTGCCGTCCACGCCGATCTCCTTGCCGTGCTCGGCAACCCACTGGGTGGCGGCGTAAGCCTGGTTGATGGCGGTGGGGTAGTGCGCTTCGGGCGAAGGCGTGTAGTCCACATAGACCGCCGCTGCGCCGGAACCGACCACAAGGTCGCGAATCAGTCGTTGGTGGGTCGGGAAGTCGCCCAGTACCCAGCCGCCGCCGTGGAAGAACATGAACACCGGCAGATCGCCTTTGACCTTGGCCGGGCGTACCACTTGCAGCTTGATCGACTCGCCCTTGACCTGGATGACGCGTTCCTTCACCTCGATGCCGGACAGGTCGACCTTCACCGAGGCCTGGGCACCGGTCAGCACGGCGCGAGCGTCTTTCGCGCTGAGTTGTTCGAGTGGCTTGCCGCCGCCTTGTTCCAGAGCTTCGAGGAAGGCCTGGGTGTGCTGCTCGACGCCAGGGCTGCCAGCGGCGAAGGCGTTGGAGATGGACAGTGCGAGCACGCTGGCGGTGAGGGCTTTGTGGACAGTGTTCATGAGCGAATCCTTTTCTATGCAAGTGGTGGAGTGGGCGTCTTGCCTGGCCTTGGGGCCATCGCTGCGACCTGTGCGTAGATTAGGGAGATGCATTGACGGGAAAAAGCCGTTATAAAGCGTTTAACTGTCACTGTGAGCGAGACAATGAACCCCTACGAAGACATGCGCATTTTCGCCCAGGTCATGGAAGCCGGCAGCTTCACTTCTGCCGCCGACCGCCTCGGCATGTCCAAGCAATCCGTCAGCCGGCGCCTGATGCAACTCGAGGAGCGCCTTGGCGTGCGTCTGCTCAACCGCTCCACCCGGCGTCTGGATGCCACGCCGCTGGGCCAGCACTATTACCAGTCGGCGTTGCGTCTTCTGGGTGAGGTGCAACAGGTCGAGCACGATATCAGCGGCCAGACCCAGGCTTTGCGTGGCACCCTGCGGCTGAGCGCGCCGCTGTCGTTCGCCATGGCGCACCTGAGCTGCCTGCTGACCGAGTTCCTGCGGCTGCACCCGCAGGTGGATGTGGAGGTGGACCTCAGCGATCGTGCCGTGGACCTGATCGGCGAGGGCTATGACCTGGCGCTGCGTATTGGCGCGCTGGAGGACTCCAGCCTGATCGCCCGGCGCATCGCCAATGTCGAGCGGGTGTATTGCGCAAGCCCTGGGTATCTCGAAGCGCGGGGTGTGCCGAGCTGCCCCGAGCAGCTGACCGAGCACGATTGCCTGCCTTATGGGCATTCACGGCAGGTGCAGTGGCAGTTCAGGCAGGGTGGCAAGGTTCAGTCGATTCAGGTCACCGGGCGCATGCGCGCGAACAACGGCGAGATGCTACGGGACGCGGCGGTTGCCGGGATGGGGGTGACCTACCTGCCGACATTCATCGTCGGCAAGGCGTTGGCGGAGGGGCGGCTGGTCCCGGTGCTGGCGGAGTGGGCTCCCGCGGCGCTGCAGTTGTCGGCGGTTTATCCGCAGCATCGGCAGGTGGCGCGGCCGGTGCAGGGGTTCGTCGAATTCTTGCGTGAGCGCTTGGCCCAACTTTGATGATGTGATCTAGGGTCTCTTCGCGGGCTTGTCGGGGCGCCGAACCGCCGCGAAGAGGCCAGTACAGATCAACAGGTCAATTCATCGACCCCCACCCATCCCCCCTCGAACTCCTCCATCGCATCGAGCATCGCATCACGGAAGTACGCCAGCGAAGCGCGGTCGAACAGCAGGTACAACGCAGGCCACGCCTCGCTCCCGACATTCACCACGATCACGTTGATCCGCGCCGCCGACGTCTGCGCCACGGCCCCCACAGGGAAGGCTTGAGCGCGGAGGTCGACACCGCATAACTTGGCCATCACCGCACTGCACTGCTGCCCGGACAACTGCAGCCAGGCATGGCTGTCCTGACGTGGCAGCAGGTAGTTGCGCGAGGCATCCTGCACCCACTGCGCCTCCTCGGCGGCTATCGCTGCGCCCAGGTCGGCCAGACTGCCGAGCAGCAGGTACTCGTTGGCTGACAGGCGCGCCACCCAGGCACCGTCGTCCTGGCGCAAGGCCTGGTTCGGCTGCGCAGGCAGGCGGTAACCCCGCTGTTGCAGGTAGGCGGCACTGTCGCCTCCGCGAAAACCGACCCGCGCCAGCTCGCTCAGGTCGCTCAGCGCGCAGCTCTGCAGCCGCTCTGTACACGGGCTGCGGGTGGGTAAGGCCTCGGCTTTCAGGCGGTTCATGCTATGCGCTCCTGGCGTGAGTTGTCGGGGTCGAAGAACGGCAGTTGCACCACTTTGGCGCTGACCATCGCGCCGCCTTCCACGCGGATCGGGATGTGCATGCCGGGGGTCGCCTGGTGGGCGCCGGCATAGGCCAGACCGATGATCTGCCCCAGGGTCTGCGAGTATTCGCAGGAGGTGACGTTGCCGGAGATATCCGCACCGTCCAGGACCAGATGGCCTTCCAGGGGCTGCGCGCTGCCTTTGGGCAAGGTGAAGCCGACCAGCTTGCGCTTGAGGGGTTGCGCTTCGAGGATCTCGATGGAGCGCTTGCCGACGAAGAACGGCTTCTTGCGACCGATGGCCCACTGCATGTCGATTTCCGCCGGGTGGGTCATGCCGTCGGTGTCCTGGCCGATGATCACGTGGCCCTTTTCCAGGCGCAGCAGGCGTTGGGTCTCGACCCCGAACGGGCGGATGCCCAGCTCGGCGCCCGCTTGCATCAGCGCATCCCACAGGCGCTCGGCATGGCGTGCCGGCACGTGCACCTCATAGCCCAGTTCACCGACGAAGCCAACCCGCAGGATCCGCGCCGTAATACCTGCCACAGTGCCCAGGCGCACGCCCAGGTAGGGGAAGGCTTCGGCTGACAGGTCGACGTCTTCGCACACCTTGGCCAACACGCGCCGCGACAACGGTCCGGCGAGGTTAACGGCAGCCAGGGCGGCGGTGACGTTGGTGATGTCGACGTCCAGGCGCCACTGGGCATTCCACTTGAGCATCTGCTGGTAGAGACGATCGACGCCACTTGTAGTGGCGGTGACGTAGAAGTGCTGCTCCGCCAGGCGTGCGCAGACGCCGTCGTCGATCACCACCCCGTGCTCGTTGGTCATCAGCGCGTAACGGGTGCGACCGATAGCCAGTTTGGCGAAGCCGAAGGTGTACAGGCGCTCGAGCAGCTCGGCGGCATCGGGGCCACGTACGTCAAGGCCACCCAGGGTGGACACATCGATCAGGCCGACTTTTTCCCGCACATGGCGGGCCTCTTCCTGCATGCAGCGCTCGCGTTCGTCGGCAGCGCCATAGTAGGCCGGGCGCTGCCAGCTACCGGCGGGCATCATCTTCGCCCCGGCCTGCACATGGCGCTGGTGCATCGGCGTCTGCCGGTACGGGTCGAAGGCCCGTCCGGCGACATGCGCGAGCTTTTCCGCCTGGAATGGCGGGCGGGCCGTGGTCACGCCGGTTTCGCCGATGCTGCGGCCGGTAGCCTGGGCCACCAGTCGCGCGGTCGGCAGGGCTGAGTGGCGCCCCTGGGACGGACCCATGCCGACCGTGGAGAAGCGCTTGACCAGTTGCACGTCGCGGTAGCCACTGCGGGTGGCATTGACGATATCGCGAACCTGCAAGTCCTCGTCGAAGTCGACGAAGTCCTTGCCCTTGGGGTGAGGAAAGATCGGCCAGGGGAAGTTGACTCTGGCTTGTGCGCCAAGCGCCGGCACTTCGGCGGCTTGCAGGCCCAGGGCGGTCACTGCTTGCGCTGCCCCGCGGGCGGCATCGGCGAGGACGTTGTCGAGCTGGTGGTGGCCGTTCACGGAGCCTGCGATATCCAGCCCGGCGGGCAGACCGGCGAGAGTGAATTCGTCGCGGTTGACGTCATAGGCGAGCTTGCCGCCGGCCTGGCATGGCAGCTGGTACACCGGCATGTAGCCAGCCGACATGCATAACAGGTCACACGCCAAGCGCAGGCCGTGTTCGGCAACCTTGCCTTGGCCAGTGATAGTGCGGAGGTCGACGCCGGTGACATGGCCCGTGCCGGCTTCAGGCAGGGCTTCGTACACCGTGCTGCCCAGGTGCACAGGTATGCCGCGGCGCTTGAGCTCGCTGGTCAGTGCGCTGTCTGCGGGGGCGGCGCGCATGTCCACCAGGGCGGCGACCGCCACGCCCTGCTCCTGCAGGTCGAGGGCGGCCAGGTAGCCATCATCGTGACCCGTGAGGACCACCGCACGCTGGCCCGGTTTGACCGCGTACAGCTTCATCAAACGTTGGGCGGCGCTGATCAGCATTACCCCAGGCAGGTCGTTGTTGCGGAACACCACCGGCTGGTCGAACGAGCCAGAAGCTACTACGCAGCGTGTGGCGCGTACCTTGTACATGCGTTGGTGTTGGATCACTGGCAGGTAGTTGTCGGTGAACCATCCATTGCAGGTGGCTTCCAGCAAGACCTGGATATTCGGGTGGTCCTCGACCTCTGCCAGCAGTCGCTCGCGCAACTGTCCGGCGCGGGTGCCGGCGATGTCGAAGCGAGCGTAGGTGAGCGAGCCGCCGAGTACCGGCTGCTGTTCGATCAGCAGCACCTTGGCCCCCGCTTTGGCCGCATCCAGCGCAGCGCGCAGGCCAGCCGGGCCCGCACCGATCACCGCCACATCCACGAACAGATAGGCCTTGTCGTAGTACTGCGGCCGGAAGCCGAGGTCCAGCACGCCAAGACCGGCTTTCTTGCGTATCAGCGGCTCCCAGATCTTCCACATGCCCTTGGGCTTGTAGAAGGCGCGGTAATAGAAGCCAACCGGCATGAAGCGTGAGAACTTGCCCAGGTACGCATCGCGGTCGTGCTGGAGGCTGCCGTTGAAGTTTTGTCCCTCGACCACAAGTCCATCATCGGCGGCCTGCATGTCGGCCAGCACGTTGGCTTCGTCGGGCAATTGCACCAGGGTGTTGGCGTCTTGCCCGGCCATGCTCAACGGGCCGCGCGGACGATGGTATTTGAACGAGCGAGACAGCAGCCAGCGGCCATTGCCGAGCAGGGCGCTGGCGATGCTGTCGCCGACGAAGCCCTGGCAAGGCTGGCCGTCGAAGGAAAACTGCAAGGGCCGCTGGCGGTCGATCAGCAGGCCCATGGGCGCGGGAAGGCGGTTAATGTGGTTCATCCAGCGATCTCCGGTGTGACGGCAGGGGCGAAGTCGACGCGCTGGTCGAACATTTCCTTGGGGTCGAAGGTTCGCAGCACCTGGTCGCTAACGGTGTGGCGCTCGGCCAGAAACCAGTAGCTGGAGGCGTTGTGCAGCCACCACTCGATGACGGTGCCGGCCAGGTTTTCGCTGTTGAACACATAATCGGCCCACTCGGCATCGCTGCAGGTGGCTGGGTCGGGCATGCGCTTGAGCTCGCCGCCATAGGTGAACTCGCTGATGTTGCGCGGGCCGTTCAAGGGGCAGGTCAGGATCTTCATCGTGCAGTCCTCTAGTGGCTGGCCGCGGTGGCGCCCATTTCGTTGACTTGCTGGAAGCGGCTGAAGCGCTCCAGGGCAAAGGGCGCGATCATGTCCGGCACCTTGCCGCCGCTGGCCACCAGTTCGGCCATGGTCTTGCCGCAGATGGGCGTGGCCTTGAAGCCCCAGGTGCCCCAGCCGGCGTCGAGGTAGTAATTGTCCACCGGGGACAGGCCCATGATCGGGCTGTAGTCCGGGGTCATGTCGGTAATGCCTGCCCACTGGCGCATCAGCTTGGCGTTGGCCATGAACGGGAACATTTCGATGGCGTGGGCCAACAGACTTTCCTTGAGGTCCAGGGTCGAGCGGGTGTTGTACAGCGGGTAGGGGTCGGAACCGCCACCGAAGACGATCTCGCCGCGGCTGGTCTGCTGCACATAGCAGTGCAGCGCCGAGGAACTGACCAATGGATCGAGAAACGGCTTGAATGGCTGGGTGACCATCGCCTGCAGGGGGTAGGTGTGGATCGGCGCGCGGATGCCGGCCTTGGCCATCAACAGTGAACTGGCGCCGGCCACTGCCTGCACCACGCAGCCGCATTGCACGGTGCCACGGTTGGTCTTGACCGCTTCGATACGGCCTCGGCGTATGACCAGGTCCTGCACTTCGGTGAGTTGATGGACTTCCACGCCGCGCTTGGCTGCCTGCTTGGCGTAACCCCAGGCGACGGCGTCGTGGCGGGCGGTGGCGCCGTCGATGTGCCAGAGCCCGGCCAACACCGGCAGGTGGCCGGGGTCCAGGTTCAGGCTGGGTACCAGTTCGCGGATCTGCTGGCGATCGATCATCTCGGTGCGTCCGCCAAAGTGCTTGTTCACCTCGGCGCGCTGGCGGAAGGCGCGCACGGTGGCATCGGTGTGCGCCAGTGTCAGTTGGCCGCGCTCTGAATACATGATGTTGAAGTCGAATTCGTTGGACAGGTTCTGGAACATCCGCACCGATTCGGCATAGAAACGCACACCCTCGCTGGTGAGGTAGTTGGAGCGGATCACCGCCGTGTTGCGTGCGGTGTTACCGCCGCCCAGGTAGGATTTTTCCAGCACGGCGATGTTGCTCACGCCGTGGTACTTGGCCAGGTAGTAGGCCGTGGCCAGGCCATGGCCGCCACCGCCGATGATCACCACGTCATAGCGTGGCTTGAGTTCGCTCGGTGGCGGCAGGTCGACCTCCACCGGGTAGTCGGCGCTCAGGCCGTATTTCAGCAGGGCGAAAGGCATGGGGTGCGCTCCTGGCGGGTGGCCTGTTGCTGCAGGTCGAGGGCGATCAAGGTGTTCTTCATCAGATAAGCGATGGTCATCGGCCCCACGCCTCCGGGCACGGGGGTGATGGCCGCGACCTGAGGCAGGGCGGCCGTGAAATCGACGTCGCCGACCAGGCGGCTGTGGCCGCCTTCAGCGATACGGTTGATACCGACGTCGATCACCACCGCCCCGGGCTTGAGCCAGTCGGCACCGATCAGGTGAGGTTTGCCGACCGCGGCCACCAGGATGTCCGCCTGACGGCACAGGGCCGCCAGGTCGCGACTGCGTGAGTGCACCACGGTCACCGTGCAGTCCGCTTGCAGCAGCAGCGCGGCCATGGGTTTGCCGACGATGTTCGAACGGCCCACCACCACGGCATGCTTGCCGCGCAGTTCGCCACAGGCTTCGCGCAGCAGGCGCATGCAGCCACTGGGCGTACAGGGAGTGAGTACATCGCGGCCTTGGGCGAGGCCGCCGACGTTCTCGCTGTGGAAGCCGTCCACGTCCTTGAGCGGGTCTATTGCCTGGAGAACACGGTGCTCGTCGATGTGTGCCGGCAGCGGCAGTTGCACGAGGATGCCGTTGACGGCCGGATCGCGGTTGAGCCGGTCGATGAGGGTCAGCAGCTCTGCCTGGGTGGTGTCGCCCGGCAAGCGATGTTGCAGTGAGCGAATGCCAACCTCTTCGGCGCGCAGCACTTTATTACGTACATAGACCTGACTGGCCGCGTCCATGCCCACCAGGACAACCGCCAGGCCCGGCTGCACATCACGCTGGCGCAGGGCCTGGACCTGTTCGCGAACCTCGGCCAGCACCCGTGTCGCGGTGGCCTTGCCATCGATCAGCTTGATGTTGGGGGAGGCGCTCATTTGAAGATCACCGTGCGGTCGTGGTTGAGGAATACCCGATGCTCGAGGTGGTATTTCACGGCGCGGGACAGGGCGATGGTTTCGGTGTCGCGGCCGATCGCCACCAGATCGTCTGGAGCGTAGGCATGGTCCACGCGTTGCACTTCCTGCTCGATGATCGGGCCTTCGTCGAGATCGCTGGTGACATAGTGCGCAGTGGCACCGATCAGCTTCACCCCACGCTGGTAGGCCTGATGGTAGGGCTTGGCACCCTTGAAGCCCGGCAGGAACGAGTGGTGGATGTTGATCGCCCGGCCCGACAACTGCCGGCACAGGTCGTCGGAGAGGATCTGCATGTAGCGCGCCAGCACCACCAGCTCGGTAGCGGTCTCCTCGACGATGCGCATCAGCGCCGCTTCCTGTTCGGCCTTGGTCTCCTTGGTCACTGGCAGGTAGACGAAGCGAATGCCCTGGCGCTCCGCCATCGGTCGCAGGTCGAGGTGGTTGGACACCACGGCGGTGATCTGCATGTCCAGCTCGCCTTTGGCGTGGCGGTAGAGCAGGTCGGACAGGCAGTGGTCGAACTTGCTGACCATCAGCAGTACGCGCATGGGGCGGGCACTGCTGTGCAGGCTCCAATCCATGTCGAAGCGCTGGGCGACGTCGGCGAAACCGGCTTGCAGTTGCGGGGTGTCGCCCGTGCAGCCGGTGTTGTAGCGGAACACGGCGCGCATGAAGAAGCGGCCATTGTCCTCGTCGTCGAACTGCGCCATTTCGCTGATGTAGCAACCTTGCTCGGCCAGGTAGGTGGTCACTGCAGCGACGATGCCGGACACAGCCGGGCAACTGACGCGCAGGATGAAGTGGTCGGGAGCGGGATGCATGTCGGGGCCTCGTGGTGAAGTGGGGCAGGTCGGCACAAGGGCAAAAGATGTCGCGGGCGGCGAACGATGTTTCTTTATAGGAATATTAATTTCTCTTGAGCGATTTATAGGCGATCTCGGGGTGAATGGTCCAGAGTTTTGTGAAATTTTTTATCCTGGTAGGAATATTGGTGGAAGAGCAGGGCGCTGCTTTCGTGGTGGTTGTCGCTTGCGACTTGCCGAGCCCTGGCCGCTACAGGCTATGCTTGGCCAATGAATACACCACTTCCATGGCGCCAGCCCTGCCCGCCGGGGGCGTGCGATTGCGGTCGGGAAAATCTGGCCGAACAGCCGTCCTCGGCCCAGCGCATCCTCCTGCTGACCCGTCAGGAAGAAAAGCGCCTGCTCGAGCGCCTGGAGAACCTCAAGGACCTGGAAGACTTGCAGCGCCTGCAGGTGCGAATGTTCGAGAACCTCGGCATCCGTGTGCATATCTCGCCCGGTTTCAACGAGGTGCGCACCATGCGTGGCATCGTCATCGAGCTCGAAGCCCTGCCAGGTTTGTGTCGCAAGACCCGGCAATCGATCCCGGCGGCCATCCGTCGTGGGCTGGAGCGCAATCCACAAGTCGCCTATCGCCTGCTCGACGCCCATGACCTGCTGCGCGATGCCTGAATGCTGAAGGCATCGGCCTAATTTTCCTGAAGCCGGCTACGTCTATTTGGGGCCCTGCGCCAAGTGGGGCCAGAGACGTTCAGACCAGGAGAAAGACAGGCCATGACAGGTGGTACCGACCAGGCAGCAGACAATAGCCGAAGCCGCAGCCCAGTGAACACGCTGAACCTGTTGTGCCTGCCCTATTCCGGCGCCAGCGCCATGGTCTACAGCCGCTGGCGCCGCAAGCTTCCGGCCTGGTTGCATGTGCATCCGGTGGAACTGCCGGGGCGTGGCGTACGCATGGGCGAGCCACTGCACACCGACATGCAGGCGCTGGCCCGGCAGCTGGCGGGCGAGCAGCGCCTGGCCGCCAGCACGCCCTACGCCTTGCTAGGCCATAGCCTGGGCGCGTTGCTGGCCTTCGAGCTGGCCCACGAGCTGCAGGCACTGGGTTGCCTGGCTCCGCGAGCGCTGTTTGCCTGCGGGACGGCAGCGCCGACTCGGCGGGAGGACTATGCGGGTCGGAACTGGTGTGAGGCGAAGTCCGACGAGCAGTTGATCGATGAACTGCGTGAGCTCAACGGCACGCCGGAAGCCGTACTGGCCAATGCCGAGCTGATGGCGCTGACGCTGCCCGTCTTGCGTGCCGACTTCCTCCTCTGTGGCCGTTACAGCTACCGGCAGCGCTCCCCCCTGGGCTGCCCGCTGCACGTGCTTGGTGGCGCGGCGGACCAGGCCAGCGAAGCGCAGTTGCTGGCTTGGGGCGAGGAAACTGCGGGTGAATTCTCGCTGCAGTGGTTTCCCGGCGGGCACTTTTTCATCCACGAACACGAAGACCGCGTGCTCGCCACGCTGACCGATGTCCTGAAGCCCCTGCGCCGGAGTGCCTGATTGACGTCACTGCCTGCGTGGGGGACGCTATGCCTTTTCCCAGGCAAGGGGCAGGCAATGCTGATCGATCCACACAAGGCTACGCTGTTGGCCGTCGACATTCAGGAGAAACTCATCGGCGCCATGAGTGACCCAGCCGGTACCCGTGCCTGCGCGCGTTGGCTGTTGTCTGCCTGTAGCGAGCTGAAGCTGCCGATCGTGATGTCCGGGCACCCCAAGGGGCTCAAGACCTATCTCGCCGGTGAGCAGCCCTGAACGGCCGGCTGTTGGCGTTCGGCCTGGCTGGCCTGGCGCTGTTGCAAGGTTGTGCCGGGCGTCAGGCGGCAGAGCCCGAGGCCGATCCGACCAAGGTGCGTGCCCAGCTGATGCGCCTGTTGCCGGCCCAGGCCAAGGACCGGGCAGGTTGGGCCAGGGATATCCAGGTCGCGTTCAGCGCCCAGCGCATCGCGCCGAGCAAGAGCAACCTGTGCGCGGTGTTGGCGGTCACGGAGCAGGAGTCGACCTTCAGCGCCGACCCTCAGGTCCCGAACCTGGGTCGCATTGCCCGGGATGAAATCGATCGGCGTGCCGCACGCTTGCATATTCCGCGCATGCTGGTCGATGGTGCGTTGAACACCTCCTCGAGCAACGGCCAGAGCTATCAGCAGCGCTTGTTGGCCGTGCGCAGCGAGAAGCAGCTCAGTGCCCTGTACGATGAATTCATCGCCCAGTTACCCTTGGGCAAGACCCTGCTCGGCGGCCTCAATCCGGTGCATACCGGTGGGCCGATGCAGGTGAGCATCGACTTCGCCGAGAAACATGCGCAGGACTATCCGTACACCTACAACGGCACCCTGCGCCAGGAAGTGTTCACTCGGCGCGGCGGCATGTACTTCGGTATCGCGCATTTACTGGGCTATCCGGCGAACTACGATCGCCAGCTCTATCGCTTCGCCGACTTCAACGCCGGTTGGTACGCCAGCCGCAATGCCGCATTTCAAGCGGCCTTGGCCAAGGTCAGCGGTGCCGATCTGGCGCTGGACGGCGACCTGATAGCACCGGGGGCGATCCTGCCGGGTAACACCGAGCGGGCAGCCCGTACCTTGGGGGCCAAGTTGGGTCTGCGCAATCCTCAGATTCGTGCTCAGCTCGAACAAGGTGACAGCCTGGGCTTCGAAGACAGCAAGCTGTACAGCGGCGTCTTCGCCCTGGCTGAGGGGCGCGCCGGCAAGCCATTGCCTAGGGCGGTATTGCCCGGAATCGAGCTGCAGAGCCCGAAGATCACCCGCAAGCTGACCACGGCGTGGTTCGCCAGACGGGTGGATGAGCGCTATCAGCGGTGCATGGAGCGCTAGAGGCAGGAACCGACGAACACGATTGACCCTGACAATCCGCCGGCCCGATAGTCGGTATCGTCTCGCAAGGCGCAAGCCGACAGGGCGCGCACCAGACGCCCTGCCGGCTTGGAAGAGGCGGAGGGCGATCAGGCGCTGGTCAGAGCGACCGTCGGTTGGCTGCGGCCATGGTGGCGGGCAAGGTCGTGGTATAGCGCTTGGCTGATTTCCGCAGCGCGCGATGGCAGCACCGACAGCAGGGTATCGCTCAGGCCATGACTGCTCTCACAGAAGCCTTGCAGGTACACCGAGGCGTGCAGGTCTTCGCTGGCCAACACCCGATAGTTGCGATCGACGCTGAAGTCCTCGAGGTAGCCGGCCAGGGGTGCCAGCAGGTCCCGGTGCGAGCGACGCTCGTAGCCGGTAGCGAGGATGACGGCATCGTAGCGGTGGGTCTGCTGTTGGCCGGTGGCCAGGTCGCGCAAGGTCAGTTCGATGCCATCGCGGGTTGCGACCACCGCTTCGACCTGGCGGCGGCACAGCACATTGTGGCGGAACTGGTGGGCGACCTTCTGGCGGTAGAGGATGCCGTAGATGCGCTCGATCAGGTCGAGATCGACCACCGAATAGTTGGTGTTGTGGTACTCGCCGAGCAGCTTGCTGCGCTGGTCGGCCGGTTCGTTGTAGACCAGGTCGGTGTAGTCGGGCGAGAAGATCTCATTGACGAACGGGCTGTCGTCAGCCGGTTTCAGGGCCGAGCCGCGTAGCACCATGTCGACCTTTACCGAAGGGTAGCTGTCGTTCAAGTCGATGAACGCTTCGGCCGCGCTCTGGCCGGAGCCGATGACTGCGATACGCATGGGTTTGCCCTCGGTGCAGGGCAGTTTGCTGAGGCTGCTGAGGTACTGGGAGTGGTGGAATACCCGGGGATCGTCCTTGAATGCCCCGAATTTCTCGGGAATCTTTGGCGTGCCACCGCTGCCTACCACCACCGAGCGGGTGCGTCGACTGTATTCACGTCCCTGCTGGTCACGCGATACCAGGCGCAGGTGCTCGACCCGTCCGCCCTGGAGCTCCGGCTCGATGCGCAACACTTCCTCACCGTAAACCGCCTGGGTCGCGAAGTGTTCGGCGGCCCAGCGCAGGTAGTCGTTGTACTCGAGGCGGCACGGATAGAAGGTGCCCAGGTTGATGAAGTCGGCCAGGCGTTGCTTCTGATGCAGGTAGTTGACGAAGCTGTAAGGGCTGGTGGGGTTGCGCAACGAAACCAGGTCCTTGAGGAAGGAGATCTGAAGCTCGCTCTGGGTGGCCAGGGTCTCGCCGTGCCAGCGGTAATCCTTCTGCTTGTCGATGAACAGGGCGTCGAGGGCATGACCCTGGCTCTGGGCAAGCTCTTCCAGGGCGATGGCCAGCGCCAGGTTGGAAGGGCCGAAGCCCACGCCGATCAGGTCTTTGATTGTTTCCGGGTTTGAAGACTGGCTCATGGCTGCGATTCCATAAAAGTCGAATGTGGACGCCCGCCGGGGAGGCGCCGGCTCCTGCGCAAGTACATTTGTTCAAACGAGCCAGGTAGTGGGGAATTTACCGGGGGGTGTTGCAGCGAGGTCGCGGCCGAGGCTAAAGAGTTGCGTCGCGTGGCCGATAAGCAGGACAGCTCAAGAACCACCATGGACGCGTTTCAGGCAGGAATCAAAATGGTAGGAATCAGTTCGGTCACGATCAGCACGGCAGCCAGCCAGGCACAGGTCACCAGCACCGATGTGGCGGCCAGTGAGGGCACCGAAGACAGCGCGGGCTCTGTTCAGGCTGGCACCTCCGGCAGCCAGGCGGCCAGTCAGGCGCAAGGGGCGGGCGGCGCGGCGGGCAGTGGTGCCAGCAGCAGCGACAGCAGCGCCTCCTCGGCCATCAACGAGCTGAAGGAAATGATCAAGGAGTTGCAGAAACAGCTGGCCGAGCAGCAGAAGGAATTGGCTGCGTTGCAAGCCAAACACATGGACGAGTCGGCAAAAGCGGCGGCAGTGAGTGCCAAGCAGGCCAGCATCGCCACCCTCAGCGGTCAGATCCAGGCCGCGACGGCGCAGTTGCTGGAATTGCTGACCGCCGAAGGCGGCAGCGCCACCGGTAGCATCGTCAGTACCCAGGCCTGAGGGCCGTGCCAGGCCCCCAGGTCGTCGGGGAGCGGTGCGCTTACTCCGAAGCCAGGCGGGCCTTGTTCTGGCGGTCCGATTTGTATTGCATCGCCACGGCCGGGGCCGGCTTGGCCGAGCCGGTTTCCAGCCACTGGCGCATGCGGCTGGCGTCGGCGAAGTGAGTGTACTTGCCGTAGGCGTCGAGGATCACCATGGCCACCGGGCGGTTGTCCATCCTGGTCAGTAGCACCAGGCAGTGGCCGGCTTCGTTGGTGAAGCCGGTCTTGGTCAACTTGATGTCCCAGTTGCTCTTGTTGACCAGGTGGTCGGTGTTACGAAAACCCAAGGTGTAGTTGGGCTTGCGGAATGCCACGGTCTTTTCCCGGGTGGTGGACAAGGTGCTCAGCATCGGATACTTGCGCGAGGCCAGCAGCAGCTTGGCAAGGTCGCGGGCGGTGGAAACGTTCTGCGTCGACAGGCCGGTCGGTTCGACATAGCGCGTGTGGCTCATGCCCAAGGCGCGGGCTTTGGCGTTCATGGCCTTGATGAAAGCCGGGTAACCGCCGGGGTAGTGGTTGGCCAGTGTGTTGGCGGCGCGGTTCTCCGACGACATCAGGGTGATCAGCAAGGTCTCGTGGCGATCGAGCTGGCTGCCCAGCCGCACCCGCGAATACACCCCCTTCATCTCGGGGTTGCCGGCGATGGTCATGGTGAGCATTTCGTCCATGGGCTGCTTGGCGTCCAGCACCACCATCGCCGTCATCAACTTGGTGACCGAGGCGATGGGTACCACGCGGTCGGCGTGGCTCGAATACAGTTCCTGGTTGGTGTTCAGGTCGATCAGCAGGGCGCTGCCGGAGGCCAGGTGCAACTTGGACGGGTCATTTTTCACCTGGGATGGGGGTTGTGCAGCAGCGGTCGACGGTAGGGTCGCAGTACCTGTGAGCAACAGCAGCAGGCTGAGGATGGACAGGGATGTTTTCACGTTGAGGCTCACTAAAAGTTGGTATGTCGTTGGCTGTGCAAGGGTTTTCCCCCTCGAAACCCGTGCATTCTGGAGTATGGCTCAACCTCTGTCGAATGCCTTATGACTAAAGGGCGCAAGGTGAAGGATATTTAATCCTGTACCAATTCTGTACCAATTAGCTGCTGCTCCAGCTTCGCCAATTCGGACCAATCGTTGGCCGAAGTAAGCCACTTTGCATAGGTGGAAAGGAGCACTTGCACTGAGTGCCCAAGCTGCCCTGCGATGAAGGCAGGATTCATCCCTGACATGAGGCACATCGTGGCATAAGTGTGTCGGCAGTTGTACTGGGGCCGGTGTCTTACAGCCAACGCCTTGACCGCATGCCCGAAGTGGTTCGCCGGGGTTTCTGGCACGGTCATGTGCGGAGAGGCGCCGGATGGCTGGAAAATGTAAGGCGAGGTGGTGGATACCCGCCGCTTCTGCCGAGACCGGTAATGCGCGATCTCCTTCGCTCTTTCCAGGGCGCCCAACGCCCGGCTGTTTAGCATTACGGTGCGGGTGTACTTGGTCTTCGTGCGCTCGATGACCTGTTTTTCAACCACGATCCGGCAGATGTGCGCCGTCTTCTTCTCCGAGTCGATCTCGTCCCAGCGCAGCGCCATGATTTCTCCGGTGCGCATGCCGGTGTAGAAGGCGAACTCGTAGAAGGCTGCATAGACCTGGTGACACCTGGTCAGGTTGGCATACAGCCACTCGATGATCGAATCCGCCTCTTCCACAGTGAACGGGTCTACCTGCTTCCTGCTCTTCTGGGGCAACTTGATAGGATCCGCCGGGTTTTTATCGACTACCCCATCAAACACAGCCTGCTTGAAAAGCCGCTTCGCAATGGCAATTGCTGCGCGCTTTACGGTAGAGCTCTTCCACTCGGTCGCCGTGACCACCTTCCTCAAGTCCATGGTTGATATGCCCTTGATGGGGCGTACCGCCAGGTTGGGCATCCAGTAGTTATTCAACAACCCCTTGTAATTTACCCGCGTGTCATTCACCACTTCCAGGCTATCCAGCCAGCTTTGCGCGTATTCGCCGAACAGCAGTTCGTTGGTCCTGGTGATGTAGCCCGAGCCTGGGAAAAGCTCGGCGTACCGTTGCTCATCCAGTACGCCGTGCTTGGCCAGGCTGACTACCTGAGCGCGTAGATCGGCTGCCGCTTTGATCCCCTTGGCGGTCTGGGGATGCGCGAGTGTTTCGGATCGACGCTCACCGTTGACAGTAAAACGGATGCGGATTGATTTGCCGATGAACTCGACTCCAGTGGGTAGCCCCAGCTTCCTTCCAGCCACGCTTCGTATCTCCTGATGCTGTAAAAGATCCTGCCGTCGATTTTCTTCCAGACCCCCTCGGGGATCACGCCACGGCTTCGCTTTCCTTCCAGTGCGCGCTTGGTGGTGCCGATCAGCTCAGCCATCCGATCCTCGGGCACCTTGTCTTGCACCCAGGGAATAGGCGCCTGTTCTTCGTCTTTCATGGGTTGTCTCCACGCCGCCGGTGGCGGCAGGTTGGTGGTCAGGCTGCTTTCCGTGAATGCGCAGCGTCACGGCGGCGGCAGATTTGAACTTGTAGGCGATAGGCTCTGAAGCGTCGGCCGTCGCCGGGCGCAACCTCCGGAGCCAGGTTTGCCAAGTCCTCTTCCAGCATGCCGAAGTAGTAGAGGTGCTCCCCGTCACCCACCCATTCAGGCTGGGCAGTTGCCCAGTCACGGGCTTGAACGCAGGGTAAGCAGGTTTTGAAACTCTCCATCGAACCTTCCCAGCAGCCAGCCACCAGTTGGTATCGCTGCCCAGGCTCGATATGCCCACGGCATTCGCAGCAGGCGTGGCGCTTCCTGGCCACGGGTTCGGTCATGGTCTGAAAATCAGACATGGTTGCTCCTCGCCCGCGCATGTCGGCGGGCTTGAGTAGTAGGGGGAGGGGTTAGGCTCGCGCTTCGAACAGTTCGATCTGCGCTGCTGGGGTGTCGCGAATGGTGATGGCCTGAGAAATGCGCTGCTGCGCGGTACCGAAGTGCGCTTCGTCCTGCTCGATGCCGATGAAACGTCGGCCCAACTGGATGCAGGCAACACCGGTCGTACCGCTGCCCATGGTGTTGTCGAGCACCACCTGGTCGGGATTGGTGTAGGTGGCGATCAAGAACCTCATCCAGCTGACCGGCTTTTGGGTCGGGTGAAAGTTGGCCGTCTGCTTGTCGCTCGAGAAGAACTGCACCGAGCGCGGGTATCGGTCCGTGGAGTCGTACTCGGTGAGCGATAGAGCCTTGCCATAGCACTCCGAGTTGACCGTCTTCCGCTTTGCCGTGCGCCGCTCGTGCCCGGTGGTCATCTGGGGGTTGTATACCGGCTGGCGCCGGTAGAAGACCTGGGCGCTTTCATGCGCACGCAGTGGCTGCTTCTTGGCGTTTAAGAAGCCGGTGGCGTTGCCTTTCTCCCAGATCCACTCGTAGCGGTAGTCCCGCGGGTTGCTGGCGACCACCAGAGAACTGAACGGCTGGGCCGCGCAGAGGACGATTGCCGCTTCGGGCTTGGCGATTCTCAAGTACTGCTCCCAGAGGGGAGCGAAGGGGATCACCACATCCCAGGCGCATTGCGTAGTGCCGTAGGGCAGGTCAGCCAGCACCAGGTCGACGCTGGCATCAGGGATCGACTTCATCACCTCCAGGCACTCGCCGCGGTATAGGCTGACTTCTCTCATCGCGGCCCCCTGTAGATCAGGTAGGCCATGTAGGCGAGGGCGATCATGGCTGCACCTCAATGGCGACGTCGTCGTGGATGGATTCGATGTCGCGGAGATCGTCGTCATCAATCTGCGATTCACGGAGGTCATTGCTTTCGAGCAGCTCTTGAACTTCGTGCTCGGGCACGTCGTACATGACCCTTTTGAAATTCACGATGGCGCGACCGGTCAAGATTATTGTTTTGCCCACGGCAGTTCCTTGGCCGCCATATCGCGGCAGTGAGTTGTACAAAATATTGAATGTGTAGAGGTTATTTGCCCGGCGGTCCGATTGTGCTCGCAGTTCGGCCTTTACCGGTTGTGCACTGGTACCGCTTCGCTATGGTGGTCTTTGGCCCTAAACAAAAAGACATCAGTCCTCGGAGGCGGCATGCGAGTTCGCGGAGATGTGTATTGGCAGTGGGCGGACCCCACACTTCATCACCGAGAGCATGACGAAACTCTTGAGGACGGCACGTTTATCGACGTGCAGGTGCGGCTGTCTCGCACGGGCAACACGCAGATGTTCATCGGCGTCTATGCTGCGGCTGGCGCTGCGATCTTCGAGGAAGCTTTCGACTCCCGGCCAGGCGAATCGATGACCAGGGCATTGGCCTGGGGAGTGGGGCGCGCACGCCGGGTCGCCGAAGATGGCGGGCGCATGGCGGCGGTTCAGTCGGGCCGTTCAAAGACCGGGTAAGGCCCTCTGTACAGGGCTGGGTTGTATCGCGAATCAGGCTGGGTAACGAACCTCTTCCCAGCTTGATTCCCCGTCAGCCGGTGCGCCAGGAAGGCCACCGGTTCAGATTTAGATTCCTCGGCCATCCCGTTCAAATGATCGCGTATGCGATCCGCTGCTGCGCTGCCCTTGGGCAGCTCAGAGAGAATCAGCTCAACCAGTTCAAGCGGCAGAGTGACCATCGATATATCGGTGCTCATCGTTCCTCCCATGATTTCTTATCCGCCATACCAAGCCTAGCGCACCTCACCCGCGGCTGAGATATGCCGTTTTCGGCTGAACACCTATCGCGGGAATGAATAGAGGGAAATGCGCACACTCCGATAGCCAAACGGTTGAGGCCAACTGCCCAGTGGTCATGTGCGCAAAAGGTTTGTGTGAGTTACTAGAGAGAACAGAGAAGGATAAGAAGATGAGAACTAGAGGCAGCAAATATTGGATGTGGGCGGACACGGCGCTTCACAGCCGAAGTCATGAGGAGATCTGCAGCGATGGAACCGCAATCGACGTACAAGTCAGGCTTTCGCGCACTGGCTCTACGCAATTGTTCATCGGTGTGTACGCACCTTCGGGTCGGGCAAAGCTCGAGGATGCTTACGACTCCCGTCCAGGTGAGTCGATGAGTACTGCGTTGGCTTGGGGGATCGATAGAGCCCACAGCGTCGTAGCTAACGGTGCTCCCGTTGCAGAGCTTCTCGCCATTTCTCGGTAGCAGCCCTAGCGCTGCGGGGAGAGTACGGATGTACTCCTGTCAGGGTTGAAGAACCTTCAGCTCGGTTTTGCCGTCGCAAAGATCACAGGGTCGATCAGTCGGTTGTTCAATCTTGCAGGGCTGGCACGTCCAAGTCGGCGCGCTCGGCTCTGCACTGGCGGATAGGGCGTCAGCGATTCGGCGGAGTTCGTAGGCTGCATCCTTCAGCCTGGTGTCTGCGGTGTCGACAGCCATGTCCACTCGGGCCCGGGTCATTTTCTTGTCTTCGTCCTGCAGGTCTTGCAGGGCGAATAGCGGCGCGCTGATGAGGTGCGCAGCCATGCGGATAAGGTCGCCAGACTTTTCACGCAGCAGCGCATCCCGCTCGGCCAACTGGGCGCGCTGATTCGAAATCCGCAGGCTCTGCCGTTGGATGTTCGAGTCAGAATGCTTGATGACCTCGCGCAGTTGCTCGTTCTCCGCCCTAAGCCGTTCAACTTCGGCTGCATCGATCATCGGTCCCAGGCCAATTACCGGCTGGCCAACCTCTGCCGCATCCCGCTCTGCCTCTTCTTTGGTCCACCAGATGGCAGTACCAACCATCCAGGCTATTGGCTCGGGGTGGGGCTGCGGAGCTGGCCGTGCAAGCACTTCGTGAATTTCCCACTTGGCAGCGCTGTCGTTCGGCAGGTGCGCCAGGGTGAGGTCTATCAAGTCACGCGACAAGCTGACCATCTCTGTGTTGCTGGATCGGTTTTCTGTGGGCATGGGGATACCTCGCGGTTATAGTTCGCCGCATATCGAATGGAGGTGGTTGTGAGTCAGCGAGAATTGGGCGTTGTAGTTGCTGAGTTTCGGTCGGCGTTGAAACAACTGGTCGAAGAGGGTCACTGGTTCGGAGTCAGCATTTCCAAGAATTTCCCGCACGCCTCATGCGATGATTCATCGTTGATGTTGGCCGCGTACCTATCTGAACAAGGTTATCCTGGCGCGCTGAGGGTTCACGGGCGAAATGGCGGGAGAAAGGGCGAGCTTGGTTCGCACGTATGGCTCGACTTGAACGGAACGATCATAGACATCACTGGAAGCCAGTTCGACGACTACGACCAACCAGAAATCGTAATCGCTCAAAACGATCCCTTTCTCGCAACCTTCAAGCCTGATCGAGAGCGTAGAGTTGCGGATTTTCGGGAGACAGAGTTTCTGCCCAAGTACTATTTCTATGAGGCTTACGACGCTATCTGCGAACGCATCAGCAGCCTGAAAGGCTAGTCCCCGCAGAAGCAGTCAATGTCTTCGGCCAGGTAGTCGAAATCGAAATCCGTCTGCCTGGCTCGCTGGTCTGCTGACCAGGCCAGAGACCGGTAATTGGGTCGGTCCTGCCGGAACACCTGGCCGAACCGCTCCTCGGTTCCAGACCACCAGATCACCCGCGACGGATCTTCCTGGATGGTCCTGATCAGCTTGGCCTCATTCTTCTTCCAGCAAAGGTCGCAATTGCCGTAGTCCGAATCCATGCCCAGATCGAAAGGTTGTTCGGCCCAGAAGGCAGCCACGTCCTCCTTGATGACGCCGGCGACATAGGAAGGGCAGACGCTGTCCCATCGGGCATTGCCGCGCTCGTTGGCGGTCATCATTCGGCTGTAGCGGCGGGGCTCGTCGTAGCGGATGCCGACGACGCAGTCCCACTCGTCGTAGCCCAGGGCGCGCATGTGCTTCTCGCCAATCTTCACCTTCAGGTAAGCGGTGCACATGTTGTTGCTGAAATTCGGCAGCACGGCCGGCAGGTTCTTTTCTGCTTTCCGGTAGGCCTCGTAGTACTCCAGCATCATCGTGAACGGCTCGCCGTTGCGGCTGGCCGTCTCGAAGTCGACGATTTTGTACCAGGGCGCGTCGTCCGGCTGGCCGTACACCCGGCACCATTCCATCCAGACGATGTTGACGCCCCAGTGCTTGGCCATGGCGTCGATGAACACCAGTGTTTCCTCGCGCTCCTTGCCGGTGTTCTGGAAGAAGGCGTGCACATCTGCCGGGAGCTTACCGCCGTGGGCCTCAAGGATTTTCCAGAGCATGTGCCCGCTGGTGCGGCCACCACTGACGCCGATCTGCGCCGGCCCAGTGATCTGGTAGGGGTTCATTGGCAATCTCCATTGCAGGCGCCGCCCTCGCCGGGGCGGCGGAGTAGAATGTTGTGGCTATTTGCCATTAATGCGCGTATTGATGCTGCTCACCCCAAGCCGGGGTTCCAGAGAAAAGATCCCGTGAGTACCGAGCCGACCAATCAAGAAGTCGCTGCAGTCGTGGGCATTGATGAGTATCAAGTTGATAAATACAGAACCGAGACCCTGCAGCTTGGCGATGGCTCTTGGCTCGTATCCTTTTCCTACCTTATGCCTCGAGAGCTTCGTCACAGCTTCACAGGCAGCTTCACGGTCGTGATCGCGAAAAAAGCCTATCCCCAGGATGCGCGCAGAAATCGATAGCTGTACTGGGAGCAGCGTAACCTTCGCCGGGGAGGCGTTATCGTTGAATAGGGGAAGGCGCTGGCGGGCAGCGCGGGAGAATCAGGCGGCGTACCGAGTACGCAATGCTGCGGCGATACGAGGGTCCGACTGTGTCTCGGCGTAGGCGATTGCAATCCGGTGCTTGTGCTCTCGCCACGCTTGGTGAGCTTCGGAGGCGCTGGTGTGATAGCCGAGAAACTCGTGGCGACCGGTGAAAGGGTTTCTGCACTGAGCCACGAACCTTTGCCGCGCCTTGTGCCAGGAAACACCGATTGGCAGGTCACCACGTAT
The DNA here is from genome assembly GCF_004357765.1 of Pseudomonas putida. Taxonomy (GTDB): domain Bacteria; phylum Pseudomonadota; class Gammaproteobacteria; order Pseudomonadales; family Pseudomonadaceae; genus Aquipseudomonas; species Aquipseudomonas putida_U. The sequence goes on along the minus strand of NZ_SMTE01000005.1, from coordinate 105,184 downwards.
CGCCTGGCTATCGACCATGAATCTGTTCAGGTCCGGCGGGATAAATGCGCAAGTATCCGGTGAATAGACCTTGTTGCCTGGCACAAGCAGATCTTTGTCCAAGTGCTTGCCTTCATGATCTTGCCTGGACATCCAAGCCCTGAATGACGAGAAGGCGAGCCAATCGCTGGATGCCGAGCAGTCTTGATAGGTTGGGTTCCTGAGCTGAAACTTCTCGCTGTAGCAACGCTCTAGCATTCCGGTCCATGCTTTGTAGAACGGGCAGGTCCATACGGATCTGCGGCGTCCGTTAACCGTTTCGGTAAGGCAGACCTGATAGTCGGCGTCGTTTGCTCCGACACCATAAACCAGCTTCAGGGCTTTGCTCATTGCGCTCTCCTGAAATGTGTGGGCAGCTCCATGCCTCCGAGGGCCGGATGCGGCATGGTGGCAATTTGGTTTGGGATGGGGTATTACGGGTGACCGGCATGGGGCCGAGCCGAGGGCGCCGAGATGGCTTTCGATAAACGAACTCGTAAATTCATTTCCGGAATTGACCTGGCGAAGCACGTTGCCGAAGAAGATGGCATTGAGCTAACGGCAGATGAGGCAGCTACAGCAGCGCTTCGCAAAGCACTTGGGTCAAAGAAAGGTAAGCCCAAAAAGAAACGCAGGGGATGGTCGATTATCCTGCCAGGGAGCTTTGAGAGCTCCTCTAGATGATCGACTTTTACATTCTCTGCGTGTACTCGATCACGTAGATCCCGCTGTCGTCTGGATCGTCGCCAGCCCTCAGAAGCGGCTCGCGCATCTGGCGGCTGATCCTGAATTGATCGAGTCGTCGCGCCACAAAATCCGACACGACTATTTCGTGGCGCGGCGCGCTGAGGAAGTGGCGGGCCGCTTCAGGCCCTAATTCATGGATGCGGTGAATCAGCAGGGTCATGGCCTCGCCGTTTTCCTCTACTTCGGCCCATTGCATGATCTCGGCCAGTGCCTGGCGGGTGCCGGCGCGCGCTTTCAGGCGCAGGTCTTCTTCACCGTGTTTGGATGCCTTGGCCCTGCGCTTCTCGTCACGCTGCTGCTGCGTCAGAGCCATCATCGCCCCCATTGCGCACAAAGGTAGTTCCCGGCCCGATATCGAGCAGGTCGCACACCCGATTGATGATCTTGAGCGCAGCGTCGAACACCTTGGCGTCGTCCGGCTCGCGGGCCAGGCGCTTCATGTTTGGTTGGTGCTCGAGGCAGACCTTGTCGACCAGACGGCGAGCCAGCCTGCGCAGGTGATCGGCGCTGTCGTGCATGCGGAGGCTCAGCGCAAAGGCCAGCGCCACATCATCAGGCCGGTACTTGCCGCCGCTGCGAGTGTTGTACAGCTTCTTGACTGGCCGATTCAGCCAGGCCGGCAGGGCTACCACTCCAGAAGGTGCTTTCTGCATGTCTGTGCTCCGTGAGACCGCTTGGCGGTAGGTGGAACTGGTCTTGCCGTCGGCGCTGGCGGACTAGGGTGTTGATCCGCCTCATGCCGCCCGCGCCGCGTCGATCTGCTCGGTGAGTTCGAACAGCTGCTGGGTCAGGTTCTCGATGGTTGCGGCGCCGCGCACCCGTTCGGCGCGGCCCCACTGGCAGCTGCGGTTGAACAGCAGCTGCAGATGACGCTCCAGTTCCTTTCGGCGCTGGAGCATGTCGAGGATGGCTGCAAGTGGCATGGCTTATTTTTCCAGAGCTTTCCGCAGGTATGGATCGATGTCGGCCTGGCCAAGCAGCCAGCGCTTGTAGTCGCGCGGGATGTCTTCGATCTTCGAGCCGGCATGCTTGCCGAATCGGATGATCTCCGGGATGCGAGCGTCTTCGGAGATTTCCCAGAGCTCTTCCCAGCTGGCCACCGGTCGCCCCAGCTGCGCCTTCAGGGTGCTGAATATGGCGGCCAGGAGGCGACGGCAGTTCTTCACATCATCAAGCGCGGCGTGGGCGTTTCTCAGCAGCTCGGGGGCTTCCGACCGGTAGTGGAGATAGATCATCGCCGACTGGGTGTGCGAGTCAGCGTCCGGCCAAAGCATCGAGCTCAGGGCCTTGGTGCAGATGCGCTTGATATCCGGCTTGCCGATCACCCCCCAGTCGTAATCGACGTTGTGACCGATCAGGTAGGTGGCGTCTTCTGGCAGCTTGAAGGAATCATGCGGCGGGCAGTCGACCAGCTCTTCGTCCAGGATGTGGCTGGTTGCCAGGGCGCCAAGTTCGATGGGCTTGGATGGCTTGTAGCGCTGCAAGAACTCGCCGGTTACGGCCAGGCCGGCACCGAGCTGCAGCCAGGCGGCCTCAACTAACTCGGGGTTGTTCAGGCCGGTGGTTTCAGAGTCGAAAATGTAGGCGGTCATATGAGGTCCATCGCGGAAGAGGAAGGGGTGGCAGCAGCGGGATGGACTGCTGCTCATGAGCAATCAGAACGGGATTTCGTCTGAGAAGTCAGGCGGTGCGCCGTAGTCGTAGTTGTCTTGCTGGGCGTATCCGCTGGATACCTGGGCTGACTTCGGTCGACGGTCATGCACTGGCTTCTTCATCAACTGCTGGACCATCTTTTCCAGCTTCGCTGGGGTAGTGCAACGCGGGTCGAGGATCTCGGATGCCGTCTTTTCCGATTCGGCGCTGAATGGCGCGTAAATGATCGGTCGCGGCATACCGGTCTGGCTGCTCTTCTCGATCTCCATCTGGATGAGCAGGCCGATTGGCTTCTTAAGGAGCTCGGGGAAGCCAGGGGCGGTTACCTGCTCACGCTGCCTGGTGTCGCTGTTCCACTTCTCGAACTGGGTTTGCTGTGGTGCGCCGACGGTGCGCAACTGCAGGCAGGCCATGATGGCGTTCATCATGGCGTAGCCGCCCTCATTCCTGGTGCCGTGCTGGTATGTCAGGTTGAGGTAGAAGGTGGCTTCGGCCCCGTCGCGGCTCTTGAAGGTGAAGCCGATACCGGTAGAGCCTGTGTCCTGTTTCTCCATGTATTCGGCTCGCAGGAACTCGCCAATAAACTTGCCCGCCTCGTCGATGAAGGCTGACTTGTTGTCCGCGGAGCGCGCGGCGTTTGCGTCCAGATTGAACATTCAGAAGGCTCCTATGCGGCCTGGTTGGTATTGGTGAGGTCGTAGTACTCGCAGATCGCGGCATCGACCAGGGCAAGGTCGTTGTCGATCATCGCTTCGTTGAACATGCCCATTGGGGCCTTGGTAGTGTCAGAACCGTTGTTGCGAGTACTGAACAGATGCTGGCCGTCACTGACCACTGCGCGAAGGACGATGGTGACCATGCCCTCCAGCGTGATCTTCTCGTCCAGCATCTTGCCGATGGTCTTCATCTTGATCTGGCCAGCGTCCGTCTCCTCGGTGTGGCTGAGGATGTACACGCGAACATCGTCGGGCAGGCTGAGCAGTGCTTCGAAAATGTTCCAGGTGTGCCGGCCGATCTCGGTGAACTTGTCGAACCCTTTCTCCTCGCTCCGGCGCATGAACTCGTTGGCCAGGATGTACTGGAAGTCGTCGATCACGATCACCTTGCGCCTGGTCTGACGGCAGGCGCCGATCACCTTGACCCAGTTATCGGTCACGTACGACTTCCAGGCTTTTGAACCAGGGAAGGGAAGCGGCTTCTTGATGACCTGGACCAGGGCCACGTCATCAGGCTTGAAGTTGCGCAACGAAGCGCTCTTGCCAGCCCCGGACTTGCCGAGGATCAGGGTTACGGTTGCCATGCGGCACCTCAGTTCGGTTGGTTGTCCCACTGCCGCTCAATGCGAGCGGCCTCGTCTTCATACTCTTTGCGCTCTTCGCCCTGGTACCGCTCAGGCGAGAACGATCCGACCGTCATCCAGTCGAGCTGGGCGGCCAGGCGGGGCGTTGTGTTCATGGGCGCCTCAGGAAGTGATGCAGCCTGCGTAAGCGCTGGCGAGCACCCACGCAGTGCAGAGGAATAGGGTGATGAATCTGCCGCGCCACATGGCGAAGCGTCGGGCTCGCTGGTAGCTGGTCATGGCCGCACGCGGACGGCGATGCGCCGGCCCTTCATAGTTACGGCAAGACTGCGCTTTAGGCTGGCCACTGGCGTTTCCCGTGGCAGGCCGACAGCCTCGTTGAACGGGATGCCGAAGCTGATCACCGCAAACGTGCGCTCGATCTGCTCCAGTTGCTCGTCGATCAAGGACTTCACAGGTGCTGTGCTCATGCCACCCTCCCGTGCATCTCCATCCACTGTTCGTGGTCGCGGGCAATAATGCGATTCAGGCGCTCTGTATAGGTGCGCTGCTCGACAAGACCAATGGCGCCAGTGAGGCCGGCCAGGTCAATGGCCATGACCAGCTCGCCTCGAAGCGTGTCGCTGAAGTTCTCGCAGATGGCCGTAAAGCGAGAGTCGATGATATCGATCACCGCCTGGCGGGTGCTCCTGTTCATGCTGTCCTCCGAGCGGCGCCTGAGCCGCACATGGCTTCCATCTTGTCGAGTGCCGCGGCAATCACCCGGCGGCTGGTAGCTTTTCGGTGTTCTTCTTGCTGGCGGATGATCGCAAGCCAGGCTTGGTTGTTCGCAGCCGCCTGCTCGGGGGTTATGTCTGCGGCCCAGTGGACGTCGTGATCACCGGAGATTCGGCGATCAAGCTCGCGGCCCTGTGCGCTGTCTGCGTAAAGCTCATGCTCGTGAGCCATGATCGCCTCCAGGTGGTGGGTTACTCGGTGGGTGGTGCTGGAAGTGGCATCCAGTGGGTAGGCGGGTTTTCATCGGTGAATCCGCCATCCCACGACATCCAGAAGGGTTCGATGTCTTCGTATTCAGGGCAGCGGCAAACACCGCCGCAGTCGCCTACGTGCTTCAGGAGCTCGTCGCCTACGGTGTAATGCCCCAGCGTTACTCGATCCGGGATCGGCACGCCGTCGAATGTCTGGCCAATGGATGCAAGCAGCACCTCAGTGCCGTCGCGCGGCGCCGATGCAATCGGCTGCCAGCCACTCATGCAGCCTCCGGCCAATGGCGATTGATGCTCTCTTTGGCATAGGGGGAGAGTCGCTCGAAGCTGTTTACCCCGCCACATCCGGGCATGGTTCCTTCCAGCTCGACGCAGGCCTTGATGTCACAGCGCCGCGAGCAGACCCAGCCGCCGTAATGGCAGCGGTGAACCTCGCCGCGCGGCTCAGGGTGATAGGCCATGCCGCCTTTCCAAGAAGGCGAGCCGCGCAACTTGAGGCCGCAGCCCCGGCACACGGCTTGGGTATCGGTGCAATTGTGCATTTTGGCGATCCTCGACAACCGCATTGGCCAGGCGCCAGGCGAAGGTGACCAAACCCACCGTGAAAGGTGGCCTGGCGCCTGCCGATGCGGTCGAATTTGAAGGGAAGGGGGCGGGGTGTATCGGGGTGTGAACTGGCAGGAGCCAATCTCTGCATCGACCGGTGTTCGTTCCTCCCGATCTCGCTGGATAGAAGCTGTGCTGCTTGGCGGCAGGATTCAGTTCACACTCCGATCTACCCTGCGACCGGAAGCAGGGCATCAGGCCGTGGCATCAGTATCTATCGGCTCTTCAGCGCATTAGCCTCCGCATTCATCAACACTGCAGAGCACACTGTGAACTGTTTTCCTCCGATTGATGGGGAATGGCGTTCGGCGGTGTTGGCTCAACTTGCAGGCTGATCCACCACCTACACTGTCCAAGCGAGTCACATTGAGGATACTGGTATGACTGAGGTTCTCGCTTTCTTGGGAAGGGCGTTGTGGAACCTGTTCTTGGAGGTCGTCTTTTGGTTCATTTTCTATTGGTTGGGCTGGCCAGTCGTGAAACTAGCCACATTCGGCCGAATGCCGAAGGGGAACTGGCGCAGAGAAACAACTGAAAGGAACTGGGTATCTTGTGTTGGCATCGCCGTGTTTGCCTTTGTGATCATGGGGCTTTGGGATCAGGTTTCCTTTTCACATGTTGATTTCCCGTCTGGCCCTGTCGCCAAGGCCAGCCAGTGAAATCAGGCAGCGCGGTCGCGGTGCATAAGCTCAAGAATCAGCGCCTTCTCGTAACCGGGGACGAGACAGTTGCAGGTGTTGTTGATGCGGTCGGACTTCACGGCGACGCGAGCTTTTCGGAATTGATTGCGGTTCATGCTGTGTTCCTCCAGTGGATTCCCCCTGATGCGCACCGCTTGAGGCGCACCGGGGAACCGTCTGCTCAGTTGAAGTAACGCCGTTCCAGCGTGATCTTCTCCGCCTGCGGAACCGGCGAGATGTTGTACCGATAGGCATCGGTGGTCTCGTCGATCACGAAGTTGAAGCGGTGGGCAAGCTCGCGAAGTGCCTCAAGCGATATTGAGATGACCAAGCCGTTGAAGCTGGTCGAAACTGTGTCAATGCCAGAGGCCTTGAGCACGTGGCCTGGATTGCTGCTCCAGGCGCCGGTTACTTCCTCGATGCTGCCGTCGCGCATCTTGAACTTGCCGCCGCAAGCACCGCCGCTGCCAGCAGAGCAGTAATCGACAAGTCCTTCGCTCTGGGCCAGGTACAGCGATCCGAAGCGGTCATAGACCAGGCCGTCCTGAATCTCGTCGCGGACCTTCTGGTCGCCGCGAAGCCTCATGTTCCAGCGGCGGTTGTACCAACTCAGCTCAACGCTGGTTACGGCATCTACGATTTTCATGCGCTTTCTCCAGTTGATTTCCAATGCCGGCTCAGTGAACCGGCATCAGTAAATCGTTCTGTTCTCTCTCAGGCCCCGGTCGCTCACCCGGTATCGCGCTTCCTGCATCTGTCGAGGCATGCGCGCCGCTTGGATGCCGCTCTATTGCGGCACACCTGATCGCACCAGAGCCCTGCGGGGATGGTGGCCTGCTATGCCTGCAGGCTCGGCGGTCTTGGTTGTTAAAGAGCGGTGAGCCTTGAGGGCCTCCCGAGGGGCTGTGTAGCGCCTCGATGGATTCAACGATAAGCCAATGCCTAATTCTTGTAAATAGGTAATGCCTAACTTTTTCATATGTGCCTAATCCGCTATCCGGGCTTGCATCGTTCGATGGCTCGGGTAAGCTCTGCCTAATACTGGATGGATGTACAGTTAACGGAGGAAGGTATGGCCAAGCATAAGAAGTCGACCCCGCAAGCGCGCCAAGAGATGACCGGCCTGGAACGCCTGGGCCTGAGAGTCTCGTCGATGATCAATCACCCGATCGCCCAGGCTCAGCGATGGGTGACGATCCATCGTCTGGACACGGATGGAGACATGGAGTGGGAGGAGGTGATGGGCCTGTTGGCCGAAACGCCAGAGCTGGACCTGACGTTCAACGACGACGAGAGTGTGACAATTCGCTGGGAGCCGCAGAGCGTCGACGAACGTGACGATCTGATCGTGGAGAAGGATTGGGAGGAGGAGAAGCTGGAGGAGGAGGCGCCGTTCTGATGGGCGAAAGGTAGGGCGAACTGAAGTTGAGCGCGGCCCAAATGCCTGCGAGCAGTAGGGGGGGCTCGCAGGCATTCAGCAGTCAATTAGGCACTTGCGGTGCCTAGCGTAACCTCATTGCTCTCCAGAGGGAGTAAGCTGCTAAACCCATCTACCAAAGCTTGAAGCTCTTCGGGATAAGCCCGCGCCCAGATACTGATGAAAGCTTCTTTAACGCGGTTCTCAGGGATAAGGCCGAGCCGCTTTCCGATTTGCGAGTAAATAGTGTGCTTGTCTCGGTTAGTGTTTGCGACACTGCGAGTAACTTCTTCTACTAATCCAGATTTCTCGTATGGTTTCAGCAACGCTACTGCAAGCTCACCCGAGAACTCTTCAATTCGCCCCAGTACCCTGTTGAAAATATGGCGCTCAGGGGAATCACCTGGAAGCTTAAAAATCAGCTTCTGATAATCTTCTTTATATTTTGAGTCTCCATCGACGATGCATATGGATTTCTGCTGTGTTGCCGGGTTTATGATGTGGTCTAGGTGAACCCTTTGCGCAGTCCCATCTCCCTCCATGGGATGAATTCCAATCGCATCCAAGGCGATGCCGTCTACGTTTCGAAGAATCTCTTCGATCCATAGCTTTGCAAAGCGGTCTTCGCAGAAGATTGCTAGACGGGAATCCACAACGCCACTTATGGCGCGAAGAGAGGCGATATCAAGTTTGCCTTGATAAACTTTCCCACGAATGGCGGCCCAAATAGCTTTATCTGGAAGCGGTCGCAGTGCATCATTTGAATGACTTGTGAAAATGACTTGAATTTTTCGACGCTTCGCAAGGTCAATCAGATATTCTACTAGTCGGATTGTCGCCAAAGGGTGCAAGCCATTTTCGATTTCTTCGATCAGGACCAAGGATTGCTCTGCCATGGTTTCGAGAGCAACGACCATCCGAATAATACTGGATTCTCCTGCGCCGAAATGAAACTCGGAATACTTATCCCCACTCGGTGTTTGCCCAGCAAGCAATGTGACCTTACCCTTGGCGTCAACCTTTAGGAAGTTGAATTCGCTCACATCTTTGTCCAGTATCGTTGCCACAGCAGCGGCAGCTGACTGGGGGATGCTGGTGATGGCAGACGGCTGTACATCGAATTTCCGGGACATGCAGCGAGCGAGGTCAGGTCTCTCCGTTGCAGGAACTGTTCTCGAAACGCCGAAGACTCTAGTTGCCCTGTTCAAGGCCTCTCGACTCCAGCGCAAGTTAGTGAATGTTGCAGTCCGCTTTACGGAATCCTGTTGCTTTTCATCACGATCTATAACCTCATACTCAAATTTCCAGTTTTGCATGCTTTCATCAAATCGGCCGCTTTTGGAAAAGAAAAGTGATGGCTTGATGTTCTTGTAAGCAAGTGCAGCGGCACCGAGTAGAGTGCTCTTTCCGCCGCCATTCGGACCGATCAGTGCTGTAACTGGGAAGTCGAAAGTGAGTACAGTGTTTTCATAGCCTCTTGCTTTTTCAACAATTATTTTGTAGAGGTACTTGTGATAGTTTCTTTTTTGAACTTTTTCTAAAAGCTCTGCGATTTCGCTTTCTCTAATTTCGCTTTGAAACATGGTAACTTCCCTGTGCAGTGTTGGTATTTTTAATTTTATATGGTTGGATTAGTTAGTTATACGAGGTGAGCATTCCACACCAGCAGCACCCGGGCCTGGATGTAGGTCATGTCCCGTCGGATCAGCCGATCCTTGTGTCTTGTGTTATCCGAGATCATCTCGAAATGGTCCTCATCAGCCACTTGCAGGCGCTTGATGTAGAGGTGGTCATCCCAGAAGAACAGATAGATTCCGTCGCCCACGAACTCGCGGATGTTGATGTTCACGATCAGCGGGTCACGGTGCTTGATGGTGGGCTCCATTGACTGGCCCCAGCCCGTGACCACTTTCAGGTGGAAATGCTCTTCAAATTCAACGCCCAGCTCACGGAGATGGCTTGGACTGACGCGAATGTCCTTCAACATCTCCGGGTAGTCATGCGGGGTCTGGCCGCCGCCCATGGCGCCACGCACGTCGTAGTGGGCAATCCGAACTTCATCACCGACTAGACCTGGTCGGGAGAAATCGACGGTAATCACATTCCCCTCATCGGACGCTTCGGCGGCTGCCATCAACTGAGCGCGAGCTGCGTCAGAGAGGTTCTTTCCTTGCTTGGCCAGCATGTTGCGAACCATGTCCGCAGCTGAGGTTGGCTCCGAATCCTCGACGGGTTCTGGCATGACGTCCGGAAGGCTCTCATAAGAAAAGCCAGGACGGAGCCCCCAGTGCTCGGGGCCAACCACATCAGCGAAGTAGGCAATCACATCCATCAGCTTGGATTTGTCGATCCGGCCGTTTTTCACCCAGCCCTGTACCGACGGAGGCTTCACCTGGAAGTCGTCTGCGATTTTCTTTTTCGATACGCCCTTGGCGATCCGCGCGGCTTCAATGGCTGCGCCTAGTTCTGGTCCGGTAAGCATTGCCTAATTAGGCCTATCACGGCGGTGATTAGGCAATGGCTTGTAAGCAATAAGGTAATGCCTTATATTCACCGATAAATCTCCAGGAGAGAGCTCATGAAATCAGCAGAAGCAGCCAAAGAAGCATCCCGCGTGCTGGGCAGCCAGGCGGAATTGGCGCGCCGGCTGAATGTGGCGGCGCCGACCGTCAACCAATGGTGTTCAGGAGAGCGCACGGTCCCAGCCAAGCGCGCATTACAGATTGAAGCGCTTACGAATGGCGCTGTGAGTCGTGCCGACCTGTGTCCTTCGTTCCCGTGGAATCAGATCGACAGCAATCAGAGCCACGCGCTTTCAGCCGCATAACCCCCAACCAACCTGCAAGGAGCAGTGCCCGCATGTACGCCGACCAATCCCACAAGCGTGATACGCCTCGGAAGGTCCGTTTCAACAAGACCCTTGACCGCATCCTTGCCAGGGCAGCAGAGCGCGCCGAAGAGCAGCACGCCACCTACCTGTACCTGATGATCGAGTGGGCGGTAGAGAACGGTGCGATTGAGGCCTTGAGCAAGGACGACAAGCAGTCTAGCGCGGCCTAGAGGCCCTATGGAGGTCACGTGGCTGAAATCGACTACGAGCACCTGAGTGATGGTGCGAAGAGAAGGATTAGTGCTTTTGCCCTGAAGAAGGGCTTAAGCATTGACCAGGCGCTCGAGGCTGTAGCGATCGAGTTCTTGGCCATGGGCGGACCGGCTCGTCTCGGAAGGCCCAAAGCACAGGTAGTCCAATTGGTCCCGAAAGAGGGCCTCAAAAGTGACACCTGAAAACGCAGGCGCAAAAAAACCGGGTGGCCGCCCGGTTTCTTGTACTGCTTTCGTAACGCTTGTGTGAGGTCATCATATATGCACCAGACCATCCAAAGCAATACCGTGGCCCTCGCGCCACAAAATGCGAACCACGATTTCGTGGCGCGCACAGTAAACCTGTTCAATTTCGAGGGGTTCGACGTTCGTGTCGTGCTCGTTGATGGTGAGCCTTGGTTCTCTGCTCGTGATGTAGCTGAAGGCCTCGGCTACTCCAACCCACAGAAAGCAGTGCGCGACCACTGCAAAAGCCCGCGCCCGGTGGGGGTGAACGATTCGTTCACCCTTGGCCCATCGGCAAACATCATCCCCGAGCGTGACGTTTACCGTCTGGTGATGCGCTCCAAGCTGCCCCAGGCCGAACGCTTCGAAGAATGGGTGGTGAGCGAGGTTCTGCCCAACATCCGCAGAACCGGCGGATACACCGCCCCGGCCCAGCCCGCCGACCTCAGCAAGCTGGAAATCCTCCAGATGGCCCTGGAGTCGGAGAAAGCCCGCGTCCTGCTCACCGTCCAGGTCGAGGCCCAGGCCAAGAAAATCGACCACCTCGAGAACCTGTTCAAGGAAGGCATGAGCCACGTCCAGTTCTGCAAGGGCCTCAATGGGGTCAACGTGATGCAGGTCGGCCACTTCCTTGAGCGCCGCAACTGGCTCTACAACGAGAGCAAGTCCGGTACCCGCTACCGCGTGGCCGCCTATGCCCGCGACAAGTACATGACCGAGCACCAGCAGGAGATAACCCCGCACGGGAAAGAGGCGTTCATCAGCTACACGCCGATCCTCCTGCGCAAGGGCGCCGTGCGCCTGTACGAGCTCTACCTGGCCGGCGAGCTGCCCATGAAGAAGAACTGGGACGGCCTGCACACCCACGACAAGGCTGTGCGGGGTGCAGCATGAATCCGGCATTTCACACCGAAACGCACCGTGTCGCGCGCAAGCGTCACAGCTGCACCGAATGCCATGGCCACATCGAGCCAGGCGAGCGCTACGAATACGTCTCGGGGCTATGGGAGGGCGACGTGTCCACCTACAAGACCTGCGGCCACTGCGAAGCAGCGCGTGATTTCTACGTCAACGATCTCAACTCGACCGATTTCCGGGAGAGTGAGTGGGGCGCCTTCTGCTACGGCGATGTTTGCTGCGATCTGCAAGAGGCTGCGAGCGACATGCCATCAGGTTCCGGCCTGAAATTCCGGGCTTACCGGCACGTCGTGGGCATGCGTCGGCGTGGGAACGCTGCACGCGAGGAGCGGAATGCGGCGCTCATGCTTGTCTGCCAACAGCGGGATGCTGCCCCCTTGGAGCGTGCCCAGTGAGCGTTCAATCCATGTCCTGGGCCCTGGAGCAGCGCGACATCGTAGACGCTACTGCGCGTTACGTGTTGCTGGTCCTGGCCAACTATGCCGACAAGAACGGCCGAGGGGCTTTTCCGTCCTCCGCAAGCATAAGCGATGACACTGGTTTGTCCATCCGCACGGTGAAGTACAAGCTCGACCACCTACTGGAGATCGGTGTGATTCGCCTTGGGAATCAGGCAATTGCTGGCGCCTACATCGACCGTCACGACCGCCGCCCAACCGTCTATGACCTGTGCATTGAACGGGGTGCAACAGCTGCACCCGGTTCGGAACGGGGTGCAAATGACGACACAACGGGGTGCAGCTCACGACAGAACGGGGTGCAAACCACGACAGAACGGGGTGCAGGAGCTGCACCCAATCCATCAATAAACCATCAAGGAACCATCAAAGAACCGAAGGGGGCAGTCGCTGACGCTCCTGCGACTCCAAAGAAGGCTCCGAAGTTTGACCCGATGACTGCCAAGCCGGCCAACGTCAGCGACCAGATCTGGGCCGACTGGTGCCAGCACCGCAAGGAGATCGGCAAGCGACTGACCAAGACCTCCTGCGAGCGCCAGGCCGCCCAGCTGGCCAAGCACCACGCGCCCGACGCTGTGATCAACCAGTCGATCAGCAACGGCTGGACCGGCCTGTTCCCTGAAAAGGTGCTGCCGGGTGCGCAGCAGGGCCAGCGCCGCAGCGGTCCCGACTTCAACGACACCAGCTGGGCTGATGACCTGGGGGGCTTATGACCGCACAACCGAAACTGCGCAGCGTGACGCAGATCATGGCCACGGCCCGCAACCTGCCAGCCGAGGCGCAGACACCGGCGAAGCAGCTGGACCCTGGCACCACCGAAGTGGTCAACGCCCTGTTCAAGGAGCTGCAGGCCATCTTCCCGGCGTGGAAGCAGGCATGGCCGGATGACGAAGCCCTGAAGGCTGCCAAGCGCAGCTGGATCAAATCCTTCGTCGCCGCGGGCATCAACACGCTCGAGCAGATCCGCTTCGGCATCCAGAAGTGCCGGGTGCTGGGTACCGACTTCGCCCCGAGCAGCGGAAAGTTCATCAAGCTGTGCCAGCCAACCCCGGAGGAGATGGGCATTCCGCCGCTTGCGCGGGCCCTGGCAGAGGCGCTGGAGAACTTCCACCCCAGCCGTGCCGGTTCCCGCGCCTGGTCGCACGCAGCGGTGCGCCACGCAGCCCTGCAGTGCGAGGCGCAGAACCTGGGATCGATGGAGGTGGAGCGTGCCGAGAAGGTATTCGCCCGGGCCTACGACATCACGATCCGTATGCTGGTCGCCGGCGAGCCACTGGGCGACATCGCCACCGGCATCGGCCACGACAGCCAGAAGAGCCTGGTCGAACTGGCCGACGAGTACGCCGCCCAGAAGCAGGTCCGCCTGCTGGAAATCCAGCAGCTTCCAACCGGCGCTGCCGCGTGCCGTGCACACCTGCTGGCCAAGTTGAACATCAAGCGCGCCGGGCAGCCGGCCGGGGAGGGAGTGTGAGCACTGTTCGAGAAAATCTGATGAAGCAGCCCGGTTATGCCCCCTACTGCGGAGGAGCCATGGAAAAAGGGTCGACCTGCAGCATGCCGCGTACCAGCTGGGACGGTGAGCAGTTCAAGTGCTCATGTGGCTGGCGCTCGCAGTTCCCCGCCGACTTTATCGCTGAGTACAAGGCCAAGTGGCACGCGCAGGAGAAGCACTGATGGACACCAACAAGATGCGCGAGCAGTTCGAGACCTGGGCCCGCCAGCGGTACAACTGGCACCTGCAGGAAGATGCGCGCGACCCTGAAGACAAGACCCTTTCAAGCTGGGATGGCCATAAGTACGGAAATCGGGTGGTGGAGGGGATGTGGCAGGCCTGGCAGGCCTCCCGAGAGGCCGTGGTGGTGGAGCTGCCGAAGGTAGTTGGCTTCGAGGGCGCGTATGACTCGCACCGCCATCATGAATTCGTCCCGAGCATGAGCGACGTTGAGGATGCAGACGAGATATTCGGCCTGTGCCGCAGAGTTGAGGCCAAGGAAGCGATTGAGGCTCAGGGCCTGAAGGTGGCGCCATGAATGATCTTGCCATGTGGCTGGGCTATGCGGTCATGGCGTGCGCCGGAACTGCCTTCGTCGCCCTGGTGCTCTTCGCCCTGTCCTACGCCTGCGTCACGATCGTGAAAAAGTGGATCAAGGCCATGATGCGCGCCTACGACCTGAACACGCTGCGCAAGACCATGCGTCAGCTGGAAGCCGAAGGGAAGGTGAGCAAGAAGACGGGGGTGCGGCCATGACCGAGTTCGCCATCCGCAGCAGCCAAGACCTCAACCGCCTGTACGGTGCCCTGCACGCCATCGACCTGACCAAGCCTAAGGTGGTGGTCATCAAGGATGAGAAACGCCCGGACGTCTGCAACCGGAAGATGTGGGCAATGCTCCGCGACGTCTCCCAGCAGGTGGAGTGGTACGGCCGCAAGCTCACCGACGAAGACTGGAAGCACATTTTCAGCGCCGCGGTGCAGAAGCAGGACGCGGTACCGGGCATAGACGGTGGCTTCGTCGTCCTGGGCGTCTCGACCCGCAAGCAGTCGCAGAAGTGGTTCAGCGACCTGTTCGAAGTGATGCACGCCTTCGGGGCCGAGCATGGAGTGCGATGGACTGAACCTGATCGGTGGGGAGGGCGGTACTGATGCGCGTCGTATCCAAGAAGGTGCGCGAGAGCGCCCGCGGCCAGGACTGCACCGTCCGTATTCCTGGCATCTGCAACTTCAACCCGGAGACCACCGTGCTGGCCCACCTGCCTTGCGGGCAAAAGGGCATGGGCATGAAGGGCTTCGACACCGTGGCGGTATACGCCTGCAGCGCCTGTCACGACGTGCTCGATGGTCGGGGGAAGGGCGAAGTGGACTGGTCCGACATGCCCCGGGCAATCGCTGAGACTCATGAGGCCCTGATCCGGGCCGGCATTCTGACCATCAAGGGGGCTGCATGACGGACCTGACACTGCCGTGGCCGCCGGCCGCATGCAGCCCGAACGCCCGAGTGCACTGGACCAGGAAGAGCAAGGCGGCCAAGTCCTACCGGGCAGCCTGCCACCTGCTGGCGAAGCAGGCCGGTATCAAAGCGCCGGAAGGTGACGCGCTGCTCATGCTCGAGTTCGTGCCGCCCGATCGCCGCCGGCGCGACGACGACAACCTGCTGGCGATGTTCAAGGCGGGCCGTGACGGCCTGGCAGATGCCCTGGGCATCGACGACAACGTTTTCGCCACCCAGATCAGGGTGAGCAAGGAAACGATCAAGGGCGGCGCCGTGCGCGTCCGTATCCAAGCACAGGAGCAAGCAGCATGACACCAGCATGGGCATTTCTGATTTTGGCGGCGCTGATCGTTGTGTCGGGCGGGGCGATGTCCTGGGCCGGCGCGGTCCGCCGTAAGCGCTGCTACGAAGAATTTTTGCTGAAGAAGAACAATCGCATCCAGGGGGAACGACCATGAAAGTAATCAGCGCCCGCCAAGTTTGGCACGACGCACTGCACGAGAACCGCGCATCCGCCCTGGCCGTAGCCGCGGAGCAGGCAGCCTTGGGCAAGAAGGGTGGTTCCGGCGATGTGAAGATCATGGTCATGCTGGAAAACCACGACGGCCAGGAGGTGTGCAAGGTGTATGAGGTTCGGAAGGAAGGGGTGCAGGAGACTCGCCCGGGGCGCCGCCTCACAAACGACCGCTGCGCTCACATGCTGACCGCCGGCCTGGTGCTTCAGGCGATCGACTCCCTGCCAAAGTCGCTGCGTCACCTCGGGCACTTCCTGTACTCGCCCGTGGCCAGCGGAAACGACCTCAGTATTGCCCATGGCCTGGTATGGCTCGGGAGCGGTCTGGAAGCGCTCACAGACCGCAAGAAACAGCGAGCCTACTGGATGGCAATGGCAGCGCTCCAATCGCACAAGATCCTCGTGCACGACGGCGAGGCGATGGGGCCGGGGGCGGTATGCATGTTCGTCGAGGATCGCACTGGCGAGAAGATGAATCCTCAGAACTGGGCCAGGGACTGGCAAGAGGTATGGGATGCGCTCTGCGCCCAGGTCGACAAGCTCGACAAGCAGGCACTCAAGCCTGTTGCCCGGGTGGTGGAAAGGCTCCGTGAACGCAATGACGAGGCGCAGGAAATAGCCGCTTGACAGTTTGAGGAGTGATTTGGCACTATTTCGCCATCGTCATAATTTCGCCTATGGCGAAAACGTCCTGAACCCGGCCCCAAAAGCCGGGTTTTTATTGCCCGAAGAGGGCCTCAAGAGTCCTGCCACAAGCCCCCGAGCGAGGTCGGATAGAGATTTTTTTTTGTAACACGGAACGTTTTGATAGCACTATGATTCTGATAGGTTGCTAACTAAACAAACATGGAAGACCGTGATTATGAAAACCGTTCTAGCTGCTGCAGCGCTGTCCCTTGTCGCTGCGTCCGCCGGAGCAGCTGAGCTTTCCGGGGCGCTGGGTGCGACAAGTCAAGGTGGCATTACAGCGCGCGTAGGCGTTGGCTTTAACTGGGACAGAAGCTGGTTTGAGTCCAGCGCGGGCCGTCTAACCGGTTACTGGGATGCTGGGTATACCTATTGGGAGGCCGGAGATGCTTCCGGCGGCGCTCACTCGCTCTCATTCGCTCCTGTGTTCGTCTATGAGTTCGGTAGCGGCAATGTGAAGCCATTTGTTGAGGCGGGTATTGGCGTTGCGGTGTTTTCCGGCACCTCCGCGGGTGACCAGGACTTCGGCTCCGCCTTCAACTTCGAGGATCGCATCGGCGCTGGCCTCAAGATTGGCGAGACCCAGAAGGTGGGTATTCGAGCGGTCCATTACTCCAACGCAGGCATCAAGCAGCCGAACGACGGCATCGAGTCGTTCTCGCTGTTCTACAGCCACCAGATTTAACTATTTCTGCGTAGCTCCCTTGCCCGCCAAGTGCGGGCTTTTTGTTTCTTGAAGAGGGCTTAAAAAGGCCCCATCATTGCCTCGGTCTTTTTTGTTTTCCCGGTGGTCTGATATTTCACCCTATAGCCACTTTAGGGCGCATACTCACCTTAGCTCAGATTTTCTGAGTTAATGAGAGGTACTTATGTCTAGTGACATTGCCAGACCAGATGGATCTCCAGGGCTTGAATCGGAAGTTGAATCAGGTACAGAAAAGCTCGAGGTGTTGGACAAATCTAGCCCAGAGGATAGGGACGATTATATCGATCCCGACGCTACACCTGAACAAGAACCTGAGTCCCCTGAGCATCAAAAAGCTTCAAATATGGAGAAGTTCAGTAGTCAGAATACTGGTTGGACTTATCCTGGGCGCCGTTGGTAAACGCGCCCCACCACGTACGGCTCTTTCGCCACATACGCTCCTCGAGGCTGATGATCCACTGGGATACACCCCAGATGATGACGAGCCAGGCCTTGATAAAGGTCCGGAGAATGACCGGAGGCAGATGCGTACACATAATGGATCACTCGCTGAGTAATTCATTTAATTGAGCTCGGTTAACTGGGCTCATCAGAGGTTTATATGACGGATAAAACATCGCGCCAGGGTGAAAAAAGTTCTGACGCAAATACATCTCCCCAAGGCCCAAGGGCGGAGGGAAGTAAGGCTGCCAACACCGAGCGGGCTTCAAAGGCAGAGCTCTATAGTCGGCACGACAAGGTTGCTGAGAAAGATGTAAAAAATGATCCGAGAAAGTCGTGAAGTAGAACATTTGAGCTGATTGAAGCGCCCAACAAATTTGGGAAAGCGCTAATAAGTCATTAGCTAGCCGCCTTCGGGCGGTTTTTTGTTCAGGTGAACTGTCTTCCCATCAGATCAACGGATGTACGCTTACCATTCTGCGCCTCGGAACTTCCGGGGTTTGTCGTTATGTGCTGCTCCGCACGTTTGCCCGGTCCCTGAATAGGGCCTCAACGGGCCTTTCTTCTTGCCGCCCCTCAGGGGATATCGAGTATGTCCAACATGCCAGACAAACCAGACACCTGGGCGATTGCTCTTGCGTGGTTGAGCCAGCATTCGCCCCTCCTGTACGCGGCAGGCCTTTCCTGCGCCATGGCTGTACTGCGAATCACCTACGGAGGTGGCACCCGTCGCCAGATGTTGGTCGAGGGTGCAATATGCGGCGGCCTGACCCTGACGATCATCAGCGGCCTGGAGTTCTTCGGTCTGCCGCAGAGCATGTCCACGTTTGTAGGTGGATGGGTCGGCTTCTTGGGGGTGGAGAAGGTACGCAACATTGCCGACCGCGTCACTGACTTCAAGCTGCCGGCCCGCAAGGCTGATTGATCCGCGCCACAAAATAGAGATGCGCTGTTTCGTGGCGCGGGAGTAGCCATGAGCAACGTCACCCGAATTCGCCATGAGCTTCCGGTAAGCACGGATATCGTCCATGCGGTGGCAGAGTTCGATGCCGCTCTGGTGAAAGCCATTGATGCAGCCAAGGATGCCGGGCTGCCGCAGGGACTGCTGGTCGGCCTGTTGCACGGCCACGCCCACGCTGAATCACACAAGATGGTGGCCAAATGAACGTGGTTGAGCTGAAACGGCGGGAGCGAGAGGAGCCGCACGCCTCCGGCGAGTGCATCTGCGCGAACTGTCAGCATGAATGGGTAGCGGCTGCACCGGTAGGTATCACGCAGATGGAGTGTCCGGAGTGCGGTACCCATCGCGGCGCCTTCAAGTATCCATTTGGTCCGCGGCCAGGTGACGAGGCATTCCACTGCAACTGCGGTAGCGAAACATTCTTCATCATGCGCAAGCCAGGCCAAGCCAGCGGCGCGGTCCACTGCCGCGGCTGTGGTGTAGAGGCGACCGGCTGGTTGAAGTAGGTATCCTATGACAACGAAGCAACCCGACTGGGAGGCGATGGAACGAGCCTACCGGATCGGGTCGCCCAATGCTGCATGAGCGTGCTCACGCTCAGACCAGCATCATATTCATGATTAACGCTTCAATGCAGTGGATTGATCTGTTGGCACCGGCTACCTTGATGCTTCACGCAAGGAGTCCGGACATGGCAGATAAATATGTTGGAAGAATAGTTGGGCTTGGCACGGATAATGTCGAGTACGTCATCTACATCTACCAAGACGAGACGGTCGAGCGCTCTTCGAGCGGCATGGTTCGACATGAAGGCTTGAAGCATTTCGAAGTGCAAATGGGTGGTGCCGTGAACAAGATCTCCGAAACGGAGTACGAGATCGTTGCTACTGGAGTGAGGGTCACTGTGCATGATGATAAGAGCTAATCGGGTCGGCCTCTCGTGCGAGCGCTTGAAATGGAATGCCGCATGGCAGCCAGATGGAGCAATCACCATGCATAGCTTGCGTTGAGCCAATCGCCTTTCGGCTGGTACTCCCTCCTGCACTGAATAGACTCCTGCCGTCCCGGCACCGCAACATAATTTCAAACACAAGGTGACCTATGGATAGGCCGTATCCTCCATCGTCACTGCTTGAACTGTCCGAGCTATCCGACTTCGGTATCCGCTTGGCTCCTGCCCCTGAAATATGGGATTGGCTTAAGGCCGAGATTCTTGCCGACACCGGCAGCATCCATAATCCGGAGCACGCCCACCTGATTGATGCCAGCATCGGCGTGCTGTGGGCGTCCAGCGGGTTCGCCAAGCAGGGGCGGGTCGTCCTTGGCCAGGCCGAGCAGCTGATGTTCCGCGCCGGCGGATGGCAGAAGGCCCGGCAAGAGCAGCAGATGCGGCAGTGGTTCGGTGAGGAGCCGACCTACCTCATCACTCTGGCTGCCGACTACTGCGCCCAGTGCTCCGACGCTGAGTTCTGCGCCCTGGTCGAGCATGAGCTGTACCACATCGCCCAGGCGACCGATGACTGCGGCGCACCCAAGTTCACCCAGGATGGGCTGCCCAAGCTCTACCTGCGCGGACATGACGTCGAAGAGTTCGTCGGCGTGGTCAAGCGCTACGGTGCCAGCGAAGACGTACAGCAGCTGATCGACGCTGCAAGCCGGCCGCCTGAGGTGGCCAAGATCAACATTTCGAGGGCCTGCGGAACCTGTCTGCTCAAGTCTGCCTGACCCCTGACAGACCTAAGACGGATTTGAGCCTATGGCAGCCCTGAACACCGAGGTGAAGGCCTTCATCGTTCAGGCCTTGGCCTGTTTCGATACCCCAGCGCAGGTTGCAGCCTCTGTCCGAGAAGAATTCGGCATAGAGGTGAGTCGCCAGCAGTGCGAATCGCATGACCCCACAAAGCGCTCTGGGAAGGATCTGGCCAAGCGGTGGGTGACACTGTTCGAAGACACACGCGCGCGATTCCGTGAAGAGACGGCTGAGATCCCGATCGCCAACCGCGCCTATCGCCTCCGGGCGCTGGGCAGGATGGTCGAGAAGGTCGAAGGCATGCGGAACTATGGCCTTGCCCTCCAGATTCTGGAGCAAGCGGCAAAGGAGGTCGGCGATGTCTACGTGAACCGCCAGACCAAGAACGAGAATCCCCACGACAACGTGCCGCCCACCCGGGTGCAGGTTGATGTGGTGGATGCGAGGAAGCCTGATGCCGTCACTTAACGTGCCCCAGGCGAGCTTCCTCCGGATGGAGAACAAGTTCCGCGGCTTCGTTGCCGGGTTCGGCTCGGGCAAGACCTGGGTAGGCTGCGCGGCGCTGTGCAAGCACGTCTGGGAGTGGCCTCGGATCGACTCCGGCTACTTCGCCCCGACCTATCCGCAGATTCGCGACATCTTCTTCCCGACCATCGAGGAAGTCGCCTTCGACTGGGGCCTGAAGGTCAAGACGAAGGAGAGTGACAAGGAGGTCGAGTTCTACAGCGGCGGCCAGTACCGCAGCACGACCATCTGCCGCTCAATGGAGAAGCCGCAGACCATCGTTGGCTTCAAGATCGGGCACGCCCTGGTCGACGAGCTCGATGTTCTGCCCGCGCTGAAGGCCGAGCACGCCTGGCGCAAGATCATTGCTCGGATGCGGTACAACGTGCCCGGGCTGAAGAACGGCGTTGATGTGACGACGACCCCAGAGGGATTCAAGTTCGTCTACCAGCAGTTCGTGAAGCAGCTGCGTGAGAAGCCAGCGCTTCAGGGCATGTACGGCCTGGTGCAAGCCAGCACGTTCGACAACGAGCTGAACCTGCCGCCCGACTACATCCCGTCGCTGATGGAGTCGTACCCGGCCCAGCTGATCCTGGCCTACCTAAACGGCCAGTTCGTCAACCTGAACTCCGGGTCGATCTACCACGCGTACGACCGGAAGCTGAACTCCTGCTTCGACACCGTAGAGCCTGGAGAGCCCCTGTTCATCGGCATGGACTTCAACGTCGGTAAGATGGCGGCGATAGTCCATGTCAAACGGCCTGACGGAAAGCCCAGGGCGGTAGATGAGCTGATCGATGGCTTCGATACCCCGGACATGATCCGGCGCATCAAGGAGCGCTACTGGCGGCACAACGGCAGGGACTACGAGAAGACCTGCGAGATCAGGATCTATCCCGACGCCTCGGGAGGGTCGCGCAAGTCGGTGAACGCCAGTGAGACGGACATCGCCATTCTGCGCCAGGCTGGGTTCAGCGTCATCGCTCCCGACGCCAACCCGCCGGTAAAGGACCGCATCAACGCCATGAACGCGATGTTCTGCAACGCGAATGGCGAGCGGCGTTACCTGATCAACCCGCTGCGCTGCCCCACCTATGCAGATGGCCTGGAGCAGCAGGTATGGGCGGCCAACGGCGAGCCCGACAAGAAGTCCGGCGTGGACCACGCGAACGACGCGGGTGGCTACTTCATCCACCACGACTACCCAATTGAACGACCGGTCTTCACGACCCAATCCCTGAGAATGTGACCATGAGCGATAACCCGAGCATCACGCTGCCCGCTGTCGACGCGATGCGCGCCTACTGGGCCGTGATCTCGCCGCTCATGGGCGGGACAATGGCAATGCGCGCGGCGGGCAAGACCCTGTTGCCGCAGTATCCAGCCGAAGACGACGAGGCCTACAAAGAGCGCCTGCGACTCTCGACGCTGCTCCCGGCGTACTCCGAGACCGTGGGCAACATGACCTCCCGAGTGTTCGCCGAGCCGCTGCAGGTGGGCGACGATGTGCCCGAGGCCATTGTCGAGATGACCAAGGATATCGACCACGCCGGCAATGACCTTAACTCCTGGGCGGTCGGGTTCTTCACCGAGGGGCTGAGCCATGGCCTGTGCCATGCCTTCGTCGATCACCCACCAGCGGGAGAGCTGA
This sequence comes from Pseudomonas putida, assembly GCF_004357765.1. Taxonomy (GTDB): domain Bacteria; phylum Pseudomonadota; class Gammaproteobacteria; order Pseudomonadales; family Pseudomonadaceae; genus Aquipseudomonas; species Aquipseudomonas putida_U. Next base: position 82,871 of record NZ_SMTE01000005.1, on the reverse strand, counting down.
AAACCCAGGCCGACGAGCAGGCCGCCGGTGTTCGACCCTATGTGGTGATGGTGAGGCCTGAGCAGGTGCTGGGCTGGCGCTCCAAGGGCGGCGTGCTGACCATGGTCCGCTACATCGAGGTGGTCGAGGAGGAAGATGGCGAGTTCGGCGCCAAGTGCGTCGAGCAGATTCGCGTGCTGGAGCCGGGCGCCTGGCGAACCTATCGCAGGTCGGCCAAGGCCGTGCGGGGCAAGCAGGCCGCAGCCGGCGGTACCTGGGAGCTGCACGAGGAAGGCACCAATAGCCTGACCGCGATTCCATGGGTCACTTTCTACACGGGCCGGACCGGCTTCATGACGGCAAAGCCGCCACTGATTGAGCTTGCACACCTGAACGTGAAGCACTGGCAGAGCCAGAGCGACCAGGACAACATCCTCCACGTTATCCGCGTGCCGATCCTGGTACGCATCGGCATCCAGACCCAGTACGACAACCAGGGCAAGGTGATCCCGCCAGAGTTCAAGGTTGGCACCGGCCAGCTAACCGACCTGCCCAAGGACGGTGACCTCAAGTACGTCGAGCACACCGGCCAGGCCGTTGAGTCGGGCCGCTCTGCGCTGCAGGATCTGATCAACGAGATGCGCATGGCCGGGGCCAAGCTGCTGACGCCGGACAAGACGGCCACCAAGACCGCCACCCAGGCGGAGGAGGAGGCGGCGCAGGAGTTGTCCCCGCTCGCGCGCATGGCGCACCACTTCGCAGACTGCCTGGCCCAGCTGCTCCAGTTCATGGCCGATTATCGCGGTCTGGGCGATGGCGGCACCGTCGAGATGCGCGGCAACTTCGATGTCGATTACATACCAGAGGTGTCGCTGCCGACCCTGGTCTCCATGGCCAATGCCGGGATGATCAGCAAGGAGACGCTGTTCACCGAGATGCAGCGCCGAGGCGTCATCAGCGATGAATACGACTGGGAAGAGGAACTGGCGAAGATTGAGGCCCAGGGCCCGGCCCTCGGTACGCTGTAATGAAGACGGCCAACGAGAGGCTACTGGACGATCTGATCGGCCATGAGGTTGACCTGTCCAGGCTGAGCAACAGCCAGGTCGTGGCAATCATCAGGATTCTGAACAGTTCAGACTCTGAGCTGAGGGCAGCGCTCATTGCTGCCATCGACAGCCTGGATGCCGGCGCGTCGGTTGCGGCGATCGATGCTGCCCTGGCGCCCGTGCTGCGGATCAATCAATCGACGTTCTTTAGCTTGCAGCAGGCGATCACAGGCGTCATCGACGGCGTAGCAAGCTACGAGATCGCGTTCCAGGCTGGCGCGCTTACAGCGGCTGTTCCTGAGCTTGTACAGGCGCGATTCCCGGTTGCCGTGGCACAGTTTAGCCAGGTGCGCGCCATTGCGCTGGCAAGGCCATTCCAGGGGCGGCTGCTCAGCGAGTGGATGGCGGGCATCGAGGCTAACCGCGCTGCGTCCATCCGCGATGCCGTGCGCTCTGGCGTGCTTGAAGGCCGCACGACACCGGAAATCGTCCGGCAGATCATGGGTACCAAGGCGGAGAAGTACGCTGACGGCATCCTGCAGAGGCCTCGCCGGGAGGTGGAAGCGGTTGTCCGGTCTGCTGTATCCAGCACGGCTGAGACGGCCAGTGACAAAGCATTCGAGGCCAACAGCGACATCATCAGCCACGTTGAATGGCTGAGCACGCTGGATAACCGGACATCGACGACCTGCCGAATCCGTGACCGCCTGCCGTACACGCTTGGCACGTACCGACCCATCGGGCACAAGGTGCCGTGGCTCGCCGGCCCTGGCCGTATCCACTTCTGCTGCCGCTCGACCAAGCTGCCGATCCTCAAGAGCGCTCTGTCGCTGGGGATCAGCGACGCGGCGACCCGGGCAAGCATGGACGGGCAGGTGCCGCAGCAGACCACGTACGCGCAATGGCTAGCACGCCAGCCTGCCGCCCGCCAGGACGAAATTCTCGGCCCGGAGCGGGGGAAGCTGCTGCGCCAGAACAAGCTGAAGCTCCAGGACTTCTACAACGACAAGGGCAAGTTCCTGACGCTCGATGAGCTGTTGGAGCGACTGTTGTAGCGCCGCGCCACAAAGCACCAAAGCGCCATTTCGTGGCGCGCAATTACAAAGCCTCGCCCAGTGCGGGGCTTTTTTATGCCTGCGGTTCGGATGGACGGGGCGACCTGGGGCCGGATGGCTCACCAACAGGCCGGATGGCCCAGAGAGACGAGATGAAACTCAAAACCGTTGAAGTGGATGGCAAGCAGTACGCAGTGATCGAAGATGGCAAGCCCGTCTACACGGATGACGACGGCAAGGACGTCGCCTTCGATGCGGTCGGTACTCGCAACACCATCACCCGGCTGAATGCCGAGGCGAAGTCGCACCGTGAGCGCGCGGACAGCTTCGAGAAAACTGCGAAGGCGTTCGAAGGCATCGAAGATGCTGCGGCCGCCAAGAAAGCCCTGGAGATCGTCGCCAACCTCGATGCCAAGAAGCTGGTGGATGCCGGCGAGATCGAGAAGGTGAAGGGCGAAATCAGCAAGGCCTTCCAAACCCAGCTGGATGAAGCCAACGGCAAGGCGCAGACCTTCGAGCAGCAGCTGTATGCCGAGAAGATCGGCGGCAGCTTCGCGCGCTCCCAGTTCATCGCCGAGAAGATGGCTGTTCCTGCTGACATGGTCCAAGCCGCTTTCGGCAGCAACTTCAAGATCAAGGAAGGCAAGGTCGTCGCGTACGACGCCCAGGGCCAGAAGATCTTCAGCCGCGCTCGCCCGGGTGAGCTGGCCGACTTCAACGAAGCGCTCGAAACCCTCGTCTCGCAGTACCCCCATCGCGACCACATCCTGAAGAGCTCCGGCGCCAATGGCGGCGGCGCGCCGAACGGCGGTGGCCAGCACAAAACCACGAAGGGCAACTTCGGTGGCACCAAGGCTGAACGCCTGGAAGCCATCAAGGGCCTGACCGCAAGCGAATAAGGAGGCCCAATGGCCCTTTCGAACATGAAGGTATTCAACGAATACCTCAAGCGCACCACCATCGAGACCCTGGCTCAGGATGTCGAGAAGTTCAACGCATCCTCGGCCGGCGCCATCCGCCTGACTACCCAGGGCATCGACGGCGACTTCCTGCAGGAATCGTTCTGGGCAGGTCTGCACGGCGCCCAGCGTCGCGTCGACCGCTACGCCGCCAACGGCGCCCAGGCGTCCACCCCGCTGGCCCAGAAGCAGTACGACTCGGTGAAGATCGCCGGCGGCTTCGGCCCGATCCTGTGGGAGCCTTCCCAGCTCTCCTGGATCCAGAAGAATCCGGAAGAAGCGCTGGAAGTGATCAGCCGCAACCTTTCCGAAGCCATCATGGCGGACCAGCTGAACACCGCCATCTCGGCCCTGGCCGGAGCCATCGGCAACCAGCCGAGCGCCACCAACGACGTTTCGGCTACTGCTGGCGTGACTTACGTCGCGATCAACAACGCCCACGCGCTGTTCGGTGACGCTTCCCAGCGCCTGGTGGCCCAGGTCATGACCGGTGCCATGTACCACAAGCTGGTCGGCCAGAACCTCGCCAACGCCGAGCGCCTGTTCCAGTTCTCCGGCGTGCAGGTGGTCGACATCCTCGGCAAGGCCGTGATCATCACCGACGCCCCTGCGCTTTACGAGGCCGGCACCCCGAACAAGCAGAAGGTGCTCAGCCTGGCCGACGGCGCCGCAGTGGTGATGGATGGCTCCGACCTGATCACCAACATCGAGACCTCCAACGGCAAGGAGCGTATCGAGACCACCATGCAGGCCGACTACACCTTCGGCCTGGGCCTCAAGGGCTACACCTGGGACACCGCCAACGGCGGCAAATCGCCGACCAACGCCGAGCTGTCCACCGGCACCAACTGGGACCTGGTGGCGAACAGCATCAAGGCCTCGGCCGGCGTGCTGACCATCGGCGACGCCACCAAGTAACCGGTACCGCGCCCTCCGGGGCGCATTCCCCAGGAGATCGCCATGAGCGAGAAAGTGATTTACGAGAAGCACCCGGTCAGCCCTGAGCGTAAAGCCGAGCTGCGGCAGAAGGGGTACAAGATCATCGATGCCCGTTTCGCGCCCGATGGCTACGAGCATCCTGAGCCAGCGAAGGAGGAGAAGTCCAAGGCCGGCGGCCCGCTGAAGGTGGACGAGATCCGTTCGGCCCTGGATGCCAAGGGCATCGCCTACGGCGAGAAGGCTACCAAGCCAGAACTGCAGAAGCTGCTCGACGATGCCGTCAAGGCTGACGACTTGAAGGCCAAGCTGACCGAGAAAGGCGTCGACTTTGCTGCCGCCGTCAGCCTGGAAGACCTGCAGAAACTGCTGGATGAGGCCGCGTAATGACGACCTACATCACCGTCGAGCAGGTAGACAACCTGCTTGGGCCTACCTGGGCGCCCGACGACCAGAAGGCCCGGGCGGTGCTGATGGCCAATACCTGGCTCACCAATCTCGGCCTACCTGAGTTCGATCCTGTACCGGATGACGTGATTCAGGCCGGCGCCGAGATCGCCCGAGAGGCCGCGGCGGGCAACATCTACGGCAGCAAAGAAACCGGCGTTCTCAGCAAGTCGGTGGATGCTGACGGGGTGTCCAGCAGCAAGACCTACGCCGAATCGTCCCGTACCATCAGCGCAGGCGAGTCGTTCGCCCTGGCGCTGCTGGCGCATCACCTGAACAGCAGCGGCCAGACCAAGATCGTGAGGGGCTGATATGGGACTTCGCGATGAGCTGCAGGCCGACCTGGCCCAGGCGTTCAATACGGACCTGGCCGACGCGGTGGCGGCGGTAAATGGCAGCCGTTCTGTGCCTGGCACCTACGACCCTGAGAAGGGCGGCATTACACCCGCGACAACGCTCTACTACGCCGGTCGCGGCGTCTTCGGCCAGTACAAGGATCGAGAGATCGACGGTACGCGCATCTGGGCGTCCGATGTGAGGCTAAAGGCCCTGCAAAACGAACTGTTCATGAAGGAGGCGGGAGTTGTGACCGACACGCCTGCCGCCCCCGCTATCGGAGACCTCATCAACGGCTATCGCGTGGTGAACGTTTGTCAGGACGCGGCCAGGGCCACCTGGACCATCCAACTGAGGAAGTGACCATGCCACGCGGCCAGAACATGAAAGAACGCTATGGCGGGCTTAATGGAAGCTTCTCTGCCCAGTTGCAGCAGTTCGCAGAGGCAGCCAAGGAGGCGATGGATCTCACCTTCCGCGAGGTCGTTTTTCTAGTGGGGCAAAGGCTTGTAACCATGTCCCCGGTTGATACTGGTCGGTTCCGCAGTAACTGGCAGTTCAGCACGGGAGCCCCTGCTTTAGGCGAAATAGCTGAAATTGAGGGGGCTGGCGAGACACTGGACAGGCTCCTCCTCGCCGCCGGCGATCTAACCGCCGGAGAGGTCGCCCATATCGTCAACAACCTGCCGTATGCCATCCCTCTGGAGTACGGACACAGCTCACAGGCGCCTGGCGGCATGGTGCGAGTCACCGTCGCCGACTTCCAGCGCATCGTCGAAGAAGCCATCAGGATCCACCGAGCATGAGCCACGCACGAGCACGACAGGCCATCGAAATCAAGCTGACGTCCTGGGCCTCGGCGCGCCCGATACGGGTGGCGAACTTCGAACAACAGTTCGCGCCCGGTCCTGACGAAACGTACCTCCGAGCCTTTCAGCTGCCAGCCAGCACCATCTGCCGCTACCTGGGAGGGGAGGCATACGAATACAGCGGGATTTACCAGGTCAGCATTGTTTGCCCGGCTGGCCAGCCACTGGGCACGGCAGAAGGGCTGGTCGCCGCGCTTTCTGACCTGTTCCCGGTCGACTCTGAACTTAGCCGCAGCGGATTCGAGGGCTTAGTCATCCAGCCGGTCGAGCAAGGTCCAACCATCACCGAGCCGACGACCTACACGGTCCCGGTCAGCATCAGTTACCGCGGAGTCGCGGACCAACCAACTACCTGAAGGAAATATCGATGCAGAGCGCCGACTACGTGCCGGGGGTATCCGGCTGGAGGATGGAAAAAGGCTGGTTCGAGATCAACGGCGGGCCGCACGGGCCAGTCCGTATTGGCAATCTTGAGGCCTCAGTTGAAACACCTTCGGATGAGCAGCTGGCGGCGCTTTGCCTGACCAGGCAGGACTTGGCAGAGCCGTTCATCGTTGTGGATGGCGTCACCTACATCAATGAAGCGCTTATACCAAGCTGCGCGGTCGATGCCGATCGTTTCAAGGTCAAGATGTCGTTGAACGAGTCAGGCCAATACGTCGCCGCGGGGGTCGGAGTAGGTATGGATGCCTCCGAGATCCTGGATCTGCTGAGTAGTCAGATCTCGCAGAGCGATCTGGCGAGCGCCCTGAGTGAATGGAATACGAAAGTGGCCGATCCTTCCGAGATCGCGCGTCAGGTCATCCGCCAAGAACTCAAGCCGGGCGGCCTTCTGCATCGCCGCTGATCAGAACACCACCTAAACCCGCCGCGTGCGGGCTTTTCGTTTCTACCCAAGAGGAAAACACCATGGCCGCACGCTTCCCGCTGCCGAACGGCGCTATCGTTGAGATCGCCGCGACCCTGGGGGCCGCTGTCCCCTTCACCGCAATCACCAACGCGGCGCCGCCCGTGCTCAGTGCAGAAGGCCACGCCCTGACTGAGGACGACGTGGTTCTGATCGATTCCGGTTGGGCCAAGCTCACCGACCGAGCTGCGCGGGTCGTGAATCCGCTGACCGACAGCTTCGGCCTGGGCAGCATAAGCACCGCCGATACCGACATCTTTACCCCTGGCGCCGGCCTGGGTTCTGTAATCCCGGTCACCGACTGGGTGCAGATCTCCAAGGTAACTGGCTTCACCCCGTCCGGCGGCGAGCAACAGTTCCTGACCGTGGGCTACCTGGAGGACGACGACGATCGCCAGATGCCGACCAACCGCAACCCGATTAGCCTGGCCATCGTGGTCGAGGACCAGCCCACCGCAGCCTACGTCGGTGCCGTCGAGGGTTTCGACGAGTCCAAGGAGCTGACCGTAGTTCGCCTGAAGCTGCGCAACGGTGACCAGATCCTCTATCCGGGCTACGTCAGCATCACCACCACCCCGACCATGGAGCGGAACAATCTCATGACCCGCACCATCTCTGTTGGCCTGTCTGGCCGCCCTCTGCGCTACCTGAAAGCGGCTTAAGGAGTCCACATGGCAAAGATCAAGATTGCGCAGAACCCGACGTTCACCGCTGAGGTGAAGATTCCGCGCGTGGGTGGCGTGGCTGTGCCAGTGCAGTTCACCTTCCGCTATATGGATCGCACCGCTCTGGCCAAGCTTTACGATGGCTGGAACAAGGCCGCAGAGGCCAACTCCGAGAAGGCCAGGGACGAAAATGTAAGCCTCGAGCAATTCACCGCCGACCAGCTGAAACTCCAGGCCGAGCAGATCAAAGCTGTCACCACTGGCTGGGGGTTCGACGAAGACTTCACTGACGACGCCATCCTTGACCTGGTGACCAGCTGCGTCGGCGCCCCTCAGGCGGTATTGGACGCATACCAAGAAGCATACAAGCCTGCGCGCTTGGGAAACTGAAAGCGGCGGCGCGGGCCTGCTACGAAAAGGGTCCGTCCGCCGAGCAACTCGCTGCCGTCGGACTCACGATGGAAGACATCGGCGAGGCAGAAGTGGGTATATGGCCTGACGCCTGGCCCGCATTTCGGCTATTCGAAGCGATGGGCACGCAGTGGCGAATGGGGCCGGGCGGGGCAACAGGGCTTGATTACACAGCCATCCGCGAGACAGCCAGCATGATCGGCATCAGGCGAAGCGAGCTCACCGATATCTTTCCCGATCTTCGCGTCATGGAGGATGAAGCTTTGGCTGTGATGGCTGAGGCGGCTGGGTAGCGAAAAATTGAGGCGGCGAGGCCGCAGGAGATTGGCATGAAACTGATAGTCGTCGTACTGAGCAATGGGCAAAAAGCAGCTGCGGGCCTCGGCCTGGGGACGCCTACCGATGTAGACGCCGACAAAGCAGTTACGAAATCCGCGATTGAACCAGGGAAATGATGTCTTTGTAAGCGGCAGAGTTCCCGTTCTCGATCGTAATCGACTTCAGTTCCTCAAGTTCGTGCTTAAGCGCCGCCTTATCTATGGAGTTCTGCTTGTTGAGCGCGGTAACAACTGCCAACAGGGCATTTAGCACGGCGAATGGGACGCTGTTCGCTGCCTGCTCTAGCGCTTGAAGGCGCTGATCTACAGTTTGCATTTGACCTCCTAGGTCGCAATGCCCCAGTCCATGGGCTTTCCGGAAACGGACCGGGGCGGTTTGTTGGAGGCACAACGCTACTACGCCGACATGGCGGGCTGGTACTGGCTTTCCATCCAAGCTGGATGCCTGGACAGCGCCAAGCCGTGGTAGATTCTGCCCATCAACAAGGAGGGCGCGCATGAAGCGTTTGGCATTGGTGGCGCTGGCAGGGCTGGTCCTGGCAGGCTGCGGGAAGAGCGATATTGACCGTGCGCGTGAGGCGGTTGCAGAAAAGCTGAATGATCCAGGGTCGGCTCAGTTCCGCAATGAGCGGAGCGTAAAAGGCGGGTGGGTTTGCGGTGAGGTAAATGGCAAGAATGCGTTCGGTGGATACATCGGCTTCAAACGATACACGGTTACATGGATGCCGGACGGCTCCAATGTTGTAGCCCTGGAAGGGGAAAATGAAACCTCGGTGGACCGCATAAACTGCGGAATCCAATGAGAGCCTGATTCAAACCAAGCCCGCCATGAGCGGGCTTTTTTATGCCCGGAGAAACCATGAGTCAGGGTGATATTGCCGTCCTTGGTATCAAGGTTGAGTCAGGGGAGGCCGCTACAGCTGCCCAAGACCTCGACAAGCTGGCTCAGGCTGGGGATCGGGCCGAGAAATCTACCGCTGGCGTCAGCACCCAGGCAAAGGCGTCTGGCGTGTCGATCAAGAGCCTTGCCGCGAGTGGGAAAGAGGCGGAGCAGGCGCTGGACGCATATTCGCGCCAGGCACAAGCTGCGGGCCTTTCAACGAAGGCCTATACAGCCGCGCTGCGTGGCGTCCCCGCACAGTTCACGGACATCGTGGTATCCCTGCAGGGTGGGATGAACCCGTTCACCGTTCTGCTGCAGCAGGGCGGGCAGCTCAAGGACATGTTTGGCGGAATTGGGCCGGCGACGCGGGCCCTGGGCGGCTATGTCGCTGGACTGATTAACCCGTTTACGCTGGCTGCTGCGGCAGTGGCGGCGCTTGGTGTTGGCTACTACAAGGGCAGTCAGGAGGCGGATGAATTCCGAAAATCCCTCGTCCTCACGGGTAATGCTGCTGGCACCAACGTTGGCGCCCTTGCGGATCTGTCAAAGCAAATAAGTGTTACGGTTGGCACCACTGGCGCAGCAGCAGAGGTGTTGGCTCAGCTAGCAGGCAGCGGGAAGATCGCCGGCGATAGCTTGGCCACTGTTGCAACGGCTGCGCTTGAAATGAAAAACGCAACCGGAAGAGCGGTTGAAGAGACGGTGGCCGAGTTTGTGGAAATCGGCAAAGACCCTGTCGAGGCCGCTCGCAAGCTCAATGAGCAATATAATTTTTTGACCGCAGCTACTTATTCGCAGATCGTCGCCTTGAAGGAGCAGGGTGACACTGTCGGTGCCACAAAGCTTCTGACCGATACATATGCGGACACGATCAGCACCCGTTCGAAAGAGATTACTGAGAATCTCGGATACATCGAGCGCGCCTGGCGTGGCGTATGGAGCATGACCAAAAACGCGGGCGATGCTGTCGCGGAATTTGGTCGATCGCAAGGCATCGCAGGCCAGCTTTCGGACGCCCAGCGAGAGCTCGCCGAAATTGACAAGCGAATGCAGAACCCGATCGCTGCGAGCAGCAAGCGAAATCAGGATGAGCGCGAAATAGCACAGAGCCGCGTCAACGCCCTTCAAGACCAGCTTCGGACGCAACAGTCCATCGACCAGGCTCAGGAAAACTACCGTAAGCGGCAGCGCGACTCTGTGGCGGCAATGCACGAGGTTGACGCACTTGAAAAGTCTGCCTGGACAAATGCTGAAAAACGGGCAGACGCCTTGCAGCGCTATGAGCGTGCTCTTGAAAAAATAAGAAAAACGGACCCCAACGATTCGAGGCTTGATCCAAAAGCGGTAGCGAGGATTCGCGCTGATATTGAAGAGCAGTACAAAGACCCTGCGACCAAAAAGACTCCTGCTTACCGGGAGGACGCCGGCACCAAGGCTCTCGATCAGGCTCGCCAGCAATACTCGGTGCTCCAGCAACAGAATACCCTCATCGGTGCCCAGCGCGGCGAGGTGCAGAAACTCGGCGAGGCTGGCCAAGCCCTGGTCAAGTGGGAGCAGCAGCTGGCCGACATCAAGGACAAGAAGACCTTGACCGCCGACCAAAAGTCGCTGCTGGCCAATCAGGAGTTGATCACCGCTCAACTGAAGCGCAACGCCGCGCTTGAGCGCGAAATGCAGCTGCGCAAGGTAGCTACCGAAGAGGCGCAGAAGCTTGCGGCCTTCGAGACCAACCTGAACAGCCAGCTACAGCGTGATTCGGTGGGTCTGAGCAACAACCTTGCCGGAATGGGGCTTGGGGATGTCGCTCGCCAGCGCATGCAGGAGCGCTTCAGCATTGAGCAGCGATATCAGCAGCAGATGGACAACCTGCAGCAGCAGCGCAACGAGGGGCGGATCAGCGAAAGTCTGTACCAGCGTGAAAACGCGGCCTTGCAGGACTCTCTCAACAAGCGCCTGGCCATGCAGGAGAAGTACTACGGCGACCTCGACACCGCGCAGGCTGATTGGTCTATCGGCGCGAGGGCTGCCTGGGCGAACTACCAAGAGCAAGCCATGAACGTCGCCGGCCAGATGCAGACCGCGTTCACCTCCCTGTACGACGGGCTCACCGATGCTGCAGTGGAGTGGGCATTTGGCGCAGACGAGACCTTCGGCGACGTTGCAGTCAGCTTCGGCAAGATGCTGGCCAAGATGGCGCTCCAGGCTGCGGCGTCGAGCGTGTTCTCCAGCATTTTCGGCACGGTTGCTACAGGTTTTATCGGTGCTGGTGTTGGCTCGGCGGCGTCTTCCGGTACGGCTGGCGGCGGGTTCGACTTCGGGCTGGGTAGTGCTTCTGCCGGGATGAGTTACACACCGACGTTCTCCGATGGCGGCTACACCGGCCCTGGCGGCAAGTACGAGCCAGCCGGCATCGTGCACCGCGACGAGTTCGTGATGCGCAAAGAGGTCGTCCAGCAGCCAGGGATGCTTGAGTTCCTCGACTCTCTCAACACCAGAGGTTACGCCGACGGCGGCCTGGTCGGATCAGTGACGGCGAGACCGATCCCCAGTCAGATATCTGCAGCTGGCGGCTCAAACTCCGTGGTAGTTCAGCAGGAGATCTCTGTGGATGGCGGAGGCGGGCAGACTGGCGGCGGGTCCGGTGATATGAGCGCAGTTGCCCAGGCCTATGCCAAGGCGGCCAAGGATGGCGCGCAGCAGGAGATCGCAAAGCAGCTGAAGCGCGGCGGCATGATCTGGACCGCGATCAACCGTCCGATGCGTTGAAAATAGGAGGGCTAGATGGCCGAACGATTCACCTGGAGGCCGAATCGTTCGGCCCCTGGCACTTTCCAGAACGCCGTGCGGTCCGCGAAATTCGGCAACGGCTACACGCAGACCGCCGGCGACGGCATCAACAACGAGACCCAGTCCTGGGATCTCACGTTCACGGGGAGGAAAGCCAAGATCGCTGCGATCCTGAATTTCCTTCGCGCCCAGAAGGGCTACAAGCCCTTCATCTGGAAGACGCCATTCGACGGCGACCTCTATTTCCTCTGCAACACCTACCAGCCGACCGATCAGGGCGGTGATATGTGGTCGCTTACCGCAACCTTCCAACAGACCCACCAGGTGACCTGATGGCCGAGAGCATTTACGAGGACATCCAGAAGCTCACGCCCGGGCAGTATGTCGAGCTGTACGAGATGGACCTGACGAACCTGGGTGGCGATATCTACTACTTCCACGGCTACACGCAGGTCGGCCCGATCTACTGGCAAGGCATGGAGTACACGCCCTGGCCCATCAAGATCGAGGGCATGGGGATGACCGGCGAGGGGCAGCAGAACAGCCCGACCCTCTCGGTCGGCAACGTCTCCGGGCTCCTGACGGCGCTCTGCCGGATCTACGACGACTTGGTGGACGCGAAGATCGTCAGGCATCGCACCATGGGGCGCTTCCTTGACGCTGCGAATTTTCCCGGCGGCAACCCAGAGGCTGATCCAGATGAGCACTTTGCCGACGACATCTACACGATCGACCAGAAGCAGTCGGGCGACAGTGAGCTGATGGTCTTCGTACTCAAGTCCCCCTTGATCGCCTCTGACCGCAAGCTGCCCGGCCGGCAGATCGTGGCCAACTGCTGCCAGTGGCTGACCATTGGCGGGTACCGTGGCGTGTACTGTGGCTACACCGGTTCGAACTACGCCACAGACAAAGACGTGCCAACCGATGATCCCGAGCAAGACATGTGCTCTGGCACGCTCACCGGCTGCAAGCTGCGCTTCGGCGCGAACAACCCGCTGCGATACGGCAGCTTCCCCTCCGCAGGCAACTGAGGTCTCCCATGAAGCTCTCCCAGGCTGTCATCGACGCCATGTACCAGCACTCCCGCGAGAAAGCTCCAGAGGAATGCTGCGGCTTGATCCTGAGGGTCGGCCGGAAGTCGTCGTATTGGCCGTGCGCCAACGCTGCGGCAGATCCGAAGGCTGACTTTCGAATCTCCGCGGAGGATTGGGCAGAGGCTGAGGACCTTGGCGTGGTCGCTGCGGTCGTGCACAGCCACCCCGGCCAGTCGGCCAGGCTGAGTGCCGCGGACCGCACTTCCATGGAGGCCACCGCGCTGCCCTGGGTGATCATCGAGGTTCGTGAAGGGCTACCGGTTTCGCACCTGGTGCACGAGCCCACCGGCTACCAGGCGCCACTAGTGGGCAGGCCGTTTCACCACGGCGTTTTGGACTGCTACACCCTGGTCCGCGACTACTACCAACGAGAGCTGGGTATCACGCTGCCTGACTTCGAGCGTGAGGACGGCTGGTGGGACAAGGGGCAGGACCTGTATGCCGAAAACTTCGAGGGCGCGGGCTTCTATCCGGTTGATCCGGCTGATTTGCGCCAGGGCGACCTCATCGTCATGCAGGTTCGCGCCCAAAAGGCCAACCACGCAGGCGTGTACCTGGCCGATGGGATCCTGAAAACCGAACCCGAACATTACCCCGTGCCCGGCGGGATCCTGCACCACCTCTACGGTCGCGACTCCAAGCGCGATGTGTTTGGTGGGTTCTGGCAGGAGTCGGCCCGGTTCTTCATGCGACACAAGGATTCTCCCTATGGCTGAGCGCATCCGCACCATCCGCATGTATGGCGAGCTTGGTCGTCTCTTTGGTCGGGTCCACCGCCTGGCCGTGCACTCTTCAGCCGAAGCCATCAGGGCTTTAGGCGTGCTGTTTCCAGGCTTCAATGAGTACCTTGCGTCTTCCAAGGATAAAGGTCTGGCTTTCGCCGTGTTCTACGGCAAGCGGAACATCAGCAGGGACGAACTCGCCGACCCTCCGGGCGCGGCAGACATCAGGATCGCGCCCATCGTCCAAGGCAGCAAGAGTGGTGGTGGGCTGCAGATCGTTCTGGGTATCGCTCTCATCGCTGCGGCGACCATTGCGACTGGCGGCGTGGCTGGCTTGGCGTCTGCATCGGCATGGGGCGGCGCGTTCACTGCGGGCGGACTTGCAGGTGCTACAGCCATGGTCGGCCTGTCCCTGGCTATCGGTGGGATCGCCCAGATGATCACAGGCACGCAAGCCCAAATCGACAGCAGCGAATCAGCCGACAACCGTCCCAGCTACAACTTCTCCGGCATCAAAAACACCATCACCCAGGGCAATCCGGTCCCTCTCTGCTACGGAGAGATGACCTCGGGTTCCGCCCAGCTATCACTTGGCATCCGCGCTGAAGACCAGCAATAGAGGCCCCCATGACTGACCTTTCTATCTTGGGCTCCAAAGGCGGGTCCAAGCCGCACACGCCTGTCGAAAGTCCAGACAGCCTGATCAACACCAGTTACGCCAACATTCTCGACGGACTGAGTGAAGGTCCTATTGTTGGGCTGGTGAATGGCGCTCAGTCCATTTATCTCGACAGAACTCCTCTGGCTAATAGCGACGGTAGCCTGAACTTCACCGGGGTCACCTGGGAGCAGCGCACCGGGGAGCATGATCAGGATCATATCCCAGGCTTCCCAGCCGTTGAGTCGCAGACCAGTGTGGGGGTTGAGCTTAAGTTTGATCAGGCATGGGTGCAGTCCTTCAGCAACCTCGAGCTTTCGGCTGTCCGGATTCAATTGGCCGTCGGGGCTCTGGTCAAGACTGAAAGCGACGGAGACCGTGTAGGGTATAGGGTCAATTACGAGATCGACCTGTCCACCGATGACAGCGACTATGTGGTGGTGAACAAAGGCGCCTTCGACGGCAAGACCACCACCGGTTACCAACGCTCGATCCGCGTAGACCTGCCGGCGGCAGAGACAGGCTGGCGAATTCGGGTACGCCGCACCACTCCGGATTCCGAAACCTCCAACATCCAGGCGCAGACGTCGGTGGGCACCTATACGGAGATCATCGACGCCAAGCTGCAGTATCCATACACCGCGCTGTGCGGGCTGAAGATCGACGCCAGCCAGTTCTCATCGGTGCCGGAGCGGGCCTACAGGATCCGCGGCCGCATTGTTCAGGTCCCGACCAACTACGACCCGGGAACCCGGACTTATACCGGCACTTGGGACGGCACGTTCAAGCCCGCATGGACCGACTGCCCGCCATGGATCTGGCGCGACATTGTCCTGAATGATCGATACGGCCTGGGCCGCTTCATCGATCAGAGCCAAGTCGACAAGTGGGGCTTGTACCAGATCGCCCAGTACTGTGATGCGTTCGTATCGGACGGGAAGGGCGGACAAGAGCCACGCTTCACCTGCAACGTCTACCTGCAGTCCCGCGCCGAAGCGCTGACCGTGCTGCAGGACCTGGCCAGCGTGTTCCGCGGCATGAGCTACTACGCTGCGAACGAGGTCGCATGCTCGGCGGACATGCCGACCGACCCGGTCTACACCTACACCAATGCCAACGTCATCGACGGCAAGTTCAGTAGGGCAGGCTCCAGTGGCTCTACCCGCTTCAGCGTCGCCAAAGTGGCCTGGACTGACCGGGAGAACTTCGGCAACCAGCGCGTCGAGTACGTGCAGGATCGAACGGCTCTGGTGCGCTATGGCGTTCGCGAGACCGAGGTGACCGCATTCGGGTGCGTGTCTCAGGGCCAGGCGCAGCGGGCCGGCAAGTACATTCTGCTCACCAACCGGCTGGAAACCGGAACCATCAGCTTCAGCGTTGGACTGGACGGGACGATTTGCAGGCCTGGCGACATTATTCGAGTGGCGGATGAGAACTTCGCCGGCGCGCCGCTCAGTGGTCGGGTGAAAGCGGCGACCGCTACCACCATCACTATGGATAACGATGTTGAAGGTGCTGCCGGCGACACACTGGTAGTTATCCTGCCAAAGGGTGTTGCTGAGACCCGTGTCATCCGCTCGATTGCGGGCCGCGTCGTAACAGTGACCCAGGCCTTCACGGCGGTTCCAGTGAAGGAATCGATCTATACATTAGAGACCTCGCAGTTGGTCGCCGAGACGTACCGCATCCTCTCCGTGACAGAGAACTTTGGGGACGACAAGCTTCAGTACGACGTCGTCGCGGTACAGCACAATTCGAGCAAGTTCGCGGCGATCGACAACGGTGCACAGATCGTCACTCCACCAACCAGCGTACTGCCTGGGGCCATTCAGGCTCCGCCGACAAATGTCGAACTGAGCACCTTCGACACGGTTAGCCAAGGGCTTAACGTCGCCACTATGCGGATTACCTGGGATGCCCCGCGCGGCGCTCAGCGCTATAACGTCTGGTGGAAACGCGACTCAGGTGACTGGGTCTATGCAGGCGTCGTTTACACCGCTGCAATTGAGGTGAAGGGGATCTACACGGGGGTGTACACCGCTCGTGTCTCTGCGGTAGGGGTAGCAGATAGCAGCTCGCTTTGGGCGTACTCGGAGCCGACCCAACTGTATGGGAAGACCGGTGAGCCGCCAGCCCTGGCGTACCTAAGTACTACCTCGGAGATATTCGGTATCCGGCTCAATTGGGGATTTCCTCAAGGGGCAGAAGACACCGCCTATACCGAGTTCCAGGTGGCTTCCGAGCCAACCGGGCAGAACCCCATTGCTCTGGCGCAGTTTTCATACCCTACGGCAACCTACCTACACAGCGGTATGGCTGCGGCAGTGGTGCGGTACTTTCGCGGTCGTTTGGTCGACCGGTCCGGCAACATCGGTCCATGGTCGGACTGGATCTACGGCCAGTCCAGCGCAGACGCCAACGAAATCCTCGACTACATCACCGGCAAGATCACCGAGACCCACCTTGGCGAGACCTTGCTCAGTGAGATCGAGAAGATTCCGGGCCTTCAGGAGCAGATCGACGCCCTGGACGGGCTAAAGGGCTACATCAAGGAAGATCCGTACGAACAGGGCCAGATGGTTGTCGTAGATGGCCGCATCTACCAGGCCAAGCAAGATGTGCCAGCGGACCCGACCGGTGCCAGTGCTCCGCCGAATGCCACCTACTGGGTGGACGTGGGCCAGTCCTTGACCACGGCCAACGGCCTCGCGCAACAGGTGGCCACCAATACGGCAGGCATCACGGATCTCGACGGGAAGGTGACAGCTCAGGTCACGGCCTTCGAGGCTCTGCGCGCGGCGTACCGGGATGACGACAGTGAGGGCGAACTGGCCGATGCTTTGAAAGGCTGGGATAGCACCGCGGCGATCGCTACTGCGCAGAAGGTACAGGCATCCGACAACATGGCCATGGCCGAGCGGGTGACCACTCTTGACGCAAGGGTGGCAGGGAACGAGACGAGCATCACCGATCTCGATCGAGTGGTAACCACCAACGAAACCGCGAACGCCACCAAGATATCGCAGCTCAGCAGTAGGGTTGGTAGCACCGAGGCCCTGGTGCAGGACACGTCTGAGGCTTTGGTCGATCTGAACGGTGATGTATCGGCCACCCGGAACATCAAGGTGGGAGTCGACGTCAACGGGGTTTACTACGGCGCTGGCATGGGTATCGGGGTCGAGAATACCCCGGACGGCATGCAGTCAATGGTGGTATTCCTGGCCAACCTATTTGCGGTCATGCACCAGCCCGGCGGGGCGCCGAAGTCGGTCTTCGCTATCCAGAACGGCCAGGTGTTCATGAACAGCGCGATCATCAACCAGGCCGACATCATCAACTTGATCATCACTGGCGAGTTGAAGAGTTCGAACTATGTCGCGGGCTCGCAAGGGATTCGCATCAACTTTGTGACGAACGAGTTTGAAATCAACGGCGTTCAGTCGGGCGTGGGCCGGATGAACATGACACACCAGACAGTGACGGTCTACGACAGCACTCGCATGCGCGTTCGGCTGGGTATATGGAGTTGATATGCCGCAAGGACTTCAGGTCTGGGATGCCAGCGGCAACCTGGTGCTCGATGTAACGACCAGGTTGCCGAGGATACTTGGGAGCGTACAGACGGGCACCTCGGCGGGATCGGTAACCCATACCGGCCTCAGCTCCGGGACACCTTTCTACTTCGCGACAACGATGGCCAACTTCCAGAACTCGCCCGTCGGGTCGTTCTCGGGGAATGTGTTCTCTTGGACGGCGGGGAGCGACGTGCAGCTGGTGTATGGGGTGTATTAGATGGCAGAGGCAGGCCTTCAAGTCTTCAACAACAGCAACATACTGCAAATCGATTCGAAGTATCGGAACTACTCGTTCTACACCAAAGGAACATTGGTGACCTCAGCCGCTGGCGGCTTGGGGGGGCAGGGAAGCGTGACGATCACCGGAAGGACCTATCCAGTGATCGCCTTCAGGTCCACCTCTGGGATGGTAGGGATTCACAGCGTGACGAGGTCCGGAACTTCGTACACGGTCCTGTTCCAAGGTAACTCACGAACGGCCGCCTTGGAGTACTGGGTGTTCGATGTGCCGCCTACCTCATCCATTGCTGGCGCAGGTCTGGAGGTCTACACGGAAACCGGCGCGCTGGCGTTCTCCTCGGCGTTCAAGTACATGAACGTGATCGGGAATGTCTCCGGAAGGATGCAGATCGGAGGCTCTGCCGGTTTTGACTATTCGTCAGCCAGCGGCAGTCCGGCGGTCATTCAGTCCCTCTTCAATTACGAGGTCTATTTCTACGGCGATTCGCCGGGCACTGATCCGAGTATTCCCGGCTGGGCCGAGAGCACGCTCATGCTGATTACCAGCACGACAACCGGATTCCAGGCCAGACCGTTTATCGTGCAGAACGTACGCACCACTGCTGGCGCGGCCCTGCCTCGCTATCAAGACGCCTACAGCTACACGCTCCTCAACGTCAGCAACCTTTAGCCAGCGGGATGGCCAAGTTAGGCAATTCGGCCCGGCGCCGTCCGGGCGATCCTGCAAGACGCCGATGCCGTTAAGAGCGGCTGAATGACTCTGCTAGCTGCGCGCCCGATGCGTCCCATCTAAATCAAGGAAAATCTATGCCCTGGTACAGAACAGGCACCGTGGCGATCACGGCTGGCCAAACGACGGTGACCGGTACCGGCACCGCCTTCGCGCTCAACGCCCGGGTGGGCGATGCGTTTCAAGGCCCCGATGGCCGCTGGTACGAGGTGACCAACATTGCGAGCGCCACGGTGCTGAGCATCCTGCCGGCCTATCAAGGCGCAACGGTAAGCGGCGGGGCCTATGGCCTGGCGCCCATGCAAGGCTACGTCAAGGAGTCCGCCGATCGCCTGCGGCAGTTGGTGGATCAGTTCGGCGCCACGCTCTCACTGTTCGGCGGCGCCACCACTGTTGCATCGCTGCTGCAGAACATTTCGGCGGCCACGCGCGGCGCGAACAGTGACATTACCTCGCTTTCGGGAATGACCACCGCTCTCAGCATTGCCCAGGGCGGAACCGGTAGCAAAACAGCTGCCGGGGCTGTGGCAGCGCTTGGCCTCACCCTGCCTACCGCTAGCGGTGGCGATACGACTACTGATTTCAACACCTTGATCACCCCAGGTTGGCAGCCAAAGCTCTATCAGCAAAACAACCCTAATTCGCCAGGTGCGTTGGGAGGCGCGGCCTATTACTACGTTTTCACCGTCGTCTATTCCAGCAACCTAACCCAGATAGCTATTCCTTACGGCAGCAACGCTGCAAACCGTGGACGGATCTGCATTCGTAGCCTTTATCAGGGAACCTGGCTTGAGTGGCAGAGATGCCTGAGCCAAT
Source organism: Pseudomonas putida (assembly GCF_004357765.1). Taxonomy (GTDB): domain Bacteria; phylum Pseudomonadota; class Gammaproteobacteria; order Pseudomonadales; family Pseudomonadaceae; genus Aquipseudomonas; species Aquipseudomonas putida_U. The sequence continues at coordinate 63,415 of NZ_SMTE01000005.1, read as the reverse complement.
ACGATATTCTCGGCACTGTTTCGCAGTCCGGAGGGGTTGCTACGGGAGCTGTCATTGAGCGCGGCAGTAACGCGAACGGGGAATACATAAAGTTCGCTGACGGCACAATGATTTGCCAATCGGCTGGGAGGTCACTGAACTTCGTAAACACATCTAACTTAAACAGTTCTTGGGCCTTCCCTGTTGGATTCGCTACGGTGCCAGTAGTGAGCGTTAACCTAGTCTCAAGCACTCTCCCTACTCAGAGGCAAATCACTATGGTGGGTGCGTATTCTAGAAGTGTGAACACTGCGACATGCGCTGTTCTGTCAATTGGACAATTTGTTGCCGCAGATGCATCAACAGGTCTTGTTGATTGCATAGCGATCGGTCGTTGGTATTAAGGAATTGTCATGCTGATAAACCTATCTCCCGTCCGCATGGACGAAGAGCTTCGCGTGGCTTGCGAGGATGAAACCCTGATGCTCAATGGTGAAACCTTCGATTTTAGACCTTTACTCGAAGGGGCGACCCTACCGCGAGAAGCCATCGTATCTCAGTGGTTTGCCGGGCCAGTTGAGCGCGTGAACGGCAAGGTGGTCCTCACTTTGGTTCTGCCACATGGGGCCAATGCGCCGGAAGAAACCCGCTTTCCGCAACCCATCACAGTAATGCAGGATGGATTGATCCCCCTCCCAGCTTATGAAATGCCGGCGGAGCCGGTTGATGAGCTGCCAATTTCCCAGGAGCCGGAGGAATGAGCAATATCGATTGGTCGCAAATGGTTACCGCTGAAATGAAGATCGCCCAGGCTGCCGAGCAATTGCTGGTACGGGTTCAGGCTGAAACAGCCCGTCTCCGCCAGGTAGCCGACACCGCCATCACGCCGCTGCAGGACGCCGTCGATGTTGACGACGCCACTGACGAGGAAAAGGCGCTGCTCACCCTCTGGAAGAAATACCGGGTCGCGCTGAACCGCCTGCCTGATCAGGAAGGCTACCCGGCCACTATCAGTTGGCCCGCGCCGCCGGCCTGACCCACGCCGCATCCAATCACGACCGCCGCCTGGCGGTATTTTTTTGCCTGGAGAAAACCAATGAGCCATGCCACATGGGCTGTCATAGACGGTTTCCGTGATTACGACGTATCCCCGGAAGGCCATGTACGAAGCCGAAGAGGTAGCAAATGCGTTGTGCTGCAGGGGACGATAACCAAGAGAGGGTACGTTGCGTACATCTTGCGTGCGGACGGCACCGGCAAGCCCTGCCGGCGAATGGCTCACCGCTTGGTGGCCCTGGCCTACCTACCCAATCCCGAGGCGGGGCAGACGGATGTATGCCACAACGACGGCAACCCGTCGAACAACGCTGTAGGCAATCTTCGCTGGGATAGCCATCAAAGCAATCAGATGGACATGCGCACCCACGGCACGATGCAGGACGGGGAAAAATGCGTGACGGCCGTCCTGACCACTGATCAGGCAGCAGATATCCGAGAGACCGTATTGCGTGAGGGTCGTGGTGCCGGTCGCAGAATGTGTGCGAAATACGGCATCTCCCCATCGCAAGTCAGCCGAATAAAAAATGGCACCCGCTGGGCTTGCCTTTCGGAGGTGGCAGCATGACTGCTCAACTTCCTCGCGGGGTGCGTTCAAACAACCCCGGCAACATCGACTTCAACCCGCGCAACGCCTGGCAGGGCCAGCTCGGCCTGGAAGTCGGCGTGGCCAAGCCGCGCTTCGCCATCTTCGACACGCCCGAGAACGGCATCCGCGCCCTGGGCAAGCTGCTGATCAACTACCGGGGCAAGGACGGCATGCCCGGCGTGGGCGGGAAGGGCATCGACACCGTGCTCGAAACCATCAACCGCTGGGCGCCGAGCAACGAGAACGACACCCAGGCCTATGCCTCGGCCGTGGCCAAGCGGATCGGGGTGGGCACTACTGACCCGATCAACATCAAGGACCCGGCCACGCTGCGCGGGATGGTGGTGAGCATCATCATTCACGAGAACGGTGGCAACCCGTACCCGGCGGCGATCATCGACGAGGGTGTGCGGAGGGCGCTGGCATGAATGTCTGGCTGGCGCGTACTGCCGGGGCCGGTCTGCTGATCCTGCTGGGCATGGTGGTTGGCTCCTGGGCCACCATCAACCATTTCCGCCCCCAGCTTGATGCCGCACAGGACGAGGCGACCACCTGCAAGGCGGCCCGCGACAACCTCACCGGCCTGGCCACGGAGCAAGGCAAAGCCCTGGGCGATCTGACCCTGGCCGCGAACGAGCGACAGGCCAGGGCCGAGGTAGCTGTGAAAGAAGCTGGGGAGCAGGCCCAGGCAGACTACGCCGCCGCGAATCGCCTGCAGCAGGAGCGCACCGGTGGTGACCAGTGCACGGCTGCCACCTCGATCATCGACAAGGAGCTGGGGCTATGAGGCTGCGGGTGCTACAGGTGGCGATCGTCGGCGTGCTTGTGTCTGGCTGCGCAGGGCAACCTGCGTCAGAGCGGCAATATGTTCGCGTCGAGGTACCAGTCGAGGTGCCGTGTCGCGCGCCGGAGGTGACGGTGCCGCCTTGGGCAGCTGCCGGCCTGCGCAAGACTGATAGCCTGGAGGTTAAGGTGAGAGCGCTGTTGGCTGAGCGCCGCCAGAGGATCGGCTACGAGCGCGAACTGGTTGCCGCCAACGCTTCTTGCCGATGAGCGTTTCGGCTGCGTGACTGCCGTTTAGTCGGTCCCAGGGGAGTGTCAGCGAAGCGGCCTATAATGCTCTGACTCAGTAATCGGAGCAGATCGTGAAGCGGACAATTGAAGGCATGGCGAAAGCTGGCGAACCGATGCTGCGAGAAGCCCTTGAGGCAATACGGGCGTACCGAGACGCCGAAGATAGTGGCGCCCCGCAGGATGAGGTGGCGCGCCTGAAGCTGCTGGCAGACTCGCTTTATCAAGCGGTAGTGGATTTCCAGTTGCTGGAAACAGGATACCTTCCCGATTCGATTCACTAAGCCAGGAGGCAATGTGAGTAATCCTCATGAGGTGCTACTGCCCGATCACCTGGTCTACGCCCAGGCGGTCGAGGCGATGCGTAAGTATCACGAAGCGAAGGACAACGGAGCCTCGGACGCTGAGGTAGAGCGCTTGAGGCTGATTGCGGAAGCGCAATTCCAGGCCGTCACCGAGTACCAGATGCGCGCATTCGGCAAGGATGGCGACAAGCCCCACTGAGGACCCGCTGGCCGGCTGTTGCCGAAGGCTCAATATCCTGGCTACGATACTGTATCTATATACAGTGTTGGTGCAGCCATGTACGTCTACCTTGTCCGGCGCCGCGCGAATGGCGTGGCAATCCCTCCAGAACAGTTGCGCAAGATACAGCCCCTTGAGGCTGACCTGCACATGGGTGAGCACCAAAGCCGGCCACTGGGCCGTATCTCGACGCAGGCCTGGGTGTTCAACCCGACGCCAGGGCCTGACCTGATCCCGCGCCTGCACGACGCTAGGGTCACGACCATGGCCCAGGTCGGGCTGAGCCTTACCGGCGTGGAAGAGATCGACGGCGTGCTGTATGCGCAGTCGTGGTGGTGCAGGTCGCGATGATGGGTAGCTCTCTGCCGCAGGCCTGGGTTGCCGAGCTTAACGACCAGAGCGCCCTTGTCACCGATCCGGATGGGCGGGCGATGGTGCTTTGCGAAATGGCATTTGCCGCCCGGCGCCGGGAGGATGTGGACGCGGGCGGGCTTTCCGACATGCTGGAGTTCGTCGAGTCGGCTCGGCTGTGGGCACTGCTCGAGCATGAGTTTGATATGGGGCCTGGGTTGCTCGGCCCGAAAGATCAGATGAGTGGTAAGTGAACGGTCCAGAACGGATCGTGATCGGCGGGACGCCGGGGAGGGTAGAAACGGTCCATGAGTCGCCTAGGAAACACTGGCTGAGATGGTCGAAATCTCGTACCAATTTTTGTACCAATGAATGCGTTTTTGAGGGGAAAGCAGAGTGGCGAGGAGGGATGAAGAGCCCGTAAACACGGGCTTTCTCCACTTTCAGAAACTCGCAAAAACGCAAAAATCATCTCTGGAGTATGGCTCAAGCGCTGTCGATTGCTCGTTGTGCGCCGTCCGCCTTATGAAAAAACCTTCATGCTGGAACGGTTTTGCGGGCGCCGCTCGTCGGGCGAGTATTAAAGCAGAGCCCGCCGGAGGGCGGGCTCTGTTGGCCTGTGCAGCGGCTCACCAACGTGGTGGGCCATAGTACACCGGTGGCGGACCGTAGTAGCGATACGCGGGCGGTGGCGGCGGTGCATAGACGGGCTGGTAGTACACCGGCGGCGGTGGCGCCTGCACGTAGACAGGTGCCGGTGGGTAGTAGACCGGCTGCGGCTGGACGTAGACAGTACGGTCTCGGCCTCCATAGACTGCCGCACCCACCACTGCGCCTACCACCGCCGCACCGAGTACCGGCCCGGCGCCATGCCAGCCACCGCCGCCGCCATGGGCAGACGCTTGCCCGCTGATGGCCAGGGCGCCGACCAGCAGGGCGATTCCGGGAATGAGACGGTTCATGGAAAATCCTCGCAAAGACCCCCGTACCTGGGGCTCTATTACTATGACTGCGTGGACTGTCAATGGAGCACAGGGGAAGCGTAAAGGTTGTGTAAGGGACGACCGACGGCGACCTCTGTTACGCTGCAAAAACGTTTCAGTCGCGAGAGAGGAGCAGGTCATGGCGACGATCCCAAGCAGAGATACCGTGCTGTGCATTTCCCTGGCGGGACGCCCCGGCACATTTGGCGTGCGCTTTCACAATCATCTCTATCAGCAGTTGGGCCTGGACTATTACTACAAGGCCATGACCACCCAGGACCTGCCTGGGGCAGTAGCCGGTATCCGGGCCTTGGGTATTCGTGGGTGTGGGGTTTCGATGCCCTACAAGGAAGCCTGCATGGCGCTGGTGGACGAGATCGATCCGTCGGCGGCGGCCATCGACTCGGTCAACACCTTGGTCAACTGCGATGGCTGGTTGAAGGCCTACAACACCGACTACCTGGCAGTGCGCCAATTGCTCGAACAACACCAGATAGACCCCAGTACCGCGTTTGCCCTGCGTGGCAGCGGTGGCATGGCCAAGGCCGTGGCCAGCGCGTTCCGCGATGCGGGCTTCGGCGAGGGGGTGATCGTTGCACGCAACGAGCAGGCTGGGCGCCAGCTGGCGGACATGTGCGGATATCGCTGGGTCGCCGAACTCGGCGATCTGTGCCCGCCGATGCTGGTCAATGTCACGCCGATCGGCATGGCTGGGGGGCCCGAAGCCGACCAGCTGGCATTTCCCCAAACCGCCATTGACGCCGCCGAGCGGGTATTCGACGTGGTAGCCATGCCGGCGCGCACACCGCTGATTCAGCGTGCCGAAGCTCAAGGTAAGCCGGTGATTACCGGCTTGGACGTCATTGCCTTGCAGGCGTTGGAGCAGTTCGTGCTGTACACCGGCGTTCGACCGACGCGAGCGCAGGTGGCTGCTGCCGTCGCCTATGCGCGGGCAAGCTAGATTTCTGGCGCGACCTTGAGCACCTTCCGGCGCCCAAGGTCGCGATCGCTGGGTCAGAAGGCTTTGTGACCGCCGTCCAGTCGCTCATCGACCAGTGCCCGCCCGTAGGCCAGAGACACATGCTGGGCGTTTTCCAGGTCGGAGAAGAACTTCATCGGCATCGAGATGCGCCGGCTGGTATGCCTGTCAGGATCGGTGATCAGGCAGCCTGCGGCATAGGGCAGGGGAGAGTCGGGATGAGGCATCACGCTGGCGGTGATGGTGTGGTCGCGGTATTCACAGTGAAGAGATTGCATCGTCCTTACCTCGCTGTGGTTTGGAAGCCGTTACTTCCATATACCACAGCGAGAGGCCAGGAGTTCCCGGTCCGACGAATGCGAACGACTTGCGGTCAGCCTTTGAGTTCGCCAGGCTGGATCACTTCGACCCAGTAGCCGTCCGGGTCCTTGATGAAGGCCAGGTGGTTCATGCGCCCGTCTTGCAGGCGTTTCTGGAATGGCACACCCAGGGTTTCGAAGCGTGCACAGGCAGCTCGCACGTCTGGTACCGAGATGCAGATGTGTCCGAAGCCGCGCGGGTCGGTGTTGCCATCGTGATAGGCGAAATCGGCGTCGTTCTCGGTGCCGTGGTTGTGGGTCAACTCCAGCACGCCGGGGATCGACTTCATCCACTGATGACGTTCGGCATCGTCGGCCGGAATCTGTCCCGGGTCGACCAGGGCAAGGAAATAAAGGCTGAACGCCGCTTCCGGGAAGTCACGTTTGTCCACCACGCGAAAGCCGAGCACGCGGGTGTAGAAGTCCAGCGATTTCTCGATGTCCTTGACTCGCAACATGGTGTGGTTGAAGACGAATTGCGCGGTGGCGGTATCCGGTTGCGCAGTGACGCCAGGCAGGGATTGCAGATCGTGCAGGCTCATTGGGGGCTCCATCAACGGGGGCCAGGGTACCGGGCCCTGGCAAAACAGACAGGCCGACCATGATACGGCAGTGAACCGATTGCGCAAATGAAAGCGCCCTGCACGGGGCAGGGCGCTGGAATAGAGGCCCGCATGTGCGGGCGCGTGATGGGGTCGCTAGTCCTTTAGCTGTCTCGATACTGCCCAGTTCGTTGTGAAAAAAGTGTGAAGCACGCGTTGACGTTTCATCAGCGTACCCAACTTTCCACCGTACTGGCCCCGTACTGTTCCTTCCAGGCCTTGAGGCCACGGTGATTGCCGCCTTTGGTCTCGATCAACTCGCCGGTGTGAGGGTTTTCATACACCTTCACCACCCGTGGGCGTCGTTGTTGCTTGGCCGGTGCCGCAGATACTTTGGAGCCCGCCTTGGGGTCGAGAATGGCGACTATATCGCGCAGGCTCTTGTCATAGCTTTTCATCAGGCCGACTAGTTTCTGCTCGAATTCGATTTCGCGTTTGAGGCCGGCATCCTTTTTTAGCGCCTCCAGTTGCGCCATCTGTTCCTGGAGCGCTTTTTCGGCAGCACGAAACTCTGCAAGTCTGGACACTGTAATCACTCCTGTCTTTCGTCGGTGGCATGGCGTGACGAACATTGAAGAGACTAACCGCTGGCCACGCAGGTGGGTAAGGCTGTTCGCTAAGAATGAGTGTAGACGTTGAGTTACAGAGGGTAAACCGCAACTTTTTATAATGCTATCTGGAACTTTCCAAGTTTTCTGTACGCTGGGCTCAAGGTGTTCAAAGACACCGGGCGGCTTCGCTATACCAATGTCCAATGGTCTGAGATAGAGCCATCGCGAGAAAATTTCAGATGCCCGGCGAGAATGTTCGCCATTCTCGTTTCGACGCCACGGTCGCTCGCCAGCCTGGTGTTTTCTGTACTTTGATCTGGATGTTCCTCGCATGTTTGCCCCGTTTTTGCTCGTTCCTGGCCGCCGTGTTGCAGGCGTGTTGCTGTTGTGTACTGGCGCCCAGGCCCAGGCCGGCGGTTTTATTGAAGACAGCAGCGCCAAGCTCGAAGCGCGCACGATTTATTTCAATCGTGACTTTCGCGATGGTCATAGCAGTTCCGGTCAAGGGGCATCCAAGCGCGAAGAGGCCGCGCAGGGTTTCATTCTCAACGTACAGTCCGGTTATACCGACGGCCCCGTTCGATTTGGCGTGGACGCGCTGGGTATGATCGGTTTCAAGCTCGACTCCAGCCCGGGTGACAGTAACAGCGGCTTGCTGCCGTCGTCAGGGCACGATCCGCGTGGCTCGGCCGACCGCTATGCGAAGTTGGGGCTGGCGGCCAAGCTCAAGGTCTCCGACACTGTACTGAAGGTCGGCTCGATGATGCCGGACGTGGCACTGTTGAAATACAACGACGGACGTTTGCTGCCGACGTTGTTCCATGGCGCCTGGCTGACCTCCGAGCAGGTGCACGACCTGAGGTTCACCCTGGCCCGGCTGAACGCCTACACCGCGCGCGACTCCACTGACCGCCAGGACATCCGCGTGCACTGCAAGAACAAACGCTACGCCTGCGCAATCGAGGCGGATCACTTCGATCTTGCCGGAATCGACTACCGCTTCAATGACCGGATCAGCGCCCAGTACCAGGTCGCCAGGCTCGAAGATATCTATCGTCAGCACTTTCTCGGCCTGGTTGCCGCGCAACCGCTGGCTGTTGGCCAGCTCTCGGCCGACCTGCGCCTGATCAAGAGCGATGATATCGGCAACGCCCGCGCCGGCCAGATCGAGCACCGCGCCTTCAGCGGCATGCTTGCCTACGGCCTGGGCGGTCACAAGCTCAGTGCCGGCTGGCAGCGCATGTACGGCCAGAGCGCCATGCCCTATCTCGATGGGAGCAACCCGTATCTGGTCAACTACGCCCAGGTCAACGACTTCGCCGCGGCTCAGGAGCGATCCTGGCAATTGCGCTACGACTACGATTTCAAGGCGCTCGGCGTACCCGGCCTGACGTTCTTCACGCGCTACATCAACGGAGACCATATCAAGGTGCCGGGCAGCGTCGAGCAAGGGAAGGAGTGGGAGCGCGATACCGAGCTCAGGTACCAGGTGCAAAGTGGCACGTTCAAGAATGTCAGCGTGCGTCTGCGTAATTCGACCTACCGCAGCAACTATGAGCAGTGGGCGCGCGACATGGATGAAACCCGGGTCATCGTCAGCTACAACGTCTCGCTGTTCTGAGGCACTTTGCCAATTCGATGCCCGCAGCGGACAATGGCCGCAAGGCGTAGCAGGGCGAATTCTTGACATGAAAGATCTGTTGCTGATTGGCATCGGCCCTGGCGATCCGCGTCAGGTGACGTTCGAAGCGGTGGATGCGATGCGGCGTGCCACGGTGTTTTTCGTCCTCGACAAGGGCGAAGGCAAGGCTGCGCTTTCAACGCTGCGCACCCAGATTCTCGCGCGCTATCGTCCCGAAGGCGGCTACCGCCTGGTTCATCTGGCCGACCCTACCCGTGAGGTTGGGCGCGTCGATTACGTGGCGGCGGTGCGGCAGTGGCACCATCGACGTGCGGCATTGTACGCTCGGCTGTTTCTCGATGAGCTCACGCCGGGGGACATCGGCGCCTTTCTGCTGTGGGGCGAGCCGGGGTTGTACGACAGCACCTTGCGCATACTCGACCTGGTGCGCGAGCGTGGGATCAGTCTGCGTGTGGAAGTCATACCCGGAATCAGCAGTGTCCAGGCGCTGGCTGCCCGGCACCAGATTCCGCTCAACCGCATCGGCGAGCCGCTGACCCTGTTGCCGGGGCGGCGGCTCGCCGAGCTGGGGGCGATCGACAATGCGGTGGTGATGCTCGATGGGCAGTGCGCCTGGGCCGCGCTGGACGATCCGCAGCTGATGATCTATTGGGGGGCTTACCTGGGTACCGAGGACGAAGTGCTGATAGCCGGGCCGTTGCTGGCAGTGAAGGCTCAGATACTTGAAGTGCGTGAACGCGAACGTCTACGCAAGGGGTGGATCATGGATACTTATCTGCTACGCCGTCAACTGTGAGGGGCGACCGGCTCAGGGCTGGCCGATGATCGCCGATACCTTGTCTCGCAGTTGATCAATGCTGAACGGTTTGCCGATCAAGTGCATGCCCTGGGGCACGTTGACGTTTTCCGCGTAGCCGCTGGCAAACAGCACCGGCAACTGAGGGCGCAGTTTGCGGGCCGTGGTTGCGAGTTCCTCGCCACGCATGTCTGGCAGACCGACATCGGTCATCAGCAGTGCCAGTTGCTGGTCGGGGTTTTCCAGGACTTTCAAAGCGGCAGAAGCAGTCTCCGCCTCGATGACGAGGTATCCGAGCTCGGTGAGCACTTCGACCATGAGCATGCGTACGATACCGTCGTCCTCGACAACCAGAAGGTGCATGGTTTGATCCTGTACAGATGATGAATGTCTTTGTTCTGTGCGTCGGGAAGCACCAGAAGTTCCGTAAAGGATACAGACCGATGCAAGTCGATGGAACGATTGCGACATGGGCGATTCAAATACTGGCTAAATGCCCTGCCGAATGTGGCAAAGCTGGTTAGACTCGCCTAATGCCGGTGAGGGCAACTGGCATCACAACAGGCACTTCTGGCCATATCGATCAATGGAATTCTTTCGCTCGGGCGTTACTACATGATTCAAGCAGCCACGATGGACCAACAAAGCTTCCGCAAGCTGTTGAGCCGCAATATAGGTCTGCCCCTGGGGGTGGGCTTGCTGGGAGCCGTGGCGTTCGTCGCGGTCATCTACTACCTGCTGTCGGCCATGCAGTGGGTCGAGCATACCGACCGGGTGATCGGCAACGCCAATGAAACGCTGAAACTGTCGATCGACATGGAAACCGGCATGCGCGGCTTCCTGATCACCGGTGACGAGCGCTTTCTCGACCCCTACGAGGTCGCCAAGCCACGCATCTCCAGCAGCTTGCGCAGCCTGCGCGGCCTGGTCGAGGACAACCCCCAGCAGGTCGACCGTATCGACCGGCTGATTGGTCTGCAGCAAGCCTGGAATGATTTCGGCGCTGAAATGATTGCGTCGCGTCGTGCCCAAGGCGATTACCAGACGGCCCTTACCAATGGACGCGGGAAGCGCATCACCGACCAGATCCGGAGCGAGTTCGAAAACTTCGTCGCCACCGAACAGCAACTGCGCATGGCTCGCAACGAAAAAGTCAGCGCCGTGACCACGTTCGTCATCTCCGCCTTCGTCCTGCTGATCGTCGGTCTTTCGGTGCTGTTGGCTTACCTCGGTCGGCGCGATCTGCTGGCGCTGTCGACCAGCTATGTGGAAAACCTGCAGGCCCAGCAACGTTCGGCGGCGGGCCTGGAGCACCAAGCCTGGCTGCGTAACGGCCAGACCCAACTGGCTGAGCAGGTTCTGGGACAGTTGACCCTGCCGATGCTCGGCGACAACATCCTGCGCTTCTTTGCCGGCTACCTGGGCAGCGTGGTCGGGGCTTTCTACGTGCGTGATGAGCATGGTTGTCTGCGACGCGTCGCCAGTTATGGTCTGGATGCCCAGGAACAGGCGCGTGAGCAGGTACTGGGTGAGCATGAAGGTTTGCTTGCCCAATCGGTACGCCAAGGCAGGCTGATCGAACTTGACGGTGTCCCCGACGATTTCTATCCGCTGAGCTCCGGCCTTGGCAGTGGCTTGCCGCGCAGCGCCCTGGTGGCACCGGCGGCCCACGATGGCCAGGTCAATGGCGTGCTCGAACTGGGCTTCCTGCGCCCGTTGCAGGCTCGCGACGGCGAGTTGCTCGAGCACGTCGCCGACAACCTCGGTACCTCCATCGAGAGCGCCCGTTATCGCCAGCGGCTGCAGGAAGTGCTGGCCGAAACCCAGCAGCTCAACGAAGAACTGCAGGTTCAGCAGGAAGAGCTCAAGACCGCCAACGAGGAGCTCGAAGAGCAGTCCCGTGTGCTCAAGGAGTCCCAAGCCCATCTGGAGACTCAGCAGGCGGAGCTGGAGCAGACCAACGAGCAACTGGCCGAGCGTACCGAGGCACTCGACCGCAAGAATGGCGAGTTGAGCCAGGCCCAGCAGGAACTGCAGGCTCGCGCCGACGAACTGCAGCGTTCGAGCAAGTACAAGTCGGAGTTCCTTGCCAACATGTCCCATGAGCTGCGTACGCCGCTCAACAGCTCGTTGATCCTGGCCAAGTTGTTGGCCGAGAACGGCGAGGGCAACCTCAGCGCCGAACAGGTCAAGTTCGCCGAATCCATCTACTCGGCCGGTAATGACCTGCTCAACCTGATCAACGATATCCTCGACATCGCCAAGGTCGAGGCCGGCAAGCTCGAGATGCGCCCCGAGACCACTCAGCTCGAGCGTCTGGTGGAAGGGCTGCGGGGCATGTTCCTGCCGTTGGCCGAGCACAAGGGGCTGGCGTTCGAGGTCACGGTCGATCGCCAGGTGCCGGCCACTTTGTTCACCGATCGCCAGCGCCTGGAGCAGATTCTCAAGAACCTGCTGTCCAATGCCATCAAGTTCACCGAGCGCGGGCAGGTTAGCCTGAGCATCAGCCATGAGCCTGCCAACGGTATCGTGTTCGCCGTGCGCGACAGCGGCATCGGCATCGCTCCCGACCAGCAACAGGCCATCTTCGGTGCCTTCCACCAGGTCGATGGCACCAGCAACCGCCGTTATGGCGGCACGGGCCTGGGCCTGTCGATTTCCCGCGATCTCGCCCATTTGCTGGGTGGCCAGATCAGTGTGCAGAGTGCTCTGGGCCAAGGCAGCGTGTTCAGCCTGGTGGTGCCCGAGCGCTATGAGGTCCAGGACGAGGAGGTCGAAGCGCTCAGCCTGCGTCCGGCCGTCGACAGCCTTCCTCCGCCTCCTCAAGCCGCACCGGCGGTGCCGATGCGCCTGGCTCCGCCGTTCGCCGATGACCGCGAGCGGGCGCCGTTCGCCAATCGCTGTATCCTGGTGATCGAAGATGAACCGAACTTCGCCCGCATCCTCTACGATCTGGCACACGAGCTAGGCTACAGCTGCCTGGTGGCCCAGGGCGCCGATGAAGGTTTCGAACTTGCCGCGCAGTTCGTCCCTGATGCGATCCTGCTCGACATGCGCCTGCCTGATCATTCCGGCCTTACCGTGCTGCAGCGCCTCAAGGAGCTCGCCGGCACCCGACACATCCCGGTGCATATCATCTCCGTGGAAGATCGGGTCGAGGCGGCCATGCACATGGGGGCTGTCGGCTACGCGGTGAAACCCACCAGCCGCGAGGAGCTCAAGGAAGTGTTCGCGCGCCTGGAGGCCAAGCTGACCCAGAAGCTCAAGCATATCCTGCTGGTGGAAGACGACGACCTGCAGCGCGAGAGCATCGCCCGCCTGATCGGCGACGACGACATCGAGATCACTGCGGTGGCGATGGCGCAGGATGCGTTGGCGCTGTTGCGCGAGAACATCTACGACTGCATGATCATCGACCTCAAGTTGCCCGACATGCTGGGCAACGAGTTGCTCAAGCGCATGACCGCCGAAGATATCCGCGCCTTCCCGCCGGTGATCGTGTACACCGGACGCAATCTCACCCGGGAGGAAGAAGCCGACCTGCTCAAGTATTCGCGCTCGATCATCATCAAGGGCGCACGCTCGCCGGAACGTCTGCTCGATGAGGTAACGTTGTTCCTGCACAAAGTCGAATCGCAGCTGTCCCATGAACGCCAGCGCATGCTCAAGACTGCACGCAGCCGCGACAAGGTGTTCGAGGGGCGGCGCATCTTGCTGGTCGACGATGACGTGCGCAACATTTTCGCCCTCACCAGCGCCTTGGAGCACAAAGGAGCGATCGTCGAGATCGGTCGTAATGGCCGCGAGGCGATCGAGCGTCTCGAGCAGCACGAGGACATCGACCTGGTGCTGATGGACGTGATGATGCCGGAGATGGACGGCTTCGAGGCTACCCGCTTGATCCGTCAGCAGCCGCGCTGGCGCAAGCTGCCGATCATCGCCGTGACCGCCAAGGCGATGAAAGACGACCAGCATCGTTGCCTGCAAGCCGGTGCCAATGATTACCTGGCCAAGCCGATCGACCTGGACCGCCTGTTCTCGTTGATCCGCGTATGGCTTCCGCAACTGGAGCGAATTTGACTAGCGAACGCAACACCGATATCGAGATTCGCTTGCTGATCGAGGCCATATACCTCAAGTACAGCTACGACTTTCGCAATTATTCCGGCGCTTCGATCAAGCGCCGGATCGCCCATGCCTTGCGTCAGTTCGACTGCCGCACGGTATCGGCGCTGCAGGAGCGGGTGCTGCACGATCCGAGTATGTTCATGCAATTGTTGCAGTACCTGACGATCCCGGTCAGCGAGATGTTCCGTGACCCCAGCCACTTCCTGGCGCTGCGCAACGAGGTGGTGCCGCTGCTGCGCACCTGGCCATCGATCAAGGTGTGGATCGCCGGCTGCAGCACGGGGGAGGAGGTCTATTCGATGGCGATTCTGCTGCGCGAAGAGGGTCTGCTCGAGCGCACCATCCTCTACGCCACCGACATCAACCCAAGCTCGCTGGAAAAGGCCAAGCAGGGCATCTACTCGATGCAAAACATGCAGCAGTATGCCGAGAACTATCGCCTGGCTGGCGGCCGGCGCGATTTCGCCGAGTACTACACCGCCGCCTATGGTAGCGCCATCATGGACAGCAGCCTGCGTGACAACGTGACCTTCGCCGATCACAGCCTGGCCACCGACAGTGTGTTCTCGGAAACTCAGCTGGTGTCCTGTCGCAACGTGCTTATTTACTTCAACAAGGCACTGCAGGACCGCGCCTTGGGCCTGTTCCACGAATCGTTGTGCCACCGCGGCTTTCTTGTCCTGGGCAGTAAGGAATCGGTGGACTTCTCGTCCTACCATGACCGCTTCGAGCCTTGGGTCAAACCCGAACGGATCTTCCGCAAATCATGAACACTGTACGAGCGGTGGTCATCGGTGCCTCGGCGGGCGGCGTCGCAGCGCTGTTCAAGGTACTTGGCGGGTTGCCGATGGGCTTCGCCCCGCCGGTGCTGTGCGTGCTGCACCTGCCGGGTGACCGCCATAGCCAGCTTGCCGAGGTGCTGCAACGACGCCTGCGCCGGCCGGTGCGCGAGGCGCGCGACAAGGAGCCGATCGAGCCCGGCCTGATCTATGTGGCAGGCCCCGGTTATCACGTCTCGGTGGAGCACGACCTGACCTTCTCGTTAAGCCAGGAGGACCCTGTGCATTTCTCCCGACCGGCCATCGACTTTCTCTTCACCTCGGCGGCCGACGCCTATGGCAGCGACCTGCTCGGCGTATTGCTTACCGGTGCCAACGAGGACGGCGCCGAAGGCCTTGCCTACATCCACAGCCAAGGGGGCCGGACAGTGGTCCAGGACCCCGACGACGCACAGGTCTCGCTGATGCCGGAGGCCGCACTGGCCCTGCACCAGCCGGACCTGATCCTGACCCTGAGTGGTATCGAGCGTTTGCTCTCGACCTTGGAACCCAGCGCATGCCAAGCACCATCCTCGCCAAACTGCTGATCGTCGACGATCTGCCGGAAAACCTGCTGGCTCTCGCCGCCCTGATCCACGGCGAGGACCGCGAGGTGCACCAGGCACAGTCGGCTGAGCAGGCCCTGTCGCTGCTACTCGAGCACGAGTTCGCCCTGGCTATTCTCGATGTGCAGATGCCAGGCATGAACGGCTTCGAGCTGGCCGAGCTGATGCGCGGTACGGAAAAGACCCGGCACATTCCCATCGTCTTCGTCACCGCCGCCGGGCGTGAAATGAATTACGCCTTCAAGGGCTACGAAAGCGGCGCGGTGGACTTCCTGCACAAGCCGCTGGAGACCTTGGCGGTCAAGAGCAAGGTCACCGTGTTCGTCGAACTCTATCGCCAACGCAAAGCCCTGGATCGCCAGTTGCAGGCGTTGGAGCAGAGCCGCCAGGAGCAGGAACAGCTGCTTGCCCAGTTGCAGGTGGCGCGTGGCGAATTGGAGCACGCGGTGCGCATGCGCGACGATTTCATGTCGATCGTCTCCCACGAAGTGCGCACGCCATTGAATGGACTGATTCTGGAAACCCAGTTACGCAAGATGCACCTGGCGCGCGGCAACATCGACGCTTTCAGTCAAGACAAGCTGCAGGCCATGGTCGAACGGGACGAGCGCCAGATCAACAGCCTGATCCGGCTGATCGAGGACATGCTCGATGTCTCGAGGATCCGCACCGGCAAATTGTCATTGCGGCCCAAGGCTTTCGACCTGAGCCAACTGGCGCGTGGCCTGGTGGAGAGCTTCTCGGCCCAGGCCGCGGCGTTGGAAACCCAGATAGAATTGCAGTCCTGTGAACCGGTGGTGGGGGAGTGGGACGAGTTCCGTATCGAGCAGGTGCTGGCCAATCTGCTGTCCAATGCCTTGCGCTATGGTGAGCGCAAGCCGATCCAGGTTCGGGTGTTCGAGCGCGACGCCATGGCTTGGGTGCAGGTGCAGGACCAAGGCATCGGCGTCAGTGCGGCCAACCAGCAACGGATCTTCCAGCAGTTCGAGCGGGTCGCGGCTCATCAGGCCAGTGGCGGTCTGGGTCTTGGACTGTACATCTCCGAACAGATCGTCCACGCCCATGGCGGGTGCATTCAGGTCGACAGTACCGAAGGCGAGGGCGCCACGTTCAGCATTCAGTTGCCGTTGGCGAACAGCACCGAACAAAACGCCCAGGCGCGGGCAACCTCTGCCTGAACCTGGGGTCAGATGGCCAACTTCGAGTTTTTCAAGGCGTTATCATGAGTGAAGATGCACAAGATGTAGTGTTGGTTGTCGAGGACGAACCGGCCATTCGCATGATCCTGCGGGACTACCTGGCAGGGGTGGGCTACCACGTGTTGGTGGCCGAGGACGGCGAACAGGCGTTTGCGATCCTGGCAAGCAAACCTCACCTGGACCTGATGGTCACGGACTTTCGACTTCCGGGGGGCATTTCGGGCGTTGAGATCGCTGAGCCTGCGGTAAAGCTGCGCCCGGACCTCAAGGTCATTTTCATCAGCGGCTATCCGGCGGAAGTGCTCGAGTCCGGCAGCCCGATCACCCGCAAGGCGCCGATCCTGGCCAAGCCGTTCGATCTCGATACCTTGCACGAGCAGATTCAGGCGTTGCTGCGCTGAGTCTGACCGGCACGGCTCGGCAGGGTGCGCTCGATGCTCACCGTCAGCAGGCTCTCCATCAAGTCCAGCGCCTGCTTTTGCGGCAAGGCGTGCAACATCCCTGGCAATTGGTTCAACAATGTCGCCAGTACTTGCGCGGTAGTCTCCAGCGCCGCTGCGTCCAGCGTCGCCCGTGGCGCCAGCAGACATAGCAATCCAGCTTCGTAGTGCTTGCGCTGCAGCGTCAGGCACGCTTGCTGCGCCTGACTCAAGCAGCAGAAGTCGCGCTCGGCCAGGCGAAATTGCAGCGGCCGCTCGGCATGCAGTTGCCAGTGCGCGGCAATCAGGCATGACAACGCCGAACCTCCGCGCGCCATGGCCCTGCGCCCAAGCTCCAGGCTGGCCTGGAGCTCTTCGTAGAGCTCCTCGATCAGGTCGAACAATAGCTCCTGCTTGCTCGGAAAATGGTGGTAGAGCGACCCGGCCGTCAAGCCGACATGCGCTGCCAGTTCGCGCATGCTGACCTGGCCGAAACCCTTCTCGGCGAACAGCGCCAGGGCCCGGTCGCGTCGCTCTTCGAAGTTGGCACAGCGCGGAGCGGTATTGGCGGCGGGCATGGCGCTCTGACCTCAGTAGGTGAAGAAACCGCGGCCGCTCTTGCGGCCGAGCCAGCCGGCCGCGACCATTTCCTTGAGCAGCGGCGCAGGACGGTACTTGCTGTCGTTGTAGCCCTCATGGAAGGCCTCCATGATTGCCAGCAAGGTATCCAGGCCGATCAGGTCGGCCAGGGCCAGCGGGCCGATCGGCTGGTTGCAGCCCAGGCGCATGCCGGTGTCGATGTCTTCGGCGCTGGCCAGGCCTTCCTGGCGCACGAAGATCGCTTCGTTGATCATCGGCACCAGGATGCGGTTGACCACGAAGCCAGGGCGGTTGCCCGCAGTGATCGGAGACTTGCCGAGCTTCTCGGTCACCAGCAAGGCCTGGGCGTAAGTCTGGTCGCTGGTCTGCAGGCCGCGGATGATCTCGACCAGCGCCATCATCGGCACCGGATTGAAGAAGTGCACACCGATGAAGCGTTCGGGGTGCTCGATGCTCGCCGCCAGCTGGGTCACCGATAGCGAGGACGTGTTGGTGGCGATCAGGCACGTGGCCTCGACGTTGGCCGCCACCTGCGCCAGGATTCGCTGCTTGAGCTGCAGGTTTTCCGTCGCTGCCTCGATCACCAGCTGCGCACCGGCCAGCTGGGAATAGTCGGTGCTGGTGCGGATACGGGTCTTGGCCACCTCGGCGAGATCGGCACCCAGCGTGCCCTTGTTGACCTGACGCTCGAGGTTCTTGCTCAAGGTGGCGACGCCACGTTCCAGCGCTGCGTCGGACACGTCCACCAGCAGTACCTGATAGCCCGCCACCGCACACACCTGAGCAATGCCGTTGCCCATGGTGCCTGCGCCAATCACTGCGATCTGTTCAATGCTCATGTCGTCGTCTCTCTCAAACGCGCTCGAAGACCACGGCGATGCCCTGGCCGCCGCCGATGCACATGGTGGCCAGGGCGTAGCGGCCCTGGATACGCTGCAGTTCGTGGATGGCCTTGGTGGCGATGATCGTGCCGGAGGCGCCGACCGGGTGGCCGAGGGAGATGCCAGAGCCGTTCGGATTGACCTTCTCCGGATTGAAATCCAGCTCGCGAGCCACGGCACAGGCCTGGGCGGCGAAGGCTTCGTTGGACTCGATGACATCCAGGTCGGCTACACTGAGACCGGCCTTTTTCAGCACGGCACGGGTCGCCGGAATCGGCCCCAGGCCCATCAGTTCCGGCTCGACGCCAGCATGGGCGTAGGCCACCAGGCGGGCCAGTGGCTTGAGGCCGAGGCGGCGTACCGCCTCAGCGCTGGCCAGCGTCAGACCGGCGGCGCCATCGTTGATGCCGCTGGCATTGCCGGCGGTCACGGTGCCGTCTTGCTTGAACACGCTCTTCATGCCGGCCAGTTGCTCGGCGGTGACATCGCCACGGACATGCTCGTCGACGCTGAACTCAATGGTCCCCTTACGGTTTTTCAGTTCGATCGGCACGATCTGGCTGGCGAAGCGTCCTTCGGCGATGGCCTGGGCGGCGCGGCGCTGGCTGGTGAGCGCCAGTTCGTCCTGCATCTGGCGAGTGATGCCATGCTTGGCCGCGACGTTTTCCGCGGTGATCCCCATATGGAAATGCTCGAAGGGGTCCTGCAGGATGCCGACGGTGTAGTCGATACCCTTGAGGTCGCCCATGCGTGCACCCCAACGTGCCTGGGGCAGCAGGTACGGACCGCGGCTCATGGATTCGGCACCGAGGGCCAGCGCCACTTCGGCATCGCCCAGCAGCAGGCACTGCGCTGCCGAGACGATCGATTGCAGGCCCGAACCGCACAGGCGATTGACATTGAATGCGGGGGTTTCTTTCGGGATGCCGGCGTTCATGGCTGCCACCCGGCTCAGGTAGGCATCGCGGGGTTCGGTCGGCATCACGTTGCCCATTACCACATGGCCGACTTGCGCGGCTTCCACGCCGGAGCGCTCGATGGCGGCACGGGCCGCGAGGGTGGCCAGATCCGCCAGAGGCAGGTCCTTGAGTGCGCCGCCAAAGCTGCCAATGGCAGTGCGCACGGCACTGACGACGTAGATTTCCGAGTTGTTCATAGGAGCTCCGAATGCGAAGGCGTGGCGGGACCGACCCAGGCTCTGCGAGAATGGCGGATGTCCCGAAGTGTGGTCTGAGTCTAGGCAAAGCCCAAGTTGGCGCCTATGTCGTAACTGCTCAGCCACCGTGGCACTTTTTACCACTCGATCCCAACAGCGAAGCCTGTCATGCGCGAAAGCGATTCGGTCGCCGTGTACTTCCTCAATGCCATGTTCCACGCGCTGCGCGACCGTCCTGAAGTTCGCGATGCGCGTCTGCGCGCGGTCGGTATCGACCCGAACGTCATGGCCGACCCCCTGGCCCGGGTGCCGGCCCAGGCATTCGCCCGGTTGTGGCTGGACATGATCCATTTGCTCGACGATGAATTCTTCAATCTCGACAGCCACGGCATGCCACTGGGCAGCTTCGCTCTGATCTGTCGTGGTCTGATCCTCGAGCCGAACCTGGAAAAGGCCGTGCGCCAGTGCATCGGTTCCTTCGCGCTGTTCCTGCGTGACTTTGAGGCGGGCGTGACGGTGCGTGGCGGGCGTGTGGTGATCAGTGTGCAGTCGCACATCTCCGACCCTTTGACCCGGGTGTACGCGGAGGAAACTTATTTAGCGTTGGTCGTCAGTCTGCTCTGTTGGCTGGCCGGTCGACGCATCGCCATCGATCGCACCGAGTTCGCCTTGGCGCGCCCGGCCCAGGAGGACGACTTGCTGTTGTGGGGGCCGGACCTGCGTCTGGGCAGCGGACGCACCGAGGTCGAGTTCAGCAGCGATTACCTGAGACTGCCGGTGGTGCAGGACCTGGCGGGCCTGAAGAGCTTTCTGCGCACAGCGCCCCAAGGCCTGGTGATCCGCTTTCGCAACCAGAACGACCGGGTCGCCGAGGTATATCGCCACTTACGTGCACGGCGCTACGGCCAATGGCCAACGCTGGCCACCCTGGCCGAGCAACAGGGCCTCAGTGCCAGCACTTTCCGCCGTCAGCTGGAGCGAGAGGGGCGCTCGTACCAGCAGATCAAGGACGAAGTACGCCGCGCGATGGCCTTCGAGCACTTGCGTGAGGGTGTGTTGAGTATTGCCGAGATCGCTGAGCAGACCGGTTTTCAGGAACCCAGCGCATTTCACCGGGCGTTCAAGAAGTGGACCGGGCACAGCCCTGGTAGTTATCGGGCGCGGTTGCTCGGGCGCTGAACATTGCCTCGCAGGCCAAGGCTGTATTCAGAAGCGTGTGGTGCTGACGGTGATGTAGCCTTGATCGGCCAGGGTGATGCGGATCACTGTCTGGTCATCGGCCACCTTGCGCTTTTCCTTTATCAGCACGCCGTCGACTGCAATGCTGCGCAAGCGTTGGGGGATGGCGCGGCCGCAAGCATCGAAGAATACTTCACTGGCCAGTAACTCGATGCGCTCGATCAGTTGGCGGGTACGTTCGTCGGTGACGCAAAAGAACATCACGCCTGACCAGTGAGGGTCTTCATCGGGATTGCTGACGTCGTGTGCAAGCAATTCGCGTAGATTGCTGCGCAATTCGGCTATCGAGCGGTTGTGGGGGTGCATGCGGGCCTCCTCTGGATTGCGAGCTGGCGCCGGGCCGCTGTATCCCTGCGGCCTCGCGTCATCCAGAGGCGATGATGTTTTTTGCAACGATGGGCGACAAGTACGTCGCGTCCGAAAAACCTGAAGGAAAAGTCCGAAAAGGATTTGAGTCCTTGTGCTGGTTCGCTTGGAGGCTCCAGGCCACGCAGTCGAGCGCCGCTTCAGCGGCGCTCGACCTCGTTAGCGCAAAAGAACAGCGACAATACCCTTAACGGCCCGCTACTGGCTCGTCCTGCGAAAGTATCGCTTGGGCCAGTTCTTCGTCACTGGCCTGCAGGCCTGGGTTGTCCTTGCGCACTTGTTCCAGTGCGGATTCGACATACGCGCCACGAATCGCCCCACCGCTGGCGACGAAAGCCGACAGTTCGTCACGGGCGGGGATGATGCGCTTGTCGTCCTTGAAGGTCGAATACAGCGAAGCCGAAACACCGGCCGAAGTGGCGACATCGCCTGCATCGACGCGGGCCAGTGCGGCACCGGCCGAAAGCAGGAGCAGCAGTGCGGGGGCGAGCAATAGGTGGCGCATGTTGGATTCTCCAGGAATGTGAGGCCAGATTGGTTACCGCTCATTACATGAGAGAGCTGGAATCGTTGCGGAGTTCCCTGCGCCATTCCCGGCTGACCTCCCTTCCGGCCCACGGATGGCGTTGCGCCGCGGCAAAAGTGCGGACTTTGCGGTAAATAAACTTACGGATTGTTTCTGGGGGTATCTTTTCCTATCTGGTAGATATGCCAGGTTCGACTGAAAACTTGCATCGGTAGTATTTGTTCGGGTGTTCGGTGCTTCACGCTGAATATCGCTGTCGATAACTTACCGAGAAAAGAAGACTATGTCCGATACCTACTCCCAAGAAAATATCTCTAAAGTAAAAAAAGCGGGATTCGAATCATTGGCCGCGATGGCGGAACTGTCGACTGCCGAACTTCAGTCCGCTTTGGAAGCGGATGCGCCTATCGATGATGTTCAAGTCGAGGTGCTACACGCCGACGCGAGCGATGCCCGTGACAATGCGTTGATCATGGAAAAGAAAGTGCTGACCCATGCTTCGCCACTGTTGCCTACAGTGATTCAGCAGACCCCCGATCCTCACACTTCCAATTACCTGGATCTATTCGGTAACCGCGCGATCCGCTATGCCAGCCCGAGCGATGTCGCTTCGAAATTCTCGCCTGCCGCCTATCTGGTGCAGTTGTATCACCATGCGCAGTCCCTTTATCCCAAGGAGAGCGCTTGGCACATAGATACGCGCCGCCCGGACCTGAAGACGCTAGTGCTCAGCCAGACCAACCTGGACACGCCGGTGAGCGCGCTTAGCCTGTCCAACGACATCTTGTTGGAAAAGGCCATAAGTCTTGTCGAAGATGGCAATGAAAATGCTGTGCTACGCGGACTTGCCGAAGACTTGGGTAGCCGTTGCCTGCCCTATCATCACCATTACGGCAGGCTGCGCGCGGTGTTGACTCACAAGAGCCCTGATCTGCAACATCTGAGGGAAGCACCTCTGGTCATGCAGCAAATTCCCAAGGCCTCCCTGGCGAGCATCCACTACGATATTCCGCCCGCGTTGCACCGGTTTCTCATCGACCCCATCGACGAGAACAACGCCGAAGAGAAATATGCCGAGTACTTTCCCGGGACGAGCCCCGCGACGATGATGGATCCGTACCAGCTTCGCGTCTGGTCGGGGTTGTCGGATGCCGAGTTGCAGGACTTCATGGGGTCGCTGGACTACTCGGAATATGTGGGCAATACATTGACCGCACGGATTGGCGGCGATATGTTTAAGCTGACTGTCGAGGCAGTTAAAGATCAAGGACACTTTGAATATTTGCGGATTTATCCGACGGGTGATGATGGTTGGGAAGTTGCTGTCAAATTCAAAGAAGTGTCTGGCGGTTCTCACTGGTTTCGGATTAGTGAGTTCAATGGTGATAAAGCCAGTCGGGCAGAGTTTTCAACGAGGGAGAATGGCGAAGAAGCGTTAATCAAGGGTAAGGAATACAGGAGTACTTTTAACTATGCGTACGATCGCCTGACTGAACCTTTCATCGTTGAAACCCGGCGTGGTGCGTCAGGCTGGTTTACTTACAGGCACCGCTTCCATCTTGAACGCCTGAGCCCAGCCCTGTATCTGCTCAGGTTGCATAAACTTATTAGCCTCCACAAGGCCACTCAGCTTCCCCGGCGTGTGCTCGAAGACATCATAGACAGTGTCGATCCCAAGCAAATTACCCAAAATACGCTGGCGGTCCTGTTCCAGTCGGCCCAATCGGTACGTGAATACGGTATCTCTTATGAAGACGCACTGCTGCTGGCGCGTGGAGACATATCGACGACGGCCCGCGAGGGCGAGATCAGCCAATTCGATCGACTTTTCAACAATCCACCGTTGGTGCCTGAAAGCTTCCTGTTCGACGAAACGCTGGTGTATCTGAACCCTGAATTTGCCACTGAGGAGAATGGCAGCGTGCTGGCCACTTTGCGTCGAGCTTGTCAGGTCGATGAGGAGGGGTTGTACGAGCTCGGCTTGTGTCTGGCTGCCGCCGAGGGGGAAAAAGTCACGGTCCGAAGGATAAGAACCCAGGTTTCCAGGCTTTATACCCTGAGCCTGTGGGCACGTCTCCACGGCCTGCGGCCTGCCGAATTGCGCCAACTGCTGACCCTGCTCGGTTTGCCGAAAGAGCTTTTCCTGGAGTCGGCGGATTGCTGGCTGCAATTGTTCCAGAGGCTTTCGGCAACCGTGAAGTGGTTGGCCAAGCGCAACTGGACGGTACATGACCTGCACCTGATGACACGACCGGTAACCGACATCGCCGCCAGTGCGCAAATCCTCAACCTGCAGCGCGACATGAAGGCTGCGCTCGATCGCGTCCAACTGCCTGATGCGCCCTCCGATACCCAGCTCGAAGCGTACACGCGTGCACTTACGCCGGTGATCGCCTCCACGTTCAATCTTGGCGCAGAGACGGCAGCGCAGGCATTGTTGCACTGGGCCGACCAAGGTAAACCGGGTGGCCTCACGCTGTTGAGCGCCTGTACCACCTTGCGTGAAAACGATGCTTCGGTGGGTCTTGCGGGTGTGACTGCCTTCACCTACGGCCTGGCACAAAGGGCGCTGATAGTGCATGCCTGCGACCTGGGCGCCGACGCTCTGGACATGCTGGTGCAGCGGCCTTGGCGACTTCTAGGGGCCACCCAGGGCGAAGACCCGCGCGCCACCGTGCTGGATCTGTCGCTGCATACGATCATGGCCTTGGCCGACTTCAGTGACTGGTTGAAACATCTGCCCGATCCGGACGGTGCTGGTGGCGGATTGCTCGCCGCACTGAGCGAGGAGGGCGATGTAACCCTGGAGAGTCTGGCCAAGGCCACAGGCATGGCGCCGGTAGCGCTCGCTCAGGCAGCGGAACACGCGCACCAGCGCAACCAAGTGAAGGATCCAAAGAAGCTGTCCCACTGGAGCGAGATCGATGCCTTGCGTCAGTGGACTGGGCTGGCCAGTGCGCTCGATGTAATGCCTGCCGCGCTAGGCGACTTGCTCAAGCTGGATTTTGCCGCACCGGCAAGCAGCGACGAGAGCTGGGCGTTGTGGGCCAACATTGCCAACGCCTTCGTGGCTGGCCTGAACACCTCGCGAATGGCGCAGGTCCAATCCGAAGTGCTCGCCCCCATGAGCCATGCGCTGAGTGGATTCGTCGCGGCTCGACAAAGGGTGACCCGTGACCGGCTCGATCAGTACCTGCTGCTCGATACCGCTAATGGGCCTCAGGTCATCACTTCGCGTATAGCCGAGGCGACGACGGCGGTGCAGGCGTTCATTAACCGCTGTCTGACCCAGCCGGAGGACAAGTCGGCATTGGTCAGCGAGGTCGTGGGCCGCGAATTCTTCCGTGACTGGACCCGATGGAATGCCCGCTACGCCACCTGGTCTGCCGGGCAGCTGCTGATGTACTACCCGGAGAACTACATCGACCCCATCGTGCGGTTCGGCCAGACCCAGGCCATGGACGACATGCTGCAGGCCCTGGGGCAAGCACAAATCAACCACGACACGGTTGGCGATGCCTTCCAAGGCTATCTCAGCGCCTTCGAGCAGGTAGCGGACCTTGAAACCGTCAGTGGGTATCACGACAGTCGTGAGGAGAATAGTGGCCGATCCTATTTCGTTGGACGCGGTCGCGGCACAGTGGGTGAGTATTGGTGGCGCACGCTCGACGAAAGCAAGCGAAGCGTGGACGGCGTGCTACCGGCCAATGCATGGAGCAGTTGGACCAAGATCGAACTCACACCCCAGGTGGTGGGAGGTCTCATTCGGCCGGTGGTGTTCCGCGAGCGCTTGTATCTGGGCTGGGTGGAATGCGAGAGCCAGGTCATTAGCCGTAATGATAAGGGTGTCCCGACAACCACCGTATCGCGTTGGTCTTTCAAATTGTCGTGGCGGCGCTACGATGGCAACTGGAGCACCCCGCAAGATTACCCTATCGACATCCATGGAGCCATTGAAAAGCAAGACCTTGGATTGCTGCTTTGCGCCAGGCCTGGACGTAACTGCCTGACGATGGCGCTCTACAGCCGTAAAGGTGAGCCGCAACCGGCTAACGTCGAGCTGCCGGGTCTTGAAATCCATGACGATCTAAAGTCGAAGCCGATAAAAATTTTACCTGTGGTCACCCGGGTCAGAAAATGGCTGGACACCCAGAGCCATATCGGCATGTGCGCGATCTATGACGAAGGCAGCGATCCGGTAATCCAGCCGGGTATGTTGCCGGCGGCGGGGTCGGTTCCACCCACAGGTTTCTCGGTATTCTCCACCAGGCTGTCTCAGCAGCCACAGATCCACTTGGATGATCATTGCCAGAATTATGAACTGACCTTCGGTTGCACATTGGACGTTGATGCTCAACGGCCCCGTGTTCCCAACAAATGGGCAACGGCTTTGGTGACGCGTTATCCGGAATTGGCCAACGATAACTCGATGTGCGAGATGCTGGTCGATAGCCCACATGGTGCTGCCATCTCGCGCTCAGAAGGCAACACGCGGTTTGTGTACTTCTGCGTGAAAGCGTGGCATTTCCGAGAGGCGGTGTTCGGCTCTGACTTCGTAACGAGCGTCAGGGATCATCATCATAAAAAAAGCGCTGACATCGAGGATGTCCTTGATGATACCGGTCATTATCGCTGCATGAAGTTTCAGGTGAACATGTCTCATAGTTTAGCGTCTGCGAGCGTTGATTTCCAAGGAAGGTTTTCGGTTGTCAATAAAACATATAGCCTGCTCCAGTTGCTGAACGCTGTGCCCAGCTCCGTCAGGAAACTACAGCCGAGTTCTTATGTAAGGAGGATGGGGATAGTTCCGGCTTCGGAGGTGTCGTGCACCGTCTACAGCGCTGACCGCAGTCACTTCTATACCAGTAAAGCGACGCGAAACTACGACCCTTTCGAGAGTAGCTACTCGATTCACTTCAATATCCGCGCGCCCATCGGGAGTATGGCGGATTGGAAAGATACGGACGGAGCCGCGCATAAAGTCCGGTTTCAATTTGGCACCGGTAATTATCGCGACTACTTGATTCATGTTAACAAGGCTCCGGATAATCTGCGCACCGCTGTCATCGGCGCCACAGCGTATGGCGCCCAGTATCTAGAACGCAGGGGTTGGGTCACTCGGTTGAACACGCTGTTTGCTCGTCAGTTGACCGAACGAGCGGTTTCCGGACTGGACCAGATCCTTAGCTACACCACCCAGAATCTGCCTGAGCCGGGCATCGGTGTGACAGCCCGGCTAACGCTGCCGACATACATCCAGAATTCCCACGGCACGCATCGCAGTGTCGAGATCGTACTGGCTCACTCCAAGACCCAGCATACAGTGCTGTGGAAAGGGGCGCTCAGTGACGACGCGGAGACGGTGGTGGATGTGACGTTCGCTTCCGGTGCAACGTTTGAGAAAACCAAGCGCTACTATCTGCAAATTCGCTATCAAAAGTATAAGCATAACGCTGAAAAGGACTCGATCATCATCGACAGCGCCGATCTGAAAGTGCTGCAGAGTTCCGCCATAGCCCTGCCAAACAGCAAGAAGCTGAGCCCGAACAATGTCAAAGCCGTGGAGGTCATGCCACGCGAGGCGGCGGTGCCGATGGACTTCACCGGCGCGAACGCGCTGTATTTCTGGGAGCTGTTCTACTACGCACCGATGATGGTGATGCAGCGGTTCCTCCAGGAAGAGCGCTACGACCACGCTGAACAATGGCTCCGTTATATCTTCAACCCTTTGGGGTATGGCGATGGGGCTGGGCACGCTTCGCGCTTGTGGAACGTACGCCCCCTGGAAGAGGACAGTTCGTGGAACGATGAGCCGCTGCGTTCGCTGGACCCGGATGCCGTGGCCCAGAACGACCCCATGCACTACAAGCTCAATGCATTCATGCGGCTGTTGGATATCAACATCGGTCGTGGCGATGCCGCTTATCGCAAACTGGAACGAGATAGCCTGGCGCAGGCCAAGATGTGGTATCAGCGCGCCCTGGAGCTGTTGGGGGACGCGCCCTGGACTCCGCCGGCAACCGGTTGGAAAGAGCCACTGCTGGGGCAACTGGCCTCGTCCGAAGCATGCAACCGACGGCTCGACCAGTTGGAGTGCCTGACGCGTGGCGTGCAGAGCGCCGCCAACAAGGCGCCTGCGCAGGTGGATTTCCTGCCAGAAGCCAACCGGGTGATGCTGGGCTATTGGGAAACCCTGCGCCTGCGGCTTTATAACCTGCGCAACAACCTGAGCCTGGATGGCCAGCCTTTGAACCTGCCCTTGTATGCCGAGCGTGGCGATCCCAAAGCGTTGCTGGCCGCGGCAGTCGCTGCCCAGGCAGGAGGCGAGGGTGCGCTGCCTGAGATCAACGGCGTACCGGCACTGCGTTTCACCCACCTGCTCGACGGTGCTCGCACCATGGTCAGCCAACTGATCCAGTTCGGCAGCACCATGCAGGGCATTCTCGAGCGTCAGGACGCTGAGGCGTTGGCCAGCTTGCTGACCACCCAGGGTGCGGAATTGGCGCAGAGCAACGTGGCGCTGTTCGAGCAGAGGCTCAACGAGCTCGCTGCCGAACGCGTGACCCTGGAGAAGTCGCTGGAATCTGCCACGCTGCGGCGCGACCACTATCACGGATTGTACGAAGCAAACATCAGCAGCCGGGAAATGCACGCACTGGAATTGCAGATGAACGCCGGCGTCATATCGTCTGGAGCCAACTTGCTCGAGGCCTCCGCTGCCATAGCGAGCCTGATGCCGACCATTTTTGGTCTTGCCAACGGTGGCGGTAAGCCTGAATCGCCAGTGAAAGCGGCAGCCAAGACCGCTAACGTCCTGGCCCAGATACAAACTTTAGCGGCTTCGCGGATCAGCCAGGAAGAATCCTATCGCCGCCGACGCGTCGATTGGAATCATCAGTGCAAGATGGCGGAAAAAGACATGGCGATGATCCAGGCGCAGCTCGAAGCCTTGGACGTGCGTGAAACTTCCGCGCAAATGCAGCTTGCGCATCAGCGTACGCAGTCTGCCCATGCCGAGGCACAACTGGCCCTGCACCATGGCAAGTTCACCGGCAAGGCGATGTACAGCTGGCTGCGCGCCCGCCTTGCGAGCATTTTCTACACCTACTACGACCTTGCGGTGACTCGCTGCCTCATGGCGCAGAGCGCGCTGCAATGGGAAATGGGCGACACCACCACCTATCTGCGCACCGGCACCTGGAATGGAGCGTGGGCCGGCCTGCTGTGTGGCGAGGGTCTGATGCTGGCTTTGGGGCAGATGGACCACGCCTGGACCCAGTGGCAAATGCGTGAGCTGGAGGTCACGCGCACCGTTTCGTTGGCCAAGGTGATGCACGGCAATCTCAAGGTGGGTACACAGGACGTCACCCTGGGTGAGGCGGTCCAGGCGCTCATTACCGGGAAAACCGTGGCTGTCGATACCGGCCTGCCACTGTGCGAACTGTCCATGAGTGGTGAAGGCACATTGTCGATCCAGTTTGGCCTCAAATCGCTCAACCTTGCGGCCGGCTTCGAGCAATCCACGTCGCGGCGCGTTCGCAGCATCGCTGTCACCCTGCCTGGGTTGATGGGGCCGTACCAGAATGTGCATGCGCGGCTCACGACCTCCGCCAGGGGCTTGCCGGTCGGGTGCGACCAGAGCGCCATTTCCCATGCCGTCAAGGACACCGGGATGTTCACCGAGCTCAATGGCTATCCGTTCATGCGCCAGGGAATCCAGCTGTTGCCGTTCGAAGGGTTGCGCATTCCGGCGCCGACCGATGTTGACGAGACCACGCTGACACTGCACTTCCGAAGCGCCAACCAGGACCAGAAGGCCCTGCTGGAGAGCCTGAGCAACATCATTCTGGACGTGCAGTTCACCGTTCGCTGAGGCCTGGGAGGGCGTCCGCGCCCTCCCGCTAATCCCTTTCTATGCTGGCTGTCCCGCTGCGGCGGGATGGCTGCAAGGAGCAAGATAATGACCCATACAACTGACACCGCGGCCGGTGGCAGCCGTGACCGCTTGTTCTCCCCGCCTTCGTTGCCCAAGGGCGGCGGGACGGTAGCGCCGGACAGCGGAATGCTGTCCATCGGTGGCGCCGACGGCGCTGCAGGCTGGACGCTGCCTTTGCCATTGCCGGCAGGGCGCACTTTGTCCCCCTCGCTGACACTTGCCTATAGCTCCGAAGGTGGTAATGGTGCATTCGGTGCTGGCTGGCAATGCAATCCCGCCAGCATCAGCCGCATGACCCGCCTCGGCGCACCTCGGTACAACCAAAGCGACCGTCTGCTGGGCGCCGATGGTGAGGAGATCCTGCCCGACGCCAGTGGCCCTCGCATAAAGGCCAACCTGCCATTCTCGACCGTCCCGGCCGAGCACCGGGTCACCCCTTGGGTGCGCCGCAGCGGTGGCCGGGACGAGCGTCTGGAGCACTGGTGTGCCACGACGCAGACCGATTCGCCCGGGTTCTGGTTGCAGTATCACGCCGACGGCAGCATCACCCTGTTCGGCTGGTCGCCCACGGCCCGTCTGGCCGATCCGCAAGCGCCGGCGCATGTGGCCTGTTGGTACGCCGAAGAGACTGTCAGCGCGACTGGCGAGCACGTGGTGTACGAGTACCGCAAGGAGGACGACGCCAATTGCGAGCCAGCCGAGCTGTCCGCTCACGGTCAGGCCACCGGCTGCTACCTGAGCGCTGTCCATGCCATGAATGCGACGCCCTGTGACTGGCTGCTGATTCCACAAGGTGCCTTCCGCGCCCAGGATTTCATGACCCTGATGCTGTTCGACTATGGCGAGCGTGGCACCGATGTGCAGACACGCCCGCCGTTTCAGGCGACAGCGCCGTGGCCCATGCGAGAGGACTGTTTCTCGCATTGGCGCTGGGGCTTCGATCAGCGTGTGCGTCGGCTCTGCCACGATGTTTTGCTGTGGCACCGCACGGGTATGATGGCAGGGCAGACGGACACCACCGCGCAACTGGTGTCACGTTTGCACCTGAGCTACGAGCAAAGTGGCGTGACCTCGCTGCTGCTATCGGCGCAGCAAGTCGCTTATGAGGTCGATGGTGAGCCGCTGCTGTTGCCCCCGATCGAGTTCGAGCTGACCCGGCCTGGGCGCGACGTCTCGCAATGGGAGGCCTTGCCCGAGCTCGACGGGTTCCATGCGCCGCGCTGGCAGTTGGCCGACCTCTACGGCGAAGGGGTACCTGGACTGCTGTACCTGGATAACAACGCGTGGTGGTACCGGGCGCCGCAGCGTAGCCAGCATGACGTCATCGATGCGGTGACCTGGGATCGACCGCAGATGCTCCCGCAGGCGCCTAGCGCGCAGCTCGGCAGTGGTCAGTTGGTCGATCTGGATAGCAGTGGCCGGCCCCAGTGGTTGGTCAATCTGCCAAGCATGCGCGGCAGTTTCACACTGGCTCCCGACGGTCAGTGGAACCATTTCATCAGCATGGACGCGATGCCGGGCGAATTGGCCCATGGCGCCGCGCAGTTGGTCGACCTCTCGGGCGATGGTTGCCAGGATCTGGTCATGGTCGGCCCGCGCAGTGTGCGTCTGTATGCCAAGCAACGCGGAGCAGGTTGGAGGGCCGCGCAAGAGGTCAACCACGGCAGCGCGTTGCCCATCGTCGGTGGCGAGGACCGCATGGTGGCCTTTGCCGACCTGACAGGCAGTGGCTTGCAGCAGATGCTCGAGATCACCGAACGGGGAGTGCGCTACTGGCCTGCCAAAGGGCATGGCAGCTTTGCCGAACCGGTCGAGATGCCGGGTTTCGCCATCGAGGGCTTCGCCGCGAGTCGGGTACTGCTGGGCGATACGGACGGCAGCGGCACGGTGGATATCCTGTATGTGCAATCCGACCGGGTGCGGGTGTTCGTCAACCAGTCAGGTAACCGCTTCGTCGAAGGGCCGTGCGTGATGGCGCCCGATGGCGTGGTGCTGGATGACACCTGCAAGCTGCAGTTGGCCGATCTGCGCGGG
Organism: Pseudomonas putida; assembly: GCF_004357765.1. GTDB lineage: Bacteria > Pseudomonadota > Gammaproteobacteria > Pseudomonadales > Pseudomonadaceae > Aquipseudomonas > Aquipseudomonas putida_U. Next base: position 32,064 of record NZ_SMTE01000005.1, on the reverse strand, counting down.
CAGGGCAGTGTCGAACTGGTGCTGACCCAGACGCACGTGCAACCCCGCACCTGGGCTTATCGCTTCAATGGTCGACGGCCTTGGTTGTTGGCCGAGGTCTGTGACAACAGCGGCAGTCGTGTGCTGTTCGACTACCGCAGTTCCGCGCAAGCTTGGCTCGATGAAAAAGCCGAGCTGCAAGGCCAGGGCCGCCCGGCGGTGTGCCACCTGCCGTTCCCGGTCCATACGTTGTGCCAGGTGACCACACTCGACGAAATCAGCGGTTTGCGCACCGTCACCGGCATGCGCTACCAGGGCGGGGTGTGGGACTGTCAGGAGCGCGAATTTCGGGGGTTTACCCGCTTGATCCAGACCGACACCCTGGAAAATGCCCAAGGCAACGCCGCGGAACGCTCACCACCGGCCCAGGTGCACCACTGGTTCCTCAGTGGCAGCGACGCGCATGACACCGATACTCCAGGGGCATTTTCCAACCCTGACAGCGTCGAGTCTGCGTTTGCCTTCCGAGCGCTACGCTTCACCCAGCTGCAAGGTGGGCGGGAGGTGCCGTTCGAGCCGGAGGGGGCCGCGCGTCGTTGGTTGCTGCGTGCCCTGCGGGGCAGGTCGCTGCGCAGCGAAACCTATGGACTCGATGGCAGCGAGCGGGCATCGATACCCTATGCCATCGAACGCCGTCGCTGGCAGATACGGGTGCATCCGACCGCTCACCCTGACCGGCCTGCGGCGCTGGTCACGGAAGTGGAAACCCTGACGTTCGCCACCGAACGCATCGCTCAGGACCCGGTCGTCACCCAGCGCGTGATACTGGCCCAGGACAGCCAAGGCTACGTTCTACAAAGCGCCGATCTCTGCTATCCGCGCCAGTCCCAGCGAGGCGGATCGATTTACCCCGACGACCTGCCAGAGGGGCTGGAAGCAGCGAGCCGTGATCCGCAGCAAGACAAGCTGTGGCTGACCCTGTCGCGGACCAAGGTGCACAACCTCGAGGAGGGTCACTGCCATGTCTCCGGCCTCGCCGAAACCGTTCGCACCGATGTACTGGCATTGCCCGCCACGGCGATCGCCCAGGGCGGCTTCGATGTCGAAGGCCTGCTGGCCGCGGAAGGGCCGTTGGCGAGCCTGGGTCAAGCGACCCTGACAGGCTACAGCCGCACCCGCTGGTGCGACGCCCAGGGTGCGCTATGTGACCTTCCGGTGCGTCAGGCTCTGGTGGCCTTTACCGAGACCGCCTTGCTCGACGAGGCGGCGTTGGATGTGCTTCGGGACAACCTGCCGAGTCAGGGGGTGGGGGATTGGTTGGAAGCGTGTGGCTACCACCCGGTGACCTTGCCGGAGGATGGCGCTCGGCTCCATGTCGGTCGCCATGACTTAGCTCGTTACTACGGTCCGGAGATGTTCTATCGGTTTTCCGGCACCCGTGAGAGCGAAATGATGGGGCAAGGTCAGGTCGAATGGAGCCCCCATGCAGTGGCGATAACCCGGATCACCGATGCGGCTGGCCTGCAGAGCGCGGTGCGCTATGACTGGCGTTTCATGACCCCGGTCTCGATCACCGATGCCAATTCGAACGTGCAACAGGTGGGCCTCGATGCGCTTGGCCGGGTGGTGGAGTCTCGCATGCATGGTAGCGAGAACGGTGTCGCCACCGGCTATGGCAGCCAGTCGTTCAGCCTGCCGCAAACCGTGGAGGCCATGCTGGCCCTGCGCGGTGGCGACGTTCCGGTGGCTACTGCGCACCGGCAGGTCACCGACAGCTGGATGCCGTGGGCCCGTGACCGCGATGGCCGGGTCCTGCCGACCCGCATGGGCGAGCTCGCCTTGCGTCGTCATCTGCAACGCCACGGCTTACCGGCACCGAACCTGGCAGAGGAACGTCAACCGCCCCATGTCATTACCTTGCAGACCGACCGTTACGACGGCGATCCGCAGCAGCAGGTGCGCCTGAGCATCAGCCATGGCGATGGGGCAGGGCGTGCGTTGCAGAGCGCGGTGCTGAGCGCACCGGGCGAGGCTCTGGTGCGGACTTCCGAGGGCCGGTTGCAGACCGACGCCCAAGGCAAGGCCGTCTTCGCCCACGCACCCGTGCGCTGGGCAGTGAGCGACAAGACCGAGTACGACAACAAGGGTCAACCGGTGCGCACCTGGTTGCCGTATTACCTCAACGACTGGCGCCTGGTGCGCGACGACACCGCCCGCGAAGGTCTGTACGCCGATACCCACCTATACGACGCCCTGGGGCGGGTAATACGCGTGGTGACCGCGGCGGGCAAGGAACGGCGTACGCAGTTCTATCCCTGGTTCACCGTTTCGGAAGATGAAAACGACACGGTTCAATGAATTGCCCAGGCAAAAGGAGTACATCGATGCCTGTCATCACCCACAAGGCGGTACATCGCAACACCCCGACCGTGACGGTGCGGGACAATCGCGGACTGGTCGTACGGGAAATCAGCTACCATCGCCACCCGGCCAGGCTGCAACAGACCGACACCCGAATCACTCGGCATCGTTATGACGCGCGAGGATTCAAGGTACAAAGCTGTGACCCGCGGCTGCACGCTGCGAGTCTGAACAACTTCACCTGGCTCTACGACATCGGCGGCCAGCCACTGCGCACCCGCAGCGTCGATACCGGTGTGACCGTGCAACTGGTCGATGCCGCAGGCCGGCCCAGGTTGGCCGTTACCCAGGTAGCGGAAGACGAGCTGGGCCAGGAAGACCGCAGCCAGGCAGTGACCCGCACCTGGCATTACGAGACCGCTACTCGGCTCGGGCGTCCACTGGGCATCAGCGAGCAGGTCGCAGGCCAGCCTGCGTGCCGCATCGAGCGCATCGTCTATGCCGGCAACAGCGCAGCGGAACAGGCCGTCAACCTGGCCGGTCAAGTCAGCCTGCATTTTGACACCGCGGGCTTGACGCAGACTCACGCCATCACCCTCACGGGCGTACCCCAGCGGGTTACTCGCCGTCTGCTCGCCGACGCCGACGACCCGCTGGTGACTGCCGACTGGCAGGGCAGCGATGTCGAGCACTGGATGGCCGCGTTGCAGCCACCCGACCAAGCGGCGTGCACTAGCGCCTCTGCCGATGCCACGGGGGCGGTGCTGACCAGCACCGATGCCGCGGGCAACGTTCAGGAGCAAGCCTACGATGTGGCCGGGCTGCTCAAGGGCACCTGGTTGACGCTCCAGGGCAGCCGTCGGCAGGTCATTCTCAAGGCCATGAGTTACTCGGCAGCGGGCCAGAAACTGCATGAAGAGCATGGTAACGGGCTGATCACCCGTTACCGCTACGAGCCATGCACCCAACGTCTTGCCGGGATCCGCACCGAGCGCCCGCAAGGGCATGCATTGGGCGCGAAGGTGCTGCAGGATCTGCATTACACCTACGATGCGGTCGGCAATGTGCTCAAGGTGCGCGACGATGCCGAGGATATTCGCTTCTGGCGCAATCAGAAGATAGAACCTGAATGCACCTACAGCTACGACAGCCTCTACCAATTGGCCAGCGCGACCGGACGAGAGATGGCCAACGCCGCTCGGCAAGGCCGCCAGTTGCCAGAGCGCCAGGCGCTCGATAACGCGACGTTCACCCAGTACACACGCACCTATGACTACGACAGCGCCGGCAACCTCATGCGCATTCGCCACAGTGCCCCGGCCAGTGGCAACAACTACACCCTCGACATTACCATCAGCGACCGCAGCAACCGAGGGGTGACCAACGCCTTGACCGAAGACCCGGGCCAGGTCGATCGGTTGTTCACGCCAGGCGGGCTGCAGAAAGTGCTGGCGCCGGGGCAACAGTTGGCCTGGACGCTGCGTGGGGAGCTGCACAGTGTCGCATCTGTCATCCGCGAAGGGGGTGTGAGCGATCAGGAAAGCTACCGCTACGATATCGGCAATCAACGCATCCTCAAGGTCAGCTCGCAATTGCATGCAGGGACGACGCAACGCCAACGGGTGCTCTACCTGCCCGGATTGGAGCTGCGCCGCACCTCGAACGACGACAGGCTCAGCGAGGATTTGCAGGTGGCGTCGGTCGTCGCCGGCGATGCGGCCAAGGTCCGTGCGCTGCGCTGGATCAGCGGCAAGCCAGACGATATCGACAACGATCAACTGCGCTATGCCTATGCCGACCATCTGGGCAGTGCCAGCCTGGAAGTTGATGGGGACGGGGCGGTCATCAGCCAGGAGGTCTATTACCCGTTTGGCGGCACCGCAGCCTGGGCTGCCCGTAGCGAGGCGCAAGGGCGCTACAAGACCGTGCGCTACAGCGGCAAGGAACGCGATGCCACTGGGCTCTACTATTACGGGTTCCGTTACTATCAGCCCTGGGTCGGTCGCTGGCTGAGCGCGGATCCGGCGGGGACGGTGGATGGGCTGAACCTGTATGCGATGGTGGCTAACAATCCCATGGCACTGGTGGACAATGACGGCTTGATGCTTTCGCTTTTCAACGCGGCTAAAGGGGCTGTCAACGCGGTCAAAGGTTTCATGGGACTTGGGGAACAGAACGCATCGGCAAGTAGCAGTTCGGACTCATCCCCAAGCCCATCTCCTCCGGCGTCTCCTGCACCAGAGCGAAGTCCATCACCTGCGGCGTCCACTGAACCCGAAGACAACGAATCGCCGCAGCCTGGTCCTTCCAGTTCAGATCCTACGGAACAACTAACTAACACAAGTGAGAAACCAAACACTTCAAAGAAAAACCGCGGGCAGAGAAAGAAGAAACAAAACACAAAACCCAAGTTGCCCGGGCAACCCAGGGCGAACCAGCGTCAGCCTGAAACAATCGATGAGCGTGAAGCTAGGCTCCATGCCGAGGGCGTTGCATTGAACGGAACATGGGGGCTGCCCGGTTCAGAGACTTACAGAAAACTGCGACGCCGACGTAGAGACGACCTACCTACTGGCTCCACAATCAAGGCTCTCGGCCAGACGGAAAACAACGACGGAATTGGCGAGCTGATCATTCTCACGGAGGGACACCATTTCGCCAAAAATCGCGGCGAAGGGTACATTCATATTATCAAAGAACACAAGCCAGACTTTGAATTTGTCGGGATTAAGGAAGACCAGATATTACCGTTAGTAATGACTGCGCGGGTGTCTGGTGAATACATCGGTAATAATGCCGGGCAGAAGCTACGCTTGGTATACGAAACGGAATTCAATGGCACGCGGAGAGAAGTCGCCATCCAGATGAAAGGTCAGACGATCCTTAGTGCCCACCCTTCCAGAAGAGAGGAACAACGCTATGGAAAGAAATGGAGGGCTTGACGTACCTCAAGTTTGTTTTGTGCGTTTAACGATATATCGGATCGCCGGTGATGCTTAGATTGGCTCATCGCGTATGTGATGAAAGCCAAATTATGGTTGTTGAACAGCAACCAACATAGCGCCCATCCATTTAAGCTGACCCGCAGCTCTAACCAGAGCTGCGGGTCAGTTTCGTCCTTCTCAACCCGTTCACCCTGGTCCCAATTGCCTGCCTGAGCGACTAGTTGCCCTTCTGTGTTACCGGTATTGCGATCAGTGCTTTGTGCCCAGGTTCGCTTACGTTGTGCCACGCCGTTCCATTACCGCCATGAGCGTGACGACAATCCATCCAGCACCACCTCGCATGCCGCCCCCCAGCTCGCGCTTCCCGGCTGTTGCCTCAGCACCGCCAAGCCATCCGCAGTGAACGTACCCGGCGTGGCGATCGCTTCACCGAGTGCCTTGAGGCTTTGCTCCGGCTGCCGTTTTCCAGCGGTGATGCAGTCCTGCATGTTGCCCAGCACTAGCGCACGCGCCTGTTCAGGGGGCAGGCCCTTGTCGCTCAGCCACTGCTGCAGATCGTCCAGCAAGAAGTAGAACCAGCCATTCATGCAGGCCGCCACGGTGGCCAGCTCGAACGCGGGCTCATCCGCCAGTACCACCAGCTCGCCCAGCAAACTCAGACACTGCTCCGTCTGGGGATCCGCTGGGCAGACAACCACCGTCGACGCGTTGTACTGCGCACTGTATGACAGCATGCCGCGCAGGCAATGAGCGCCTGGGAAAGCGGCCGCAAGGTGCGCCAGATCGATACCCGCGATCAGCGACACCAGCCGCTGCCCCGGGCGCAGGCTGACTTCGCTGGCCAGTTGCGAGAGGGCGTCGGGGCGTACACCGACAATCACCCAGTCGGCCTCGTCCACCACCGCCTGATTGCTCGCCAGCACCTGGCAGCTGTGCTCGGCTGCCAGGGCCGCGGCACGTGCGGCGTTACGCGGTGACAGCAAGATGGCCTCGGCGAAGCCGGCACGGCGCAGGCCATGCACCACTTTCTCGGTCAACTCGCCAACCCCGAGAATGCCCAGCTTATGCATGCAACCTCCTTGTTCAGCGTTGTCGGTCAGCTCAGTGCAGACGTTTGCGCACGCCCTCGCAGGCCTGTGCCTGCTCGGTCAGGGCGTCGAGGTGTTCGTCGCGTTGCTGCTCGGCCTCGAGCATCGCATCCTCGCCCTGTTGGTTGAGCAGGTAAGTGTGAATCTGCATCACCTCGGCGCTTTGGTAGATCGGGGCGATATCCAGGCGGCCAATCAGTGCACCGCTGGCCTGGCCGGTGCTGCTCATCAACACCTGCGGCCCATTGGCAGCCACCACTTGCATGCCCAGCGCCTCGAACCAGGCGACCTGGGCTGGCAGCGAGTCGAGTTCCACACAGGCGTAGCGCGCTTGCAGGTCTTCGAGCAGCGCGCGGGCGATGCCCTGACGGCGATGCGCGGGCGACACCACCAGAAACGCCAGGGCGCAGGCCTGCGGATCGTCCTGGGCCGGCAGAGTCAGGGCGAATCCGAGCATCTGCTCGGGTGCTTCTGCGTCCAGTGCCAGGGTCAGCTCGACCTTGAGCCCACGGGTGCCGTCCATGGCTTGCAGGTACTGATGCACCTCCATGCCGACGCCGTACTGGTACAGCGGGTAGAGGGCGTTGTCCGGGCTGATGGCGACGCTGCTCAAGGTGCTGACGTGATGGATGACCAGCTCGCGGATCTGGTTCTGGAAGGATTCGGGCGGCACGCTGTCGAGGCGGCTCAGGATAAACATCGGTAGAAAGGCTCCGGCTCGGGGTGAACAGGCGCGCCTTGGCGCGCGCTGCCCAGTTTAACCGTTTTTGCCGAGCAGGCCTCAGAACCAGCGGTCGTTCTTCTTGCGGCCACGGGTCAGCGCCGGCAAGATCAGCCCCGCCAGCAGGCCGGCCCCGGCGATGCTGCCGCCGTAGACCATGTAGCGCATCATCACCTGCTTGTTTTCGTCGCCCAGTCGTGCCTGGGTGTCTCGCAGGCTCGATTGGCTCTGGTCGAGCTGCTCGCCGAGCGCCTGGTTGCGCGCTTCCAGTTCGTCGATCAGCTTCTTGCGCGAGTCGAGGGTTTCCTGCATGCCCTGTACGCGGTTCTTCCAGCTGTCATCGATGGTCTTGAGCTGTGCGGACAACTCGGCGACCTGTGCGTCGAGCTGGGGCAGGCGTTCGCCCTGTCCGGGCACCGACTGCAGGTCGCTGGTGAGGATCCAGACCACGTCGCCATTTTGCCCTCGCACCTGGCTGTAGTTGCCCTGGCTGCCGAGCAGGGTGAGCTTCTGTCCGGATTTGAGCGTACCGACGATGCGATGACCATCGGTGGGACCGCTGCGCACATAGGTGCTCAAGCTGTCGCTGACCCAGCGCGCGTCGCTGGCCGGCTCTTCGGCATGCGCCGGGATAGCCAGGGCTACCAAGGCGGCGAGAAGGCTGCCACGCAGCACGGGCAGGGCGGAGGAAGCGGGACGGGAATCAGGCATGTGGGGTCTTCGCTGCAGCAGGACAAAAACAGGCCCGGTGATTGGGCCAACGAACCGGTCGGTGAGTTGACCGTCAGGCAAAGACCGTTTTTTTGCGGGCTGGTTCACTGCTTTGGATCGGAACTAAAAAAAAGGGGCATATCGTAATGCCAGTCAGTTAAGGTCTCATGCTCATCTATTGGGGCCGCGTTGCGGCCCTTCGCGGGTAAACCCGCTCCTACAGGTTTTACGCTCGAATCAAGGCGGCGCAGTCCGCGTGCGGGTTTACCCGCGAAGGGCTGCAAAGCAGCCCCAATTGGCTTAATTGACTGGCATCAGGGTATATCGTGGCAGATCACCCCGTGGGTGCTTCTGGCCGCCATCGCCGACCCCTGGCCCGGATAGAGGCGGCGCTGCGTGGCTGAGCGCTAATCTCGGGCCTAGGGCCCTCAGAAGTCGATGGTGCCGGAGAACTTCACCAGGCGCGGCTCGCCTTGGGTCAGGTAGCCGCCGTTGGCGGAGGCCCAGTAGTTCTTGTTGGTCAGGTTCTCCACGTTCATGCGCACCGTGATGTCCTTGTCCCAGCCTTTGAAGGTGTAGCGCGCACCGGCATCGAAGCGGTTCCAGGCCGGTAGCTCGAGATTGTTGGCTTGGTCGGCGAACTGGCCACCGGTACGCAGCATGCGCGCGTTGAGCGCGGCCCCTTCGATGCCTGGGATGTCCCAGTCGACGCTGGCGTTGAGCTGGAAGGTCGGCACGCCGATGGCATGATTGCCATCGTTGGCGCCACCCTGGGTGTTCTTCAACTCCGAGGTCATGCGCGTGCCGCCGGCCATCAACCGCAGGCCATGGATCGGCTCGCCGAATACGCTGAGTTCTATACCTTTGTTGACCTGTTCGCCGTCGTGTACGAAGACACTGTCCTCGACATAGCCATCGGTCGGCTTTTCGATGCGGAACACGCCCAGGTTGGCACCGAAGGTCTGCAGATCCAGCTTGATGCCCGCTTCGAGCTGCTTGGTGCGTCCTGGCGGGAAGGCCTGGCCGGCGTTGGTGATACCGCTGCCGGAGGCGGTCGAGCCCTTGGCCAGGCCTTCGATGCGGTTGGCGTACAGCGACACCGATTCGGTCGGCTTGTAGACGATGCCGTAGACCGGGGTGGTGATGCTCTTGTCGTACAGTGCGGTACGGCTGCCGTCGGAGTCGTCGAAACTGGTACCGTCGTAGCTGTAGCTTTCCACACGCAACTGCTGGCGACGGATGCCGTAGGTCAGCAGCAGCCGGTCATCGAACAGGCCAACGGTGTCAGAGAGGGCCAGGCCACGGTTGCGTGTTTTGCCGGTTACGCCTGGGTCGCCGAGGTCACCTCCGGACAGGGATACATCGGTGGGCTTGGGCAGTTTGCTTCCGTGGTAGATGTCGGTATTGCCCGCCGTGGAGCGGTAGAACACATAGGCGTTTTCCTGCTGGGTCCAGATGGTCGTCGCACCGATCGCGATCTGGTGGCTCAACGGGCCGGTCTGCAGGCGGCCATTTAGGCCGGCTGCGAAGCTGACATTGTCCTCGTTGTGCGGTATCTGCGAGCCGCCGATGGTCGCCGTGCCGTCGTTGCCGACCAGCTTAGGGGTGCCATACACGCCCGTCTCTCGGGTGTGCTTGGCGCCACCGGCAAGGTAGGCGGTCCAGCTGTCGTTCAGGTCCCAGTCGCCACGGAGCATACCGAAGGTGTCTTCGGTCTCGGTGTAGGTCCAGCTTTGCCCGTAGTTGTGCTTGGCGTCGGGAGCGGTAGGAATGCTCGTCGCGGAGCCCAGTTGCACGCTGTTGCGCAGGTGGTTGAGGCGCTGCTTCTGGTAGCCGAAATCGGTGGAGAGGCGGAAGTCGTCGCCGCGGTAATCCAGACCGGCGACGAACAGCTTGGTGCGCTGGCTCTGGTCGTCGACGGCGGTGTCGCCTTCGCGTTGGCTGAGATTGACCCGCGCACCCCAGCGGTTGTCCTCGCCAAAACGCTGACCCAGGTCCAGATGCTCGCCGATGCGGCCATCGCTGGTGATGTCCTGGGTGTAGCGGCGGGTCGGGGTATCGCCGGCGCGCTTAGCCACCAGGTTGACCCCGCCACCCAGGCCACTGCCGGTGGGCGATGCGCCGTTGATGAAGGCACTCGGGCCCTTGAACACTTCGACGCGCTCGATGGCATCGGTGGACAGGATCTGTCTCGGCAGTACGCCATACAGGCCGTTGTAGGAGATGTCGTCACCGGTCAACGGCAGGCCACGGATCACGAAGACCTGGGACTGATTGCCGAAGCCGAACGACTGGCGCACCGAGGGGTCATTGAGCAGCACGTCGCCGACGTCTTCGGCCTGCTGGTCTTCGATCAGCTTGGAGGTGTAGCTGGTCATGGTGAACGGCGCGTCCATCATGTCCTGGTTGCCCAACACGCCCATCTGCCCACCGCGGGCGACCTGGCCACCGCTATAGGCCGCTGGCAACGTATTGGAGTTGACCTTCTCGACGCTGGCGGAAATATCGGTCGCCCCCAGTTCGATGACCGGGTCGGCGGCCTGGGCCAGGAACGAGACCGAACAGCACGCAGCGAGCAGGGTGGGGCGGAACGGGAAAGGGAAAACCATCGGTGGCACCTGTGAAGAGTTGAGCGCCACCCTGGCGATGAGATCCATTTGCAGGTGCAGATGGTAGCATCTGCGATTGCGAATTAGTATCAATCGCTAACGAAATTTTCACATCTGTCGTGTCCCCTCGACGGACTGGGTCCAGCGAATGATCTGCCGGGCGCAATAGGCTCCGGTGAGGATGACGCCGAACAGCCGCAATGTCTGCATCGCCAATACCAGGCCGACATCGGCATGGGTTTCCACCGCGATGATCGCCATCGCATCCAAGCCGCCTGGGCTGGTCGCCAGGTACATGGACAGGAAGTCCGTACCCATGGCCATGGCCAGTCCCCAGGCGCACGCTGCGCACAGCAGGATCAGCGCCACTGCACCGGCGACCATGGTAGGCAGGCGTTTCCACACGTAGCGCACGGTCGGGCGATCGAAACGCAGGCCGATGTAGCAACCGATAGCGCCGTAGGCGAAGGCCAGCAACGGCTCCGGGAGGGATATGGTGAGCGCTCCGCTCAGTTGCAATGCTCCCCCGATCAGCAGCGGGGCGAGCAATGCACCGGCAGGCATGCGATTGCCTACGACCAGACCCAGCAGCACCACTGCCACGCTTGCCAGGATATTGATGAGGTGCGGGCCTTCGTTCAGCGCCGGAGCATTGGCGACCGCGCCACTCCCGGGGGTGGCCCCCAACAGATGACTGACCAGTGAACCGATCATCACCACGCACACCACCCGCACATACTGCATGGTCGCCACCACACGGGCATCGGCGCCGTTTTCCTCAGCCATCGACACCATCGCCGACGCCGCTCCCGGCGCCGTGCCCCAAGCTGCGGTGCTACCGGGGATGCCGCCCAAGCGCACGGTGCCCAGGCCGACCAAGGCGCTGAGCACGACGGTGATCAGCGTCGCGAGCAACATCAATGGCCATGATTGCGCCACAGACACCAGCACCGCCCAGGTCACCGAATGGGCGACCAGCAGACCGACGCAACCTTGGCCGAAGCGAAATACCTGTCGATTCAGGCTCAGTCTTGCACCCGATACGCCGAACAGGATGGCCACCAACATGGGGCCGAGGAACAACCCCGCCGGTACGGTCAGGTGATGCAACAGTTGCCCGACAGCTGCCGCGCAGAGCAATAGAGCGGGCCATTGGAAGAGCTTCATGGATGAGCCGGATGGGGCGATCTGCAATGTCGATACTCCTTGCACAGCGATAACGCAGGCTGACAGCGCCAGCGCGGAAAATTATCGACGGCGCAACCGATCAAGTCTATTTTCTACTTTTGATGAACCTATAACTGACATTCATGAATCATGGACCTGCGTGACCTGACCTATTTCGAAACCATCGCCGAGCTCGGCCATCTCGGGCGTGCTGCCGAACGCCTCAATCGCAGCCAACCGGCATTGAGCAAGAGCATCCAGCGCCTCGAAGAATCGCTGGGCACGCGGCTGTTCCAACGCGATGGCCGGCGCATCAAGCTGACCGAGGTGGGCCAGTTGCTGCTGACCCGAGGCAAGCAACTGCAGCTGAACATCGCCGAAACCGAGCGGGAGGTGCGTGACTTCGCCAACGGGCTGGTGGGCAACATTCGCCTGGGCTGTGCGGCGAGCATGTCCGATCACCTGTTGCCTCACCTGACCGCCGCGCTGCTGGAGCGGGCGCCGGACGTCACGCTCAAACTGTCGATTGCCCAGGATGACGTGCTCAAGGCGTCGCTGCGAGCAGGGCGCCTGGATGTGATCATCTCGCCGCAGATCGCCGACGATCCGCAGTTCACCACCCACGCCATCCTCGAGGACGAAGCCATTGTGGTGGCCAGTGTCGATCATCCGGTGTTCGCCGGACCTGTCGTCCTGGAGGATCTGTGCCAGTACCGCTGGGTGCTCGGTGGTCCGACGGTGATGGCCAGGCGCTGGATCGACAACGTGTTTCTTGCCAATCGTCTGCCGGCGCCCCAGGTGCAGATCGAAACCAACGCCCTGTCATTGTTGCCACGCCTGATTGCGCGCACCCAGCTGCTAAGCTTCGCCGCGCGGGAAACCTTGGCGTATGGCATCGGCCAGTCCTGGCTGCGGGAAGTGCCCTTGGAGGCGACCACCATGCGCCGGACCGTGGCGGTGTCGGTTCGCAGCGAAGGTTACCTGCCGCCAGCGGCGGCGGCGCTGGTGACATTGCTCAAGGAGCAGGGGCGCAGTTTTTTCGAGCGCGACTGAAGCCGACGCTACCCTCTGGCCGGACTCAGCGTTGGCCAAGCAAGGACAGGCAACGCTGGACCATTGCGCTGCTGTCGCCCTTGCGACGACTGAGAATGATCGGGCTGACCGCACTGCTGTCGAGCAGGCTTGCGTAGGCGATATCCGGGCGATGCTGTTGCTGTACCGACTCCGGCACCAGGGTCACGCCAAGGCCCACGGCAACCAGGCCGATGGCGGTTTGCAGTTCATTGGCCCATTGGCTGACCTTGACGCTCAGGCCGTGGTGGGCGAACAGCGCCATCACGTGGTCGGCATAACTTGGCCGAGGGTTGGCCGGGTAGAGGATGAACGGTTCCCGCGCCAGTTGTTCCAAGGTCAGCGCTGTGCCTGCCAGGGCATGGCCCTTGGGCAGTACCGCTACCAGCGGGTCCTCGCGCAGCACCTGCTGGGTGATAGCCGGGTCGTCGATACGGATGCGGCCGAAGCCGATGTCGATGCGCCCGTTCTTCAACGCCTCGACCTGTTGCACAGTGGTCATTTCGTTTAGCCCGAGTTCCAGTTCGGCATCCTTGCGCAGCTCGCGGATCAATTCGGGCAGCACCGTGTACAGAGTCGAGGGGGCAAAACCGATGCCCAGCCACTGACGCTGGCCCTGGCCGATGCGCCGGGTGTTGTCGCCCACGGTCTGCAATTGCTGCAACAGCGTGCAGGTCTGCTCGTAGAAGTAGCGCCCGGCCTCGGTCAAGCGTAACGGTCGCTCACGCACCACCAGCAAGGTCCCCAATTGATCTTCGAGCTGGCTGATCTGCCGGCTGAGCGGAGGTTGGGCGATGTGCAGCAATTCGGCGGCGCGGGTGAAGTTCAGCGTTTCGGCCAGGACCTTGAAGTAGCGAAGGTGGCGCAGCTCCATCAGACCTCCAGGGTATCGTGGGAGATTCATTTGATATTGGACGATGGGCAGGGTCTCGCGCAATGCTTGAATCATCAAGTAAATGTGGCGGCCGCGCAGTGTGCGCGCCGACTAGCCGGAACCTGTGAACCATGACTCATGCCCTGATCGAGCGCATCGATGCGATCATCGTCGACTTGCCTACCATCCGCCCGCACAAGCTGGCCATGCACACCATGCAGCAGCAGACCCTGGTGGTCTTGCGCCTGCGCTGCAGCGACGGTGTCGAAGGTATCGGCGAGGCCACTACCATCGGCGGCCTGGCCTATGGCTACGAAAGCCCCGAGGGCATCAAGGCGAACATCGATGCACACCTGGCACCGGCGCTGATCGGCCTGCCGGCGGACAATATCAATGCGGCCATGCTCAAGCTGGACAAGCTGGCCAAAGGCAACACCTTCGCCAAATCCGGCCTCGAGAGTGCCTTGCTCGATGCCCAGGGCAAGCGCCTTGGTCTACCGGTCAGCGAACTGCTCGGTGGACGGGTGCGTGACAGCCTGGAGGTGGCCTGGACCCTGGCCAGTGGCGATACCGCCCGCGACATCGCCGAGGCCGAACACATGCTGGAGGTGCGCCGCCATCGTCTGTTCAAACTCAAGATCGGCGCCAACCCGCTCGAGCAGGACCTCAAGCACGTGGTAACGATCAAGCGTGAACTGGGCGAGCGTGCCAGTGTCCGCGTCGACGTCAATCAGTACTGGGACGAGTCCCAGGCAATCCATGCCTGCCAGGTACTGGGCGACAACGGCATCGACCTGATCGAGCAACCGATCTCGCGCATCAACCGCGGTGGCCAGGTGCGCCTGAACCAGCGCAGCCCGGCGCCGATCATGGCTGACGAGTCGATCGAAAGCGTCGAGGACGCCTTCAGCCTCGCCGCCGACGGTGCGGCGAGCATTTTCGCCTTGAAGATCGCCAAGAACGGCGGCCCACGCGCCGTGCTGCGTACCGCGCAGATCGCCGAGGCGGCCGGTATCGCGCTGTACGGCGGGACCATGCTGGAAGGTTCGATCGGAACCCTGGCTTCGGCACATGCCTTCCTCACCCTGCGCCAGTTGACCTGGGGCACCGAGTTGTTCGGGCCACTGCTGCTGACCGAGGAAATCGTCAACGAGCCGCCGCAGTACCGCGATTTCCAACTGCATGTGCCGCGTACGCCGGGGCTTGGTCTGACGCTCGATGAGCAACGCCTGGCGCGCTTTGCCCGCCGCTGAAACCACGGTTTGAGGTCATACGCCGATCCCTTCGGGATCGGGCCGCGTAAGCCTCCAGACATATCGCAAGACAGGAGAGAACTACATGCTGTTCCACGTGAAGATGACCGTGAAACTGCCCGTCGACATGGACCCGGCCAAGGCTGCACGACTGAAGGCCGACGAGAAGGAACTGGCCCAGCGCCTGCAACGCGAGGGCACCTGGCGCCACCTGTGGCGCATCGCCGGCCACTATGCCAACTACAGCGTGTTCGATGTGCCAAGCGTCGAAGCATTGCACGACACGTTGATGCAACTGCCGCTGTTCCCCTACATGGACATCGAGGTGGATGGCCTGTGTCGCCACCCGTCGTCGATCCACGCCGACGACCGCTGATCCGACCTGACCCAGCGACTACCTGACAAGAACAATTCGAGGTAAACACCATGACCGTGAAAATTTCCCATACTGCCGACATCAAGTCCTTCTTCGAAGAAGTGGCAGGCCTAGGCCATGCCGAGGGTAATCCCCGCGTCAAGCAGATCATCCTGCGCCTGCTGCAGGACACCGCGCGCATGATCGAAGACCTGGAGATCAGCGAGGACGAGTTCTGGCACGCCGTCGACTATCTCAACCGCCTCGGTGGGCGTAATGAAGCCGGCCTGCTGGCCGCAGGTCTGGGCATCGAGCACTTCCTCGACCTGCTGCAGGACGCCAAGGATGCCGAAGCCGGTCTCACCGGTGGCACTCCACGTACCATCGAAGGCCCGTTGTACGTCGCTGGCGCGCCGCTGTCCGAGGGCGAGGCGCGCATGGACGACGGGACCGATCCAGGTGTGGTGATGTTCCTCCAGGGCCAGGTGTTCGACGCCGAAGGCAAGCCGCTGGCCGGAGCCACCGTCGATCTGTGGCATGCCAACACCCAGGGTACCTATTCCTACTTCGATTCGACTCAGTCCGAATACAACCTGCGCCGGCGCATCGTCACCGATGCCGAGGGCCGCTACCGCGCCCGCTCGATCGTGCCGTCAGGCTATGGCTGCGATCCCCAAGGTCCGACCCAGGAATGCCTGGATTTGCTCGGCCGTCACGGCCAGCGTCCGGCGCACGTGCACTTCTTCATTTCCGCACCGGGGCATCGCCACCTGACCACGCAGATCAACTTCGCCGGTGATCAGTACCTGTGGGACGATTTCGCCTATGCGACCCGCGACGGGCTGATCGGCGACCTGCGCTTCGTCGAGGACGCCGCGGCGGCGCGCGACCGTGGCGTGCAAGGTGACCGCTTCGCCGAACTGGCGTTCGACTTCCACCTGCAGGCGGCCAACGCTCCCGAAGCCGAAGCCCGCAGTCACCGGCCACGGGCCTTGCAGGGTAACTGATCGAAGCGGATCGTGAAGGTTTGGCCCGGGTCTTTCCGTGCGGGGAGGGCCTGGGCTTTTTCGTTTTGCGTCATCGCGATCAAGGCCATGGGTTTTGGCCAGTGGATATCTCGGCAAAGCCGATTATGCTTCAGATACCTTGCTGTGATCCGAGGCCCGGCATCTTGTGCCTGGTGATCCGCTGCAAGCCCTGAGGCCTGGGTACGAAGGTGAAATGGGTGTGAGGTGCTCCGGCCTGCGACAATGACAAGACGGAGGCAACCCATGGCGGTTCTCGACAGCGCATCCACGGGCAGTAGCGCGCCCCAACGCGGTATCACCAAGGAGGAGCGCAAGGTCATCTTCGCGTCGTCCCTGGGCACGGTATTCGAGTGGTACGACTTCTACCTCTACGGCTCGCTGGCGGCGATCATCGCCAAGCATTTCTTCGCCGGCGTCAACGAAACCACCTCGTTCATCTTCGCCTTGCTGGCCTTTGCCGCAGGCTTCGCCGTCCGACCGTTCGGGGCCATCGTGTTCGGCCGGCTCGGCGACATGATCGGGCGCAAGTACACCTTTCTCATCACCATCGTCATCATGGGCCTGTCCACGGCAGTGGTGGGCTTGCTGCCCAGCTACGCGGTCATCGGCGTGGCCGCGCCGGTGATACTCATCACCTTGCGTCTGCTGCAAGGCCTGGCGTTGGGCGGTGAATACGGCGGCGCTGCGACCTACGTGGCGGAACACGCGCCCAAGGGGCGGCGGGGCTTCTTCACCGCCTGGATTCAGACCACCGCGACCTTGGGCCTGTTCCTGTCCTTGCTGGTGATCCTCGCCTGCCGCACGGCACTGGGTACCGAGGCCTTCGAAGCCTGGGGCTGGCGCATCCCGTTCCTGCTGTCGATCCTGTTGCTGGCGGTCTCGGTATACATCCGCATGCAGCTCAACGAGTCGCCGGTGTTCATGAAAATGAAGGCCGAGGGCAAGGCGTCCAAGGCGCCGCTGACCGAGTCCTTCGCTCGCTGGGACAACCTCAAGGTGGTCATCATGTCGCTGCTGGGCGGCACCGCCGGCCAGGCTGTGGTGTGGTACACGGGGCAGTTCTACGCGCTGTTCTTCCTGTTGCAGATGCTCAAGATCGATCCACAGACGGCCAACCTTCTGATCGCCGGGTCGTTGCTGATCGGCACGCCGTTCTTCATCTTCTTCGGTAGCCTGTCCGACCGAATCGGGCGCAAGAAGATCATCATGGCCGGTTGCATCATCGCTGCGCTCACCTACTTCCCGATCTTCAAGGCGTTGACCGAGTACGGTAACCCCGACGTGTTCGTGGCTCAGGAGCAGAACCCCGTGGTGGTGGTGGCCGATCCTGACCAGTGCGCGTTCCAGTTCGACCCGGTGGGTAAGGCCAAATTCACCAGTTCGTGCGACATCGCCAAGAGCCTGCTGGCCAAGCGCGCCATTCCCTACACCAACGAGGCAGCCGAGCCAGGTAGCCTGACCCAGATCCGCATTGGTGAGCGTGTGTTGCCGAGCTTCGATGGCAGCGCGCTGGCAGCCGCCGACTTCAAGGTGCAGAACGATGCGTTCACCGCCACCCTCGGCGGGGCGCTGAAGGAAGCCGGTTACCCCGAGAAGGCCGATCCGGCGAAGATCCATTACCCGATGGTGTTGTTGCTGCTGACCGTGCTGGTGATCTACGTCACCATGGTCTACGGACCGATCGCCGCCTGGCTGGTGGAGCTGTTCCCAGCGCGCATTCGCTACACCTCCATGTCCTTGCCGTATCACATCGGCAACGGCTGGTTCGGCGGGTTCTTGCCGACGGTGGCGTTCGCCATGGTGGCCGCCACGGGGGATATCTACTACGGATTGTGGTATCCGATCGTGATTGCAGTGATGACAGCGGTACTGGGGATTTTCTTCCTGCCGGAAACCAAGGACCGGGATATCCATCACGCGTGAAGTCGTCATGCTGCGTACCGGCGTCGTTGCTCGGCGCCGGTCTGCAGGCTCAATCGAAATAGCCGCGCAAATTGAACAGATAGCTGGTGTCCACGGCTGCCTCGCCCTGATGCGTGCGCCTGTTCAGCACGAACTCGAACGCCGGCTCGTACAACCCATCGCGCACCACGGCCCCCGCGAGCACTTCGACATCGTACCAACCGTTGTCGATCTCGATGATCGGCCGCCCCGGCACCTGGTAGCGGGCCAACAGGTCGCCCAGCGTCTTGTTGGTGAAGTGCTGCAGGATGCGCCAGGTATAGAGCATCACGGCACGGTGTTCGACGCGCAGGATGTAGCCGGTGCGGTGGTGCTTCAAACGGCTGCCCGGTTCCCGCAGCGCAGGCTTGTGCCCGTCGAGGGTGAAGAGGATGTGGTAGGGCAGGTTGTCGACCCCGGCCAGTGGTACCACCACGCCTTCCCGCACGGCTCGGTCACCGCTGTCGGTGCGGGTGAATTCAGTGGCCAGGTCGTCGGGCAGGTGATGATCGAGCTTGAAGCGTTCGAGCACCTGGATGTCGCCGAGCAGGAAATAATCCACCAGGTCGTTGAGGACTTCGCTGAATTCGTGGCGCATCTGTTTTCCTTGTTGTGGCGCACAAGTCACAGCTGCAAATGTAGCGAACCCAACTGCGCCCTGCCAGAGGCCGCGCTCAAAGCGCCGAGCCTGGTCCATCGGACCGGCTCGGCTGCGGGGGGATCAGAAGGTGGCCTTGACTTGCAGGCCAAACACCAGGGCATTGTCGATGTCTTTGCCCGAGAAGGCGCCCGGCTCGATGATGTATTGCACATCAGGGCGCAGGTTCAGCCACGGGGTGGCTTGATAGCCATAGCTCAGTTCGATCAACCGTTCGGCATTGTCGATGTTGGGGAACTGCTCGCCGGCGTTGAGAGCGGCGTCCTCGAGCACGTCGCGGCTGCGTGGATTGGGCACCGCACGGCCATAGCCCAGGGCCACGGTATCGCGCGGACGACCTGCGAACGGCTTGTACAGCACGACGCCGGCGCCATACCACTTGGTGAACGGCGAAGCCGCCTTGCTCGATGCCGAATATTGACCGAAGGCATGCAGACTGCGGCCTGCAGAGTTTTCATCGTTCCACACGGCCTGATCGATCAACAGGTAGTGGCCGCCACGTCCGGACACTTCCTTGTCGCTGCCGATGCGCTTGACGTCTGAGCTGTCGTAGTAATAGCCCAGCTTGTACTCACCCGGCAGCTCGCCCTGCAGCTTGTACACCAGCTCCACGGGCACCACGGTACCGGTGGTGTGCTTGGGACCCAGGTGCCAGGCACGGCTGGAGTTACCATTGCTTTCAGGGTCGACGTTGAACGCCGCCACGCGAAGTTGCCACGCGGGTGACAGATCGTATTTCACCCGCACGCCCAGATGGGCGTTGGGGTAGTTTGCCCAGCCGCTGCCACCGGACATGTTCAGCGGGTGTCCACAGAAACCGGCGTTCATGAAGTTGCACAGGATGCCGCTGTCCAGCCCGCCGACGTCGTTGCCCATGGCCATGTAGCCAAGCTTGACGTTGAGTGCCGGGGTGAACAGGGTGCGCTCGTAGCTCAGTTCGGTCAGGCGCGTGTACAGGCCGCCGAAGTTCTCCTGAATCGGCAGGCGGTTGCCGACCAGGTCTTCGGAGGCGCTGTTGCCGCGCCGGTCGTTGATGGTCAGCTGGGCCTTGCCGCCGTTTTCCAGACCATACAGTTTCGACAGGTCGAACTGTACGCCCAGCTTGACGTTCTGCGAATAGCGCGCCGAGCGATGCAGACCGCCGTGGGCGTTATAGGCGGTTTCACCGCTGTAGTCGCCGGTGAACTTGATGCCTTCATCTTCGAGCTGGTGGCGCAGGCCGCCCCAGTCGCCGGTCATCGTACTGCGCGAGAGCAGGTCGCCCTCGGCCAGGGCAGAAGTGCTGGCCAGGGCCAGCAACAGGGTAGGAGTGATGCGAATAGCGGATGGCATTGCTGTGTCTCGTAGTGTTTCTCAGGGCCCGCTCGCGGCGGTTCATCGTCACGAGAAACCCGCTCTACAGGGATCACTGTGACCTGTAGAGCGGGTTTGCCGTGGCGACGAACGCCGTGAAGGTTGCGACGAAGTGTTATGGCAGTGCGTAAGAGATCACGTAGTCGCCACGATCGGTCGACTGGCGAGCACCACCGGCGGTGACCACCACGTATTGCTTGCCGGTCTTGGGCGAGACGTAGGTCATCGGGCCACCTTGGCTACCGACCGGCAGGCGGGCCTTCCAGATTTCGTTACCGTTGCTGCTGTCGTAGGCGCGCAGGTAGAAGTCCTGGGTGCCGGCGATGAACACCAGGCCGCCTTGGGTGGACAGGGTACCGCCCAGCGTTGGCAAGCCGATCTTGATGGGCAGGTGCATGCGGATACCCAGGGGGCCGGTGTCCTCGACCGTACCGACCGGAACCTGCCAGGCCACCTGACGGGTCTTCATGTCGATCGCGCTCAGGGTGCCGAAAGGCGGTGCCTGGCAAGGGATGCCTGCGACCGACAGGAAGCGGTTCTTGTTCACCGCATAAGGGGTACCCTTGAGCGGCACGGCACCCATGCCGGTGTTCAGCGCTTCACCGCCGGAAGAGGTTTTGCCCTGGTTCTGCGACGGAATCATCTGGATCCACAGGCCCAGGCGCATGTCATTGACGAAGATGAAACCATGCACCGGATCGGTTGAGATGCTGCCCCAGTTCATGCCGCCCAGCGAGCCTGGGAAGCTCAGCGACAAGTCGGTGCCCGGTGCAGTGTACAGGCCGTCGTAGCGCATCTTCTTGAAGTCGATGCGGCACAGCAGTTGGTCGTATGGGGTAGCGCCCCACATGTCCGACTCGGTCAGGGTCTGCGCGCCGATTTGCGGCATGCCCACCGATTTCGGTTGGGTCGGGGAGTAGGGCTCGTTAGGAATGTTGCTCGGCTTGACCGGTACTTCGTCCACCTGGGTCAGCGGCTTGCCGGTGGCCCGGTCGAGCACGTAGATCTGCCCGGCCTTGGTGCCGATCACTACTGCAGGGACGGTTTTACCGTCATCCTTGGTGAAGTCGATCAAGCTCGGCTGCATTGGCAGGTCGAAGTCCCAGAGGTCGTTGTGCACGGTCTGGAACACCCACTTCTGGTTGCCGGTGGTGGCGTCCAGCGCCAGTACCGACGCACCGTAGGTGTGGTCGAGCTTGCTACGTTCGACACCGTAGATGTCGGTGGACGAGGAGCCCATCGGCAGGAAGACGGTATTCATGTCTGGGTCGTAGGACATCGGTGCCCAGCTGTTCGGCGTGCTGCGCACGTAGGTGCTACCGTCCGCGGGCGCCTTGCGGTCTTCTGGATTGCCTGGGTCGAAGGCCCACTTCATGGCCCCGGTGATCACGTCGAAGCCGCGGATCACGCCGCCTGGCATGTCGGTCTGGACGTTGTCGGCAACACGACCGCCGACCACTACCGTAGTGCCGGCCATGAGTGGCGCGGAGGACAGTTGGTAGTAAGAGTCCGGTACGTCACCCAGGCCCGCCTTCAGGTCGACCTGGCCGTTGTTGCCGAAGCCCTGGCAGAACTCACCGCTGTCCGCATCCACGGCGATCAGGCGACCGTCGATGGTGTTGGTCAGCAGGCGACGCTGGCAGTTGGCACCGGCCGGGACGCTGACGCTGGTGATCGGCGAGCTGTTCGGCTGGGTCGGCTGAGCGATCGCGGCGGTGGCGTCGAAGTAGGCCATGCCGCGGCAGCGTTGCCAGACCTTGGACTGGGCGTTGATCTCATTTTTCCACAGCTCTTTGCCAGTGTCGGCGTCGAGTGCGATGAGGTTGTTGTGCGGAGTGCAGATGAACACCTTGTCGCCGACCTGCAGCGGGGTCAACTGGTCTTCGGCACCGTTGCCGTCGCTGATGGCGACGTCACCGGTGTGGTAGGTCCAGGCCACCTTGAGCTTGTCGACGTTGTCGCGGTTGATCTGGTCCAGCGCGGCGAAGCGGCTGCCACCTTCGGTGTTGCCGTAGTGGGCCCAGTCCTTCTGCTCCTTGCCAGCTTCGACCGGGGTGATGCCCGGGCCTTTGCCGTTAGGTGCAACGCTTGGGTGCGCGACGAACATGTTGCCGACGGCGATCGCCAGCACCACGGCCAACACGCCGGCCAGACCATAGGCGCCACGCCCGGCGCTAGCACCGCTGGCACGGGCCAGCATGGGGTAGACCAACGCCACGACCATGCCGATCGCGGCGAACATGAACAGGCGAGAGAACAGCGGCCAGAATACCAGGCCGGCGTCGATCACCGCCCAGATCGCCGTGCCCAGCAGGAACGCGGCGTACAGCCAGGCTCCGGCAGGCTTGCGTCGGGCGATCAGGACCCCGGCAACGGCCATGACCAGTCCGCCGATCAAGAAGTACCAGGAGCCGCCGAGGCCAGCGAGCTTGATGCCGCCAGCCGCGAGAAGGAGGCCAAGCAGGGCGATGATCACGCCCAGGCCGGCCAGGATGAAAGTGGAGGCGCCAGAGGCGCGCGGTGTTTCGTTCATGCCAGAGATCTCAGCAGGTGGAATCGGCGCAGTTTAAGCCCTTAGCAAGCTAATTAACAAGTTAGTACATTGTCTTGTGGGGCTGATTGTCGCAGGCGTGAACTTGCGTCAATGTGCTGAAAATTCTAGAACAAGCGGCGAAAAATGCACGTAGGACGCTGAAACGGCACAAATCGAAATGACTTGATCTTCACGCATTCATCCAACGCCGGGCCTGCCATGCGAAGGCAGGCCCGGATCGTTCAGAAGTGATAGCTGGCGGTTACGACGGCTGCGCGGGCATCCCCGTACTCGATGGCCGAGGAGCGTGCTGTAGAGCCGCTGCGTTGGCGGACCCGCTCGACATAGGTCTTGTTGAAAAGGTTGTTGACGTTCAACTGGATGTCGAATCGTTCCTCGACCCGATAGTTCAGCATCGCGTTGTGCAGCCAGAAGGCGTCGAGCTTGGCGTTGGTACTGGAGGTGACATTGCGCCGGCTGACATGGTGGGCGCCGTAGCCCAGCGTCCAGGCGTCGTTCAGTTCATAGGTGGTCCACAGGTTCAGCGAGCGCGGTGGCGTGTTGGCCAGCGCTTGTCCTTTTCGCGCCGAGCTGGCATTGCCCGGAGCGGCTGCGAGGACCTGACTGTCGAGGAAGGTGAAATTGGCGAACACATTCCACTGCGGGCTCAGGCGACCGGTCAGACCCACCTCCAAGCCTTGCACCCGCTGCTTGCCAGAAAGTTGTGTCGAGCCATCTGACAGTGTTTCGCGGGCGTTGTGCTTGACGATGTGGAATAACGCGGCATCGAGCTCCAGCGCGTGCTCCAGCAACGCCCACTTGCTACCAAGCTCCCAGGCTTGGGAGCGCTCGGGTGAGAGCACTTGGGTGTCGCCATCCAGGCCTCGTCCGTTGCCTGTGAGGCTTTCCACGGTCGGGTCGAAGGAGTTGCCCCAGGAGACGTAGATGCGGCCGATCTCGTTGGGCTTGTAGATCAGCCCGGCGCGGCTGCTGAGCACGCTATCGCTGGTTTTGAATGCCGAGGTGCGGGCATGTGCCGGGGAATAGGCAGCGGTCTTGCCGACGAGGTGGTCCTGGCGCAGGCCCAGGTGCAGGTCCCAGCGCTCGTCCAGGGCAATGGTGTCGAACACATATAACGCATAGGCGTCCAGGGTGTTTTCGTTGTAGCGCGTGGTCGTCCGAGCGAGGTGGCCGGACCAGTGGCCCGGTGGGTTGCCGAGGGCATAGCCGTTGGCGGGGTAGCTCGTTTTATCAAGGCCATGGTTGTAGGTTTCGAGATCCAGTGTTTCGCGGGACAGCTCCACCCCCGCGACCCAGTCGTGGGTCATGTTCAGCCAGCGGGCGTTGCCGATCAGGCTGCTCTGGTTCATCCACAGTTCGGTGGTGGCGTCGCGGCCGTAACCCTGTGGCCCCGCCGGGCGATAGCGCCCAGCGGGCAGCCCACGGGTTTCGACCTGGGCGGCGGAGACCACGGTATCGCGCTCGAGGCGGCTATAACGATTCATGTGCAGCAGGCGTACTTCATCATTGAAATCGTGCTCCAGCTTGAGGGTGAAGAGGCTGTGCTCGACCTCTTCCTTGTCCAGACCTTGCAAGCCGAAATACGCGTCGCGCTCAACACCTGTCAGGCGCCGGCCATCGAGCGCTGGCACGCCGTAATCGGGGAGGTTGTCGTCGACCTGATGGGATGCGCTGAGTGTTAGCCGGGTACTTTCATTCAGGCCCAGGCTCAGACTGGGGGCCACGCCCCAGCGCTCGCGTCTGATGCTGTCCCGGCCAGGCACCTGGTTCTTGTGCTGCATCAGGTTCAAGCGAACAGCGCTGTTGTCGCCGATGTTCTGCAACGGCTGGTTGGTGTCCAGGGTCAGGCGCTGGTAGTGGTCGCTACCCAATCCTGTGCTCAGCTGGGTGAACGCGCGCTGTGCGGGCTCCTTGCTGATGACATTGATGCTGCCGCCGGTGGTACCGGCCCCGGCGAACACCGAGTTGGGCCCCTTGATGACTTCGACCTGCTCGGTGTTGAAGGTATCCGATCGGGTGGTCTGGGCAGTATCGCGCAAGCCGTCGAGCAACAGATTGCTGTCGGCCGAGAAGCCGCGGATGCTGATACTGTCACCGGAGCCGCCGCCACCTTCGCCGGCATTGAACGTGATGCCCGAGACATTGCTCAGCACCTGGCGTAAGCCCAGTGCCTGCTGGTTGGCGATCAGTGGCGCGGGTACCACGGTGATGGTCTGCGGGGTGTCGAACAACGGGGCGGGAAGCTTGTGCGAAGCCGAGAATTCGGTACGTAGCCCGGGTGCCGGTGCAATGATTTCGGTGGCCGCCACTTCGAGCGTAGTGGGTGGCTCGAAGAGGCTGTCGGCCCATGTCGAGGTGGAGCCCAGGCCGAGCGCGGAGGCGGTGAAGACATGACGAAGACGGCGGTCGGGGATCGTGAGGTGCATAGCGGATGTCCAGATTTCAGGCGCACGAGCGCACTACCACTGCCTGGTAGGCCAGGCAGGCATTGAAAGGAAGGTCGGTGGGTTTTGGGGTCAGGCGGAAGGGGCGGGCGCGTCGCCGCGGTAGGACACGGCCAGCCAGACGGTTGGAGTGGGTAGGGGCATCGGCAGTTTGGTAGGTGTCATGGGGAAACTCGCGGTAGAGGTGGTACTCCACTATGGACGTATTGCCTCAATGTCGCGCTTCTTGACCGTCCACGCTGTTTGTAGGACCGTTCTCTGATTTGGATGCCGAGACACTTATGGACAATTCTTGGCGATGAAGATGTTCATGGCCACCGTCGAAACTCAGGGGTTTTCCGCCGCCGCGCGCAAAATGGCCGTGGCGACCTCCTCGGTGACGTGCCTGGTCGATGCCTTGGAAGCGGAGCTGGGTACCACCTTGTTCAACCGCTCCACACGCCAGGTCAGCCTGACCGAGGCGGGGCTGCGCTACTACACCCGGGCGCGGGAGATCTTCGAAGCGCTGGAGGCGGCCGATGCCAGTGTCGCCGACCGTGGCGAGGAACCGGCGCCGGCTTGCCAGCCCTGGCATTGCTGGTCTTCCTGGTGTTTGGCCGATGCGTCTGACAGGCTCAGCGTCCCAGTGGCAACGCCACGCCGATGAGTGCGAACAAGCTGCCGCAGCAGCGGTTGAAGCGCTTTCCGCCCCGGGCCAGCCAGGGGCGGATGCGAAACGCCATGCGCGCCAACAGATACTCGACCACACACTCCACCCCTGCAAGGGTCGCAGCCATCACCACGAACTGCAGCAGCAGGTCACGCTGCGGATCGATGAATTGCGGTAGGAAGGCGCCATAGAACAGCAGCACCTTGGGGTTGGCCATGGCTGACAGCAAGCCATGGCGCAGTAAACCGGCGTTGCTCAACCTCGGCGTCTGCGCGGTGCTTTGCAGATGCAGCGCAGGGCTGCGCCACAGCTGAATGCCAAGCCACACCAGGTAGGCCCCGCCCACCCATTTCAGGACGGTCAGCAGCGAGGCACTGGTTTGCAGCAAGGCGGTCAGGCCGAACATCGCCAGGGCGATCAGCGCACTGAAGCCAATGACGCCACCGGCGATGGTGAACAGCGTGCGTCGGTCGCCGTAGATGGCGCCGTGGGTCAAGGCGAGCAAGCTGTTGGGGCCTGGAGTGAGAGACAAGCCAATGCTGGCAAGCAAGTAGATGAACCAGGTGTCGAGCGCCATGCGGGTCAGCCTTGTGCAGTCATGTAGCGGCCAGTGCGGCCGGGCGTCGGCCCGGGGTGATCATTGCGGGGTTCCGAACAGACCCGTCCAATAGATGCCTGCGTCGCTCTTGGGGTCGGTTGCGTAGGCGGCACCCATTTCTCGGAAGTCCGGGTTCATGAGCGTGGCGCAGTGGCCCGGGCTGGCCAGCCAGCCATCGACGACCTTGCGCGCGCTGTCGCGTCCCGCGGCGATGTTCTCGCCGATCTGCTGGTACAGGTAGCCTGCCAGCTCGGCACGATCCCCCGGGGTGCGATTGTCGCGGTCGATATGGTCGAAGAAATTCTGGTTGGCCATGGCTCGGGTATGGCTGGCTGCGACACCGGCCAGCGTGGTGTTCCAACTGAGGGCTGGTGCCGCAGCGAACGGCTGCCCACCGCACTGGCGGGGAGCCTTGCGTGCGGCGTTGACCTCTTGCAACAGTTTCTGTCCTTCGGCCTGCCAGTCTCCCAGGCGTCCGCTGAGCAAAGGGCGGGCCAGCACGATACGCCAGTCGCGACCTTCCTGGCTGACGCCGATGTCGACGAATTGCGGGTCCAGGACGACTTGGCAGAAGCTTTCTTCGATGGCATGCATGGCCGCCCGTGCGTCGCGGGGACCCGACAGGCTGATCGCCTGGACATTGACCATCGGATAGGCCGCTCGGGTCATGGCCTGCTGCAGGTCGCGGGTGCCTTCCGGCGACAGGGCCAGCCGCGTGTCGCTGTTGAGCGGGGGCAGTTCCAGCGACGCGCCGTCGCCGCAGGGTTGGGCCTGGCTGC
The DNA here is from genome assembly GCF_004357765.1 of Pseudomonas putida. Lineage (GTDB taxonomy): Bacteria > Pseudomonadota > Gammaproteobacteria > Pseudomonadales > Pseudomonadaceae > Aquipseudomonas > Aquipseudomonas putida_U. Next base: position 4,926 of record NZ_SMTE01000005.1, on the reverse strand, counting down.
GGTAGACGTTGATCGAATCGATCAGTTGCGCCTCTTCGCCGGTTACGGCCAGGGCCGAGGTCGAGATGACCAGCCCTGCCGACAAGGCAGCAACGGATGACAGGACGCGCATGTGGATCTCCCTATGACTGGCAGCGTCGTGGTTTGCGCTGCTCATCCTACACAAGCCTGGCGCTTTTGGCCCCGGTCATGTGCAAAGCGAAAAAAAGCCGGCAAAGGGTGTTGGCGGCAAAAGCATGGATAGACCTCCCTGGTAGGGAAAAGTGCGATCAAGCATGAATCGTTCTTGTTGCCATCTGGCGTGTTGCCTTCAACCATCGACCGTAGCGGGCGCTGGCCGTTCCTTGCGCCTGGGTTCAGCGGGCCAGGGCCTGGTTGGGTTTGTAGAAGATGAAGTGGCGGGTCTCGGCTGTCTTGCGATAGACCTTGGCCCAGTCCGGGTGGACCTGGCGGTCGTGGAAGTACAGCGCGCCACCGGTGGAGTCCTGGAGCTGTTGGTTGAGCGCCTTGCGTGCGATCTCCTTGGCGATGTCATAGCGCTGCGGCTCTTCGACCTGGTCGGGGCGTCCGTCGCACCACCAGGAAAACTGGCAAGCGCGATGTTCGACGCCCTGTTTGACCACGCCGCAGATGGTGTCGGGAAAGCCTTCATGACCCAGGCGATTGAGCACTACGCTGGCGACGCCACGCATGTCCTTGTCGTCGGCGCCCTTGGCTTCCCAATAGAGGGTGCGGGCCAGGCAGGTGATACTATCATCCATCGGCGATTGCCCGGCCGGGTCCACCGCGCGTACTTCGCCCGAGGTGAGCTTTTCGTCCGATCTGGGGGGCGAGGCATCCTCCACCACCTTTTCTTCGAGCGCCTGGGCCTTGTCTTCGGCGACGGCCGCTTTGTTTGCCTCTGCAGCGGACAAAGAGGCAGCCAGCAAGGCTGCGGTCAAACCGATCAGCATTCCCGTCGGGCGCATGGACGAATACTCGAACTGTGGGCTGACTCACAGTCTAGCCAAACGGAATCGAACTGGCCTGAGGGGGCAATGGCCTCTTACAACCCAGCCTCGACTTTGGCCGCACGCTCGGCCGGTAGCCACGGTTTCCAGACGTCCGGGTTGGCACGCAGGAACTCGATCGCGGCTTCTCGGGGGGGCTGGCGGGTTTCGCTCATCTGTGCCAGGGCTTTGTTCAGGCGGTCGATGGGCAGGTCGACCTTCTCGAAGACTGCGACCAGATCGGGGTAGTCATCGCGAAACGCCTTCGACACGCCAATCGACAGCTTCGCCGGCAAGGATTGGCTACCGCGCGGTTTGGGGTTGCGCGGATCCATCAGCGTAGACCAGGCGTCGGCGTCATAGGCAGGTTCTGTCAGGCGCACCAGGTCGTAGCGGCCGATCAGAGGCGCGGGGCTCCAGTAATAGAACAGTACCGGTTGGCCGCGGCGGATGGCCGAAGCGATCTCGGCATCCAGCGCAGCACCGGAGCCGGTGCGGAAATTGCTGTACAGGTCATCGAGACCGTAGGCCTTCAGTTTCTGGCTATTCACCGTTTCCGAGGTCCAGCCGCTGGGGCTGTTGAGAAAACGGCCTTTGTCGGGGCTCTCAGGATCGCGGAACACTTGGGGATAGCGCTTGAGGTCATAGACGCTGCGCAGGTCTGGCGCCAGGGGCGCAAGGTCACGCTTGGGGTCTCCTTTGATCACATAGGCGGGTACCCACCAACCTTCCTCGGCGTTCTTCACCGTGTCGCCCAAGGCGAACACCTCTCCCTCCTTTTCGGCCTTGATCCAGGCAGGGCTGCGTCCGGCCCATTCCTCGGCGATGACCTGCAGGTCGTTGCGGGCCAGGGCGACTTCCATGCTCACGGTGCTGCCGGGCAGGGTGTCGGTCGGGTAGCCGTAACCGTGCTCGGCGATCAGGCGCAGGACTTCGGTGGTGAAGGCGCCACTTTCCCAAGTGATGGCGCCGAAGTGAATGGGGGCGCGTTGGTCTTTCGAGGCGGCGGATTCGCTGCTGGCCAGGCCGATGGCCAGCAGCAAACCAGCCACTAGGGTGGACATTCTGTTCATGAGCCCTCGTCGATGGCAGATACTTGCGGTTCGCCAAGTGTAGACGACGAGGCGTGCGGGGCCGTTCAGGCCCCGCCGACGCGGTCAGACGCGGAACTGGTCCATCAGCGCTTGCTGCTGATTGGCCAGGCTGTTCAACGACTGGCTGACGCGGGCCGATTCATTCGCCTGCCCCGACAGCGACTCGGTGACATCGCGGATGGTCGCGACGTTGCTGTTGATTTCCTCGGCCACCGCGCTCTGCTCCTCGGCGGCCGAGGCGATCTGCAGGTTCATGTCGGTGATCACCGTCACTGCCTGGCCGATACGTTCGAGCGCAGTCACTGCCTGGCAAACCTGTTCGACACCGCCCTGGGCCTGACGATGACTGTTGTCCATCGCCCCGACCACCTCACGGGTACCGTTTTGCAGGGTTTCGATGACTTGGCGGGTTTCTTCCACCGACTCCTGGGTACGACGTGCGAGGTTACGGACTTCGTCGGCCACCACGGCGAAGCCGCGCCCGGCTTCCCCGGCCCGGGCAGCCTCGATGGCCGCGTTGAGGGCTAGCAGGTTGGTCTGCTCGGCGATCGAGCGGATTACCTCGAGCACCGAGCCGATGCGCTCGCTGTTCTGCGCCAAACCCTCGACCTCGGTCATGGCATTGGCCATCTCGGCGGCCAGGGTGTCGATACTGCGAGTGGTGTGCTCGATTACCGCCAGGCCCTCACGGGTTGCCTGGTCAGCGTCACGGGCCGCCTGTGCGGCTTGCGCTGCGCTGCGGGCGACATCTTGCGCAGTGGCGCTCATTTCATTGGACGCGGTGGCCACCTGATCGACCTGGCGATACTGCTGCTCCATGCCTGCACTGGTCTCGGTGGCGATGGCCGAGGAGCGGTCGGCGGTGCCCCGGGCATCCTGCACCGAGCGCTTGACCTCGGCGATGATCGGTTGCAGCTTGTCGAGGAAGCGGTTGAACCAACTGGCCAGCTTGCCCAGTTCGTCCTGCTTGTTGTAATGGAGGCGGCGGGTGAGGTCGCCTTCGCCACTGGCGATGTCTTCGAGCATGGCAGCCACGCCGAGGATCGGTCGTGTCACACTGCGGGCCATCAGCCAGATCAGCAGCAGTCCGGCCACCGCTGCGGCCAGGCCCAGGCACAGTTCCAGCAGTGTGCCGCGGGTGTTGAGTCCATCGAGTTCTCGCTTGAGGCTATCGGCAGGCCCGGTCAGGGCCTCTTCCGGCACATCCAGAATGACGCCCCACGGGCGGCTGCCGGGAATCGGCGCGAAAGCAGCCAGCACCTTGAGGCGTTGCTGGTCATGGGCAATGGTCATTTTTCCATTGGCCAGCTTGCCGATCAGCTCGGCGCCCTGGCGTGGGTCGACCTGGTCGAATCGCTGGGCCAGCTTGCTCGCATCGGCGCTGTAGCCGGCGAGCAGGCCTGCCGGGCTGAGAATGCCGACAGTGGTGCGGCCTTGGTAAAGGCTGCGGCTGGCCTCCTGGCTCACTGCCTGCAGGCTATTGAGGTTGATATCCACCGACAGGGTGGCGATGACCTTGCCGTCGACCTGCAGCGGGAAGGCGATGCTGGTCATCAGCACACGCTGGCCTTCGATGTCATAGAAGTAAGGTTCGATCAGGCAGACTTTGGCGGTTTCCCGTGGGCAGGTCCACCAGGCATTGGCCGGCTGGCCCGCTGCGCCGACTTCGGTATTGGCCATGTCATGTTCAGGCAGGGCCATCGAGGTCAGTTTACCGGCCTGCGGCTGCGACCAGTACAGGGCGAAACGGCCGGTCTCGTTGCTGCCCAGAGCCTCCTGGTTGACGAACAGGCTGTCCTTGTTGTCCAGGGCGTTGCGCTCGAACACCAACGACAGGCCGAGCAGTTCGGGGTTGGCCTGGAGGGCGGCGTGGACCTGGCGGGTCATGTCCTCGCGCAGGTCGAAGGCATCGATGAAGCGCTTTTCCGCCTGTTCGCGCAGGAATAGCACCTGCCGGGCAAAACCGGCGCCATATTGATAGGCATCCATGAATTGCCGACGGATGTTCAAAGCCTGCACTTCGCCTTGCGATTCGATCCGTGCCTGGGCCGCTTCGGCGAGCATCTGCGAGCTGCTTGCCTTGACCAGCTCGGAGCTGTGATCCATGCGGTAAAGCGAAAGGCCGACGAGCAGACTGACGATACCGGCCAGGCAGAGGCCGGCGAGCAGCGTGATCTTCCACTGGATGGAGAGTTGACGCAGAGGCATGAAGTGACCCTTGTAGATGAAGTGTGGCTGGCTTTGTATCGGCAGAGTTGACGCCGACTTTATTGAGGCGGGAGCTTGATTTGGTTGTTCCCGGATTGGCCGGGGGGGCTGGCTGGTTTGGCATTGAGACTGGGGGAAGATCCATTTTGTGTAGCGGCGCTACTGGCCCCTTCCGCCTTTACGGTGGGCAACTTTTTTCTTGGAAAAAGTTGCACAAAACCGCTTGCTCCCCCATACGGCCCCTACGCTGCGCTTCGGGGTCCCCTCGCTCCGGCGGCTTGCGGGCCCGCGCGGCCTACGACTTGCTGCGCAAGTCTACATCTCGCGCCTCCGGCTACGCCGGAGGGTGCTGCGCACCTGGCCCTCCAGCCACCTCCACTCGGCCTCCTGAGGTCGCGGGTAGATCAAAAGCAAGAGCAAGATCAAAAGCAAGATCAAAAGCCAGGGCAACGGCGGGCGAATCGCTGCGCTCTCGCTTTTTCCTTTACCTATCGTTTTGTGTTGTTGCGGATCTCGCGGTCTGCCTTTCGAAGATAACGCCAGTGGCGGCGCCGCCGCTAACTTTGCGACGTCAGGAGGCCGAGCGTAGGCGTCTGTAGGGCCAGGTGCGCAGCACCCTTCGGCGTAAGCCGAAG
>NZ_SMTE01000049.1 GCF_004357765.1 Pseudomonas putida | reverse complement strand
AAAGAGATTCAGAAATTAATGTGGAAAATATTGTTTGTGTAATGAATGAATTGGAAAAGATAGAAGTATAGATTGATAGATGTGAAATGTAAAATAAAGTTTTGTTTTTATAGATTTTTTATGTTTGGTTAAGAAGATTATTTAGAAGAGTTATAATTTTTAGAAAAATTTAAAATTTATTTGAAAAAGTTAAAATTTTTTTGAAGAGTTATATTTTTTGATTTATCAGAAATAGTCACTGGTAATCGATTATCAAAACAGTGTAATTAATTATAAAAATTTTTTTTTTAGTGGGTATGTTTTTTCTTTGTGGTATTTTATTTTTTGTTTGTTTTTGGTTTAAGGATGAGATTTTTAATGATAGTTGGTTGTATTTATTTATTTTTGTAATAATAGTTTGTTGTATAGTAGGATTAATTGTATTTTATATGTTTTGGATTTATTTATTTGTTTTTGAAGGATATTTAAATGTTTATTTTTTAAATTTTAGTGGAAAAAAAAATAGTTTATTTTATTTAATATTTTTATGGGGGAAGAAAGAAGTAAAATAGAAATTAAAAAATAAAAATTTTTTTTTAGTTTTATTAAGAATGAAAAATAATGCAATGATTTTTTTGTTTATTTGGTAATTTTATTTTGTATTAAAAAGTGTAGTATATTTATACTATATATTTTTATTATTTATTTTTTTTCTTCTTCATAATTTATTTTTACTTATTCATATTCTAAAAATAAAAAAAATACTTCAAAACTCAAACTTAATACTAATTTTTTTAAAAATTTACTAATTAAATTAAAAAAAAAAAATATAATTACTAAAAATTTTCTATCAAATATATTTATTTTTTTCTCTAATTCTAAATAATTACTATTATTTTTTTTATAAATATTATTAAAAATAAAAATACCATAAATTTTATTTATCAAAATAGTATTTTTTTTTTCATTTTTTTCATATTAAATTAAAATTAAAAAAACATTTTCAATTTATCCACAAAAAC
>NZ_SMTE01000048.1 GCF_004357765.1 Pseudomonas putida | reverse complement strand
AAAAGGAGAAAAGTATATAAAAAAATAGAAGTTAGAAATTGGTGTTTTAAAAAATATTATTTGAAGTAATATTTGAAAAAATATTAGAAATTATTAAATTGATTAAAAAAATTATTTATTAAATAATTAAAAAAAAATTTAGTAATTTTTAATATTTTTTTAAATGTTACTTTAAGTAATATTTTTTAAAATATTAGTTTTTAATTTTAATATTTTTTTATGGGGAAGATTATAATTAGAAGTTTAAAATGTAAGTAAATTTTATTTTTTTTTAATAAATTAATTTTGGATTAATTTATTAAGTTAAGGAATGGTAAATATGAAAATAAGAGTTTTTGTTTGTAAAATTTGTGAAAAATGTTGATTGATTTGAAGATGAGGGTGAATTATAGTAATTTGTTTTAATTTAAGATATAAATAAAGATAAGGATAATATTTTAATAAATAGAGGTTTTTTAAAAAAAATATAATTTTAATATAGAAATTTATAATTTATATTTTATTTTATTATATATATATTATTTTATTAAATATTTAATTTTTATTTTATAAGAAAAATGATTGATTGATATTTCAAATTTGAAATTTTATTTCAAAAATTTTATTTTATATTAATTGAATTAAAATAGAATTAATATAGAAAAATAGAATATTAATTTTAGTTATAAAATAATTAATTTAATAAAGGATATAATTAATTTAATAAAGGATTTTTTTTTTTTGATATGAAATGGATATATTTATATTATATATTTTGGATTTATTTTTATGAAATAATTAAAAATTGAAAATAATATAAAATGTTATTATAATTAAAGGTTATTTTGAATAATTTATTATAATTTTTTATTTTAATTTTAAATATTTATAAATTTTAAGTTATAGATCATTTGTTTTAATTATATTTTTATTTTTAATTATTATTTTTAAATAATAAGGTTAATTAATAATATAGTTATGATATTAATTATTTATTGATTTATTATTTTATTAAAGATTTTACAAGATAATTATGCATAATTTTTTATGATAAATTAA
>NZ_SMTE01000047.1 GCF_004357765.1 Pseudomonas putida | reverse complement strand
ATCCTCATACGACTCAAAAAAATAAAAAATTATAATATATGTAAAAAATTATAATATCAAATAAATCAATAAAATCATCAAATCAATTAAACTATAACTTAAATATTTTTCTTTCATATTTTCTTTTTAAAAAAAAACTCCTCATATTTATAACTCCATAACTCAAATTAAATAATTATCAAATAACTAAAAAAAAAACAAAACCTTTAATAACTATTTCATTTATTAAATAATCTCTACTCCCCTTTCTTACCCATATTTCATTTCTTTATAATTTATTTTTTATAATTTTTAATAATAAAATTAATAAAACAATTTAAAAATAATATTTACTTGTTCCATAATCTTTTAACTTTTCTTTAAATCATTAAATTTAAACATTACTTCAAAAATCTTCAATCTTTTCAAAAATAACAACAACATACCATTTTTTCTTTCTATAAAAAAATCATACAAATAAAAAATTAATTCCTACAACTACACTTTTAATCAAAACAATTTTACTAATTCCAACCATTTTTTTAAACCTTACTCAAATTAAATCCTTTCTATTTTTCTATCAAAAATAAACTTACAAAATTTTTCTAACTTATTAATTTTTACTAACCTTAAATACTTACCCCTAATAAATAAATAAACTCAAACTCCATCATATACTATTTACATCATCAACTTACATCATCAACTACTTTCCCATCCCCAAAACAATAAATTCTAATAAAACAAAACAAACAATATCAAGTCAAAAACATATTCATTTCTATATACTAAAAAAAATAACAAATATAAAAATAAAAACCTCCATTCATAAAATTTATAAAAAATATCAATTAATTCAAAAACAAAAACAAATTATAATAATTTATTCCAATCCAAAACATAAACAAAAACAAAAATAATATTTTAACAAACAGAAACTTTCTAAAAAAAATATAATTCTAATATAAAAATTTATAATTTATATTTTATCTTATTATATATATATTATTCTATCAAATATCCAATTTTTATTTTATAAAAAAAATAATTGATTAATATTTC
>NZ_SMTE01000046.1 GCF_004357765.1 Pseudomonas putida | reverse complement strand
AATTTTTTTAATTTTTTTTATAATTGTTTTTTTTTTAGTATTAAGATTTTTTATTTTTTTTTTTTTTAATGAATAATTTATTGAATTTATTGATTGAATTGAAATGGTTGTTTCAGAAATTATTGGATTATTTTTATAAATTGTTGAATTTTTTTTATTTTTGTTTAATTTATTTATTTTTTTGAATTTAAATTTAATAAATAGTAATTTGAAAAATTGTTTTATTTTTGTTAGGTTTAGAATATTTTTGAGAATATTTTTAAGAATATTTTTGATAATATTTTTGTTAATTTTTTTTGTTTTTTTTATTAAGATAGTTAGAAATAATTTTAATTTTTTATTTAAAATTTTTAGAATTTGAAAAGTGAAAAATTGAAATTGTTTTGTTTTTTTTTTTAGTTTTTTAAAAATGGGGTTAAAAAATGATGAAAATTTATTTTTTTGGGGAGAATTAGAAAAGGGTAAGTTGATTTTTATTTTTTAAATTGTTAGAAAATAAAAGTTTTTTTTTTTTATTAGATTTTTTTTTTTTTTATTGGATTGTAGTTTAGATTTGTGTTAAGGTTTGAGATGAAAAGGAAATAAGATTTTTATTTGAATATTATTTGTTAGTTATTTTTTTGGAAATTTTTTTTTTGTATTAGTTATTTTTTATTTTTCTTTATATATATATTTTTCTTTTAAAAAAATTAAAAACAAAATCATAAAATTTAATTTAATAAATACCATCTAATAAAAAAATATATTAAAAAAAATATTAAAAAAAATCAAATAAACAAAAAATCTCAAATATCCTTAATCATAAAACATATAATTATCACTATAAATAAAAACCAAAATACCAACAATAATAATTAATATTAACATAATAAAAATAAATAAATCAATCAAATTCCAAAAAACTTCATAAAACACTTCCTTAAAAATTAAACTTCCATTTATCCATATTTCAAAAAAAAGTATCTCTTATTTTTCATTCCCATTCACATAAAAATAAATACTATAATTTACATTTCAAACAGACATAAATATAACATCTATAAAATAACTTCCATCTTAAAAATTTTTTAAT
>NZ_SMTE01000045.1 GCF_004357765.1 Pseudomonas putida | reverse complement strand
ATATTTATTTAAATTGTATGGATTCTATTTTTTTTATTTATAAGAATTAATTTGATTGTAAAAAAATTAAGAATTTTTAAGTAAATTAAGTAAATTTAGATTTATATAAAAAATTTAAAATTAGTGTTATTATTATTATTGATTAATTAAAATATTTATTAAAAGTAAAAAGTGAAGAGAAGGGAAAAATTTTAATTTTTTTATGGTAAAAGATTTAATTATATTTGTTATTTTATAAGAAAAAAAAGAAAAAAATTTAGGATTGGTTGAGTTTTAAATATTTAAATTTGTTGATAGAATATGAAGATTTATTTTATATTTTGAATTGTATTGAAAAGATTATTTATTTTAAAGAGGTTTATGTAAAATTTTGGGAAAATGATAAAGATTGTTGTTTTATTTGTTAAAGAAAGATAGAATATGGTATAAAAAATTAATAAATTAGTTTGATATTTGAGAGTTATAAATTTGTTAAATTGAAGAGTAATTTTTAATTATTTGATTTATTAGATTTTGAATTTTGATGAATTTTTTTTTTTAAGTGATTTATAAAAAAATAAATTGAGGAAAAATTTATGAATATTTTAATTATAAGAAAGGATTTTATGATAGTTAATATGGGGTTTTATTATTTATTAATGTATGGTGTTTTTAGATTTATTGTTATTTTAGATGGTGAGGATGTTATTGATTGTGAATTTATATTGGGTTATTTATATAGAGGAATGGAAAAAATAGTGGAAAATTGAATAATTATATAATATTTGTTTTATGTAATATGTTGGGATTATTTAGTTATTATGTTCATAGAAGTAATAATTGTAAATGGATTAGAATAGTTGGGAAATATTTAAGTATTTAAAAGAGTTAGTTATATTTGAGTAATGATGTTGGAGTTAAGTTGTATAGTTTTTTATTTATTATGGTTAGGATTTTTTATGGTAGATATTGGTGTATAAATTTTTTTTTTTTATATTTTTAGAGGAAGAGAATTAATATATGATTTATTTGAGGTTGTGATGGGTATGAGAATGATGTATAATTTTTTTTGTATTGGGGGGGTAGTGATTGATTTATTTTATGGT
>NZ_SMTE01000044.1 GCF_004357765.1 Pseudomonas putida | reverse complement strand
ATATCTTAAACTTACATTTAACCAATTTCTTCAATTTTACTTTTTCTACATAAAAATTACAAATAAAAATAAAATAAAATTCAACATTTAAAAAAAATATATATCAATTTCACCAAATTATAATTTTTCCTCTCATCTATTTTTATTTTTAATATAAATAATACACAATAAATATTTTTAAATTTTAAACTAATAATATAAAAAAATAATTTTATATTATTATTTAATTATAATTAATAATTATTTCTCAATTCCATCTCTATTACAAAACCATACATAAAATTTTCACTTCATATAACTCCTCATTCAATTCTTTTAAAATCATTAAATCCATTTCCTAATTCAATTCAAAAATCTCTCCCCTTCTTCTATTCCATTCCAAAAAATAACTAAAACCAATTCTATCACATTTTCATATTCCAATTAAACACTTTCCTTTTTTATTATTCTCAAAAAAAAATATTTTTCTTTCTTTTTACCAAACATATATAAATCCAATCACAATCTTCTAATAAAAACAAAAAATCTTTTTCACAATCAATCCTTTTATCCCATTCTTCAATAATCAAAAAAATCCTTTTCAATCAAATTTAAATTTTTTCATTTAAAATCAAAACTCTTCTACTACATTTTTATTTACTTTTTTTTATTTCTTTTCTTCCATCATTCCTTAACTCCCACAAAATTTAATCCTATAAAATCTAACCCATTTCATCATTAAACAAAAAATACAAAAAAAATCAAATCAATTTTTCAACCAAAAATACTATATAAAATCCTCAATTTTTTCCTCTTTCTCTATCCCTATCTCATAAATAAAACATTTAAATCAATAAAAAACCCTTTCTTCTATATCTATATAAATCAATATTATTACATTCCAAAATTCCTTCCCAATACCTCCTAAAAATCCAATCCGATTCCTTAAAAAATATCAAAAAAAAATTTTAAAATATAATAATATCAATTCATACAAATACAAAAAAAAAAATTCTCTATTAATTCAAACACTCTACCTACAAAATAAAAACAAAAAAAAAAAAAAAACCAAAAATTTCACATAATACTTTTAATCAAAAAATCAATCTAATTTTTTTCATACTTTTCACCCAATAATAAAATAAATCAAATTCTACAAAACCAAAC
>NZ_SMTE01000043.1 GCF_004357765.1 Pseudomonas putida | reverse complement strand
AAATCTAAATAATATAAATAGTATGTATAGAAATATAATATTTTATAATTTAAATAAAGTTTAAAATGGTTTTTTATTTTTGATTAAAAAAAGAAAATATTTTGAGAAAGATAAAAAAAAATTAATGAATTTTAAAATTTTTTTTTGGTTAAAATATTGATTAGAAGATTTAGTTTGTATAAATTGATATTGGTTTAATATTTATAATGGAAGTTGTTTTAGTATAGTAAGGATATATATGTATTCGTGAATGAAAATTTGTTAATTTAAATTTGTTTTTTATTTATTATATAAATATGGTAAATAGAAGATAAATTTGGATTAATGAATTTTTATTTGTGGATATATATGTATTTTTATTATATTGAAATGGTTTTTATTATGGGTATTAAATTAATATTGATTTATATAAGTTAAATTTTTTAATTGATATTTTGGTTAAAGAAAAATTTTGAAATTTATTAGTTTTTTTTTATTTTTTTTAAAATATTTTTTTTTTTTAGTTAAAAGTGGAAAATTATTTTGGATTTTATTTGGATTATAAAATATTGTGTTTTTATGTATATTATTTATATTATTTGGATTTAAATAAATTAGAATTTTTAATTTTTTATGATGTTTAGTGGATAAAATGTTTTTAGGAATAAGTAAATTAGAATTATTTTTTTTTTTTTTTTTGTTATTTTTTGATTTTTTGTTTTTGTAATATATTTATAAAAATTTTTTTTATTAATATGAATTTTTTTTGGGTATTTGTGATAAATTTTTTGTTTATTTTTTTGAATTAATGAAAGATTTATGGTTTGATATATAAAAAATTGTTTATTGTTTTTTTTAGATAGGTGAATTGGTTTGATAATAAATATTTTTTTTTTTATAAATTTGTTATTTTTTTTTTTTTTTAAGTTTAGAAGAATTAAATTTTTTTGATTTTGAATTATTATAATATTTAGATTTAGTTTTTTTTTTTGAATAGAGGTTATTGTAATTTTTTTTAAATTTTTTAATTTAATTAGGAGATAATATATTTTGATATTGTTAAATATTTTTTGATTTAAGAAATTATTTTAATTTAAATGTAAAATTAAAAAATTTTTTAGTAAGAAATTAAGTTTTGTTTTTATTTTGTTTTTGTTTTTTTTTTTTTTATATTTTTATTATTTTTTTTATTGTTTGATTTTATATAATTGTTTTTAATATTTTTTTTTTGGTTTGAGATAGATGATTTAAGATTTTGTTGATTAGGGTAG
>NZ_SMTE01000042.1 GCF_004357765.1 Pseudomonas putida | reverse complement strand
GTTAGAGTTTATTTATGGTATGAAATAATTTGAAGTATGGGTTTAGTTTATTGATATGTTTTAAAAAGAATTATATATAAGTATGTTTTTTTATTGGTAAAAATTTGTGTTTAAAATAAAAAAGGAAATTTTTTTTTATTTTGAGTGTGGGTTTTTTTAGTCTAAGTATATTTTATTTTTATTATGAATTATTTTTTTTGGTTAATAATAGTTGTAATTTTGTTAATAGTTGGGGGTTTTTTAATTTTTTTATTTTTTTATAAAGGAAATAAGGTAATTAAATGGTATATTATTTGTATATGTTTAATTGATTTTTTTATAATATTTTATGTATTTTGTTATTATTTTGAATTGGATGATTTATTAATTTAATTGATAGAAAATTATAAATGGATTAATTTTTTTGATTTTTATTGGAGTTTTGGAATAGATGGATTTTTTTTAGGATTTATTTTATTGATGGGATTTATTATTATGTTAGTTATGTTAGTGGTTTAGTTGGTTATTAGAGAATTTAAATTATTTTATTTTTTGATGTTAGTAATGTATAGTGGTTAAATAGGAAAATTTTTTTTTAAAGATATTTTATTTTTTTTTATTATTTTTTTATTTTTTGATTGTTTGGAAAGAATAAGATGTTTTTTTTGTTTTTTTTTTTAATAATTTTTGATGTTTAGTAGATTTTTTAGGAGGATTTGAATTTAGATGAAGTTTTGATTATTTGTTAGAGAAAAAAGAATGAGTAGTTTTGTATTAATGGAATTTTATTATTTATATATAATGAATTGGTGTGGTATATTTGAATTATAATATATGAATAGTAAAAATTAGTATTTTAATTGAGATTAGAATTTATAGGGAAGAAAATAGATTTATGAATGGAATAAAATATGTAGTATTTATAGATAAAAGTATTTGGTTATTGGGGAAAAATTAATATATTTTTAATGTTGAATTGGGATTAATTAGGATAGAAATTAAGTATTGGGTTGAATTTTTTTTTGATGTTAAAGTAATAGTTATGAATAGTTATTGATTTTTGGTAAAGGGTAGAAGAGTATGATTTATTATGGGATATATAATGTATTATAGAGGTATGATTATTATGTTTTAATTGGGTTATTTTATTTTATTTTTTAGAAAGAAAAAAATTTAAATTAAAATATTTAATAGTATGGTGATACATTTATATAAAATTTTTATTTTAAGTATATGTAATGGAGTTGTAGATAGTTAAGTAAAATTTAATTCATGA
>NZ_SMTE01000041.1 GCF_004357765.1 Pseudomonas putida | reverse complement strand
TTTTTTGGAATGAAATTTAATAGGATTTAGAGAAATCATGTTTTTATTTATAGGGTTCTAAGTATTTGAATTAATTGAAAGTTTGATTTTATTTGACTTGTTTATTTTTAAATGATATTTATAGTATTTACAAATATTTATTTTTGATTTAAAAAATTTTTTATAATTTAATCCATAACAATTTTCACATTCAAACCACAAATACTTATATTTTTAACTTTCATCAAAATTATTAAAACTTTCTCCTATAATAAAATCACTATCATTTATATCATTCATACTAATTATTATACTAATACTAAAATTATCACTTTCACTACAATTTCTACCCTTCAAAAAAATATAACTATAAAAATAAATATCATTATATTTATCAATATCACCTAAATTAAAACTCTCAATACAACTATCAATAAAACTAATAATATTATTATTAAAACTAAATTAAATCTCATACATATAATAATCATCATCATTCTTAAAAACAATATTCAAATCACTAAAAAAAAAACCTTCCATTTCTAAATAATCCAAATCCCTATAAATTTTTTTTTCTATATCAATTAAAATTTTAAAATCTTCCCTTAAACTAATATTTTCAATAAAACCAAAACTATCCATTAATTTACTTAATTCACACCTATATTCTAACTTCCTATTAAACAACATAAAATTAAACCACCATTTTTCCATCAAATTTTTCCTCTATTTACACAAAAATATAATAAATATATAATCATTAAATAAAAAATAAAATAATAAAAATATTCCATTTTAAATATTCTATCTCATATATTTACTATAAAAAAAATATATAAATCAAATAACTAAAATTAATAACTAAAAATAATAAAAAACAAATTAATATTAAAAAAAAATAATAATAAAATCAAAAATAATAAAAAACATTAAAAAAAAAAATACCTCAATAAAAATAATCTATTTATCTATTTATAAATCCAATTACTTCATTTAATAACTATTTTTTTTCTTTTTCCTATATTCTATCTTTTATCTCTATACACTTTTTCATTTTATTTTAAAGATCAATACAACTTTCATTTCTTTTTCTAACTATAAAAAACTACATCCTATCATTCTATATAAACAACAAAAAATAAAAAAAATTAAATATAAATAGAACAAAAAAACAAAAAAATAAAAAAAAAAAAAATTTTAAAAATCTATATACAAATCATCCACACCCCCTTTTTTTTATTTCATTAATAAAATTTCATTTATTAATTCAAACTAAATTCCATAAAAACACCAACCCTTTTTAAAATATCCTAAACAAT
>NZ_SMTE01000040.1 GCF_004357765.1 Pseudomonas putida | reverse complement strand
TGTACGGGTCACCCTCATGGGTTACACAAAAGTTCGTTCACATAGGTGACAACACCTGAAGTCTTACATAACCATCATCGGCTTCCCGCTCATCGACCCTGCCGAGAATGATTGGGCCGAAAATAACATCCCACACCCCATCCCCGACCCGCTCCAGCCCAATGGTCTGGTGCTTGAGCACATAACCTACATAGATCCTCAAACCCCGGCGGTTGACGATGCCACTACAGTCAGCTTGTAGGCTCTCGATATGACTGGGGTAAGTCATTTCGGGTAGTTTTTCCGGAAACGGGCGTGGCGAAGGCTGATAACAGGACGCTGGCGTTTTCTGCTTCAGTGCTTCGTGCAATCGCTCGTAATTGTAGTGTTGCCGGAAGCGATCGAAGTGCCGCTGTTGAGCCTCCCAAGCCACTGCAGGCGGGGATGGAAGCGTACTTTTGAGTGTCCGGTGCATACGCTCGTGCCGACCATTTTGCTCCGGCCTGCCAGGCGCAATACGTTCAGGAATGATGCCCAGGCGCAGCCACCAAATAGACAGCTGGGAGAGGCCTGCGCGCCCTTTACTCGCAAACGGCACGCCGTTATCGGTTCGGATACGTTCAGGTAGCCCGTTTTCGCGAAAGACCTCAGCGAACACAGTCTGTGTCTCCAGGAAGTTCGTGTTGGCCATGCTGTGGCACGCAAGCAAGAAGCGACTGGCGTGATCCATGATCGTCAACGGATAGCACCAGACCCCTGCTCCTGTCAGAAACTGGCCTTTGTAGTCCGCAGTGAATAGCTGATTGGGCGACTCCGCTTTCTCCAATGGCTTGGGATAGACCGCTACACGCTGACGCAGGCGTCGCGGTTTGATCAGATCGGCCTTCTTGAGGATGTTGTAGATCGTTGTCTTGGAGGGAGGCGCCTGGTCTGGAAAACGCGCCTGCAATGCTGCCTGGATCTTCTTGGGCCCAGGCTCCGTCTGGCCTTGACCACGCAGCTCGATGATGGCCTCGCGAATGGCGACGGGTACAACCCAGTCTTGCGTCAGCCGGCGACGACTGCGCTCCTCCAGGCCCGCCGGGCCCTCTTTCTCGTAGCGCTCGACCCACTTGTATCCGGTCTTTCGACTGATCTCGTAGGCCTCGCAGAGGGCGCTGAAGCTAGGCGGACCCTGCAGGTAATCCGCGATAAAAAGCGTTTTCATGTCCATAGGTTTCAGCTCTCGCCAAGGCATGGTCAGATCCTCGAAAAACCGACCATGCCAGTTAAAAACTGTTACCTATGTGCGTGAACTGATTTGTAACCCATGTGGGTGAGTCATACC
>NZ_SMTE01000004.1 GCF_004357765.1 Pseudomonas putida | reverse complement strand
GTTGCACAAAACCGCTTGCTCCCACATACGGCCCCTACGCTGCGCTTCGGGGTCCCCTCGCTCCGGCGGCTTGCGGGCCCGCGCGGCCTACGACTTGCTGCGCAAGTCTACATCTCGCGCCTCCGGCTACGCCGGAGGGTGCTGCGCACCTGGCCCTCCAGCCACCTCCACTCGGCCTCCTGAGGTCGCGGGTAGATCAAAAGCAAGATCAAAAGCCGGAGCAACGGCAGGCGAATCGCTGCGCTCTCGCTTTTCCCTTTACCTATCGTTTTGTGTTGTTGCGGATCGCGCGATCTGTCTTTCGAAGATAACGCCAGTGGCGGCGCCGCCCCTAACTTTGCGACGTCAGGAGGCCGAGCGTAGGCGTCTGTAGGGCCAGGTGCGCAGCACCCTTCGGCGTAGCCGAAGGCGCGAGATGTAGACTTGCGCAGCAAGTCGTAGGCCGCGCGGGCCCGGAAGGCGCCGTAGCGAGGGGACCCGTAGCGCAGCGGAGGGCCGGATGCAGGAGCGAGCGGTTTTGCCTACTTTTTCCAAGAAAAAAGTAGGCCGCCGTAAAGGCGGAAGGGGCCAATAGCGCCGCTACACAAATTGGACCGTTCCCAATCTCAATGCCAAGCCAAACCCGCTACTGAAAACATGGATTCTGAATTTACACATCATTCATCTAAAAAGGTCTAATAAAACAGGAAATTAACCTTTACAGAAATCCTATTTCAGCATTATCTTCTGATCCAGGCCGCCACATCGGCCAACGTCGCTCGGACGGTTCCGGGCGCTTACGTCTCCAGAGGAAATCATGGCCAACCCAGGTTCGCCGCGCCGCTTTGCGCGCATCGATCGTCTCCCGCCTTACGTATTCAACATCACCGCCGAACTGAAGATGGCCGCCCGCCGCCGTGGCGAGGACATCATCGATCTGAGCATGGGCAACCCCGACGGCGCCACGCCGCCGCACATCGTCGAAAAGCTCGTGCAGGTCGCCCAGCGTGACGACACCCATGGTTATTCCACCTCGCGCGGTATCCCGCGTCTGCGCCGTGCGATCTCCAACTGGTACAAGGAGCGCTATGACGTCGCTATCGACCCGGAAAGCGAAGCCATCGTCACCATCGGTTCGAAAGAGGGCCTGGCGCACCTGATGCTCGGCACTCTGGACCATGGCGACACCGTGCTGGTACCCAACCCGAGCTACCCCATCCACATCTATGGCGCGGTGATCGCCGGCGCCCAGGTGCGCTCGGTGCCCCTGGTGCCAGGCGTGGATTTCTTCAACGAACTGGAGCGGGCGATCCGCGAGTCGATTCCCAAGCCGAAGATGATGATCCTGGGCTTCCCCTCCAACCCTACCGCCCAATGCGTGGAGCTGGATTTCTTCGAGCGCGTGGTGGCCCTGGCCAAGCAGTACGATGTACTGGTGGTGCACGACCTGGCCTACGCCGACATCGTCTATGACGGCTGGAAAGCGCCTTCGATCATGCAGGTGCCCGGCGCCAAGGACATCGCGGTGGAGTTCTTCACCCTGTCCAAGAGCTACAACATGGCCGGCTGGCGTATCGGCTTCATGGTCGGCAACCCCGAACTGGTGAGCGCCCTGGCGCGGATCAAGAGCTACCACGACTACGGCACCTTCACACCGTTGCAGGTCGCGGCCATCGCCGCCCTGGAAGGTGACCAGCAATGCGTGCGCGACATCGCCGAGCAGTATCGTCAGCGCCGCAACCTGCTGGTCAAAGGCCTGCATGAGCTGGGCTGGATGGTCGAGAACCCCAAGGCGTCGATGTACGTGTGGGCCAAGATTCCCGAGCAGTACGCCCACTTGGGATCGCTGGAGTTTTCCAAGAAGCTGCTGGCCGAGGCCAAGGTCTGCGTGTCGCCGGGCATCGGTTTCGGTGACTATGGCGACGACCATGTGCGCTTCGCCCTGATCGAGAACCAGGACCGTATCCGCCAGGCTATCCGCGGTATCCGGCAGATGTTCCGGGCCGATGGCCTGAGCCGCAAGTAACCCGGTTCGCGGGGGCCGCCGGCCGGCCCCTTCGCCGCCAGATAGGCGGCGATGTTTTTTTGCATGACCCCTCTTCTCAGCCGACCTCGGTTGGATTACAAATGGCGCCGCGGGCCAGCCCCGATAACAACAACCTTCCCTCCGTGCCATCATGTCCGAATACAACCCTTGCCTTGACTGCGGCGCCTGCTGCGGGTTTTTCCGTGTGTCCTTCTTTTGGGGCGAATGCCAGTCTGCCGGGGGCCTCGTGCCAGATGACCTGGTGGTGCAGATCAACCCTACCCGTGTCGCCATGATCGGCACCGACGCCAAGCCTTGTCGCTGCATCAGCCTGCAGGGCGAGATCGGCAAGGAGGTGGCGTGCACCATATACGCCAACCGCTCCAGTCCGTGCCGCGAGTTCGAGGCGTCCTGGGAGGGCGGGGTGCACAATCCAAGCTGCGATGACGCCCGGGCAGCCTACGGCCTGCCACCGCTGACCCCGCCCGGGGCCAACGAGCCGCATTGGCCGGATGACGGGGCGGAGGTGGCCTGACCAGGCCAACCGCCGGCGTGCCGGGATTGGGTGCTAGAACCCGGCACATGACGTTAAGATGTCATCTCCCCAGCCATGGACAGGAGATCCGGCGTGACCCCACCCCGCAGTTTCCCCAGTGACCTCTGCCTCGACAGCCCACGCCTGCAATTGCGGCCCATGCGTCATGCCGATGCCGCGCAGTGGCTGGCGATCATGGCCGACCCCGAGGTCATGCGTTACTGGCACCATGCGCCCTGGAAGGACTTGGCCGAGGCCCAGAGCGCCCTGGCCGCCGACCGCCAGGCTTACGCCAACGGCGAGCAGCTCAAGCTCGGCATGTACCGTCGCGACAATGGCGAGCTGATCGGCATGGTTCAGTTGTTCAACATCGATGACGTTTCCCGGCGTGGCGAAATCGGCTACTGCCTGGCCAGCGCGGTGCAGGGTAGGGGTTACATGGATGAGGCGCTGACCTGCTTCATCGACTACCTCGCTCATACCCTGCACATGCGCCGCCTGGAGGGCGAGATCGATCCGCGCAACCATGGCTCGGCACGCACCCTGGAACGGCAGGGCTTCGTCCTCGAAGGCACATTGCGGGCGCGCTGGTGCGTCGCTGGCGAGCTGTCCGATTCAGGCATCTACGGACTATTGCTCGAACCGCCTGTCGCCTGAGGATGTCGTACTGTATGGTCGACCTTTTCACGGCCTGTCGCGGAGCAATCGTTTGCCAGCTTTCTACATCGCCATCAGCCTAGCCTTGTACCTGCTCAGCCTGGCGTTCGACGGTGCGCTGATGGGGGGTGGGCGGCACATGCCCGCCTTGCAGATGCTGCTGTACGGGCCTTGGGGCGTGCCCTTTGGGCTGTGGCAGTGGTTTGCCAACCCCATGCTGGCTCTGGCGATCCTGTCCCATCGACGCTTTCGGCGGTTGGCCCTGGTGTTTGGGCTGGGGGCCTTGTACCTGGCCGCCAGCAGCCTGGGCATCGAGCGCCTGCCCGACAACCAGAGCTACGAATTCCATGACGTCACCGGCTTCGGCCTCGGTTTCCAGCTGTGGTTGTTGGCGATGTTGGTGTTCTGCGCCGGCCAGGCCTGGCAATGCTGGAAGGCACGCCGCGCCGACGAGGTGCCGGGCTGGCACTGGCTCGACGTGGTGTTGATCGCCTCCCTGGCGGTCACGCTGTATGCCGCCACGCAGATGCCGTCATTACGCTTCGAGCCGGGCAAGGTGCTGATGCCGCCGGAGCAACCGCAGACACTCTGAGCACTCATGAGGAGGGAGACTCGATGGACAGACGACATCTGATTGGCCTTGCGCTGGCCTGCCTGGCACCGCTGGCTCTGGCCGAGGACAACTCATCGACCTACACCGCGTGCATGGACAAGGCTTCCAGCACCGTTGCCATGGGCAGTTGCATCAAAGCCGAGACCGCGCTGCAAGATGAGCGGCTGAACCGCGTGTACAAGCAACTGATGGCCAAGCTCGAGCCCGGGCCGAAGAAAAGCCTGCGGGCTGTGCAACGGCAGTGGGTGGCCTATCGCGACGGCAACTGCGCCTTTCATGTCCAGGCCAGCGGCGGGACCCTGGCACAGTTGGAGGGCGGCATGTGCGTGCTGGACATGACGCGTGAGCGCGGCGCGGAGCTCGAGCGCGTGTTGAGCCCAGGGCAGTGACGATGGCTGTGCGTGCCCTATCGCCGGCTAGCCGGCGATAGGCTGCGAGGCCGCCCTGCTAGTTCGACCGCGGCGCGCGCAAGGCGCGCGCCTTCAGGTACTCGCGGACCTCGACGCCATCTCCGGCGAACTCGATGCGCTCAGCCTTGGCCTGGCGCTGGTAGGCGTACATCGGGTCGTAGTATTCCTTGAGCAAGCCTTCGATCCAGCCCCGGTGCAAGTCCACCGCACCGCTGCGCTGCTGCTCGTCCAAGGCCTGACCAAGGATCTCGGACAGTCGCTGGAAGCGCTCGCCGCCCAGGCGTTTATGGATGTTGTTCATGCTCTGCAGCATGCGCTCGGCGAACAGTCGGCGGCCGTCTTCCTCGCCGTGCACATCGACGAATTCGGCACAGAGGTTGATCACGTAGTCGCGCAGGATGCGCTCGACGCGGTTCTCGAAGCTGTCTTCCAACCATACCAGCGGGTATTGCTGCATGCCCTGGTAAAGCTCCAGCGGCACCGAGCAACTGCCGACGATGCGCCCTTCGTCTTCGAGCACGAACTGCTCGATGCCGCGGGCGCGTTTCTTCAGCACGTCGATGGCCAGCTTGTTCTCGAAATCGATCTGCGCCGGTTGCGCGGTGGCGCGCTTGCCGAAGCTCGAGCCGCGGTGGTTGGCGTGGCCTTCGAGGTCCAGCACGTTATTCAACTGGTGCAGCACATCGGTCTTGCCGGTGCCGGTCAGGCCACCGACCAGGACGAAATCGCATTGCTCCACGGCCTGCTGGGTGGTTTCCAGCAGGAAGGTACGCAGCGCCTTGTAGCCGCCCTTGATGCGTGGGTAATCGATGCCGGCTTCATCACGCAGCCACTGTTGCACGATCAGCGAACGCAGGCCGCCGCGGAAGCAATACAGGTAGCCGTTGGGGTTGGCCTTGGCGAAGCTGGCCCAGGCATGCAGGCGCTCACGCTTGGTGGCGCCGCTGACCAATTGGTGGCCGAGGGTGATGGCGGCCGCCTGGCCCTGCTGCTTGTAGCAGGTGCCGACCTTCTGCCGTTCCTGATCCGTCATCAGCGGCAGGTTGACGACGCCGGGGAAGGCGCCCTTGGCGAATTCGATCGGGGCACGCATGTCCATCATCGGCGCGTCGTCGAGGAACAACTGGCGGAAATCGGTGCAGTCAGGGCGCATCAGTTCACCTCGACTGCGTGGCTCTGTCGCTCGACCAACTGGCCGATCGGCGAGAGTTGCAGACCCAGCTCAGCGGCCACGGCAAGAAACTCGGCTTCGCCTTCCGGCGTCACGGCCACCAGCAGACCGCCACTGGTCTGTGGGTCGCACAGCAGATGCTTCTGTTCATCGCTCAAGGCGCCGAGCTTGTGCCCGTAGCTGTCGAAGTTACGCAGGGTGCCGCCAGGGATGCAGCCTTCGGCCAGGTAGTGGTCGACGCTCGGCAGCCGGGGGACCGCGGCGTAGTCGAGCACTGCGGTCAGGGCGCTGCCCTCGGCCAGTTCGACCAGGTGGCCGAGCAGGCCGAAACCCGTCACGTCGGTCATCGCCTTGACCCCGTCGAGCTTGCCGAAGCGGCTGCCGGGGGTGTTGAGGGTGCACATCCAGTCACGGGCCAGGCCCTGGTCCTGGTCACGCAGCTTGGCCTTCTTCTCGGCAGTGGTGAGGATGCCGATGCCCAGCGGCTTGGTCAGATACAGGCGGCAGCCGGCAGTGGCCGTATCGTTGCGCTTGAGGTGACGCTTGCTGACCACGCCGGTGACGGCCAGGCCGAAGATGGGTTCGGGCGCATCGATCGAGTGGCCACCCGCCAGCGGGATGCCGGCCTCGGCGCACACGGCACGACCGCCTCTGATCACTTCGCGGGCGACCTCAGGCGGCAGCAGGTTGACCGGCCAGCCAAGGATGGCGATGGCCATCAACGGATCGCCACCCATGGCGTAGATGTCGCTGATGGCATTGGTGGCGGCGATGCGGCCGAAATCGTAAGGATCATCGACGATCGGCATGAAGAAGTCGGTGGTCGAGACCACTCCACGTTCATCGTCCAGGGCGTAGACGGCAGCGTCGTCACGCGAGGCGTTGCCGACCCACAGTTTCGGGTCGAGGGCTTGGGCGCCGCTCTCGGCGAGGATCACGTCCAGTACCTTGGGGGAAATCTTGCAGCCACAGCCGGCACCGTGGCTGTACTGGGTCAGGCGAATCGGCTCGCTCATACGCACCTCAGGGGGGTAAATGATTGCGCGATTGTAGCAAAGCTGGCCTTTGTGCCCGTGGCTCTTATAATTCCCCACGTCGGCGCGTTGCCGGCACTTTCCCCGCTATTGAACCGGAGAACCTCCATGCTCAAACGCCCTCTGGCGCTCGCCGCCGGCCTCGTGCTGTCCTGCTGTGCCGTTGTCGCCCAGGCTGCCGACACCCTGCGTGTCAGTGCCATCCCTGACGAAGCGCCGACTGAGCTGCTGCGCAAGTTCAAGCCGCTGGGCGAGTACCTGTCCAAGCAATTGGGCATGGACGTGAAGTTCGTTCCGGTGGCCGACTACCCGGCGGTGGTCGAGTCGCTGGCGAGCAATCGCCTGGACATGGCATGGCTGGGCGGCTTCACCTTCGTCCAGGTACACCTGAAGGATCCTACCGCTACGCCGTTGGTCCAGCGTGAGCAAGACGCGCAGTTCACCTCCAAGTTCATCACCGCCAACCCGGACGTGAAGAGCCTGGCCGACCTCAAGGGCAAGTCGTTCGCCTTCGGCTCGATTTCCTCGACCTCCGGCAGCCTCATGCCGCGCTACTTCATGCTCAAGGAAAACGACATCAGACCGGAAACCTATTTCAGTCGCGTTGCCTATTCCGGGGCGCACGATGCCACCGCGGCCTGGGTCCAGGCCGGCAAGGTCGACGGTGGCGTGCTCAACGCCAGCGTGTGGCAGAAGCTGGTCGATGCCGGCAAGGTCGACACCAGCAAGGTCAAGGTGTTCGCTACCACGCCAACCTACTACGACTACAACTGGACCGTGCGCGGCAACATGGATCCGGCGCTGAAGGAAAAGATCAAGAAAGCCTTCCTCGACCTCGACCCGGCCAACCCGGAGCAGAAGGCGATCCTCGACCTGCAGGCTGCCAGTCGCTTCATCGAGACCAAGCCGGAGAACTACCTGGGCACCGAGCAGGCGGCACGTGAGGCTGGCCTGCTCAAGTGACTATCCAGGTACAAGGCGCCGGCCTGCGCCACGGCCAGGTCCGCGCGCTCGAGGGTGTGAGCCTGCGAGTCGAGCAGGGCGAGCGGGTAGCGATCATCGGTCCGTCGGGGGCCGGCAAATCGAGCTTGCTGCACCTGATGGCCACTGCCGTGCAGCCCAGCAGTGGGCGCCTGGAGCTGTTCGGTGAGCAGCCCTGGGGTATTTCGTCCGGTGCCCGGCAACGCCTGCGCGCCCGTGTGGGCCTGGTGCACCAGGCGCCACCGTTGCCTGCCCGTCAGCGCGTGGTGACGGCGGTGCTGGCGGGGCGCCTGGGGCAGTGGAGCATGGCCCGTGGGTTGCTCAACCTGGTGTATCCCACCGACGTGCCCGGCGTACGCCAGGTGTTGGCCGAACTGGGCCTGGCCGACAAGCTGTTCGTACAATGCGGGCAGTTGTCCGGCGGTCAACTGCAGCGGGTCGGCATCGCCCGAGCGCTTTACCAGCGCCCCGAGATCTTGCTGACCGACGAGCCGGTCTCGGCCATGGACCCGGTGCTGGCCGACCACAGTCTGGCGTTGCTCAACCGCCACGCCCAAGCCAATGGTGTAACGCTGGTGGCCAGCCTGCATGCGGTGGACCTGGCCCTGGCCCACTTTCCTCGGGTCATCGGCATCCGTGAAGGCCGGGTGGCATTCGACTGCCCGGCCGAGGCGGTGACCGAGGCCTTGCTCGATGCGCTGTATGCCAACGAGCAGTTGGCCTCGCCGCCAGTCCAAGGGCCGACCCTGACCGTGCAGATTCCGCGATGCTGAAAGCCGACGCCCGTGATCCGGCGGCGCTGCCTCGTCTGCTGTTGACCCTGCTGGCCTTGGCCCTGTTGTGGCCTGGGTTACGTTTGAGCGAATTGAACCCTGGGGTGTTGCTGCAGGCAGAAAACCGTCAGCAGATCGCCAGTTTCACTGCCGCTTTCTGGCCGCCGGCGCACAATGCCGAGTTCCTCGAGCTGTTGTACCAGTCAACCCTGCAGACCTTGGCCGTGGCGACCGCCGGCATGGCGCTGGCGCTGTTGCTGGCGATTCCCACCAGTCTGTTGGCCAGCCGTGCGCTGTCGTTGCGCGCTGCCTCTCGCGGTGGCCGTGCCGGACCGTGGTCACGCTTGCTGCGCCTGCCGGTACGGTGCCTGCTGATCTTCCTGCGCAGCGTGCCCGAGATCGTCTGGGCGCTGTTGTTCGTACGTGCGGTGGGGCTGGGGCCAACTGCCGGGGTGTTGGCCATCGCCATCACCTACAGCGGCATGCTGGGCAAGGTGTACGCCGAGATCTTCGAGTCGGTCGACCAGCGTCCGGCGCATGCCTTGCTGCAGGCCGGCAGCGGCCGCTTGGCGGCATTCTTCTATGGCATTCTGCCCAGCGCTGCAGCCGAGGTGGTGTCATACACGGTCTATCGCTGGGAGTGCGCGGTGCGGGCCTCGGTGGTGATGGGCTTCGTCGGCGCAGGTGGCCTGGGGCAGCAGATCGATCTGTCGATGCGCATGTTCGCCGGTGGCGAGGTGGCGAGCATGCTCCTGGCCTTTCTCGGTCTGGTGTTGCTGGCCGATCTGCTCAGCCGCTTGCTGCGCGGGAGGTTGGCATGAAGCGCGTGATCGACCTGATGCTGATCGTGGGGATCCTCGCTGCGGTGGTGGCTTCGTTCGGCTACCTCGAACTGGATCTGCAGGCCCTGGTCGGCAATGGCGGGCTGGCGCAGATGGGCGAGTATGCTGGCCGCTTCCTGCATCCTGACGTGTCTGCCGAGCACCTGCGTGCAGTGTGCCGGGGTGCCCTGGAAACCCTGGCCATGTCTGGGCTCGGTACCTTGCTGGCGATGGCGTTGGGCATGCTCCTGGCACTGCCGGCGGCCGGACGCTTCGGTTGGCCGATGCAGTCGGCTGCACGGCTGTTGCTCAACGCCTTGCGCGCCATTCCCGAGCTGGTCTGGGCAGCACTGACGGTACTGGCCGCGGGACTTGGCCCGAATGCCGGAACCTTGGCCCTGGCGCTGCACACGGCCGGGGTCCTGGGGCGTCTGTTCGCCGAGGCCCTGGAGAATGCACCCGCCGAGCCTGCGGCAGCCATTCGCCTGCAGGGCGGCGGGCAGGTCACGGCATTCTGTTTCGGCACTTTGCCCAATCTCTGGCCGCAGTTGCTGGCATACAGCCTGTACCGCTGGGAGAACAACATCCGCATGGCCAGCGTACTGGGGTTCGTCGGCGCAGGAGGTTTGGGCCAGATGCTCTACACCACCCTGAGCCTGTTCCAGGAAGCCCAGGCCAGCACGGTGATCATCGCCATGCTGGTACTGGTATTGCTGGTGGACGCCTTCAGCGATCTGTTGCGCCAGCGCTATGTGAGGGCCTGAGGAGGGCCCTCGTGCGCCAGTTCGCCGCATTGCGCTTCGCGCTGCATCGATTCCAGATTGCGCTCGATGGTTTCGCAGATGGCGTCCATCTGGATCTGGTGTTCACTGAAGCGAAACGGGCTCTGCAGGTCGGTGCCGATTCGCTCGATCGCCAGCAACATGAAACCGACGACAGTCGAGGCCAACGGCGTGAACCAGCCGAGCGACTCGACCAGCCCCACCGGCACGATCAGGCAGAACAGCGTGATGAACAAGCGGGGGAAGTACACATAGGGGTAGGGCAGCGGCGTATTGGCGATTCGCTCCATCCCACCCTGGGCGTTGGACAGGTCGACCAGGGTGGACTCCAAGCGCGCCAGGCGAATGCTGTCCAGACGACCGGCCTGGTACTCTCGCGCCAGCAAGGTGGCGGAACCGCCAAGAATGTCGTTGGCGAAGTTGTTCGACTTGTTGCGACGCTCGAACTCTGCCGGGGAAATGAATGCCATCAGTTCGTCGGGGCAGCTTTCGCCCTTCAGGTGCGCTGCCAGGCAGTTCACATAGGCGATGTGACGGCGCAGCAAGGTGGCTTTGACCGGATTGAGGCCGCGCTCAGGGTCGTCGATCAACGTCAGTGTCTGCCGGGCGAAACTGCGCGAACTATTCACCAATGCGCCCCACAATGTGCGCGCTTCCCACCAGCGGTTGTAGGCACTGCTGTTGCGAAAACTCACCAGCACCACCAGCGCCGAGCCGAGCAAGGTCAGCGGGATCAGCGGCAAGGTGAACTCACTATTGAAGAACAGCATGAAGTCGATGGTGACCAGTACGTCCCACAGCAGCAACCAGAACAAGGACCAACCGATGTAACCGAAGGTCTTCAGCATCAGGCGATATTTGCGGATGATGATGTCTTTCACACGAGTTGCCTCGAAATGCGTGGTATCGAGCATCCGACGCCGTGGGTGGGTGAAGGTTCGCGGGAGGGGGGAGGGCAGCATTTCGTCTCTTCGATCTGGAGGTGAGATACCAGTGATGTCAGAATGCCTTCAGCGCCGAACCGATGGGCACTTTTGTGCCCGCCAACCTGTCCGGTGAACGTCAAAGGACAGCTTCCTCGATGAACGACCTTACCGGCAAGGGCCTTTCTTTCGCCAAACGCATGTATGTGCCCCGTGCCATTGGAACGGGCCTGGGTTTTTTCTGCGTGCTGATCGGCATCGCCCCTCTGGCGCCGGAGTGGTGGATCTGGGGCTTGTTGCTGGGTCATGGTTTCGTCTGGCCGCATCTGGCCTATCAGATCGCGCGTCGCTCGCGCCATCCCTTTCGCGCTGAGCAGCGCAACCTGATCTTCGATGGTTTTGCCGGTGGTTGCTGGGCTGGGGTAATGGGCCTGAACCCGTTGCCGAGTGTGATCATCCTGTCGATGATCGCCATGGACAAGATTGCCGCCGGTGGTTGGCACATGCTAGTCAAGACCTTGGTGGCCCAAGCGCTGGGTATCGGCCTCGGGTTATGGCTGTATGGTCCGCCGTTGTTTCCGCAGACCAGCCAGGCGCAGATGCTCGCCTGTCTGCCGATCTTGCTGATCTATCCCATGGCCATCGGCATGATCTGCTATCAGGTCACCGTGCAACTGGCCCAGCACAAGCGTGCGCTGGCGCGGCTGAGCGAGACCGACAGCCTCACCGGCCTGCGCAACCACGGCGCCTGGCAAGGCCTGTTGATCCGGGAGTTTCAGCGTTGTCAGGCCGGGGCCGCCAGAAGCCACCTGGCGTTGATCGACGTCGATCACTTCAAGCGGATCAACGACCAGCATGGCCACTTGGTCGGCGATGACATCCTGCGCATCATCAGCGCCAAGCTGTCGCTGCACCTGCGCAAGCGCGACCCGGCTGCGCGCTACGGTGGGGATGAGTTCTGCGTATTGCTGGCAGAGACCACCGCCGAGCAGGCAGTCGAGATCCTCGAGCGCCTGCGCCAGGCCATCGAGGCGTATCACGACCCGGCGCTGCCGCAGTTATCGCTGAGTCTGAGCATCGGACTGGCCCCTTACAATGATCGGCTCAGCAACGCAGACGCCTGGCTGCACGCGGCCGACATGGCCCTGTATGCGGCCAAGCGTGCCGGGCGTAATCGCATCATGCTGGCCGACGATGCCGCGCGGGCCGAGCATCCAGCCTGAGCCTCAGCGCTTGCTCGCCACTGTTACGAAGCCTTGGATCGCAGCGGGCGCCCGTGGCTTGGCCTTGTTCGCCTGCAAGTACTGGAAGCGCCGCCATTCCTTGTCGATTTCGGCATACGACATGAACACACTGATGCGCTCCTTGCCCGCCAGATCGGGACGTTTCTGCGCATCGATCTCGCGGGTAGGAATGAAGGCGACGTTGATGCCCACGACCTTGCCGTCGTCGGCGAACACCGGGCCGCCGGACATGCCCTTGACCATCGGGCCGTCATGCACCGAATAGAAGACGCTGCCCGGAGTACCTTGCAGCCGAACCAGCGAGGCCAGGGCGTGGCCTTTGCCTTGCACCGGCATCATCAGGCTGTTGAAACCCACTGCCGTGACCTGTTCGCCCGGGACGTACTGGCGCCAGCCGGGCACCGTGCGTGCCTTGTGCTTGAAGAACACCAGGTCGCCCAGGCCTTCGTGCACAACGCCCCGGAGGAAGGGTGTGTGCTTGGCGGTGACGGCGTACTCATCATTCCACTGGATGGCCGTGGCCATCAGCAGCATCGGCAGCGGAGGTCCTGAGGTGACCACGAAAGCCTGGTCGTAGACAGGGTCGGAAAGGTAGGTGGTAGGCAGTCCGTTGCACCCACTGAGCAGCATCATTGCGGCCAGGCAGGGCAGTGTAGGTTTCATGTTGGTGGCGACGACTGTAGGTTGGAGATAGCACTATCGTATGCTGCCAATATGACATCAATACTTTGATGCTATATCCGACGGATGACCGCCAGGCAGGGGTCTTCCTATGTCGGCCAGCCGCGTTTGAACATGAGCGAAACCTGCAGACAGGCATGCACTGCCCCTCAAAAGGAGATGACGCTGTAGCTGAACTCGTTGGGTAGATGGGGGATGCCGTTGAGCGAGGTCTGTATCTGCACCCGATCGTCATCATGAACGACCAGCAATTGGTGCGGGCCGAGGGTGGTCACTCCTTCGGGCTTGTTGGCGAAGCGCAGCGGCGCACCATCGCTGCCTTCGACCAGCCGCGGCTTGCCTGGCTTGCCGTTTGCCCAAGGGACTTCCCAGAGATAGCCGCCAATACCGTGATCGTCTTTCATGCTGGTCACTGCATAGAAGCGATCATTGCTGAAACTGTCGAAAACCAGGCCGGAAAGCCCCATCAGGCGTGGTTCGCCAGGCACTGATGGGGTGGTATCGAGGATCTTGCGGAAGGTTCCGGTGAGTTCCATCACGTTGTGGTTGAAGCTGAAGGGCGCCGCGATCAGCAGGAATGCGTGGTCGGAGTCGCGTGAACTGTTGCCATGCTTGCGAATACCCATCACCAGCTGATTACCGGGAGCGACCGCGAGCGATTCGACCTTGAAGTAACCGGAGCCGACGGCCTCGCCGATCGTTTTGCGCAGGCTGATGGAACTGGTGATACCGCTGCGAGTGGTGGGCGCCAGGACCTTCGCCAGTTGCGCAGCGTCCGCCGGCCAATAGGCGATGGTGTTCAGCCTGTCGTCGCGTGGATCGTTCTTCGTGCCGCTTCGCATGAACGCGGTGCTGGCGATGATGTAATGGCCGTCCGAGGTGGCGGTCAGCGCTTCGAACTTGTCGGCGCCCTCGATTGCCGGGCTTTGCAGGTAGGTGGGCGGAGTGTCGTCGCTGATCTTGCCGTCTGCCAGAGGCAGGCTGAACAGTGCCGAGGGGCCTGCGCCTGGAATCGGTTTGTCGTTGGCCAACACCAGAGTCTCGGCAATGCGCACCACACCAGATACCTGACAGAGCGAGGTGCTGTCGCCGGGGGACATTCGCGTCCGCTCCAGGCATGGCGCGACATGGTGGGTGACCGAGCGTGCCGCCTGCTCGGAGGCGTCAGCGCCTGCACCCTGGCTGGCGACGCTGAGCAGCAGCGCTGTTGTGGTGGCAAGACGAGCGAGCATGGGAACGTTTCCTTGGATGGGAAGACGATCCGAGCCTAAAAGACCTTTCGCTTATGAGGAAACTGGCAGTTTTATCAGGTAGGTGCTGATAGAAGGAAGGTTTGGCCGAGCTTTGGCCGCGAGGACGGCCAGCCAACTGCCGTGGAAACTTCACCTTTGTGAGGGCGTTCAAGTGTCCGCTGCAGCCGGCTGCTCGGCAAAGTGCTAGGGCGCAGCTATCAGTGCGAGTGGCGTGGCATCCCACCTTCACGGGCGATCACGCGCATGTGAAGGGTCGCCGGTTCCAGGCAGCCGCCCGTGGACAACTGCCCCACCAGCTGGCGGTATAGCTCCTGCCATGGCGTCTGCGATGCCGGTAGGCTGGGTTTCCAGGCCGCTCGCCGACGTGCCACTTCATCGTCATCCACCAGCAGATCGACGCGGCGCTGGTTGAGATCTACGCGCAGCCAGTCGTTGGTCTGCAACAACGCCAGGCCCCCGCCAACCGCCGCTTCCGGTGACATGTTGAGGATCGACGGGCTGGCCGAGGTACCGCTCTGGCGACCGTCGCCCAAGCAGGGTAGTGAATCGATGCCCTTCTTGATCAGCGCCGCCGGTGGCGCCATGTTGACCACTTCTGCGCTACCCGGATAGCCCACGGTACCGGCACCCCGGATGACCAGGATGCAGCGCTCGTCGATGTCCAGCGTTGGATCGTCGATTCGTGCGTGGTAGTCCTCGGGGCCTTCGAACACGATCGCCCGGGCTTCGAAGCTGTTTTCCTTGCCCGGCTCGGCGAGGTAAGTCTTGCGGAAGGCGTCGCCGACCACTGACATCTTCATGATCGCGCTGTCGAAGAAGTTGCCGCTGAGCACGATGAATCCGGCGCTGTGCTTGAGCGGTTGCTCGAATGGCAGGATCACGTCGCGGTTGCTGGTAACGGTATCGCTGACCACCTCGCCGATGGATTTGCCGCTGACCGTGGCACAGTTCTCATGCAGGCGTTTGGCCTTGCGCAACTCGTGCATCACCGCAGGTACGCCGCCGGCACGATGGAAGCCCTCGCCCAGATACTTACCTGCCGGCATGCAGTTGACCAGCAGCGGTACGTCTTCACCGATGCGCTGCCAGTCATCGAGCGACAGCTCGATACCCATGTGCCTGGCGATAGCGATCAGGTGGGGCGGGCAGTTGCTCGAGGCGCCGAGGGCCGAAGCCACGGCGATGGCGTTCTCGAAAGCCTCTCGGGTCATGATCGACGACGGGCGTACATCCTGCAGTACCAGTTCGCAGATTCGCCTGCCGGTGGCGT
This sequence comes from Pseudomonas putida, assembly GCF_004357765.1. Classification (GTDB taxonomy): domain Bacteria; phylum Pseudomonadota; class Gammaproteobacteria; order Pseudomonadales; family Pseudomonadaceae; genus Aquipseudomonas; species Aquipseudomonas putida_U. The sequence continues at coordinate 377,675 of NZ_SMTE01000004.1, read as the reverse complement.
AGGCCATTTGCCCGCGTTCGCGATAGGGGGCGGGGATACTGGCACAGCCTGGCAGCGACATGCCCAGTGCCTCGGCCAGGGCATTCATCGACAGCGCCGTGCCCATGGTGTTGCAATGGCCAACCGACGGCGAGGCCGCTGTGGTCATTTCCATGAAACCTTCGTAGTCGATCTCGCCCGCGGCCATCAGGTTGCGCGCATGCCACAACACCGTGCCCGAGCCGATCAACTGTCCCTTGTGGTGGCCGTCGAGCATCGGTCCGCCGGAGAGTACGATGGCCGGCAGGTCGGTAGTCGCAGCGGCCATGAGGCAGGCTGGGGTGGTCTTGTCGCAGCCAGTGGTGAGCACCACGCCGTCCAGCGGATAGCCATGGAGGATCTCCACCAGGCCCAGGTAGGCCAGGTTGCGGTCCAGTGCAGCGGTGGGACGGCGGCTCTGCTCGGCGATCGGGTGGACCGGAAATTCCATGGGGATGCCACCAGCGTCGCGGATCCCCGCCTTGACCCGCTGGGCGAGTTCGATGTGGTGCCGGTTGCAGGGCGTCAGGTCGCTGCCAGTCTGGGCGATACCGATGATCGGTCGCCCGGATTGCAGTTCGTCGCGGGTCAGGCCGTAGTTCATGTAGCGCTCGACATACAGCGCGGTCATGTCTGCATGGCTCGGATCATCGAACCATTGCTGGCTGCGCAGCGGGCGTTTCGGGGTGTCGGTCATGTGGTTCTCTCTTGTATTTATCGGCGTCGGTCAGCGCTGCAGCACACCGGTTTGTGCTGGGCCATGCATGAAGGAAGCACCGCTGCCCACCGCATCGTCCAGCGCGGTGAGGTCGCGGCCACGGGTTTCGGTCGACAGGCAGGTGCCGATCAGAGTCAGGCCAGTCAGGGCCAGGGTATAGAGGGCCAGCACCCAATAAGCGCCGCCTGCCAGACCCACCAGAAAAATCCCCAGAATCGGTGCAAGGCCGCCGGACAGCATGGCGCCGATTTCACGTGCCAGGGCCACGCCGGAGTAGCGGTAGCGGTTGCCGAACAGTTCGGTGAAGTGAGCGCATTGGGCGCCAAGCATGCTGTTGGCGGCGAGGGCAAAGCCACCGACCACGGCGATGCACACCAGCGTCGAATCACCGCTGTCGATCATCCACCAAGACGGGAAGGCCCACAATGCACCGAACAGGGCGCCACCTCGGTACACCACCAGCCGGCCGAAGCGGTCGGAGAGGGCGCCGAACAGGGGCGTGGTCAGCACGCTGAGCACGCTGGCTGCCAGCACGGCGTTGGTCCCGACGCTGGCCAGGTTGGCACCGTCCTGGCCCAGGTGGCGGCTGGCGAAGCCGGTCAGGAAAGCAATGGAAACCGTAGCGTAGAGCGTCGAGCAACCAGTTTCGGCCATGCGCATCAGGGTGGTCGCTGCCAAGGGACGGTGTGCATTGCGCAGAACGGCGCGCATGGGCGACTCGATGACCTGCTGGCTTTGGCTCAGTTGTTGAAACACCGGGCTTTCCTTGAGCTTCAGACGGATCCACACCGCCATGAAGATAAGTACCACGCTGGCCAGGAACGGTACTCGCCAGCCCCAGTCGAGCAGTTGCTCCTGGGTGAGAGAGGTCTGCATCACGCGGAAGGTGATGGTGGCCAGGGCCAGACCGCTGAACACCCCGATGAACGGCAGCGCGGCATAGAACCCTCGCCGCTCACGGGGTGCCAGTTCGGCCATCAGGGTCGCAGCACCGGTCTGCTCGGCTCCGGCACCGAAGCCCTGTAGCAGGCGCAGTAGCACCAGCAGCACAGCCCCGGTGGCGCCGGTCGGCAGCAGGCCGATCAGTGTAGTGGCCGTGCCCATCAGGGCGATCGTCAGCAACAGCACCAGTTTTCGACCCTTGCGGTCACCCAGCGAGCCAAAGAACAGCCCACCGAAGGGGCGCGCCAGGAAACCTGCACCGTAGGTGGCGAAACTGGCCAGCAGCGCCCCCGTCGTGCCCAGGGATGGGAAGAAGATATGGCCGAAAACCAGCGCCGAGGCCAGACCATAGATGGCGAAATCGTAGTACTCCAGGGCACTGCCAATGGCGCCGGTATAGATGGCCCGGCGCAGTTGACGGGGATCGGGGGAGGTATCCCGGGTTGGGGTATGCATGTTCTGCCTCGCTTCTTGTTGTTATGTGTACGGCGGTGCCCTGAAGGTCAGGGCTTGAGCAAGCCTCGTGCGGCCAGGTTGCGCATCAGCGCGGTCAGGCCAAAGGTCCAGGGAGCGGCCTGGTCGCTGGTAGTGACCCGGTTGCGCAGTTGACCCAGCAGCGGACTGGCGATGCGCACGTGATCACCGGGCTTGTGAGTGAAGCCGGCACCGGCCTGGTCGCGGTCCTCGGTCGGGGCGAACAGCGTGCCAAGGAACAGCACAAAGCCGTCCGGGTACTGGTGATTGTCATTCAAGGTCTGCCGAACCAGGTCTTCGGGGTCGCGACTGATCTGGTCCATGGAACTGCTGCCGAGCAGTTGGTAGCCGTCCTCGCCCACCACTTCCAGGTCGACCACGCAACGGCGCACCGCGTCCAGGTCGAAGGTTTCGTCGAAAAGGCGGATGAATGGGCCTATGGCACAGGAGGCGTTGTTGTCCTTGGCCTTGCTCAGAAGCAAGGCACTGCGCCCCTCGACGTCACGCAGGTTGACATCGTTGCCCAAGGTCGCGCCATGGATACGACCGCGACTGTCCACCGCCAGCACCACTTCAGGTTCAGGATTGTTCCATGCCGAATGCGGGTGCACACCGATCGCACTGCCGCTGCCGACCGCAGCCAGGACCGGAGCCTTGGTGAACACCTCGGCGTCCGGGCCAATGCCGACCTCCAGGTACTGCGACCACATGCCCTGCTCGATGAGCAATGCCTTCAAGTCCATGGCTTGCTGCGAGCCGGGTCGAACCGCACGCAGGTTATCGCCGATCACCGAACGAACGGTGGCGCGCACGGCCTCGGCCTTGCTGGCATCGCCACCGGCCTGCTCCTCGATTACCCGTTCGATCATGCTGGCGGCGAACGTCACGCCCGCGGCCTTGATCACCTGCAGGTCGACCGGCGCAAGCAGATAGGGTTGGTTGGCGTCGAACGCTTCGCCGCTGTTGCCCAGCAGCGCCTCGACGCTGCCCAGGAAGCGGCCGGGGGTACTGTGCACCGCCTGCACTGGATCTTCGTTTTCAAGCAACTGGCTGAGGGTGGCGAAGCGCTCTGACAGGTCGAACACGCCGTCGGTGCGTAGGGTGATCAACGAAGGACCGCCAGGTTCGCCTGGGGTCCAGGCACGACCGATCAAGGTTCCGGTCAGGCCGTCCTCGGGCAGGGTATTGGCGGGAGTGAGCGTCATCGGCATGGCATCAAAGTCTCTTTGGATCTGGAGAGCTGCACGCTAGGTAAGCCACGCGATAAACTCCAATGGCATCTTTTCACTATTCGATAACATCAGGTTATTGCACCAAAGGTGGATTCCATGTCGGACCTGTCCTTCTCCCACGTCTGTAACTGGCTCAAGTTTCGGCACCTGTTGCTCATCGATACCTTGGGGCGCACGCACAACATGCACCTGGCGGCCCAGCAGATGAATCTCAGCCAGCCGGCGATCAGCAAGATGCTCAAGGAAATCGAGAATCTCCTGGGCTTCGCGCTGTTCGAACGATTGCCTCGAAGCATGCCGCCCACGGCATTGGGCGAGCAGGTGGTGCGCTATGCCCAGATCGCGCTCAACGATGCGCGCAACTTCGTCGACCAGATCGACAACCTGCGCCAGGGTGGCCATGGTCATTTGAAGGTGGGTGGCATCTTCGCCGCCACTGCGGTAGCGCTGCCCGATGCCATCGTCGAGATCAAGCAGCGCAAACCCTTGTTGTCGATCGAGGTGGTGGAACAAACCAGCGATCACCTGATGGCCATGCTCGAAGACAAGCACCTGCACTTGGCCGTGGCCCGCTTTACCGATGTCTCGCAGCACCAGCGCTTCGACTTCCAGCCACTGGCACCCGAGCCGTTCTGCTTCGTGGTCAACGATCAGCATCCCTTGAGTGCGGTTGGGCCGGTGACGCTTGCGCAGTTGCTGGAGTGGCCCTGGATTCTCTATCCCAAGGGCACGCCGATTCGCGGGCGCATGGAGCGTGCCTTCGCTGAAGCGGGGGTGGCGGTGCCACGCAACACCATCGATACCATCTCCATGCAGACCTTCCTCAAGGTGCTGCTTGGCGGACCGATGATCGGCATGCTGCCCCAGGCGATGGTCGAGCCGCACCTGGCCAGCGGTGTGTTGGTCAACCTCGACACGCCGCTGCATCTGACCCCTCAGGATTACGGGATCCTGACTCGCAAAGGCGAGCCCTTGAGCGGTGCGGCGTTGGAGTTTGCCGAGATTCTCGTGGCCAATGCGGGACGTGGACAGGAGAACTGATAACAAAGCGTTATCGGATGATCCCTAAAAGCCATTGGGCAAGAATCGCAGAGCCGCCTAGATTAGCGCCCATCTCTTTCGCAACGCCAAGGGTGCATCCATGACTTCATTCGCAGGTCAACAATTCATCGGCGGGGTTCGCCGCGCTACCGGTCAGGCCACGTTGCATAGTGTCGATGCACGCACCGGCCAAGTGATGCCCGGGGCGTTCCATCAGGCAACGGATGCGGAAGTGGACGCCGCCGCGCTGGCTGCTGCGGCTGCCTATCCAACCTACCGGGCCCTTTCCGCTGGACGTCGGGCCGATTTTCTCGACGCCATTGCCGAGGCGTTGGATGCCTTGGGCGCCGATTTCATCGAGACCGTTTGCCGTGAAACGGCACTGCCACCTGCCCGCATTCAGGGCGAGCGCGCACGTACCAGTGGCCAGCTACGACTATTTGCCACGGTGCTGCGTCGGGGTGATTTTGCCGGTGCGCGTATCGACCGGGCGCAACCCCAGCGGACTCCACTGCCACGCCCGGACATCCGTCAATGCCGCATGGGCTTGGGTCCGGTAGCGGTATTTGGCGCCAGCAATTTCCCTCTGGCGTTCTCCACAGCCGGTGGAGATACCGCCGCCGCATTGGCCGCGGGCTGCCCGGTGGTGTTCAAGGCGCACAGCGGCCACATGGCCACGGCGCAGTGGGTCGCTGAAGCCATTGTCGCCGCTGCCGAACGCTGCGACATGCCAGCGGGCGTTTTCAATATGGTCTTTGGTGCTGCAGTCGGCGAAGCGTTGGTCAAGCACCCTGCCATCCAGGCCGTCGGCTTCACTGGCTCGCTCAAGGGGGGCCGAGCATTGTGTGACATGGCGGCGGCGCGACCACAGCCGATCCCGGTGTTTGCTGAGATGAGCAGCATCAACCCGGTGCTCGTGTTGCCCGCGGCACTCGCTGCCCGTGGCGAAACCGTGGCCCGAGAATTGGCCGCTTCGGTGGTGCTGGGCTGTGGACAGTTTTGCACCAACCCGGGCTTGGTGCTGGGCGTACGCTCCCCTGAATTCAGTGCCTTCGTCGAGCACTTGCGTGTGCAGATGGCCGGCCAGGCGCCGCAGACCATGCTCAACCGCGGCACGCTGGCCAGTTATGCCCGCGGTGTGGCCGCGCTCAAGGGGCTGACGGGCGTCCGTCATCTTGCGGGTGGTGAACAGCAGGGTGATCAGGCCTGGCCGCAATTGTTCCGGGCTGATGTGCAGCTGTTGTTGGACGGTGAGCCCTTGCTGCAGGAAGAGGTCTTCGGCCCCGCCACGGTGGTGGTCGAGCTGGCCGACCAGGCCCAGTTGCTGGCTGCACTGCACGCTCTGGGCGGACAACTGACCGCGACCTTGATCGGCGAAGCGCATGACTTCGCAGAGGCTGCCCCGCTGGTGGCAGTACTTGAGCAGAAAGCTGGCCGGGTGCTGGTCAACGGCTATCCGACCGGTGTCGAGGTGTGCGACGCCATGGTCCACGGTGGCCCGTATCCGGCCACCTCCGACAGCCGTGGCACTTCGGTCGGAACCCTGTCGATCGACCGTTTCCTGCGCCCGGTGTGCTACCAGAACTTCCCCGATGCGCTGCTGCCCGAGGCGCTGCGCGATGCCAACCCCCTGGGGCTGCTGCGCCTGATCGATGGCCAGCCCAGCCGCGACCCGATTCGCTAACGCACTACCGCCGGACGCGGTCGCGTCCGGCGCTCTTTCGATAACAACAATCAGGCATGCACGACATGTCGAGAGGCTTGGCCATGACTCATCAAACTGTCGACCCCGCCAGCGATCAGGCTTTTGAAGATCGCACCTACCGCAAGGTCATCTTGCGTATCCTGCCGGTCCTGCTGCTGTGCTACATGGCGGCCTACCTGGACCGGGTCAACATCGGTTTTGCCAAGTTGAGCATGCTCGACGACCTGCAATTCAGCAACACCGTGTACGCGCTGGGCGCCAGCGTGTTCTTCTGGGGCTACTTCCTGTTCGAGGTACCCAGCAATTTGCTGCTGCATCGCTACGGCGCGCGGTTCTGGATCGCCCGCATCATGCTGAGCTGGGCCATCATCTCCATGGCCGTGGCGTTCACCCAGCCACTGGCGGCGTTCTTCCACCTCGAGTCCAGCACCATGTTCTATGTGCTGCGTTTTCTGCTTGGTATCTGCGAGGCCGGTTTCTTTCCAGGCGTGATCCTGTATCTGAACTACTGGTTCCCGACCCATCGGCAGAGCCGGGTGATGTCCGGTTTCCTGATGGCGATGCCGGTCAGCCTGACCCTGGGCGGCGTACTTTCGGGCTGGCTGATGACCAGTCTGGATGGCTGGCACGACATGGCTGGCTGGCAGTGGATGCTGCTGATCGAAGGCGTGCCTTCGGTAATCATGGCAGTGGTGGTGTTTACCTGCCTGTGCGACAACATCGATAAGGCCGGCTGGCTGTCGGACGCCGAAAAGCGACTGCTCAAGTCCAATCTGCAGCAAGAAGAGCATGGCAAGGTCTCGCGTCTGGGCGAGGTGTTCTTCAGCCCGCGGGTTTGGTTGTTGGTGTTCATTCTGCTGACGTTCAACACGGGCTTCTATGGCCTGGCCTTCTGGATGCCGTCGATCATCAAGAGTGCCGGCGTCAACAGTAGCCTGGAGATCGGCCTACTGACTGCCATCCCCTATGGCGTTGCGGTGATTGCCATGTTCCTCAACGCACGCCACTCCAACCGCACGGGCGAGCGCCGCCTGCATGCTGCGGTACCAGCGTTCATCGGCGGCTGCGGGCTGATTCTCAGTGCGGCGTTCTCCGGCAATGTCGTGCTGTCGATCTTGTTCCTGACGGTGGCCGCCTCCGGTGTGCTCAGTCTGATGCCGATCTACTGGACACTGCCGGGCACGGTGCTGTCAGGGGTGGCCGCGGCTGCGGGCATCGGCATGATCAACGCCATCGGTAACCTGTCAGGATTCACCGGTTCGATGATCACCGCCGTGGCGGAAAACCTCACCGGTGACATCAACAACGGCACCTACGTGCTCGGCTTGTGCCTGTTCATCAGTGGCGCGCTGATTTTGGCGATCCCGGCAGCCATGCTTGGGCGTCCGAAGTCGCAATCGGATTCGCGTTTGGAACTGGAGGCTGCATGAACGGAGCGTACCAACCGGCTCTGTTGATGCTCGCGCCGTTGTTGGCCGAGCATGAGACCCGTCTGGCCGAACGCTTCGTGCTGGTACGCGCATACGATGCCGATGCCCGCCAGGCGCTGCTGGCCGAGCGGCCCGAGCGCTTCGCGGCATTGGTCACCAATGGCGTGCAGGGCGTGCCACCTTTGCTCATGGCGGCATTGCCCAAGCTGTCGCTGATTGCGGTCAATGGCGTGGGAGTCGATGCCATCGACCTGGAGCAGGCGCGCCTGCGGGGGATTCGTGTCAGCACGACCGATGACATCCTCACCGATGCGGTGGCCGACCAAGCCGTAGCGCTGCTGTTGGCATTGTTGCGCCAGGTGTGCCTGGCCGACCGTTTCGTGCGGGCGGGCCACTGGCGCCAGGGCGGCTTCCCACGCCTGGGGACCAGCCTGCGCGGGCAACGGGTGGGCATCATTGGCCTGGGCCGCATCGGTACGGCAATCGCCGAGCGTTTGCGGCCCTTCGGCGTCGAACTGGCTTACCACAACCGACGGGCACTGGCCGGCTGCGAGCATACCTACCATGACGACCCACGTAGCCTGGCCGCGGCCAGCGACATTTTACTGGTGGCGGCAGCGGGTGGTGCGGGCTCCCGGCACCTGGTCGATGCCCAGGTACTGGAAGCGCTCGGTGCAGAAGGCGTACTGGTGAACGTGGCGCGTGGCAGCGTGGTCGACGAGGACGAACTGGTGGCGCGGTTGAGCGATGGTCGGCTCGGCGGCGCTGCGCTGGATGTGTTCGCCGACGAACCCCTGGTGCCCGAGGCACTGTTGGCCTTGGACAATGTGGTGCTGCAACCGCACCTGGGCAGCGCAACGCTGCAGACGCGGCGAGCGATGGCCGATCATGTGGTGCGTGTGGTGCTGGGAGGGTAGAACCGTACAACGCAGGTGCCGAGCGGGCTTGTCCGCGAAGCAGACACCGGGGTGCCAACGAGAATATGGCAGGCTCCACAGCGTCGATTGCCTGCGGAGCTGCCATGGGGGACGGCTCACCCGATGATCAAGGACGTTACACCATCATGCCGGGCGCACGGTCACCGGCCTCGCTCGGCGGTAGAGCATCGTCGTTGCGGTAAAACCGCACACGGCGGCGAACATCAACCAGAACGCCGGGGAGGCTTTGTCGCCTGTCGCCTGTACCAGCAGCGTCGACACCGCTGGCGTGAATCCACCGAACAGCGCCGTGGCCAGGCTGAAAGCCAGGGAGAATCCGACCACCCGCACATTCTGTGGCATGACCTCGGTCAGCGCGGCGACCATGGCGCCGTTGTACATGCCGAAGAAGAAGGAGAAATACAGCAACACCGCGAGCAATCGTTCGAAGCTCGCAGCTTCGGCCAACCAGTGCATGGCAGGGTAGGCGGTGAAGATGCACAGCAGCGAGATCGCCAGCAGCAGCGGTCTTCGACCGATCCGATCGGAGAGGCTGCCACCGATGGGCAACCAGATGAAATTGCTCACCCCCACCAGCAACGTAACCACCAGGCTGTCGGTAGTGCTCAGGTGCAGCACGGTCTTGCCGAAGGTCGGTGTGTAAACCGTGATCAGATAGAACGTGGTGGTGGTCATCGAGGCCAGCAAGCCGCCGGCCAATACCGTCCGCCAGTTTTCGCGCATCGAGCGGAACACTTCTGCGGCGCTTGGATGGTGTTTGCGCATCTTGAACGCTTCGGTTTCCTGCAGCGAGCGACGGATGATGAAAATGAACGGGATGATCACGCAGCCGACGAAAAACGGAATGCGCCAGCCCCACGCGGCCACTTCGGTTGCTGCCATGGCGGCATTGAGCGTGTAACCCAGAGCCGCCGCCACCACGATCGCCACTTGCTGGCTTGCCGACTGCCAGCTGGTATAGAAGCCAACATGGCCGGGGGTGGAAATTTCCGAGAGGTACACCGAAACCCCGCCCATTTCAGCGCCCGCTGAAAAGCCCTGCAGCAATCGCCCCAGCAAAACCAGTAGCGGCGCCAGTAGACCGATGCTGGCATAGCCCGGCACCAGGGCGATCAGCACGGTTCCGGCGGCCATGATCGACAGTGTCACGATCAGGCCTTTACGCCGACCCACCTTGTCTATGTAAGCCCCCAAAACGATGGCGCCCAGGGGCCTCATCAAGAATCCCGAGCCGAACACGGCGAAGGTCATCATCAATGATGCGAACTCACTGCTGGCAGGGAAGAACGTCTGGGAAATGTAGGTCGCATAGAAGCCGAACAGAAAGAAGTCGAACTGTTCGAGGAAGTTGCCGCTGGTGACCCGAAGGATGGCGCCCAGCTTGGCCCCCCTCGTTTGCGTTGTTGTTTTCATCATGGCTACCGTTGTGCTCGATTTTGTTGTTATTGAAGGTGAATGCGGCGTTCAGTCGCTCCCGGCGTCGACCGGGTTGGGTTGGCGTTTTTCGATGGCGTACTTGAGCAGTGCCGCGCTGCGGAAGATGCCGTGGGCGAACTTGCTGTAGGGCATGGTCAGGAAGAACGCCATGACCAGGCCCAGGTGAATGGCCAACAGCAGGCCGAGGGCGGCCGTTTCGCGAAACGCCAGCAGGCTCAGACCGCTAGCGCTGATCAGGAACAGCAGGGCAATGAAGCCGCGATCCATCGGCTTTTGCTGGGCGTCACCCTGGGCTTCGTTGCGGCGCAGGTTCAGGTAGAGCAGCCCGGCAGGACCTACCAGCAGACCCAAGCCACCCGTGATGCCCAGCAGCACCGGCACGCTGAGCACGGGGTAGGGTGCCGCCATGCCCAGCAGATAGTGGTAGAGCGTGGCGCAGGCGGTGGCTGCGAGGCAGAGCAAGAAGCCGTAGAAGGTCAGGTGGTGAAAGCGCCGGCGCCACAGGGTGAAGCGGTCATCGGCGTTGTTGCAGCCTTGGCCATGGCCGCCATCCAGGTACTTGAGACGGGCGACGCTGGCGGTCGCTTCCAGTGCTGCCGAGCTTTTCAGCGTGACATGGGCGGCGGGGGGCGAGACATCGCGCCAGAATCTGCGCACCCCCATGCCGAGAGCAATCAGTGCGAATCCGAACACCGCGCCGAACATCAGCGCCAGGGTGTTGTGGGGGAAGATTCCGTAGAAGTTGCCGCCGGGCATTGCGCTGAACAAATTGCCCATGGCCAGCAGGCTCAAGCACAGGAACAGCACCAGACCGAAACCGGACGCCAATGCCAGGGTCAGGCCGTTGCGTTGGTACAAGCGGCCCATGGCGCGTGGCCAGGCGTATTCGCTGTAGGTGTCGAGGCGGACCTTGGCCATGGCCTTGGGCACGTTGACCTCGAAGGCATGGGGCGCGGCGTACTGACAGGCATGCAGGCAGGCGCCGCAGTTGTGGCAGAGGTTGGCCAGGTAGTGGATATCCGCCTGGGCGAACTCCAGTCGGCGGGTCATGGCCGGGAACACCGCGCAGAAACCTTCGCAGTAGCGGCAGGCATTGCAGATGCTCATCTGCCGCTGGACTTCGGATTCCTGGACATTCAGTACCGGGATCAGTTGCTGGTTGGCGTTCGGATCAAACAGTTGCATGACGAGCCTCCATTGACTGGGTGCTGGCTGCAAAACCTGCGCTGGACGCCGCCTGGGCTCCTGCGATGCGGCCAAAGGCCGTGCCGATGGCCATGCCGATACCTGCGGTGTAGCCCTTGCCCAATACGTTACCGGCCATCATTTCTCCTGCGACGAACAGATTGCGGCTCGGCTTGCCGGCGAAATGCACGGCGGCGGTTTCGTCGGTGGCCAGGCCCAGATAGGTGAAGGTCACGCCCGGCTTCAGCGGATAGGCGTAGAACGGGGGCTTGACCAGTGGCCGCGCCCAGTGGCTCTTGGCAGGCGTCAGCCCTTGGGTGTGGCAATCGTCCAGGGCGGTATGGTCGAAGGTCCCGACCTGGCAGGCGCGGTTGAAATCCTCGATGGTCTGGATGAACTGCGTTTGCGGCAGGCCCAGCTTGCCGGCGAGGTCGGCCAGGGTATTGGCGCTGGTGCCTGGGAAAACCGGAGGCATGAAACGGCCGATGGCCTGTTGGTCGATGATCGAATACGCCTGTTGCCCGGGTTGCCCGGCCACCAGGCGGCCCCAGATGGCATAGCGCTTGGGCCAGAAATCCTCGCCCTCGTCGTAGAACCGCTCACCGTCCCGGTTGACCACCACTCCGAGGGACACGCAGTCGATACGGGTGCAGATACCGCCGTCATACAGCGGCGCGCGGGCGTCGATGGCGACCATGTGCGCTTGGGTCGGGTCACCGATGATGTCGGCGCCCAGTTCGCCCATGCGCTTGAGCAGAACGCCGGTATTGAACCGAGTGCCGCGGATCAGGAAATTGTCCGAGGGCCATTCCCCGCGTTCGTTCTGTCCCCAGGCTTGCCGCAGCCACTCGCGGTTGGACTCGAAACCGCCCGCAGCCAGCACGCAGGCCTTGGCAACGATGCGTTCGGCGGGCAGCCGTTGTCCGTCGACTTCGCGCTCGGCGAGGTGGGCGGCGACGAAACGATCGTGTTCAAGCTCGATATCGTGGACCTGGGCGTTATAGCGGATCTGCACGCCCAGCCGCTCGGCACTGCGATAGTAGGCATTGACCAACGCTTTGCCGCCGCCCATGAAAAACGCATTGGTCCGTGCGACATGCAGCGCGCCGGACAACGGCGGCTGGAAGTGGACGCCATGGGCGCGCATCCAGTCCCGGCAGTGGGACGAGGCGCGAATCGCGATGCGCGCCAGCTTCTCGTTGGTCAGGCCGCCGGTGACCTTGAGCAAATCCTGCCAGTACTCTTCCTCGGGATAGGCATCCACCAGCACGTCCTGCGGGGCATCGTGCATGCAGCGCAGGTTACGGGTGTGCTGCGAGTTGCCACCGCGCCAGGCTTTCGGTGCGCCTTCGAGCAGCATGACGCTGGCCCCGGCCTCACGTGCCATCAGCGCCGCGCAGAGGGCGGCGTTCCCCCCACCAATTACAAGAACATCGATCATTTTCGCTCCTCGGTCGCAAGGAGGCATGAACGAAGGGCCCCTTGCGGATGAGGGCAAGGTAGGAAAACCGTCGGCTTGTCGAAAGGCGCGCCCAGCTGTGGGGTATTTAGTTTTTCTAAAGGCTTCTGATGTCAGGCGCTCGGGTCGGCGATCCAGGTCGCGCCCGGCCACTGCTGCTCGGCGACCAGGCGTCCGGCGACGGCAACGATCACCCGACGCGCCGCCAGCGCGGCGGGCGAGAGTTCGTCGTCCGCCAGCGTCGCCAACAGGTTGCGCCGCCCAACGTGGGCGTCGCTGATCTGCGCGACGCGCAAGCCGGACTCGCCCTTGAGCGCTGCGGCGGCGCCTGGCTGAATGGTCGCGGCATGCCCGGCGCGCACAGCGTTCATCAGTACCGCCAGGCCATCGACCTCCATAGTGATGTTGGGTGCCAGGCCCGAGCGTTCGAAGGCCGCCATCAGCGTAGAGCGCAGGCCGTGTTGGGCGCTGGGCATGACCAGCGGCAACTGGCCGAGGTCTGCCAGTTGCACGCTGTCCTGGGCGAGCGCCAAGGCAAGGTGCGGTGGGCTGATGACGAACAGCTTCTCGTCGAGCAGCGGCGTCACGCTCCAGCGTTTGCCGCCCTCCAGCTGGAACAGGATGGCCAGGTCGATCTGCCGGGCATTGAGCTGCGCGGCCAGGTGCCCAGAGAGCATTTCGACCAGGTGCAACTGGATGTCGGGGTAGTGTTCCCGCATGGCGTTGATCAGCGGCAGGGCCAGGACCGTCGCGGTAGTCGGCGGGAGTCCGACGGTGACGTAACCGCTGCGCCGCCCACGATGGGCGGCCAGCACGGCGTTATCAGCCTGGCGCAGGCTCAATTGGGCATGATGCAGAAAGGCAACGCCGGCGCTGGTCGGGGTGACCCCGGTGGTGGTGCGATTGAGCAGTCGGGTGCTCAGTTCGTTCTCAAGCTTGGCAATCTGCTGGCTCAACGCCGAAACGCCGACATCCAGTTCGAGCGCAGCGCGACCCAGGCTGCCGTGTTCGATGATTTTGACGAAGTAACGCAGTTGCCTGAGTTCCAAGGGAAGCTCCAGAGGGGAAAACCAGCCGGGTAGAGTAGCTTGAATCGGACCTTGGACGCCTCTGCTTGGGATGTGTGGTGCCGCCCCACATTGTCAGCACTCTTCCGATAGGCGCTAATCGTTCAGGCATAAAAAAACCGACCATCAAGGTCGGTTCTTTCGGATTTGGTGCCCCGAGGGAGACTCGAACTCCCACTCCTTTCGAAAACGGATTTTGAATCCGCCGCGTCTACCAATTCCGCCATCAGGGCGTGTGGCGCGCAGTATAGAGAGGTGCTAAACGTCGGTCAATCGGGTTTCATGGTCAATTTTCACACATTGGGCTAAACTTCCCGACCCTGCCGAACCGAACATCATCATGCGCGTCGCCGATTTTTCCTTCGAACTCCCCGATTCCCTGATCGCCCGCCACCCTCTGGCCGAGCGCCATGGTAGCCGTCTGCTGGTCCTCGATGGGCCGAGCGGTGCGCTGGCGCACCAGCAATTCCCCGACCTGCTCGAGTACCTGCGCCCAGGTGACCTGATGGTGTTCAACAACACCCGGGTGATTCCGGCGCGGCTGTTCGGCCAGAAAGCCAGTGGCGGCAAACTCGAGGTGCTGGTCGAGCGTGTCCTCGACAGCCACCGGGTACTCGCCCACGTGCGCGCCAGCAAGGCGCCCAAGGTCGGTACGCAGATTCTCATCGACGGCGGTGGCGAGGCGGAAATGACCGCACGCCACGACACGCTGTTCGAACTGCGCTTCAGCGAAGAGGTGCTGCCGCTGCTCGACCGCGTCGGTCACATGCCGCTGCCGCCTTACATCGACCGCCCCGATGAGGGCGCCGACCGTGAGCGTTACCAGACCGTCTACGCCGAACGTGCCGGCGCGGTGGCCGCACCCACCGCAGGCCTGCATTTCGACGAAGCGCTGCTGGAAAAGATCGCCGCCAAGGGCGTGGAGCGTGCGTTCGTCACGCTCCACGTCGGTGCCGGTACCTTCCAGCCGGTGCGGGTCGACAAGATCGAAGACCACCATATGCACAAGGAATGGCTCGAAGTGAGCCAGGACGTCGTCGATGCCATCGAGGCCTGCCGTGCCCGTGGCGGGCGCGTGGTGGCAGTGGGAACCACCAGTGTTCGTTCGCTGGAAAGCGCGGCGCGCGATGGCGTGCTCAAGGCCTTCAGCGGCGACACCGATATCTTCATCTACCCGGGCCGGCCGTTCCATGTGGTCGATGCGTTGGTCACCAATTTCCATCTGCCGGAGTCCACGCTGCTGATGCTGGTCTCGGCCTTCGCCGGTTACCCTGAGACCATGGCCGCTTACGCGGCGGCGGTCGAGCAGGGTTACCGCTTCTTCAGTTACGGTGATGCCATGTTCATCACCCGCAATCCGGCGCCACGCGGCCCTGAGGATCAAGCATGAGTCGCACCTGTCGAATGTCCTTCGAACTGCTGGCCACCGACGGCAAGGCCCGTCGTGGCCGCCTGACCTTCCCGCGTGGCACGGTCGAGACCCCGGCGTTCATGCCGGTGGGCACCTATGGCACGGTCAAGGGCATGTTGCCGCGTGACATCGAGGCCATCGGTGCGGAAATCATCCTCGGCAACACCTTCCACCTGTGGCTGCGTCCGGGTACCGAGGTGATCAAGAAGCACAATGGCCTGCATGACTTCATGCAGTGGAAGGGCCCGATCCTTACCGATTCCGGTGGCTTCCAGGTGTTCAGCCTGGGCGCCATGCGCAAGATCAAGGAAGAAGGGGTGACCTTCGCCTCGCCGGTCGACGGCTCCAAGGTGTTCATGGGGCCTGAGGAATCGATGCAGGTCCAGCGTGATCTGGGTTCGGACATCGTCATGATTTTCGACGAATGCACTCCATATCCCGCCGAGCATGATGTGGCGCGTACGTCCATGGAGCTGTCGCTGCGTTGGGCTCAGCGTTCGAAGAACGCCCATGCGGACAACACCGCGGCGCTGTTCGGCATCGTCCAGGGCGGCATGTACCAGGACTTGCGCATGCGCTCGCTGGAGGCGCTGGAGAACGTCGGTTTCGATGGCTTGGCCATTGGCGGTCTTTCGGTGGGTGAGCCCAAGCACGAGATGATCAAGGTGCTCGACTACCTACCTGGCCAGATGCCGGCTGACAAACCTCGTTACCTTATGGGGGTAGGCAAACCGGAGGATCTGGTTGAGGGTGTGCGCCGCGGTGTCGACATGTTCGACTGCGTGATGCCGACGCGCAACGCACGCAATGGCCATTTGTTCGTCGACACAGGGGTGATCAAGATCCGCAACGCGTTCCATCGCCATGATGATTCGCCGCTGGATCCGACCTGTGATTGCTATACCTGCACCAACTTCTCCCGCGCTTATCTCCATCACCTGGACAAATGCGGCGAAATGTTGAGCAGCATGCTGAATACCATCCACAACTTGCGCCATTACCAGCGCTTGATGGCCGGTTTACGCGAGGCTATTCAACAGGGTAAATTGGCCGCCTTTGTCGACGCCTTCTATGCCAAGCGTGGGCTGCCTGTGCCGCCTTTGGACTGACTGTCCGCTCTTATAAACAACTTAGCAACTGGAGTGCCTAATGAGCTTCTTGATTCCCGCCGCCTACGCGGACGCTGCAGCACCTGCCGCTGGCCCAGCCGGTACCGGCTTCGAGTGGATCTTCCTGGTCGGTTTCCTGGTCATCTTCTACCTGATGATCTGGCGCCCGCAGGCCAAGCGTGCCAAAGAGCAGAAGAACCTGCTGAGCAACTTGCAAAAAGGCGATGAAGTTGTCACCAACGGCGGTATCGCCGGCAAGATCGTCAAGGTCGCCGACGACTTCGTAGTACTGGAAGTGTCCGACAATGTCGAACTGAAGTTCCAGAAGGGCGCCATCGCCGCGACCCTGCCTAAAGGCACGCTGAAGGCAATCTGAGTTACCGGTTTTATTTTTCCAGTCGGGGCGCGCAACGCGCCCCGCGTCTTGAACGGGCGGCGTGATGCTGAACAAATATCCTCTGTGGAAATACGCACTGATCGTGTTGGTTCTGGCGATCGGTTTTATTTATTCCGCACCCAACCTCTACCCGGATGACCCGGCGGTGCAGATCAGTGGTGCCAGTTCGGCGCTGCAGGTCACTCAGGCCGACCTCGACCGCGTCACCAAGGCACTGGCCGACGCCAAGATCACCGTCAAGGGCGCGAGCCTGGGCGAGAAGGGCAGTGGACTGGTACGCCTGACCAATCAGGAAGACCAACTGCCAGCCAAGGATGTCGTGCGCAAGGCACTGGGCGATGATTATGTCGTGGCCCTGAACCTGGCCCAGACCACTCCGCAATGGCTGCGCAACCTGGGGGCGAGCCCCATGAAGCTGGGTCTGGACCTGTCCGGTGGTGTGCACTTCCTGTTGGAAGTGGACATGGACAAGGCCATGACGGCCCGCATGAAAGTCTACGAAGGCGAGGTCAAGACCTTGCTGCGCAAAGAGCGCGTCCGCTACCGCAGCCTGCCGCAGCAGGACGGTGCTGTGATGCTGGGCTTCGCCGACGATGCTACCCGCGAACAGGCACGTGCCCTGATCCGCAAGAATTTCAATGATTTCGACCTGACCACCACTGAGCGCAACGACCTCGCCGTGCTGCGCCTGGCACTGACCCAGGCCAAGGTTGCCGAGATCCGCGAATACTCGATCAAGCAGAACCTCACCACCGTGCGCAACCGCGTGAACGAGCTGGGTGTGGCCGAGCCGCTGGTCCAGCGCCAGGGCGCCAACCGCATCGTGGTCGAGCTGCCAGGTGTGCAGGACACGGCCGAGGCCAAGCGTATTCTCGGCAAGACCGCGAACCTCGAGTTCCGCTTCGGTGCCGAACCGGGTGCGTCCAAGGCGACCACCGAGGTCTTCGAGTTCCGTGAAGGCGGCCGCTCCGCGGCGGTCGAGCGTGGCTTGATCATCACCGGTGACCAGGTCACCGACGCCCAGGCCAGCTTCGACGAGCATGGTCGTCCACAGGTGAACATCCGTCTCGACGGTCACGGTGGCGAGTTGATGAGCCGCGCTACCCGCAGCAATGTCGGGCGCAGCATGGCGGTGATCTTCATCGAGCAGAAGCCGGTCACTCGTTACGTCAAGCAGACTGTCGACGGTGTCGAGAAGGACGTCCCGGTCCAGAGCTTCCAGGAAGAGAAGAAGATCATCAGCCTGGCGACCATCCAGTCGCCGCTGGGCAGCCAATTCCGCATCACCGGCCTCAACGGTCAGGGTGAGTCGTCCGAGCTGGCGCTGCTGCTGCGTGCCGGTGGTCTGGCCGCGCCGATGTACTTCGCCGAAGAGCGCACCATCGGTCCAAGCCTGGGTGCCGACAACATCACCAAGGGTATCGATGCATCCCTGTGGGGCATGTTGTTCGTCTCGCTGTTCATCATCGCCATCTACCGTGGTTTCGGTGTGATCGCGACCGTCGCCCTGGCCGGTAACATGGTGCTGCTGCTGGCGCTGATGTCGCTGCTGGGTGCGACCCTGACCCTGCCGGGTATTGCCGGTATCGTCCTGACCATGGGTATGGCGGTGGACGCCAACGTGCTGATCTTCTCGCGGATCCGCGAAGAGATAAAGGCCGGCATGTCGGTGCAGCGCGCCATTCACGAAGGTTTCAGCCGCGCCTATACCGCGATCATCGACGCCAACCTGACCAGCTTGCTGGTGGGCGGTATCCTGTTCGCCATGGGCACAGGTCCGGTCAAGGGCTTTGCGGTCACCATGTCCCTCGGGATTTTCACCTCGATGTTCACCGCGGTCATGGTGACCCGCGCCATGGTCAACCTGACCTGTGGTGGGCGTGACATCAAGAAGCTGTGGATTTGAGGGAGCTGCGATGAAAACCATCAATTTCATGGGCGTGCGCAATGTTGCGTTCGCCGTCACCGTGCTCCTCACCGTGTTGGCGTTGTTCAGCTGGTGGCAAAAAGGCCTGAACTTCGGGCTGGACTTCACAGGCGGTACGCTGATCGAGCTGACCTATGAGCGACCGGCCGATCTCAAGTCCGTGCGCACCGAGTTGGTCGACGCTGGCTTCCACGAAGCCGTGGTGCAGAGCTTTGGCGCTACCACCGACCTGTTGGTGCGTATGCCGGGCGATGATCCGCAACTGGGCAACAAGGTTGCCGAGGCCTTGCAGAAAGCGGGTGGCGACAACCCGGCCACGGTCAAGCGTGTCGAATTCGTAGGCCCGCAGGTGGGGGAAGAGCTGCGTGACCAGGGTGGCCTGGGCATGCTGTTGGCGCTGGGAGGGGTGCTTATCTACCTGGCTTTCCGCTTCCAGTGGAAGTTCGCTGTGGGGGCGATTGTCTCGCTGATCCACGACGTGGTGGTCACCCTCGGGATCCTTTCGTTCTTCCAGATCAGTTTCGACCTGACGGTGCTGGCGGCGGTCCTGGCGATCATCGGTTACTCGCTCAACGACACCATCGTCGTGTTCGACCGGGTTCGTGAGAACTTCCGGGTCATGCGCAAGGCCTCTTTGATCGAGAACATCAACGTTTCGACTACCCAGACCCTACTGCGCACCATCGCCACCTCGGTGTCGACGCTGTTGGCGATCGGTGCGTTGTTGGTCTTCGGTGGCGACAATCTGTTTGGCTTCTCCCTGGCGCTGTTCATTGGCGTCATGGCGGGTACCTACTCCTCGATCTACATCGCCAACGTGGTGTTGATCTGGCTGAACCTGAACAGCGAAGACCTGATCCCGCCGGCGAAAACCGAGGGTGTGGACGATCGTCCGTAAAGGGCTTTTCGTACACCGCCTGACGGCAAAAAAGGCGCAAGTGCTGAACTTGCGCCTTTTTTTTCGCTCCAAGGCAGGGAGAAGGCGGGCCAGTTCCCGCGGCAAGTTCAGGAGGTTCATGTGAATAAGTCAATGCTGGTAGGTGCGGTGCTGGGGGCTGTGGCTGTCACGGCTGGAGGTGCTGTGGCGACCTACAGCTTGGTCAAGAAGGGCCCTGAATACGCCCAGGTCACCGACGTGCAACCGATCAAGCAGCAAGTGAAGACCCCGCGTGAGGTCTGCAAGGACGTGACCGTGACCCGTCAGGCGCCGGTCAAGGACCAGCACCAGATCGCAGGTACGGTAGTGGGCGCCCTTGCCGGCGGGCTGCTGGGTAACCAGATTGGTGGTGGTACCGGCAAGAAGATAGCTACGGTGGCCGGTGCGGTCGGTGGTGGCTATGCCGGTAACAAGGTGCAAGAGGGTATGCAGGAGCGTGATACCTATACCACTACGCAGACTCGCTGCAATACCGTCAACGACGTCAGCGAGAAGGTGGTGGGCTATAACGTCAAGTACACCCTCGGTGACAAGGTTGGGCAGGTGAAGATGGATCGCGAGCCGGGTTCGACGATTCCGGTGGACGAGAACGGTAGGTTGATCCTGAGTGAGGCTGGGCAGTGATTTGAATGCCTGGCAACGAGACAAAAAAAAGCACCCCTCGGGGTGCTTTTTTTGTCTGCAATCGGTGCTTAGCGTTTCATGTACTCGGGCAGATGTGGCTGGATGGCAGTCAGCACGGCCTTGAAGCACTTGATGTTGCCAGCGACGATGTGACCCTTCTCGAGGAAGTCGTGACCACCGTTGAAGTCGCTCACCAGGCCACCTGCCTCTTGAATCAGCAGCACGCCGGCTGCCATGTCCCATTCAGACAGACCCGACTCCCAGAAGGCGTCGAAGCGACCGGCGGCAACGTAGGCCAGGTCCAGGCTGGCGGAGCCTGCGCGGCGGATGCCGGCGGTCTGGCCAGTCAGGGCGCGGAACATGCCCA
Source organism: Pseudomonas putida (assembly GCF_004357765.1). Taxonomy (GTDB): domain Bacteria; phylum Pseudomonadota; class Gammaproteobacteria; order Pseudomonadales; family Pseudomonadaceae; genus Aquipseudomonas; species Aquipseudomonas putida_U. The sequence continues at coordinate 357,257 of NZ_SMTE01000004.1, read as the reverse complement.
GATAGTTGTCCATGTCGGCCATCTGGTTGTCACGGAATGGGAAGCCGGTACCCAGCAGCGCGCCTTCCAGGCTGGTGCGCGAGCTGACGCGCAGGCGGCGACCATTGAGCTGAGCGCCACGGCCACGGCTGGCGGTGAATTCTTCCTGGCGAACCGGGTCGACGATCACGGCGTGTTCGAGGCGACCACGGTATTTGCAGGCGATGCTGACGGCGAAGTGCGGGATACCGCGCAGGAAGTTGGTGGTGCCATCGAGTGGGTCGATGATCCACAGGTAATCCTTGCCTTCCTCGCCGGTGCCGGCGTGCAGGCCGGTTTCCTCGCCCTGGATGGAGTGATTCGGGTAGGCCTTGCGCAGGGCGTTGACGATGCTCTGCTCGGCGGCGCGATCAACCTCGGAGACGTAGTCCTTTGCCTCTTTCTCGTCGACCTTGATGCTATCCAGGCGTTCGATGGAGCGGAAAATCAATTCACTGGCGCTGCGAGCGGCGCGCAGGGCGATATTCAGCATAGGCTGCATGGGCGGGTCACCTGGGATGTTAAAGAAGAAAGCCGCACATTCTAGCAGAAAACTTTGACGGCAGAAGTGCCACATTTGCTTTCGTGGCGTTACGCTGGTCGGTTCTGTAAGATCGTTTCCCCCTTTACCTGTATCTGTGAGCACAACACCTTGCTGCAAAATATTCGTGTTGTTCTGGTCAATACCAGCCACCCCGGCAACATCGGCGGCGCTGCACGTGCCATGAAAAACATGGGCTTGTCGCGCCTGGTGCTGGTGCAGCCGAAAGAATTCCCCGCCGCTGACGCGACCGCGCGCGCCTCGGGCGCCGACGACGTCCTGGCCAATGCCCAGGTGGTCGACAGCCTCGAGCAGGCGTTGGTCGGCTGTAGCCTGGTCATGGGCACCAGCGCCCGTGAGCGCAGCATTCCCTGGCCGCTGATCGACCCCCGGGAGTGTGGGGCCAAGGCGGTTGAGCATGCCATCGGCGGCGAGGAAATCGCCCTGGTGTTCGGCCGCGAGCACGCGGGCCTGACCAACGAAGAACTGCAGCGATGTCACTTCCACGTGCACATTCCGTCGAACCCCGACTTCAGCTCGCTCAACCTTGCCGCCGCGGTCCAGGTGCTCGCCTACGAGGTGCGCATGGCCTGGCTGGCGGCCGAGGGCGCGCCTTCCAAGGTCGAGAAGTTCGAAGCCAACTCGTTGCGCAGCAACGAGCCGGCGACCATGGACGAGATGGAGCTGTTCTATGAACACCTGGAGAAAACCCTGGTGGGCATCGGCTTCCTTGACCCCGAGAAGCCCAAGCACCTGATGCCGCGTCTGCGTCGGCTGTACGGGCGCAGCGCGGTCAATCGTTCGGAAATGAGCATTTTGCGTGGCATCCTCACCGAGACCCAGAAAGTCGCACGGGGCGAGCCGCATAAACGGAAGGACTGACAGATGTTCGAGCGTCTGCGTGAAGATATCCAAAGCGTTTTTCATCGTGATCCGGCGGCGCGCAATGCGTTCGAGGTGCTCACCTGCTACCCCGGCATGCACGCGATCTGGTTGCATCGCCTTGGGCATGCGCTGTGGAAGCGCGATTTCAAGTGGCTGGCACGCCTGGTGTCGAACTTCGGTCGCTGGATGACCGGGATCGAGATTCATCCCGGCGCGACCATCGGTCGCCGCTTCTTCATCGATCACGGCATGGGGATCGTCATCGGTGAGACCGCTGAGATCGGTGACGATGTCACCCTATACCAAGGTGTGACCCTTGGCGGTACCAGCTGGAACAAGGGCAAGCGTCACCCGACCCTCGAGAACGGCGTGGTGGTCGGTGCCGGGGCCAAGGTGCTCGGCCCCTTCACCGTCGGTGCCGGGGCCAAGATCGGTTCCAATGCCGTCGTCACCAAGGCGGTACCGGCCGGCGCCACGGCGGTGGGCATCCCCGGGCGGATCATCGTCAAGAGCGACAGCGAGGTCGAGGCCAAGCGCAAGGCCATGGCCGAGAAGATCGGCTTCGACGCCTACGGCGTGAGCGGCGATATGCCCGACCCGGTGGCACGCGCCATCGGTCAGATGCTCGATCATCTGCAGGCGGTGGACGAGCGACTTGAAGGCATGTGCGGTGCGTTGACCAAGATGGGCAGCGACTATTGCGCCAAGGAGCTGCCGGCGCTGCCTGAGGATGACTTCGCCGAAGAGGCGCAAGCTGCGCAGCGCGACACTCAGTCGCATTGATCGCGCCGCGGTGGCGGCTCGGTGACATATGGGGCGTGTGCTCACGCCCCATTGCTGCTACAATCGCGCCCGCCTCCCCCATGCAAACCCGACTAAAGCAGTAGGTCTAATAGTTGACTTAAATGCTCGGGAATCGCATACTCGCTCACATCCTGTAACTCCCGTGGTACCCATTAGCCATGCGACTGACTACCAAAGGCCGATACGCCGTGACTGCAATGCTCGACCTGGCATTGCACGCGCAGCATGGGCCTGTGTCTTTGGCCGACATTTCCGAACGCCAGGGCATTTCCCTCTCTTATCTGGAGCAGCTGTTCGCCAAGCTGCGCCGCAGTAGCCTGGTTTCCAGCGTGCGCGGCCCCGGCGGTGGTTACCAGCTGTCGCGGGGCATGGAGACCATCCAGGTAGCCCAGGTCATCGACGCGGTCAATGAATCGGTCGATGCCACTCGTTGTCAGGGCCTGGGGGACTGCCATGCCGGTGACACCTGCCTGACCCACCATCTGTGGTGCGACCTCAGCCAGCAGATTCACGAATTCCTCAGCGGCATCAGCCTGGCCGACCTCGTCATGCGCCGTGAGGTGCAGGAAGTCGCCCAGCGCCAGGACCTGCGTCGTGTCGCAGGTCGTTCCGCCCTGCTGGACAAGATTGAGACGTCCGCCGTCGATTGACCCGGATCCGATGACAGCGACGAGCGACGCCACCGCCTGATAGGAGATACCCAATGAAGTTGCCGATCTACCTCGATTACTCAGCGACCACCCCAGTCGACCCGCGCGTCGCCCAGAAAATGGCCGAATGCCTGCTGGTCGATGGAAACTTCGGTAACCCGGCCTCGCGTTCCCACGTGTTCGGCTGGAAGGCCGAAGAAGCGGTCGAGAACGGCCGCCGCCAGGTTGCCGAGCTGATCAATGCCGACCCGCGCGAAATCGTCTGGACCAGTGGTGCCACCGAGTCCGACAACCTCGCACTCAAGGGTGTTGCGCACTTCTATCAGACCAAGGGCAAGCACATCATCACCTCCAAGATCGAGCACAAGGCGGTCCTGGATACCGCTCGCCAGCTCGAGCGTGAAGGTTTCGAAGTCACCTACCTCGAGCCAGGCGAAGACGGCATCGTCACCCCGGCCATGGTCGAGGCGGTGCTGCGCGATGACACCATCCTGGTGTCGCTGATGCACGTCAACAACGAAGTTGGTTCGATCAACGACATCGCCGCCATCGGCGAGCTCACCCGCTCGCGCGGCGTGCTGTTCCACGTCGATGCCGCCCAGTCGGCAGGCAAGGTCGAGATCGACCTGCAAAAGCTCAAGGTTGACCTGATGTCGTTCTCGGCGCACAAGGTCTACGGCCCGAAAGGGATCGGCGCGCTGTACGTCAGCCGCAAGCCGCGGGTTCGTCTGGAGGCCATCATTCACGGCGGTGGTCATGAGCGCGGCATGCGTTCGGGCACCCTGCCGACTCACCAGATCGTCGGCATGGGCGAAGCCTTCGCCATCGCCAAGCAGGACATGGCCGCTGAAAACGCACGCATCAAGGCCCTGAGCGACCGCTTCTTCGAGCAGGTTTCCAACCTCGAAGAGCTGTACGTCAACGGCAGCCGCACCCAGCGCGTGCCGCACAACCTGAACCTGAGCTTCAACTACGTCGAAGGCGAGTCGCTGCTGATGTCCTTGAAGGACATTGCCGTGTCCTCGGGTTCGGCCTGCACCTCCGCTTCGCTCGAGCCGTCCTACGTACTGCGCGCCCTGGGTCGCAACGACGAACTGGCACACAGCTCGATCCGCTTCTCCTTCGGTCGCTTCACCACCGAAGAAGAAGTCGACTACGCCGCGCAGAAAGTCTGCGAGGCCGTGAACAAACTGCGTGAGCTGTCGCCGCTTTGGGACATGTACAAAGACGGCGTCGACATCTCCAAGATCGAGTGGGCCGCCCACTAAGCAGTCGCCGGCAAGAGCGGCTCCCTGATGAGGAAGGAATTGCACCATGGCATACAGTGAAAAGGTCATCGACCACTACGAAAACCCACGCAACGTCGGCAAGATGAATGCCGAAGATCCGGATGTCGGTACCGGCATGGTCGGCGCCCCTGCGTGCGGTGACGTGATGCGTCTGCAAATCAAGGTCAACGAGCAAGGCATCATCGAGGATGCCAAGTTCAAGACTTACGGCTGCGGTTCGGCCATCGCTTCCAGCTCCCTCGCCACCGAGTGGATGAAAGGCAAGACCCTGGATGAAGCCGAAACCATCAAGAACACCCAGCTGGCGGAAGAACTGGCGCTGCCGCCGGTCAAGATCCACTGCTCTGTACTCGCCGAGGATGCCATCAAGGCAGCCGTGCGCGACTACAAGCAGAAAAAGGGCTTGATCTAAGCCGCCCGTTGCAAGGTAACTGAGGAGCTCCGATGGCTATCAGCATGACAGAAGCCGCCGCCAACCACGTGCGGCGATCCCTCGAAGGGCGCGGCAAGGGCGAGGGCATTCGCCTGGGCGTGCGCACCACCGGTTGCTCGGGCCTGGCCTACGTGCTGGAGTTCGTCGATGAGCTGGCCGATGAAGACACCGTGTTCGAGAACCACGGGGTGAAGGTGATCATCGATCCCAAGAGCCTCGTCTACCTCGATGGCACCGAGCTGGACTTCGTCAAGGAAGGGTTGAACGAAGGCTTCAAGTTCAACAACCCCAACGTGCGCGGTGAGTGTGGCTGCGGCGAAAGCTTCAACGTCTGAGGCTGGCTGTGGGTACTCCTTGTCATTTCGCTCTGTTCGACCTCCAGCCCAGCTTCCGCCTGGACCTCGATAAGCTGGCCACTCGCTATCGCGAGCTGGCCCGCGAGGTGCACCCGGATCGCTTTGCCGACGCTTCCGAGCGTGAGCAGCGCGTCGCGCTGGAAAAGTCTGCCGCCCTCAACGACGCCTACCAGACCTTGCGCAGTGCGCCGCGTCGCGCCCGTTACCTGCTGGCCATCGGTGGCCATGAAGTGCCTCAGGAAGTCACGGTTCACGACCCGGACTTCCTGTTGCAGCAGATGCAGTGGCGCGAAGAGCTCGAGGAGCTGCAGGACGATGCCGATCTCGATGGCGTGGCCGTGTTCAAGAAGCGCCTCAAGGCTGCCCAGGACACGCTCAACGAAGATTTCGCCGCCTGCTGGGATGTGCCTGCCGAGCGTGAACAGGCCGAGCGCCTGATGCGCCGCATGCAGTTCCTCGACAAGCTCGCCCAAGAAGTGCGCCAACTGGAAGAGCGCCTCGACGATTAACCCGGTGTCGCCCGTGATGACGCCTAAGGTATTCAGATAAGCATGGCCCTACTGCAGATCGCCGAACCCGGTCAAAGCCCGCAGCCGCACCAGCGTCGCCTGGCGGTGGGTATCGACCTGGGTACCACCAACTCCCTGGTCGCTGCCGTGCGCAGCGGTCGCAGCGAGCCCCTGCCCGATGCGCAGGGTAATGTCATTTTGCCTTCGGCCGTGCGTTACCTGGCAGGCCATAGCGAAGTCGGCCTGGCTGCTCGCGAAGCGGCACCTACTGACCCGCTCAACACCGTGCTCTCGGTCAAGCGCCTGATGGGGCGCGGACTGGCAGACGTCAAGCAACTGGGCGAGCAACTGCCATACCGTTTCGTCGGTGGCGAGTCTCACATGCCGTTCATCGATACCGTCCAGGGGCCGAAGAGTCCGGTGGAAGTATCGGCCGATATCCTCAAGGTGCTGCGCGAGCGTGCCGAGCAGAGCCTCGGCGGTGAGCTGGTGGGCGCTGTCATCACGGTTCCGGCCTATTTCGACGATGCTCAGCGCCAGGCCACCAAGGATGCTGCGCGCCTGGCCGGCCTGAACGTGCTGCGCCTGCTCAACGAGCCGACCGCCGCGGCGGTGGCTTATGGCCTGGACCAAAACGCCGAAGGTGTGGTGGCCATCTATGACCTGGGTGGGGGAACGTTCGACATCTCCATCCTGCGCCTGACCGCAGGTGTGTTCGAGGTACTGGCCACCGGCGGCGACACGGCCCTCGGGGGTGACGACTTCGATCATGCCATCGCTGGCTGGATCATCGAGCAGGCCGGGTTGTCTTCGGATCTCGATCCGGCCACCCAGCGCCAACTGCTGCAGGCAGCCTGTGCGGCCAAGGAGGCCCTGACCGATGCCGACGCCGTGACCGTCACGCATGGTGCCTGGCAGGGCGAGCTGAGCCGCGTGGCCTTCGAGGCGATGATCGAGCCGCTGATTGCCCGTAGCCTGAAGTCCTGCCGCCGCGCTGTGCGCGACAGCGGTGTAGAGCTCGAAGAAGTCGGTGCGGTCGTCATGGTCGGCGGTTCGACGCGCGTCCCACGGGTGCGCGAGGCGGTCGGGGCGCTGTTCGACCGCACCCCGTTGACCTCGATCGACCCCGATCAGGTGGTGGCCATCGGCGCCGCCATCCAGGCTGACACCCTGGCCGGCAATCGCCGTGAAGGCGGCGAGTTGTTGTTGCTCGACGTCATCCCGCTGTCCTTGGGCCTCGAGACCATGGGCGGGTTGATGGAGAAGGTGATCCCGCGCAACACCACCATTCCGGTGGCGCGCGCCCAGGAATTCACCACGTACAAAGATGGCCAGTCGGCCATGATGATTCACGTCCTGCAGGGCGAGCGCGAGTTGATCAGCGACTGCCGATCCCTGGCGCGCTTCGAGCTGCGCGGCATTCCGGCCATGGTGGCGGGTGCGGCGAAGATCCGCGTGACCTTCCAGGTCGATGCCGACGGTCTGCTCAGTGTCGCCGCCCGCGAGCTGGGCTCGGGCGTGGAGGCCAGCATCCAGGTCAAGCCGTCCTACGGCCTGACCGATGGCGAGATCGCCCGCATGCTGAAGGATTCGTTCGAGCATGCCGGCTCCGACAAGCAGGCCCGCCAATTGCGCGAGCATCAGGTCGACGCCGAGCGCTTGCTCGAAGCGGTGCAGGGCGCCCTGGATGCCGACGGCGAACGCCTGCTCAGCGAAGAAGAGCGGATCGCCATCGAGTTCCAGATGCAAGAATTGCGTGATTTGCTGAGCGGCACCGATGGCGCGGCCATCGAGCAACAGACCAAGCGTCTGTCGCAGGTGACCGATGCATTTGCCGCCCGTCGCCTTGATTCGACGGTCAAAGCCGCACTGGCCGGGCGCAACCTGAATGAGATCGAGGAGTAATCGATGCCGCTGGTAACCTTCCTGCCGCATGAGAAGTTCTGCCCAGAAGGGCTGACCGTGGAGGTCGAGCCGGGAACCAATATCCTGGAGTTGGCCCACGAGCACCACATCGAGATGGAAAGTGCATGTGGCGGTGTGTGCGCTTGCACCACTTGCCACTGCATCGTGCGCAAGGGCTTCGACTCGCTTGAAGAAGCCGATGAGCTGGAAGAGGATATGCTGGACAAGGCCTGGGGCCTGGAGGCGCAATCGCGTCTGGCCTGCCAGGTGAAGGTGGCTGACGAGGACGTCACCATCGAGATTCCCAAGTATTCGCTCAACCACGCCGCCGAAGCGCCGCATTGAGGTTTTGTACATGAGTCTGAAATGGGTTGATGTACTTGAGATCGCCATTCAGCTTGCGGAAAGCAAGCCTGAGGTCGATCCTAAATATGTGAATTTCGTCGATTTGCACCGCTGGGTGCTGGCCCTGCCGGAGTTCAGCGACGATCCGTCACGTGGCGGTGAGAAAGTGCTCGAGGCCATCCAGGCGGCCTGGATCGAAGAAGCCGACTGAACGCATTTTGCAGGTTAGGCAATCCCCTGGAACCCGCGTATAATTCGCGGGTTTAATTTTTCGCAACACTCATATTTCTGGAGTTTTCCATGGCTGTTCAACGTACTTTCTCCATCATCAAGCCTGACGCCGTTGCCAAGAACGTCATCGGCGAGATCACCACTCGCTTCGAGAAAGCCGGCCTGCGCGTCGTCGCTTCGAAAATGAAGCAGCTGTCCAAAGCCGAAGCCGAAGGCTTCTACGCTGAGCACAAAGAGCGCGGTTTCTTCGGTGACCTGGTTGCCTTCATGACTTCTGGTCCGGTCATCGTTCAGGTTCTGGAAGGCGAAAACGCCGTTCTGGCCAACCGTGAGCTGATGGGCGCCACCAACCCTAAAGAAGCTGCTGCCGGCACCATCCGTGCCGACTTCGCCGTTTCCATCGACGAGAACGCCGTTCACGGTTCCGACTCGGAAGCTTCGGCTGCCCGCGAAATCGCTTACTTCTTCTCCGCTACCGAGCTGTGCGACCGCATTCGCTAAGCGAGGCAGGTCTTGGGTGATTCCATGAGTGACATGACTGGCAAGATCAACCTGTTGGGCCTGACCCTGCAGGAAATGGAAAAATTCTTCGAGTCCATCGGAGAGAAGCGTTTTCGTGCCGGTCAGGTCATGAAATGGATTCACCACTATGGCGTCGACGATTTCGCCGCCATGACCAATGTCGGCAAGGCCTTGCGCGAAAAGCTCGAGGCCGTTGCCGAGATTCGGGGTCCGGAAGTGGTCAGTGAAGACATTTCCGCCGACGGCACCCGCAAGTGGGTGGTCCGCGTTGCCTCCGGCAGCTGCGTCGAAACCGTCTACATCCCCACCGACGACCGCGGCACCCTCTGCGTTTCGTCGCAAGCCGGCTGCGCTCTGGACTGCAGTTTCTGCTCCACCGGCAAGCAAGGCTTCAATAGCAACCTCACCGCCGCCGAAGTCATCGGCCAGGTGTGGCTTGCGAACAAATCCTTCGGGACCGTCCCGGCCAAGATCGACCGCGCGATTACCAACGTGGTCATGATGGGCATGGGTGAGCCCCTGCTGAATTTCGACAATGTCATCGCCGCCATGAAGATCATGATGGAAGATCTGGGCTATGGCATTTCCAAGCGTCGCGTCACCTTGTCCACCTCGGGCGTGGTGCCGATGATCGACGAGCTGGCCAAGCACATCGACGTGTCTCTGGCCCTGTCGCTGCACGCACCCAACGATGAGCTGCGCAACCAACTGGTACCGATCAACAAGAAGTATCCGCTGAAGATGCTGCTGGAATCGTGCATGGGCTACATGGCGACCCTGGGTGGCAAGCGCGTGCTCACCATCGAGTACACCCTGCTCAAGGATGTCAACGACCAGCCTGAGCATGCTGCGCAGATGATCGAATTGCTGCGCGATGTACCGTGCAAGATCAACCTGATTCCATTCAACCCGTTCCCGCACTCGGGCTACGAGCGGCCGAGCAACAACGCGATCCGTCGTTTCCAGGACCTGCTGCACCACGGTGGTTTCAACGTGACTACCCGAACCACCCGGGGCGACGACATCGACGCCGCCTGTGGTCAGCTGGTCGGCCAGGTCAATGACCGTACCCGCCGCAGTGAGCGTTACATCGCCGTACGCCAGCTGTCCGCCGACGCTGAGCTTCCAGACAGCGCCGTGCGCCACTGAGTCCGGGCCTGCCATGAGCCTGCGCGCTGCGCTGTCGATCCTTGCGCTTTCGCTGCTGGCCGGCTGTGTGTCGGGTGGCGCGCATCATCCCCTGGCCAACAGCCAGGGACGGGCCGAGGCAGGGCGGGCATATGTGCAGTTGGGGCTGGGCTATTTGCAACAGGGTATGACCGAGCAGGCCAAAGCGCCGTTGGCCAAGGCCCTGGCGCTCGAGCCCCGTGATGCCGATGCCCATGCTGCACTTGCCTTGGTCTTTGCCGCCGAAGCAGAGCCGGCGCTGGCCGAGTCGCACTTTCGCCAAGCGCTCGCGGCACGCCCTGATGACACGCGAATTCGCAACAACTACGGCAGTTTCCTATATGCTCAGCAGCGTTTCCCCGAAGCTGAGCAGATGTTTCGCCTAGCCAGTGCCGATACCCTGTATCCTGAACGTTCGCGGGTCTACGAGAACCTCGGCCTGACGGCCTTGCGGCTCGATGCCCGCGAGCAGGCACACGCATACCTGACCAAGGCATTGCAACTCAACCCACGGCAGCCCAGGGCATTGCTGGAAATGGCTGAGTTGTCCTTCGAAAACAGGCATTATGTGCCGGCCCGGGATTACTACGATCGTTTCAGCCAGTTGAGCGACCATGGCGCCCGTAGTCTCCTCTTGGGCATTCGCCTTGCCAGGGTGTTCGACGAGCAGGGCACGCAGGCCGAACTGGGCCAGCAATTACAACGACTTTATCCCGGTACGCCGGAATATCAGCAATACCTGTCGGAGCAACGATGAAAGCCGCGCATCCCGAAGTAGCAGCAGCGACTGGCCAGAACCCCGGCGAGCTGTTGCGCCAGGCCCGCGAGAAACGGGATTGGTCGCAAGCCGAGGTGGCCCGTAAGCTGAACCTCACAGTAAGTTCGCTGAACCACGTGGAAACCGGCGCCTTCGACAAGTTGCCGGGGCATACCTTCGCCCGTGGGTACATTCGCGCTTATGCCAAGCTGATGGACATGGACCAGGCGCCTCTGGTTGCCGCCTTCGACCAATACACCGGTACCCATGCCAAGGGCAGCGAGGTGCACTCGCTGGGCCGCATCGAGGAGCCAATGCGGTTGTCGCACAATATCCTGCGTGGCGTCAGCTTGCTGTTGCTGGTCGCCGTGGTGGGGGGGGGGTTCGTTTGGTGGCAGGACCAGGGCAGCCTGCGCGGCAAGGACCTGGCCAAGATGGCTTTGGAGCACGTCGAGGTCGAAAGCGCCGACGGCACCACTCAGATTCATCCGCTGGACGAGCCTGAAGACCAGGCAGTGACTGCTGGCCAGCAGCCCGAAGCCGCTCCGTTGCCGCTGGAATCGAACAGTGCCGCGCAGGCTGATGGCACCTCCAGCGAAGCGGCGCCTGCGGCCGAGGTCGATACCGCTGCGAACCCTGGCAACCCTGCCAGCGTGACCTCGGCACCTGCACCCGTGGAACCGTCGGCCCCGGCATCTGCGCCGGCCACTCCGGGCGTTTCGGAACCGGCTAGCGCACCGTCTGCCAACGCCGTTGCCACCGAGGCCGTGGTGCCTGCCGGCAGCGGCAAGGTCGCGATCCAATTCACTGCCGATTGCTGGACCCAGGTCACCGACGGCAACGGCAAGGTGCTGTTCAGCGGCATCAAGCGCAAGGGCGATAACCTGGACCTGACCGGCAAGCCACCGTTCGCGGTGCGCTTGGGCTTCGCCCGCGGCGCCCAGGTCAGCTACAACGGCCAGGCCGTCGATGTCGCCCCGTTCACCAGTGGCGAGACTGCTCGCCTGAAGTTGGGACAGTAAGTCATGCACGGCGAATCTCCGATCAAACGTCGCGAATCCCGCAAAATCTGGGTCGGCAATGTGCCGGTGGGTGGCGATGCCCCCATCGCGGTGCAGAGCATGACCAACACCGACACCAACGACGTGGCGGCTACCGTGGCGCAGATCCAGCGTCTGGTCGACGCCGGTGTCGACATCGTGCGCGTCTCGGTGCCGGACATGGACGCGGCCGAAGCCTTTGGCCGCATCAAGCAACAGGTCAGCGTGCCGCTGGTTGCCGATATCCATTTCGACTACAAGATCGCATTGCGCGTGGCCGAACTGGGCGTCGACTGCCTGCGCATCAACCCGGGCAACATCGGCCGCGAAGACCGCGTGCGCGCGGTAGTCGATGCCGCACGCGACCGCGGCATCCCGATTCGTATCGGCGTCAATGCAGGCTCGTTGGAAAAGGACCTGCAGAAGAAGTACGGCGAACCGACCCCGGCGGCATTGGTCGAGTCGGCCCTGCGCCATGTCGAGCACCTCGACCGCCTGGACTTCCAGGACTTCAAGGTCAGCGTCAAGGCCTCCGACGTGTTCATGGCCGTCGAAGCGTACCGCCTGTTGGCCAAACAGATCGTGCAGCCTCTGCACCTGGGTATCACCGAAGCGGGCGGCCTGCGTTCGGGAACGGTGAAATCCGCCGTCGGCCTGGGTATGCTGCTGGCCGAGGGGATCGGCGACACCATTCGCATCTCTCTGGCCGCCGATCCGGTCGAGGAAGTGAAGGTCGGCTACGACATCCTCAAGTCGCTGCACTTGCGCTCGCGAGGAATCAACTTCATCGCTTGCCCGAGCTGCTCGCGACAGAACTTCGACGTGGTCAAGACCATGAACGAGCTGGAGGGGCGCCTGGAGGACCTGCTGGTACCGCTGGACGTCGCGGTCATCGGTTGCGTGGTCAACGGCCCGGGTGAAGCCAAGGAGTCCCATGTGGGCCTGACTGGCGGTACGCCGAACCTGGTCTACATCGACGGCAAGCCGTCGCAGAAGCTGACCAATGACAACCTGGTCGATGAGCTGGAAAAACTCATCCGCCAGAAAGCGGCTGAAAAGGCCGAAGCCGACGCGGCGCTGATCGCCCGTGGCTGACACACAGATTCGTAAGGACATTTCGTGAGCAAATCGCTGCAAGCCATCCGTGGCATGAACGACATCCTGCCCGAGCAGTCACCCCTGTGGCGCTATTTCGAGGGCACCGTGGCCGGCCTGCTGGATACCTATGGGTACAGCCAGATCCGCACCCCGATCGTCGAGTTCACCGAGCTGTTCAAGCGTTCGATCGGTGAAGTCACCGACATCGTCGAAAAAGAGATGTACACCTTCGCGGACCGCAACGGCGACTCCCTGACCTTGCGCCCCGAAGGCACCGCCGCCTGCGTGCGCGCCGTGCTCGAGCACGGTATCACTGGCAACGGCCAGGTGCAGAAGTTGTGGTACATAGGCCAGATGTTCCGCCACGAGCGCCCGCAGAAGGGGCGCTATCGCCAGTTCCACCAGATCGGTGTCGAAGTGTTCAACCTCGACGGACCGGACATCGATGCCGAACTGATCATGCTCACCTGGCGCCTGTGGGGCTTGTTGGGCATCCAGGATGCGGTGAAGCTCGAACTCAACAGCCTGGGCACCAGCGAGGCCCGTGCGCGTTATCGTGATGCGCTGGTCGAGTTCCTCTCGGCGCGTCTGGAGCAGCTCGACGAAGACAGCCAGCGTCGCCTGAAGAGCAACCCGCTGCGTATCCTCGACAGCAAGGACCAGGGCACCCAGGCGGTGCTTGTCGACGCGCCGAAGCTCGAAGACTACCTGGACGAGGATTCGCGTGCACACTTCGCCGGCCTCAAGGCACGCCTGGACGCCGCTGGCATTCCGTTCGTGATCAACACCAAACTGGTGCGCGGCCTGGACTACTACAGCAAGACCGTGTTCGAGTGGGTTACCGACAAGCTGGGTGCCCAAGGCACGGTATGCGCTGGCGGCCGCTATGATGGTCTGGTCGAGCAAATGGGCGGTAAACCGACGCCGGGCGTAGGTTTCGCCATGGGTATCGAACGCCTGATCCTGCTCTTGGAGACCTTGGACAAGGTGCCCGAGTCGATCAACCGCCAGATCGATGTTTACCTGTGCGCCTTTGGCGAACAAGCCGAGCTTGCCGGTCTGCGCTTGTCCGAGAGCCTGCGCGACCGCCTGCCGGGCCTGCGCCTGGCGGTCAATGCCGGCGGTGGCAGTTTCAAGAGCCAGTTCAAAAAGGCCGACAAAAGCGGAGCGCTGTTCGCCCTGATCCTCGGTGACGATGAGCTGGCCAAGCAAGAGATCGGCCTGAAGCCCCTGCGCGGCCAGGGCGAACAACAGAACATTGCCTGGGATGCTCTGGCTGAGCACCTGGAAACCGCGATCGCTCAAGCGTAACGCGGTTCAACAAGCGAATAGGCGAAAAGGAGTATTGGGGTGTCGAGTACTGATGATGATGAACTGGCAGGGATCAAGGACTGGTGGAGCCGCAATGGTAAGCCGCTGCTGACTGGCGCGCTGCTGGCAGGTGTGGTGGTGCTGGGCTGGAACACCTGGCACAAGTACCAGAACAACCAGTCGCAAGGTGCCTCGCAGCTGTACCAGGCCCTGTTGGAAACCAGCCTGACGCCAAGCGGCCAGCCTGATGCGACCAAGGTCGCCGAGCTGTCCGGCAAGCTCAAGAGCGAGTACGGCGGCACCGCTTATGCCCAGTACGGCAGCCTGTTCGTAGCCAAGGTCGCGGTCGAGACCGGCAAGCTCGATGACGCCGCCGCCGAGCTCAAGGGCGTGCTGGACAAGCCGGCCGACGTGACCCTGGGTGAGATCTCGCGTCAGCGTCTGGCTCGTGTGATGGCCGCGCAGAACAAGGCCGAAGACGCACTCAAGCTGCTCGACGGTGACACCGACAAGGCTTTCCTGGCCAGTCGCGAAGAATTGAAGGGTGACCTGCTGGTACAGCTCGGTCGTACCGACGATGCCCACAACGCCTATGAAAAAGCCAAGGCTGCGCTGTCGGATGACGCCGCGGTCGGTGGCCTGCAACTGAAGCTGGACGACCTTGCCAAAGGGGACGCGTGACGTGATCGGTTGGAAACAAGCAGCAGTGCTGACCCTGGCCGTTCTGGCCGCAGGTTGCAGCAGCAACAGCAAGAAGGAACTGCCACCGGCCGAGCTGACCAAGTTCACCGAGGAAGTCGTGCTGAAGAAGCAGTGGAGCCGTTCGATCGGTGATGGCCAGGGCGAGACCTACAATACCCTGGTGCCGGCGATCGAGAACGACCGCATCTACGCCTCCGACGTCCATGGCGATGTCTATGCCCTTGATCGGGTCACCGGCAAGGTGGTGTGGAACAAGGACCTGGACCTGCCGGTATCCGGAGCTGTCGGCGTAGGCTACGGCCTGCTCATGCTGGGTACCCTCAAGGGCGAGGTGATCGCCCTCGATTCCAGCACCGGCGAGGAGCGCTGGCGCTCGCGTGTCACCAGTGAGGTGCTGGCGCCGCCGGCCACCAATGGTGACGTGGTGGTGGTGCAGACCCAGGACGATCGCCTGATCGGCCTGGACGCCACTACTGGCGACCGCCGCTGGATCTACGAAAACACCCCGGCAGTGCTGACCCTGCGTGGCACCGGCGCGCCGATTGCCACCAACCGCCTGGCCGTCGCCGGTCTGTCCACCGGCAAGGTGGTGGCCGTCGACATCAACAACGGCGTCCCGGTGTGGGAGAGCCGCGTGGCGATTCCACAGGGGCGCTCCGAGCTCGATCGTGTAGTCGACATCGATGGCGGCCTGCTGCTGTCCGGTGGCACCCTGTACGTCAGCACCTACCAGGGCCGGGTCGCCGGCCTGGACCTGGAAAGCGGTCGGGTGCTGTGGCAGCGCGATGCATCCAGCTACGTGGGTGTCGCCCAGGGCTTCGGCAACGTCTACGTCAGTGAGGCCAGCGGCACGGTTGAGGGCGTCGATGAGCGGTCCTCCAGCGCACTGTGGAGCAACGATTCGATGGCCCGTCGCCAGCTGACTGCCCCGGAAGTGTTCTCCAGCTACGTGGCAGTAGGTGACTTCGAGGGTTACCTGCACCTGCTCAGCCAGGTCGACGGTCGTTTCGTCGGTCGTGAGCGGATCGACAGCGATGGGCTGCGCGCCCGGCCCCTGGTGGTGGGCGACACCATCTATGTCTTCGGCAACAGCGGCAAGCTCGAGGCACTGACCATCCGCTGAAGCTATGCTTGAGGCCTTGGCGGGCTTCAAGCTGCGGCGTAGGACACGCCGCACGAACTCCGGCCGCTGCCTTGCAGCGGCCTTTGCATTTTCTAGAATTCAAGAGTGGAGAGCCGCATGGTTCCCGTAATCGCCCTGGTGGGACGGCCGAACGTCGGCAAATCCACCATGTTCAACCGACTGACCAAGACCCGCGATGCCATCGTCGGCGACCTGTCGGGCCTGACCCGTGATCGCCAGTATGGCGATGCCTCCTGGCAGGGTCGTTCCTACATCCTGATCGACACCGGTGGTATCACCGGCGATGAAGTCGGCATGGACGAAAAGATGGCCGAGCAGTCGCTCATGGCCATCGAAGAAGCCGACTACGTACTGTTCCTGGTCGACGCCCGCGCCGGTATGACCGCCGCCGACCAGATGATTGCCGAGCACCTGCGCAAGCGCAACAAAGAAGCGATCCTGGTCGCCAACAAGATCGACAACATCGATGCCGACGTCGCTCGCGCTGAGTTCTCGCCGCTGGGCATGGGCAACGCCATTCCGGTGGCGGGCTCCCAAGGCCGTGGCATCAACGCCTTGATGGAAGCCGTGCTCGGCCACATTCCGCGTGACGCCGAGGAAGAAGCGCTCGACGAAGAGGTCGCCGAAGGCGAGGAAGCGACGCGCATCCCGGGTCCGAGCGAGAAGGATGGCATCAAGATCGCCATCATCGGCCGCCCGAACGTGGGCAAGTCGACCTTGGTCAACCGCATGCTCGGCGAGGAGCGTGTGGTGGTCTACGACCAGCCCGGTACTACCCGCGACAGTATTTACATTCCCTTCGAGCGCGATGGCGAGAAGTACACCTTCATCGACACCGCAGGCGTGCGCAAGCGCGGCAAGATCCACGAGGAAGTTGAAAAGTTCTCGGTGGTGAAGACCCTGCAGGCGATCAAGGACGCCAACGTGGTGATCTTCGTCATGGATGCCCGCGAAGGGGTGGTCGACCACGACCTCAACCTGCTCGGTTTTGCCCTGGAAGCCGGCCGTGCCATCGTCATTGCCCTGAACAAATGGGACGGCATGGAGCCGGGCGAGCGTGACTACGTCAAGACCGAGCTGGAGCGCCGGCTGTTCTTCGTCGACTTTGCCGATATCCACTTCATATCGGCTCTGCACGGCACCGGCGTCGGGCATCTGTACAAGTCGGTGCAGGCTGCGTTCAAGTCGGCGGTCACCCGCTGGCCGACCAGTCGTCTGACGCAGATCCTCGAGGACGCGGTCAGCGAGCACCAGCCGCCGTTGGTCAACGGTCGTCGCATCAAGCTGCGCTACGCGCACCTTGGCGGGGCCAACCCGCCGCTGATCGTGATCCACGGCAACCAGACCGACAAGATTCCGAAGTCGTACTCGCGGTACCTGGAAAACACCTACCGTCGCGTGTTGAAGCTGGTCGGTACGCCGATCCGCATCGAGTACAAGGGTGGCGAGAACCCCTACGAGGGCAAGAAGAACACCCTCACCGATCGCCAGGTCAACAAGAAGCGTCGCCTGATGTCGCACCACAAGAAGGCCGAGAAGAAGCGCCGCGACAAGCGCTGATTTCGTGTCGACCTCTCCGCGGGTTCGCCCGCGGAGAGGCACTTTGATTCAACGCAATCACTCATTGTTTCAACCTTTTTCCTGACTGCTCGATCCGCTATGCTCGGACTCCCCCGTGCCGGATCCACCCCAGGAAAGAGGGCTCCATGATTCGCAGCAAACTGCCGAATGTCGGCACGACCATCTTCACCACCATGTCCCAGCTCGCCGCGCAAACCGGCGCGCTCAACCTTTCCCAAGGTTTCCCCGATTTCAACGGCCCGCAAGCATTGCTCGATGCGGTTGGCCGACACGTCGCCGCAGGGCATAACCAGTACGCACCAATGACTGGCTTGCCGGCCCTGCGCCAGCAAGTGGCGGCCAAGGTCGAGCGCTTGTATGGCGCAAAGGTTGACGCCGACCAGGAGGTGACCATCACCCCAGGTGCCACCGAAGCGATCTTCTGTGCCATCCAGGCGGTGATTCAGGCGGGTGACGAAGTGATCGTTTTCGACCCTTGTTACGACAGTTATGCGCCCTCGGTGACCCTGGCTGGCGGACGCTGCGTGCATGTGCGATTGAGCGATGGCGATTTTCGCATCGACTGGCAGGCGTTCAGCGATGCGCTCAGTCCGCGCACACGCATGGTCATTCTCAACTCGCCACACAACCCCAGCGGGGCACTGATCACCCGCGAAGACCTTGATCAGCTCGCGCGGCTGATTGCCGATCGCGATATCTATTTGATCAGCGACGAGGTCTACGAACACCTGGTGTACGACGGCGTGCGCCATGCCAGCGTGCTGGCCCACGCCGAGCTGTTTGCCCGCGCCTTCGTGGTTAGCTCGTTCGGCAAGACCTACCACGTGACTGGCTGGAAGACGGGCTATGTGATCGCGCCAGTGGCCCTCAGCGCCGAGCTGCGCAAGGTGCACCAATACGTCAACTTCTGCGGTGTCACACCCTTGCAGTGCGCGCTGGCCGATTTCATGGCCGAGCATCCGCAGCACATCGACGAGCTGCCGGGCTTCTACCAGGCCAAGCGCGATCTGTTCTGCGACCTGCTGGAAGACTCGCGTCTGCGCTTTACCCGCACGGCGGGTACATACTTCCAGCTGGTGGATTACTCGCAGATCCGCCCAGACCTGAACGACGTCGACATGGCCCTGTGGCTCACGCGTGAGCACGGCGTGGCGACCATCCCGGTGTCGGTGTTCTACCAGCAACCCATTCCTGAGCAACGCCTGGTGCGCCTGTGCTTTGCCAAACGAGAGGAGACGCTGCGTCAGGCGGCGGAAAAACTATGCGCGATCTGAGCCAACTGCCCAATCTGAAAATCGCCCTGGTGCAGACCACTCTGGCGTGGCACGACCGCGAAGCCAACCACGCGCACTTCGAGGTGCTGCTCGAGCAGGTCGGTGACGTTGACCTGGTGATTCTCCCCGAGATGTTCACGACGGGGTTCTCCATGGAGTCCGAGCGCCTGGCGGAGCCTGAGAATGGTCCGACCTACAAGTGGCTGAAGGCCCAGGCAGCGAAGGTCGGTGCGGTGATCACTGGCAGCCTGATCGTCCAGGCCGCGGATGGCAGTCATCGCAACCGCCTGTTGTGGGCACGCCCGGATGGCGAGATCCTGTTTTACGACAAGCGTCACCTGTTCCGCATGGCCGGTGAGCACAAACACTACACCCCAGGCGAACGTCAGGTGCAGTTCGAAGTCAAGGGCTGGCGCGTGCGTCCGTTGATCTGCTACGACCTGCGCTTCCCGGTGTGGAGCCGTGACGCGCAAGACACCGACCTGCTGCTGTACACCGCCAACTGGCCGGCAGCGCGCCGTCAGCACTGGAATCGGCTGTTGCCGGCACGGGGCATCGAGAATCTGTGCTATGTCGCGGCGGTGAATCGGGTGGGCACCGATGGCAAGGGCTTCGCCTACTCCGGCGACAGCCAGGTACTGGACTTCCAGGGCGAGAGCCTGTTGAGCGCAGGCGAGGCGGATGGGGTGTTCACAGCGGTGCTGAGTGCGGCGGACCTGGCCAGCTATCGGAGCCGGTTCCCGGCCAACCTGGATGCCGATATCTTCGAGCTGCACTGAGACGCTACCGGGCTCTTCGCGGGACAAGCCCGCTCCCACAGGATCTCCACAGCCCTTTAATTCTGTGGGGTACCTGTGGGAGCGGGCTTGCCCCGCGAAGAGGGCAGTGCTGGCTACATCGTTTCCCGCTCAGTACACATCCCGCCGATACCGCCCATCCTCGATCAGCTGCTGTACCGCAGCATCACCGAGCATGTCATGAAGCGCTGCATCCACTCCCGCGGCCATGCCTTGCAGGCTGCCGCAGACATACACGCAAGCACCCTCGTCGATCCAGCGCTTGAATTCATCGGCGTGCTCGAGCAGCACATCCTGCACATAGATCTTTTCCGTCTGGTCCCGTGAGAACGCCAGATCCAGGCGCGCCAAGTCACCACTTGCCAGCCAACTTTGCAATTCATCGCCACACAGCAGGTCATAGGCCCGGTTGCGCTCGCCGAACAGCAGCCAGTTGCGTCGCTCGCCGCTGTTGATCCGCGCCCGGAGCAGGCTGCGTAGCCCGGCCAGGCCGGTGCCGTTGCCGATCAGGATCATCGGTGCCGAATGCTCCGGCAGATGGAAGCCGCTGTTGCGACGCAGGCGCAGGTTCAGGGTGCCGTTCAGTGGCAGGTGCTCGGTAAGCCAACCCGACCCCAGGCCAAGCTCGCCATCGGCATGGCGTTCCTGGCGCACGATCAGCTCCAGCACGCCATCGCTGGCGATCGAGGCAATCGAATATTCCCGGCTGCCGATCGGTACCAGCGCATCGACCAGGGCTTGCCCATGCAGGCCGATCAGATGGTCGCGACGGCTTGGCAATTGCCGTCCGGCCAGGGCCTGGACCAGCGTTTCAGTCAGGCCGTCGACCTGAACCGCCGCGTCGGCGTCCAGCGCCAGGCCAGTGAGGAAGGTGCTGATGCGTTGCTGGCTATTGAGCGGCAGGATCTCCACCAGGTCGCCGGCTTCCCAACTGGCGGGCTGTTCAGGTTGCAAACCCAGCAGGTACACCGGCTGGCCTTGGCTCCCGGGATTGAGCCGCTCGCGACGGACCAGGCTCCAATTGCCGAAGCTTGGCGGTTGCCAGGCGGCCACGGGCTGTGCGCCGGTCAGTTGCGCCAGTTCTTGCTGCCATTGTTGCAGGGCCGCCTGATCGGCATTGTCGACCTCGATCGGGCTGAACGCGGCGCTGGCACCACGTTCACCGAGCCAAGCCTGCAAGCGCCGGGCGAAGCCGCAGAAGTGCGGGTACTGGCGGTCGCCCAGGGCGAGCAGGGCGTAGCTGAGGTCGTTCAGGGCCCAGGGCTGGCCCAGCACCTTGCGTTCGAAGCCACGGGCGCTGTCGGGCGCCTCGCCGTCACCGAAGGTGCTGACCACGAACAGCGCGCGACGCGTTTGCCGCAGGTCGTGCTCACGGACGTCGGCCAGGGCGCGGACTTGCACCGGCAGTCCGGCGGCCTGCAACTGCGCGGCGCTCTGCCAGGCCAGTTGTTCGGCAAAGCCGCTCTGACTGGCGAAGCCGATCAACCAGCTGTCGCCGCTGGCCGCCGTGCTGCCGATGTTTCCTCGGGCTGCGCGCACTTTGCGCTGCTTGCGCCGGCGGTCGAGGTACAGCAGCCAGCCGGTGACGAAGAACAATGGCATGCTCAGGCTGGCGAGGGTGAGGATGATTCGCCCCGGTAGGCCGAAGTATTCGCCCACATGCAACGCGTAGACGCTTTTCAGCAATTGCGCCTTGAACGACTTGTCGTCGTAGCGTTCCTGGCGCTTGATCTGGCCGGTGGCCGGGTCGATCACCAAGGTGTTGAAGGCCCGTGGATGTGCGGCGTCATCCTGCAGATAGAACAGGTTCGCCGGTTGGCCACCGGCCGGTGGCAGGCGCAAGTTGTAGGTCGCCAGGCCCGAGCCCGCCGTTTGCTGGAGGGTGGCCCAGATGGCGTCGTAGTCGACCACCAGCGGTGGCGCGTTCTTGTCGATTTTCTGGGGCCCGTGACGGCCTCGGCCTTCTCCGCGCTTGTGCTGCTCACCGGCTGCTGGTTGGTCAGCCAGCAGCCGGTTGAGGCCCTCGCGATACCACTCGTAGGACCAGAACAGCCCCGTCAACGCGAACAGAAGGTAGAACAACAGGCACCAGGTCCCGGCCACCGCGTGCAGGTCCCAGTTGAAGGCGCGGCCCTTCTTGGCCCAATCCAGCGTCAGCCAGGTACGCCAGCTCAGGGCTTTGCGTGGCCAGCGCAGGTACAGCCCAGAGAGGCAGAAGAACACCAGCATCAGGGTGCAGGCACCGGTGATCTGCCGGCCCGTGTTGCCCATGGCAAGGAATCGGTGCAGTTGGAGCATCAGGTTGAAAAAGCCTTGCCCGGTGGCCTCGCCCTTGAGATCGCCGGTGTAGGGGTCGGCATAGCGCAGTTCGCCACGGCGCTCACCAGGGGGCGGGGTGAAGAAGACCCGAGCGGCGTTGCCTTCGCGGACATCCACCCACAGCATCGACACCTTCTCGCCCTGTTCGGCCTCGACCCGGCGTACCAGTTCGGCGGGCGGCAATACCCCCTCAGGGCGCACCTGGACCGTGAGCACGTCGGCGTTGAAGGCGCGCAGCAGCTCTTCCTGGAATGAATAAAGGGCCCCGGTGATGCCCATCAAGGCCAGCACCAGGCCGGCGGTGATGCCGAAGAACCAGTGCAACTGGAACAGCGTCTTTTTCAACACATCGATCACCTTGTATCGCTACCGCGTCCTGCGCGGGGTGCATTATGCCTCGATACGAAAAAACCCCGCTCACTGGAATGAGCGGGGTTCGCGGGCATGACCTCAGAAGTGGAAGTTCGCGCTCATCAGGGCGGTACGTCCTGGGGCAACGTGAGCATAATGCGGGGCGAAGACCTGATCGAAGTAACGCTTGTCGGTCAGGTTCTGCACGTTGAGCTGCAGGTCGACGTTCTTGGTCAGGCGATAGGTGGCCATGGCGTCGTAGCGCCAGTAGGAAGGCACTTCCACCGAGTTGGCTTCATCACCGAAGCGCGAGTCGACGAACGTGGCACCGGCGCCGATGGTCAGCTGTGGAACGATGTCGTAGGTCGACCAGAAGGTGAAGTTGTTGCGTGGCGTGCTCGGCATGTGATTGCCTTCGTTGGCCGCAGTGGTGGTCTTGACGATCTCGCTTTCCATGTAGGTATAGCCGCCGTAGACCTTCCACTTGCTGGTCAGGTTACCCGAGTAGGTCAGCTCCACGCCCTGTACACGTTGCTCACCGTCCAGGACCTGGTAGGTCGCATTGTCGGGGTCGGTAACCCGGGCGTTGGTCTTGTCGGTACGGAACAGCGCGGCGGTCAGCGACAGGTTCTCGTCGAAGAAGTCCCACTTGGTGCCGATTTCGTAGTTGCGGTTGCGTTCCGGGTCCAGGTTGCTGTTGTTGGTGGCCAGTTCCAGGCCGCCGTTGCCGCTGGATTCGCCAGATGGGTTGCTCGAGGTCGACCAGGCCGCATAGATGCTGCCGTTGGGCAGGGGCTTGTAGACCACGCCGACCTGGTAGTTCCACAGGTGTGCGTTGTTCTCGCGAGAGAACTCGCCTGCTACCGAACCTCGTCCACCGTTGCTGTAGCCACTGGACTTGGTCTGATAGTCGTCGTAGCGCAGACCCAGATTCAGCGACCATTGGTCATTGAAGGTCAGGGTATCGAACACATACGCCGCGCTGGTCTTGGTGTCGGTATCGGTGAATGCCTTGCTGTCGGCGATGGTGCCCGACCAGCTGTCGTCCGGCGACGGATCGTACAGGCTGGTGCAGTCGCCCGAGGCCAGCAACGCTGGGGTGCAGACGGTGCCGGTGCCGGCTGCCGAAGTGATGCTGTAACCCCGGTTGTGGGTATCGGTGTAGGTGAACTCCAGGCCGGTCACCAGGCTGTGCTCGATGAAGCCGGTATTGAACTTGGCGCTCAGGTCGGTCTGGTTGACCCAGCCCTTGGAAGTGGAGTTGCGGTTCTTCGTCGCGCGATACACCGTACCGTTGGCCACGTTGCCCTTGCTATCGTCCGGGTTGGTGACGATGTAGTCGAGCGTCGAGCGCGACATGCGGAAGCTGTTGGACAGCGTGAGGTTTTCGTTCAGGTCGTGTTCGATGCGGATCGTGCCGCTGTCGTTGCTGGTCTTGCGGTAGTCGCGATCGTTCAAACCGTAGAAATTGTCGCGATCGACATGGGCGGGACCGTCGACGTTGTACTTGCTGCGATCGGCGCTGCGGTTCAATGGAATGCCGTAGTCGGGCATATCGTCGGTCTTGAGGTGGTAGTAGCCGACCGTCACGCGGGTGTCGGTGCCCAGGCCGAAGGCGAACGACGGGGCGACACCCCAGCGGCTGACATCCACGTCGTCACGGCCGGCGACATTGGCTTCATGCTTCATGAGGTTCAAGCGCAACGCTGCGGTGTCGGTGAGCTGCTTGTTCAGGTCCAGGGTGGTGCGCTTGGTCTGGTCCGAGCCCCAGGTGAAACCGCCGTTGTAGCTGTCACCGAGCTTGGCGGTCTTGGTCACCAGGTTGAGGCTGCCGCCGGTCGAGCCAGCGCCGGTGAATGCCGAACCGGGGCCCTTGCTCACTTCGATCGACTCGACGTTGAAGATCTCGCGGCTCTGCGATGCGACATCGCGCATGCCATCGACGAACACATCGCTCTCGGCGTTGAAGCCGCGGATGATTGGACGGTCTCCAGCCGGGTTGCCACCCTCACCGGCACCAAAGGTGATGCCTGGCGTGGTGCGTAGCGCATCCACCAGGCTGGTGGCAGCCGTGTCGCGGATCACCTGTTGGGGAATGACGGTAACGCTCTTGGGCGTCTCGCGCAGGGGCGCGGTGTATTTTTTCGAGCTGGAGACGTCAGTCTTGTAGCGGCTGACATCTTCGGTCGCATTGACGCTGGTGGCGTCCAGCGATACCACGGCGCTGTTGTCGGCGTCGGCAGCCAGGGCCATTTGCCCAGAAGATGCGGCAGAGATGGCAACGCCGATCGCCGAGGCGATCCGGCGGGGCGAAGCTGCTGCAGATGGTACGTGAGTCATTGTTGTAGACCTTCCCCAAGGTGTGAAGGCCGCGGATGTTAATGTAAGCAATTGTAAGTCACAATTGAGATTAGTTACCATTCGTGAAGAATTTACAATCTTTACAATTTACCTTTCCGGTTTACATCTGCTGAAACGTCAAAGGTCGCAAAAGGACTTGTGTGACGTAAAAGGGAATCAATATCATTGGCGCCTTAACAGATTCTTACGGTGCCGCCGCCATGCTGCTTCACATCCCCGGCTTGTTCGACGACGCTGAACTCGTGCGTATCCGCGAGGCTCTCGAACAGGCCGACTGGGCAGATGGCAAGGCCACGGCCGGGTATCAATCGGCCAAGGCCAAGTACAACCTGCAGCTTCCCGAAGGGCACGCCTTGGCCAAGGAAATCGGCAGTGCGCTCATCGAACGCCTGTGGCGCAATCCACGCTTCATGTCGGCTGCCCTGCCGCACAAGGTGTTTCCGCCGCTGATCAACTGCTACCGCGAGGGCGGTAGTTTCGATTTCCACATCGACAATGCCCTGCGCCAGCCCAAGGGTAGCGCCGAACGGGTGCGTACCGACCTTTCCTCGACGTTGTTCCTCAGCGATCCGCAGAGCTACGACGGCGGCGAGCTGGTGATCCACGATACCTTCGGCGTGCAGCAGGTGAAGTTGGCTGCGGGTGATCTGGTGCTGTACCCCGGCACCAGCCTGCACAAGGTCAATCCGGTGACCCGTGGCGCTCGTTATGCGGCATTCTTCTGGACCCAGAGCCTGATTCGCGAGGACAGCCAGCGCGCGCTGCTGTTCGAGATGGACACGGCCATCCAGCAACTGGCGACCGATGTGCCTGATCATCCTTCATTGCTGCAGTTGACCGGCACCTATCACAATCTGCTGCGCCGCTGGGCCGAGGTTTGACCCGTGTCCTATCCGTTGCGTCGTGAGCAAGTGGTGGATATCGCCGAGCTGAAGGCCATGCTCGAAGGCAGTCCGGGCAGGGCTGCCCAGGCGATCCTGGCGGCAGCGGGGCAGGGGGTGGTCGAGGCGCAGCTGTTGCTCGGACAGATCCTGCTTGATGGTCGCGGCATCGAGCAGGACTGCAGCGTCGCACGGCGCTGGTTCGGCATCGCCGCGCAGCGTGGCAACGCCATGGCGCACAACATGCTTGGGCGGTGCCTGGAGCATGGCTGGGGCGGCGAGACCAACCTGTCCCAGGCGGCCATCCATTACGCCCGTGCGGCTGATGCCGGCCTCGATTGGGGGCTGTACAACCTTGGCAACCTGCTCGCCACCGGACGGGGCGTGCCGGCCAACCAGGCGCAGGCATTGGTCTGCTATGAGAAAGGTGCGCATCTGGGCCATGCCAAGTCGATGAACCTGTACGGGCGTTACCTGGAACAGGGCATTGCCACCGCGCCCAGCCCGGCGCGAGCGGTACGCTGGTACCGACGTTCGGCCGAGGCGGGGGACTTCCGCGGGATGTTCAGCTTGGCGATGGTATTGGTCGAGCGCGGTCAGGTAAGTGAGGCCGCGCCTTGGCTGGAGAAGGCCAGGGTGGAGGGCAATGGCAATTTCCTGCGCGCTGCCTTGGTGACTTTGCAGAAGGCAGGGCCTGTGCTGATGGCCTTCGCGGGCCGCTATGCCGAGGAGCTGGAACGGCGCGGCGAGTGAGGTTGTCTGTACTGGTCTCTTAGCGGGCTTGCCCGCTAAGAGGCCGGGAAAGATTCACAAAAGAAGACGGGGCCTTTCGGCCCCGTCGTGCATTACAGGTAGAACGCCTTCAGCGGCGGGAAGCCGTTGAATTCCACCGCGCTGTAGCTGGTGGTGTAGGCGCCGGTCGACAGCCAGTACAGGCGGTCGCCGATGGCCAGGTTCAGGGGCAGGCCATACTTGTAGTGCTCGTACATGATGTCGGCGCTGTCGCAGGTCGGGCCGGCGATGACCACTTCTTCCATCTCGCCTTTCTTCTCGGTCCAGATCGGGAACTTGATGGACTCGTCCATGGTTTCGATCAGGCCGGAGAACTTGCCCACGTCGGTGTAGACCCAACGCTCGACCGCAGTGCGCGACTTGCGGGCGACCAGCACCACTTCACTGACCAGGATACCGGCGTTGGCGATCAGCGAACGGCCAGGTTCGAGGATGATTTCCGGCAGGTCGTCACCGAAGTCTTCCTTCAGGAAGCGGATGATTTCCTCGGCATAGGTCTCGAGGCTGTTGGTACGGGTGATGTAGTTGGCCGGGAAGCCACCACCCATGTTGATCATCTTCAATTCGATGCCGTCTTCGTCCTTCAGGCGCTCGAAGATCACCTTGACCTTGGCGATGGCCGCATCCCAGACGCTGATGTCGCGCTGCTGGGAACCGACGTGGAACGACACGCCATAAGGCACCAGGCCCAGGTCGCGGGCGAGGATCAGCAGGTCCATGGCCATGTCGGTCTGGCAGCCGAACTTGCGCGACAGCGGCCAGTCGGCAGTGGTGGAGCCTTCGGTGAGGATGCGCACGTACACTTTCGAGCCCGGAGCGGCCTTGGCGATGTTGCGCAGGTCGGCTTCGGAGTCGGTGGCGTACAGGCGAACGCCTTTCTCGTAGAAGTAGCGGATGTCCTTGGATTTCTTGATGGTGTTGCCGTAACTGATGCGATCGGCGCTTACACCCTGGTTCATCACCTTGTCCAGCTCATAGATCGAGGCGATGTCGAAGTTCGAGCCTTTGTCCTTGAGCAGGTCGATGATCTCGACGGCCGGGTTGGCCTTGACTGCGTAGTAGACCTTGGCGAATTCGAAACCTGCACGCAGGTCGTCGTAGGCCTGGCTGATCATCTGGGTGTCGATGAGTACGAACGGGGTTTCCTGCTTGTCGGCGAACGCCTTCATTTTCTGGAAGGTTTCACGTGCGAAATAGTCTTCGACCTGGATCGACATGCTCAGGGACTCCATGGGCAAACTGAAAGTTTAAGTGGCTGCAACTGAACGTCCTCCGTATCCCCACTTTGGTTCGCCTACTCAGTACTTGAGCCGGATGGATCGTTTCCAGCATGGACGTTCGGCGCGCACTTTAGGGCGTGAAGAATGCAGAATCAACAGGCAATCCGGGCACGATCGTCGCGGATCGACGACCAGCCATTTGAATAACCGACCGATGTGACTACCTGACGTTCCATCGCGGCTTTCAAGCGTAAAAAATTGTGGAATGGAGCGGTTCGTAGCCTCTGCGGACATGCCCGTCTCAAGGGCCTCACACGCTACAGGTGGCAACCGGGTTATCCGGGAAAAGGCCTCAAGTGTTCATATTTATGGCCACGGACCTGCGACGCCCAAGCGCGCAAAAAAGACGATAAATTTTTTGTTACTGATGGACGGATTTGCTGCCTTTGATGAGAAACATTACTATTCGCACCCTCATCTGCCTCCCTGACGACACTTCCCGTGGCTGGACACAAAGGCTTCCTCGACCATTACCATGAGCTGATCGGCACCTGGACGCGCAAACTGCGCAGTCGTCAGCAGGCCGAAGACCTCACCCACGATGCCTTCGTCCGAGTGCTGGAAACCTCGCGCGAACAGGTCGACCAGCCACGGGCCTACCTGCACCAGACGGCGCGTAATATCGCCGTGGATGGTTTTCGCCGCGAGGACCGGCGCCAGGCCCTGGAGCGCGAAGCCTTGGATGAGGAGCGCGGTGCCAGCGATGACCCAGAAGCCTATGTACATGCCCTGGAACTGGCCGACAGTGTCGAGCGAGCGCTGGCCGAGCTGCCGCTGAACTGCCGCCGGGTATTCGTCTGGCAGAAGCTCGAGGGCCTGACCCAGGCCGAGATCGCCGAGCGCATGGGTTTGTCCAAGAACATGGTCGAAAAGTATATGATCCGCACGCTCCGGCATCTGCGTGAGCACCTGGATGTGTCGGCGAGATGAGGCAGGAGACCCTTTCCATGAAACAGCACGGTACCGAGACGGTCCGCGAGCAGGCGGCGCAATGGTTCGCCCGCGTGCAGGACGCGCCGAACGATGCCGCGCTGCAGGCCGGTTTGCAGGCGTGGTTGGCGACCGACCCGCTGCACGCGCAGGAGTACCAGCAACTGCTGCGGCTCTGGCAAGCCGCCGATCTGCTTGGGCGCCAGCGGCTCGAGGCACTGTGCCAGGCGGACCCGGTGCAGCAGTTGCCACGCCGGCGTTTCTTGCGCCAGGCGCTGGCGGCCAGCGTCGCGCTGCTGGCTCTGGGCCTTGGCTGGGGCGGTTGGGAGTACCAGAAGCGCAATCACCAGGATTTCTTGCAGACCGCCTTCGGCGAGCGGCGCCAGGTCGAACTGCCGGATGGCACTCGGCTGGATCTCAATGGCGCTACGCGAATGCGCGTCGATTTCAGCGGCGCGCGTCGGCGCATCCACCTGGATGCCGGTGAGGCAATGTTCGTCGTCGCCCACGACGGCAACCGGCCGTTCGTGGTCGACACCGCCCAGGGCAGCGTCACCGTGACCGGCACCCGCTTCGATGTCCGGCTCGATCCGGCCATCACCCGTGTAACGGTGGAGCAGGGGTCGGTGAGGGTCCAGGGCAAGGACGCCTCGCTGGCGCAATTAAGCGCTGGCCAGGGTTCGCACATCGATGCCCAGGGTGTGGTGGCGGCGCCTTATGCAGTCAATACTGCCGCCGTTACCGCCTGGCGCCAGGGCAAGCTGGTGTTCGACGACGCAACGCTGGCCGAAGTGGTCGCCGAGACCTCGCGCTATCGTGCCCAGCCCTTGCGCGTGGCACCCGGCAAGGTGGCCCGCTTGCGCCTGTCCAGCACCTTCAGCACCGACGACACGGATGCTCTGTTGCGCGCCTTGCCGAGCATCCTACCGGTGGCCATCAAGGCCCATGAGGATGGCTCCCAGGAAATAATCGCGAAATAGATTCAGGTTTTTTTTCACTCGTTCGTCTTCCCCGCCAGCTGCAACTGCCAAGCATTTTCATTTGCATGCGGTTGGGTCCATTCCGTATTTCCAGGATGTTTCGACGACGTGAACAACAATAAGCCATTCCCCCGCATGCGTGCCCTTGCGCTGGCCCTCGCCGTCGCGAGCGTTGCCGCCACCAGCCAGGCCGAAGAGGCCCCCCGCGCCCTGCAGATTCAGGCACAACCCTTGGCCTCGGCGCTGACCGCGCTGGGCCAGCAGACCGATCTGCAACTGTTCTTCAGCCCCGAATTGGTCGCCGGTAAGCAAGCGCCGGCGGTGTCCGGCACGTTGCAGGCCGAGCAAGCGCTGCAACAACTGCTCGAAGGCAGCGGGCTGACCTATGAAAAGTCCCAGGACACCGTGGTGGTCAAGCCTGCCGAGTCGGCCGGCTCGCTGAACACCGGCAGCCTGGAACTGGCCCCGATCGATGTGAACGTGGTGGGCGATTGGCTGGGCGATGCCGACCAGGCGGTGGTGCAGAACCATCCCGGCGCACGCACCGTGGTGCGCCGCGAGGCCATGGTGGAGAAGGGCGCGATGAACGTGCGCGACGTGCTGCGTGGCATCCCTGGCGTGCAGGTGCAGGACTCCAACGGCACGGGTGGCAGCGACCTGTCGCTGAACGTTGGCGTGCGTGGCCTGACCTCGCGACTGTCGCCCCGCTCGACGGTGCTCATCGATGGCATCCCTGCCGCCTTTGCGCCTTATGGCCAGCCGCAGTTGTCGATGGCGCCCATCTCCTCGGGCAACCTCGACAGCATCGATGTGGTACGTGGCGCCGGCTCCGTGCGCTATGGCCCGCAGAACGTCGGCGGGGTGATCAACTTCGTCACCCGGGCGATTCCCGAGAAGCCTTCGGCAGAGTTGTCCACCACCCTGGAGACCTCGCAGCATGGCGGCTGGAAGCACACCGAGTCGGCGTTCGTCGGGGGCACCGCCGACAACGGCATGGGTGTGGCATTGCTCTACACCGGGGTCAATGGCCACGGCTACCGGGAAAGCAACAACGGCAACGACATCGACGACGTCATCCTCAAGACCCACTGGGCGCCCACCGACGTCGACGAGTTCTGGCTCAACTTCCACTACTACGATGGCCGCGCCGACATGCCCGGCGGCCTGACCCAGGCCCAGTACGACAACAAACCGTTCCAGTCGCTGCGCGACTACGACTATTTCGCCGGGCGGCGCAAGGACGTGTCGTTCAAGTGGCAACGCCAGCTCGACGATGCCACCCAGTTCGAGGTGCTGACCTACTACACCGACAGCTTCCGTGGCAGTGCCATTGCTTCGCGGGACATGAAGACCCTGTCGTCATACCCGCGCAACTACCATACCTTCGCCATCGAACCCCGGCTGTCGCGGATCTTCTTCGCTGGCCCAACCACCCAGGAAGTCAGTGTCGGCTATCGCTACCTCAAGGAAGCGATGCGCGAACAGTCGACGCGCCTGGCTCTGATCGACAACGTACCCACCTCCACGCCGACCTCCGACGGCCACGTGTTCCAGGATCGCAGCGGTGGCACTGAAGCCAGCGCCTACTACATCGACGACAAGATCGACGTCGGCAACTGGACGATCACTCCGGGTATCCGCTTCGAGCACATCAACACCGATTGGCGCGACCGCCCGGTGCTCGGCGCCAACGGCCAGCCGGTGGCGGAGAAGAAACGCAGCATCACCAGCAACGAGCCGCTGCCGGCATTGAGCGTCATGTACCACATCTCCGATGCCTGGAAGGTGTTCGCCAACTACGAGACGTCCTTCGGCAGCCTGCAGTACTTCCAGCTTGGCCAGGGCGGCAGCGGCAACAGCACGGCCAACGGCCTGGAGCCGGAAAAGGCCAAGACCTATGAAATCGGTACGCGCTATGACAAGGGTGGTTTCGCTGGCGAGTTGACGGCGTTCTACATCGATTTCGATGACGAGTTGCAGTACATCAGCAACGATGTCGGTTGGACCAACCTGGGTGCGACCAAGCACCAGGGGATCGAGGCTTCGGTGCGCTACGACTTGGCCGGCCTGGACCCGCGTCTGGAAGGCCTGTCGGTCAATGGTGGCTATACCTACACCCGCGCGACCTACGAAGGAGAGATTCCGGGCTTCAAGGACCGCGACCTGCCGTTCTATTCACGCCAGGTGGCCACTGCCGGGCTGCGCTACGCGATCAACCGCTGGACCTGGAACCTCGATGCCTATGCCCAATCCAAGCAGCGCGCGCCGGGGACCGGAATCAACAGCGATGGCAGTTTCAATGGCGACTACATCACCGAGCCAAGTGCCGATGGGCAGTATGGCGACATCCCGGGCTACGTGACCTGGCATGCCCGTGGGGGGTATGACTTCGGGCCGCAGATGTCCAATCTCAAGCTGGCGGCGGGGGTGAAGAACCTGTTCGACAAGCAATACTTCACCCGCTCGAGCGATAACAATGCCGGGATCTATGTGGGTGAGCCACGGACCTTCTATGTGCAGGCCAGTGTAGGGTTCTGACAACGCGTCGTCCCCTTCGCGGGCAAGCCCGCTCCCATAGAACTAAACATAACTCATTGATTTAACTGGACTCTGTGGGAGCGGGCTTGTCCCGCGAACACCGGCGAAGCCGGTGCCATTCACCGCGTCGCCCCATTCGCGGGACAAGCCCGCTCCCACAGGTACAGCGCCAGCCCACAGGCAGGCATAGGACCGGTGGGGCGGGCTTGCCCGCGAAGGGGGAGGCGCTATTTCAAGAGGCCGCCACCTCGGCCGGCGACACGATACTGGTCTTCGCCCCCCGCGAACGTCCCGAGCTCAGGTACGCCGCGATCGATTCCTGGGTCACCTCGCCCAGGAATACCTGCTCGGCATCCAGCACCGGCAACCACGCGCGATTGAACTCGTACATCCGCGACAGCAGGATGCGCAGGTGTTCATCGTGCGAAGCGGTGGCGTTGAACTGGCGCAGGAAGTCGCCGCAGGTGCCTTGCTGGCGGTGCATGTCGCGGCGGCGCACATAGCCCAGCGCTTTGTTCTGCGCATCGGTCACCACCACGTAGCGGCGGTCGTGTTCGTCCAGCAGCTCCAGGGCATCGGCCACTGGTGTTTCCGGGCTGACCGACGGGGCGTTGTCTGCCGCGTCCTCGGCACGTACCAGCAGGAGACGCTTGAGGGTGCTGTCCTGGCCGACGAAGTTGCTGACGAACTCGTCCACGGGATGCGCCAGCAGGGTGTCCGGATGGTCCAGCTGAAGCAGCTTGCCGGCGCGGAAGATGGCGATCTTGTCGCCCATCTTGATGGCCTCGTCGATGTCGTGGCTGACCATGATGACGGTCTTGTTCAGGGCCCGCTGCATCTCGAAGAACTCATTCTGGATCATCTCGCGGTTGATCGGGTCGACCGCGCCGAAGGGTTCGTCCATCAGCAGCACCGGCGCATCGGCAGCCAGTGCGCGGATCACGCCAATACGCTGCTGTTGGCCACCGGATAGCTCACGGGGATAGCGCTGCAGATACTGCTTGGGCTCGAGCTTGATCATATGCATCAGCTCGCGGGCGCGGTCGTGGCACTTCTGCTTGTCCCAACCGAGCAGGCGTGGGACCACGGTGATGTTCTCCTCGATGGTCATGTTGGGGAACAGACCGATCTGCTGGATCACATAGCCGATGTGACGACGCAGGGTCACTTCGTCCAGTGCGCTGGTGTCCTCGCCGTTGATGAACACCTGCCCGGATGTTGGAGTGATGAGGCGGTTGATCATCTTCAGCGTGGTGCTCTTGCCGCAGCCCGAAGGGCCGAGGAACACGCAGATTTCCCCTTCGTTGACGGTGAGGCTTACCGAGTCGACGGCCTTGACGTCCTTGCCGTTGACGTTGAAGGTCTTGCTGAGGTTCTTGAGTTCGATCATGAGCGCAGTCCTTCTGGAGTCAGGGCACGTTGCAGGGTTTGCAGGAGCAGATCGGCGAAGATGGCCAGCAGGCTGACCAACACGGCGCCGACCAGCAGCATCGACATGTCGCTGCGGCTGATGGAAGTGAGGATGAGTACGCCCAGGCCACCGGCACCGATGGTCGCGGCGATGGTCATGACGCCGATGTTCATCACCACGGCGGTGCGCACGCCGGCGAGGATCACCGGCACTGCGATGGGCAGCTCGACCATGCGCAGGCGCTGGCCGAAGGTCATGCCGATTCCGCGTGCGGCTTCGCGGATACCAGGCTCGACGTTGGTCAGGGCCAGGTAGGTGTTACGCAGGATCGGTAGCAATGAATAGAGGAATACCGCAGTGATCGCCGGCAATGGCCCCAGGCCTTGGCCGAACTTGGAATAGAACGGCAGCAACAGGCCGAACAGGGCGATCGACGGGATGGTCAGCAGCACCGTGGCGCTGGCCTGCAGGGGGCCGGCGAGGGCGGGGAAGCGGGTCATCAGGATGCCCAGCGGCACACCGATGAGGATCGCCAGGCTCACGGCGATGCCGACCAGCATGATGTGCTGCCAGGTCAGGTGCAGGACCTGGGCCCAGTCGAGGTGGGCGAAGGTGTCGAGCAGGGTCATGGCTGTACCTCGCTGAGGGGGTGTTCGCGCAGGAAGGCAGCGGCCACGGCGGAAGGGCTCTGGTGTTCGACATCGACCTTGGCGTTGAGCTGACGCATGGTCTCGTCGTCAAGCTGTTCGGCCAGAGGCTTGAGCAGATCGGCCAGTTGAGGGCTGGCGTCGAGCACGGCTTTGCGGATCACCGGGGCGGCGGTGTAGTCGGGGAAGTAGTGCTTGTCGTCTTCGAGCAGCTTGAGATTGAACGCGCTGAGGCGGCCGTCCGTGGTATAGACGAGGCCGGCGAAGACCTGGTTGTTGCGCATGGCGGTGTACACCAGCCCGGCATCCATCTGGCGAATGTTGGCGCGGCCCACCTGCAGGTCGTACATGGCCTTGAGGCCGACCAGGCCATCAGGGCGGTTGGCGAACTCGGTGTCCAGCGCCACCAGGTGGTTGCGATCATGCTCGTCGCGCAGTACCTGGTTGAGGTCGCTGATGGTCTGGACCTGTGGATAGGCTTCGGCGACCTGCTTGGGCAAACCCAGGGCATAGGTATTGCTGAACTTCGACGGGGTCAGCCAGACCAGATCCTTTTTCGCATCCAGTTCCTTGACCTTGGCATAGGTGGCTGCGGCGCTCGGCATGCGTTCTTCGATATGGTTGTACGAGACCAGCGACACGCCGGTGTATTCCCACATCAGATCTAGCTGGCCGGTTTCTTGTGCCTGGCGGGCGAGGTTGCTGCCCAGGCCGCCGGTGACGCGGACGTCAAAACCATTGGCCCTGAGGTACTGTGCGGTGATTTCGGCGAGCACGGTTTGTTCGGTGAACACCCGGGCGCCTATGCGGATCAGCGGTTTGTCCGCCGCTTGGGCGAAACCTGCGAACAGCAGGGTCGCGCCCAGCAGCAAGGCGATTCTTCTCTTCATACAATCCCTCTTTTATTAGGTCAGGCCACGTTCCAGCCAGCGCTTGCTGGAGAAACTCACCGCGGCGTCCAGCGCCAGCGCCAGCAGCGCCGTGCAGGCGGCGCCCAGCAGCAGTTGCGGCTGATTGTTCAGGGCGATGCCGGGGAAGATCAGGCTGCCGAGGCTGTTGGCGCCGATCAGGAAGGCCAAGGGGGCAGTTCCCACGTTCAGGGCCAGGGCTACGCGTACGCCGCCGACGATGATCGGCACGGCGTTGGGCAGTTCGACCTGCCACAGTTGCTGGCGGGGCGTCATGCCGATGCCGGTGGCGGCTTCCTTGAGTGAGGCGGGGACGTTTTTCAGGCCTTCGTAGGTGTTGCGCACGATCGGCAGGAGGGAGGCGAGGAACAGGGCGAAGATCGCGGGGCCTGCGCCGATGCCCAGGATACTCAGGGCGATGGCCAGTACGGCCAGAGGGGGAATGGTGTTGCCAACATTGAAAAACTGCATGAAGCGTTCGGCTTTGTCGACCCGGTGCGGTCGACTCAGGGCAATGCCGGCGGGGATGCCCACGGCTAACGCCGCCCCCATCGAAGCCAGCACCAGCATCAGGTGCGCTTGCAGGTAGAACCCAAGATCGTCGCGGTAGCGTGCGATCGTGTCGATGCCGATCCAATGGACCAGCAGGGCCAGGATGACGAGCACGGCGGCCCATCCCAACAGCCCCTTTCCGTAGCGTTTAGCCACAGGCGGACTCCTTGTGTTGTCGGCGAGCACACTTCTGTGTAGCCGGCCCTCGAGGGCGGCAGGCGGTGTGTTCGCGAGTAGCAGCGTGATGCTTGCCGAGGGCAGCGATCAGGCCATGAGCCGAACCCCGTCGGGCCCGAAAATGCTGATGAAACCAGTCCCCAAGCGAAGCGGCTTGTGAGGGAGTGGACGTCTCCGTGGGCGTAAAGGTTCCCATCTGAGGCGGCATTTGGCCAGCGTTAATCACTGGTAGTGGCGTTTTTTCGCACGAAAAAACAGCGCTTTTCTTGCCTGAAGGCGTTTAATTACCTGCTACCGAGCCATTTGTTCCCTGAGCACAATTACCCTCTGAAATTTCCTCGAAATCTCCTTGAGGGAATATTCCTTTGGGGGTATTTGCGGTGTGGGCAATAGGGATGTGCCCCGAATTCGCGGTCGAGTTCGGGAGGTTGACTCTTGAGGTACAGGATGAACTCTTGGCTCAACTCCATCTGCTCGCATACCGCGGTCCAGCGCTGGGGCGACCTCGTGTAGATACCTTGAAGGGCTCAAGACATTCGAACATGAAAGAGCTGCGGTTTACCGTCGGGGATGGAGTGTGGCGCGTAGCGTTCGCATTTGACCCTTCTCGCTGTGCGCTGCTGTTAGTAGCCGGGGATTACCAGTGAGCGTAGGTTTTACCGGAGCCTAATCGAGCGTGCCGATGCACGTTTTGAACGACACCTGTCCAGAGGTTGAGTTATGAAAACGCTTGATGATGTGATGAATGAGCTTTCGCCTGGCCGCAGGGCGAAAGTCGAGGCCCGCGGGCTTGAATTGATCTGTGAAGAGATGACCCTGCAAGCATTGCGCAGGCAGTTGGAAATCACCCAGGAAGGGCTGGCGGAACGCCTCGATATCCGGCAGAGCAACGTTTCCAAGGTGGAGCACGCAGAGACATGTTGATTTCCACCCTCCGCAGCTATGTGGAGGCCCTTGGGGGGCATTGGAGCTGGTCGTACATATCCCTGGGCGTCCCCCTGTCACGCTTGACGGATTTTCTGAGGCGCAACTGAAACGCGTCTAGCCGTTACCCTGGACCAGCGTCCAGTGATCGGGTTTTGGTACCCCGCCCAACATCAGGTATGATACTGCCCCTTTCAAATCCCCAGTCAGGCGATTTCCCATGACCAACCAGGCCGCCGAAGTCGCGAAGCGCCGCACTTTCGCAATCATTTCCCACCCCGACGCCGGTAAGACCACCATCACCGAGAAGCTCCTGTTGATGGGCAAGGCCATTGCCGTCGCCGGTACCGTGAAGTCGCGCAAGTCCGACCGCCATGCCACCTCCGACTGGATGGAAATGGAGAAACAGCGCGGCATCTCCATCACCACCTCGGTGATGCAGTTCCCGTACCGCGAGCACATGATCAACCTGCTCGACACCCCCGGCCACGAAGACTTCTCCGAGGATACCTACCGCACCCTGACCGCGGTGGACTCGGCGCTGATGGTGCTCGACGGTGGTAAGGGCGTCGAGCCGCGGACCATCGCCCTGATGGACGTCTGCCGCCTGCGCGACACGCCGATCGTCAGCTTCATCAACAAACTCGACCGCGACATCCGTGACCCGATCGAATTGCTCGACGAGATCGAGGCGGTGCTCAAGATCAAGGCCGCACCGATCACCTGGCCGATCGGTTGCTATCGCGACTTCAAGGGTGTGTATCACCTGACCGGCGACTACATCATCGTCTATACCCCAGGGCACGGCCACGAGCGCACCGAAGCCAAGATCATCCAGAAGCTGGACTCCGATGAAGCCCGTGCACACCTGGGCGATCAATACGACGCGTTCGTCGAGCAGCTCGAGCTGGTGCAGGGCGCCTGCCACGAGTTCAACCAGGACGAGTTCATCAATGGCCAACTGACCCCTGTGTTTTTCGGGACCGCGCTGGGCAACTTCGGTGTCGACCATGTGCTCGATGCGGTCGTCGACTGGGCGCCGCGCCCATTGGGCCGCGTCGCCCACGAGCGGACCGTCGAGCCGGTCGAGGAGAAGTTCACCGGTTTCGTGTTCAAGATCCAGGCGAACATGGACCCTAAACACCGCGACCGCATCGCCTTCATGCGCATCTGCTCGGGCAAGTACGAGAAGGGCATGAAGATGCGCCACGTGCGCCTGAACAAGGACCTGCGCATCGGCGATGCACTGACGTTCTTCTCGTCCGAACGTGAGCAGCTCGAAGAAGCCTATGCCGGCGACATCATCGGTCTGCACAACCACGGCACCATCCAGATCGGCGACACCTTCACCGAAGGCGAGGCGCTGGGCTTCACCGGCATCCCGCACTTCGCTCCGGAGCTGTTCCGCCGCGTGCGTCTTAAAGACCCGCTCAAGTCCAAGCAACTGCGCCAGGGCCTGCAGCAGCTGGCGGAAGAGGGCGCGACCCAGGTGTTCTTCCCAGAGCGCAGTAACGACATCATCCTCGGTGCGGTCGGTGTGCTGCAGTTCGATGTGGTCGCCAGCCGCCTGAAGGAAGAGTACAAGGTCGAGTGCGCCTACGAGCCGATCACCGTCTGGTCGGCCCGTTGGATCAGCTGCGACGACAAGAAGAAGCTCGAGGAATTCCAGAACAAGGCTATGGAGAACCTGGCCATCGACGGTGGCGGTCACCTGACCTACCTGGCGCCGACCCGCGTCAACCTGTCGCTGATGGAAGAGCGCTGGCCGGACATCAAGTTCCGCGCGACCCGCGAGCACCACTGATCATTGAAACAGGGGCCGCAAAGCGGCCCCAGTCTCAATTGCCGGCCTTGATGCTGGTCCAGATCCGCGTCCTGATCCGGTCGATCTTCGCCGGCATCGCCTCCAGGGCATACAACTTGCCCATCACATCCTCGCCCGGGTAGATCATGCTGTTGCCCTTCATGGCCGGGTCCACCAAGCCGTCAGCCTTGAGGTTACCGTTGGCGTACTGCACATGGTTGCTGATGTTGGCCATCACCTCAGGTTGCAGCAGGTAGTTCATGTAGGCGTAGGCCGCTTTTTCGTCGGGCGCATCGGCTGGCATGGCGACCATGTCGAACCACATCGGCGCGCCTTCCTTGGGAATCGAGTAACCCACTTTCACCCCGTTGTGCGCTTCCTCGGCACGGTTCTTGGCCTGCAGTACATCGCCAGAGAAACCCACCACCACGCACACATCGCCATTGGCCAGGTCGCCGGTGTACTTCGACGAATGGAAGTAGCTGATGTACGGTCGCACGCTCATCAAAAGCGCCTTGGCCTTGTCGTAGTCCGCCCGGTCCTGGCTGTGGTGCGGCAGACCCAGGTAATGCAGGGCGATCGGCAGCAGCTCGGGGCCGTTGTCCAGCACCGCGACGCCGCAGCTTTTCAGCTTGCTCATGTACTCGGGTTTGAAGATCAGATCCCAGGAGTCGACGGGGGCATTGTCGCCGAGCACTGCCTTGACCTTGTCGATGTTGTAGCCAATGCCGGTGCTACCCCAGAGATAGGGAAAGCCATACTGGTTGCCCGGATCGTTGACCTCCAGCGCCTTGAGCAGCACCGGATTGAGGTTGTGCCAGTTGGGCAACTGCGAGCGGTCCAGGCGTTTGAGCGCCTTGCCCTGGATCTGCCGGGCCATGAAGTGGTTGGAAGGAAACACCACGTCGTAGCCGGAGTTGCCGGTCATCAACTTGCCGTCGAGGGTCTCGTTGCTGTCGTACACATCGTAGGTCGGCACGATGCCGGTGGCCTGCTGGAAGTTCTTCAGGGTGTCGGGTGCAACGTAGCTGGACCAATTGTAGATCTTCACCGTTTCAGCGGCGTGGGTCATGCTGGCGGCCAGCATCAGGGGAGCGAGAAGGAGCGTGCGCATGTCGGGTTTACCTTGCTTTGTCTGTTGTTATCGAAGGCAGGCGATCAGCGGATCAGAAAATGAGGACGTAGGTCTTGCGCACGGTTTCCTGGATGTCCCAGGTGCCGGTGCTGTTGGCCGGTAGCATCAGGGCGTCTCCGGCTTCTATGACCAAGGGCTCGCCACCGTCGGCGGTGAAGGTGCAACGGCCTTTGATGAAATGGCAGAACTCTTGCTGAACGATTTGCCGTCGCCAGCGCCCGGGCGTGCATTCCCAGATGCCGGTCTCGACGCCGTCGCTGCGCTCCACGCAGGTGACCGAGGTGACTGCCACCGGGGCGCCGAGCGGCACCGCGACCGGGTTGGAACTATCGAGCTCGACGCTTTCTGTGTGCTTGAAGTGGGTGATGCTCATGACCGCTGGATCCTGTGTCAGGGGGGAAATCAGTGCATGAAACCTTCCATGAAGTCCGCTAACGAGCTGGCCAGGCGCCGCCTCCAGGGCGCGCTGGCGGGATTGGCGAGGGTCCGGTCCTCGTGGACGAAACTTTTGATGATCGCGTTGTAGCCCAGCCAGCGGCAGGGCTCTGGTGGCCAGCTGGCCAAGCTCGACACGGGACGGTTGTCGAGCACCCAGGGTTGCGCAGTCAGTTCGTTGTGCTGGTTGAGGATCAATGCCGCCAGGGTGCGTCCGCCGAGATTGGTCGCGCCGACGCCTTCGCCGCCGTAGCCACCGGCCAGGGCGATACCGCGCTGCCGATCGCAGAGCATGTGCGGACGAAAGCGCCTGGCCATGCCGAGGTTGCCGCCCCAGGAGTGCGTGATCCGAACCTGCCGTAGTTGCGGGAACAGTTCGCCGAACAAATAGCGGCGCAGTTCGATCTCATGTTGTTCGAGCGTGAAGTTTTCCCGCAGACGGCCGCCGAAGCGGTAGCCACCGCGGGCGCCGAACACCAGGCGGTTGTCCGCTGTGCGCTGGCCATAGGTGACCTGGCGGCTGCTTTCGCTGAAGGCCTGGCCCTGGGACAGCCCGATTTGCTCCCAGGTCGATTCGGACAAGGGTTCGGTGGCCACCAGCAGGCTTTGCACCGGCAACTGATGCTTGCCCAGCGGCGGCAGGCTGGCGGCATAACCCTCGACGGCGGGCACCGTCCATTGGCAGCGGATGCGAGCCAGGGGCGAGCGCACTTCGCCAGGCTGCCAGTCAATGGCAGGGGTGTTCTCGTAGATCGCTACGCCCAGCGCTTCGACAGCCCTGGCCAGGCCCCGCACCAGCTTCGCTGGCTGAATGGTCGCGGTGTGCGGACTGAAGATGGCGCCGTAGGCATTGCTCACGCGCAGTTGGGCATCCAGTTGCTCCGGCCGCAGCCAGCGGTAGTCGTCCTCGGTCATGCCCTGGCGATAAAGGTCATCGAGGTAGGCACGCAGGCTGCGCTCCTGCTCGGGGTAGCGCGAAGCACAATACAGTACGCCGCCTTTGCGGTAATCGCAGTCGATGCTTTCGCGCTGCAGCACATCCTGTACCTGGTCGGGGATACCGTGCAGCAGATCGATGCTGGCGCGTCGGTGTTGCGGTGAAAGCGTGGCCAATAGACGGTCCTCGCCCAGCAGGTTGCCCATCAGCCAACCGCCGTTGCGCCCCGAAGCGCCGAAACCTGCGATCTTGGCATCGATCACGGCGATGTTCAGGTGCGCTGCCTGGCGCTTGAGGTAGTAGGCCGTCCACAGCCCGGTATAGCCGGCACCGATGATGCACACGTCGACCTCCAGGTCGACTTCCAGGGCCGGGCGCGGGGTCAGCGGCTCGTCGAGTTGCTCCATCCACAGGCTGAGTGTGCGCAGGGCTTGCATCGAAGGGTGGCTCCACATCCGTCAGGGTCTGTGGGCGATCCTAGTGGGGGCGGGCCGGAGCTGTCTTACGTGCGTGCACGCAGGGAAATTTGCCGCAGGTAGGCCTTGGGCGTGAGCCCTGTGTGCTCGCGGAAGCACTTGTAGAACGCCGACAGGGAATTGAAGCCGGCATTGAAAGCCAGATCGTCGATGGTCGCTTCGGCGCTGTCAGCGTCCAGGCTGGCCAGCAAGTGTTGCAGACGCGCCTGGTTGACGTAGCGGTAGAAGCTCTGGCCCAGCACCTGATTGAGCAGATAGGAGATCTGGTTGCGGCTGTAGCCGCTGGCGTCGGCCACCTGTTGCAGGTTCAGTTCCGGGTCGAGATAGGGGCGTTGGCGCTGAAAATAGTGCTCCAGGTCCTGGGCCATGGTCGACAGCTGTCGGGGTGACAAGCCCAGCCGGCTGGTGGCAGGGCGTGGGCCGCCGCTTTCGGAGCCGGCGCCATTGCTGCGAACCAGCGTGGCGTATTCATTGACCCGCCAGATCAGGCCATCGCGGACCGTGATTGCCTCGCTGGACTGGAATGCCACCAGACCCGCGCCACCCTGCACCGTGACCTGGTACTGGATGAACGCGGTGCAGCCATCCACGCGGATACGGTCACTGTGTACGATGTCTTCGCCGGCCTCGTGGGGCAGGCAGGCGCTTACGTACTCACGCAGTTCGTGGTAGCCGAGCATGCGGTTCTGAAAGAAGTCGTGGTACTGCACTTCCGGGTGATAAAGCGCGATCACGCCCTCGAGGTCGCGATGCTTCCAGCACAGGTGATAGCGCAGCACGGTATCGGCCGTGAGCGGGGTCTGCTCGGGGCCGTCGGGGAGGGCAGGCGTGGTCATGAAGCGATAGTGCATTGCAGAACACCCCGACGCAATATCGGCGATCTGGCATTTTGCACGGTTTCTTCAAGCGGCTTGGCCGCTAACCTGTTGTTTCATAAGCATGTAATTTTTTGACACGTCTGGCATGGGCGCTGCAATGACTTAACCAACCTCACACAAGGAGAAAGGTTATGCGCTCGATACTGCTATGGATGATTGGTGTACCCATTCCGGTGATCATTCTGATCTGGTTCTTCATGCATTGAGGTTTCGCGGGTCCATCGCCGGCTTGCCGGCGATGGAGGCGATACTGTTCTAGAGGAACTGCTCCGCGTAATGACACGCCACCTGCCGCGTCCCAACCAGCCGGAACGCCGGCACCTCACTGGCGCAACGCTCAGTGGCGTAAGGGCAGCGCTTGTGGAACGCACAGCCCTCCGGTGGGTTCAAGGGGTTAGGGAGCTCCCCGGCAATGCGAATCTTAGGTTTCAGCGGGTCCGGGTGAATCGCCGGGGTCGCTGACAGCAAGGCCTGGGTATAGGGGTGCAGCGGCTTTTCGTAGATGTCCTCTTTCGGCCCCATCTCTGCCGGCCGGCCCAGGTACATCACCAGCACTTGATCGGCCACGTGACGCACCACCGCCAGGTTGTGCGAGATGAAGACGTAGGCGGTGTCGAATTCCTTCTGCAGGTCCATGAACAGGTTGAGCACCTGTGCCTGGATCGAGACATCGAGCGCCGACGTCGGTTCGTCCGCCACCAATACCTTCGGCTGCAGCATCATGGCCCGGGCCAGGGCGATACGCTGGCGCTGGCCGCCCGAGAACATGTGCGGATAGCGCTGATAATGTTCCGGTCGCAGACCGACCTGCTCCATCATCCGCTGGACTTTGTCACGCCGTTCGGCCTTGGTCAGCGAGGTATTGATCAGCAACGGCTCGGCCAGTTGGTCGCCGATCTTCTGCCTTGGGTTGAGCGAGGCGTAAGGGCTCTGGAAGACCATCTGCACGTCGCGGCGTAATTGCTTGCGGGCAGCCTTGCTGGCACCGGCCACCTCGGTTCCGGCGATCTGCAGCGAACCGGAGGTGGGTGACTCGATCAGGGTCAGGGCCCGTGCCAGGGTCGACTTGCCGCAGCCGGACTCGCCCACCACGGCCAGGGTCTTGCCGGCCTCCAGTTCGAACGAAACGCCGTTCAGTGCACGCACCAAAGCGTTACCCTTGAACAACCCTCGGGACACCTCGTAGTGGCGGGTAAGCTCCCGCGCGGTGAGTACCACAGCCATCAGGCCACCTCCTGGTTCAATGGGTAGAAGCAGCGGGCCAGGCTGTGGGCCTGGGGTTCCAGCGCCGGGCGCTGTTGCCGGCAGTTGTCTTGCACGTAAGGACAGCGTGGCGATAACAGGCAGCCCTGCGGTCGGTCGTAGCGGCCGGGAACGATACCCGGTAGGGTGGCCAGACGCTCGGCACCGATACTGTGCTCGGGGATGGCCGCCAGCAGGGCCTCGCTGTAGGGGTGGGCAGGAATGTCGAACAACTCCGGCACCTGGCCCACCTCGACCGCTTGGCCGGCATACATCACGCACACCCGTCGGGCGGTCTCGGCGACCACCGCAAGGTCATGGGTGATCAGGATCAGCGCCATGTTGCGCTCTTTCTGCAGGTTCACCAGCAGCTCCATGATCTGCGCCTGGATGGTCACATCCAGGGCGGTGGTCGGTTCGTCGGCGATCAGCAGCTTGGGTTCACCGGCGATCGCCATGGCGATCGCGACGCGCTGGCTCATGCCGCCTGACAGTTGATGTGGATAGGCGTCCAGGCGGCTTTCCGGGGCCGGGATCTCGACCTTTCTCAGCAGCTCCAGGGCTCGCTGGCGAGCGGCCTTGCCTTTGAGACCCAGGTGCTGGCGCAGCACCTCCTCGATCTGGAAGCCTACGGTATAGCTAGGGTTGAGCGCGGTCATCGGGTCCTGGAAGACCATGGCGATGTCCTTGCCGACGATCTTGCGCCGCTGCCGGGCGCTGAGCTTGAGCATGTCGGTGCCGGCAAAACTGAGGGTGTCCGCGGAGATTCGCCCGGGGGCGTCGATCAGGCCCATCAGCGCCATCATGGTCACCGACTTGCCGGAGCCGGATTCGCCGACGATGGCCAGAATCTCGCCGGCGTCCACCGCCAGGTCGAGGCCGTCCACTACCGGTACTGCATTGGCGTCGCCGAAGCGCACGTTGAGGTTGTTGATCTGCAACAGTGACATGACGGGCTCCTCAGGCGGCGTTCTTGAGTTTCGGATCCAGCGCATCGCGCAGGCCGTCGCCCATCAGGTTGATTGCCAGCACGCTGAGCAGGATGGTCAGGCCGGGCAGGCTCACCACCCACCAGGCGCGCTCGATATAGTCACGCGCCGAAGCCAGCATCGTGCCCCATTCGGGTGTCGGGGGTTGCACACCCAGGCCGAGGAAGCCCAGGGCTGCGGCGTCGAGAATGGCCGACGAGAAACTCAGGGTGGCCTGGACGATCAACGGCGCCATGCAGTTGGGTAACACGGTCACGAACATCAGCCGTGGTAGCCCGGCACCGGCCAGGCGCGCAGCGGTGACGTAGTCGCGATTGAGTTCGCCCATCACTGCAGCGCGGGTCAGACGGACGTAGGACGGCAACGACACGATGGCGATGGCGATTACCGTGTTGATCAGGCCAGGGCCGAGGATGGCGACGATCGCCACTGCCAGCAGCAACGATG
The DNA here is from genome assembly GCF_004357765.1 of Pseudomonas putida. Taxonomy (GTDB): domain Bacteria; phylum Pseudomonadota; class Gammaproteobacteria; order Pseudomonadales; family Pseudomonadaceae; genus Aquipseudomonas; species Aquipseudomonas putida_U. The sequence continues at coordinate 312,504 of NZ_SMTE01000004.1, read as the reverse complement.
GCAATGCCAGCATCACGTCCATCAGGCGCATGATCGACGGGCCGAGCAGGCGCGGGAAGAAGCCGGCCAGCAGACCCAGAAGAATGCCGGGGATCAACGACATCACTACCGATGACAGGCCGATCAGCAACGACAGGCGTGCGCCGGTGATCAGCCGCGAAAGCAGGTCGCGGCCCAGTTCGTCGGTGCCCAGCACGAATTGCCAGGTGCCTCCTTCGAGCCAAACCGGTGGGGTCAGCAGGTAGTCGCGAAATTGCTCGCTTGGGTCATACGGCGCCACCCACGGCGCGAACAGCGCGCAGAACACCACCACGCACATGAAGGCCAAGCCCAGCACCGCACCTTTGTTGCGGGCGAAGGCATGCCAGAACTCCTTGAACGGGGAGGGGTAAAGCAGACTGGTGTCCACCGGCTGGGCCGGTGCGACGGTTTTGATTGTCGGACTGGTCATGGAGGGCCTCAGCGCTGATGACGGATGCGTGGGTTGGCCAGGCCGTAGAGGATGTCCACCACGAAATTGACCAGGATGACCAGGCAGGCGATCAACAGGATGCCGTTCTGGACCACGGGGTAGTCACGGGCGCCGATGGCTTCGATCAGCCATTTGCCGACGCCCGGCCAGGAGAAGATGGTTTCGGTCAGGACGGCGCCAGCCAGCAGCGTGCCGACTTGCAGGCCGAATACCGTCAACACCGGGATCAGCGCGTTGCGCAGGCCGTGCACGAACACCACGCGGGCCGGCGACAGGCCCTTGGCCCGTGCGGTGCGGATGTAGTCTTCGCGCAGTACCTCGAGCATCGACGAGCGGGTCATGCGGGCGATCACTGCCAGGGGGATGGTGCCCAGCACGATGGCCGGCAGGATCAGGTGCATGACCGCGTCCTTGAACGCGCCTTCCTCATCGCTGAGCAAGGTGTCGATGAGCATGAAGCCGGTTTTCGGCTCGATGTCGTAGAGCAGGTCGATGCGGCCTGATACCGGCGTCCAGCCAAGGCTGACCGAGAAGAACATGATCAGGATCAGACCCCACCAGAAGATCGGCATGGAGTAGCCGGCCAGCGAAATGCCCATCACCCCGTGGTCGAACAGCGAGCCCCGTTTGAGCGCAGCGATCACCCCGGCGAGCACGCCGATGGTACCGGCGAACAGCAGGGCGGCGAGCGACAGTTCCAGGGTCGCCGGGAACAGCGTGAGGAACTCGGTCCAGACACTCTCGCGGGTACGCAGCGACTCTCCCAGGTCACCTTGGGCGAGCTTGCCCACGTAATCCAGATACTGGACCGGAAGCGGTTTGTTCAGGCCCAGGCGCTCCATGGCCTGGGCGTGCATCTCGGGGTCCACTCTGCGCTCGCCCATCATCACTTCCACCGGGTCGCCGGGGATCAGGCGTATGAGCGCGAAGGTCAGCAAGGTGATACCGAAGAAGGTCGGTATCAACAGGCCCAGGCGCCGGGCAATAAAACTCAACATTGTCAGGGTTACCTCAATCGGCCGGTCAAGGCAGTGCCGCCAGTCCCCTCGTGGGTTGCCGGCGGTCGTTGTTGTTCTACTTCACCTTGGTCGTGGCGAAGTTGTTGTTGGTCAGAGGGTTGATCACGTAACCCTCCACGTTGCTGCGCATGGCGGTGAACATCTTCGGATGGGCCATGCTGATCCAGGGCTGGTCTTCATCGTACACCTTCAAAGCCTCGGCATAGAGCCTTGCACGCTCGTCTGTGTCGGTCACCTCGCGGGCACGGGTGATCAGTTCCTGGAATTTCGAGTTGCACCAGCGCGCGTAGTTCTCGCCGGTCTTGGCGGCGTCGCAACTGAGCAGGGGACTGAGGAAGTTATCCGGGTCGCCGTTGTCGCCGGCCCAGCCAGTGGACACCAGGTCGGCTTCGCCATTCTTGGCGCGGCGCAGCATTTCGGCCCACTCCATGACGCGGACATTCAGCACCAGGCCGATCTGTTTGAGGTCGGCTTGCAGCATTTCCGCCGAAAGGCGAGGGTTGGGGTTGGTCGGACCGCCGCCGCTGCGGGTGAACAGCGTGAACACCGTGCCAGGTGACACGCCCGCTTGTTCGAGCAGTTCGCGGGCTTTGGCCAAGTCGCGGGGTGGGTTCCTGTTGTCGGTGTTGTAACCGATCATGGTCGGGGGGTAGGGGTTCACGGCGACCAGCGCATTGCCCTTGCCGAACAGTTGGTCCACGTGGGTCTGGCGGTCGAAGGCAATGTCGATGGCCTTGCGCACGCGCACATCGCTCAAATACGGGTGTTCGGTATTCATGGAGATGTAACCGGTGACCAGAGCCTCGATCTCTTCGACCTTGAGCGCAGGGTCGGCCTTGATCGAGGGCACGTCGTCCGGTTTGGGGTACAGCGCGACCTGGCACTCGTTGGCGCGCAGCTTCTGCAGGCGCACGTTGCCGTCGGTGGTGATGGCGAAAATCAGCGAATCGGACGGCGGCTTGCCGCGGAAATAGTCCGGGTTGGCCTTGAAGCGAACCTGGGCGTCCTTGCTGTAGCGCTGGAAGATGAACGGGCCGGTGCCGATCGGTTTGCTGTTGAGGTCGGCGGTCCTGCCGGCCTTGAGCAACTGATCGCCGTATTCGGCGGAGTAGATCGACGTGAAAGCCATGGCCATGTCGCGCAGGAAGGGGGCTTCCGGGCGGGTGAGGGTGATGACCACGGTGTGGTCGTCGGTCTTGGCCACCGACTTGAGCAGGTCCTTGAAGGCCATGCTCTCGAAGTACGGATATCCGACACTGGCTTTGTCGTGCCACGGGTGCGTTGGATCGAATTGGCGGTTCAGGCTCCATAGCACGTCATCGGCATTGAAGTCGCGGGTCGGCGTGAAGTAGTCGGTGGTATGGAACTTCACTCCCTCACGCAGGTGGAAGGTGTAGGTCAGGCCGTCGGGTGAAATCTCCCAACGCTCGGCCAGGGCTGGCTGGATGTCGGTGGTGCCGGGCTTGAAGTCGACCAGACGGTTGAAAACCGTCTCGGCCGAGGCATCGGCGGTGACGGCGGTGGTGTACTGCACGATGTCGAAACCTTCCGGGCTGGCTTCGGTGCACACTACCAGGGGTTTGGCGAACCCGTGGCTGGCGGCGCTCAGCAAGATCGCTGCCAAGGCAGCACGTAGCGGTAGCGATGTCATGGAAACTCCCTGCGTGTGTTGAATCCAGCGTAGCTGCCACGGCCCGGAGCGATTCGGGCCGTGGCGCCAGCGGTCAGAGAATGTTGAACGGAATGGTGGTGACGATACGTAGCTCGTCCAGGCTGCCATCGGCTTGGGCCTTGCTGGCCCGGTGCGCGGTGTAGGTAGCGCGGATGCTGGTGTCTTTCAGCGCTCCGCTCTGCACCGCGTAGCTGGTGCCGATGCCCCACTCGTAGTGGGTCTCGCCGTCCATGCCGCGGACGTCGTAGGCCGTCCCCTTGTAGTGGGTGCCGTCGATCCCCCAGCCGCGTGCGTTGTACAGGTTGAACTTGAGGCCTGGCACACCGTACTGCGCCATGTTCAGCACGTAGGAGATCTGCAGGGATTTTTCATTAGGGCCGTTGAAGTCCGACAGCAACGAGTTGGCCAGGAAAATGCCATTGGTTTCGTGCAGGTAGTCGAAGTATTCGTTGCCGTTGACCTGCTGCCAGGAGGCGCTGAGGGTATGGGCCTGGTGAGTGAGGCCGAACGACACACTGTAGGTGTCGTTGTCGATCTCCCCCATCTTCTTGCTGCCGGCATCGACGGTCTTGTAGTAGTTCAGCCCGGTACTGAGGCTGAGCACGGCACTGTCGCCGAGCACGTGGCTTGCGCCGACGTAGTACTGGTTCCAGAAATCCTCGACCTTGGTGGCGTAGAAACTGGTGGTCAGGCTTTTCAGGGGCTGGTAGTTGATGCCCGCCGTGCTGGCCCGATCGGTTTCGACGCCGGTGGCGCTGTATTCGCTGCGAAACTTGCTCAGGCTCTGCTCGGTGCGTGGCGAAACGCGATCGAAGGTGCCCAGGTCGAGGCTCAGGTTCTCGAACTCGGCGCTGTGCAGGAACGCGCCCTGGAAGCTCGACGGCAAGGCGCGGTTGCCGATGTAGGCGATCATGGGCGTATCCACCGACTGGCGGCCGACGGTGAGGGTAGTGTTGGACAGGCGTGCCTTGACGTTGGCCAGGCCCATCTTGCTCCACTGGCCGACCGGGTCGCCGTCACTGTGGGTCAAGGTTCGGTTGTTCGGCCCGGCGACCGCCGCGCGCCCCTGTTCCAGGGCGATGGCGTTGTAGCCAGCGGCCTCGACGGCAAAACCGACGGTGCCTTGGGTGAAGCCCGAGCTGTAGTTGAGAATGGTGCCCTGCACCCAGTTGTCACGGCTGTGGCTGTCATGCCGGCTGCCGTCGCTTTTGTAGTACTTGAACAGCGGAGCACGGGTGGCACGCTCACGGGCGTACCAGTTGCGTGTGCTGCCGGACAGGCTCTGGCCATCGATGAAGCCTTTGGCCTGCTCCTGTTCGCTGCTGGACTTGAGGCTGAACGGGACGTACTCCTGGCTCTGGGTGTCGGCCTGGGCGGTCGCGGACAGGGTGCCGATGGAAACGGCCAATGCGGTTAAGGTGAATAGTCTCAAGGTTGAAGCTCCCTTTCTTTGTTTTAGTTATTGCCTGGCCTTGTGGGCTGGGTCGTTTGTTGCGGTATTGCCAGGGTTGCCCGGGATCGCCGGGGCAAGACGGGGTGTTGTGCGGCTCGAAAGGGGCTATCGCTCAATCGACACTCACACCGGAAAAATCATTGCGCCCGAATGGGCTGACCTTGAAGTCGGCCACCTTCATGCTCAGCGGTTGGTTGACCGTGGAGTGCGCCACCGGGGTGATCGGCACCTGCTGCTTGAGACGCTGCTGGGCCTGCTGGTAGAGGGCCGTGCGCTGTTCCCGGTCGGTGATGCGTTTGGCCTGCTTGACCAGGTCGTCGTATTGCCGATCGCACCACAGCGAGTAGTTATTGCTGCCGATGGCATCGCAGCTGTAGAGGGTGCCGAGCCAGTTGTCCGGGTCGCCGTTGTCGCCGGTCCAGCCGATCAGGGCGATGTCGTGCTCGCCGCTTTTCATGCGCTTGAGGTACTCGCCCCATTCATAGCTGACGATGCGTACCTTGAACCCCAAGGCGCTCCAGTCGGCCTGAAGCATTTCGGCCATCAGCTTGGCGTTGGGGTTGTACGGGCGTTGTACGGGCATGGCCCACAGGGTGATTTCGGTGCCAGGTTGGACGCCGGCCTGCTGGAGGAGCTGCTTGGCTTTTTCCGGGTCGAACGGAGCATCCTTGAGGCTGTCGTCATAGGACCACTGGGTCGGCGGCATGGCGTTGGCCGCCAGCTGACCGGAATCCTGATAGACGGCCTGGATGATCGCTTGTTTGTTCACCGCCATGTCCATGGCTTGGCGCACCTCCAGGCGGTCGAACGGCGGGTGTTGGGTGTTGTAGGCGATATAGCCGAGGTTGAAGCCTGGCTGCTGCAGTACCTGGAGCTTGGGGTCGTCCTTGAGCGCTGGCAGATCGGCGGGGCGTGGGTGCAGGGTGACCTGGCATTCGTTGCGGCGCAGTTTTTGGATGCGCACCGATGGGTCGGTATTGATGGAGAACACCAGGTTGTCGATCTTCACCTCATCCGGCGCCCAGTAGTCCTGGTTGCCTTTGTAGCGGATCTGCGAGTCCTTCTGGTAGCGCTGGAACACGAACGGACCGGTGCCGATCGGTTGCTGGTTGATGTCGCTGGGGCGCCCGCTTGCGAGCAAGTGCTCGGCGTATTCGGCGGAAAGAATGGAGGCGAAACTCATCGCCAGGTTCTGGATGAATGCCGCATCGACGTGGTTGAGGCTGAACACGACGGTCAGCGGACCGGTTTTCTCGACCCCGGCGATGTTCTTGTCCAGACCCATGCTGACGAAATAGGGAAACTCGGTGGGGTAGGCCTGGCGGAACGGCTGGTTCTTGTCGAGCATGCGATTGAACGTGAACAACACGTCGTCGGCGTTGAAGTCGCGGCTCGGAGTGAACGCTTTGTTGGCATGGAACTTCACACCTTCGCGCAAGTGGAAGGTGTAGCGCAGTCCATCGTCGGAAACTTCCCATTTGCTTGCCAGCGCGGGCTGCACCGCGGTGCCGCCACGTTCGAACTCGACCAGCCGGTTGTAGATCGGTTCGGCGGCGTCATTGTCGGTGGCGCTGGTGTACTGGGCGGTGTCGAAACCGGCCGGACTGCCTTCGGAGCAGAACACCAGGTTCTTGGCCGCAAGTGCGGGAGCCTGGCTCAGCAGGCCCAGGGCGAGCAAGGTTGAAAGGCGGGTGGTATGGCGCATGGCGATTCCTTTTCCAGCTGTCTACGCCGCCTGACGCGAAGAATGGCGGCAACAGTTACCCGACTCCGCCGCAGGGGGCGGCGGAGTGGGCGCGAAGTGCTTGCTAGTGGGGGCTGGCCTATTTCTCGACGCTGACGCCGTAGAAGCTGTTCAGCGCGAACGGACTGATCTTGAAGTCCTTCACCTTGGCGCTCATCGGTTGGTAAACCGTCGAGTGGGCGATCGGAGTGATCGGCACTTGTTCCTTGAGGATGTGCTGGGCCTGCTTGTACAGCTCGGTCCGCTTGGCCTGGTCAGGGGTGGCCTTGGCTTGCTTGATCAGGTCGTCGTACGGCTTGTAGCACCACTTGGAGAAGTTGTTGCCGTCGATGGCATCGCAACCGTACAGGGTGCCCAGCCAGTTGTCGGGGTCACCGTTGTCGCCGCTCCAGCCGATCAGCATGGCGCCCTGCTCGCCGGCTTTGGAGCGCTTGATGTACTCGCCCCACTCATAGCTGACGATCTTCGCCTTGATGCCGACCTTGGCCCAGTCCGCTTGCAGCATCTCGGCCATCAGCTTGGCGTTGGGGTTGTAAGGGCGCTGCACGGGCATCGCCCACAGGGTGATCTCGGTCCCTTCCTTGATGCCGGCTTCCTTGAGCAGTTGCTTGGCTTTTTCCGGGTCGTAGGGGGCGTCCTTGATGCTTGTGTCATAGGACCACTGGGTCGGCGGCATGGCGTTGACCGCCAACTGCCCCGCGCCCTGGTAGACCGATTTGATGATCTGTTCCTTGTTCACCGCCATGTCCAGCGCCTGGCGTACCTTCAATTGGGACAGTGGGTTTGGCGTGTCGCGGCCCTTGAGCTTGTCCATCACGTTGTAGGCGATGTAGCCAAGGTTGAAGCCCGGTTGCTGGGGCATCTGCAGCTTCTTGTCGGCCTTGAGCGGCTCGATGTCGGCCGGACGTGGGAAGAGGGTGACCTGGCACTCGTTCTTCTTCAGTTTCTGCATGCGCACCGAGGCATCGGTGGTGATTGCGAAGATCAGGTTGTCGATCTTCACATCATCGGGCTTCCAGTAGTCCTTGTTGCCTTTGAAGCGGATCTGCGCGTCCTTCTGGTACTTGCTGAACACGAAGGGGCCGGTGCCGATCGGCTTCTGGTTGATGTCGGCGGCCTTGCCCTGTTTGAGCAACTGATTGGCGTACTCGGCAGACTGGATCGAGGCGAAGCTCATTGCCAGGTTCTGGATGAATGCAGCATCGACCTGGTTGAGCGTGAAGCGCACCGTGTGGTCGTCGAGCTTCTCGACCTGGGCGATGTTCTTGTCCATGCCCATGTCGGTGAAATACGGAAACTCGGTGGGGTATGCCTTGCGGAACGGGTGGTCCTTGTCGAGCATGCGCTGGAAGGTGAACAGCACATCGTCGGCATTGAATTCACGGCTTGGCTTGAAGTAGTCGGTAGTGTGGAACTTGACGCCTTCGCGCAGGTGGAAGGTGTAGGACTTGCCATCTTCGGACACATCCCAGCGGGTGGCCAGGCCCGGAACCACGGCGGTGCCGCCGCGCTCGAACTGGGTCAGACGGTTGAACACGGTCTCGGCCGAGGCATCGAAGTCGGTTCCGGTGGTGTACTGCCCTGGATCGAAACCGGCCGGACTGCCTTCGGAGCAGAACACCAGGTTGGACGCGGCGAGGGCGCCAGGTGCACTGGCGAGCAAACCTGCGCCGAGCAGAAACGGAATGACTGCATGTTTGAGCATGGTGGCCTCATTGTTGTCATTGTTGAATGCGAGGTGGCCTCGTGAGCCGACCTGCGGATACTTATGCAGGGGGTATTCCAATGCAATCCTTGAAAGGATAGTCGGCGGGCAAAACGTAGGACGAACGTACACGGATGTCGCATCCATGTAATTTTTGCCGAAGTTGAACGTTTGCGAAGGGGAAAAGGTGGGGTTTTTCTGGATATTTCTGGATCGGAAGTTTGTAGGACGCAGCCGAATGGTGCGTAGGAACGGTCTGAAAACGCCGTCCCTCTGGAGAGGGACGGCGTGCTGATCAAGGCATCTGCACTTCGATCAAGCCATCGGCATTCATGCTGACTTCGCTGGTGCCCGCTTCGATGTCCGGTGCCGGGGCGGCCTCGTCGGCAACCATGGACTTCATGGCCATCGGTGCGCTGCGCAGGTAGGGGCGAGGGTAGCCGCTGCTGTTGAGGTTGAGGCTGACGATCTTGTAGCCTTTGCCGCCCAGCGCCTCAGTCGCCAGTTGGGCACGGGCCTTGAACGCATTGACCGCATCCTTGAGCAGGGCGTCTTCGCTGGTCTTGCGGGTAGCCGGGGCGATGGAGAAGTCCATGCCGCCCATTTTCAGTTCCTGCAGCAGGTCGGCGGTCAGTTGCGACAGGGCCGGGAAGTCGGCGCTTTCCAGACGCAACTCTGCGCGTTCGCGCCATCCAGTGATCTTCTGGCCCTTGCTGTCATAGACCGGGTAGCTGTTGCGGCTGCCCTGGCTGAGCTTCACATCCTTGACCTGGCGAGCCTGCTGCACCGCCTTGTTCATGGTTTCGGTGATCTGCTTGGCGAGCTTGCCTGGATCGCTGTCCTGGGCTTCGCTGTAGAGGGTCACGACCATCAGATCGCGGGCCACTTCCTTGCTCACTTCGGCGCGCAGCGATATCTGGTTGTAACGCGGCTCATCGGCCAGGGCCGGTAGGCTGGCAAGCAGGCCGCAGGACAGGATCAGGGCGGCGCCGCGACGTGGTATTGGCATGTGTTACTCCTTGGCAATAAAGGCGTGGTTAGAGGTTCCAGGCCACGCATGGCCCATCAGACCGACCCCAGTGTAGTGGGTTCAAAAGTGCCATCATCAACCTGTGACAAAGTGTGGCGCTTTGCCGCATCGCTGCAGCGAGGCGCCCGGCTTCGGTATACTCCAGCCGATTTTCCTGGAGCACTCATCAGGAGAGCTCATGCTCGCTGTCGTACAACCGCTGTCCGCTACCCGCCAGAACCTCTGGCGCTTGACTGTCATTCGTGTGCTGGTGCTGGCCGCCCAGGCGGGCTCCGTGGGGGTCGCCTACTGGACCGACCTGCTGCCGCTGCCGTGGTTGTCCCTGGCCGCCACCCTGGCCCTGTCGTCGATCCTGTGTGCCTTCACCGCCTTGCGCCTGCGCCTGTCGTTGCCGGTCACCGAGCTCGAATATGCCCTGCAACTGGCCTGCGACCTGCTGATCCACAGTGCCTTGCTGTACTACTCCGGCGGTTCGACCAATCCGTTCGTGTCCTACTACCTGGTGCCACTGGCAATTGCCGCAGTGACCCTGCCCTGGCTGTATTCGCTGATTCTGTCGGGCATCGCGCTGACGGCCTACAGCCTCTTGCTGGTGCAGTTCTACCCGCTCGAAGGGCTGCCGATGGCGCGGGACAAGATGCAGGTTTACGGCATGTGGCTGAGCATCGCCCTGGCCGCTGCGGTCATCACCTTTTTCGCCGCGCGGATGGCCGAGGAGCTGCGTCGTCAGGAACAATTGCGGGCCGAGCGCCGTGAAGAAAGCCTGCGTGACGAGCAACTGCTGGCGGTGGCGACTCAAGCCGCCGGGGCTGCCCACGAACTGGGCACGCCGCTGGCGACCATGAGCGTGCTGCTCAACGAGATGCGCCAGGATCACGCCGATCCGCAATTGCAGGAAGACCTGGCGATCCTTCAGGATCAGGTCAAGCTGTGCAAGGAAACCCTCCAGCAGCTGGTGCGCGCCGCCGAAGCCAACCGCCGTCTGGACGTCGGCGAGCAGGAGGTGACCGCCTGGTTGGACGAAGCGTTGAATCGCTGGCACCTGATGCGCCCCGAGGCCAGCTATCGCTTCCAGCGACTGCGTGACGGCCAGGTGCCGCGCCTGACGCCGCCGCCAGATCTGACCCAGGCCTTGCTGAACCTGCTGAACAATGCTGCCGATGCCTGCCCGGATGACCTGGAGGTACGTCTGGACTGGGACGCCGAGGACATCCTGATCAGTATTCGCGACCATGGCCCGGGCGTGCCCCCGGCGATTGCCGAAGCCATCGGTAAACCCTTCATTACCACCAAAGGCAAAGGCTTCGGCCTGGGCCTGTTCTTGAGCAAGGCCAGCGTGACCCGTGCGGGCGGCTCGGTAAAACTCTATAGTCATGAACAGGGTGGCACCCTGACCGAACTGCGCCTGCCCTACGGCAAGCGAGGAGATGAATGATGAGTGACGAAAACCAGGTCGAAAGCGAAGAGCTGCCGCACCTGCTGCTGGTGGACGACGATGCCACTTTCACCCGCGTCATGGCGCGTGCCATGAGCCGCCGCGGTTTCCGCGTCAGCACTGCCGGTTCCGCCGAAGAAGGGCTGGCGCTGGCCAAGCAGGACCTGCCCGACTATGCGACGCTGGACCTGAAGATGGAAGGCGACTCCGGCTTGGTGCTGCTGCCCAAGCTTCTGGAACTCGACCCGGAAATGCGCGTGGTGATCCTGACCGGTTACTCGAGCATCGCCACCGCAGTCGAGGCGGTCAAGCGTGGGGCATGCAACTATCTGTGCAAGCCGGCCGATGCCGACGACGTGCTGGCGGCGCTGCTGTCCGAGCACACCGATCTCGACACCCTGGTGCCTGAGAACCCGATGTCGGTCGACCGCTTGCAGTGGGAGCACATCCAGCGAGTGCTCAACGAGCACGAGGGCAATATCTCGGCCACCGCCCGGGCGCTGGGCATGCACCGCCGGACCTTGCAGCGCAAGTTGCAGAAGCGGCCGGTCCGGCGCTGATCCTCCCGGCCTCTTCGCGGCGGTTCGGCGCCCCGACTGCCCGCGAAGAGGCCGTTACAACCTCCAGAAGAACTGAATTTTCCCTCTAGATCCCCGCATTTCCTGACGCGTTGGCGTATCATCTGCCCCTTGAACGGCAACCCTTCCTCAGGACCGCTTGCGCATGCTCGCCCTTCTCATCCAGACGCTGAACATCACGGCGCCCGTCTTTGCCATGCTTTTCTTGGGTATATTGCTCAAGCGCATCCACCTCATCGACGACAACTTCAATCGCGTGGCCTCGCAATTGGTGTTCAACGTCTGCATGCCGGCGCTGCTGTTCCTCGGTATCTATCACGCCGACCTGGCCGCGGCGGTCAAGCCAGGGGTCATGCTCTACTTCGTCGCCGCTACCCTGGTCGGCTTCGCCCTGTCCTGGGGCTTGGCGTTCTGGCGCAGTCCGCTCGCCGAGCGAGGCATCTACACCCAGGGGGCGTTTCGCGGCAACAACGGCGTGATCGGCTTGGCGCTGGCTGCCAGCCTCTATGGTGACTACGGTATTTCCCTCGGGGCTGTGCTGGCCGGTCTGGTCATCCTCATGTACAACGCTCTGTCGGCAGTGGTACTGGCGGTATACAGCCCCGATCTCAAATCCGACCCCTGGAGCATCTGCAAGAGCATCTTCAGCAACCCGCTGATCATCAGCGTGCTGGTGGCCGCGCCCATGGCCTACGGACAGGTGCCGTTGCCCAACTGGCTGCTGACTTCGGGTGACTACCTGGCGCAGATGACGCTGCCCCTGGCACTGATCTGCATCGGTGGGACCCTGTCACTCGCGGCCCTGCGCGACAGCGGCAAGCTGGCCATCGATGCCAGTCTGGTGAAGATGGTCTGGCTGCCGCTGCTCGGCACCCTTGGCGCCTGGCTCTGCGGTTTCCGGGGTGCCGAACTGGGCATCCTGTTCCTCTACATCGGCAGCCCCACCGCAGCGGCCAGCTACGTCATGGCCCGAGCGGCCAACGGCAACCACGAGTTGGCAGCGTCGATCATCGTGATCACCACGCTGATGGCGGCCATTACCACCAACATCGGCATTTTCATCTTGCAGTGGGGCGGATGGATCTAGATCCTCGACTGCATATAACAGCAACAACATTGCCTCACTGAACCAAAGGACACTTCATGCAAGACCAGAGCACGCCCGAGCAGTTGCAGCGCGGGCTGAAGAATCGTCATATCCAGCTCATCGCGCTGGGCGGAGCCATTGGCACCGGGTTGTTCCTGGGGATCGCCCAGACCATCCAGCTAGCCGGTCCCTCGGTATTGCTGGGGTATGCCATCGCCGGCCTGATGGCCTTCCTGATCATGCGCCAGCTGGGTGAGATGGTGGTCGAAGAGCCGGTCGCAGGCAGCTTCAGCCACTTCGCCCACAAGTACTGGAGCGAGTTCGCCGGATTCGTTTCGGGCTGGAACTACTGGGTGGTCTACGTGCTCGTGGGGATGGCCGAGCTCACCGCCGTCGGTATCTACGTGCAGTACTGGTGGCCGGGCTTCCCGACCTGGGCAACAGCGGCGATCTTCTTCGTGGTCATCAACCTGATCAACCTGACCCAGGTGAAGGTCTACGGCGAGCTGGAGTTCTGGTTCGCCCTGATCAAGGTGGTGGCGATCGTCAGCATGATCGGTTTCGGTGCCTGGCTGCTGGGCAGTGGGCAGGGGGGCGCGCAGGCCAGTGTGGCCAACCTCTGGCAGTACGGCGGCTTCTTCCCCAACGGCGTCGGCGGCCTGGTCATGGCGCTGGCGGTGATCATGTTTTCGTTCGGTGGTCTGGAGCTGGTCGGCATCACTGCGGCTGAGGCCGCCAATCCGAAGGTGAGCATTCCCAAGGCCACCAACCAGGTGGTGTACCGCATTCTGATCTTCTATATCGGCGCATTGGCGGTGTTGCTGTCGCTGTACCCGTGGCAGAAGGTGGTGCAGGGCGGCAGTCCGTTCGTGATGATCTTCCACGAACTGGACAGCGACGTGGTGGCGACCATTCTCAACGTGGTGGTGCTCACCGCGGCGTTGTCGGTGTACAACAGCTGCGTGTATGCCAACAGCCGTATGCTGTTCGGCTTGGCCAGCCAGGGCGATGCGCCGCGTCAGCTGCTCAAGGTGAGTCGCCGTGGCGTGCCGTTGACCGCGCTGGGCGTATCGGCGTTCGCTACGGGGTTGTGCGTGTTGATCAACTACTTGATGCCGGGTGAGGCGTTTGGCCTGTTGATGGCGCTGGCGGTGTCGGCACTGGTGATCAACTGGGCGAGCATCAGCATCACTCACCTGAAGTTCCGCAAGGCCAAGTTGGCGGCGGGTGTCACGCCGTTCTACAAGAGCCTGGGACACCCGCTGACCAACTACCTGTGCCTGGCGTTCATCGTGCTGATCCTGGTGGTCATGTTCCTGACCCCCAGCGTGCGTATTTCGGTGATGCTGATCCCTGCCTGGATCCTGGTGCTGTGGGGGGCGTTCTGCGTCAAGAAAGCCCGGCAAGCTCGGTAACTCAGGCAGTTCCGATCAGTGCTGGCGGCGCCAGGCGCGTAAGGTGGTGTAGAGCAGTACCGCGCCTAGCACCGGCAGCACATAGAACAGCATCAACCGCTCCAGCCGGCCGGCCAGCGGCATGCCCATGGTGAAGGCTGCCACATGCAGGCCATAGGCCAGGTAGAGGCAGAGCAGTACCAGGCCCTCGGCGCGGGTGATGCGGTAGCCGGAGTAGAACATCGGCAAGGCCAGGACAGCGACGCCGAGCATCACCGGCAGGTCGAACCCGAGGGCATTGGGTGAAATGCTCAAGGGCTCGGGGGTGATCAGTGCGGTCAGCCCCAGCACCCCAAGCAAATTGAGCAGGTTGCTGCCGATCACCGTGCCCACGGCGATTTCCCGTTCACCGCGCAACGCCGCGACCAGTGCGGCGGCCAGTTCTGGCAGTGAGGTGCAGACCGCTACCACTGTCAGGCCGATGACGCGCTCGGAAAGCCCCAAGTCGGTTGCCACCTCGACGGCGGCCTGCAGCAGCAGGTGGCCGGCCAGGCTCAGCAGCACCAAGCCAATGGACACTTGCAGCAAGGTGGCGGACCAGAAGCGGCCAGGGCGCACGGCGACCAAGGCGGGCGCTGGGTAGGTGCGGGCATAGTGGCGAGACTGATGCCAGAGCATGGCCAGGTAGCCGACCAGGCCGAGCAACAGTACCAGCCCTTCGAAGCGCCCCAGCTGGCCATTGACGCACAGGGCGTAGACCAGGACGCTCGCCAGGATCATCAGTGGGATATCCAGACGCACCAGCTGACGGGAAACCCGCAAGGGAATGATCAGTGCGGCCAGGCCGAGAATGACCAGAACGTTGAAGATGTTGCTGCCGATCACGCTGCCCACGGCAACGTCCGGTGCACCTTGGTAGGCAGCTTGCAGGCTCACCGTGAGCTGTGGCGCCGTGCTGCCGAAGGCCACCAGACTGAGGCCGATGATCAGCGGTCGCACATGCAGATGCTGGGCCAGGCGCAGGGCGGCACGCACCATCAATTCGGCACCGCCGATCAGCAATACGAGTGCCGCGCCCAGTTGCAGCAGGCTGAGGGTGGGAAGGGTGGCCAGGTCGAAGATGGTCAGGGCTCCTGTCAGATGGGGCGTCAGGTCGGATCAGTCGCTCAGCCCTTGTACCCGCACGCGCGCAGTTCCGCTACGCAGCATGCCGATTTTTTCCGCTGCAGCACGGGATAGATCGATCAGTCGGCCCCGGGTGTGTGGGCCGCGGTCATTGATGCGGACCACCACGCTGCGCTGGTTCGACAGGTTGGTGACCAGCACCTTGCTGCCAAACGGCAGGCTGCGGTGGGCGGCGGTGAGGCCATGTTGATTGAAGGCTTCGCCGCTGGCAGTACGTTTGCCATGGTGGCGCGAGCCATAGTAGGACGCGGTACCGGTCTGGTCGTAGCCGCGTGGGTCGATGTCGTGACTGGCACAGCCGGCCAGGAAGGAGATGAAGGCAAGGGTGCCCAGTGATCGCATCAGCAAGTCAGGGGTTCTCCAGGGTGGCCATTCGCGGGCAACCCCGCTCCCACAGGTGAGGCGCCGCCTGGGAGGGTGGCGCGGGGGCTGCGAGGGCGGGCTTGCCCGCGAAGGATTACAGGGACAAAACCGTCACCCTTCGAGCTTGGCCTTGAGCAATTGGTTCACCTGCCCCGGGTTGGCCTTGCCTTTGGATGCCTTCATCGCCTGGCCGACGAAGAAGCCGAACATCTTGCCTCGCTTGGCCTCGTCGGCTGCGCGGTATTGTTCGACCTGCTCGGCGTTGGCAGCCAGGACTTCGTCGAGCATCTTGTCGATCGCACCGGTGTCGGTGACCTGCTTGAGGCCTTTGCTTTCGATGATGCTGTCGGCATCGCCTTCACCGGCAGCCATCGCCTCGAACACGGTCTTGGCGATCTTGCCACTGATGGTGTTGTCGCGGATGCGCAGGAGCATGCCGCCCAAGTGCGCGGCGCTGACCGGTGCCTGGTCGATCTCGACCCCAAGCTTGTTGAGCAGACTGCCCAGCTCGACCATGACCCAGTTGGCGGCAAGCTTGGCGTCGCCGCCGATCTTCACCACTTCCTCGAAGTAGTCCGCCTGTTCGCGGCTGGAGGCCAGGACGTTGGCGTCGTAGGCCGACAGGCCGTACTGCTGCTGGAAGCGCTCGACCTTCTGGGTCGGCAGCTCTGGCAGGCCGGCGCGGACGGTTTCCAGGAAGCTATCCTCGATCACCACTGGCAGCAGGTCCGGATCGGGGAAGTAACGGTAGTCGTTGGCCTCCTCCTTGCTGCGCATCGAGCGGGTCTCGTCCTTGTTTGGATCGTACAGGCGAGTTTCCTGAACGACCTTGCCGCCGTCTTCGATCAGGTCGATCTGGCGCTGGATCTCGCTGTTGATGGCGCGCTCGATGAAGCGGAACGAGTTGACGTTCTTGATCTCGCAGCGGGTGCCGAACTCAGTCTGGCCTTTTGGCCGGATCGACACGTTGCAGTCGCAACGCAGCGAACCTTCGGCCATGTTGCCGTCGCAGATGCCGAGGTAACGCACCAGGGCGTGAATCGCCTTGACATAGGCGACGGCTTCCTTGGCACTGCGCATGTCCGGCTCGGAGACGATTTCCAGCAGGGGCGTGCCGGCACGGTTCAGGTCGATGCCGGTGGAACCACTGAAGTCTTCGTGCAGGCTCTTGCCGGCATCTTCTTCCAGGTGCGCGCGGGTCACGCCGATACGCTTGATGGTGCCGTCTTCGAGGGCGATGTCCAGGTGGCCCTTGCCGACGATCGGCAGGTCCATCTGGCTGATCTGGTAGCCCTTGGGCAAGTCGGGGTAGAAGTAGTTCTTGCGCGCGAACACGTTGCGCTTGCCGATTTCGGCGTCGATCGCCAGGCCGAACATGCAGGCCATGCGCACGGCTTCGGCGTTGAGCACCGGCAGTACGCCGGGCATGCCCAGGTCGACCAGGCTGGCCTGGGTGTTCGGCTCGGAGCCGAAGGTGGTGGCACTGCCGGAGAAGATCTTCGACTGGGTGGCCAGCTGGGTATGAATCTCCAGCCCGATCACAACTTCCCATTGCATGTGTGAATTCCTCAGAAGCCGTTAGGAGCGCGGGTATGCCAGTCGGTGACTTGCTGGTAACGGTGCGCGACGTTGAGCAGGCGGCCTTCCTGGAAGTACGGTGCCAGCAGTTGCACGCCCACCGGCAGGCCGTCCACGAAGCCGGCCGGCATCGACAGGCCCGGCAGGCCGGCCAGGTTGGCGGTGATGGTGTAGACGTCTTCCAGGTAGGCGGCGACCGGGTCGCTGCTCTTGGCGCCTAGCTTCCAGGCCGGGTTCGGCGTGGTCGGGCCGAGGATCAGGTCGACGCCTTCGAAAGCCGCCATGAAGTCGTTCTTGATCAGCCGGCGGATCTGTTGCGCCTTGACGTAATACGCATCGTAGTAACCCGCCGACAGGGCATAGGTGCCGACCATGATGCGGCGTTGCACTTCGGCGCCGAAGCCTTCGCCACGGGAGCGCTTGTACAGGTCGGTGAGGTCCTTGGGCGCATCGCAGCGATAGCCGAAACGCACGCCGTCGAAACGCGACAGGTTGGAGGAGGCTTCCGCAGGCGCGATCACGTAGTACGCCGGAATGGCGTGCTGCATGTTCGGCAGGCTGATTTCCTTGACCACCGCGCCGAGCTTTTCCAGCTCCTTGACGCTGGCCTGGACCAGCTCGGCGATGCGTGGGTCGAGGCCGGCGCCGAAGTATTCCTTCGGCAGGCCGATGCGCAGGCCCTGCAGCGAATCGTTCAGGCTGGCGCTGTAGTCAGGCACCGGCTCGTCGATGCTGGTGGAGTCCTTGGCGTCGAAGCCGGCCATGCCTTGCAGCAGCAGGGCGCAGTCTTCGGCGGTGCGCGCCAGCGGGCCGCCCTGATCGAGGCTGGAGGCGTAGGCGATCATCCCCCAGCGCGAGACACGACCATACGTCGGCTTGAGGCCAGTGAGGTTGGTCAGTGCCGCCGGCTGACGGATCGAACCGCCGGTATCCGTGCCGGTGGTGGCCGGGAGCAGGCGCGCGGCCACTGCCGCAGCCGAGCCACCGGACGAGCCGCCTGGCACGTGCTCGAGGCTCCACGGGTTCTTCACCGCGCCGTAGTGGCTGGATTCGTTGGCCGAACCCATGGCGAACTCGTCCATGTTGGTCTTGCCCAGCGTGACCATGCCGGCTTCGGCCAGCTTGGCGACCACCGTGGCGTCGTAGGGCGCCTTGAAGTTGTCGAGCATCTTCGAGCCGCAACTGGTGCGCACGCCGAGGGTGCAGAACAGGTCCTTGTGAGCGATCGGTGCGCCGAGCAACGCGCCGTTTTCGCCAGCGGCGCGACGGGCGTCGGCGGCCCGCGCCTGGCCCAGGGCCAGCTCTTCGGTGACGCTGATGAAGCTGTTGATCTGTGGGTCCAGTTGCTTGACACGCGCCAGCAGGGCGCCGGTCAGCTCTTCGGAGGAAAACGACTTGTCGGCGAGTCCGCGGGCGATCTCGGCCAGGGTCAATTCATGCATGGCAGGCTCTATCCCTTACTCGATGACTTTGGGAACCAGGTACAGACCGTTTTCGGTCGCGGGTGCGATGGCCTGGTAGGCGTCGCGCTGGTTGTGCTCGGTGACCTGGTCGGGGCGCAGGCGCTGGCTGGCCTCCAGTGGGTGTGCCAGTGGCTCGATGCCAGTGGTGTCGACGGCCTGCATCTGGTCGACCAGGCCGAGAATGCTGTTCAGGGCATCGGTAATGCGCGGAAGTTCGCCTTCATTGAGGCCCAGACGGGCCAGATGGGCGATCTTTTCCACGTCGCAGCGTTCGAGCGCCATGGGAATCTCCAGGGGAAACAAAGAACGGAATAGGGTCCGTGATGAGGAACATGCCAGCATTTTGGCGGTCATACGGCCGCGATCATCTGTCGGCATGCTCGGAAAAACAGCCAATTTAACATATTGGCTCCTTGCCCAAAATCCCTGCCATTGTTAGAGTTTGCCGCACTTTTTTACCCACGCTTTCCCCAGGGTCACTTTCCCATGTTCAAGAAACTGCGTGGCATGTTTTCCAGCGATCTCTCCATCGACCTGGGTACTGCCAACACCCTTATTTACGTGCGTGAGCGCGGTATCGTCCTGAATGAGCCCTCGGTTGTTGCCATCCGTACCCACGGCAACCAGAAAAGCGTCGTGGCCGTCGGTACCGAAGCCAAGCGCATGCTGGGCCGTACACCTGGCAACATTGCCGCCATTCGCCCGATGAAGGACGGCGTCATCGCCGACTTCAGCGTTTGTGAAAAAATGTTGCAGTACTTCATCAACAAGGTTCACGAGAACAGCTTCCTGCAGCCGAGCCCGCGGGTCTTGATCTGCGTGCCGTGCAAGTCGACCCAGGTCGAGCGCCGGGCGATCCGTGAGTCGGCTCTGGGTGCCGGCGCCCGCGAAGTGTTCCTGATCGAAGAGCCGATGGCCGCCGCTATCGGTGCCGGCCTGCCGGTCGAGGAAGCGCGGGGCTCGATGGTCGTCGATATCGGTGGCGGTACCACCGAGATCGCTCTGATCTCGCTCAACGGCGTGGTGTATGCCGAATCCGTTCGCGTTGGCGGCGACCGCTTCGACGAAGCCATCGTCACCTATGTGCGCCGCAACTACGGCAGCCTGATCGGCGAATCCACCGCTGAGCGTATCAAGCAGGAAATCGGCACCGCCTACCCAGGTGGCGAAGTGCGTGAAGTCGACGTGCGTGGTCGCAACCTGGCCGAAGGCGTGCCGCGTGCCTTCACCCTGAACTCCAACGAGGTGCTCGAGGCGCTGCAGGAGTCGCTGGCGACCATCGTTCAGGCGGTCAAGAGCGCGCTGGAGCAATCGCCACCGGAGCTGGCCTCCGACATCGCCGAGCGTGGTCTGGTGCTGACCGGTGGTGGTGCGTTGCTGCGTGACCTGGACAAGCTGCTGGCCCAGGAAACCGGTTTGCCGGTGATCGTCGCCGAAGACCCGCTGACCTGCGTCGCCCGTGGCGGTGGTCGCGCCCTGGAGATGATGGACAAGCACGCGATGGACCTGCTCTCCAGCGAGTGATTTCGCTCGCTGCATCCGAGCGCCCGGTTTACAGGTAGCACGCGCAGTGCTACCTGTATGCGTTGGGCAGGCGCAAATCGTGCGCCGTTTCCGTCAACCCGCAACCAGGCTGGTGCGTTGTCCCATGTCCCATGACTTCCTGAGTCGTCCACGAGGAACGGCCCATTAAACCGCTTTTCTCCAAGGGCCCCTCGCTGGGCGTGCGCTTGCTCGTGCTCGTGGTGTTGTCCGTCGCGCTGATGGTGGTCGACGCACGTTTTGCCGTGCTCAAACCGGTGCGCAGCCAGATGGGCCTGGTCCTGATGGAGTCGTACTGGATCACCGACCTGCCGCAGCGCCTCTGGCAGGGCGTGGCTGGCCAGTTCGGCAGCCGCAACGAACTGATCGCCGAGAACGAGAAGCTCAAGACCGAAGCCCTGCTGCTGCAGGGGCGGCTGCAGAAGCTGGCGGCCCTGACCGAACAGAACGTGCGGTTGCGCGAGTTGCTCAACTCCTCGGCGCTGGTCAACGAGAAGGTCGAAGTCGCCGAGCTGATCGGCGTCGATCCCAATCCGTTCACCCACCGGATCATGATCAACAAGGGCGAACGTGATGGCGTGTTCCTGGGCCAGCCGGTGCTCGATGCCCGTGGCCTGATGGGCCAGGTGGTCGAATTGATGCCCTACACCTCGCGCGTGCTGCTGCTGACCGACACCACCCACAGCATTCCGGTGCAGGTCAACCGCAATGGCTTGCGCGCGATCGCCAGCGGTACCGGCAACCCTGAGCGTCTCGAACTGCGTCATGTGGCCGATACCGCCGACATCAAGGAAGGCGACCTGCTGGTCAGTTCCGGCATGGGCCAGCGTTTCCCCGCCGGCTACCCGGTGGCCACGGTCAACGAAGTGATCCACGACTCCGGCCAGCCGTTCGCCATCGTTCGCGCCATCCCCACTGCCGCCCTCAACCGCAGCCGCTACATGCTGCTGGTGTTCAGTGACCGACGCACACCGGAGCAACGCGCGACCGACGCCGCCGTCGCCCAGGAAGAGGCCGATCGCAAGGGCGCGACGTCCCCGGCCCAGCCGGCGACCGAGACCGGCGCTTCCGGGGCGACCGCTCCCGCAGCGGCTGTCCCGGCGGCTCCGGCTGCGACTGCACCTGCCGCCGTGCCTGAAGCTCCGGCGCCAGCCGCGGCTCCGGCGACGCCGACCCAACCCCGGAGACAATGATGGCTGCTTCGCGACGCAACCACGGCTGGGTGATCTGGCTGACCTTCGCCATCGGCCTGCTGCTCAGCGTGTCGCCCATGCCGCAGTTCATGGAAGTGTTCCGGCCCATGTGGCTGGCCCTGCTGGTGTCGTTCTGGACCCTGGCGGTGCCGAACAAGGTCGGCATGACCACAGCCTTCGCCCTCGGTCTGGCCGAGGACGTGCTGTATGGCACACTGCTCGGCCAGAACGCCCTGATTCTCACCTTGATCACCTTCCTGGTGCTGTCCCTGCAACAGCGCCTGCGCATGTTTCCCATGTGGCAGCAAAGCCTGGTGATCCTGGTGATCTTCGGCATCGCCCAGCTCATCCAGCTGTGGCTCAGCGCGCTCACCGGCAACCGCTTGCCGACCCTGGCGTTGGTCTGGTCGGCGGTCATCAGTGCCTTGCTCTGGCCTTGGATCAGTTTCGCCCTGCGCGATCTGCGCCGGCGCCTGCACATCAACTGACGGCGATGCCGCGACTGACAGGGAGATGTCCGAATGACCCCGCTTTACCTGGCTTCCGGCTCACCGCGGCGGCGTGAACTGCTGACTCAGATCGGCGTGCCGTTCAGTGTCGTCACTGCTCCCATCGATGAATCCCCTCTGCCCGACGAGGCCGTCACCGAGTACGCCCTGCGCCTGGCCCGCGCCAAGGCTGCCGCAGGCTTCGCTCGACTGAGTGGCCCAGGCGTAGTGTTGGCCGCCGACACCGTGGTCGTGGCCAAGGGCCAGATGCTGGGCAAGCCCCGTGACCAAGCGCATGCCTTGGCGATGCTCGCAGATCTTTCCGACGGCCAGCACCAGGTGCTCACCGCCGTTGCGGTGACCGACGGCCAGCGCTGCCTGGACGTGTGCGTGGCCACCGATGTGCATTTTCGCGCCATCGGTCACGACGAGGCGCTGCGCTATTGGGCCACGGGCGAGCCGTTGGACAAGGCCGGCGGTTACGCCATCCAGGGCCTGGGTGCGGTGTTCGTCAAATCCCTGACGGGTAGCTACTCCACGGTGGTCGGCCTACCGCTGTTCGAGACCGCCCAACTGCTGGCACAGTTTTCCATCGCCTGCTGGCAGCAACACGAGGTTTCAGCACCGCGCTAGCCAGCGATTCGACAGCGATCCATCATTACCGAAGACTTTGGACGAGAGCCTGCCATGAGTGAAGAGATCCTGATCAACATCACCCCGATGGAATCACGTGTGGCAGTGGTGGAAAACGGCGTGCTGCAAGAGGTGCACGTCGAGCGCACGCAACGCCGAGGCATCGTCGGCAACATCTACAAGGGCAAGGTCGTGCGCGTCCTGCCAGGCATGCAGGCGGCCTTCGTCGACATAGGCCTGGAGCGCGCTGCGTTCATCCACGCCTCGGAGATTTCCCAGCGCGAAGGTTCGGCGGTTGAAAACATTACCGCCCTGGTCCATGAGGGCCAGGCCCTGGTGGTCCAGGTGACCAAGGATCCGATCGGCACCAAGGGCGCGCGCCTGACCACGCAGTTGTCCATTCCCTCGCGTTACCTGGTGTACATGCCCCGCAGCAGTCATGTCGGCATTTCGCTGAAAATCGAGGACGAAGCCGAGCGTGAGCGCCTCAAGCAGGTGGTCAGCGATTGTGTGGACAGTGAGAACATCAAGGACGCCGGAGGGTTCATCCTGCGCACCGCGGCCGAAGGCGCACGCAGCGAGGAAATCCTCCAGGACATCCGTTACCTGCGCAGGTTGTGGGAGCAGATCGGCAGCCAGATCCAGACCTGCGGGGCGCCGACGGTCATCTACGAGGACCTCGGCCTGGCCTTGCGTACGCTGCGCGACCTGGTCAATCCGAAAATCGAGAAGATTCGCATCGATTCCCGGGAAACCTTCCAGAAGACCACGCAGTTCGTCGCCGAATTGATGCCGGAAATCGCCGACCGCCTCGAACATTATCCCGGCGAACGGCCAATCTTCGATCTCTACGGTGTGGAGGACGAAATTCAGCGCGCCCTTGAGCGCAAGGTGCCATTGAAGTCCGGCGGTTATCTGGTGGTCGATCCGGCCGAGGCCATGACGACCATCGACGTCAACACCGGCGCATTCGTCGGCCACCGCAACCTCGAAGAAACCATCTTCAAGACCAACCTCGAGGCGGCCACGGCCATTGCCCGGCAGCTGCGCCTGCGCAACATTGGCGGCATCATCATCATCGATTTCATCGACATGGAAGATGAGGAGCATCAGCGCCAGGTATTGCGCACCCTGGAAAAGCAGCTCGAACGTGACCATGCCAAGACCAACATCATCGGCATCACCGAGCTCGGTCTGGTGCAGATGACCCGCAAGCGCACCCGCGAGAGCCTTGAGCAAGTACTGTGCGAGCCCTGCGTGGCCTGCCAGGGGCGCGGCAAGCTGAAAACCCCTGAAACCATTTGCTACGAGATTTTCCGCGAAATCCTTCGCGAGGCCCGCGCCTACCAGGCAGAGGGCTATCGTGTACTGGCCAACCAGAAAGTGGTCGACCGGCTGCTCGATGAAGAGTCGGGCAACGTGGCTGAACTGGAAGCGTTCATCGGTCGAACGATTCGCTTCCAGGTCGAGTCGATGTATTCACAGGAACAATACGATGTGGTGCTGCTCTGACCCGCAATAGAAGCCGCTCGGGCTGGCAAAACCGGTACATCGGGCCATGATGGATAGACGACTTGGAGGGCCACGGCAATGGGGCGTCTGACCCGCGTTCCGGTTGCCATGACCCGCTGGGGTCTTGGCATCTGCGCGCTGCTGGCAGTACTCGTCGCGTTGTATGTCAGCCTCGGACGGCAACTGGTGCCGCTGGTGGCCGAGTACCGCGCAGACGTTGAAACCAAGGCCGAGCAGGCCTTGGGCCTGCCGGTGCACATCGGTGCGCTCGAAGGGCGTTGGAGCGGCCTGGTGCCCGTGCTGCGCCTGCGTGATTTGCAGCTGGGCGAGGGGGCTTCGGCCCTGCGCCTGGACGATGTGCGGGTCATGCCCGATCTGTGGGGCAGTCTCATGGCCCGCCAGGTGCGTCTGGCGCACATCGAGCTCAGCGGCCTGCAATTGATCGCCCGGGAAGACGAGCAGGGCGGCTGGGCCCTCGAAGGCCTGCCGAAGAAAGACGATGCACCGCTGGATCCGGCCGAAACCCTGGAACGTCTGGAGCGGTTGGGGCGGGTCGACGTCTTCGACAGCCAAGTCACCTTGCAGCCTTGGCAGCGCGATCCGCTGACACTCACCTATGTCAGTCTCGGTTTGCAGGCCGGCGCTTCGCGCCAGGCCCTCGACCTGCGGGCCACCTTGCCCGATGGTCAGCCCCTTGCGTTGAACCTGCGCAGTCGCGCTACCGCCGATGCCTGGCGCCAAGGCAGTGCCGAGGTCTACCTGAGCTTGCCGCAGAGCGACTGGTCGCGTTGGCTGCCGCCGCGGCTGTTGGGCCAGTGGCAGGCGCAAGCCCTGCGCGCCGGTGGCGAATTCTGGATCGATTGGCGTAAAGGGGGGCTCGAACGAGCGGTGGTGCGCCTCAATGCGCCCGAGCTGCGCGGTGCCTACACCGGGCGCAAAGCGGTGAAGCTGGACAACCTCGCCCTGGGGGCCTGGTTCCAGCGCCGTGAGCAGGGGTTCGACGTCGTGGTCGACTCACTCGCCGCCAGCATGGGTGAAAAACGCTGGGAGTCCCACCTGCAGCTGCAACAGCGTGAGGGGCAGGATGCAGGGGGACCGACCTGGCAGGTTCAGGCGGACCGTCTCGACCTTACGCCATTGACGCCATTGATCGATGCCCTCGCGCCACTGCCGGAGAAGCTCATGGCGGTGGTCGATGGCCTGAAGGTGACCGGTACCCTGCGCAATGTGCGCCTGGATATCCGACCCAAGGCAGAAGGCGATCAACGTTTACAGTTCGCCGCCAACCTGGACAAGGTCGGCTTCGACGCATACCACGGCGCGCCGGCTGCCGGCAACGTCAGCGGCAGCATCAGCGGCGACTTGGGGCATGGCGAATTGCGCCTGGATAGCGACGCCTTCATGCTGCATCTGTATCCGATCTTCGGAAAACCCTGGCATTACCAGAAGGCCAATGCGCGGCTGACCTGGGCGCTGGACCAGGAAGGCTTCACCCTCATCGCGCCCTATATCAAGGTGCTCGGTGAGGAGGGCAAGATCGCCGCAGACTTTCTCATCCGGTTGTTCTTCGAGCCTGGACACGAAAGCTACATGGACCTGCGGGTGGGCCTCACCGACGGCGATGGCCGCTACACCGCCAAATACCTGCCCGAAGTCCTCAGTCCGGCCTTGGACGAGTGGCTGCGTAGCGCCATCGTCAAAGGCAATGTCGAGCAAGGCTATTTCCAGTACCAGGGCTCGCTCAACCATGGTGCCCCGGCTGAGGCTCGCAGCATCAGCCTGTTTTTCAAGGTCAATGACGCGGCGCTCGACTTCCAGCCCGGCTGGCCCCAGGTGCAGCATGTCGATGGCGATGTCCTGATCGAAGACAGCGGCGTGCGTATCAAAGCGCGTCATGGGCTGTTGCTCGATACCCAGGTCAGCGACGTCAACGTCGACATTCCACATGTGGAGGAGGGCCAGCACAGTCACTTGCACCTGGATGGCGACTTTGCCGGCACCCTTGGCGATGGCCTGAGGATTCTCAAGCAAGCTCCCATCGGCACCGGCGAAATCTTCGCCGGCTGGGAAGGCGAAGGCCCGTTGAGCGGCAAGATCAAGCTGGACATTCCGTTGGCTCATGGTGAGCAGCCGAAGGTGCTGGTGGATTTCGCCACCCACGATGCTCGTCTCAAGATCGCGCCACCGACGTTGGAACTCAGTCGCCTGAAAGGTGATTTCAGTTTCGACCTGGACAAAGGCTTGAGTGGCAAGGGCATCAATCTGCAGGCGTTTGGCAAACCGGTGACCGCACAGATCGTCGCCCAGGGCGCGCCGGGGCAGATGCAGACGCGCATCGAAGCCAGCGGCCAGGTGGCGCTCAAGGCCCTGACCGACTGGTTGCAGTTCGACCAGACGCTACCGGTTTCGGGCGAACTGCCCTACCAGTTGCAGGTCAACCTGGGCAAACGCGACAACAGTCTGAATGTCCGCTCGTCGCTCAAGGGCCTGGCCATGGACCTGCCGGCCCCTTTCGGCAAGTCAGCCGCCGAGACCCGCGACGGTCGTTTCAGCATGAACCTGCAAGGCGCCGAACGTCGTTTCGATGCAGCTTACGACGAGTTGGCGCGGCTCGCCTATGCAGCACCCGCCGACAAGCTGGCCCAGGGCCGTGGCGAGTTGCTGCTGGGCGCTGGCACGGCGCAACTGCCGACCGGCCAAGGCCTGCGTGTTCGTGGCCGGCTGCAAACCCTCGACCTGGCCCCTTGGCAGGCTCAGGCCGAACGGCTGGGCGGCAGCGATCCCGGTGGCAGCGCCCGACAGAGCCTGCAGAGTGTCGACCTGAGCATCGGCCAGCTCAAGGCCTTCGGTATGGATCTGAACCAGGCCGTGGTGCGCCTGGCCCGCAGTGGTCCGGCCTGGGATCTGCGCCTGGACAGCCGAGAGGTGATCGGCAATGCCCGGCTACCGGACGCCAAGGGCGCAGCGATGGCGGTGCGCCTGCAGACTTTGCGGCTGCCGGCGGCCGATCCGTCCCAGGCGCAGGACGAAGACGGGCCGGATCCACTTGCTGACTTCGACCCGCGTAAAGTGCCGGCCCTGGACCTGTCCATCGACAAGCTCTACCGTGGCGATGACTTCTACGGCAGTGCTGCGATCAAGTTACGTCCTACCCCCCGCGGGGTCTCAGCAGACGACATCGACCTGTCGTTCAAGGGGCTGCGGGTCGACGGCAGCGGTGGTTGGGAGGGCGTGCCGGGGGCCACCAGCAGTTGGTACAAAGGCCGGCTGGATGGCAAGAACCTGGGCGACGTGCTCAAGGCGTGGGGCTTCGCGCCGACCGTCACCAGTCGCGACTTCCGCCTGGACGTCGATGGTCGCTGGCCCGGCTCGCCAGCCTGGGTCGGTCTCAAGCGTTTCTCCGGCAGCATGGACGCGGCGTTGCGCAGCGGCCAGTTCGTCGAGGTGGAAGGCAGTGCCCAGGCACTGCGGGTGTTCGGCTTGCTCAACTTCAATGCCATTGGCCGGCGTTTGCGCCTGGACTTTTCCGACCTGTTCTCCAAAGGCTTGGCCTACGATCGGGTCAAGGGCCTGCTGGTAGCCAGCGACGGGGTGTATGTCACCCGCGAACCGATCACCGTCACCGGGCCTTCCAGCAATTTCGAACTCGAGGGCACCTTGGACATGGTTCGCGATCAGGTCAACGCCAACCTGCAGGTATCCCTGCCGGTCACCAATAACCTGCCCCTGGCAGCACTGATCGTGGGTGCACCGGCAGTGGGCGGCGCCTTGTTCCTGGTGGACCGCCTGATCGGCGATCGGGTGTCGCGTTTCGCCAGCGTGCACTATCGCGTCGAGGGACCGGTCAAAGAGCCTAAAATCACATTTGTGAAACCTTTCGATAAATAAAGCCAGGGATAACCATGAAGGCAGCGGTGATCCAGATGGTCAGCCAGGACGATGTGCTGGCCAACCTGCAACGTGCTGGCGCTTTGCTCGAGCAGGCGGCCATGGCAGGCGCACGGCTGGCCGTGCTGCCGGAAAATTTCGCGGCCATGGGGCGGCATGATGCCGCCGCCATTGGTCGCGCCGAGGCTTCGGGCGATGGACCGATCCTGCCCTGGTTGAAACGCACTGCCCGCGACCTCAGGTTATGGATAGTCGGTGGTACCTTGCCGCTACCACCGCAGGGTCAACCAACGGCCAAGGCCCACGCCTGCTCCCTGCTGATCGACGAGCATGGCGAGATTGCGGCGCGCTATGACAAGCTGCACCTGTTCG
This sequence comes from Pseudomonas putida, assembly GCF_004357765.1. GTDB lineage: Bacteria > Pseudomonadota > Gammaproteobacteria > Pseudomonadales > Pseudomonadaceae > Aquipseudomonas > Aquipseudomonas putida_U. The sequence goes on along the minus strand of NZ_SMTE01000004.1, from coordinate 284,698 downwards.
ATGTGGACGTGGCCGATCAGCGGGGTCGTTATCGTGAGTCCGACGACTATGCCCACGGCTCCCAGGTAGTGGTCGCTGACACACCCGTCGGGCGGCTCGGCTTGAGTGTCTGCTATGACCTGCGTTTTCCGGAGCTTTACAGCGCCTTGCGCGCTGCCGGAGCAGAATTGATCACCGCTCCGGCCGCGTTCACTGCCGTGACCGGAGCGGCGCACTGGGAAGTGCTGATCCGCGCACGGGCCATCGAGACCCAGTGCTACGTGCTGGCCGCTGCCCAGGGCGGTATCCATCCAGGGCCACGGGAAACCCATGGCCACGCGGCGATCGTCGACCCCTGGGGGCGGATCGTTGCTGAACGGGCGCAAGGCGAAGCGGTATTGCTGGTCGAGCGCGACATCGATGAACAGGCGTCCATACGGACGCGCATGCCGGTGGTTTCGCACCGGCGCTTTTTCTCGCAGGACGCATTGCGGCCTGCGCACACCGCGGAGTGAATATGAGCCAGATGTTATCCACCGTCAGCGAGCAGCTCCTGGCCCCCGGCGGGCTGACCCTGGACAGCCTGCAGGCTGTGCTGGGCGAGCTGGCCGGCCCCGGTATCGACGCTGCCGATCTGTATTTCCAAGGCCAGGTCTCCGAGACCTGGGCGCTGGAAGACGGCATCGTCAAGGAAGGTAGCTTCAACCTCGACCAGGGCGTGGGTGTAAGGGCCCAGTCTGGCGAGAAGACTGGCTTTGCCTACAGCAACGCCATCAATCTCGAAGCGCTGACGTCCGCGGCCCGTGCCGCCCGATCGATTTCGCGTGCCGGTCAGAACGGCAAGGTCCAGGCGTTTCGCACCCAGGACGTACCGGCCCTGTATGGGGCGGACAATCCGCTGGAGGTGCTCAGCCGCGCCGAAAAGGTCGAGCTGCTCAAGCGCGTCGACGCAGCGACCCGAGCCCTGGATCCACGCATCCAGCAAGTCAGCGTGAGCATGGCCGGGGTCTGGGAGCGGATTCTGATCGCTGCCGCCGATGGCAGCCTGGCCGCCGATGTGCGGCCTCTGGTGCGTTTCAACGTGAGCGTCATCGTCGAGCAGAACGGCCGGCGTGAGCGTGGTGGGCAGGGCGGCGGCGGGCGTACCGACTACCGCTTCTTCACCGAGGAACGGGTCATGGGCTATGCCCGCGAGGCCCTGCGTCAGGCCCTGGTCAATCTCGAAGCGATTCCCGCTCCCGCTGGCACCCTGCCAGTGGTATTGGGCTCTGGCTGGTCCGGTGTGCTGTTGCACGAAGCAGTGGGCCATGGCCTGGAAGGTGATTTCAACCGCAAGGGGAGCTCGGCGTTCAGTGGTCGGATCGGCGAGAAAGTCGCTTCGAGCCTATGCACCATCGTCGATGACGGCACCCTCGAAGGCCGCCGTGGATCGCTCAGCGTCGATGACGAAGGCACCCCGACCGAATGCACCACGCTGATCGAGAACGGCATCCTCAAGGGCTACATGCAGGACAAGCTCAATGCCCGCCTGATGGGCATGGCGGTTACCGGCAACGGCCGCCGGGAGTCCTATGCGCATCTGCCGATGCCACGCATGACCAACACCTACATGCGTGCCGGCGAAAGCGACCCGCAGGAGATCATCGCCTCGGTGAAGAAGGGCATCTACTGCGCCAACCTCGGCGGCGGGCAGGTCGACATCACCAGTGGCAAATTCGTGTTCTCCACCAGCGAGGCGTACCTGATCGAGGACGGCAAGATCACTGCGCCGGTCAAGGGCGCGACGCTGATCGGCAACGGCCCCGAGGCCATGAGTCGGGTATCGATGGTCGGTAACGATCTGGCCCTGGACAGCGGCGTGGGGACGTGCGGCAAGGATGGGCAGTCGGTGCCGGTGGGCGTCGGGCAGCCAACCTTGAAACTGGATGCGATCACCGTGGGTGGGACGGGGGCTTGATGACCCGGCGCGCCTATGTGGAAGCAGGTGTGGCTGCCTCCACGGGCACCCCGGCGATCAGCGCAGACCGCGCTGCAGTTCGTCGAGTTCGCGGATGTACTTGAACACCTTGCGCGCAGCGGCAGGCGGTTTGTTGCGCGCCTTTTCGTGCTGGGCATGGCGGATCAACGAGCGTAGCTGCTGGCGATCGGTGTCGGGGTACTCGTTGACGAAACGTTCGAGGTCTTCGTCGTTACCGTCGATCAGTCGGTCGCGCCAGCGCTCGAGGCCGTGGAAGCGCTCGTTGTACTGGCGTGTGGAGCTGTCGATCTGCTCCAGCACGGCATGGATGGCGTCCAGGTCCTGGACACGCATCAGCTTGCCGACGAACGACATGTGCCGCTTGCGTGCGCCGTGGGCGGTGTGCTTGGAGGCTTCGTCAAGGGCCTTGCGCAGTTCGTCGGTCAGCGGCAGTCGCGCCAGTGTATCGGCCTTGAGCGTGGTGAGGCGCTCGCCGAGTTCGACCAGGGCATGCAGCTCGCGCTTGATCTGGGTTTTGCTTTTTTCGCCGTCGAAGGCGTCGTCGTATGAATCAACCATGGTGGCAGTCCGCTTGGGTTTTTATGAAAAGTCGCCGAGCGGCGAGCAGGCAAGGCGAAAACAGGCGAGGAAGCGGAGTTTACAGGTTGTAAATGAGCATTCCGAGCCTGTTTTCAACGCAGCATGGTCGTCGCGCAGGCACTTTTCGTACAAAGCATAGAAATTGCCGCCATGATAACCAGCCGGGGGCCGCTTGTCCGGCCCGGTCGTAGAATGACCTTTGCCGAACGAAGAATTTGAGTGGAGAAAACCATGAGTGCAGTCCAGAGCGTAGGCCCCAAGGACCTGCCAGCATTGCAGGAGCAGGTCGAGGCAATCGTCGCCGAGGCGCGCCGCCAGGGCGCCAGCGCTTGTGAGGTGGCGGTATCGTTGGAGCAGGGCCTGTCCACCAGCGTGCGTCAGCGCGAGGTGGAGACGGTCGAGTTCAACCGTGACCAGGGTTTTGGCATCACCTTGTACGTCGGCCAGCGCAAAGGCTCGGCGAGTACCTCGGCAAGTGGTCCGGAGGCGATCCGCGAAACCGTTGCCGCTGCTCTGGCCATTGCCAAGCACACCTCCGAGGATGAATGCGCCGGCCTGGCCGATGCGGCGTTGATGGCCCGGGAAATTCCGGACCTCGATCTTTATCATGACTGGGCACTGGAGCCTGAGAAGGCCATCGAGATGGCCCTGGAGTGCGAGGCTGCAGCGTTCGATGCAGACCCGCGCATCCTCAACGCCGACGGCACCACACTCAACACTCACCAAGGTTGCCGGGTATATGGCAACAGCCACGGCTTCATCGGCAGCTACGCCTCGACCCGACATAGCCTCAGCTGCGTGATGATCGCCGAAGGCGAGGGGCAGATGCAGCGCGACTACTGGTACGACGTCAACCGCCAGGGCAACCTGTTGGCAGACCCACGCAGCATTGGCCGGCGCGCCGCGCACCGCGCGGCCAGCCGCCTGGGTGCGCGTCCGGTGCCGACCTGCGAGGTACCGGTGCTGTTCTCCGCAGAGCTTGCCGGTGGCTTGTTCGGCAGTTTCCTGTCGGCGATCTCCGGCGGCAACCTGTACCGCAAGTCATCCTTCCTCGAAGGGGCGATCGGGCAACGCCTGTTCCCATCCTGGTTGTCGCTCGACGAGCGCCCGCATATTCCCCGGGCCCTGGGGAGCGCCGCATTCGATGGCGACGGCCTGGCGACCTATGCCAAACCGTTCGTCGACAAGGGCGAGCTGGTGTCGTACCTGCTCGGCACCTACTCCGGGCGTAAGTTGGGGCTGCCGAGCACGGCCAACTCCGGTGGTGTGCATAATCTTTATGTCAGCCATGGCGTCGAGGATCAGGCAGCTTTGATTCGGCGGATGGGACGCGGCCTGCTGGTGACCGAGCTGATGGGGCACGGTTTGAACATGGTGACGGGGGACTACTCCCGAGGTGCGGCGGGCTTCTGGATCGAGAACGGCGAGATTCAGCATGCCGTGCAGGAAGTGACCATCGCCGGCAATATGAAGGACATGTTCCAGCAAATCGTGGCAATTGGCAGCGATCTTGAGACACGCAGCAACATCCATACGGGTTCTGTGCTGATCGAGCGGATGACTGTCGCGGGTAGTTGATCCACGGCCTGTGCAGGCACCAGGCATTTTCCAGATATCTTCAATACTCCAGAGACCCGGCCACCGCGCCGGGTTTTTCTTTCATCAGTTTCTTGTTGAAGTGATTCTATTTATCAATTAATAATGAATATCATTACCTGCTTTCGGCGATGATCTTCATGAAAACCGTCCTCCACGAACTGCCCTACCTGGAAAACTGGCGCTGGCTCAGCCGACGCATCCGCTGCGCCCTCGAGCCCGACGAGCCACGCCTGATCGAGCACTACCTGGCCGAAGGTCGTTATCTGGTGTGCTGCACCCAGACTTCGCCATGGACGGTGGCATTGACCTCTTTCCGCCTGCTCCTCGATACCGCCTGTGACCGCATGCTGCCCTGGCATTGGCGCTGCCTGTGCCTGGATCAGGCCTGGCGCCCATTGCTGCAGTTGCGCAACCTCGATCGCCAGGAACAGAACCAGCGTTGGCAGCCTTACGCCTTGCAACTGGCCAACTGCGTGCTGCTGCCTTCGATTTCCCCCGATGATCTGATGCAAGGACTTGATGATGACTGACACCCGAATCGAACGTGACAGCATGGGCGAGCTGCAGGTGCCGGCCCAGGCCCTGTACGGTGCGCAGACCCAGCGTGCGGTGAATAACTTCCCGATCAGTGGCCAGCGCATGCCGGCCCAGTTCATTCGCGCGCTGTTGCTGGCCAAGGCGGCTGCGGCCAAGACCAACGTCGAGCTGGAGCAACTGACGCCTGCTCAGGGCCAGGCCATCGTCAGTGCCGTCGAGCAGTTGCTGGCAGGGGATTTCATCCAGCATTTCCCGGTGGATGTTTTCCAGACAGGCTCCGGCACCAGTTCCAACATGAATGCCAACGAGGTGATCGCTACCCTGGCCAGCCGTGTGCTCGGTGAACCGGTCAATGCCAACGACCACGTCAACTGTGGCCAAAGCAGCAATGACATCATCCCCACCACCATTCACGCCAGCGCTGCACTGGCGTTGCACGAACAGCTGCTCCCTGCGCTGGAACACCTGGTGCAGGTGATCCAGGTCAAGTCCGCACAAGTGCATCATTACGTCAAGACTGGCCGTACCCACCTGATGGATGCCATGCCGGTGCGCATGAGCCAGGTGCTAGACGGCTGGGCTGCGCAGCTCGGCGCCGCCAAGGCGCACATCGAAGCGACCCTGCCGAGCCTTCAGTCCCTGGCTCAGGGCGGCACTGCCGTAGGCACCGGGATCAACGCCTACCCGCAGTTCGCTGCGGGCTTCTCCCGCCAGCTCAGTAGCCTCACTCAGATCGAGTTCACCCCAGGGCAAAATCTGTTTGCCCTGATCGGCTCCCAAGATACCGCCGTGGCGTTGTCGGGCCAGCTCAAGACCACCGCAGTGGCGCTCATGAAGATCGCCAATGACCTGCGCTGGATGAACTCCGGCCCCCTGGCCGGGTTGGGCGAGATCGAGTTGCAGGGCCTGCAGCCAGGTTCGTCGATCATGCCGGGCAAGGTCAATCCGGTGATTCCCGAGGCCACCGCCATGGTCGCCGCTCAGGTGATCGGCAACGACGCCACCATCGCCGTGGCCGGGCAGTCAGGCAACTTCGAGTTGAACGTGATGCTGCCGGTGATCGCACGCAATCTGCTGGAAAGCATCGAGCTGATGGCCAATGCCAGCCGTCTGCTGGCCGACAAGGCCATCGCCAGCTTCAAGGTCAACGAAGGCAAGCTCAAGGAGGCCCTGGCGCGCAACCCGATTCTGGTCACGGCCCTGAACCCGATCATCGGTTACCTCAAGGCAGCGGAGATCGCCAAGACCGCCTACCAGCAGGGGCGCCCGATCATCGACGTGGCGCTGGAACACACCGATCTGTCGCGCGACCAGCTGCAGGCGCTGCTGGACCCGGAAAAACTCACTGCTGGCGGTATCTGAAGCGCCACAGCGGCCTGAAGAGAAACGTCATCCGATGCACCGCTTCGTACCCTGCCTACGGAATTCACTGACATGCCTCATACCTTGCCTGCACTGCCTTACGCCTATGACTCACTCGAACCGCACATCGATGCTCAGACCATGGAAATTCATCACAGCAAGCACCATCAGGCCTATATCAATAACCTGAACGCCGCCATCGAAGGCAGCGAGTGGGCCGACTGGCCGGTGGACAAGTTGGTGGCCGCGGTCAAGCAACTGCCAGCGAATCTGCAAGGCGCAGTGACCAACCAAGGCGGCGGTCACGCCAACCACAGTTTGTTCTGGACCGTCATGTCGCCCCGCGGTGGTGGGCTGCCGCAAGGCCAGGTCGCCCAGGCCATCGACTCCGAGTTGGGCGGTTTCGAGGCGTTCAAGGAGGCGTTCACCAAGGCCGCGCTGTCGCGCTTTGGCAGTGGCTGGGCATGGCTGACCGTCACCCCGCAGCGTGCGCTGGTGGTAGAGAGCAGCGGCAACCAGGACAGCCCATTGATGCACGGCAATACACCGATCCTTGGCCTGGATGTCTGGGAGCACGCGTATTACCTCAAGTACCAGAACCGTCGCCCGGAATACATCGGTGCGTTCTACAACGTCATCGACTGGGCGGAGGTGGAACGCCGCTATCTCGAAGCCTTGAAGTGAGCCGACTGGCATGCGCTCAAAGGTGATGTCTGTCAGCAGCGTGCGCCTGTTCCGGATGGCGGTGGGTACTTTGCTGTTGCTAGTGGGGACTGCGTTGCTGGTGGCTCGTGGCATTGCCTGGCTGGATCTGGAGCCGCGCATGCTGCGCGCAACCTCGGCAACTCCGGGACACCCACGCCAAGCCAGTTACTCGCCTTCGTCGAAGAAGTTCTCGATCAATGCCACGAGCGCGTCCATGGCTTCGCCGTCCTGCTCGCCTTCGGTATGCAGGTGCACCTGGGTGCCTTTGCCAGCGGCCAGCATCATCACGGCCATGATGCTCTTGCCGTCCACCAGTTTGTCCGGTGCGCGACCGACCCGGACCTGGCAGGGGTAGCGCCCGGCCACGCCGACGAACTTGGCGGCCGCGCGGGCGTGCAGGCCAAGTTTGTTGATGATGGTGATTTCGCGGGCGGGCATTGTACGGTGGGTCCTGTGGGCTAGAGGTCGCGGTGGCGGACCTGAACGTTTTTCAGGGATTGCTGCAGCAATTGGCCGAGGCGTTCGGTGATGTATACCGAGCGGTGATGCCCCCCCGTGCAGCCTATGGCGATGGTGACATAGGCGCGGTTGCTGGCGGCGAAGCGTGGCAGCCATTTCAGCAGATAGGCGGCGATATCGTTGAACATCTCTTCGACATCCGGCTGGGCTGCCAGATAGTCGATCACCGGCTGCTCGAGCCCGGAATGCTCGCGCAGTTCCGGTTTCCAATAGGGGTTAGGCAGGCAGCGTACGTCGAACACCAGATCGGCATCGACCGGCATGCCGCGCTTGAAACCGAACGACTCAACCAGGAACGCGGTACCGGGTTCGGGTTGATTGAGCAGGCGCAGCTTGATCGAGTCGCGCAACTGGTACAGGTTGAGGCTGGTGGTGTCGATCTTCAGATCGGCCAGGTCGGAAATCGGTCCCAGCAACTCGCTTTCGACGCGGATGGCCTCGGCCAGCGAGCGGTTGGCGTTGGTCAGCGGATGGCGCCGGCGAGTCTCGGAAAAGCGTTTGAGCAGCGTGTCTTCGTCAGCGTCGAGAAACAGCACGTCGCATTGAATATGACGGGCACGGGCTTCTTCGAGCAGCTCTGGGAAGCGCGACAGATGACTGGGCAGGTTCCGTGCATCGATTGACACCGCCACCTTGGGTTGCAGAAGCTCGGTGTTGATCAGGGCATTTTCCGCCAACTGCGGGAGCAGGCCGGCGGGCAAATTGTCGATGCAGTAGTAACCGTTGTCTTCCAGGACATCGAGGGCGGTGCTCTTGCCAGAGCCAGACCGTCCGCTGACGATGATCAGGCGCATGTTCAGGACTCGTTCTGTACGTCCAGGACAACCTGGTACAAGGCTTCGCTGCTGTTGGCGCCACGCAGGCGATCGCGAACCTCCTTGCGATCGAGCATGCTGGCGATCTGGCGCAGCAATTCGAGGTGGGCATCGGTTGCAGCTTCCGGCACCAACAGCACGAACAACAGGTCGACCGGTGCGCCATCGATGGCGTCATAGTCGATCGGGGCGTCCAGGTGCAGCAGAGCGCTGACGGGGGCAGTGCATCCTTCGATCCGGCAATGGGGAATGGCGATGCCATTGCCGAACCCGGTGGAGCCGAGCTTTTCACGAGCGATGAGCTTTTCGAAGACGTCTTGCATCTCCAGCTCGGGTACTTGTTCGGCAATCAGGTTGGCGACCTTTTCCAGGGCGCGCTTCTTACTGCCACCCGGCACGTTCACGAGGGAACGGCCGGGGGTCAGGATGGTTTCAAGTCGGATCATGGATGAGGGGTATCAGCGAGCTGCTGCACCTTGCAGCAGGCTTTGCTGTTTTTCCTTGTGTTTTTTCAGTTGGCGGTCGAGCTTGTCGGCCAAGGCGTCGATCGCTGCATACATGTCTTCGTGTTCTGCGTTGGCAACCACTTCGCCGCCGGGAATCTGCAAGGTCGCTTCGACCTTCTGCTGCAGCTTCTCGACCTTCATGATGACCTGCACGTTGGTGATCTTGTCGAAGTGACTCTCCACGCGGGCGAGCTTTTCAAGCACGTAATCGCGCAGCGGCTGGGTGACTTCTACATGCTGTCCACTGATATTGACTTGCATACAGCTTCTCCTTTATTGCCCGTGCATAAGGAGGCAGGTATTGCACCTGCCCCGAAAACGCGTTGGCATACCCAGGGGCTACATCAGTCGCTTGCGCTCACTCGACGGTGCGATGCCGAGGGACTCGCGGTACTTGGCGACGGTGCGACGGGCTACCTGGATGCCTTGTGCCTCCAGTAAACCAGCGATCTTGCTGTCACTCAATGGCTTTTTCTGATTTTCCGCAGCCACCAGTTTCTTGATGATTGCGCGAATCGCCGTGGACGAGCATTCGCCGCCTTCGGCGGTGCTGACGTGGCTGGAGAAAAAGTATTTCAGTTCGTAGATGCCACGGGGCGTGTGCATGTATTTCTGCGTGGTCACCCGGGAAATGGTCGATTCATGCATGCCCACTGCCTCGGCGATGTCGTGCAGCACCAGGGGCTTCATCGCCTCGTCGCCGTGGTCGAGGAAGCCGCGCTGGTGCTCGACGATCTGCGTCGCGACCTTCATCAGCGTTTCGTTGCGGCTCTGCAGGCTCTTGATGAACCAGCGCGCCTCTTGCAGCTGATTGCGCATGAAGGTGTTGTCGGCGCTGGTGTCGGCGCGCCGTACGAAGCCTGCATACTGCGGGTTGACCCGCAGGCGGGGGATGGCTTCCTGGTTCAGTTCGACCAGCCAGCGGTCGCTGTCCTTGCGCACGATCACGTCCGGCACCACGTACTCCGGCTCGCTGGACTCGATCTGCGAGCCCGGGCGGGGATTGAGGCTCTGCACCAGCTCGATCACCTGGCGCAGTTCATCTTCCTTGAGCTTCATGCGGCGCATCAACTGGCTGTAGTCGCGGCTGCCGAGCAGGTCGATGAAGTCGCTGACCAGGCGCTGGGCCTCGGCCATCCATGGCGTGTTCTTCGGTAATTGACGCAGTTGCAGCAGCAGGCATTCGCCCAGGTTGCGGGCTCCGACGCCGGCCGGCTCGAATTGCTGGATGCGGTGGAGCACGGCCTCGACTTCGTCGAGTTCGATGTCCAGTTCGGGGTCGAAGCCCTGGCAGATTTCCTCGAGGGTGTCTTCCAGGTAGCCCTGGCCGTTGATGCTGTCGATGAGGGTGACGGCGATCAGGCGATCGGTGTCGGACATCGGCGCCAGGTTCAACTGCCACAGCAGGTGGCTCTGCAGGCTCTCGCCAGCGGAGGTGCGAGTGGTGAAGTCCCACTCGTCGTCATCGTTGCTGGGCAGGCTGCTGGCGCTGGTCTGGTAGATGTCTTCCCAGGCCGTGTCGACCGGAAGTTCGTTGGGGATGCGCTCGTTCCACTCACCTTCTTCCAGGTTCTCGGCACTGGCCGTGGTTTCCTGGAAGCTGTTGTCCTGGGCTTCGGCAACCGGCTTGTTCTCGGCGTTGTCCGCCATCGGGTCGCTGTTGTCGAAGTCTTCGCCGTCTTCCTGACGTTCGAGCATCGGGTTCGACTCCAGCGCTTCCTGGATTTCCTGCTGAAGATCCAGGGTCGAAAGCTGGAGCAGACGGATGGCCTGTTGCAACTGCGGGGTCATCGTCAGTTGCTGGCCCATTTTTAGGACGAGCGATGGTTTCATGGCTGGGGCTAAATACCTTGTTCGCCGGCGCGCATGCGCCATCCACTACAGGGCGCCGAGGCGCTGAATTCAAGCAAGTTTTATGCCTTAATTTGTAGCGTTTGCCTAGAGCACTGTAACAACTTAGGCCAGCTTGAGCCCCGTTTACCAGTGCCCAGGCAAGCCCGGGTCAGAGTCGGAACTCGTGGCCCAGGTATACCTCTTTCACCAATTCATTGGCCAGGATGGTTTCGGCGTCGCCTTCGGCGATCAACTGGCCATCATTGACGATGTAGGCGGTCTCGCAGATATCCAGCGTCTCACGGACGTTGTGGTCGGTGATCAGTACACCGATACCCTTGGCTTTGAGGTGATGGATGATCTGCTTGATGTCGCCGACGGAAATCGGGTCGACCCCTGCGAACGGTTCGTCGAGCAGGATGAATTTCGGTGCGGTGGCCAGGGCGCGGGCGATCTCGACACGGCGGCGTTCGCCACCTGAGAGGCTCATGCCGAGGTTGTCGCGGATGTGGCTGATGTGGAATTCCTGCAGCAGGCTTTCGAGCTCTTTGCGTCGCCCGTCACGGTCGAGGTCCTTGCGGGTCTCGAGAATGGCCATGATGTTGTCGGCCACCGACAGCTTGCGGAAGATCGAGGCCTCCTGTGGCAGGTAGCCGATGCCGGCGCGAGCTCGACCGTGCATGGGCTGGTGGCTGACGTCGAGGTTGTCGATCAGTACACGGCCCTGTTCGGCCTGGACCAGGCCGACGATCATGTAGAAGCAGGTGGTCTTGCCGGCGCCGTTGGGGCCTAGCAGGCCGACGATCTGGCCGCTGTCGATGGACAGGCTGACGTCGCGTACGACCTGTCGGCCCTTGTAGCTCTTGGCCAGGTGCTGGGCTTTGAGGGTTGCCATTTACTCGGCCTTCTTCTTCGGCTGGATGACCATGTCGATGCGTTGGCGCGGAGAGGTCACGTTGCCACCGCGACCTGCGGTCGCCACCTGGGTCTTGGTGTTGTAGACGATTTTCTCGCCTTCGGTGGTGTTGCCCTCGTTCTCGACCTTGGCGCGGTCGGTGAGGATCACGATGTCTTTCTGGGCCTGGTACTGGATGGTCACCGCCCAGCCTTTCATCTTGTCGGGCTTGGCTGCGCTCTGCTGCTGCTCGAAGTAGGCCAGGTTGCCCACCGAGGTCACCACGTCGATGTCGCCCGATTGGGCGCGGGTGATGGTCACGGTGTTGCCTTTGATCATCATCGAGCCCTGGGTGATGATGACATCGCCGGTGTAGGTGGCTACGCCTTGCTTGTCGTCCAGGTGAGCGTTGTCGGCCTGGATACGGATCGGCTGGTCACGGTCGTTAGGCAGGGCGAAGGCGCTCGCGCTTCCCAGTGCTGCGCTCAGGCTGAGCAGAAGGGGGAGGGTTTTAACGAGCCTCATACTGTCCTCTTACGTTAGAGAGCAAGTCCATCTTGCTTTCTTTCAAATACGCTTTCATTCCTTTGCCCGTAGTTGTGCCACCGGCGCCGTCGATTCTAACGGCTTGATCGGTCTGCGCATATTGCTTCTGCGGGAAGACGGTCATGCGTGAACTGGTAATGATGGTTTCGCGCTGCTTTTCGTCGGTGCGGGCCACGCGAACCTTGTCGATCAGCTCCACCTCGGTGCCGTCCGGATTGACTTCGGCGCGAACGCTCTGTACGTGCCAAGGGTACGCGGTGCCCCGGTACAGGTGCAGGTCGGGTGTGGTCACCAGGGTGACCTCGCTGGCCTTGAGGTGCTCGACCTTGTCGGCGGTCATCTCGTACTGCAGCTTGCCGTCGGGCAGGAACTGCAAGGTATGGGCATTGACCGCATAGTAGTCGATGGCGCTTTCGTCGACCTGTGCCACCGGCTTGTCGAGGAAGCTCTCGGGGCTGACGTTCCAGTAGCCGACGGCCACCAGCAGGGCGGCGATGACCCCGAGCAGCGCGATGTTTCGGGCTTTCTTGCTGAACATGGGCAGCCTTAGAGGTAGTTGGCGTTGGCAGCGTCCAGGGTACCCTGGGCCTGCATGATCAGTTCGCAGAACTCGCGGGCGGCCCCTTCGCCGCCACGTGCCTGGGTCACGCCGTCGGCGTGCTGGCGAACGAACGGTGCGGCGCTGGCTACCGCCATGCCCAGGCCGACGCGGCGAATCACCGGCAGATCAGGCAGGTCGTCACCCAGATAGGCGACCTGCTCATAGCTTAGGCCCAGTTCGGCGAGCAGGCCGTCCAACACCACCAGTTTGTCTTCGCGGCCCTGGTACAGGTGCGGTATGCCGAGGTTCTTCGCCCGGCGCTCGACTACCGGCGTCTTGCGTCCGCTGATGATCGCCGTGGTCACCCCGGAAGCCATCAGCATCTTGATGCCCTGGCCGTCGAGGGTGTTGAAGGTCTTGAATTCGCTGCCATCTTCGAGGAAGTACAGGCGCCCATCGGTGAGCACGCCGTCGACGTCGAATACGGCCAGCTTGATGGCCTTGCCGCGTTGCATCAGGTCTTGGTTCATTTACATCACTCCGGCGCGCAGCAGGTCGTGCATGTTCAGGGCGCCGGACGGGCGGTCGTCCTGGTCGACCACCACCAGCGCGCCAATCTTGTGGTCTTCCATGATCTTCAGGGCCTCGGCGGCGAGCATTTCGGCGCGGGCGGTCTTGCCGTGCACGGTCATCACCTGGTCGATCAAGGTGGTGTGCACGTCGATGTTGCGGTCCAGGCTGCGACGCAGATCACCGTCGGTGAACACGCCGGCCAGTTTGCCGTCTGCTTCGAGGACCACGGTCATGCCCAAACCTTTGCGAGACATTTCAAGGAGTGCGTCCTTGAGCAGGGTGCCACGTTTCACCGATGGCAGCTCGTCGCCGCTGTGCATGACGTTCTCGACCTTGAGCAGCAGGCGTCGTCCGAGGGCGCCGCCGGGATGCGAGAAGGCGAAATCCTCGGCAGTGAAGCCGCGGGCCTCGAGCAGCGCGATGGCGAGGGCGTCGCCAAGCACCAATGCCGCCGTGGTCGAGGAGGTGGGCGCCAGGTTCAGCGGGCAGGCCTCCTGCGGGACGCGGGCATCGAGATTGACCTCGGCGGCCTGGGCCAGGGGCGAGTCGGGGTTGCCGGTAAGGCTGATCATCTGGATGCCCAGGCGCTTGATCAGCGGCAGCAGGGTGACGATCTCGGCGGTGCTGCCGGAGTTGGACAGGGCCAGGATGACATCGTCGCGGGTGATCATGCCCATGTCGCCGTGGCTGGCTTCGGCAGGGTGCACGAAGAATGCCGGGGTTCCGGTGCTGGCCAGCGTGGCGGCGATCTTGTTGCCGATGTGTCCGGACTTGCCCATCCCGACCACGACGACCCGGCCCTTGCTCGCCAGGATCAGCTCGCAGGCCTTGACGAAACTGGCGTCGATACGTGCCAGCAGGCCCTCCACGGCTTCGAGTTCAAGGCGCAGGGTACGCTGGGCGGATTGGATCAGCTCGCTGGATTGGCTCATGTCGAAAAAGCAATGCCTGATGAAAAGGCGCCGATTATAGCGGCAATGTGCAAAAGCCTCATCATTCGATTGTCACATGGCGACAGGGTTGCCTGTCGCCGGGCTGAACGAGCGCGGTGATGGCCTTGGGGACGGGCGGTCAGCGGTGCTATAGTTCGCCGCTATTCGGCCCGTCAGGGATGCGTGTGCCTTCATGAAGGGGGCCAGCGTCCATAAGGACGAGGTTGCATCAGCAAGGAGTCTAGATGAGTGTGGATAGCGCCTACGCGGTCGAGTTGAAGGGTGTCACCTTCAAGCGCGGTTCGCGCAGCATTTTCAGCAACGTCGACATCCGCATCCCGCGTGGCAAGGTCACTGGGATCATGGGGCCGTCGGGTTGCGGCAAGACCACGCTGCTGCGCCTGATGGGCGCGCAGCTGCGCCCCTCGAGCGGCGAGGTGTGGGTGGCCGGGCAGAATCTGCCGGCGCTGTCGCGCAGCGACCTGTTCGATGCGCGCAAGCAGATGGGCGTGCTATTCCAGAGCGGCGCCCTGTTCACCGACCTCGACGTGTTCGAGAACGTGGCGTTTCCGCTGCGGGTGCATACACAGCTGTCGGACGAAATGATCCGCGACATCGTCCTGATGAAGCTCCAGGCGGTGGGCCTGCGCGGTGCCATCGACCTGATGCCCGACGAACTCTCCGGCGGTATGAAGCGTCGTGTGGCGTTGGCCCGGGCGATCGCCCTGGACCCACAGATCCTCATGTACGACGAGCCGTTCGTCGGCCAGGACCCAATCGCCATGGGCGTGCTGGTGCGTCTGATCCGCCTGCTCAACGATGCCCTGGGCATCACCAGCATCGTGGTGTCGCACGACCTGGCCGAAACCGCCAGCATCGCCGACTACATCTACGTGGTCGGTGATGGTCAGGTGCTCGGTCAAGGCACGCCCGACGAGCTGATGGGCTCGGACAATCCGCGTATCCGCCAGTTCATGAAGGGCGACCCGGACGGTCCGGTGCCATTCCACTTCCCTGCGCCTGATTACCGCGCCGACCTGCTGGGAGCGCGGTGATGCGCAAGAAATCCTTACTCGAACGTATCCGCCTGTTCGGTCGCTCGGCGATCGACGTGCTGGCGGTCCTGGGGCGCTCCGGCCTGTTCCTGTTCCATGCGCTGTTTGGCCGGGGTGGAATCGGCGGTGGCTTCCAGCTACTGACCAAACAGCTGTATTCAGTGGGCGTGCTGTCGCTGGCGATCATCGTCGTTTCCGGCGTGTTCATCGGCATGGTGCTGGCGCTGCAGGGCTATAACATTCTGACCAAGTACGGGTCGGAGCAGGCGGTGGGGCAAATGGTTGCACTGACCCTGCTGCGCGAGCTCGGACCGGTGGTCACCGCGCTGCTGTTCGCTGGCCGTGCAGGCTCGGCGCTGACCGCCGAGATCGGCAACATGAAGTCCACCGAGCAGCTGTCGAGCCTCGAGATGATCGGCGTCGACCCGCTCAAGTACATCGTCGCACCACGCCTGTGGGCCGGTTTCATCTCGCTGCCGCTGCTGGCGCTGATCTTCAGCGTGGTCGGCATCTGGGGTGGTTCGTGGGTCGCGGTCGACTGGCTGGGCGTCTACGAAGGCTCGTTCTGGGCCAACATGCAGAACAGTGTGTCCTTTACCGACGACGTGCTCAACGGGCTGATCAAGAGCCTGGTGTTCGCCTTCGTCACCACCTGGATCGCCGTGTTCCAGGGGTATGACTGTGAGCCCACCTCCGAGGGGATCAGCCGTGCCACCACCAAGACCGTGGTCTACGCCTCGTTGGCGGTACTGGGTCTGGACTTTATTCTGACCGCCTTGATGTTTGGAGATTTCTGATGCAAAACCGCACCCTGGAAATCGGTGTCGGCCTGTTCCTCCTGGCCGGGATCCTGGCGCTGCTGCTGCTGGCCCTGCGTGTCAGCGGGCTTTCCGCCAGCCCGAGCAGCGATACCTACAAAGTTTATGCGTACTTCGACAATATCGCCGGTTTGACGGTCAGAGCTAAAGTGACCATGGCCGGTGTGACCATCGGCAAGGTCACCGCCATCGATCTGGATCGCGATTCCTACACGGGTCGGGTGACCCTGCAGTTGGACAAGTCGGTCGACAACCTGCCGACCGACTCCACTGCCTCGATCCTGACCGCCGGATTGCTTGGCGAGAAGTACATCGGCATCAGCGTGGGCGGTGAAGAAGACGTGCTCAAGGATGGCTCGACCATCCATGACACCCAGTCTGCGCTGGTGCTGGAAGATCTGATTGGCAAGTTCCTGCTCAATACCGTGGGCAAGGAACCGAAAGAAGCGCAACCGGCTAATTAAGGAGTTTCCATGATTTCGATCCTGCGACGTGGCCTGCTGGTCCTGCTGGCGGCCTTCCCTCTGCTGACCTTTGCAGCCGCGCAGTCGCCGCACGACGTGGTTCAGAGCACGACCAACGAACTGCTCGGCGACCTCAAGGCCAACAAGGAGCAGTACAAGTCCAACCCCAGCGCCTTCTACGATGCGCTCAACCGCATCCTTGGCCCGGTAGTGGACGCCGAGGGTATTTCGCGCAGCATCATGACCGTCAAATACTCGCGCAAAGCTACGCCCGCACAGATGCAGCGCTTCCAGGAAAACTTCAAGCGCAGCCTGATGCAGTTCTACGGCAACGCCTTGCTCGAGTACAACAATCAGGGCATCACCGTCGATCCGGCCAAGTCCGATGACGGCAAGCGCGCCAGCGTCGGCATGAAAGTCACCGGCAACAACGGCGCCGTGTACCCTGTGCAATACACCCTGGAAAACATCGGTGGCGAGTGGAAGGTCCGTAACGTGATCGTCAACGGCATCAACATCGGCAAGCTGTTCCGCGACCAGTTCGCCGATGCCATGCAGCGCAACGGCAACGACTTGGACAAGACCATCGACGGTTGGGCTGGCGAGGTGGCCAAGGCCAAGCAGACCGCCGAGAACTCGCCTGAAAAGGAAGTGCAATGAGCGAGGCCGCTGTAAGCATGGCCGAGCCAGGTGTATTGCGCCTGGCCGGGGTGCTCGATTACCGCAGCGGCCCGGCCCTGCGCAAGCAGGGCAAGGGGCTGATCGCCTCCTGTCGCGAATCACGCCTGGTGCTCGATTGCTCTGGCGTGGTCAAGACCAGCAGTGTCGGCTTGTCGCTGCTGCTGGCGTTCATCCGTGATGCCCAGGGCGCCGGCAAGGCCTGTGAGGTGCGCGGCATGCCCGACGACATGCGGGAAATCGCCGAGGTCTACGACCTCGATGAGGTATTGGCAAGCTGACCGCTTGCCCGAGTGAAAGGCCCCTCGGTCAGCGTACTCCTCTGTTGGGCTTCGCAGGCGAGGGGCTTTTTTGTATGATGGCCGACCCGTGCGCATCGGGCGCCGATTGAGGTTGAGCATGCAGGCCGTAGAAGTTAAAAGCTTCCTTGAAGAAAAATTGCCGGGATCCCGGGTTGAAGTTGAAGGCGAAGGCTGCAACTTCCAATTGAACGTGATCAGCGACGAGCTGGCCGGCCTGAGCCCGGTCAAGCGCCAACAGGCGATCTATGCTCACCTGAATCCCTGGATCGCCGATGGCAGCATCCATGCGGTAACCATGAAATTTTTCAGCAGCGCAGCCTGGGCTGAGCGCACCTGAGCCAACTTGGCGGCGAGACTCCAATGGACAAACTGATTATCACTGGCGGCGCGCGTCTCGACGGCGAGATCCGCATTTCGGGCGCGAAAAACGCGGCCCTGCCGATCCTGGCGGCGACCTTGTTGGCCGATGGCCCGGTCACCGTGGGCAACCTGCCACACCTGCATGACATCACCACCATGATCGAGTTGTTCGGTCGCATGGGCATCGAGCCTGTGATCGACGAAAAGCTCGCGGTGGAAATCGACCCACGCACCATCAAGACCCTGGTCGCACCCTACGAGCTGGTCAAGACCATGCGCGCCTCGATCCTCGTGCTGGGCCCGATGGTCGCCCGTTTCGGCGAGGCCGAAGTGGCCCTGCCAGGCGGTTGCGCCATCGGCTCGCGCCCCGTCGACCTGCACATCCGCGGCCTCGAGGCCATGGGTGCGAAGATCGAGGTCGAAGGTGGCTACATCAAGGCCAAGTCGCCTGAAGGTGGCCTGCGTGGCGCGCACTTCTTCTTCGATACCGTCAGTGTGACCGGTACCGAGAACATCATGATGGCAGCGGCTCTGGCCAAAGGTCGCAGCGTGCTGCAGAACGCCGCCCGCGAGCCTGAAGTGGTCGATCTGGCCAACTTCATCAATGCCATGGGCGGCAAGGTACAGGGCGCCGGCACCGACACCATCGTCATCGATGGCGTCGAGCGTCTGGATTCGGCCAACTACCGCGTCATGCCGGACCGTATCGAGACCGGTACTTACCTGGTCGCCGCTGCCGTCACCGGCGGTCGCGTCAAGGTCAAGGACACTGATCCGACCATCCTCGAAGCGGTACTGGAAAAGCTCAAGGAAGCCGGCGCCGACATCACTACCGGCGAAGACTGGATCGAGCTGGACATGCACGGCAAGCGTCCCAAGGCCGTCAACCTGCGTACCGCTCCGTACCCGGCATTCCCGACCGACATGCAGGCGCAGTTCATCTCGCTCAACGCCATCGCTGAAGGTACTGGCGCGGTGATCGAGACTATCTTCGAGAACCGCTTCATGCACGTCTACGAGATGCACCGCATGGGCGCGCAGATCCAGGTCGAGGGCAATACCGCCATCGTCACTGGTGTCCCGGCGCTCAAGGGTGCACCCGTCATGGCTACCGACCTGCGGGCCTCGGCCAGCCTGGTGCTGTCGGCCCTGGTTGCAGATGGCGATACCCTGATCGATCGCATCTACCACATCGACCGTGGCTACGAATGCATCGAAGAGAAACTGCAGATGCTCGGCGCGAAGATCCGCCGCGTACCGGGCTAGTCGCCCGCTGGCGCAAAGTGTGCGAGCGGGCTGGCCCGCTCCCACACACGAATTGAATACGGTCGGGCCTGTACCCGGCCGGCTGTAGCCGCTTAAGGACCGACGTTCCAATGTTGACCATCGCGCTTTCCAAAGGCCGCATCCTCGACGATACCCTGCCATTGCTGGCCGAAGCCGGCATCGTGCCGACCGAGAATCCGGACAAGAGCCGCAAGCTGATCATCCCCACCACGCAGGATGACGTGCGCCTGCTGATCGTGCGTGCCACCGACGTGCCGACCTATGTCGAGCATGGTGCCGCCGACCTTGGCGTTGCCGGCAAGGACGTGCTGATGGAGTACGGCGGCCAGGGCTTGTACGAGCCTCTGGACCTGCAGATCGCCCGTTGCAAGCTGATGACCGCCGGGGTAGTCGGCGCGCCGGAGCCCAAGGGGCGCCTGCGGGTGGCCACCAAGTTCGTCAACGTCGCCAAACGCTATTACGCCGAGCAGGGCCGTCAGGTCGACATCATCAAGCTGTACGGCTCCATGGAGCTGGCACCGCTGATCAACCTCGCCGACAAGATCATCGACGTCGTCGATACCGGCAACACCCTGCGTGCCAACGGCTTGGAGCCCCAGGAACTGATCGCCACGATCAGCTCGCGTCTGGTGGTCAACAAGGCTTCGATGAAGATGCAGCACGCCCGCATCCAGAGCCTGATCGACACCTTGCGCGAAGCGGTCGAATCGCGACACCGCGGCTGACGCTCTACCTTCTGTGCGCGACCTCTGTCGTCGCGCCCGTCTATCCGCGTCATAGCCATTTTTCTCGGGTGCCCGCGCGGATGGACTGGTAGCCTAGGGCGCCTGAGCATTCGCTAATCATCGAGGCCCTCGCCATGACCGTGTCCACTGCAATTGCCCGTCTCAACGCCGCTGATCCGGATTTCGCCCGACATCTGGATCATCTGCTGAGCTGGGAAAGTGTGTCCGATGATGCGGTCAATCAGCGTGTGCTGGACATCATCAAGGCCGTCCGCGAGCGCGGCGATGCGGCTCTGGTCGAGTTCACCCAGCGTTTCGATGGCCTCGAAGCCGCTTCGATCGATGACCTGATCCTAGGTCGCGAACGCCTCGAACTGGCACTGACGCGCATCACGCCGGTTCAGCGCGAGGCCCTGGAAAAGGCCGCAGAGCGCGTGCGGGTGTATCACGAGCGGCAGAAGCAGGACTCCTGGCAATACACCGAGGCCGACGGCACCGTGCTCGGCCAGAAGGTCACGCCGTTGGACCGTGCCGGCTTGTATGTGCCAGGTGGCAAGGCTTCCTATCCATCGTCGGTGCTGATGAACGCCATCCCGGCCAAGGTTGCCGGTGTCGGTGAGGTCGTGATGGTGGTCCCCACCCCGCGTGGCGAGGTCAATGAGCTGGTGCTGGCTGCCGCCTGCATCGCCGGTGTCGACCGGGTGTTCACCATCGGCGGGGCGCAGGCCGTCGCAGCGCTGGCCTATGGCACCGAGAGCGTGCCGCAGGTGGACAAGATCGTCGGCCCCGGCAATATCTACGTGGCCACTGCCAAGCGCCATGTGTTCGGCCAGGTCGGCATCGACATGATCGCCGGCCCGTCGGAAATTCTCGTGGTGTGTGATGGCCAGACCGACCCGGACTGGATCGCCATGGACCTGTTCTCCCAGGCCGAACACGATGAGGACGCCCAGGCCATCCTGGTCAGCCCTGACGCCGCTTTCCTCGATCGCGTTGCCGCCAGCATCGACAAGTTGCTGCCGACCATGGAGCGCGCCGAGATCATCGAAAAATCGATCAATGGCCGTGGCGCGCTGATCCAGGTGCGGGATATGCAGCAGGCCATCGAAGTGGCCAACCGCATCGCTCCCGAGCATCTGGAGCTGTCGGTGGCCGATCCGCAGGCCTGGCTGCCGCAGATTCGCCATGCCGGCGCGATCTTCATGGGCCGCCACACCAGCGAGGCGCTGGGCGATTACTGCGCCGGCCCCAATCACGTGCTGCCGACCTCCGGTACCGCGCGTTTCTCCTCGCCGCTGGGGGTGTATGACTTCCAGAAGCGTTCGTCGATCATCTTCTGCTCCGAGCAGGGCGCATCCGAACTGGGCCACACCGCTTCGGTCCTGGCCCGGGGCGAATCGTTGACCGCCCACGCCCGCAGCGCCGAATACCGCATCCTGACCCAAGACAAGGGGAACTGAACATGAGCCGTTTCTGGAGCCCCTTCGTCAAGGACCTGGTGCCTTACGTACCGGGCGAGCAACCCAAGCTGGCCCGTCTGGTCAAGCTCAACACCAACGAGAACCCCTATGGCCCGTCGCCCAAGGCGCTGGAAGCCATGCGCGGCGAGCTCGACGATAACCTGCGGCTGTATCCGGACCCGAACGGCGAGCGCCTCAAGCAGGCGGTGGCCGACTACTACGGCGTGACGCCGCAACAGGTGTTCGTCGGCAATGGCTCGGACGAGGTGCTCGCGCACATCTTCCATGGCCTGTTTCAACACGGGGGGCCGCTGCTGTTCCCAGACATCAGCTACAGCTTCTACCCGGTGTATTGCGGCCTGTATGGCATCCCGTTCGAGCAGGTGGCGTTGGACGAGCAGTTCCAGATCCGTGTCGAAGACTACGCCAAGCCCAACGCCGGCATCATCTTCCCCAACCCCAACGCGCCGACCGGCTGCCTGCTGCCATTGCAGGCCATCGAGCAGTTGCTGCAAGCCAACCGCGATTCGGTGGTGGTGGTGGATGAGGCCTACATCGATTTCGGTGGCGAAACGGCGATCGGTCTGGTGTCGCGCTATGACAATCTGCTGGTGGTCCAGACCCTGTCCAAGTCCCGTTCGCTGGCGGGCCTGCGGGTGGGCTTGGCAGTCGGCCACCCGGAGCTGATCGAGGCGCTGGAAAGGATCAAGAACAGCTTCAACTCCTACCCACTCGATCGCATGGCAATTGTCGGCGCTGCGGCAGCCTTCGAGGATCGCGCCTATTTCGAAGCGACTTGCCGCAAGGTCATCGACAGCCGCGAAACCCTGGTCGAGCAGCTGGTGGCCAAGGGCTTCGAGGTGCTGCCATCGGCCGCCAACTTCATCTTCGCTCGGCATCCCCAGCAGGACGCCGCTCAGCTGGCGGCCCGCCTGCGTGAGCAGGGCGTGATCGTGCGGCATTTCAAACAAGCGCGGATCGCTCAGTTCCTGCGCATCACCATCGGAACGCCTGATATGAACCAGGCACTGCTCGATGCATTGAACTGATCATGCGCTGACATGACCTCATGCTCATCGGCGCAGGCGCCGATGAGCATGGTCATCCAGCCGCCACCTCGGTCACCAGTACAGACCGGGCCAGTAACGTGGCAGCTTGACCGGATAGAGGTCGGAAACCCCGTCTTTATCCATGTCGTATTTCAGATAGGTCATGTCATCAAGAAAGAAGAATGCGGAGTTCGTCTCGCCGTTCCTCACGGCCGCGACGATCTTGTCCTTGTGCGGTGCAACGCCTGGCCATAGATTGTTACTGACTTGCAATGGATAACCCGCATCCATTCTGTCTGCCTTCACGTCATAGCGCAGGTAGCGGTTGTCGTTCAGGAAGATGAAAACCTTGTCCCGCTTCCAGCGCACAGCGGTTTTTATTCGCTTTGCATAGGGCTCCAGGCCTGGCCAGTTACTGTTGCGAATGGGGCGTGGATAACCGGACATGTCGCCGGTGGGCCGGTTGTACTTGATGTAACTGCCATCGTTCAGGAAGAACATGACATTCTCCGCATCCCATTTGAACGAAGCGACGATGCTGGATTGGTAGGCGGCGAGCCCTGGCCAGTTGCTCGGTGTGATTGCCCTTGGATAGCCAGGCTCCATCCTGTCCTTGGTCAAGTCGTAACAGCTGTAGTTGCCGTGATCGAAGAAGAACATGAGCTTGTCACTTCCCCAGTCCAGTACTGACCGAATGTAGGGGGCGCCGACTGGAGACTGGGTGGCATTCTGCAAGATCGAGAAAGCGTTGCCCGGTGCGGCCACTGCATCATCTTCCCACTGCTGGGCATCGCTACGCTGATAGGCTTTGAACGTTTGGTTCTTATAGATACCGACGTTGCCGGTGTTATCCGAATGCCATGTCAGCGTTTTGTTTCGCTTATCCAGCCGGGGCTTGCGAACGCCAAGGTCACCGATGAACGGGATGGAGTCCAGACGCCATGTTTCAATCTGCTGCAGCGCTCCCATATGACGGAGGATGGTCGGCACGATGGAAGTATGAGCTGCATGACTGTAGAGCGCATTCAGTCCTGGAATCGTCACAGGGTCTGTCAACTCGGCGTTGGGTGCAAGATTGGTGGCAGTGAAGACGGTCTTCTCGGCGATGCTGTGGCCGCCGTGGCCATGACCATTGCCGGCGCGCCCATGGTCGGTCGTCAGCACGATCAACCATTGTTCCTCCGGATGTACGCGCTGACGTTCCTCGACGGCGTTGCGTAGCTCCTCGATCTGGGCGAATGCGGTGACCAGAGATTCTTCGTAGCGGGCGCCGTAGCCATAGCTATGGCCGGCGTAGTCTGGATCGCTCAGTTGCAGGAAATTGATATCTGCGCCGCTTTCAATGTGCGATTTCACATGCCTGACTGCGCCTGCGTCATCTTTCTCGAAGCTTGCAACGTCGATGTCGCTGAGCTGATTGGCAAAGAAATCGTGGATCGGTAACCAGGTCACCGTGCTGGTGATGTTCAGCTCCCGGTTGTAGTCCTTCATGTGGCGCAATATGCAAGGGTAGAGCGGGTTGGCGCGTTGTGAGTCGCTATTACCGGTGATGAGGTGCTTGTTGGCCCAGACGCCTGTCAGTGCCGTGGCCCAGCCGGGGCCGCTCCAGGTGCCGACTTGCGTTTCTTCGCCGACGATGCCCCCGGTGTAGGCCTTGTGATAGTGCCAATGACTCGGCGTACCGAAGAATTTCTCGAAACGGCTGTGATCGACGCCATCGATACCGATGTACAAGGTTTTAGGAATCATGTTGGTGTCCTGCTCATGTTGAACCCTCAGGGTGTGGCCAGCCTGCCCGTTGCGGGGGATGGTCTGGCCGCTCGCTACACTCGACGCCAGACTGCCTGGGGCGGTTTCAGCGGCCTATTCGCAGGTCTGGGAGTTGTGTCCTGGTCCATCTCGTGGTTCACTGACGCGCAGTTAAACATCGGATGATTGGTTGAATGTGATGAGTATGGAATTACCCAAGCGCTCCTTGGTCGAGCTGGCCGTGGACCGCATGCGCCAGCGCATCCTTCAGGGCGATTGGCACGTAGGTCAGCGTCTGCCCACCGAACCCGAGCTGGCGGTGGAACTGGGGATCAGCCGCAATACGGTGCGCGAGGCCATGCGCGTGCTGGCCTTCAGTGGCCTGGTCGAGATCCGCCAGGGCGACGGCAGTTATCTGCGCACTGCCCAGGACCCTTTGCAGGCGGTGCAGGCCATGTCCCGCTGTACAGCTGAGCAGGCCCGTGAAACCCGCCATATCCTCGAAGCCGAGGCGATCGGCCTGGCCGCGCTGCGTCGCACCGAGCAAGACCTCGAAGCGCTGCGTGCTTCGCTGGCAGGCAGCGCCGAGCATTTCCATGGCGATCTGGATACCTATATCGCCTGCGACATGGTCTTTCACCAACAGTTGATCGATGCCGCCCACAACCCTGCGTTAAGTGAGCTCTACCGGTACTTTTCGGGTGTCGTCGCCGCAGCGGTCCAGGACAACCTGAGCGCCGTGCCGCGCTGTCAGGCGACCTTCGACCTGCACGGACAGATCCTCGATGCCATCGAGCAACGCGACCCCGAACGGGCCAAGCGCCTGAGCCGGGCACTCATCGAATCCTGACAACGAGAAGGCCATGACTGAATCAATGGGCCGCGCCCAGCGTGCGGCTGCACACGAACGACCGATCGAAGAACTGCTCATCGACGCCGAAGCCGACGATGCACAGGTGCAGCAGCCGTTGGCACCTCGGCGGCCATGGTTGCTGCTGTTGGGCCTGGTCCTGGTGGCGCTGAACCTGCGCCCGGCGCTGTCGAGCATGGCCCCGGTGCTCGGCCAGGTGTCCGAGGCATTGGGCCTGAGTGCCTCGCTGGCTGGCCTGCTGACCACCTTGCCAGTATTGTGCCTGGGGCTCGCCGCGCCGTTGGCACCGCTCCTGGCCAGGCGCTTTGGCAGTGAGCGGGTGATCTTCGGGATCCTCGCCACCCTGGCGTTGGGTATTGCCCTGCGCAGTAATCTGGGCGCCCTTGGGGTGTTTCTCGGCAGCCTGCTGGCAGGTGCCAGCATCGGCATCATCGGCGTGTTGTTGCCGGGCATCGTCAAACGTGACTTTCCACGCCACGCCGGGGCCCTGACCGGCGTCTACACCATGGCCTTGTGTCTCGGTGCCGCCATGGCCGCAGGAAGCACGGTGCCGCTGACCCAGCACTTTGGCGACAGCTGGGCCCTGGGCCTGGGGTTCTGGGTGGTGCCGGCGATCCTGGCGATGCTGGCCTGGTTGCCCCAGGTCCGCCAGGGGCATGGTGCGCACAAGGCGGCCTACCGTGTGCGGGGGCTGTGGCGCGACCGGCTGGCTTGGCAGGTCACCCTGTACATGGGTTTGCAGTCTTCGCTGGCGTATATCGTCTTCGGTTGGTTGCCTTCGATTCTCATCGGCAGGGGCCTGAGCCCGACCCAGGCGGGGTTGGTGCTGTCCGGGTCGGTGATCGTGCAGTTGGCCAGCTCGCTGGCTGCACCCTGGTTGGCCACCCGGGGCAAGGATCAGCGGTTGGCGATCGTGGTGGTGATGCTGACCACCCTCGCCGGGCTGTTCGGGTGCCTGTACGCCCCGCTGTCTGGTCTGTGGGGCTGGGCCGTGGTGCTTGGCATAGGGCAGGGCGGGACCTTCGCCTTGGCCCTGACCTTGATCGTGTTGCGTTCCAGCGATGCCCATGTCGCTGCCAACCTGTCGAGCATGGCCCAGGGCGTTGGCTACACCCTGGCTTCGATGGGGCCGTTCGCAGTGGGCCTGGTGCATGACCTGACCGGTGGATGGACGGCAGTGGGCTGGATCTTCGCCGTGCTGGGCGTGGCCGCGATCGTGTCCGGGCTGGGCGCGGGGCGGGCGTTGCATGTGCAGGTGACCAGCGAGAAGCTTTGACGACTGCATGGGATGTACAGACCCCCACGGCGCGGACTATCTTTCAGCTTTTTCCGCCCCAGGATGGACCCGTCCCATGAACGACGCCAACCGCGATTTGATTACCCGCTTCTACGAGGCCTTCCAGCGTCTGGATGCCGAAGCGATGGTGGCTTGCTACAGCGACGATATCGTCTTCAGCGATCCGGTGTTCGGTACGTTGCGTGGTCAGGACGCCGGCGACATGTGGCGCCTGCTCACCCGGCGTGCCAAGGACTTCTCGCTGACCTTCGATCAGGTCCGAGCCGATGCCCAAAGCGGTTGCGCGCATTGGGTAGCGACCTACCTGTTCAGCCAGACCGGACGCACCGTGGTCAATGACATCCAGGCGCGGTTCGTCATCCGCGACGGCTTGATCTGCCAGCACGACGACAGCTTCGACCTGTGGCGTTGGTCACGGCAGGCGCTGGGCATGCCCGGCCTGTTGCTCGGTTGGTCGCCCTTGCTGCAGAACAAGATCCGCCAGCAGGCATTCAAAGGGCTGCGAGCGTTCCAGCAGGCGGGTTAAGCTGGCGGCTTTCTATCGGCCCATCGGCAAGAAATATCGTGAGCGACGCATCCGAAATCCAGGCGGGCAAACCCTGGTACGTGTATCTGGTAAGAGCTGCCAACGGCTCGTTGTACTGCGGCATCAGCGATGATCCGCAGCGGCGTTTCGTCGCTCATCAGAAAGGGCAGGGCGCCCGCTATTTCAAGACCAGTCCGGCCCAGGCGTTGGTCTATGTCGAGCAGTGGCCGGACAAGGGCGAGGCGCTGCGCCAGGAGCGCCTGGTGAAGAAGCTGCGCAAGTCGGCCAAGGAGGCCTTGGTGGCCTCCTATGTCGCTGCCGTCTAGTCCTTGCGGCGTTTGAGCTGGTCCACCAGTTGCGTCGGCAGGCCCTTGATGATCAGGGTGCCGGCTGCCTCGTCGTATTCCACCTTGTCGCCCAGCAGGTGGGCCTCGAAGCTGATCGACAGGCCTTCGGCACGCCCGGTGAAGCGGCGGAACTGGTTGAGCGTGCGTTTATCGGCGGGGATTTCCGGCGAAAGGCCATAGTCCTTGTTGCGGATATGGTCGTAGAACGCCTTGGGGCGGTCTTCGTCGATCAGGCTCGACAGCTCTTCGAGGGTCACCGGCTCGCCCAGCTTGGTCTGGGTGGTGGCGTACTCGACCAGGGTCTGGGTTTTTTCCCGAGCAGATTCTTCCGGCAAATCCTCACTTTCGACGAAATCGCTGAAGGCCTTGAGCAGGGTGCGTGTCTCGCCCGGGCCGTCGACGCCTTCCTGGCACCCGATGAAGTCGCGGAAGTAGTCGGATACTTTCTTGCCGTTCTTGCCCTTGATGAACGAGATGTACTGCTTGGAGGCCTGGTTGTTCTTCCACTCCGACAGGTTGATGCGCGCGGCCAGGTGCAACTGGCCAAGGTCCAGATGGCGCGACGGGGTGACGTCCAGCTCGGCGTTCACGGCAACCCCTTCGCTGTGGTGCAACAGGGCGATCGCCAGGTACTCGGTCATGCCTTGCTGGTAATGGGCGAAGAGGATGTGCCCGCCGGTAGATAGGTTGGACTCTTCCATCAGTTTCTGCAGGTGCTCGACCGCTTCGCGGCTGAACCCGGTGAAGTCTTTTTCCTCATCCAGGTACTGTTTCAGCCAGCCGCTCAACGGGTAGGCGCCGGACTCGCCGTGGAAAAACCCCCAGGCCTTGCCCTGCTTGGCGTTGTAGCTGTCGTTGAGGTCGGCCAGGAGGTTTTCGATGGCGTCCGACGGCCCCAGTTCGGTGTCGCGGGCGTGGAGCACGGCGGGGCTGCCATCGGGCTTCTTGTCGATCAGGTGAACGATGCAATGACGGATTGGCATGGTAGTTCTCGGGTGATCTGGGGCGGTGCTAGGCCGCGCTGCAAAAGTGGGTCAGTTTACCCCAGCTGGCAGGCGCTGCAGTGGCCGGATGTTGGCAGAAATGTCGGTTGTTCAGTTTTTGTTCGATTTTTTGCGTTTCCAGGTCAAACCCCCGAAAAACCTGCATTAAATCTGGGTTGGCAGCGGATATTTCCGTATTCCTGTGGTAGCTTTGCGCGGTCTTGCGCACCTTGGGTGGCGCATTGCTGGCAGTGCGCTCACGCCGTGTCGAACCAAACGCCAAATTACGCATCTACATGCGCGGTTGGCACGGCCCTCCAACTTTCAGGGGCTGGCCCGATAACGTCGTAGCACGCTGCATAACCACTGAATTTTGATAGGGAAGGAACACCACCATGGCATTGACCAAAGACCAACTGATTGCCGACATCGCCGAAGCCATCGACGCCCCGAAAACCACCGCACGTAACGCACTGGAGCAACTGGGCCAGATCGTTGCCGACCAGCTGGAAAACGGCGCTGAAATCACCCTGCCAGGCATCGGCAAGCTGAAAGTCTCCGAGCGTCCTGCCCGCACCGGCCGTAACCCTTCGACTGGCGCTGCCATCGAAATCGCTGCCAAGAAAGTCGTCAAGTTCGTGCCGGCCAAAGCCCTGAGCGACTCCATCAACAAGTAATCTGTTGAGGCGTTGACCCAACCGCGCCCGGCATGTCCGGGCGCGGTTTTTTCATGCCTGCGTTTTGCCTTGGGCGAGCCAGGCACGACGTGCCTGATCGTCGTGGAAGCTCCAGGCGATCATGCGGCTTTGCTTCTGCCCCTGACCCATTTCGACCACGCGCGATGCCCTGGCGCCGGCCCGCTGCAACGCTGCCTCGATGCCGGGCAAGTTGCTGGCCTTGGATACCAGGCTGGTGAACCACAGCACCTGGGCGGCGTACTGCTGGCTTTCTTCGACCAGTTGGGTGACGAAGCGGATTTCTCCGCCTTCGCACCAGAGTTCGTTGTTCTGCCCGCCAAAGTTCAGGACCGGTAGCTTGCGCTTGGGGTCCTGCTTGCCGAGGTTCTTCCATTTGCGCTGGCTGCCGCGCGTGGCTTCCTCGCGTGAGGCATGGAACGGCGGATTGCACAGGGTCAGTTCGAAGCGCTCGTCAGCCTGCAGCAGGCCGCTGAGGATGTGCTTGCGGTCGTGCTGCTGGCGCAGGCCAATCGCCTTGCTCAGGCCGTTGGCCTGGATGATGGCCTTGGCCGAGGCCAGTGCCAGCGCATCGATGTCCGAGCCCAGGAAGCGCCAGCGGTAGTCGCTGTGGCCGAGCAGGGGATAGATGCAGTTGGCACCCACACCGACGTCCAGGACTCGCACCCGGGCGCCTCTGGGGACTTCGCCGGTATTGTCCGCGGCCAGCAGGTCGGCGGCGACGTGGATGTAGTCGGCGCGCCCGGGAATGGGCGGGCACAGGTAATCGGCCGGAATATCCCAGTGCTGGATACCGTATTGCGCCTTGAGCAGGGCGCGGTTGAACACCCGCACGGCCTCGGGATTGGCGAAGTCGATGCTGGGTTTGCCGTGGGGGTTGGTGATGGTGAAGCGCGCCAGGTCAGGGTGGGCCTTGATCAGGCTGGGGAAGTCATAGCGACCCTGGTGGCGATTGCGCGGATGCAGGGTAGGTTTCACGGTCATGGTCGGGTCCGGTGGAGCAGCCCTTTCGCGGCACAAGGCCGCTCCCACAGGATAGCGGCGCTTCTCGAAGGTAGCGTCATTGCCATGGGAGCGGCCTTGTGCCGCGAACGAGGGCGAGGCCCTCGTCGGTCAGGTCTGCAATGTCAGGTTACAGCGCTGCAATCCGCGCATGCTGCTCGGTGAAGTTGGCCAGAGCCTGCTCAGACTCGGCCAGCTTGGCGCGTTCCTTCTCGATCACCGCAGGCGGAGCCTTGTCGACGAAGGCGGCATTGGACAGCTTGCCGCCGACCCGTGCCACTTCGCCTTGCAGGCGCTGGATTTCCTTGTTCAGACGCGCAAGCTCGGCATCCTTGTCGATCAGCCCGGCCATCGGTACCAATACCTGCAGGTCGCCCACCAGCGCGGTGGCCGAAAGCGGCGCCTCCTCGGCATCGCCAAGCACGGTGAACGATTCGACCTTGGCCAGCTTCTTGAGCAGGGCTTCGTTTTCCTGCAGGCGACGCTGGTCTTCGGCGTTGGCATTCTTGAGGAACAGCGGCAACGGTTTGCCTGGGCCGATGTTCATCTCGGCGCGGATGTTGCGCAGGCCGACCATCAGCTCCTTGAGCCATTCGATGTCGCCTTCGGCGGCGGCATCAATGCGCGCTTCAACGGCCACCGGCCACGGTTGCAGCATGATGGTCTTGCCTTCGACGCCGGCCAGCGGCGCGATGCGCTGCCAGATTTCTTCGGTGATGAATGGCATGAACGGATGGGCCAGGCGCAGCGCCACTTCCAGCACCCGCACCAGGGTCCGGCGGGTACCACGGGCACGCTCGACCGGGGCATTCTCGTCCCACAGCACCGGCTTGGACAGTTCCAGGTACCAGTCGCAGTACTGGTTCCAGATGAACTCGTAAAGCGCCTGGCTGGCCAGGTCGAAGCGGAACTGCTCGAGCTGGCGGGTCACCTCGGCTTCGGTGCGTTGCAACTGGGAGATGATCCAGCGATCAGCCAGCGACAGCTCATAGGCCTCGCCGTTCTGGCCGCAGTCTTCGCCCTTGTCCAGTACATAACGGGCGGCGTTCCAGATCTTGTTGCAGAAGTTGCGGTAGCCTTCGACGCGGCCCATGTCGAACTTGATGTCGCGACCGGTGGACGCCAGCGAGCAGAAGGTGAAGCGCAGGGCATCGGTGCCGTAGCTGGCGATACCTTCCGGGAACTCGGCCTTGGTCTGCTTGGCGATCTTCTCGGCGAGCTTGGGCTGCATCATGCCGCTGGTGCGTTTTTCCAGCAGGGCGTCGAGGGTGATGCCGTCGACGATGTCCAGCGGGTCGAGGACGTTGCCCTTGGACTTGGACATCTTCTGACCCTGGCCATCGCGCACCAGGCCGTGCACGTACACGGTCTTGAACGGTACCTGCGGGGTGCCGTCCTCGTTCTTGATCAGGTGCATCGTCAGCATGATCATCCGGGCGACCCAGAAGAAGATGATGTCGAAGCCGGTGACCAGCACGTCGGTGGAGTGGAAGGTCTTGAGGAACTCGGTCTGCTCCGGCCAGCCCAGCGTGGAGAAGGTCCACAGCCCCGAGCTGAACCAGGTGTCGAGCACGTCGTCGTCCTGGCGCAGCTTCACGTCGGCGGCGAGGTTGTGCTTGGCGCGCACTTCCTCTTCATTGCGCCCGACATACACCTGGCCGGCTTCGTCGTACCACGCCGGAATCCGGTGGCCCCACCACAACTGGCGGCTGATGCACCAGTCCTGGATGTCGCGCATCCAGGAGAAGTACATGTTCTCGTACTGTTTGGGCACGAACTGGATACGACCGTCTTCCACGGCAGCGATGGCAGGCTCGGCCAGCGGCTTGGTGGACACGTACCACTGGTCGGTCAGCCATGGCTCGATGACGGTGCCGGAGCGGTCGCCCTTCGGTACCTTGAGGGCGTGGTCATCGATGCTGACCAGCAGGCCCTGGGCGTCCAGGTCGGCAACGATCTGCTTGCGCGCGACGAAACGATCGAGGCCGGCGTATTGCGCAGGCAGGCTGGTATCGACCTCGTCGTTGACGCTGCCGTCGAGGTTGAAGGCCTGGGCGCTGGCGAGCACCAGGGCGTTCTTGTCGAAGATGTTGAGCAGCGGCAGGTTGTGGCGCTTGCCGACCTCGTAGTCGTTGAAGTCGTGGGCCGGGGTGATCTTCACGCAGCCGGTGCCGAACTCAGGGTCGCAGTAGTCGTCGGCGATGATCGGAATGCGTCGGCCCACCAGGGGCAACTCGACGAACTTGCCGATCAGGGCCTGGTAGCGCTCGTCGGTCGGATTGACCGCGACTGCAGCGTCACCCAGCAGGGTTTCCGGACGGGTGGTGGCGACCACCAGGTAATCCTTGCCTTCTGCGGTCTTGGCGCCATCGGCCAGCGGATAGCGCAGGTTCCACAGGTGGCCCTTCTCGTCATGGTTTTCCACTTCGAGATCGGAAATGGCGGTGTGCAGCTTGGTGTCCCAGTTGACCAGGCGCTTGCCGCGGTAGATCAGGCCGTCTTCGTGCAGGCGGACGAAGGCTTCCTTGACCGCTTCGGACAGGCCGTCATCCATGGTGAAGCGCTCGCGACTCCAATCGACGGACGAACCCAGGCGACGGATCTGACGGCTGATGTTGCCACCGGATTGTTCTTTCCATTCCCAGACCTTGTCGAGGAACTGTTCACGCCCCAGGTCGTGACGGTTCTGGCCCTTGGCCTCGAGCTGGCGTTCGACCAGCATCTGGGTGGCGATACCGGCGTGGTCGGTACCTGGCTGCCACAGGGTGTTGCGGCCTTGCATGCGGCGGAAACGGATCAGGGCGTCCATGATCGCGTTGTTGAAGCCGTGGCCCATGTGCAGGCTGCCGGTCACGTTCGGCGGTGGAATCATGATGGTGTAGGACTCGCCTGCACCTTGCGGAGCGAAATAGTTCTCTGACTCCCAGGTGTTGTACCAGGAAGTTTCGATAGCGTGCGGCTGGTAGGTCTTATCCATGCGCGGCGGGACCCTGTGCATTTATTCGGGAAAGCCGAGAAGTATAACCAAGCTAGGGCCGGCAAGCGACAAGCTGCTGCTATCTGGCACGGCAGCAATGGCCTCTTCGCGGGCGCTGTGGGAGCGGGCTTGCCCGCGCAGGAGACGCCGCCGACGTTTGCCGCTACTCGGAACGTTTGATCAAACGCTCCATGCGCGCATCCAGGCGGCGCTTGATCTCGGTTTCGATATGCGGGGTGAAGTCGTTGATCACATCCTGCATGATCGCCTGCGCGGCGGCACGCAGCTCGGCTTCCAGGTGCAGCAGGGTGTCCTGGCGGCGAGTCTGAGCATCGTCCTCGGCGGCAGGGGGGGCAGGTTCGACAGCCGGTGCCGGGTTGCCGGCAGGCTCGTCGAGCAACAGCGGGATCTGTTCGACCGTATCGGTCAACAGGGGGGGCTGCAGGTCGGCATCGCCCAACAACTGGCGAATCGACTCCAGATCGTCGAGCAGGTGGGTGGAGTCAGGCAGGGTGGAAGGCTTGTCCATCATCGTCAGAGTCGCTGTAAGCGGTGGTCTTGCAGAGCATAGCCCTGTTCGCGGTAGAAACGGAATCGCTCGCGGGCCGATTGGCGAACCTCGGGTTCCTCGACGACGATTTCGGCCACCCGTTCGAACTGGCCGACGAACCCGGGCACGCTGGCCCCGAGGTTGATCAGCAAATCCTTGTGATCGCCGGGATCATCGCCCAGCCCCAGGGCTACCGCGGCGTCGGCATGGGACTCGGCCAGGTCGTGGGGCACGAATGCCTCGCCCTTGAAGCGCCATAGGCGCGTATCCAGTTCCTCGCGCTGTGCCGCGTCCTGGCAATGCAGGTACACCCGGTGGCCGAGGCGCCAGGCCTTTTCGCACAGCTTGCAGGCGAAATCGAGCCGCGCCGACAGCGAGTCGGTGGGCAGGATATAGAAATCGACTTTGCTCATGGTTCGGTCTGCCGACCGATGGCGCACGGGGCGCCACCGGTCTCACGGCATCAGGCGCCAGCGCGATCCAGCAGGTACTGGGTCAGCAGGGGTACCGGGCGACCGGTGGCGCCTTTGTCCTTGCCACCGCTGATCCAGGCGGTACCGGCGATGTCCAGGTGGGCCCACTGGTACGCCTTGGCGAAGCGCGACAGGAAGCAACCTGCGGTGATGGTGCCGGCCTTCGGCCCACCGATGTTGCCCATGTCGGCGAACGGGCTGTCGAGTTGCTCCTGGTATTCGTCGAACAGCGGCAGTTGCCAGGCGCGGTCGTCGGCACGCTTGCCGGCATCGAGCAGTTGCCCGACCAGGGTCTCGTCATTGCCCATCAGGCCCGAGGTGTGGCTGCCCAGGGCGACGATGCAGGCGCCGGTGAGGGTGGCGATGTCGATCACCGCCTGCGGTTTGAAACGCTCGGCGTAGGTCAGGGTATCGCACAGTACCAGGCGGCCTTCGGCGTCGGTGTTGAGGATCTCGACGGTTTGCCCGCTCATGGTGGTGACGATGTCGCCGGGGCGGGTGGCGCCGCCGCTGGGCATGTTCTCGGCGCAGGCCAGCAGGCATACCAGGTTGATCGGCAGCTGCAGCTCCAGCACGGCACGCAAGGTGCCGAACACGCTGGCAGCACCGCACATGTCGTACTTCATTTCATCCATGCCGGCGCCCGGCTTGAGGCTGATGCCACCGGTGTCGAAGGTGATGCCCTTGCCTACCAGCACGAAAGGCTTTTCGGCTTTCTTGCCGCCTTGGTAGTTGAGGACGATCAGGCGTGGCGGTTGATCACTGCCCTGGCCCACGGCATAGAACGCCCCCATGCCCAGGTCCTTGATCTTCTTCTCGTCGAGCACCTCGACCTTCAGGCCCTTGTGCGCCTTGCCCATTTCCTTGGCCTGCTCGGCCATGAAGCTTGGGTGGCAAAGGTTAGGCGGCAGGTTGCCCAGGTCGCGGGTGAACGCCATGCCGGTGGCGATGGCGCTGGCATGCTTGACCGCACGCTCGGCCTCGCCCTGGCCGGTCTTGGCGGCCAGCAGGGTGATCTTCTTGAGGGTGCGCGGTTCGGCTTTCTGGCTCTTGAACCGGTCGAACACGTAGGTGCCGTCGAGCAGCGTCTCGGCCAGCAGGCGGTACTTACCGTAGTAGGCATCGCGGTTGGTCACGGCGATATCGTCCAGGGCCAGCACTGCATCGCTGCCGCCCAGGCCCTTGAGCACGCCGGCTACGCTGGTCACCAGCTTGCGCCAGGCGCGGTCGCCCAGTGCCTCGTCCTTGCCGCTGCCGACCAGCAGCACGCGCTCGGCCTTGAGGCCCGGCAGGCTCTGTAGCAGCAGGGTCTGGCCCGGCTTGCCGGCCAGGTCGCCCCGCTTGAGCACGGCGCTGATGGCGCCGCCGGCCGCTTCGTCGATGGCCTTGGCGATGCTGCCGAGTTTGCGCCCTTCGCCGACCGGCACGACCAATGTGGCGGTTTTTACCGATGCAGCAGCTACGCTTTTTACAACCAGTTCCATGTCAGGGTCCCCGAATGATCTCTACAGTGGGCGCCACGTGCTCTGATGGGTGTCGTGGCGCTCTGGGCGGACCCGGCCACTTGCTCGCGTGCCGGGTGGAAAACTGCCAGTTTGAGCCCGTGGCAAGCGTGCTGACAACCCCGATGTACGGTCGACATGCCTGGCCAAGTGACAGGCGAGGTCAATCACAGGATAATGCGCGCACTTTACATGGAGGTTCGCCTTTGGCGAACCGGCATTGGTTTCGGTTGTACTAAGTCATCGTCTGGCGCCAGTGTCTGGCAGTCCACCCTGACAACCCAGGAGTGTCTGGTTTGATCGTCTTTCGTTATCTGTCCCGCGAGGTCCTGGTGACCTTGAGCGCCGTCAGCGCCGTGCTGCTGGTGATCATCATGAGCGGGCGCTTCATCAAGTATCTGGCCCAGGCCGCCCAGGGCGTGCTCGACCCAGGCGTGTTGTTCCTGATCATGGGCTTCCGTCTGCCGGGCTTCCTGCAACTGATCCTGCCGCTGGGGCTGTTCCTCGGTATCCTGCTGGCCTATGGCCGGCTGTACCTGGAGAGCGAGATGACCGTGCTCTCCGCCACCGGCATGAGCCAACAACGGCTGCTGGCGCTGACCCTGGCGCCGGCCGCGCTGGTCGCCCTGCTGGTCGCCTGGCTGAGCCTGAGCCTGGCACCCCAGGGCGTTGCCCAGGTGCAGAAGATCATCAACCAGCAGGACGCCCTGACCGAGTTCGACACCCTGTCGCCGGGTCGATTCCAGACTCTGCGCGATGGTTCCCGGGTGACCTATACCGAGCAACTGTCGGACGACCGCATCAACCTGGGCGGCGTGTTCATCTCGGAAAAACGCTTCAACTCCGACAAGACCAAGGACCGTGCGCCTTCGGTACTGGTCGCCGAAAAGGGTCACCAGGAAATCCAGGCCGATGGCAACCGCTACCTGGTCCTGGAAAACGGCTACCGCTACGACGGCAACCCAGGTCAGGCCGACTACCGCGCCATCAAGTACGACACCTACGGTGTACTGCTGCCCAAGCCAGAGGTCAGTGAAGAGGTCACCGAGCGCGAAGCCATCCCGACCTCCGAGCTGTTCGGCCAGAAGGGCCTGCGCGAGCGTGCCGAGCTGCAATGGCGGTTGTCGTTGCCGATCCTGGTCTTCATCGTGACTCTGCTGGCCGTACCGTTGTCGCGGGTCAACCCGCGCCAGGGCCGTTTCCTCAAACTGCTGCCGGCGATTCTTCTGTACATGGCCTACCTGACGATGCTGATTTCCGTACGTGGGGCCCTGGAGAAGGGCAAGTTGCCCATTGGCCTGGGCATGTGGTGGGTCCACGGCCTGTTCCTGCTCATCGGCCTTGGCCTGATGTATTGGGAGCCGCTGCAACTCAAGCGTGCCGCGCGCCGTGCGGAGGTGGCCCATGGCTAAGCTCGACCGCTACATCGGCCAGAGCGTGCTGCTGGCCATTCTGGCGGTACTGGGGATCATCCTCGGCCTCGCCTCGCTGTTCGCCTTCATCGACGAAATGAGCGACCTCTCCGATACCTATACCGTGGTCGATGCAGGCGTCTACACGCTGCTGACCGCGCCCCGCCGGCTGTATGACATGCTGCCGATGGCGGCCCTGATCGGTTGCCTGATCGGCCTCGGCAGCTTGGCCAGCAGCAGCGAACTGACCATCATGCGCGCTGCCGGCGTGTCCATCGGCCGTATCGTCTGGGCGGTGATGAAGCCCATGCTGGTGCTGATGCTGGCAGGTGTGTTGATCGGCGAGTACGTCGCCCCGATCACCGAGAACAAGGCCCAGGCCGACCGTTCCCTGGCCCAGGGCGGCGGTGAGGCGCAGAGCTCCAAACGGGGCATGTGGCATCGCCAGGGCGAAGAGTTCGTGCACATCAACTCGGTGCAACCCAACGGCCTGTTGCTGGGCGTGACCCGCTACCGTTTCGATGACGAGCGCAAGATCGTCACCTCCAGCTTCGCCCGCCGTGCCCAGTACCAGGACGACCACTGGGTGCTCAGCGACGTCAGCACCACGCATTTCCGTGGCGACCATACCGAGGTCATCAAGAGCCCGCAGGAGCAGTGGGACGTCACGGTGACTCCGGAGCTGCTCAATACCGTGGTGGTCGCGCCGGAGTCGTTGTCGATCACCGGCCTGTGGCAGTACATCCACTATCTGGCCGACCAAGGCCTGAACAATGCGCGTTATTGGCTGGCATTCTGGACCAAGGTCCTGCAGCCTGCGGTCACGGCGGCGCTGGTACTGATGGCGATCTCGTTCATCTTTGGCCCGCTGCGTTCGGTGACCCTTGGCCAGCGCGTATTCACCGGTGTGCTGGTGGGCTTCGTGTTCCGCATTGCCGGCGACCTGTTGGGGCCTTCGAGCCAGGTGTTCGGCTTCCCGCCGTTGCTGGCGGTGGTGATACCCGCCGGGATCTGTGCGATCGCAGGGCTTTGGTTGTTGCGTCGGGCAGGGTAGCGAGCAAAAGCCAACGTTGGGGAAATCCCTGACAGTCAAGCGTTTTGGGGCTGCAAAGCAGCCCCATTAAAGCTTGAAGAGACCTCAACTGATCATTTTTTCCGCTTCGGCAGCCGGACCAGTTGGGTGTCCGAATAGATGTCATGCCAGCCGCGCTTGCGCTTGTCGACCAAGGCCCAGAAAAACCCCAGCCCCAGGCACAGCCACGAAGCGATCGAAACCACGAAGCGCAACAGCGCCTGCCACAGGCTGATGGCACTGCCATCGGCGTTCTGCACCCGCACCCCCCATACCTGCATGCCCAGGGTCTGGCCGCCATGGGTCCAGAACTTGGCGAAGAAACCGAACAGCGCGAACAGCAGGATCGTCGACAGCAGAGGATCGCCATCCAGGGCGCCGGCTTCGGTGAGTTCACGCATGCGGGTTTCGCCAATGATCGCCATCTGGATCA
The DNA here is from genome assembly GCF_004357765.1 of Pseudomonas putida. GTDB lineage: Bacteria > Pseudomonadota > Gammaproteobacteria > Pseudomonadales > Pseudomonadaceae > Aquipseudomonas > Aquipseudomonas putida_U. Next base: position 246,712 of record NZ_SMTE01000004.1, on the reverse strand, counting down.
TCTTGTAGGCACCCGCGGTGACGATCAGCAGGGCCGTACAGAGCAGGAAGTCATAGAACATCGCCGCCAGGCGTCGGCCCAGACCGGCTGGGGGGAAATCACCCTGGGGGGAGAGCAGAGGCTTGGACATGCAGGACGGCTCCGAATGGCGAAGCCAGTATTCTACGGGCAAAAAAAAGCCCCTGCACATGGCAGGGGCTTTTCTTCGAAGTCGGTGCGGCTTAGCCGGTGACTTGAACCTTGTCAGCCTGCATGCCTTTCTGGCCTTGGACTGCTTCGAAGGACACCTTCTGGCCTTCTTTCAGGCTCTTGAAGCCGTTACCTTCGATGGCACGGAAGTGCACGAACAGATCCGGACCGCTTTCTGGAGTGATGAAGCCGTAACCTTTTTCGTCATTGAACCACTTGACGGTACCGTTCTGACGCTCAGCCATTGTCTTATTTCCTATGAAGCTTAAATTTTGATGACAGTTTCTTTCACATTTTTTGAAGTGAAAGAGTACTGGGCTGGGTTGCAGGAAAGTAAGAGACGTCGAACGGGTTGTAGCAGATTGCGGCTACTGGCCCAGGTCACGAACTGTTGCGACCCATGCAAACACAGTGCAGTGACTCTACGCCAACTCCTGAGAAAAAAACAAGCCCTTCGAGCTGCAGGAAATCGCGCTTTTGCCGATAACCGACAAATTTGTCGGAAACGGCATGGCGCCTGGCCTGGCGCCATGTTCCGAGGTTATGGAAAAGGTTCGTAATCGAATATCGACGAACCTCAGATTACGCATTCAGCCTCGATAGTAACGCTGCGCAACGAAAGGCATTTTGCTGACTTTAAGGGCAACTTGCTTGCCCCTTACTACGGCAAACAAAGCGGTATCGAGCGCCGCATGTTCGACTTCGACATAACCCATGGCCAGTGGGGCACCGAGCGTCGGACCAAAGCCGCCGCTGCATACCCGGCCAACGGTCTTGCCATCGGCATCGACGATGTCAGCACCCTCACGGACCGGCGTACGTTCCTGCGGCAAGAGCCCTACGCGCTTGCGTGCAACGCCCTGTTGCTGTTGGGCGAATACCGTTTCGGCACCTGGGAAGCCGCCGGCGCGTGCGCCATCGGCGCGGCGCACCTTGGAAATGGCCCATAGCAGGCTGGCTTCGATCGGCGTGGTGCTGGTGTCCATGTCGTGGCCATACAGGCACAATCCGGCTTCCAGACGCAGCGAATCACGAGCACCGAGGCCGATCGGCTGTACCTCGGGTTCGGCCAGCAGCCGACGGGCCAGGGCTTCGGCGGCGGGTGCCGGCACGGAGATCTCGTAGCCGTCTTCACCGGTGTAACCCGAACGGCTCACATAGCAGTCTTCGCCCAGCAGCGTGACGGGGCGGAACTGCATGAAGGTCATGCCTGCCACTTCCGGTGCCAGTCGCTCGAGCACCTTGACGGCGGCCGGACCTTGCAGTGCGAGCAGGGCCCGTTCCTCGAACAGTGGCTGAATCTCGCAACGGTCGCCGATATGCCGTTGCAGGTGGGCCAGGTCCTGGTCCTTGCACGCGGCGTTGACTACCAGGAACAGCTCGCCATCGCCCAGGTTGGCGACCATCAGGTCATCGAGGATGCCACCTTGCTCGTTGGTGAACATGGCGTAGCGCTGCATGCCCACCGGCAGGTCGACGATATCCACCGGCACCAGGGTTTCCAGCGCCTGTGCGGCATCGCTGCCGCGCAGGCGAATCTGGCCCATGTGCGAAACGTCGAACAACCCAGCCTGGTCGCGGGTGTGCAGGTGCTCCTTGAGCACGCCCAGCGGGTACTGCACCGGCATGTCGTAGCCGGCGAACGGCACCATGCGTGCGCCCAGTTCCAGGTGCAGGGTATGCAGTGGGGTCTTGAGCAGTGTTTCGGACATCGATGACTCCTTGGTTTGCTGTTCGGATCAACATTCGATGATGTTGACGGCCAGACCGCCGCGGGCGGTCTCCTTGTATTTGCTTTTCATGTCCGCGCCGGTCTGGCGCATGGTGCGGATGACCTTGTCGAGCGAGACGAAATGCTGCCCGTCGCCCCGCAAGGCCATGCGCACCGCGTTGATCGCCTTGACCGAGCCCATGGCGTTGCGCTCGATGCAGGGCACCTGGACCAGCCCGCCGATGGGGTCGCACGTCAGGCCCAGGTTGTGTTCCATGCCGATCTCGGCGGCGTTCTCCACCTGCTGTGGCGTTCCGCCCATCACTTCGCACAGTGCACCGGCCGCCATCGAGCAGGCCACGCCCACTTCGCCCTGGCAACCGACCTCGGCGCCAGAGATCGAGGCGTTTTCCTTGTAAAGAATGCCAATGGCGGCAGCGGTGAGCAGGAAGCGCACCACGCCATCCTCGTTGGCTGCGGGCGCGAAGCGCATGTAGTAATGCAGCACAGCAGGGACGATGCCTGCCGCGCCGTTGGTCGGTGCGGTGACCACGCGGCCGCCGTAGGCATTCTCCTCGTTGACCGCCAGGGCATAGAGGTTGACCCAGTCGAGCACCGACAAAGCATCGCGCAGACCGGCTTCCGGGTGCTGGCTGAGCTGGCGGTACAGGGCCGGCGCGCGGCGCTTGACCTTGAGCCCGCCAGGCAGGATGCCTTCATGGCGACAGCCGGCGGCGACGCAGTCCTGCATCACTTGCCAGATGCGCAGCAAGCCGGCGCGGGTTTCGGCTTCTGGGCGCCAGGCCGACTCGTTGGCGAGCATGACCTGGCTGATCGACAGCTGCTGGGCGACGCAATGGCCGAGCAGTTGCTTGGCGGTGGTGAACGGGTAGGTCAGCACGGTACGGTCTTCGACGATGCGGTCGTGGCCGGCGGCATCTTCGTCGACCACGAATCCACCACCTACCGAGTAGTACTCGCGGCTGCGAATCTGCAGGCCGGCTGCGTCGAAGGCACGGAAGATCATGCCATTGGGGTGGTAGGCCAGCGGCTTGCGAATCATCGCCAGGTGCTGCTTCTCGACAAAGGCGATGGGGTGTTCGCCCAGCAGGCGCAGGCTGCCGCTGTCGCGGATGGTCTGGAGGCGGGTGGGGATGGTTTCGGTATCGACGCTATCGGGGTGCTCGCCCTCCAGGCCGAGCAGCACCGCCTTGTCACTGCCGTGACCCTTGCCGGTGGCGCCGAGCGAGCCATACAACTCGGCTTTGACGCTGGCGGTGCTGGCCAATAGGCCGTCCCGGCGCAGGCCTTCGGCGAAGCGCGCGGCAGCCCGCATCGGGCCGACCGTGTGGGAGCTGGAAGGGCCGATACCGATCTTGAACAGGTCGAAGACACTCAAAGACATGATGACCTCCTAACCGGCTCTTGAGGTAGACGGTGACTTGTAGCAGCGGGTTTACCCGCGAAAGCGACGGTGAAGCCTGCATCGCATTCGCGGGTGAACCCGCTTCTACAGGGCAGTAGCGAGCCCAAGGGCCATCAGGCGTCCTGATAGCTCTCGATCGACGGGCAGGCGCAGACCAGGTTACGGTCGCCGAACACGTTGTCGACGCGGCCGACCGGTGGCCAGTACTTGCCCTCCACCAGGCTCGGCAATGGGTACACCGCCTGCTCGCGGCTGTAGCCATGGGACCACTCGCCAACCAGTTCGGCCGCCGTGTGTGGGGCGTTCTTCAGCGGGTTGTCGTCCTTGTCCAGACTGCCGGTCTCGACCGCGCGGATTTCTTCGCGGATGCGGATCATCGCGTCGCAGAAGCGGTCCAGCTCTTCCTTGGATTCGCTTTCGGTCGGTTCGATCATCAGCGTACCCGCTACCGGGAACGACATGGTCGGGGCGTGGAAGCCGAAGTCGATCAGGCGTTTGGCCACGTCATCGACACTGATGCCACTGGTGTCCTTGAGCGGGCGCAGGTCGAGGATGCATTCATGCGCTACCAGGCCGTTACCGCCGCTATACAGAACAGGATAGTGCTCTTCCAGGCGACGGGCGATGTAGTTGGCGTTGAGGATGGCCATCTGCGAGGCACGCTTGAGCCCGGCGCCACCCATCATGCGGATGTACATCCAGGTGATCGGCAGGATGCTGGCGCTGCCGAACGGCGCTGCGCAGACCGCGCCGCCCGTGTTTTCGAGCTGAGCGTGGCCGGGCAGGAACGGCGCCAGGTGCGATTTAACGCCGATCGGGCCGACGCCAGGGCCGCCACCGCCGTGCGGAATGCAGAAGGTCTTGTGCAAGTTCAGGTGGGACACGTCGCCGCCGAACTTGCCGGGGGCGCACAGGCCGACCATGGCGTTCATGTTGGCGCCGTCGATGTACACCTGGCCGCCATTGTCGTGGATGATCGCGCAGATTTCGCCGATCGCCTCCTCGAACACGCCGTGGGTCGACGGGTAGGTGATCATGATCGCCGCAAGGCGCTCGCGGTGCTCGATCGCCTTGGCCCGCAGGTCTTCGACGTCGACGTTGCCGCGGGCGTCGCAGGCTGTGACCACAACACGCATGCCGGCCATGTGCGCGGTCGCCGGGTTGGTACCGTGGGCCGAGGACGGGATCAGGCAGATGTCGCGATGGGCTTCGCCGCGGCTGCGGTGGTAGGCGCGGATAGCCAGCAGGCCGGCATATTCGCCCTGGGAACCGGCGTTGGGTTGCAGCGACACGGCATCGTAGCCGGTGGCGGCACAGAGCATGGCTTCCAGCTCGGTGGTCATCTGCAGGTAGCCCTGGCTTTGCTCGGCTGGGGCGAAGGGGTGCAGGTTGCCGAACTCGGCCCAGGTCACCGGGATCATCTCACTGGCGGCATTGAGCTTCATGGTGCACGAGCCCAGCGGAATCATGCTGCGGTCCAGCGCCAGGTCCTTGTCGGCCAGGCGGCGCAGGTAGCGCATCAATTCGGTTTCGCTGTGATAGCGGTTGAACACCGGATGTTCGAGGATGGCCGACTGGCGCAGCAGGGCCGCTGGCAGGCGTGAGGCGGTGCTGGCGGCGAGGGCGGCGAAGTCAGGCTGCACCTGGCCGGCGCCGAACAGCTGCCACAGACCTTCGACGTCGGCCTGAGTGCTGGTTTCGTCGAGCGACAGGCCCAAGTGCTCGGCATCGATCTGGCGCAGGTTGATGCGCTGGGCGCGCGCCTTGTCGTGCAGCTCGGCGGTAGCCGTGCCGGTGGCCAGGGTCAGGGTGTCGAACGCGGTCTCGCCGAGTACCTTCAGGCCCAGTCGCTCGAGGCCGGCGGCCAGGATCGAGGTCAGGTTGTGGGTGCGCAGGGCGATGCGCTTGAGGCCCTCGGGGCCGTGGTACACGGCGAACATGCTGGCGATGTTGGCCAGCAGGACCTGGGCGGTGCAGATGTTGCTGGTGGCTTTCTCGCGGCGGATGTGTTGCTCGCGGGTCTGCATGGCCAAGCGCAGGGCGGTCTTGCCGAAGCGGTCGATCGACACGCCGACCAGGCGACCCGGCATGTCGCGCTTGAACGCGTCGCGGGTGGCGAAGTAGGCCGCGTGCGGGCCACCGAAGCCCAGCGGTACACCAAAGCGCTGGGCGCTGCCGATAGCCACGTCGGCGCCGAACTCACCCGGTGCGGTGAGCAGGGTCAGGGCCAGCAGGTCGGCGGCGACCGCAACCAGGGCGTTGGCGGCGTGGAAGCGCTGCACCAGTTCGCGGTAGTCGTACACCTCACCGTTGCTGGCTGGGTATTGCAGCAGTGCGCCGAAGAACGCGGATACATCGCTCAGCTCGGTTTCGTCGCCGACCACGATGTCGATGCCCAGCGGCTCGGCGCGGGTGCGCAGCACATCGAGGGTCTGCGGGTGACAGTGCTGCGAAACGAAGAAGGCGTGGCTGGCCTTGTTCTTCGACAAACGCTTGCAGAAGGTCATGGCCTCGGCAGCGGCAGTGGCTTCGTCGAGCAGGGAGGCGTTGGCGATCGGCAGACCGGTCAGGTCGCTGACCAGGGTCTGGAAGTTCAGCAGCGCTTCCAGGCGGCCTTGGGAGATTTCTGGCTGATAGGGGGTGTAGGCGGTGTACCAGGCTGGGTTCTCCAGCAGGTTGCGCAGGATCGGTGCAGGGGTGTGGGTGTTGTAGTAGCCCTGGCCGATGTAGTTCTTGAACAGCTGGTTCTTGCCGGCGATGGCCTTGAGCGCGGCGAGGGCATCGGCTTCGCTTTGGCCGTCCTCGCTGCCGAGCACGCTGGTGCCCTTGATGCTGTCGGGAATGACTGCGGCGGTCATGGCCTCCAGCGAATCGAAACCGAGGCTGGCGAGCATGGCTTGCTCGTCGGCGCTACGGGGGCCGATGTGGCGGGCGATGAATTCGTTGGCGGTGCCGAGGTTGATGGTCATGGTGGCGGCTCCTCAGGCGTCGTCGTTGGCTTTGATCAGGCGATCGTAGGCGTCCTGGTCGAGCAGGGCGGACACGGCCTGGGCATCGGTTGGCTTGAAGCGGAAGAACCAGCCTTCGCCCAATGGGTCTTCGTTGACCAGTTCGGGGCTGTCGTTGAGGCCATCGTTGACTGCGATCACTTCACCGGCCAGTGGCATGTACACGCCGCTAGCGGCCTTGACCGATTCGACGGTCGAGGCTTCGGCGCCTTTGTCGTAGTGCTGCAGCTCCGGCAGTTGCACGTAGACCACATCACCCAGGGCGTTCTGGGCGTAGGCGGTGATGCCCACGGTGACACTGCCGTCGGCTTCGGCACGCAGCCATTCGTGATCTTCGGTAAAACGCAACTCGCTCATGGGAATTCCTCAGGAAGCAGGGCTAGGAGGCGCGGTGGGCCACGCGCTTTTAGTAGCGGTTCCTAAGCAAGAATGCTGCCATTGATAAAAAATGTATATTTATCAGTAGCTTAACGATAACCCGTAACGTGACTCGGGTTTTATTTGGAATGAAATCGATACAGTGCAATTGCTGTTGAAAAGATTTAATCCATCAAACACTTGGCTATAAAGGTCCGTCGCCTTTTGTATTGATATCGATACGATGTACTGATATCGATACACATCAGACGGGCACCGTTATCTATCAGGCTGCAAATTGCGGGGCTGAGGCCCTGGGCACGCGAAGCTCTGCACGAATTCAACCGTTCGCCTTTGGGATGCCGTACTTGCGCAACCGCTGGGCAATGGCGGTGTGCGAGGTCTGCAGACGCCCGGCCAGTTGCCGGGTCGAGGGATAGCTCGCGTACAACCGTTGCAGCAGTTCGCGCTCGAAATCGCCCACCGCCTGTTCCAGGCTCGCCACTTCGCCATCCTGGCCGCGGGCCACGGATGTGCCGGCGATGTCCAGATCGCCGATGTCCACCACGGAGCCCTCGCAGATGGCCGCTGCGCGGAAAATCACGTTCTGCAACTGGCGTACGTTGCCCGGCCAGGGATTGGCCAGCAGCGCCGCGTGGGTAGCCGGGGCCAGTCGGCAGGCTGGGCGCTGGATCTGCGTGCAGGCTTGCTGCATGAAGAAGTGCGCCAGCATCAGGATGTCCTGGCCACGGTCGCGCAGCGGCGGCACCTGCAGGTTGAGGACGTTCAGGCGGTAGAACAGGTCTTCGCGGAAGCTGCCGTCGGCGACCATGCGCTCCAGGTCGCGGTGGGTGGCGCTGATGATGCGCACATCGACCTTCACTTCGCGGTCGCCGCCGACTCGGCGGAAACTGCCATCGTTGAGAAAGCGCAGGAGCTTGGCCTGCAGGTAGGGCGACATTTCGCCGATCTCGTCGAGAAACACCGTGCCCTGGTTGGCCAGTTCCATCAGCCCTGGCTTGCCGCCGCGCTGGGCGCCGGTGAAGGCGCCTGGGGCGTAGCCGAACAACTCGCTTTCGGCCAGGCTTTCCGGCAGGGCCGCGCAGTTCAGGGCGAGGAAAGGTGCCGTGTGGCGGCTGCTCACGGCATGGCAGGCGCGGGCGACCAATTCCTTGCCGGTGCCGGTTTCGCCGTGCACCAGCAACGGCGCGTCGAGGGCCGCTACCCGCAGCGCGCGAGCCTTGAGGGTACGGATTGCCGGCGATTCGCCGAGCAAGGCATCGAAGCCTTCGGCATGGTCGTGGTGCAGGGCCGACAGACGCTCCCCCATGCGCGTGGGTGGGTACAGGGTCAGCAGGCCACCGGCGTTGGTGATGGGCGTGGCATCGAGCAGCAGGCTCTGGCCGTTGAGCTGCATTTCGCGCATCGGCAGGTGGAAGTTGTTGTCCAGCAGGGCCTGGAGCAGGCCAGGGTCGGCGAACAGTTCGCCGATCGAGCGTCCTGCCGATTCGCGCCCGCACAGGGCGATCAGGGCCGGGTTGGCCAGCAGCACCTTGCCTGCGCTGTCTACCGCCAGAACCGGGTCGCTCATCGCGGCGAGCAAGGCGTCGAGCTGCAGGTGGCGGCGTTGGCCGGGAAGGATGTCCACCACCTCGACCGATTGCACGCCCTGCACTTCGAACAAGGCATCGTGCAGTTCTTCGAGCACGGCGGGGCTTAGGGTCGGGGCGTCGATATAGACGTTCGGCGGCACCATTTCCACGGCATCCAGGTTGAGGTTGCGGGCGCCGAGCAGGGCCAGGACTTCCTGGGTGATGCCGACGCGATCGATGAAGCTGACGTGGATACGCATGGGAAGGCGGGGATGATGGCCGGGGAGGGCGCTAGTATGCCCCTAGTCGGGGTGCATGCCCAAGGCTGGCGCTGCGGGTGTCCGTGACAAGCCGGCTCCAGGGAGCCGGCCTGGCGGTAATCAGGGGTTTCCCAGATGTTCCGGTTTGACCGGGTCGCCCGACTTCACATCGAGCTTTTCGCGGATGTCATTGAACATGTGGTCGTAGATCTTGTGCGGCGAACCCAGGCTTTCGAATTTCTTCGGCGGTGTCAGATAGGACTGTGCCTTGCGCGACAGGACCATGAGAAAGCTGGGCAGTACCTGGTCCTTGGACAGGAAGAAGTGCTCGTCGACCGGCTTGCCTTCGATGGAACCGTGCATGCGGAAACGGATGCCTCTGCCTTCATTGGGGTCGGTCTCAGCCTGGTAATCGACCTTGAGATCGTAACTGTGGTCGTTCTTGTTCAGCGCGGTGCGCTCGATGTGTACATGACCGGGCTCGTAGGTGGCCATGGCGAATCCTCCGGAAGCTTGAAGTTGGCGGGCGAACGGCGCCCGCCTGGTGCATCAACGGTAGCTGATTCCGGGCTTGGCGGTGGAAACCCGAGTACCGGCAGTGCCTTTGACGATGTCCTCGATGTTCTCCAGTGAGCTGATCACGGCCACCTTGCCGGTGTTGCGGGCGAAGTTGCTGGCAGCCTGCACCTTCGGCCCCATGGAACCGGCGGCGAAGCCCAGACGCTCGAGCTCATCGGGATGGGCCTCGGCGATGGCCTTCTGGGTCGGTTTGCCCCAGTCGACATAGGCAGCGTCGACGTCGGTGGCGATCACCAGGAGGTCGGCCTCGAGCTGTTCGGCCAGCAGTGCCGAGGCCAGGTCCTTGTCGATCACCGCCTCGATGCCCTTCAGCTTGCGGTTTTCATCGTACATGGTGGGAATACCGCCACCGCCGGCGCAGATCACGATGCTGCTCTTTTCCAGCAGCCACTTGATCGGGCGGATCTCGAAGATGCGCTTGGGTTTCGGGCTGGCCACCACGCGGCGGTACTTGTCGCCGTCGGGCTTGACCACCCAGCCTTTTTCCTTGGCCAGTTTTTCGGCTTCTTCCTTGCTGTAGACCGGGCCGATGAATTTGGTCGGGTCCTTGAAGGCGGGGTCGTTGGCGTCCACCTCGACCTGGGTGAGCAGAGTGGCGAACGGCACTTCGAAGGCCAGCAGGTTGCCCAGCTCCTGCTCGATCATGTAACCGATCATGCCCTCCGTCTCGGCGCCCAGCACATCCAGCGGATAGGCCTCGTCAGGCTTGTAGGCCATGCCCTGAAGCGACAGCAAGCCGACCTGTGGGCCGTTGCCGTGGGCGATGACCAGTTCGTTGCCGGGGTGAATCTTGGCGATCTGTTCGGTGGCGGTGCGGATGTTGGCGCGCTGGTTTTCAGCGGTCATCGGCTCGCCGCGACGCAGCAGGGCGTTACCGCCCAAAGCTACAACGATACGCATGGGGAATGTCCTTTAACGAATGGAAAGGAGCCGCCGGTATCTAAGGCTGCCTGGCCCCTGTGGGAGCGGGCTTGCCCGCTCCCACAGTGACCGTGCAGATCTCGGCTATCGCGGTCGCTACTTACAGATCGGCCAGGGTCGAGACCAGGATCGCCTTGATCGTATGCATGCGGTTTTCCGCCTGCTCGAAGGCGATGCAAGCCGGCGACTCGAACACGTCATCGGTCACTTCGATGCCGTTGGCCAGGTCCGGATACTGTTCGGCGATCTGTTTGCCGACCTTGGTCTCGGAGTTGTGGAAGGCCGGCAGGCAATGCATGAATTTGGTTCGTGGATTGCCGGAAGCCTTCATGAGCTCCTTGTTCACCTGATAAGGCTTGAGCAGCTTGATTCGTTCGCCCCAGGCTTCGATCGGCTCGCCCATCGACACCCAGACGTCGGTGTGGATGAAGTCGACCCCCTTGACCGCCGCCTTGGCATCTTCGGTCAGGGTGATGCGCGCGCCGCTTTCCTCGGCGTATTGCTTGCAGCGCTCGACCAGGTCGTCATGGGGCCACAGCGCCTTGGGCGCGGCGATGCGCACGTCCATGCCGAGCTTGGCACCAATCAGCAACAGCGAGTTGCCCATGTTGTTACGGGCATCGCCCAGGTACACGTAGCTGATGTCATGCAGCGGCTTGTCGCTGTGCTCGCGCATGGTCAGCACGTCGGCGATCATCTGGGTTGGGTGGTATTCGTCGGTGAGACCGTTGAATACCGGCACGCCGGCGAACTTGGCCAGTTCTTCGACGATCTCCTGCTTGAAGCCGCGGTACTCGATGGCATCGTACATACGCCCGAGCACCCGGGCAGTGTCCTTCATGCTTTCCTTGTGGCCGATCTGCGAGGAGTTGGGATCGATGTAGGTGACGTTGGCGCCCTGGTCATAGGCGGCGACCTCGAAAGCGCAGCGGGTGCGAGTGGAGGTCTTCTCGAAGATCAGGGCAATGTTGTTGCCCTTCAGGTGCTGCTGCTCGGTGCCGGTGTACTTGGCGCGCTTGAGGTCGCGGGACAGGTCCAGCAGGTACTTCAGCTCGCGAGTGGTGTGATGTTCGAGGCTGAGCAGGTTGCGATTGTGGATGTTGAACGCCATGACGGAGTCTCCTTAGGCTTTCAATGAATTCGGGACGTTGGTGGCCCGGCGTGCGCCCGCTGGGCGCTGCCGGGGTCGGGCGTGCTAGTAATCGACTGGATCGCGCACGATCGGGCAGGTCATGCAGTGACCGCCGCCACGGCCGCGGCCCAGTTCGCCGGCGCTGATGGTGATGACTTCGATACCGGCCTTGCGCAGCAGGGTGTTGGTGTAGGTGTTGCGGTCATAACCGACCACCACGCCTGGCTCGATGGCCACCACGTTGTTACCGTCGTCCCACTGCTCACGCTCGGCGGCGAAGCTGTTGCCACCGGTTTCCACCACCCGCAGCTTGACGCCCAGCTGCTCGCCGACCACTTCGATGAAGGATTTGTTGATCCGGCGCACATCCATGCCGTATGGCTTGCCCTCGTCGGGCCGGATGATGAACGGCACGATCTCGCTCACCACTTCCGGGAAGACCGTCACCAGGTCGCGGTCGCAGAAGCTGAACACGGTATCCAGGTGCATGGCGGCGCGAGATTTCGGCAGGCCGGCGACGATGACTTCGCTGGCCGCACCCTTGGCGAACAGGTTCTGTGCCAATTGGCCGATGGCCTGACGCGAGGTGCGTTCGCCCATGCCGATCAGCACGATGCCCTTGCCGATCGGCATTACGTCGCCGCCTTCGAGGGTGGCGCTGCCGTGGTCCTTGTCCGGGTCGCCGTACCAGACCTGGAAGTCGGCCTTGGTGAACTCCGGATGGAACTTGTAGATGGCGGTGGTCAACAGGGTTTCCTGGCGTCGAGCCGGCCAGTACATCGGGTTGAGCGTCACGCCGCCGTAGATCCAGCAGGTGGTGTCGCGGGTGAACTGGGTGTTGGGCAGCGGCGGCAGGATGAAGCTGGAGTGGCCCAGGTAGTCGTTGTACATCTTGACCACGTCGGCCCCTTCGCTCTGTGGCAGGTCCTGGCCGGCAACGCCGCCAATCAGGAACTCGGCCAGATGGCGAGCCTCCAGGCCTTCGAGCCAGCTGCGGACCTCATTGGTCAGCCCCACGCCGACGGTGTCCGGGGTGATCTTGCGATCGAGGATCCACTTGAGGGCCTCTTTGTTCTGCACGATGTCGGTCAGCAGGTTGTGCATTTCCAGCACCTCGACGCCGCGTTCGCGCATCTTGGTGACGAAGTCGAAGTGGTCACGCTTGGCCTGGTCGACCCAGATCACGTCATCGAACAGCAATTCATCGCAGTTGCTGGGGGTCAGGCGTTTGTGCGCCAGCCCCGGAGCGCAGACCATCACCTTGTGCAGCTTGCCGGCCTCCGAGTGGACACCGTACTTCTGTTTTTCAGTGGACATGGTTCGAATCCTCCAATTAGTGCGAAGACCAGGATCAAAGGGTCAGGAAACCGTCGTAGAGGCCATAGGCGGCCACGATCGCACCGACGATCACGGCGGCGAAGACCAGTTTTTCGATGTTGGTGAAGATGGGTTGACCTACCTCGCGCTTGGCCTTGGCGAACAGGATCGCGCCTGGGGCGTACAGCAACGCGGAAAGCAGCAGGTACTTCACGCCACCGGCGTACAGCAGCCAGATGGCGTACACCAGGGCGATGCCACCGATCAGCAGGTCCTTGCTGCGCTCGGAGGCGGCTTGTTCATAGGTCTCGCCGCGCAGGGCCAGCAGGAAGCCGTAGGCCGCCGACCACAGGTAAGGCACCAGGATCATCGAGGTGGCGAGGTAGATCAGCGACAGGTAGGTGCTGCTGGAGAACAGGGTGATGACGAGGAAGATCTGTACCATGGCATTGGTCAGCCACAGCGCGTTGGCCGGCACCTGCTTGCTGTTTTCGCGGCGCAGGAACTCCGGCATGGTGTGGTCCTTGGCGGCGGCGAACATGATCTCGGCACACAGCAGCACCCACGACAGCAAGGCACCGAGCAGCGAGATGACCAGGCCGACGCTGATCAGCACCGCGCCCCAATGACCGACCACATGCTCGAGCACGGCAGCCATCGACGGGTTCTGCAGTTTTGCCAGCTCCGGCTGGGTCATCACCCCCAACGACAGCACGTTGACCAGTACCAGGAACAACAGCACGGTGATGAAACCGATGACCGTGGCCTTACCCACGTCCGAGCGCTTTTCGGCCCGGGACGAGAAGATGCTCGCACCCTCGATACCGATGAACACCCACACGGTGACCAGCATCATGTTGCGGACCTGGTTCATCACGCTACCCAACTCGGGCGCGTTCACGCCCCAGATGTCGGCGGTGAAGATGTCGAGTTTGAAGGCGAACAGGCAGATCAGCACGAACAGCGCCAGCGGCACGACCTTGGCCACGGTGGTGACCAGGTTGATGAATGCCGCTTCCTTGATGCCGCGCAGCACCAGAAAGTGCACCGCCCAGAGCAGGACCGATGCGCCGATGATGGCCGCTGGGGTGTTGCCTTCGCCGAAGATCGGGAAGAAGTAGCCGAGGGTGCTGAACAGCAGCACGAAGTAACCGACGTTGCCCAGCCAGGCACTGATCCAATAGCCCCAGGCCGAAGAGAAACCCATGTAGTCGCCGAAACCGGCCTTGGCATAGGCGTACACCCCGCCGTCGAGGTCAGGCTTGCGATTGGCCAGGGTCTGGAACACGAACGCCAGCGTGAGCATGCCGACTGCGGTGATGGCCCAGCCGATCAAGACGGCCCCCACCTCCGCACTGGCTGCCATGTTTTGCGGCAGTGAGAAGATCCCCCCGCCAATCATCGAACCTACAACAAGTGCAACTAAAGCGCCGAGTTTTAGTTTTCCGGAAGAATCAGACATTTAACAACTCCTGCCAGGAGAAAGTTGACGACAGATTAAATCCGACGCCTGAGTCATGAACTGACACAAGTCAGCTCATGATCACGTGAAGTAGGAAATTTCCTTCACGTGGCTCCTGGAGCGTGCCGACAGCTCAATTGCAGGCCTTGGATGCTGGCACCTCCATGTCCTTGCAGAGCAAACGCTCTGTGTGGCCTGCGAAATCTCAAGCTAGCCGCTTTTGGGGTTTTCGCAAATTTTTCACAAGGACGCCGTTTAAACACGTTTCGCTTACAATTTGTTTCTTTACGTCGGTTGTAACGGAACAAGTCAATAGACAAAGCAGTTATTAGTGCTATAGATAATGTCGGTGCTTATATGATCCGTGGGGCTGTTTCAAACGAATGACAGCGTGCAGAAAAAAGGGATGCCATGAGTGAACCGGGACAGAAGCTACGCCTAGGCGCACTGATCGCACTGGTGGTCGGTTCGATGATTGGCGGGGGGATCTTCTCGCTGCCGCAGAACATGGCGGCCCGTGCCGACGTCGGTGCGGTACTGATCGGCTGGGCCATTACCGCAATTGGCATGCTGGCGTTGGCCTTCGTGTTCCAGACCCTGGCCAATCGCAAGCCAGAGTTGGACTCCGGCGTCTACGCCTATGCCAAGGCGGGCTTTGGCGAGTACATGGGCTTCTCCTCGGCGTGGGGCTACTGGATCAGCGCCTGGTTGGGCAACGTCGGTTACTTCGTGCTGCTGTTCAGCACCCTGGGGTTCTATTTCCCGGTGTTCGGCGAGGGCAACACGCCGATCGCCATCGCCTGCGCCTCGCTGCTGCTGTGGACGGTACATTTCGTGGTGCTGCGCGGCATCAAGGAAGCGGCGTTCATCAACCAGGTCACCACCGTGGCCAAGGTCGTGCCGCTGCTGATCTTCGTGGTGATCGCCGCATTCGCCTTCAAGGCCGATGTCTTCACCCGCGATATCTGGGGCCTGCGCAATCCTCAGTTCGGCAATGTGCTCGAGCAGGTCCGCAACATGATGCTGGTGACGGTGTTCGTGTTCATCGGCATCGAGGGCGCCAGTGTCTATTCGGGGCGGGCGCTGAGGCGCTCGGACGTGGGCAAGGCCACGGTGATCGGCTTTCTCGGCGTACTGGCCCTGCTGGTGCTGGTCAACGTGCTGTCGTTGGGCGTGATGACCCAGCCAGAGCTGGCCAGGCTGCAGAATCCGTCCCTGGCAGCGGTGCTGGAGTACATCGTCGGGCCTTGGGGCGGGCTGTTGATCAGTGTCGGGTTGGCGGTTTCGCTGCTGGGGGCCTTGCTGTCGTGGGCGCTGCTGTGTGCGGAAATCCTTTTCGCCACCGCCCGGGACAAGACCATGCCGCGTTTTCTGGCCAAGGAGAACGCCAATCATGTACCGGCCAATGCGCTGTGGCTGACCAACTGCATGATCCAGGGTTTTCTGTTGATCACGCTGTTTTCGGCGGGGACCTACACCAGCCTGATCTACCTGGCCTCGTCGATGATCCTGGTGCCGTACTTGTGGTCGGCGGCCTATGCGGTGCTGCTTGCAGTGCGCGGCGAGACCTACGCGGGCCAGGCAAGACGGCGGAACAAGGACCTGCTGGTGGGGCTGGTGGCTTTGCTCTATGCGGTCTGGCTGTTGTATGCCGGCGGTTTGAAGTACCTGCTGCTATCGGCGCTGCTGTATGCGCCTGGCGTGATCCTGTTCGCCCGAGCCAAACGTGAGCAGGGCCAGACGCTGTTCACCACCTGGGAGAAACTCATCTTCGCCGCTGTGCTGATCGGTGCGGCGGTCGCCGCGTACGCGTTGTTTTCAGGGCTGCTGAGTCTGTGACCGCGGTACGGCGGCGTGCTCCGGGCGCGACCAGATCCACAGGTTGCCCACGGTCATGCCGCCAATGGCCAGAAACACCGGCCAGCGATGTTCGAGAAACACCAGCATCAGTCCTGCGCACACCAGCATGCTCACCGTAGCGCTGACCTTCGCCCGGCGTTGGATCACCTTGCCGTTGCGCCAGTTGTGCAAGATCGGGCCAAACAGCCGGTGGCTTTCCAGCCAGGCAGAAAGCCGCGGCGAGCTGCGTGTCGCGGCCCAGGCGGCGAGCAGGATGAACTCGGTGGTTGGCAGGCCGGGGATGACGATGGCCACCAGGCCGATGCCCAGGCTCACGTAAGCCAGGATGCCATAAAGCAGGCGCGACATTTTGGAGCGGGCAGGTCGGGTCATGGTCTCACTGCGAAAAACGGTCCGGCCACCTGCGAGGTGACCGGGAGTTGCATCAGGCCGGCGTCGCATCCATGGCATAGGCATGCTTGAGCAATGCGGTGAAACGCTCGAAAGCGGCGACCGCGCCACGCTCGGCGGCGGCATCTTCTTCGGGCGACAGCGCCAGGCCATCGAGGATCCGGGTGAACTGCTTCCAGCCCTCGGCCCGGCCACCGGCCGGCTCGCCCAGGTGCCTGGCGCCAAAATCTTCGGACAACTGCAAGGCCTGCGCACGCTTGATCAGAAACGCAGCGCCCAGTTTGGAGCCTTCGGAGACGAAGATCCAGCCCATCGCTTCACCCAGGCTCGGATTGCTCAAAGCACCGGGCACAGCGGCGGGCACGTCGCGGCCGAGATCGGCAAGGTCCAGACGGGCCTGCCCGGCACGGCAGCGCTGGGCCAGGTCGGGGACGATGGCGATCAGTTGCGGGTCGTTGTACAGCGCTTTCAGCTCTGCCTGGAACAGGTATTGAGCGGCCACGAAGTGGGCGAAGTTTTCGCGACTGGCGAACGGCGCATGGGATTTGACCAAGGCGTCGAGCTCAGTGTGCGGGGCGTGGGTGACTTGGTTCAGGCGTTGCGAGCGGAGGGCGGGGCGATCGGTCATGGGGTGTCCTTGAAAGAATCGGGCGTCTGGTGACAAGACGAATCAGGGGCGCGGGGACAGTAAAAAATGTGGGCTTCTCGTGGCGGGTGTTGCGGTGCGGCGCTCGATCTGCGCCGCACCGCTAAACCCCAGGCAATCCAAATCAGATATCCCACACCACATTGACCGCGAAATTGCGCCCCGGCATGGTCAGGCGATCGAGGTTGGCCGGCTGGGTCACGCCTGCCTCGCCTTGCCCGTCATAGCTGCGGACCGAATCCCACTGCCAGTACTTCTTGTCGGTGAGGTTGTACAGGCCGGCATTGACGGTCATATCGTCGGTCACCTTGTAGAAGCCGGTCAGGTCCAGCACGCCGTAGCCGGGGGTGCGGAATTTGCTGCTGGTGCCATCAGGCGCGTAGAAGGTGGTGTCGTCCACTCGTGTCTTGCGCTTGACCAGCGTCCAGCTCAGCAGACCTCCGTAGTTATCCTGGTCGTAGCCCAGGCCGAACACGCCCTTGAGCGGATTCACGGTGTTCAGTGGCTGGCCGGTGTCATCGTTGCGTCCGTAGCTGTAGGCGATCGAGCCCTGGGTGTAGAGGCCGTGCGGTGCGCCGAAGCTGTCCAGGTTCAAGCGGCCCTTGACCTCGGCGCCCTTGATGGTGGCGTGCTTGATGTTGTTGGCCTGGAAGGTGGTTTCCAGGTCGGCGCTCTGGACTGCGTCTTCATCGATGAAATCGCGGTACTTGTTGTAGAACACCGCCAAATCGAAGTTGCCGGCATCGAAGTTACCGCGCAGACCGGTCTCGAAGCCTTTGCTCTTCTCCGGTTCGAGCCCGGGGTTGCCTTTGACTACATATCCCAACGTCTGGTTGGTGAAGCGGCCATACATGGACTTGGCGGTTGGCGTACGGAAACCTTCGGCGTACTGACCGTACCAGGTGTAGTTGTCGTTGAAAGCGTAGGTGATGCCGAACTTCGGCGACACCCGGTGCCACTTCTTCGCCGAATCGTCGAGCGAATCGGCACCGGTGCTGCTGGAGCCCTGAATACCGCGCAGGAATGCGTCGGTGAATTTCGGCTCCATGCGTGTGTAGTCGTAGCGGGCACCGGGGAGGAAGGTCCAGTCGTTCCAGCGGATCTGGTCCTGGGCGAACAGGCTGTAGGTGTGGGTGGTCGGGTCGGGGAAGTCGCTGACCAGCTGCTGGCGGTCAGCTGCGCTGTCGGCGCCCACCGCGCTGCAACCTGAGCCCACGGCCAGGCAGGTACCGCTACCGCTGCGCGAACCGGTGACCTTTTCATGCTTGAAGGTGGCACCGTAGGTCAGTTCGTGATCGGTCTGGCCGATGCTGAAAGCCTTTTCCAGCTGGGCGTCGAAAACCCACTGGCGATCCTTGTAGGTGGTATTGCGGGTGCGCAATACCTGACGGACACGGGGCACGTAGATTTCTTCGGTGTCCTGGTTGGTCTTGGCGATCTGGTAATTCAGGCTCCACTTCATGCGATCGGCCACCGCCGAGTCCAGGCCGAACTCGTGGTTGAGGCCGAAGCGTTCGCGGGTGATGGTGTCCTCGGCCTGCCTCGACTTGTACATGCCCATGGCGTTGCCGTTGGCATAGGGACCGTTGACGGCACTCAGGACGTTCTGGTCGCGGTCATCCTTGTAGTTCTCGTAGGTAAAGCCCAGGCGCGCATCGTCGGCGTAGTTCCATCCCAGCTTGGCCAGCACGTTGGTGGTGCGCACGTCCATTGGGTTGGCCTCGGTGCGGTCGATGCCGCTGCCGCCATGGCTGCCGTAGGACTCCGTCTCATGGCCGTTGCGCTGGCTCAGGTGCAGCAGGCCGTCGAAGTCGCCGTGGCGACCGGCGATGGTGGCCGAGGTCAGCCAGCTTTCATCTGCCGAGCTGTAGCCGGTTTTCAGGCGGGCACCGACGTCCTTGCCGGGCTTGATGATGTCGTCTGGGTCGAGGGTGAAATAGCTCACCGCGCCGCCGATCGCATTGCTGCCATACAGCACCGAAGCCGGGCCCCGGAGGATTTCCACGCGCTTGACGATCTCGGGGTCGACATAGTTGCGTTGGGTCTGGGCGTACGGGCCGTAGAAGAAGCTGTCGGGGATCGACACGCCGTCGATCTGGGTGAGGATTCGTTCGCCGTCGATGCCGCGGATGTTGTAGCCGTTCAGGCCGCTGCGCTGCCCCGTGCCGGCGACCGATACGCCGGGCTCGTAACGTACCAGGTCCTGGATGTTGTTGACGTTGTCGCGGTCCAGTTGCTCGCGGCTGTGCACGCTGACCGTGCTGGGCACCTGGCTGACGTCCTGGGCGCTGCGGGTGGCACTGACGGTCATCTGCTGCAGGGCGATGGCATTGCCTGCGGCTTGGCGTTCGAGCACCACGTTGCCCGTACCGATGCTGCGGAAGTTCAGGCCGGTGCCGTGCAGCAGGCGCTTGAGTGCAGCTTGTGGCGACAACGATCCCTGTACGCCGGGTGAGGCGATGCCATCGGCCAGCTCGGCGCTGAAGCCGACCTGCCAGCCGGTGACCTGGCTGAAGGCGTTGATGGCCGAAACCAGCGGTTGCTGGGCGATTTCGAAGCGGTAGTCGCCCGTTCGCGGGCTGCTGACCTGGCTCGATTCGGCGGCCAGTGCCGGCAGGCTGTAGGTGCCGCTGGCAAGCAGTGCCAGATTCAACAGCGAAAGGCTGAGCAGCGGCAATTGCCCGTTACGACGACGGGGAAGGGTTGAGGGGCGATTTTGACCTGTGGACATCGAAGGCGCTCCCAGACGCGCGAACTGTTATAGGTGGCTGATCTCATCTGAAACAAGAATCAGTTGCATTGGCTATAACGAGACGGCTGGGCAGTCGGGATTGCGTAAAAATAGTCAGGCGCGCAGTAGCGGACGCACTTCGTCAGTTCAGGATGACCAGGGCAGGGTACTCGTGCAGTTTCGCCGAGGTGATCTGCGCGAGCGCGCGCAAGGTCTGCAACGGCTGGTCGAGACGGTAGTTGCCAGTGACAGCCACCTGGTCGAGCTGGCGGTTGCGATTGATGATCCAGCCGGGGTAATAGCGACGCACCTCGGCCAAAACCTCGCTGAGCGGGCAGTTCTCGAACACCAGACGGCCGTCGATCCAGGCCAGTTCCTTGCGCATGTCACGGCGTTGGCGCTGGCCGAAGCCCTTAGGGCCAATACTGATAGTGTCGCCGGCACTGAGGCGGATGCGCTGGTCGCTGGGGGCCTGGAGATCGACGTCGCCACGCTGGACCCGCACCTGCGCCTGTCCATCGAGATAGCGCACGGCGAAATCGGTGTCACGCACCTGGGCACGCAGCGGGCCGGCCAGGACCTCCAGTGGTGGCTGTCCACCTGCGACTTGGAAGTATGCTTCGCCTTGCAGCAGACGCGCGACATCGTGGCCGTTGCGTCGTTCGCTGGAGAAAGCCGAGTCGGTGTTGAGCAGTACCTTGGTGCCACCACTCAGCTCCAGGCGTTGGCGTTCGCCGACCACGGTCAGGTGGTCGGCTTGCAGGCGTATCGGCAGGTTGCCGAAAGTGAACAGTCCGACCAGCAGCACGGCAGCCGTGGCCAGCGGTTTCCAGTGCGCGCGCAAGCGTCCGCGAAGCGACCGGCGCTGGTTCTGGTGCAGTTGCGCGGCGGCCTGGCGCATCGGTTTGCCGTTCCACAGCGCTTCGGCTTGCACATAGGCTTCGGCGTTCTCGGTGGCCGCCCCCAGCCATTGCTCGAACGCCTGGGTGTCCTGCTCGGTGGCGCATTGCAGGCGCACGAGCCAGTCCAGCGCTTCGTCCATGGCGCGTGCCCGTGCGTCGGACACGGTGGATGGCGGTTGAGGGGCAGGGCTGTCGGTCACGGTGGATCTCTGGATGGGTTTTTCGCGCATGATCAAGGCAACGCTTGGGTCTGGCAAGGGAGTCGGATTACCCCGAAGGCTGCTGGTGGTTTCACTTGAGTCGATCGGCCACGCCCATGCAGATGGCCATGATCAGTTTCAGCTCCTTTTGCACGGTGCTCGCCGAGACGTTCAATTGCTGGGCGATTTCCAGATAGCTGGCGCCATGCACGCGGCTCAGGATGAAGATCCGCTGCTGGCGCTCACTCAGTTGCCCGAGGCTAGCGCTCAACTGCTTGAGCAGGCGTTCGGCATGCGCGGCCTCCTCATGGTGACTGGTCGGCGCGGCGACGTTGTGCAGCACCTCCTCGGGTACATCGTCGATCAGCGTCCGCGCTTGGACCCGTCGGCTGCGCAAGTGGTCTAGGGCCAGATTGCGGGCGGTCTGGAAAACGAAGGGTTCAAGGTGCGCGATGGGACGCTCGCTCAATGCCCGCGACACCCGCAGGTAGGTTTCCTGCAGCAGGTCTTCAGCCGTGCTGGGGTTGCCGACCATGCGCTGGAGGGTGCGCAGTAGGGAAAGGCGCTGGAGGAGAAAGATGGAATTGAACCGGGACTGACTCACGGAGGGAAACCTGACCTACGAGGGGTTAATGATAATGCTTATCATCTGCTCCTCGGGTCAAGTCCGGAAGGATTAGGAAAAGGTAAAGATTGTGAGGGGAGGGGCGAGCGCCGCGCGGGCGGCGCTCGATCTCACCGACGCCAAGCGTCTTCTCAGCGAGCGCTGCAGAGCGCCAGGCAGTTGTCCAGCATGCGGTTGGAGAAGCCCCACTCATTGTCGTACCAGGCCAGTACCTTGAGCATGCGGCCGTTGGCGCGGGTATGGTTGGCGTCGAAGATCGACGACAGGGGATTGTGGTTGAAGTCGCAGGACACCAGAGGCAGGGCGTTATAGCCCAACACCCGCGAATGCCGGCTGGCTTCGAGGAACAACTGGTTGACCTGTTCGGCGCTGGCCTCACGTTTGAGATTGACGGTGAGGTCCACCAGCGACACGTTGATCACCGGGACCCGCACCGCCATGCCGGTGAGCTTGCCGGCCAGTTCCGGCATTACCAGGCCTACGGCCTCGGCGGCGCCGGTCTTGCTCGGGATCATCGACTGGGTCGCCGAGCGAGCCCGATACGGGTCGCTGTGGTAGACGTCGGTCAGTACCTGGTCATTGGTGTAGGCATGGATGGTGGTCATCAGGCCCTGCTCGATGCCGAACTCGCGGTCCAGTACCTGGGCGATCGGCGCCAGGCAGTTGGTGGTGCAGGAGGCATTGGAAATGATTTGGTGCGAGGCACGCAGGATGTCGTGGTTGACCCCATACACCACCGTGGCGTCGGCACCCTTGGCCGGGGCCGAGACGATCACCTTGCCAGCGCCAGCCGTCAGGTGCGCGGCAGCCTTGGCCCGCTCGGTGAAGAGCCCGGTACACTCGAACACCACATCGATTGCTTCGGCCTTCCAGGGCAGGTCGGCGGGGTTGCGGATGGCGCTGACGGCAATGCGGTCACCGTTGACCGTGAGGCTTTCATGGTCGGCCTCCACCGTGGCGTCGAAGGTGCCGTGCACGCTGTCGTACTTGAGCAGGTGGGCGTTCATGGTGCTGTCGCCCAGGTCGTTGATGGCGACGACCTGCAGGTCCTGGCGGTAGCCTTGGGTATACAGTGCGCGCAAGACGTTGCGTCCGATGCGGCCGAATCCATTGATGGCGATGCGTAGGGTCATGGCAGTACCTCTGGCAGTTCGAGTGAGACCTGTGGCACAAAGGGGGTTCACTGAAACGGTTTTGTTGTTGGAATTACAAGATTATTCACTATCAGATAGAAAACAAGCCTTTTTACTGGCAGTATTTTGTTTAAACATACAACGAGTGGTCGGCTCGGTCGCCTCCTCGATGCGTCATGCTCCCCTCCAGTGAGCCTAGGACGCGATCGGCAGGAGGGGAAATGCCCGGTATGGCCACCCTTACAGTTAGCCTGGAGTCCAGTACATGCATCCGCGCATCCTTGAGGTCACCCAACGGCTGGTCGAGCGCAGCCGCGCTACCCGTGAACGCTACTTGCGGCTGATTCGCGGCGCGGCCAGTGACGGGCCCATGCGCGCCAGCCTGCAGTGCGCCAACTTCGCCCACGGCGTGGCCGGGTGCGGCAGCGAAGACAAGCAGAGCCTGCGCCTGATGAATGCGGCCAACGTGGCCATCGTCTCGGCGTACAACGACATGCTCTCGGCGCACCAGCCGTACCTGCATTTTCCCGGGCAGATCAAACAGGCCCTGCGTGCGGTGGGCTCGGTCGGTCAGTTCGCCGGCGGTGTGCCGGCCATGTGCGACGGTGTCACCCAGGGCGAGCCGGGCATGGAACTGGCCATCGCCAGCCGTGAGGTGATCGCCATGTCCACGGCCGTGGCCCTGTCGCACAACATGTTCGATGCCGCACTGATGCTCGGCATCTGCGACAAGATCGTCCCTGGCCTGATGATGGGGGCGCTGCGCTTCGGCCATCTGCCGACCATTTTCGTCCCGGGCGGTCCGATGACGTCGGGCATTTCCAACAAGCAGAAAGCCGATGTGCGCCAGCGCTACGCCGAAGGCAAGGCCAGCCGCGAAGAGCTGCTGGAGTCGGAAATGAAGTCCTACCATGGCCCAGGCACCTGCACCTTCTACGGCACTGCCAACACCAATCAACTGGTGATGGAAGTGATGGGCCTGCACCTGCCTGGGGCTTCGTTCGTCAACCCGTACACCCCGCTGCGCGATGCGCTCACCGCCGAGGCGGCGCAGCAGGTCACGCGTATGACCAAGGCCAGTGGCAGCTTCATGCCGCTGGGCGAGATCGTCGACGAGAAGGCCCTGGTCAACGCCGTGGTCGCCCTGCACGCCACCGGCGGCTCGACCAACCATACCTTGCACCTTCCGGCCATTGCCCAGGCTGCCGGGATCCAGCTCACCTGGCAGGACATGGCAGACCTCTCCGAAGTGGTCCCGACCCTGTCTCACGTCTATCCCAACGGCAAGGCCGACATCAACCACTTCCAGGCCGCTGGCGGTATGTCCTTCCTGATCCGCGAGCTGCTCGACGCCGGGTTGTTGCACGAGGACGTCAATACGGTCGCCGGTCCTGGCCTGCGCCGCTACACCCAGGAGCCGTTCCTCGACGATGGCCGTTTGGTCTGGCGTGAAGGACCACGCCAAAGCCTCGATGAGAACATCCTGCGGCCGGTGGCGCGGGCATTTTCGCCCGAGGGCGGGCTGCGGGTGATGCAGGGTAACCTGGGCCGCGGCGTGATGAAGGTGTCCGCTGTGGCGCCCGAACATCAGGTGGTCGAGGCGCCGGCGCGGGTGTTCCACGATCAGCAATCGCTGGCCGACGCGTTCAAGGCGGGCGAACTGGAGCGCGATTTCGTCGCGGTAGTACGCTTCCAGGGGCCACGCTGCAATGGCATGCCGGAACTGCATAAGCTCACGCCGTTCCTGGGGGTACTGCAGGACCGCGGCTACAAGGTCGCGCTGGTGACCGACGGGCGCATGTCCGGCGCTTCGGGCAAGATCCCGGCGGCCATCCATGTCTGCCCCGAAGCCTTCGACGGCGGCCCCCTGGCGCGGGTGCGCGAGGGTGATATCGTACGGGTCGATGGTGTCGAAGGCACGCTGCAGGTGATGGTCTCGGCCGAGGAACTGGCCAGCCGCGACCAGCCACCCGCTCCGCAGGGCAACGACGAAGGATGCGGGCGCGAGCTGTTCGGCTTCATGCGCATGGCGTTCAGCCCGGCCGAGCGGGGCGCGAGCGCCTTCACCTCGGACCTGGAGAACCTCAAATGAAGGAACTGCTGGTTGGCGACATTGGTGGTACCAACGCCCGGTTCGCGCTGTGGCGTGACAACCAGCTGCACGCGGTGAAGGTTTTCGCCACCGCTGACTACACCAGCCCCGAGCAGGCCATCGAGGCCTATCTCGACGACCAGGGCCTTGCCTGTGGCGGCTTGGCCGCCGTGTGTCTAGCTGTGGCCGGCCCGGTCGACGGCGATGACTTTCGTTTCACCAACAACCATTGGCGCCTGAACCGGCAAGCGTTCTGCCAGGCGCTGGGGGCCGATCGCCTGCTGTTGACCAACGATTTCTCGGCCATGGCGCTGGGCATGACGCGGCTGCGCCCCGGCGAGTTTCAGGAAGTATGCCCAGGCCAGGCCGACCCTTTGCGCCCGGCGCTGGTGATCGGCCCAGGCACTGGCCTTGGCGTCGGTAGCCTGTTGCCTCTGGACGCAGGCGGATGGCTGGCGCTGCCCGGTGAAGGCGGGCATGTCGACCTGCCCGTTGGCAATGCCCGTGAGGCGGCCATTCATCAGCAGATTCATCAGCAGATCGGCCATGTCAGTGCCGAGACCGTGCTCAGCGGCGGTGGCCTGGTGCGCTTGTACCAGGCAATCTGCGCCCTCGACGGCGATAGCCCTCGACACAAGACCCCGGCGGCGATCACCGATGCCGCGCTGGCCGGCGAGCCACGGGCGGTGGCGGTGATCGAGCAGTTCTGCCGATTCCTCGGCCGGGTGGCCGGTAACAATGTGCTGACATTGGGCGCGCGCGGCGGGGTCTACATTGTCGGTGGGGTGATCCCGCGTTTCGCCGAACTGTTCCTGCGCAGCGGGTTCGCCGCCAGTTTTGCCGACAAAGGCTGCATGAGCGGTTATCTTGCCGGAGTGCCAGTGTGGCTGGTCACGGCAGAGTTCTCTGGCCTGCTTGGAGCAGGGGTGGCCCTGCAGCAAACCTTGGATCGCTGAGATCCTCCAGCCGCACCGCAGCAGGCGAGACGACCTGTAATAACAACAAGAGGGCGGGATACCTTGAGCACTGCCGGAAAAACCATTCTCATGGTCGACGACGACCAGGAGATTCGCGAATTGTTGCAAACCTACCTGAGCCGTTCCGGCTACCAGGTGCATGCCGAAGGCGACGGTCAGGGCTTTCGCCAGGCATTGGACGAGATCCCTTGCGACCTGGTGATCCTCGATGTGATGCTGCCCGACGAGGATGGCTTCAGTCTGTGCCGTTGGGTACGCCAGCATCCCCGTCAGGCGCGGGTGCCGATCATCATGCTGACCGCCAGCTCCGACGAAACCGACCGGGTCATCGGCCTGGAGCTGGGCGCCGACGACTACCTGGGCAAGCCGTTCAGCCCGCGCGAGCTGCAGGCGCGGATCAAGGCCTTGCTGCGTCGTGCCGAATTCACCCAGGCGGCGCCGGCAGGAAAGGTGTTGGCCTTTGCCGACTGGCGGCTGGATATCATCAGTCATCGCCTGTTCCATCGCGATGGTGAAGAAGTGATGCTGTCGGGTGCTGACTTCGCCCTGCTCAAACTGTTTCTCGATCACCCGCAGCAGATTCTCGACCGCGACACCATCGGTAATGCCACCCGCGGTCGCGAGCCCATGCCCCTGGACCGCATCGTCGACATGGCCGTCAGCCGCCTGCGCCAGCGCCTGCGTGACACCGACCGTCCGCCACGGCTGATTCGGACCGTGCGTGGCAGTGGCTACCTGCTGGCTGCCCATGTCCGCTGCACGGCTTGAGCGGCGCTGGCGCCTGTTGCCGCGCTCGCTGCTTGGCCGCATGTTGCTGCTGACCCTGTTGGCCGTTCTGCTCGCCCAGGGGCTGTCGAGCATGATCTGGGTCGCGCAGCTGCGCTCCAGCCAGTTGCAGGGCCTGCGGGCCAGTGCCAGCAGCCTGGCGCATTCGATGAGCGCCAGCGTCAGCTATTTCCGCTCGTTGCCGGTGGCCTACCGGCCGATGGTCCTGGATCAGTTGCGCAGCATGGGCGGCACGCGCTTCTTCGTCTCCCTCAACATCAAGCCGCTGGCCATGCCGATGCTGCCGCAGACGCCGCGCAAGCAGGCGGTCGTCGATGTCGTCCAACAGGTACTGCATGAACGGCTAGGGGCGCAGATGGACATTTCGGTGGCGTTCGTCGGTCCTGATGACCTGCGCATCTTCAACAGCGGGTTGAAACTCGACGAGTTGCCCCGCTCGTGGGCGCACTATTCGCTTACCCTCGAACCCCTCAACCCGCCGGTACTGGTCACGCAGATACGCCTTGGGGAAGGGGAGTGGCTGTACATCGCCTCGTTGCTGCCAGAGCCCTATACCAGCCTCGAGGCCGAGGGGCTGCCTCGCCAGCAGGTCGGTTTCATCGCCCTGACCACGGCGTTGTTGCTGTTGTTCATCGGCCTGCTGGTGCATTGGCAGAGCTGGCCGCTCAAGCGCCTGGCTCGGGCCGCCCGTGAGCTTTCCCTTGGCGCCGAGGTGGCGCCGGTGGTCGGTCGTGGCGGTAGCGAGGTGGTGGAGGTCGGGCGGGCTTTCAACACCATGCGCGAACGGATCAGCCGCTACCTGACCGAACGCAGTCAGTTGTTCAGCGCGATTTCCCATGACTTGCGCACGCCCATCACGCGCCTGCGCCTGCGGGTCGAGTTGCTCGAGGATGAGGGCCTGCAAGCCAAGTTCAGCCGCGACCTCGACGAGCTGGAGCTGCTGGTCAAGGGCGCCCTGCAATGCGTGAAGGACACCGATATCCACGAGAACATCGAGCCGATCGACCTCAATCAGGTCCTCGAGCTCCTCACCGAGCCTTATCTGGCCGATGGCCGTATCACCGTCGAGGGGCAGGCGTTGGCGCCCTATCCGGGCAAGGCGCTGGCCTTGCGCCGCTGCATCGGCAACCTGATCGACAATGCCATCAAGTACGGTGAGCGGGCGCGCCTGCGCATCATCGACAGCGCCGAGAGTTTCGTCCTGCAGGTGGACGACCAGGGCCCCGGCGTTCCAGAGCTGCAACTGGAGCAGGTGTTCGAGCCGCATGTGCGACTGGCAGGGCGCCAGCAGGGTTATGGCTTGGGTCTGGGAATCGCGCGCAACATCGCCCATAGCCATGGTGGTGAAGTCAGCCTGCTCAACCTGCGTGGCGGTGGGCTGCGGGTGACACTGTACCTGCCACGTGGCGATTGAGGCCGTCGGCGACGGCCCGGGTTGCAACGTAACGGGTCTGTGACATTGCGCAACGGCTTTGTGACATGCCAGCGGGAACATCTGGTTAGACTCGGTAAACGACTGGCAAGGATACGCTGGCCCATGAACGAAACCTGCCTCCATTGGCTCGACTCCCCGGTGCATGCTGCCTGGCGCATGGCGGAAGGCCAGCGTCTGCTGTCCTTCGCCAAGGCCTCCAGGTTGCCCGACGGCTTTGGCAACCTTGATGCCAATGGCCGTCTGCTGCCGGGAGCTACTGCCGAGACCATGAACACCGCGCGCATGACCCACTGCTTCGCCCTGGCCCATATCCAGGGGGTGCCGGGTTACCTGGCCTATGCCGAGCATGGGGTTGCCGCCCTGGCCGGGGCGATGCGCGATGCCACCTACGGCGGCTGGTTCGCCCATCCCGGAGGGCAGGACGACAGCGGCAAGTCCGCCTATCTGCATGCGTTCGTCGCCCTGGCCGCCAGTTCCGCGGTAGTGGCCGGCGCTGCGGCGGCAAAAGACTTGCTGGCCGACGCCATACGGGTCATCGAAGAGCATTTCTGGAGTGAAGGCGAGGGTGCCCTGCGCGAGACCTTTTCCCGTGCGTGGCAGTTGCCCGAAGCGTATCGCGGGGCCAACAGCAACATGCACGCCACCGAGGCGTTCCTGGCGTTGGCCGATGTCACGGGCGATCCTGTGTGGCTCCAGCGCGCCCTGCGCATCGTCGAGCGCATCGTCCATGTTCAAGCTGCAGCCAGCCAGTACCGGGTAGTCGAGCATTTCGACGCGCTCTGGCAAGCGTTGCCGGACTACAACCTGGCGCATCCCGCCGACCATTTCCGGCCTTATGGCACCACCCCCGGCCATGGTATGGAATGGGCTCGCCTGCTGCTGCATCTGGAAGCCAGCCTGCGTCTGGCGGGTCTGGAGGCGCCAGGGTGGTTGCTGCCCTGTGCACGAGGGTTGTTCGAAAGCGCCTGTACCCTGGCCTGGAACGTCGATGGCGCTGCGGGCTTCATCTACACCCTGGATTGGAACAACCGTCCGGTGGTGCGCGCACGTTTGCACTGGGTCCACGCCGAAGGCTGTGCAGCCGCCGCGGCCCTGCTGATGCGTACCGGCGAGGCGCAATACCAGCGCTGGTACCAGCGCATCTGGGACTTCATCGACAATCACTTCATCGATCGCGAGGCGGGCAGTTGGCATCACGAACTGGATGCCGACAACCGTCCTGCGGGGACGATCTGGCCGGGCAAGCCCGACCTCTATCACGCTTACCAGGCATTGTTGCTGCCGGGACTGGCGCTGGCACCGAGCCTGGCGACCCAACTGGCGCGTAATGTCACCAAACGATGACATTTGCGCATCGCTTCGTTACCTGACGAAGCGGTTGCGCTGATTAGACTTCATGCAACGCAAGCGACCGACTTGCACGGCATAACAACAAGAAAGGTACTTCCATGAACGCTGCAGCCCTTCGCCTCGTTGGCGCCCTGTCCCTCGTGCTTCCACCTCTGGTCACTCCACTCAATGCCTTTGCCGACGATGCCAAAGAGGGCGCCTCGCCCAAAGGTAGCATCGAGGTCGTGCACTGGTGGACCTCGGGCGGCGAGAAGGCTGCCGTCGATGTACTCAAGGCCCAGGTCGAGAAAGACGGCTTCACCTGGAAAGATGGCGCGGTCGCCGGCGGTGGCGGGGCCACGGCCATGACCGTACTCAAGAGCCGCGCAGTGGCTGGCAATCCACCGGGTATCGCGCAGATCAAAGGGCCGGACATCCAGGACTGGGCCGCCACCGGCCTGCTCGACAGCGATGTGCTCAAGGACGTGGCCAAGCAGGAACATTGGGATGCCTTGCTCGACAAGAAGGTTGCCGACACCGTGAAGTACGAAGGTGACTACGTCGCCGTACCGGTGAACATCCACCGCATCAACTGGCTGTGGATCAACCCGCAGGTGTTCAAGAAGGCCGGTATCGAACAGGCACCCACGAACCTCGAGCAGTTCTACGCCGCCGCTGACAAGCTCAAGGCTGCCGGCTTCATCCCGCTCGCCCATGGCGGTCAGCCGTGGCAGGACAGCACCGTGTTCGAAAGCGTGGTGCTGGCGGTGATGGGCCCTGAGGGCTATGAGAAAGCGCTGGTCGAGCTCGATCAGCAGGCGCTTACCGGACCGCAGATGATCAAGGCGTTGACCGAACTGAAGAAGGTCGCCACCTATATGGATCCTGATGGCAAAGGGCAGGACTGGAATCTCGAAGCGGCCAAGGTCATCAACGGCAAGGCCGGTATGCAGATCATGGGTGACTGGGCCAAGAGCGAATGGACGTTGGCCGGAAAGGTCGCCGGCAAGGACTACCAGTGCGTGCCGTTCCCCGGCACCGAAAAGGCGTTCCTCTACAATATCGACTCGTTGGTGGTGTTCAAGCAGAAGGACGAGGGCACTGCCGCTGCCCAGCAGGACATCGCGCGCAAAGTGTTGGGCCAGGACTTCCAGAAGGTGTTCAGCATCAACAAGGGATCGATCCCGGTACGCAACGACATGCTTGCCGACATGGGCAAGTATGGCTTCGATAGCTGCGCGCAGACGTCGGCCAAGGACTTCCTCGCCGATGCCAAGACCGGTGGCCTGCAACCAAGCATGGCGCACAATATGGCCACCTCGCTGGCCGTGCAGGGGGCGTTCTTCGATGTGGTGACCAACTACATCAACGACCCGGCTGCCGATCCGGCTGATGCCGCGAAAAAACTGGCGGCGGCAATCCAGGCGGCCAAGTAAAGGCCATTGGCGGGCAAGCCCGCTCCCACAGGTCCGGCGTCCTGCCCAAGGCCTGTGGCGAGCAGGGCTCATGTGGCGGTGCCGCCCCGGCGTCAACCGGTGCCAAGTACCGCCCCAACCTCGAGATTCATGACATGACGACCGTGACCGCTCAACTGCGGGCCTCCCCTTTGGACGCCTTGCAACGCTGGCTGCCGAAGCTGGTGCTGGCCCCAAGCATGTTCATCGTCCTGGTGGGCTTTTATGGCTACATCCTGTGGACCTTCGTGCTTTCCTTCACCACCTCGACGTTTCTGCCGACCTACAAATGGGCGGGCCTCACGCAGTACGCCCGGCTGTTCGACAACGACCGCTGGTGGGTAGCGAGCAAGAACCTGCTGCTGTTCGGCGGCCTGTTCATCGCCATCAGCCTGGCCATCGGGGTGCTGCTGGCGGTGCTGCTCGATCAGCGCATCCGCCGCGAAGGTTTCATCCGCACGATCTATCTGTACCCGATGGCGCTGTCGATGATCGTCACCGGTACTGCCTGGAAATGGCTGCTCAATCCCGGCATGGGGCTGGACAAACTGTTGCGCGACTGGGGCTGGGAAGGTTTTCGCCTGGACTGGCTGATCGACCCCGACCGAGTGGTGTACTGCCTGGTGATCGCCGCCGTATGGCAGGCTTCGGGGTTCATCATGGCGATGTTTCTCGCCGGCTTGCGTGGCGTCGATCCGTCGATCATTCGCGCCGCGCAGATCGACGGTGCCAGCCTGCCGCGCATCTATTGGACCGTGGTGCTGCCCAGCTTGCGACCGGTGTTCTTCAGCGCATTGATGATCCTTTCGCACATTGCCATCAAGAGCTTCGACCTGGTGGCGGCGATGACCGCCGGTGGGCCTGGCTATTCCTCCGACCTGCCAGCGATGTTCATGTACACCTTCACCTTCAGCCGTGGGCAGATGGGTATGGGCTCGGCCAGCGCCATCCTCATGCTCGGCGCGATCCTCGCCATTCTGGTGCCCTACCTGTACTCGGAACTGAGGAGCAAGCGCCATGCATAGCCCAGTCGACAAACCGACTTCGAGCCTGAGTCGCCTCATCATTCACGCCGTGCTGTTGCTCGCTGTGCTGCTGTACCTGGTACCCCTGGTGGTGATGTTGCTGACCAGCTTCAAGACCCCGGAAGACATCGGCAGCGGCAACCTGCTGAGTTGGCCGACAGTGGTCACCGGCATTGGCTGGGTCAAGGCCTGGGGCACGGTCAGCGGCTACTTCTGGAACTCGGTGCTGATCACCGTGCCGGCCGTGGCGATCTCCACCGCCATCGGTGCGCTGAACGGTTACGTGCTGTCGATGTGGCGTTTCCGTGGCTCGCAACTGTTCTTCGGCCTGCTGCTGTTCGGCTGCTTCCTGCCGTTCCAGACCGTGTTGCTACCGGCGTCCTTCACCCTCGGCAAACTGGGCCTGGCGAGCACCACCACTGGGCTGGTACTGGTGCATGTGGTGTACGGCCTGGCCTTCACCACGCTGTTCTTTCGCAACTTCTACGTCAGCATTCCCGACGCCCTGGTCAAGGCTGCTCGCCTGGACGGCGCCGGCTTCTTCACCATTTTCCGACGCATCATCCTGCCGCTGTCGACACCGATCATCATGGTCTGCCTGATCTGGCAGTTCACCCAGATCTGGAACGACTTCCTGTTCGGCGTGGTGTTCTCCAGCGGCGATTCACAGCCGATCACGGTGGCCCTGAACAACCTGGTCAACACCAGCACCGGGGCCAAGGAATACAACGTCGACATGGCCGCGGCGATGATCGCCGGGCTGCCAACCCTGCTGGTCTACGTGGTAGCAGGCAAGTATTTCGTCCGCGGGCTGACGGCCGGCGCGGTAAAGGGGTAAGTCATGGCAACGCTCGAACTTCGCAATGTGAACAAGACCTACGGCAGCGGCCTGCCGGACACCCTCAAAGACATCCAGCTGGCGATCAAGGAAGGGGAATTCCTGATCCTGGTCGGTCCTTCGGGGTGCGGCAAGTCGACCCTGATGAATTGCATCGCCGGCCTCGAACAGATCAGCGGTGGGGCGATCCTCATCGATGGCGAGGACGTCAGCGGCATGAGCCCGAAGGACCGTGACATCGCCATGGTGTTTCAGTCCTATGCGCTTTATCCGACCATGAGCGTGCGGGAGAACATCGAGTTCGGCCTGAAGATCCGCAAGCTGCCCCAGGCAGCCATCGACGAGGAAGTGGCGCGGGTGGCCAAGCTGTTGCAGATCGAGCACCTGCTGACACGCAAGCCGGCGCAGTTGTCCGGGGGCCAGCAACAGCGGGTGGCCATGGGCCGTGCGCTGGCGCGGCGACCCAAGCTCTATCTGTTCGACGAGCCGTTGTCGAACCTCGATGCCAAGCTGCGGGTCGAGATGCGCACCGAAATGAAACTGATGCACCAGCGCCTGAAGACCACCACGGTCTATGTCACCCACGACCAGATCGAGGCCATGACCCTCGGTGACAAGGTAGCCGTGATGAAGGATGGCATCATCCAGCAGTTCGGCACGCCTCAGCAGATCTACAACGACCCGGCCAACCAGTTCGTCGCCAGCTTCATCGGCTCGCCGCCGATGAATTTCATTCCCGTGCCGGTGGTCAAGCGCGACGGCCGGCTGCTGGCAGTGCTCGACAGTGGCCTGGCGCGCTGCGAGGTGCCGCTGGGGGCGATGGGGGACGAGCTCGAGGGTCGCCAGGTGATCCTCGGCCTGCGGCCCGAGCAGGTGAGCCTGGGGGCGGGGCAGGAGCCCGGGCCAGTCGGCATACGTGCCGAAGTGCAGGTCACCGAGCCGACAGGGCCCGACCTGCTGGTATTTGTCACCCTCAACCAGACCAAGGTGTGTTGCCGCCTGGCACCGGACGTGCCGTGCCGTATCGGTGACCAGCTCGACTTGCAGATCGACCCCGCCCGGGTCCTTCTGTTCGACGCCGAAAGTGGCGAGCGCCTGGACCTGCGTAGGTCCAGCGAAGCAATAAGGGACAACGTGGCTTTGTTCAAAGGCCGTTGAAATCGTCTACATCACCAATAACAAAAAAGAGGACGTATCAGGATGAAACAGCGCAATCGCATCAGGACGTTGGGCTCGTTGGCCTTGCTGGCGCTCGTCGGCAACAGCGGGGTGCAAGCCGCCGAGGCCTTCTCCAGCGAATCCAAATGGATGACGGGTGACTGGGGTGGCACGCGCACCGAGCTGTTGGAAAAAGGCTACGACTTCACCCTCGACTATGTCGGTGAGGTGGCTGGCAACCTCAATGGCGGTTACAACGATGACAAGACCGCACGCTACAGTGACCAGTTCGCGCTGGGCGCGCACCTTGACCTGGAAAAGATCTTCGGCTGGAAGGACACCGAGTTCAAGTTGGCGATCACCGAGCGCAGTGGCCGCAACCTGTCCAACGACCGCATCAGCGACCCGCGTGCCGGGCAGTTCAGCTCGGTGCAGGAAGTGTGGGGCCGTGGCCAGACCTGGCGGCTGACGCAAATGTGGATCAAGCAGAAGTACTTCGACGGCGCCCTGGACGTGAAATTCGGTCGCTTCGGTGAAGGCGAGGACTTCAATAGCTTCCCTTGCGACTTCCAGAACCTGGCATTCTGTGGCTCGCAGGTGGGCAACTGGGTCGGTGGCATCTGGTACAACTGGCCGGTCAGCCAGTGGGCCCTGCGGGTCAAGTACAACATCACCCCGGAATTCTTCGTCCAGGCCGGTGCCTTCGAGCAGAACCCTTCCAACCTCGAAACCGGCAACGGCTTCAAGCTCAGCGGCAGTGGGACCAAGGGGGCGATCCTGCCGGTGGAGATGGTCTGGTCACCCAAGGTCAATGGACTGCCCGGCGAATACCGCCTGGGCTATTACTACAGCACGGCCAAGGCCGACGATGTGTACGACGACGTCAACGGCAATCCCCAGGCGCTGACCGGCGCAGCCTTCAAGTCTCATTCGAGCAAGCATGGCTGGTGGGTGGTGGCGCAGCAGCAGGTCACCGCCCAGGGCGGCGATGTGAACCGGGGCCTGAGTCTGTTCGCCAACTTCACCGTGCACGACAAAGCGACCAACGTGGTCGACAACTACCAGCAGGTCGGTCTGGTCTACAAAGGGGCCTTCGACGCCCGACCCAAGGACGACATCGGCTTTGGCGTGGCGCGCATCCATGTGAACGACGATGTGAAGAAGCGCGCCGAGCTGCTCAATGCCCAGAGCGGTATCGACGACTACGACAACCCAGGGTTCGTGCCATTGCAACGCACCGAGTACAACGCCGAGCTCTACTATGGATTCCATGTCACCAACTGGCTGACCGTGCGGCCCAACCTGCAGTACATCAAGAGCCCCGGTGGGGTGGATGAGGTCGATAATGCGTTGGTCGCAGGTTTGAAGATTCAGTCGTCATTCTGAGTCGGTTTGTTGTAAATTTACGCCAATCCACCTCGTTACCTGGCATCCACTGGCATTGCAGTGGTTTGCCAGGATAGGTCGAGACAGCGCTATCTCAAACAACAAGAGCCCGTCACCATGCCTGAACATCCGCTTCATCGCTTCTTCTGCGCGCAACGGCCCAGGCCGACGTTCGAATGGGAGCGTTACCAGCAGCGCGATGTTCTGGTCATCGATCACCCGCGCTGCCAGGCGGTTTTCAGCCGCCAGGGCGCGCAGTTGCTGCATTTCCAGCCTGTCGGCGAGCGGCCCTGGCTGTGGTGCGCCGAGCAATGGCCGCAAGTGGGTGCCATCCGCGGCGGTGTACCGGTGTGCTGGCCTTGGTATGGCCGCCATCCCAGCGAGGACCTGTGGCCGGCCCATGGCTGGGCCCGCCTGCTCGACTGGAAGCTGATCGACAGCGCTGAGGACGAGGAGGGCGTTACCCTCAACTGGCGGCTGGAGCTGTGCGACTGGCAGGTCGACCTGCACGCTCGGTTAGGTAGCCGCATGGAGCTGCGTTTGAGCACCGAGCACCAGGACAGCGAACCCTGCCAGTTGAGCCATGCGCTGTTGGCCTACTGGCGTATCAGCAACGTGTCGCAGATAGCGCTGTCTGGACTGGAAGATGTCGAAGGCTACGATCGCCTCAGCCGCCAGGTGTGCCGCGACGAGGGGGCTCTGAAAGTCCAGGGCGGTTGTCAGCGGGTCTACCCGGGCACCGCTCAGGTGCAATTGCAGGACCCGGCCTGGCAGCGGGCCTTGTGCATCGACACCGGTGACAGCGACGATACCGTGGTCTGGCACCCCGGCAACCGACCGCTGATGGGCGTGACCGGGCGCGAGCGTCAGGGTTTTGTCTGCGTCGAGGCCGCCAGCGGCAGCGGTGAGGGCTTGAGCCTGGCACCCGGGCAGCGCGCGCACCTGTGTTTGCAGGCGCACCGGCTCAGTTGAACTGGTCGTCCTCGATCGGGTAGCGGCTGGCATTGAGGCTTTCTTTGATCTTGCGCAGATGCGGTTGGAAATCCACACCCCGGCGCAAGGTCATGCCGGTGGCCAGTACGTCGAGCACGGTCAATTGGATGATCCGCGAGGTCATCGGCATGTAGATGTCGGTGTCTTCCGGAAGCGGAATGTGCAGGCTCAAGCTGCAGGCGTTGGCCAGTGGCGAGCCGGCGGCGGTGAGGCCGAGCACCGAGGCGCCGTTTTCCCGGGCAAGACGCGCGACTTCGACCAATTCGCGGGTTCGACCGGTGTAGGAGATGATCACGAACAGGTCGCCGGTGTGGGCGACCGAGGCCAGCATGCGCTGCATCAGCACGTCGGCGTGGGCTGAAACGGCCAGATTGAAGCGGAAGAATTTGTGCTGCGCGTCCAGTGCTACCGGCGCTGAGGCACCGAGGCCGAAGAAGTGGATCTGGCGGGCCTGGATCATCATGTCGACAGCACGGCTGACCTGCTGCGGATCCAATTGTTGGCAGGCGCTGTCGAGCGAGGCGATGGCACTGCCGAAGATTTTCTGGGTGTAAGCTGCCGGATCATCGTCCGCTTCCACCGCGCGACTGACGTAAGCGGCACCGCTGGCCAGGCTTTGCGCCAGTTGTAGCTTCAGTTCGGGGTAGCCACTGACGCCGAACGAGCGACAGAAGCGGTTGACCGTGGGTTCGCTGACCTTGGCGGCCTGGGCCAGTGCGGCGATGCTGAAGCGGGTGGCTTGTTGCGGATTGAGCAGGATGACTTCGGCGACTTTGCGTTCGGCCTTGTTCAGCTCGTCGAGGCGTCCCTGGATCTGCTCCAGGAGATTTCGCACGCGGTCCATGGGGGTTTCCTTGGGTCGAAAGGCAGGCGGCTGACGAGACAGCAGGCCTTTATCAGAGTTGTCTATCGTACTGTCGGTGCGGTGCGCGCACCACTTATCTGTATCATTCGCTGGTAATGTTGTTGTTATTACTACATTACCCCTTGAAAACCGTGTGTGAAAGCGGTATTTCTAGTCCAACTTTAGGAAAGAACCAACATCATGGCTGCGATCAGTGTAGAACCTTGCACCTTTGCCCTGTTTGGCGCCCTCGGCGACCTGGCATTGCGCAAGCTCTTTCCCGCCCTCTACCAGCTCGACCGTGCCAACCTGCTGCACGGGGGCACTCGCCTGCTGGCGCTGGCCCGCGAGCCAGGCAGCGTCGAGGACCACCTGGCCACCATCGAAGCCCATCTGCGCCAGCATGTGCCGGCCGGGGACATCGAGCCGGCGGCGCTGGAGCGCTTTCTTGGGCGCCTGGGTTATCAGCACCTGGATTTCCTGCAGCCGGAGGGCTACCAGGCTTTGGTCGAGCAGGTCGCCGGTGGCATGCCGCTGATCGCCTACTTTGCCACTGCAGCGGCGGTCTATGGCGCAATCTGCGAGAACCTCGAACGAGTCGGTCTGGCCGAACGCACCCGGGTGGTGCTGGAAAAGCCCATCGGTCACGATCTGGA
Organism: Pseudomonas putida; assembly: GCF_004357765.1. GTDB lineage: Bacteria > Pseudomonadota > Gammaproteobacteria > Pseudomonadales > Pseudomonadaceae > Aquipseudomonas > Aquipseudomonas putida_U. The sequence continues at coordinate 209,298 of NZ_SMTE01000004.1, read as the reverse complement.
GTCGTCGCGCCGGGTCAACGACGCCGTGGCACGCTTCTTCCCGGAAAGCCGGGTCTATCGCATCGACCACTACCTGGGCAAGGAAACGGTCCAGAACCTGATCGCCCTGCGTTTCGCCAACAGTCTGTTCGAAACCCAGTGGAACCAGAACTCGATCTCCCACGTGGAGATCACCGTGGCTGAAAAGGTCGGCATCGAGGGCCGTTGGGGTTACTTCGACAAGGCTGGCCAGTTGCGCGACATGATCCAGAATCATCTGCTGCAGTTGTTGTGCCTGATCGCCATGGACCCACCCAGCGACCTTTCGGCCGACAGCATTCGCGACGAGAAGGTCAAGGTCCTCAAAGCCCTCACACCGATCACTGGCGAGGCCCTAGGCACCCATGTGGTGCGTGGTCAGTACATCGCCGGTTACAGCGACGGCAAGCCGGTACCGGGTTACCTCGATGAGGACAACGCCAATGCCCAGAGTGACACCGAGACCTTTGTCGCTCTGCGCGCCGATATCCGTAACTGGCGCTGGTCGGGCGTGCCGTTCTACCTGCGTACCGGCAAGCGCATGCCGCAAAAACTGTCGCAGATCGTCATTCATTTCAAGGAAACGCCGCACTATATCTTCGCCCCGGAACAGCGTTTGCAGATCGGTAACAAACTGATCATCCGCCTGCAGCCGGACGAAGGTATCTCTTTGCGGGTGATGACCAAGGAGCAGGGGCTGGACAAGGGTATGCAACTGCGCAGCGGGCCCTTGCAGCTGAATTTTTCCGACGCCTGGCGCAGTGCGCGGATTCCGGATGCCTACGAACGCCTGCTGCTCGAGGTGATGCGGGGTAATCAGAACCTGTTCGTGCGCAAGGACGAGATCGAATATGCCTGGAAGTGGTGCGATCAGTTGATCGCCGGCTGGCGCACCAGCGGCGATGCGCCCAAGCCCTATGCGGCTGGGTCATGGGGGCCGATGAGCTCGATTGCACTGATCACGCGCGATGGGAGGTCGTGGTATGGCGATATCTGAATTGCAACTGCCGGCGCCGGTGCAGGTTCATGACCTGCCCACTGGCAAGGCGCTGGCCGCCACCTTGGCCCGTGACGTCGCCGAACGTCTGCGCACGGCGATTGCCAGTAAGGGCCAGGCCTGTGTGGTGCTTTCCGGCGGTCGTAGCCCGGTGCCGTTTCTCGAGCAGTTGGCCAGTGAGGCGCTGGATTGGTCGAAGGTGACCGTGAGCCTGGCCGACGAGCGCTGGGTGCCGGTCGAGCATCCCGACAGCAATGCTGGCCTGTTGGCCCGTCATCTGTTCAAGGGCGATGTCGCCCGTGCCCGTTTCGTCGGTCTCTACCATCAGGCCGAAAGCCTCGACGCTGCCGCCTACAAGGCCGACCAGGCGTTGGCCGAACTGGCGCCGATCGATGTATTGGTGCTGGGCATGGGCGACGATGGCCACACCGCTTCGCTGTTTCCCCACAGCCCCAATCTCGCGCAGGGCCTGGACCTCACTTGCACCCGCCGATGCTTGCCGATGCTGGCGCCGAGCGTGCCGCACCAGCGCCTTTCGATGACGCGCTCGCTGCTTGCCAGCGCCGATTACATCGCCCTGGCCGTGCAAGGTCCGGGCAAACTCGCTACCCTGCGCGCCGCGCTGGCTGGTAGCGACATCACTGAAATGCCGATTCGCGCTTTTCTTCACGACCCCTTGGGCATCTACTGGTGCCCGTGAGCCAAGGACATACTGTCATGACCACCCTTGAACGCCCCCAGCCTTTGCTCTCGATGGTCGAGAAAATCCAGCGGATCGATGCGATCTGTGGTCAGGCGCGCATCCTGCCGGTGATCACCATCGCCCGTGAACAAGACATCCTGCCGCTGGCTGACGCCCTGGCTGCTGGCGGGATCCGTACACTGGAAGTGACACTGCGCTCCCAGTATGGCCTGAAGGCCATCGAAGTGTTGCGCGCGCAGCGGCCGGAATTGTGCGTCGGCGCCGGTACCGTGCTCGACCGCGGTATGTTCGAGGCGGTCGAGGCCGCCGGCGCGCAGTTCGTGGTGACGCCCGGCGTGACCCAGGACATCCTTGAGGCTGGTGTCGCCAGCGACATTCCGCTGCTGCCCGGCATCAGCACGCCGTCGGAGATCATGATGGGTTATGCCCTGGGCTACCGTCGCTTCAAGCTTTTCCCTGCGGAAATCAGCGGTGGCGTTGCGGCGATCAAGGCTTTTGCCGGCCCATTCGGCGATATCCGCTTCTGTCCCACCGGCGGAGTCAATCCGGCCAACGTGCGCAACTACATGGCACTGCCCAATGTGATGTGTGTGGGCGGCACCTGGATGCTCGATAGCAGCTGGATCAAGAACGGCGACTGGGCCCGCATCGAGGCCTGCAGCGCTGAGGCGATGGCATTGTTGGACGCCAACTGAATTTGTTGTGTGCTTGACGGCTTATGGGGCGCTTGGTCGGCGCCCCTTTTTTTTGCTTTGGATTCGTAGGGTGGCGCTCGATATCCGCAGCGCTGCAGCTCTCCCGACGGGTTCCGCGCCCCAAAAAAAGCCCGCATACAGGATGCGGGCTCTGGTGTTGCGCAGTTAGCCTTAGGCCGCTTTGGCAGCCTGCTGGCTCAAGGAGCGGTTCAGTGCACTGAACAGTGCCTTGAAGCTGGCGGTGGTGATGTTTTCATCGATGCCCACGCCATGTACCGGACGGCCGCCGGCCACACGCAGTTCGATGTAGGCCGCCGCCTTGGCGTTGGTGCCGGCACCGATGGCGTGCTCGTTGTAGTCCATGATCTCGACGGCGATCGGCAGGCCGGCCACCAGTGCCTCCAGGGCGCCATTGCCCTTGCCGCGCCAGTGCAACGTGGTTTCGCCTTCGCCGGCGACTTCCACTTCCACGGCGCTATGGCCGTTTTCTTCCTGCAGACGGTGGCTGACCAGTGCGTACGGTGCGTTGGCCTGGAGGTATTCCTTGTGCAGCAGGCTGTAGATCTGTTGGGCGGTCATTTCCAGGCCCAGGCGGTCCGTTTCGCCTTGGACGACCTGGCTGAATTCGATCTGCATGCGGCGTGGCAGGCTGATGCCGTATTCCTGCTCGAGCAGGTAGGTGATGCCGCCCTTGCCGGACTGGCTGTTGACGCGAATGACCGCCTCGTAGCTGCGGCCGATGTCCGCTGGGTCGATCGGCAGGTAAGGCACTTCCCACAGCTCGCCTTCTTTCTGCTTGGCGAAGCCTTTGCGGATGGCATCTTGGTGCGAGCCGGAGAAAGCGGTATGGACCAGGTCGCCCACGTATGGGTGGCGTGGGTGCACCGGCAGTTGGTTGCACTCTTCGACCACCTTGCGCACGCCGTCGATGTCGGAGAAGTCCAGTTGCGGATCGACGCCCTGGGTGTACAGGTTCAAGGCCAGTGTCACCAGGTCGACGTTGCCGGTGCGCTCGCCGTTGCCGAACAGGCAGCCTTCGGCACGGTCGGCGCCGGCCATCAGGCCCAGCTCGGTGGCGGCGATGCCGGTGCCACGGTCGTTGTGGGTGTGCAGGCTGATGATCACGCTGTCGCGACGGTTGATATGGCGGCAGAACCATTCGATCTGGTCGGCGTAGATGTTCGGGGTGGCGACTTCCACGGTGGCCGGCAGGTTGAGGATGATCTTGTGCTCAGGCGTCGGATTCCAGACCTCGATGACCGCATCGCAGACTTCCTTGGCGAACTCGAGCTCGGTGGCGCTGAAGGTTTCCGGCGAGTACTGGAAGGTCCACTGGGTTTCTGGCTGTTGCGCGGCATATTTGACGAACAGCTTGGCCGCGTTCACGGCGATGTCCTTCACGCCTTGCTTGTCCTGGTTGAAGACGATGCGGCGGAACGACGGGCTGGTGGCGTTGTACAGGTGGACGATGGCCTTTTTCGCGCCGCGCAGGGATTCGAAGGTGCGGGCGATGAGGTCTTCACGGGCCTGGGTGAGCACCTGGATGGTGGTGTCGTCCGGAATGTGGCCGTCTTCGATCAGGGTGCGCACGAAGTCGAAGTCGGTCTGCGAGGCGGAGGGGAACGAGGCTTCGATCTCTTTCACGCCGACCTGCACCAGGGTTTTCCAGAACCGCAGCTTCTTCTCGGAGTCCATCGGCTCGATCAGCGACTGGTTGCCATCACGCAGGTCGGAGCTGCACCAGATCGGCGCCTGGGTGATGGTCTTCGACGGCCAGGTACGGTCGGGCAGGTCGATAGTCGGGAAGGCGCGGTACTTCTTCGAAGGGTCTTTGAGCATGGTCATGGAAGCAATCCTTTTGTGTGCGGCCGAGATCGGGCCTGCCGAGCAATAACGAGATGAGGGGCGAGGCGACGCGATTCAGCCTGGTAGTCGGGCGCTGACCAGGCAGAGGCTGCGGTGTTGTCGGAGCAGAATGAGGGTGCTGAAGGTTTTCATGCCTTCAACCCTAACCAGTGAGATGAGGGATGGCAAGGGCTGGAAAAAAATTGAGATAAATGCTCAAAAAAAGCAGCAATGCGAAATTTTATGGCTGAAAATTTCCCAGTGCTTCTTTTTTGTTGCACGGTATTTTTCGATGGCGCAACACGCTCGAAGGGCGCAAAGCCCCCTTTCAGGGCTGGAACGCCCCGATGAAAATCGCCGGATCCACACGCGCATCGTTGAGGCTGACGTTCCAGTGCATGTGCGGGCCGGTCGCCCGCCCTGTCGAGCCTACGCGACCTACCACATCACCTCTGCGCAGCGCTTGGCCAACTTTCACATCGATCTTCGACATGTGGCAGAACATGCTGATGAAGCCCTGCCCATGGTCGACGAACACCGTGCGGCCATTGAAGAAGTAGTCACCCACCAGGATCACCTTGCCATTGGCCGGGGTCTTGATCGGCGTGCCGGCCGGCACGGCGAAGTCCAGGCCCGCATGGGGGTTGCGCTCCTCGCCGTTGAAGAAACGGCGCACACCGAACTTGCTCGACAACGGGCCGTTGACCGGTTTGTCGAGCACCAGATTGCTGGGCAGGTTGGGGCTGAAGCTGCGGTAGGCCTTGATCTGTTCGGCCAGTTCGCGGTCGATGCGCTTGAGGTCGGCAGGGTTGGGGTTGACCTGGCGCTTGTTCTTCAGGGTGATGTGCTGTTCGGGGTATTTCTTGTGCCCAACGCTGAAGGGCAGCTCGCGACCGCCCTGGCTCAGGACAGCGGTGCCGGGTTTCTGGGTCAGCGGGAGGCCGACGATGGCCAGCCAGTTGTTCTGCTCCTTGACCACCAGCACCGGCTTGCCATCGAAGCGCGCGCTGGGCGCTTGCGCCGCCGGGCCTAGGTCGATCACGGCAACCCCGCCGGGCACCGGTTTGTTCAGCGTGCGGGTGATGTAGCTGGCTTGGGCGATGCCAGCGAGCGTCAGAAGGCAGAGGGCAAGCAGTGGCGCGAACAGGCGGGGCATGAGTCAGTCCAGTAGGGAAAGGGTGACCGGGGTCAGGTGGTTGTCCTCGACCCGCACCTGCAGTTCGCCTTCATTGAGGCGGGCAGTGAGGCGCTGGCCATTGCGGGTCTGCTCGGCGCTGCGGATGGCTTGGCCACGGTCGTCGAGCAGGATGCTGTAGCCGCGTGCCAGGGTGGCCAAAGGGCTGACGACCTGCAGTGTTTGCAGTTGTGCCTGGAAGCGCTGGCGACGGTCCTTGAGCACCTCGCGCATCGTTCGCGGCAGGCGTTCGGCCAGGCTGTCCAGGCGCTGCCCAAGCAACTTCAGCGTGCGCCCTGGATGCTGCGCGGCCAGGCGGGTGTCCAGGCGTACCAGGCGCTCGCGGCGCTGGTTCAGATTGAGCATGAAAGCGCGGCGCAGGCGCATGTCCAGGTCGTCCAGGCGCTGGGCCTGTTGCCGCAGACGCTCGCCTGGATGGCGCAGGCGTCGGGTCAGCGACTCCAGCCGCAGGCGGTCGTGGGCCAAGCGGTTCTGCATGCGCAGCAGCAGGCGCCGCTGCAGGCCTTCGAGGCGTTGCTGCAGGCCGCTGTTGTCCGGTGCCAGTAGCTCGGCGGCGGCGGAAGGCGTCGGGGCACGCACATCGGCGACGAAGTCACTGATCGACACATCGGTCTCATGCCCCACCGCGCTGACGATCGGCGTGACGCAAGCGGCCACGGCCCGGGCCACTGCTTCTTCGTTGAAGCACCACAGGTCTTCGAGCGAGCCGCCGCCACGGGCCAGGATCAGTGCGTCGAAGCCGCGGCTGTCGGCCAGTTGCAGGGCGCGGACGATCTGTTTGATGGCCTCGCGCCCTTGCACGGCGGTGGGGATCAGGTTGAGCTCGACCTGGGGGGCGCGACGTCGGAACACACTGATGATGTCGCGGATCACCGCGCCAGTGGGCGAGGTGACGATGCCGATGCGTTGGGGGTGTGCCGGCAGGGCTTTCTTGCGCTCGGCGCTGAACAGCCCTTCGTTGCCGAGTTTTTCCTTCAACGCTTCGAAGGCCAGGCGCAGGGCGCCATCGCCGGCCGGCTCGACGGTGTCGAGGATCAACTGGTAGTCACCACGGCCCTCGAACAGCGAGACCTTGCCACGTACCCGCACTGCCAGGCCATCACGCAGGGCCTGGCGCACGCGGGTGGCATTCTGCCGGAACAGCGCGCAGCGCACCTGGGCGCCGCTGTCCTTGAGGGTGAAGTACATGTGGCCGGAAGCCGGGCGGGCGAGGTTGGAAATCTCGCCTTCCACCCAGACGCTGCGGAACACGTCTTCCAGCAGCACACGGGCGCGGCCGTTGAGTTGGCTGACGGTGAGGACCTCGCGGTCCAGGCCGAGTCGTTCGAAAGGGTCTCTGATCATGCCCGGCATCATAAAGGACAAGACCGATCGATGCACCGGGGGCGGTGCCTACAGGATGTGTCCTACCTTGCCTGGCGAATTCGAAGGCTTACTGCCCCCTTGCAGAGAAGCCTAGCCTGATCGCTTCACTCGCACGGAGGTGTTCATGTACGACGTTGACTCCACTACCTACCGCTCGAAGGCATTCAACCGTCGAGTACGCTTTCTGGTTTTCCACTACACCGCAATCAACTTCGAAGGTTCGGTCAACGCCCTGGCAAAAGGGGGGCAGGTCAGTGCGCACTATCTGCTGCCCACGCCCGCCGATCCGAGCTATCGACGTGCAGGCTTCGACCGGGTACGTATCTTCAACCTCGTCGATGAAAGCGAGCGGGCATGGCACTCAGGCGTCAGCGCCTGGGGAGGGCGGAGCAACCTGAACGATACGGCGATCGGCATCGAACTGGTCAATGAGGCTACGGTGAGCAATGGCCAGTTCAGCTTTCCGGAATACCACCCCGAGCAGATTGCTGCGCTGGTGCAACTGAGCCGAGACATTCTCCAGCGTTATCCGGATATCAAACCCACACAGGTGCTCGGGCACAGTGACATCGCCATCGGGCGCAAGAGCGACCCAGGTGCCGCCTTTCCTTGGCGCAGTTTGCACGAGGCGGGTATCGGCGCCTGGTATGACGAGGAGGTGAAGACGCGGTTCCAAGCGCAGTTCGCAAGCGACAGGCCTGCATCCGAGGATATCCAGGGCAAGCTGCGCGCCTACGGCTACAGCGTTCCGCCCCGACCCAGCGATGGTTACATGCGTTCACTGCTCAGAGCTTTCCAACTGCATTTTCGTCCCAGCGATCACCGTGGCTTCGCCGACGCCGAAACCCTCGCCATTCTCTATGCGTTAGCGCAGCGCTATCAGGCATGATGGGCGCCCATCGCCCTGGCGAACGCTTGTACCAGTTTCTCTGCACCCTGGCGACAGGCCAACGCCACACTGCTGCGACACATTGGCTGCAGCGGGATGAAGCGAACCGAAGCGGGGGCGATGTCACGCATGCAGGCCGGCAGCAGTGCCACGCCAAAGCCGGCTTGAATCAGCTGCAACTGGGTGGTCTTGCGTGAAGTGACCTGTGCTGCGCGAGGAAAGAATCCGGCTTCCATGCACAGCGAAGCGGACAGGTAGCTCAACCCGCCCCGGTCGCGGTGAGGGATCGACACGAAGGGCTCTGCGCATAGTCGCTCCAGCGGTACGGCTTGCGCGGTTGCCAGTGGATGCTCGGCGGCAACTGCCAGAAGCAAGGGTTCGCTGTACAGTTCGTGCAGCGTCACCCCCGCATGCTGGCGCAATACCGGAAGTCTCAACAGGCCGATGTCCAGGCGTCCGGCGGCAATGTCCTCGAGTTGCGCCTCGGACGATTGCTGGGCGATGTCCACCGAAACGTCCGGATTGGCGTGCACATAGCGATTCAAGCGGGCCAGTAATTCGCCTGTGAGCGGCACCGTGCTGGAGTGGTTCAGGCGCAGGGTGCCTCTTAGTCCGTGGCCGATGTCGCGGGTTTCGCGCTCGGCCTGCGCCAGGTCGGCGAGCAGTCGGCGGGTGCGGTGGAGCAAGGCCTGGCCGGCGGGGGTCAGTTGCGGTCGCCGGGCCGTGCGTTCGAACAAGGGTGTGCCGAGGTGCTGTTCCAGCTCCTTGATCTGTCGGCTCAGCGCCGACTGCGCAACATACAGTCGCTCGGCGGCGGCGCTGAAACTGCCGCACTCGGCGATTTCCTGGAAATACCGCAATTGGCGGATCGACGTCATGTCATGCCTTTTCGAGATGGCTGGTGGGCAAAAGGCATATTAGTCGGCATGGCTGCGGGCTGGCTAACCTTTGCGGGTCCTCCCTGGAGTTCGCTTCATGCTCGCTCAGCTGTCGTTTACCAGTCTTGACTGGCTGATCATCGCGCTGGCCATCGGCGCAGCGTACATCGTCTTCGGAATCGCCGGGTTCGGCACCGCCTTGGTCGCCGGCCCGGTGCTGATCCATTTCATGCCGTTGTCACGCGTCATTCCATTGTTGGTGCTCCTGGACTTCGTCGCCGCCTTCGGCAATCTGCTGCCCTCGCGGCGCGATGTGGTCCGTGACGAATTGCTGCGCCTGTTGCCCTGCATGGCCGTGGGCTGCGCCGTTGGCGTGATGTTCTTGTTGCGGCTGAAAACGGACGTGTTGCTGTTGTCGCTGGGGCTGTTCGTCACGGCCTATGCGGTCTATGCCTTGGCTGTGACGGTCCGTCCTGCGAGGTTGGCTGGTTACTGGGCCGTGCCGATGGGTGTGGTCGGTGGGCTGTTCGGCGCCATGTTCGGCAGCGGCGGCTTTTTATATGCGATTTACCTGAGCGCTCGTCTGCAGGTGAAGGAGCAGGTGCGCGCCACCCAGAGTGCGCTGATCAGCAGCAGCACCCTAGTGCGTCTGTCGTTGTTCCTGTTTGCCGGGGTCTATGCCGACAGCGACCTGCTGTTGCTCGCAGCCTGGCTGTTACCGGTGATGTTCGCTGGACTCTGGATCGGGCGTCGCGTGGCCTCGAAGCTCTCCCGTGAAGCCTTCGTGCGCCTGGTGACCTGGCTGGTGCTGGCCAGTGGCCTTGCGTTGCTGGGCCGCTACCTGAGCGGCTGAGCAAACGGTAGAATTGCGCCACTACCGCAGTTTCCAGGCTTGTCTTGCCCATGAACACCCAGAGCATCATCGTTCCCAAACTCTCCACCGTGCCGGTTCACGAGGCCCGTGCCCGGGCCATCCTGCGCTGGCTGGTACGGGAAAAAGTGGTGGAGGAGCAATTGACGACCTGTGGTCGCACCGGCAACCGCATGGGCCATGCCCTGGCCGAGGGGGCCCGCAAATTCGCCCTGCATCCCGAGAAGCTGCCATTCGGGGACCCGGTCAATGGTCTGGAAGTCGTTCTCAAGCGCTGCATCTACACCCCCAGCGATGGCTTTCTCGAAGAAGCCGGGTGCCCGGAGTGTCGGCGCGAGGTCGGCGAGCCGCTGTTCGAAAGCCTGGAAGAATGGATGCCGGGGGTAAGCGACAACTTTACCTGCCCGCTGTGTGGTTTCGAGGACGACATCAATGGCTTTCTTTTCCTGCAGCCATGTGCCTTTTCCAACCTCGGGTTCATCTTCAACAACTGGGGCGAGGCCGGGTTCACCCAGGCCTTTGTCGACAGCTTCGCCGACTGGCTCGATCAGCCGGTGGCGGTGGTGCAGGTAAAACTGCCACAAGGCTGACCGAAGGCCCTTATTTTGCATTGAGCGGCGCGCCGTGGATGAGTATAATGGCGCGCTTCCATTTTTCCCGCCCGGGAGCCCCCGCGATGCTGCGTATCAGCCAAGAAGCCCTGACCTTCGACGATATCCTCCTTGTACCTGGCTATTCCGAGGTACTGCCCAATGAAGTCAGTCTCAAGACCCGTTTGACCCGCGGCATCGAGCTGAACATTCCGCTGGTTTCCGCTGCCATGGATACCGTGACCGAAGCGCGCCTGGCCATCGCCATGGCCCAGGAAGGCGGCATCGGCATCATCCACAAGAACATGACCATCGAACAGCAGGCCGGCGAAGTGCGCAAGGTCAAGAAGTTCGAGGCTGGCGTGGTCAAGGACCCGATCACCATCGACGCCGACGCCACCGTGCGCGACCTGTTCGACCTGACCCGCCTGAACAACATCTCCGGCGTCCCGGTACTGGCCAATGGCGACCTGGTCGGCATCGTCACCTCCCGTGACGTACGCTTCGAGAGCCGTCTGGAAGCCAAGGTCCGCGACGTGATGACGCCCAAAGAGCGTCTGGTCACCGTACGCGAAGGCGCCGACAAGAACGAAGTCCGCGAGCTGCTGCACAAGCACCGCCTGGAAAAAGTCCTGATCGTTGACGACAAGTTCAACCTCAAGGGCATGATGACCGTCAAGGACATCGAAAAAGCCAAGGCCTACCCGCTGGCCAGCAAGGACGACCAAGGTCGCCTGCGCGTCGGCGCTGCGGTCGGTACCGGCAAGGACACCGGCGAGCGTGTTGCCGCCCTGGTTGCCGCCGGCGTCGACGTGGTGGTGGTCGACACCGCCCACGGTCACTCGAAAGGTGTGATCGACCGCGTTCGCTGGGTCAAGGAAACCTACCCGCAGGTGCAGGTGATCGGCGGTAACATCGCCACCGGCGCAGCCGCCAAGGCCTTGGCCGAAGCCGGCGCCGATGCGGTCAAGGTCGGTATCGGCCCTGGCTCGATCTGCACCACCCGTATCGTCGCCGGTGTCGGCGTGCCGCAGATCAGCGCCATCGCCAACGTCGCCGCCGCCCTGGAAGGCACTGGCGTGCCGCTGATCGCCGACGGCGGCATCCGCTTCTCCGGTGACCTGTCCAAGGCCATCGTGGCGGGTGCCTCGTGCGTGATGATGGGTTCGATGTTCGCCGGCACCGAAGAGGCGCCGGGTGAGGTCGAACTGTTCCAGGGCCGTTCCTACAAGGCCTACCGTGGCATGGGCTCGCTGGGTGCCATGGCACAGGCGCAAGGTTCTTCCGACCGTTACTTCCAGGACTCCTCGGCCGGTGCCGAGAAGCTGGTTCCGGAAGGGATCGAGGGTCGTGTGCCTTACAAAGGCGCCCTGGCCGCGATCATCCACCAGCTGATGGGCGGCCTGCGTTCGTCCATGGGCTACACCGGCAGTGCCACCATCGAAGAGATGCGCACCAAGCCTGAGTTCGTGCGCATCACCGGTGCCGGCATGGCCGAGTCCCACGTGCACGACGTGCAGATCACCAAAGAAGCCCCGAACTACCGGGTCGGCTGACGCCTCCAGCGGTACGCGACAAGCTTCAAGCTACAAGCGGTAGTTGCGCTGCAGCAATTACCGCGTTCTCCCGATCAACTTGCAGCTTGCAACTTGAAGCTTGCAGCTGCACCAGAGATTGAGTCATGGCCCTCGACATTCACGCTCACCGCATCCTGATCCTCGATTTCGGTTCCCAGTACACCCAACTGATCGCGCGCCGTGTGCGCGAGATCGGTGTGTATTGCGAACTGCATCCGTTCGACATGGACGATGAAGCGATCCGCGAATTCAACCCGCGCGGCATCATCCTCGCCGGCGGCCCCGAGTCGGTCCACGAAGCCAATAGCCCGCGTGCTCCGCAGGCGGTGTTCGACCTGAAAGTGCCGGTGCTGGGTATCTGCTACGGCATGCAGACCATGGCCGAGCAGATGGGCGGCAAGGTCGAAGGTTCCAACCTGCGTGAATTCGGCTACGCCCGTGTCGACGTGGTCGGCAAGAGCCGCCTGCTCGAAGGCATCGAAGACCACGTCGACGACGACGGCGTGCTGGGCCTGGACGTATGGATGAGCCACGGTGACAAGGTCACCCAGATGCCGGGCGACTTCCATGTGCTGGCCAGCACCCCAAGCTGCCCGATCGCCGGCATGTTCGATGATTCGCGTGGCTACTACGGCGTGCAGTTCCACCCGGAAGTGACCCACACCAAACAGGGCGGTCGCATCCTCTCCCGCTTCGTCCAGGACATCTGTGGCTGCGAAGCCCTGTGGACCCCGTCCAACATCGTCGAAGACGCCATCGCCCAGGTCCGCGAACAGGTGGGTTCGGCCAACGTTCTGCTGGGTCTGTCCGGCGGCGTGGACTCCTCGGTGGTTGCCGCGCTGCTGCACCGTGCCATCGGTGACCAGCTGACCTGCGTATTCGTCGACAACGGCCTGCTGCGCCTGCACGAAGGCGACCAGGTGATGGCCATGTTCAAGGAGAACATGGGCGTCAAGGTGATCCGTGCCGATGCCGAGCAGCAGTTCCTCGACAATCTGGCCGGCGAAGCGGACCCGGAGAAGAAGCGCAAGATCATCGGTCGCACCTTCATCGACGTGTTCGATGCCGAGGCCAGCAAGCTGGAGAACATCCAGTTCCTCGCCCAGGGCACCATCTACCCGGACGTGATCGAATCGGCTGGCGCCAAGAGCGGCAAGGCCCACGTGATCAAGTCGCACCACAACGTCGGTGGCTTGCCGGAGGAAATGAACCTCAAACTGGTCGAGCCGCTGCGTGAGCTGTTCAAGGATGAAGTGCGCAAGATCGGCCTGGAACTGGGCCTGCCGTACGACATGGTCTACCGCCACCCGTTCCCGGGCCCAGGCCTGGGCGTGCGTATCCTCGGTGAAGTGAAGAAGGAATACGCCGACATCCTGCGTCGCGCTGACCATATCTTCATCGAAGAACTGCGCAAGGCCGACTGGTACCACAAGACCAGCCAAGCCTTCGTGGTGTTCCAGCCGGTCAAGTCGGTCGGTGTGGTCGGCGATGGCCGCCGCTACGCCTGGGTCGTCGCCCTGCGCGCCGTCGAGACCGTGGACTTCATGACCGCACGTTGGGCGCATCTGCCGTACGAACTGCTGGAAACCGTCAGTGGCCGTATCATCAACGAAATCGACGGTATTTCGCGCGTTACCTATGACGTGTCGAGCAAGCCGCCTGCCACCATCGAGTGGGAATGATCCCGCGTCCGGCACTGCCCGGCACAATCTAGCAAAAAATGTCCTGAAGCCCGCATAATTGCGGGCTTTTGGCTTTTTTTGTCTGGCAAATTCGAGTAGCGTTCTGCATCGCCAAGCACGGTGTTTGTGTGGCATGGTACGGGGTATTGACTGCACCTAATGCCATGCATGACGCTCAATACCATGTCCCTTGCCTCAGTGTTGGCATGGTATCGAGTTGGCCTAAAGGCCCGGTTTTACTGGGGATGGACCCCATTTCTCCGCGCTTTTCAGGGCATGGTATTTTTTCATGGAAATAGTGGAAGCCATGCTCACCGATACCAAGCTTCGAAATCTCAAGCCCCAGGACAAGCTCTACAAGGTGATTGACCGTGATGGCCTGTACGTGGCCGTTACCCCAGCCGGCTCAATCTCCTTTCGCTACAACTACTCCATCAACGGCCGGCAGGAGACCATCACCTTCGGTCGTTATGGCTTAGGGGGGATCACTCTGGCAGAGGCTCGCGAGCGGCTAGGGGAGGCGAAGAAGATGGTCGCCGCTGGCAAGTCTCCAGCTAAGGAAAAAGCGCGTGCGAAGGCGCGCACGAAGGGTGCTGAGACTTTTGACGCTTGGGCTGAAAAATGGCTGCGCGGTTACCAAATGGCGGACTCGACGCGAGACATGCGCCGATCAGTCTATGAGCGAGAGTTGAAGTCGAAGTTTGGTAATCAGAAGCTGGTCGAAATCACCCATGAGGATCTGCGAGCGCTGACAGATGCCATAGTGGAGCGGGGTGCCCCTGCAACCGCCGTCCACTCACGGGAGATCGTGCTGCAAGTCTTCCGTTGGGCTATTGAACGTGGCCAAAAGGTTGAAAACCCGGCAGATCTGGTACGGCCTGCCAGCATCGCGAAATTCGAGCCGCGCGACCGTGCGTTGACGCCCGATGAAATTGCGCTGATGTACCAGTACATGGACAGAATCGGCACCGCGACCTCTGTTCGTGCAGCGGCCAAACTCCTCCTGCTGACGATGGTGCGCAAGAGCGAGCTGACCAATGCGACGTGGGGTGAGATCAATTTCAGCGAAGCGTTATGGACCATCCCCAAAGAGCGGATGAAGCGTCGTAACCCCCATTTGGTGTTTCTGTCCCAGCAGGCGTTGGATTTCTTCATCGCGTTGAAAACCTTGGCAGGAGGTTCAGACTACGTTTTACCGTCACGCTACGACTCTGATTTGCCAATGAGTGCGGCCACGATCAACCAGGTACTGACACTCACCTATCGCCTTGCCCAAAAGGAGGGGGTGCCCCTAGGCAAGTTCGGTCCTCACGACCTGCGACGCACGGCCAGCACGCTGCTGCATGAGGCGGGCTATAACTCCGACTGGATCGAGAAGTGTCTTGCGCACGAGCAGAAGGGTGTGCGAGCGGTCTACAACAAGGCCGAGTACCGGGATCAGCGTCGCGCTATGTTGCAGGATTGGGCCGATATGATTGATGAATGGACGCTTAAGAGACCTCGTAAGAAAAATGGGTAGCAAAAAGGAACCCGCCAGAGGCGGGTTCTTCTGAGTTCTGTGTCGATCTTTACTTCGTCTCTTTCCCTCTAATTGATGCTATTGCTTCAAATGCTCGCTCATAAACACTCACAGGAGGCTTTCCGAAGCTAACGACTGATGGGGAGAGCATCTCTGAGTATTTTACAAACTTTTCTGTGTCGTTATTTGCGGCCAATAGGGCGCTAGCTTGCGAGTCATAGAGCTCCGCTAGCTGTGAGTAATACCTTATAAAGGAAACCGCTGTTTGGAATAATAGAATTGAAACAGCTATAGCGCCAAATGTAAAAGCTATAGACGATACGGAGCTTGTCCATTCCGGTGTTTCTTGTACAAATGGCTGTTTCGAATACGCTGTCTGGGTACGCTCATAGAAATTCACCAGTTGCTCAAGCTCGCGCATGTAGGCGGTGCGCTCATCCATTGTGAAACTTTCTTCCTTGACGTCTTCGCCATCCATCCGCCTTCCCATGTTAATGATGCTGTCAGGATAAATTTTCTCGAGGAGATCGTTGGATTTGCGTAAAAATAATCCAGGGTCACGCATTTTGTTAAAAGAGATTTTCTCGCCAAGTTCTCGGAGTGAATATGTCCTGGTCTGACTCGAACTAAACACAGCCGCCACTGCAAGGCTCATTAAAATTAACAAGCCCAAAGCTATATAGAGTCTTGCTGTTCTAGATCGCTTGGCTCTCCTTTTCAAGTCATCTATCGCTGCTATGTAGCCTGAATTTACATTGAGTTCCGTAGCACTTTCCATGTAATAACCGCTCTGCGTAATTTAGGTGGTTTGTATTGTAATGCCTAAGATGGTCTGTAAGGCTTCGGATTTCTAAGAGGCCGCCATGACGCGTTAAGTGTGGGCGCGAAAACAACCAGGCGGCCGTTTTTCTTCAGAAGCAGAGGCCGGAGAAATGGGGGGCTGCTGGTCGTGGATAACTGTTTTGCCGTTAGCCATGTAAGAAGTCTGGTCAGATCAAATGCAAGTGATTGGACGCGTCGAATGCAAACGTTTTAGCACTATGAGTGCAATGACGCAGTTTGACTCACTCATGCTTTCGAAAGTCGAAAGGAATCAGGTATTGAGCGAAGAGCTTTGGATACTGCTTGGCGCTCGATCTCAAGTCTGCGAGCAATTTCTGACTGGTTGAAGCCGAATTTTTGCAGTACGAGGATTTGCTTTCTTCGGTCTGTCAGCTTCACGTCCACCATAAGTCGAGCGAGATTTCTTAGCTCCGCTTCGTCCGCTAGGTGAAGGGTTTGGCTAAGCATGTATCGAAAGATATACGCGTCGACGAGCTCGTCACCTGACTTTGCCTTAGGCTCTACTCGTATCGCGCATTGTCTGCTCAATCTGGCCAGCTCTAGGTCGAACTGCGCTACAGATCTCATTGCTTGCCTGTATGCCGGGTTCCAGCGTCCATCCGGTGTCTTTGGGCGGTGGGTTGTGCAGTACAGGTTGCTCAGGCGTAGGTGTTCATCAAGGTCACGCTGACTTTCACCTTCTGCGAACAATGCTAGCTCTGCTCGCGCGCCGCAGAATCTACAAAACCCCTTCAAGCGTTGACCGTTCAAACCGCCCATATCCTTGTTAGACGGTTGCTTGCGCTCACATGCCAGCACCAGCTCTATCAATGTCTCCAGCGTCGCAATGAAGCAGCGATCATCTCCCGACTGCTTGTCGTGGGTCAGAACAAAGGCTCGTAGCAGTTGACGCTGTAGGCGGACCATAGCGGCAACGCCAACCAGCTGCATAATCGCGCTGAACGCTACATTTGTTCCTGCTCCGGGTATATGGCCCTGATAACGCGATGGAAGCGTTTCGGCATATGCCGCCACGGCAGGGTCGATAAGCTCTTCGACCAGACGAACGATCGGGTAGCGTTTAGATGCTGTGGAGTAGGGCTCCCAGCGATCAAGGAATCGGTGTAGGGCCTCTGTGAGGGAGGCGTCACACCCCTCCCAAATAGATATGGTCGATGGTTTTTTCATGTCAACCATTCTAGCCAATCATTCTGTCGAAGCAATAGGCACCTAAAGGCACGATCAGGCACACATTCGCTGTGACTGGTAGGGCCTAGCTATGCATCCATCGAGCAAAAAACTCATCGACAAAAAGACACTCCTGGCGATGATCCCGCTGTGTGAGCGCACGATCTATAACTTTGAAATGAAGGGTAAATTCCCGCGCCGCATTGCGGTGAGTAGTCGCAAGGTCGTGTGGGATTTGGCCGAGGTAGAGGAGTGGATTGATTCGTGCAGGGAGTCTGGCCCCGCCCCAAGGCCAGGAATGGCAGTCTGAGCGGTGCGGATCGGGCCTGAGACAAGGTCGATATCAGACACTGCCAACGCTCAGCTGACTGGCGCAAGCTCACAGCTCGCGCTTTTCAGTTCTCAGGACGAAGCGCAGATGTACCACGACAGGGCGAGAGCCGGTTTTTTTTCGTTGCTTGTCGACTCCCGAGGTGAAAAGCGCCAGTCTTCGCATCGTTTGGCTGATATGCCAAAAGTGCTAAGTTTGTTGGACAAAAAACGTGACACGTGGATGTCCCAAGCAGAGTTCATCCGACCCAATAGGCGAGTCGTGAATCTTCTGCGGCTTGGCCTGCTGTTCGCCGACCTTGACACCTACCGCGTGCCCGCGCTGGCTGGGCGAGCGCCTGACCAACTGGTCGCGTCCGTCCTATACTTCTGCGCCGAAGGGGGCTTGCCTCCGCCGTCCGTGCTGATCTACAGCGGCCGGGGCATACAGGCCAAGTGGCTGCTGGAGGGCACGATTCCACGACAGGCCCTGCCTCGTTGGAATGCTTGTCAACGCTACCTTGTTGATCGCCTCGCGCACGTAGGCGCTGACCCGATGGCCAAGGACGCCAGCCGTGTGCTGCGCATCGTGGAGACGGTCAACAGTAAGAGCGGGGAGGTCTGCCGCGTTGTTCATGTCCAGAGCGGTGCAGACGGCAATCCGATTCGCTACAACTTCGAGTATCTCGCCGAGGCGCTGCTACCGGCGGCACGCTGGACAATCGAGCAGCAGCGGCAGGAACTGGCCGAACAGCGCGAGCAGCGCGCCACGAAAAAGCCTTTCCTATTGGTGCCCGGCGGCAAAGCCGGCAATCTACGCGGGTTCTCCGGTAGGCAGCTCGCATGGGATCGCCTCGAAGACCTGCGCAAGCTCGCCGAGCTGCGCGGCGGCGTCAGCGAAGGCAGCCGGATGCAGCACCTGTTTTGGCGGCTGAACTTCCTGCTGCTGTCAGGGGCGACCAACAGCAAGCAGATGTACCACGAAGCGGTCGCGCTGGCCCGCGAGCTCGACCCGCAATGGAATAGCCGCTCGAAGGAGCTTATGACGCTGTTCAGCAAGGCCAAAGCCTACGAGGCCGGGGAAAAGATCAGTTTTGGTGGCAAGGACTACACACCGCTCTACACGCCGAAGAACGACACGCTTATTAACTTGTTCGGGATCACTGCTGACGAACAGCGTCAGCTCAAGACGATCATCGGCTCGGCCATGGCACGAGAGCGCGACAGGAAGCGTCACGAGGATAAGCGACGTGCCAACGGCGCGCTGGATCGAGCGGCGTATGAAGGTAACTCCTTGAGTCGTAAGCGGCCGTGGGAAAGCCTTGGGATGAGTCGTGCAACTTGGTACCGCGCTGGTAAGCCTGCAGATCATGGAAATGCCTGAGACAAGTCCGTCCGTATTACTAATGGCGAAGCCCCCTGTGCTTTTTTAGGTAGGTTTCACCTGGCTGTCGACTGCGGCTGGGTTGAAGGTAGTAAGCGAAGCTGAGACAGGTGCGTGCGTATTACTAACGGCATCGTCAGCGGGATTCTGAAAGGTGCGTTTCGGTGTCGTCACTGTCCATATTTCTCACGCTGGCTAGCAGCGTGTTCAATGTCCGTGCGTATTACAAACAGATGGTCGCGCCGCATCCATCCTTAAAGGCGCATACTGAGTGTTGGTCTCTCACTGCACCTAGCCTTGACATAGGTGTCTGTCTTTTTCTGAAAGCGATACCCCGCATAAATGCGGGGTTGCCTCGGGTGCAACTAGCGATTGCCGGGTATCTCTCGCCTTTGGGCTTCCTGCGCCGCTCGGATCGCTATCAGAATTTGCTGGGCTTGAGCAGCATTGCTCTTGCTACCAAGCAGTGGGAGGCGATTCATGTGTTGCACTCCGGAAAACATGTGAAAGGAAGCCGAAAGGGCCAGCGGGCTAACTCGAAGCTGCAACGCGGTGCATTGTCGATCCAGTCTATCGAGCAATGGCCCGTAGCCTTTGCCTCTTAGCCAACGGCCGAACGCCCACATGGCAATGGCCAAGGTGGAGGCGAGTACGACGAATCCAGCGAACATCAGAATGCTATTCATGGTTATTTCTCCGGTTGGTCATTGCTTGAGGTTATGCTCGAAACGTCGGTGCGACCGGAATTCGAGCTGGTGTTCGTATCTGGTCGAATGACATTGGATTCCATACCTGGGGCTTCCGCAGCCGGCGCTGCGGATTTGAGCGAACTGGAGTCACCGTGAGCTGGCTGTGGAAGACCAGCGCCAAGCGACGCTGAGTGTGCATTCTCCATGCCCGGAACTGTCAGCGAGGCGATTACGCCAAGCGCTTTTGCACCACCATTGGCCGCTTGGGACAGTGCGTTGCCGGAACTAACAGCTTCCCCTTTCGGTATTGCTTTCTGATCATTGTCATCGCCGGTCTGCGTGGCCTTCCCGGCCTGCTTAGCGGCCTGCTGGGTGCCGCTGCTGGGGGTAGCCGATTGGGTAGCTGCGCCACCGCCAGTTTTCACGCCTGCGGAGCTGGCCGTCTTGGCAACTGCACCGCCGCCAGTGTTGGCCCCGACGCCAATGGGGGTACCGCCACCTACAGACGGAGCGGCACCACCGGCGGAGCTTGCACCGGCAAAGCTGGAGTTGATCGCCCCTGCGAGACCGCCCCCGGCACCCGCTGCACCGGCACCGGTTGCACCACTGCTGCCAGCAGCGCCGAGAGCACCGGCAGCAGCAGGAGCGGCCGCCCCGGCCGTGGCGATAGTGGCGATTGCCGCCGCTGCACCGGCAGCACCGGCGGCCGCCATACCACCGATGGCTGATCCGCCACCCATCGACGTGCCGCTAATCATGCCGCCGATCAGGTCGGGAATGGTCTTTGTCAGATAGCAGCACACCAAAGCCAGACCAACCATCGTCATCAACGACGCTTCGTCATTGGTGTAGGCGGCCAACCACTGCTTGGCCGACTGAACGATCAGGCCGACGATCAGCGTTAAGACGAACAGCTTCGCTCCGATTGCGACGGTGAAACGCATTGGTGCGATCGCAAAATCACGCGTCCATTGTGAGCCGCCAAAGCCAAAGAACAGCACCGTGACGTAAGACTCTACGAGCGTTACGAACATGAATACAGCGATGAAGGCGAAACACGCCAACACAAGGATTGCGCAAACTGCGATCAGAAGTCCTTTGGCCGGAGAAAACACTGATATGCCCTTCACCATGGTGCGGCCAAAATCCAGTGCGACCGCCAGCATATCGCCGGGTTCTAATGCGCGTCCGAGGCCGCTAGCGGATGCCGCAGCATCGCGGAAACTATCGACAATGGCAGATGACCACTCCACCGAGTACTTCATAACGGCAAGGAAGAAACCGACCACCAGGACGAAGCGCAGCAGCTCTCCGACAATCTCGCCGAAGTCGGCTTGCTTCATGACCAGAGGCATGAACGTCCAGATGAACTGAATCGAGGCCAACAGCCAGAATAATCTGATCGCGTAGTCATACAGCTTTCCTGACCACTGGTGCGACTGCTGCAAAACGAGGTCGAGTAGGCCCTGGACCGAGGTGTCGGCATGGGAAAGGTCGGTCGCGGCCATAGCATCTCCGCTTACGAATACACTCGCCAAGACGAGGAAGAACAGTAGGCGACGATCCATAGCTAGTACCCCTTAACGCCGCCGCGAGTGTTCGGGCGTGCTTCAAACGAGGCATCAGCGTCGCGCTGTTGCTGTTGCTGCTCCGCCACCGATGTACATTCGCTGTTGCGTTGAACCGCCACGGTGACCATAGAACCGATTAGTGCAGAGCCGGAGCAGATCAACGCGATGAGCCATTTCGAAATAGTCATTCTCAGTACCCCTTTACGCCGCCGCGTGTATTTTTGCGCGCTTCAAACTGCTGTTCAGTAGCTTCGCTGGCTGCTGTACGGTCACCCTGCTGAGCCAGATAGTTGCCCTGCATGTTGATTTGCGTAGCCACCAGATCGCGCAACTTTTGCAACTGCTGTACGTTCTGCGAGGCTATTTCGTTGCCCGCCTGAAGTGCTTGCATCCGGCCCACAGCCGACTGTGAACGGGTCATCATGCGGTCAAGCTGCTCGCCCTCAGACTCAAAGGTGCTGGTATTGAGGTTCGCCGCTTCTAGCGCAGCTTTCACGTTATCGCGGCCTTGCTCAGACCACGTCTGATAGCGATCTTGTGCCGGTGACTCAGCCCAGTTGGCAGCTTGATTCAGGTACGAATTGAAACCGGGGAAAGCCGTGTTGAACTGCGAATCCATGTTCTGGATTTGGCGGCCCAACGCCTGCGAGCGGTCGTAGATGTTCATCACGTTTTTAAGATCAGTTGCGATACTGCCGAACATCGAATCAGGCAAGCCCGTGCCCTGCGTGATCATGCTTTGATACTGCTGCACCTGGGTTTGCAGTTGCTCGGCGGTGTTCAGAGCCGTGTTAACCGCCTCAGCGTACTCAAACATTTGCTGATAGAACGTGGAGCAATTTGCGCAGTAGATGGCGTAAGCCGTGGCAGGTGCAACGTATAGGGTCCCGCCAACTAAGATGGTTCCGGCCACCGCAATGCTCAAAGCCGCATGACGCCAGGCTTTGCGTACACGGGACGACGATTTTATGAGTAATTCCCTTTCCATGCTGAATACCTCATTTCTAACCTTGGTGGCTCGATTATTTACTGATATTGGCCTGTTTAAAATATGCGGATAACTGTGCTATCCGCATAAAGTTCTCGTGGTCTGTCCGTAAACTGTCCGTAAACTGTCCGGTATCTGGGAGAGAACTAAAAACTATCGGTCTGATTTATAAGGCGTTAATTGTGAGGAGGGGATGGATTGAATTTGTCCGGCTTTATACATTTTACGGACACAAAAAAGTCCACCGGAGTGGACTTTTTAACGAGAGCGGCAGAGTCAATGTGCTGAATAATATGGATTCTGCGCTCGGTAGGGGGCACGCTCCGCCTTAGGTATTCGCAGCGCGTCGAGATGCCAGTCTTCGAGGGATAAAGCCAGCTCAGCCGCGATACGCTGGGCTTCCGTAACATTTTTCGTAGCCCGGTTACCGGCTCTACCGAGGCAGGCTTGCAATTCGTCAAGTCGACTGGCAAATGCGCTGATGCGGTGAGCTGTCTTCATGATCAATTCCCCTTGCTGATCTTTTCCACTATTCGGTCGAATTCTTCCCGGACTTGATCGTCCGTAAGCTTCAGATTAACCAATCCTGACTTTATTGCAATTCTGCCGATTCTCTCAGCGGCCTCATTGTCGAGTTTCGCCAGTCGTGCTTTAGCGGTTTCCAGTTCGGAAATGGCGTCAGAACGGCGCTCAGCGAGAGTTTT
The DNA here is from genome assembly GCF_004357765.1 of Pseudomonas putida. Lineage (GTDB taxonomy): Bacteria > Pseudomonadota > Gammaproteobacteria > Pseudomonadales > Pseudomonadaceae > Aquipseudomonas > Aquipseudomonas putida_U. Next base: position 186,819 of record NZ_SMTE01000004.1, on the reverse strand, counting down.
GCGTGCCATTGATTACTCCGATATATCTGATGATTTTCTTCGGTAAAGGGGCGTTGGCATATGAATGCTCTCATTCGCGATACGTAATTTTCAAGGTGCAAGCTTTTCAATATTAGCCGTGCTCGCCACCAATCAGTCTGTTTGGGGTCCAATGCTAGATAATTCAACTGACCTCGTTCGCTGTGACGGTTTTATGCGATTCTGCGCGATTCTATGCGATTGAAACCATTAATTAATGCGACGCTATGCGAATGTATGCGAACTAACGCGAATCTACGCGATTATATAAAATGCAAATGGCATCTCTGCTCCAATTGCATAGAATCGCATAGAGATAGACGGCAAGATGTGTGTTGTACGGGTACGGGCAAGCCCGAACCCATCCAACACCGCCCCTTATTCGCCTGCGGCTCAACGGTATCTTGCTCTGCGAGCCCCCAGCCGCTGCCGCGTCTAAAAGCCGAATAGCAACAGCAGGAGCACAAGTCATGAAAGAGGGCACCAAAGAGAGGGTCCAACCTCGAAGGCGTGGAAAGTCGATAGAGGTGTGGGTGACTGACGAGGAAAAAGCGACCATCATAGAGCGCGCCGAAGAAGCGGGCATGTCCCGTTCGGGCTACTTGCGGGCGCTAGGATTGAACACGCCGATACGGTCGGTCGTTGACCTGAACGCCGTGGCCGATCTGGCCAAGATCAATGGCGACCTTGGGCGGGTTGCGGGACTGTTGAAAATTTGGCTCGCAGAGAAGCGCGGTCAAGAAGCGAATGCCACTGACGTAGAGAGCATAATGGTGGAGTTTCGAAGATTGCAGGTGGCCGTAGGGATGAAGATGGGATCTATTGTTCAAACTCAAAAAAATGTTCTGTGAAGCCAATCTTAGACAAGGGGCACGTTCCATGTGCCCAATTATGGCGAATCAACCTGCGGAGACTAAGGCTTCCTTAGCCAAGCGTTGCATGTTTAACGATCGGGTGCTCAAGCCAGCTTTGGCGAATCGGTAACGCATATATGAGGAGATATCATCCTCGTGCGAGGAAACTACCAACTGGCGATTGCTGAACTCACAGCGAAGTAGATCAGTTAAAGAGGCGATATTGACCTCATCTAACGACTGGGACGGGTCATCGATCAGGATCAGCGGTACGCTTGAATAAACTCTATTCAGCGAGAGGAAAAAGCCCAGGCTGAGTGCCGACACCTGCCCAGAGCTCATCGACAGAATCGCATCATACTCAGACTTTTCAGCGGTAAGGAACCTGAGCTCTTTACCATCTTTGCTTTCAATAAATAGACCCAAGCCACGCTGATAGTTTTGGATAAGCCGTCCACTATAGATATGGAAAATCAGCTCAATTTCAGCAATCGTTTGTTCAGAGTAACTGCGTTCTGTTTTCTCCAAGGTGGACTTTAAGTTGTTGACCTTGGCTTTAGCAATCTGCGCAGCTTTCGTTTCACGCTGAATGATCTGTAGCTCATCAAGACATTGCTTCAGCCTGTTGCTTTGTGCCTCGTTTGCTTTAGCTACGATATAAAGCTCTTTGTCCTTAAGTGTTTGAGGCTCAACAATATAGAAATCTTGCAGCTCTTTGAAGGCAGATGTGATGACACTTCTCCAATCTTGCGGAAGAGGTTCTGTCTCGGCTGTTTTCTGACTTCTGATGAAAGCTGTCAGAGCCTGAGTCCGAGTGTCTATCTCTTCCTCACTTTCGGAAAATGAGTGGTTCAGCTGTACGCCTAAGGCTTGAAGCCGCGCGGCGAGATGGTTAATCGCCGGCAATCGAGCTTTATCACGGAGCAGGGCGTTGTGTAGGGCGCTGTTGTAACCTACGGATAGCTCCGCTCCCCGGGCTTGGATCTGGGTGTCAATTAAAGACAACTCCGCAGCCATCAGCCCTGTGAGGTTTATCAAAGTCTGGCCATCAGCGTTTAGCGCGTCGTTGATCTGCTTTGATCTGAGCTCAATTTTTTGCTGCATCGCGTCATGGGATTGCCAGTCGGCCCCACACATTGGGCAATGCTGATCGTCAGGATAGAGTTTAGAGTGCTCAGCTATCAGTTCTGCTTTCAGACGATTCAGCTCGGCTGCAGCGTTGGTATTGGAACTGTTCTTTTGCTGAAGAGAGTCGCGGGTAATTATTTGCTCAAGAAACCATTCCAAACGCCCTTGGGTCCATCCAGTTAGGCTCTCGGCTTCACCGGCGTTGATGACTGTAGCTCCGCGTTTGATAATCCCCCCACGTTTGAGCAGTTCATTTAACTCTTTTTTGGTCGCTTCGAGGTCATCCAGTTTGTTCAAATCATTGCCGAAACGCGCCAGGCTTTTGATCGAGTCCTTATTAAGTTCAATATAATTTTCAATCGACTCGTTTTTGTCTCTGGTCTGTATTGCACCTTTTAGTAGAACCAGTCTTTGAAGACGTTGGATGCTCTCGATGTATTCTCCGTGGATTTCCACAGAGTAGGTGGGGAAGGGGTTCTCTTTGTCCCAGCCAGGTTGCAACGCCGCTGTGGAAGTCTTTTTATATTCAATTGCTCCTAAGTCTGCCTGAATCATTCCCTTCAGCAAGCCAGCTTCTGACTCTAACCTTGATAAATCTGCGGCACGCTTTGGGTCACCAATGAACTTTGTAAGCCGCAAAGCGATAGTTTTGCAGTTATCTGTCTCTGTTTTTACGTCACTGATATTGAAAAGGTTGTTTAATGCTTCTTTGCGTTTGTCTACTCTCGAGTGGAGGAGTTGGTTTTGGCCCTGCTCTAAATAATTTAAGTAAGAAAAGTTTTCTTTAAAGTTTTTGCCAAAAAGCTCCTCGATAAAACTTTCGTTCCGAAGATTTTCTGCTACGTAATCGTTTGACGAGAACTCAGGTAGCTCGTAAAGCATGAGGTGCGTAAACTGGTCTGCTCGATTGTTTGACTTCTCGTCAAAGTCTGCTGCGGGAGTATGCCTCGCTAGAATAAGCTTGCGCGAGCCATTGATGAACTCTATTTTGATTGCTAGATCTTTATTGCCGGAGCGGTTATTCCAAAGCAGGTTGTCTTCATAATTTGTTCTTTTCCCCATCATTAGAGTGGTGAATAAGTGACAGATTCGCTTTATTCTGCCAGTTAGCAATAATTCAATTGCATCAAATATACTTGTTTTGCCAAACCCGTTGGGTCCATCCAATGTCAAGAGTGATGAGTCGCCAAAATCCAGATGGATTTGTTTGAAGGCTTTAAAGCTTGAAATCTCAATTTTGGAAATTTGCCAGTTCATCGCTAATCAGTTCCTTGATCAAGTCTTCGATATTTAGTTGGCCGTGTTTCTTTATCGTTTCATAAGTCTTGCTAAGGTCGGCTTCTGCCACAGCCTCGTCAATTTGTAAACGAAGGGGTACGAGCTCCACTTTATTGATGTGAAGCGCCAAAAATGGCAGCTTAATGAATATTTTCGCAGCTGCACTGTATTTGGTAGCTGCTGTGGGTTCGTTTTTATATATGTCGAATTGTGCTTTGTCTGAAATCAATTCATTTAGCTTGGCAAAATTTAGCCCCTTAATGGCTTCAACCTCAGTGTCGCTGTAGTAAAGCACATATTTTTTATAGAAATGAGGATCTTCTTCAATTTCAAAAATCTGCTCTTCATGGTTTTTGAATTCGGCAAGCTTATCGAGGTGATGAATGCAGATTAGATCGCAATTCTTTTTAAATGCTGGATCAGTTATAAATTCCACTGGTGCTGACTGGTTGATGATGGCATTGAGTTCGCCGGGCTTCATCAGGCTGTCTAACCTGTGCAAGACTGCAAATCTGACCGCCGTACCGTCCTCGCGAACATAGAAGCCAGTACTGTCGTTCTCATGTACTTTGGAGAAATTGTGTGCATCTAGGGCTTGGTGAATGAGGTCAATAATCATTTAAGTCGAGCCTCTGCGTCGTCTTTTGTTAAAATGCTGATGCACAAACTTTTGGTAATATTGCTGTCGATGCGGTTTTGATCGTCAGTGGAGATTGTATCGAAGCAATTTGTGTACTTTGTATCGATTGTGAAGCTCTCGTTGGCCTTAGCTGCAATTAGATTGTTAAATTCGAAAAGTAGCCTGCCTAGATCGTCATTATCTTTTATTTCTGCGATGATCTCAGAGGTGCAGTATTTTTTGTCTGTTGGTTCTGGTAAATATAGTGCTGTTGGTGCATAAAATTTATTGTCGCTATCTAAGTAGTGTGGTAGTCGTTTTAGAATAGGCTCAATATTGATTGTGTGTAGAAGGTCTGAGTATCGGCGTATATCTGAGCTTTGGATGCGTGAGAACTTTTCTGATGGCTTCATAAGTTGGCAAAGTATTTTGAAGTCGCCACCCTCAGAGAGTCTTATAAGCTCGTAGATACGTCGGGCTCTTTCGTACGCTGCGTCCGACATACCTGGGAGCGATTCAGCTAACCTTTCTTCCAAGTGGGTATGGAGGCGTGCCTTCAGCTCGATTGCATAATAGTCTTTTCTTTCGTATGGATTCGCGTCCAATATGTCTTTAAGAATGCTTTCCGCAGGCACCCGATGCTCATAAGCTGCGATACGCTGAGCGTCACCTTCATTTTGTATTTTCGCGTGAATTACTAGCGCTTGAGAGCTAATTTTGTCAGATAGTAGGCAGTAGTTAGAGTCTACAAGGTTATCCTCGTAAACTATAGCTTGTCGGGTATAAATTTCCTTGATTACCTGTTTTGTTAGCTCTTCAATCTTGTCAAGCTCGCAGTGGCGAAGGTCACCATATGCATAAAATTCAACTCGCTCGTGATTGGCGTCTACGTAGTCGCTATTATCGTTGATGGGTTGGGATATGTGAAAATATCTTTTGGTTCCTGCAATTCTGTCGAGCTCAATTGCAGCTGACTTTTTTAAAGCGTCCTTATAGTTGCTGCGATAATCACCAATTTTGGCTTTTACCTGATGGGCGCTTATTAATTTATTGTTTTTATAAATGGCGAAATCGTCTGTGCTGTCGAGCTGTAGCTGGAAATCACAGTCGCCCTGATTGATCAGTTTCAGGCAATGATAAAGCGCTACTTTGCCTTGGTAGACGAATCCACTCCAAGTCGAAATAGCGCTATGCGGGTACTTGCTTGCTTCCTCGTCGCTCATCTTGACTCCTTTCACCACACGATTATGCAGTACTTGGGTGGAAAGGATGATATCACGAGGCTATCATTTGTTTTAGTCATGTGCGCGAGCTAATGGATCAGTTAGACCCTGTAAAAGCCTATCTGCCGAGAGTAGATCGCTAATCGATATCTGTTCCGCCGCAATAGGATGCGGAGCACGGTTTTCAGCGTGAAACAAGGTTGCAAGGACGCTAGTATGCGGGTCTAGCTGGTGTGGTTCCGTAGGCAGGCACAGGAACGACGCTCTTTGTGAGGGGGTGAACGCCAATGAAAGATAGGCCGCATGATGAGGCTATGATTGCCTATTTCCAGGCCCAGCCGGCCTATGCAGAAGCGTTGCTCGCCGAAGTACGTAGCGGCGGTGACCCCGCCGAATGTGCCGTCCTGTTACGTCAACTGCAAAAGGTGGTTGCAAAGGATTCCACAGTAAAGGTCGGCACGACATGGAGTGAGCGCGAATGAGATTGAACCTGTTGATCGATACATCTGTATGGCTTGATCTTACGAAAGACCCCAGACACCTACCTTTGCTGGACGCGCTGTCCGCGATGGCTCAATCAGGTGACGTCGTTCTGATCATGCCGCAGATCATCGTTGACGAATTTGCTCGTAATCGGGACCGAGTCATGGCGGCAAGTCGAGCCAGCCTTTCCAGTCATTTCAAGCGTGTCAGGGAGGCAATTATGCAATTCGCCCCCGAGGAAGGGCGAGATGCCACGCTGAGACAGCTGAACGAAGTCGACCATCGAGTCGCTACTGGCGGAGAGGCTGTGAATGAGGCAGTGGAACTGATCGAAAAGCTGTTCGGGGAAACCTCACCCGTCCCGGTCAGCGATAGCATCAAGTTGCGTGCGGCGGATCGGGCTATTGCCAAGGTAGCCCCATTTCACCGGCAAATGAATGGAATTGGCGATGCGATCATCATCGAGACTTACATTGATGCGATAGCCGAGCGCACAGAAGATGACGTGTTTGCCTTCGTGACCCATAACATCCACGACTTTAGCCAAAAGGGGGCTGACACGCGTGTCCCGCATCCCGATTTGACTTCGCTTTTTGATGGTGTGAGGTCACGATACGAAACCAACCTAAGTACGCTTCTCAGCGAGTTTGCAAGCGACCTGATCGAAGAAACACGATTCGAGCGTGAGTTCAGTCAAGACCCTCGGCAGCTATCTGAACTGCTTGAGGCAGAAAATAAGCTGACTACGCAAGTTTGGTACAACAGAAAGTGGAATATTATCGCTCGCGTCGAAGACGGTGAAGAGAAGCTTGTGACCAAAGAAATTTGGGACCAAGCCACTCCGGAAGATCGGCGCAACCTCCTGGTAGATACCATTTGGGAGGGGATGCTTGCCTCCATGAAAAGAGCCGAGGAAGAGGTTGGCATCGCAGAGTTGGGGCCTTGGTCTGACTTTGAGTGGGGAATGGTCAATGGGAAGCTATCAGCAATACGCTGGGTGCTCGGAGATGAGTGGGATATGCTTGATACGTAAAGCTGAGCATGGTTTTTTTCATGGTGCTGGTGATTTATTGTGTATTAAGTAGTTGATTTGTATGCCTTTATAGTCTCTATTGATAATGAGTGGGAATGAGTTGAACGAAGAGGGCGCCGCGAGGCGCCCTTTTTGCATCGATGAGTCACACCTCGACGTACGTTAAGCCGCGACGGGAAAGCAGGCCCTTCATCTGCCCCAGGCTTTCCAGTCGCCGGCCGCTGATCCATGGCCATTCAGGCCTGTCGATATAGAAATACCTGGCGTCCCGTCGAAGGGGGGTGTACTTCAGTTGCCCGTCTTTGCTTCGGTGTATCAGGTTCATTTCCCCGTCGATCTCCTTGAACGTGAAGTTGCCCGGGGGTGTCAATGCGCGTTCCAGGTCGCTTCCAGACAGCGGTCGACCGCCCACGGCAGCCTGTGCGCGCAGGTCGCTTCCAAGGCGTGGGCGAGGTCTCACCGCCGCTTGCACGCGCAGGTCGCCCTTCACGCGTTGTGCCGTGGCGTTGCCCTGGGTGATCGAAAGCCCGGGATCTTCACCTATTCGATAGGGCTGGCCAGCGGGAACGTCCTCGAAACGCAGCCCGATTGCCCCTTCGATCTCGCTCAGGCCCGGAACGCCTTCGAAGGTATTGGAGTGCGAGTTGCCGACCAGCGCCACCCATCTGCTGGCACCCCGCGTTGCCTGGTCGGCCTCGATGATGCGGTGGGCGTAGAAATTCATCATTCGTTGGCGTGTCAGCGGTCCCGGCGAACGCATCCAGGCCTGGCGGTAGCTGGCCAGGCAGTCGATGGCCTGGATGCGGATGCCGTTCTTCTGGGCGGTGGTCAGCACCTGCATGAAGGTGTAGCCGTTGGCGCGGTCGGTAGCGTGCCCGATGTCCTGGGCGCTGACGTAGGTCTTCAGGTTTTCCGGCATTTCTCCTGTCTTGTGGAACAGGTCCAGGTCCGCCTGATGGAAGTCGGTCATGACGTGCTCCATGTACAGCACCCTGACTTTCTGCTTCTTCAATAACGCCATGTTGTCGATCAGGAAGCGTTTACTGCCCGTTTGAGAGTGCGACTCGCCAATGACCAGGCCGTTGCTGCGTTCGTAGACACTGGCGATCAGCTGTTTCGGGCTGGCCTCGGCGGGCAGGGTGGGGATCTCTGGACGGGCAGGTAATTGGGGGTCGATGAAGTACTCGTTGGTATCGGCCAGCAACTGATCGCGAAGCCTTCTGAACTCGACGAACGCTTCCTCTTTGCTTGGGTTCATGCTACCGAAGACACCGCTGAATGCCCGGTCGTCGCTCGAAAGGATTGCCGGTGCCAGCGTCGAGCGCATACCGGACGGTATCTCGTAGGGCGTCGCGGGCAGGGCCGGCAGCTCGGCCGCCGTCGTGCGCCCCCATAGGCTGAGCAGCTTGCGCGGCATCCCTTCGCCGATCAGATCGGGGCGGGCCAGCGGCTGCCAGGAGCCTTCGGCGCTTTGCTCGATCGGCACGTTGCGGTAGAACGAGTAAGGGTTCTCCGGATCGATCACCACCCAACTGCGCGTTTCCCCGATGTAGCGAACCTGATAGGGGATACCGTCGATTTCTGCATAGAACTTGCCCTCCTGCAGGAAGATGCCCGCCATCTCACCAGTGCCTGGCTCGCCATACAAGATCACGTTGGCCTCGAACGCGTTCAGTAGCTCTGGCTGCGCGATGGGCTTGAAGGGTTCCGGAACCCAGGTCCGCAGTTCTGCAGGGGTGGCGGGGGCATCTTCCGCCGATGGCAGTGGCTTCTCCGCAGGGATGCCCTGCGTGGTTTCTCCCAGCTCCGCCAGGGTACTGGGGGACTCACCCAGCAGGAAGGTTGCGTTGAACAGGGTGTCGATGGCGGCGAATACCGCCCCGAGCACGCCGGCCTGGCGCTCGGCCGTGGTGTGGCCGGTGATGGCCTGGTCGATGTTCAGGCCGGTTTCGGCGAGCCCAGCCCCGACGACAGCCAGGGTCACGGGCCAGTCCACGCCGGCCATTGGGCCGAAGGTTTGACCGAACGCCTTGAGGTAGCCGATCCACAACTGCTTTCTCAGGTCGGCATTGGAGCGCAATGCGAAGTCGGCGTCATCGTGCATGCGTTGGCGCGCGCTGTCGCGCAGATGATCGAAGGCGTCGCCCGGGAGCGTCGTATCGCGCTGGTCAAGGATTCTCGGGTATTGCCCGCCCCAATGGAAGAACAGCAAATCGAGCAGGTGGTTCAGCCCGACATCGCTGCCCTTTTCGGCGTGGCTGGCCATTGGGAAGTGGGTCATGAACCTGGCGCGATTATCGGCCTGGTTGGTGTTCATCAACACCCACCAGTAGAGCGCCTGGCGGTCTGGGAACAGGTGCAGCGGGTGATCCTCGCCAGGGATGTACAGCAGTTGTGCGCCATCGGCCATTTCCACGCGCAGGATATCACTGGCGACATGGCCACCGATGTCGAAGGTGCAAAGGCGGTAGCCGGAGGCGGGTGTCACGCGGCGGTTCAGTTGTTCGAGTGTCGGTGGCCAGGTCTCGATGCCCGTTAGTGCCTGGGCGACTTCGAGGGCCCGCTTGGCCAAGGCGGGGTCGTCGCCGTCGAGGGTTTCGAAGACTTTCCCCAGGAAGTTGACTTTGGCCAGCAGGCGAAAGCTGTCGGCATGGGCCTGCCAGAACGCATCGCACTTGTGCTTGAATGCTTGGCTGAAATCCAGCTCCCAGAAGGCTTCGAGTATGTCGCCGGGGGCGATAGGGACTTCATTGTGTTCATCGAAGACGTCCTTTTCCACGCCGTCCTTGTAGAAACCCGTCAGGTAGCTGAGCAGGTCGGCGTTGTCTTGGTCGTGTACGTCGAAGCGCTGCATCACCAGTTGCGGGAGGGTCAGCGATTGGTAGGGTGTTTCGTAGTGCTGCCAGCCGCTGAAGGTGCGTGGGCTGCTTTGCGCGGTATGGAAGCGATTGAGAAAGACATGATCGGGGTCCAGCGTACCCTGGTGGTGCTGCGCCAGGAGCGACTGCGCGACATCGCGGGCCATCTGGCGCATGTCCGGGCAGTCAGGAACCAGGAGGTTGGCCTGCTGCTTCAGGTGCTGGCGAGCGGTTTGTTGGGCTTGGGGGAGGGGCATGGGGTTTCCTCGGACAGGTGGAAACTCAGGTTCCTCCGCAGTCAGGCGGGTAAGGCAGTAGATAGCTAGTGCCTGTCGTGAGCCTTTTGAGAGCAAGTGGTGATGCATTGAGCGAAGGCGCGAACCCGGTCGAGGAGTACGGGCTCTTCGTTGTTTGGCACCAGCACCTGCCGGCAAGGTCTCAGGGGTTGGCCGCCATATCGATCGCCCGGCGCAGGCGTTGTTTTTCCGCCTCCAGTGGCAGCGCCCCATTGGCCCGCTCCAAGGCCAGCGCCGCCTGTTGCAGTGCCGCACTGCGAAATGCCGCATCACCTTGCAGGGCCAGCGCCTGCAGGCACTTCTGCAAGCGCAGCTGGATCTCGACCTGGCCGGCGCCATCCCGTGCTATCAGCATGAACGCATCTTCGAACAGGTCATCGATGGCCAGCGCGGCGACCTGGACCTTGGGAAAGGCGATCGGCTCTGCATCCGCTTCCGGGGCGGTGGCAAGCAGGCTCAGCAGGCGTGCCAGGCGACCGATCACATCGATGGCGGTGCCGTGATCATTCACAGCAGGGGAGAGCGCCCGGCAAGCGATTTCGCTCATCACCATCAGGCCGAAGCGGGGGTCTTGATCGTAGCTGCGTTCATCGCCGATCGAGAAGGCGCTGCGCACTGCATCGGTCACGGTTTCGAGGTCTGCATTGCCCGGCGTCGCGCTGAACCAGGCCAGTGGCGAGCCGTCGTGCACGAACGTACCGGGGATTGCCACGACCTGAACGAAGCCCTGGTGACGTTCGGCACAAAGCGACAACGCCTCCATATCGATGAACTGCACGTAGCCTATAGTGCTGGCACGGACGGCCAGCGCATCGGCGGGCAGCGCATCGCGAAGCAGCGGTAGTCCTCCCAGGCAAGGTGCATCGCGGCGCCTGGCGATCGCCTCGCGGGTCGCCTGCTCGACCCTGCGCGTGGTTTCGCCCACCTGACCCAGCCGTGTCAGGTGGTCGATCCAGCGCAGCAGGGATACCACGATCAGCACGATGACCGCGACCGTCACCAGGAACAGCACGAACCGACCCCGGTCGCCGTAGGCGCCGGTCTTCAGCACCACGATCCCCACCATGCTGAACAAGAACGATCCGATGAAGGTCGACAGCACGTTCTGGGTCAGGCTGTCTTCCATCAGCAGGCGAGTGGCGCGAGGTGTGACGTTGCTGGCAGCCGATCCATAGGCCGAGGTCATGACGCTGAGTGAGAAGGTGGTCACCGCCAGCATGCTCGAGGCGATGATGGTGAGGATGTCATAGACCGCATCGGCGCCGATCTGGCTGGCTGGAAGCCAGGGTATGAAGCGTTCGACGAGGGCCGCCAGCAGGGCGGCGGCGACGCCCAACATGCCGATGAGCGTTGCGCGAACCCAGAGACGGCGGGTGAACTGAGCGAGTATCCATTGCCAGCGCGGCATTCAAGCCTCCTTGTCGGGCTGCGGGCTCACGCAGAGGGTGCGCCCTGAGTGTGGACCCTTTGCGAGGGCTTGGCGAGCCTGCCGGCTTGTGCAGGCGAGTCCTGTTGTGACAATCCTTCACTTAATATTTCTCAATTGCAGGTGTATCGTGTTCGCCCTTCATCGCCAGCGCTGCTGGCAGGTTGACCGTACAAACGAGGTACCCGCACCGATGTCCTTCTCCCGACGACAAATCCTCAAGGGCCTCAGTGGCCTGGCTGTGGTAGGCCTGGGCGCCGGCGGCGCGGCGCGCTACTGGCTGGGCAAGGTCGAGGATGAGAATGCCGGGCATGACTACCAGTTGATCGCTGCGCCCCTCGAGGTGGAACTGGTGCCGGGCTTCAAAACCGAGGCCTGGGCCTTCGGTCCATCGGCACCGGGCACCGAACTGCGCGTGCGCCAGGGTACCTGGCTGCGGGTGCGCTTCATCAACCAGCTGCCGGTGGAAACCACCATCCACTGGCACGGCATTCGCCTGCCGCTGGAGATGGACGGGGTGCCCTATGTCTCGCAGTTGCCGGTCAAGCCTGGCGAGTATTTCGACTACAAGTTCCGGGTGCCGGATGCTGGCAGCTATTGGTATCACCCCCACGTCAGCAGTTCCGAGGAGCTTGGCCGTGGCCTGGTCGGCCCGCTGATCGTCGAGGAGCGTGAGCCCACCGGGTTCAGGCACGAACGCACGCTCAGCCTGAAGAACTGGCACGTCGACGAGCAGGGTGCGTGGCTGCCGTTCAGCATTCCCCGTGAAGCCGCCCGCAACGGCACCGCTGGCCGCCTGATCACCATCAACGGCCAGGCCGATTCGGTCACCGAATTACCGGCCGGTCAGGTCGTGCGGGTGCGCCTGCTCAACTTGGACAACACCTGGACTTACCGCATCAATCTCAAGGGCAACTGCGAGGCGATGATCTATGCCCTGGACGGCAACCCGGTGACGCCGCGCAAGCTCGACGACGAGTACTGGCTTGGCCCGGGCATGCGCATCTGCCTGGCGATCCGCATTCCCCAGGCCGGTGAGGAGGTCTCCTTGCGCGACGGTTTCGTACGCCTGGGCACCCTGCGTTCGGTGGCCAGCAGCCAGGCCCCGGGTGATTGGCCAAAAGCCCTGCCAGCCAACCCCATCGCCGAGCCCGACCTGGCCAACGCCGAGAAGCTCAACTTCAATTTCGAATGGGTCGGCAAGGTCTCGGTCAATACCGACAACGGCAAGCCGCCGAGCCTGTGGCAGATCAATGGGCAGGCTTGGGACATCACCGACAAGACCTGCGCCGATCGCCCCATCGCCACGTTGCAGAAGGGCAAGAGCTACATCTTCGAGTTGAAGAACATGACCCAGTACCAGCATCCGATCCACCTGCATGGCATGAGCTTCAAGGTGATCGCCTCCAACCGCCACGACATCAAGGAGCCGTGGTTCACCGACACTTACCTGCTGGGCAAGAACGAGCGGGCTCAGGTGGCGTTGGTGGCGGATAACCCCGGCACCTGGATGTTCCACTGCCACGTCATCGACCATATGGAAACCGGTCTGATGGCCGCGATCGCGGTGGTCTGATGCGTCCGCAGATCATCGATCGCAGCCGCGATCAGGAATTCATGCGCTTGGCCTTGGCGCTGGCCGCCGAGGGCGCGGCCATGGGCGAGGTGCCGGTGGGCGCGGTACTGGTGCAGCATGGTCAGGTGATCGGTCAGGGCTTCAACCGGCCGATCGTCGACAGCGACCCCAGCGCCCACGCCGAGATGGTGGCCATTCGCGCCGCAGCCAAGGCTGCCAGCAACTATCGGCTGCCGGGCAGCACCCTGTACGTGACCTTGGAACCCTGCAGCATGTGCGCAGGACTCATCGTGCACGCGCGGGTGGCGCGGGTGGTGTACGGAGCCCTGGAGCCCAAGGCGGGCATCGTGCAGAGTCAGGGGCAGTTCTTCGGGCAAAGCTTCCTCAACCATCGGGTGATGGTGGAAGGTGGGGTGCTGGCGCAGGAGTGCGGTCAGATCCTGAGCGAGTTCTTCAAGGCCCGGCGGGCGAAGGACTGAATCACATCGGCGGGGACGGCTCTGCCGGCTTGTCCTTGTTCACGCCAGGCACGTGCAGGTTGCCTTCGGCGACCTGGCCCTCGAGCTGCGGCTGGGTCACCCAGGTGAGGATGTCGTAGTAGCGGCGGATGTTGGCCACGAAGTGCACCGGCTCGCCGCCCCGGGCATAGCCGTAGCGGGTCTGTCGGTACCACTGTTTCTGCGCCAGGCGCGGCAGCATCTTCTTCACGTCCAGCCACTTGTTCGGATCGAGCTTTTCCCGCTTGGCCAGGGTTCGGGCATCCTCCAGGTGACCACCGCCGACATTGTAGGCGGCCAGGGCGAACCAGGTGCGGTCCGGCTCCTTGATGCTGTCGTCGAGCTCAGCCTTGACCTTCATGAAGTACTTGGCCCCGCCCTGGATGCTCTGCCTGGGGTCCAGGCGGTTGGACACGCCCATGGCCTGCGCGGTGCGCTGGGTCAGCATCATCAGGCCGCGCACGCCGGTCTTGGAGGTGACCTCCGGCTGCCACATCGACTCCTGGTAGCCGATGGCCGCCAGCAGTCGCCAGTCGACCTGCTCGACCTTCGCGTAGTTCTTGAAGTGCTTTTCGTATTTGGGCAAGCGTTGCTGCAGGTGTTGGGCGAAGGTGTAGGCGCCAACATAGCCGAGCACGTCGACATGGCCGTAATACCGCTCTTTGAGGCGCTGCAAGGTGCCGTTCTTCTGCGCCTTGTCGAGGAACTCGTTGACCTCGTTGAGCAGGCTGTTGTCCTCGCCTGCGGCCAGGGCCCAGCGCTGCTGGCGGCTGTCGCCAAGGTCGAAGGCCACGCGCACGTTGGGGAAGTACACCTGGTTCATCGCCAGTTCGTTGGAGTCGACCAAGGTCAGGTCGATCTGGCCCTCGTCGACCATGCGCAGCAGATCGACCACTTCGACGGCGTCGGATTCTTCGTATTGCAGGCTTGGATACTGCTTTTTCAGCTCGGCCAGTTGGTCGGCGTGGCTGCTGCCTTTGAGGACCATGATCTTCTTGCCGATCAGGTCCTTGGGCTCGGTGGGGCGGGAGCGGCCATTGCGGTAGATGACCTGTGGCGTCACTTCCAGGTACGGATGGGAGAACTTGGCCTGGGCCTGACGCCGCTCGTTGCTGACCAGACCGGCTGCCGCCAGCACCGGACCGGACGGTTTGCCCAGCTGGTCGAACAGGTCGTCGAGGTTATCAGCGGTTTCGATCTCCAGCTTGACGCCGAGATCGTCGGCGAAACGCTTGACCAATTCGTACTCGAAGCCGGTTTCGCCGTTACGGTCCTGGAAATAGGTGGCCGGGCTGTTGCGGGTGATCACGCGCAGCACGCCGTCCTCCTTCACGCGCTCAAGGGTGCTGGGTTTTTCAACACAGGCACCGAGCATCAGAAAGAGACCGGTTGCGAGGAGCCATCTGGCGCAACGCTGGCGCAAAGCAGTACGGGCGAACATAGCTTGCAGTATACGCAAAGGACCGGCGGCGCCATATCTCGACAATGGGCGGGTTGTCTGGTATCGGCCCGGCAACCGTTGCATCTATAGGCAGCGCGTGAAGACCGGAATTTTCTGACCCTGAAGTCCGGTTCCGCCGCCCGGCAGGCTTGGCTTAGAGCGGGTGCCGAAAGCCATCGATTTAGGCTAGAATGCACGGCCTCTAAGCACACCCCTTCCTGAGGCTGTCCCGACGATGTTGATCCTGCGCGGCGCTCCTGCCCTTTCTGCCTTTCGCCACGGTAAATTACTCGAGCAACTGAGCCAGAAAGTCCCCGCTGTTACTGGTTTGTATGCCGAATTTGCCCACTTCGCCGACGTTGACGGCGAGCTGACCGCCGACCAGCAGCAGGTGCTGGGGCGTCTGCTCAAATACGGCCCGAGCGTGCCGGTGCAGGAGCCGAGCGGCCGCCTGTTCCTGGTCGTGCCGCGCCTGGGCACCATCTCGCCCTGGGCCAGCAAGGCCAGCGACATCGCCCACAACTGCGGCCTGCAGTCGATCCAGCGCCTGGAGCGTGGTATCGCCTACTACGTCGCCGGTTCGTTGAGCGACGCCGACGCCGAGGTCATCGCTGCCGAGCTGCACGATCGCATGACCCAGCGCGTGCTGGCCAAGCTGGAGCAGGCCGCCGATCTGTTCAGCCATGCCCAGCCCAAGCCGATGACCTCGGTCGATATCCTCGGTGGTGGCCGTGCCGCCCTGGCCAAGGCCAACATCGACCTGGGCCTGGCCTTGGCCGAAGACGAGATCGACTATCTGGTCAACGCCTTCCAGAACCTGGCACGCAACCCGAACGACATCGAACTGATGATGTTCGCCCAGGCCAACTCCGAGCACTGCCGTCACAAGATCTTCAACGCCAGTTGGGACATCGACGGCCAGGCTCAGGAGAAGAGCCTGTTCGGCATGATCAAGAACACCTACCAGATGCACAACGAAGGCGTGCTGTCGGCCTACAAGGACAACGCCTCGGTGATCGTCGGCAGCGTCGCCGGCCGCTTCTTCCCGAACCCTGAGACCCGCCAGTACGGCGCGATGCAGGAGCCGGTGCATATTCTGATGAAGGTCGAGACGCACAACCACCCGACCGCCATCGCTCCGTTCTCCGGTGCTTCCACCGGTTCCGGCGGCGAGATCCGCGACGAAGGCGCCACCGGTCGTGGCGCCAAGCCCAAGGCCGGCCTGACCGGTTTCACCGTCTCCAACCTGCGTATCCCGGGCTTCGAACAGCCGTGGGAACAGGCCTACGGCAAGCCGGAACGTATCGTCGACGCCCTCGACATCATGATCGAAGGCCCGCTGGGTGGCGCCGCCTTCAACAACGAATTCGGCCGTCCGGCGCTGACCGGTTACTTCCGTACCTTCGAGCAGGCCATCAATACCCCGCATGGCGAAGAAGTCCGTGGTTACCACAAGCCGATCATGCTTGCCGGCGGTATGGGCAACATCCGCGAAGACCACGTGCAGAAGGGTGAGATCACCGTCGGCGCCAAGCTGATCGTGCTCGGAGGCCCGGCCATGCTGATCGGTCTGGGCGGCGGCGCGGCTTCGTCGGTCGCCACCGGTGCCAGCTCGGCTGATCTGGACTTCGCCTCGGTGCAGCGCGAGAACCCGGAAATGGAACGCCGCTGCCAGGAGGTCATCGACCGCTGCTGGCAACTGGGTGACGCCAACCCGATCGCCTTCATCCACGACGTCGGCGCCGGTGGCATTTCCAACGCCTTCCCCGAGCTGGTCAACGACGGTGGTCGCGGTGGGCGCTTCGAACTGCGTAACGTGCCCAACGACGAGCCGGGCATGGCCCCGCACGAAATCTGGAGCAACGAATCGCAGGAGCGTTACGTGCTGGCGGTCAGCGCCAAGGATTTCGAGCGCTTCCAGGCCATCTGCGAACGCGAGCGTTGCCCGTTTGCCGTGGTGGGTGAAGCGACCGAAGAGCAGCACCTGACCGTGACCGACAGCCACTTCAACAACACGCCGGTGGACATGCCGCTCGACGTGCTGCTGGGCAAGCCGCCGCGCATGCACCGTTCGGTGACCCGCGAAACGGAACTGGGCGATGACTTCGACCCGAGCGAGCTGGACCTGGACAGCGCCGTACAGCGCGTCCTCAACCACCCGGCCGTGGCCAGCAAGAGCTTCCTGATCACCATCGGCGACCGGACCATCACCGGCCTGGTGTCCCGTGACCAGATGGTCGGCCCTTGGCAGGTGCCGGTTGCCGACTGTGCCGTCACCGCCACCAGCTTCGACGTCTACACCGGTGAAGCCATGGCCATGGGCGAGCGCACTCCGCTGGCTCTGCTCGATGCCCCGGCCTCCGGCCGCATGGCGATCGGCGAGACCCTGACCAACCTGGCTGCTGCGCAAATCGAGAAGCTGTCCGACATCAAGCTGTCGGCCAACTGGATGTCCGCCGCCGGCCACCCTGGTGAAGACGCCCGTCTGTACGACACCGTCAAGGCAGTCGGCATGGAGCTGTGCCCGGAGCTGGGTATCACCATCCCTGTCGGCAAAGACTCGATGTCGATGAAGACCAAGTGGAGCGAAGGCGGCGAGGAGAAGAGCGTGACCTCGCCGATGTCGCTGATCATCACCGGCTTCGCCCCGGTCACCGACATTCGCAAGACCCTGACGCCGCAACTGCGCATGGACAAGGGCGAGACCGATCTGATCCTGATCGACCTGGGCCGTGGCAAGAACCGCATGGGTGCTTCGATCCTCGCGCAGACCTACGGCAAGATCGCGGCCCAGGCACCTGACGTCGACGATGCCGAAGACCTCAAGGCGTTCTTCGCCGTGATCCAGGGCCTGAACGCCGACGGCCACCTGCTGGCCTACCATGACCGTTCCGACGGCGGTTTGCTGACCACGGTGCTGGAAATGGCCTTCGCCGGTCACTGCGGCCTGGACCTGCAACTCGACCCGCTGACCGATAACAGCAAGGACGTGCCGGCCATCCTCTTCAACGAAGAGCTCGGTGCGGTGATCCAGGTCCGCCAGGACGCCACCCCGGACGTGCTGGCGCAGTTCAGCGCCGCAGGCCTGGGCGAGCAATGCGTGGCGGTGATCGGCAAGCCGGTCAACAACGGTGAAGTGTCCATCAGCCTCAATGGCGAAGTGCTGTTCGATGACGACCGTCGCATGCTGCAGCGCCAGTGGGCCGAGACCAGCTATCAGGTCCAGCGCCTGCGCGACAACGCCGACTGCGCCGACCAGGAATTCGACGCGCTGCTCGAAGAAGACAACCCAGGTCTGTCGGTGAAGCTGGGCTATGACGTCAACGACGACATCGCCGCGCCGTACATCAAGAAGGGCGTGCGTCCGCAAGTGGCGATCCTGCGTGAGCAGGGCGTCAACGGCCAGGTCGAGATGGCAGCCGCCTTCGACCGTGCCGGCTTCGCCGCCATCGACGTGCACATGAGCGATATCCTCGCTGGCCGCGTCGACTTCGCCGACTTCAAGGGCTTGGTCGCCTGCGGCGGCTTCTCCTACGGTGACGTGCTGGGCGCCGGTGAGGGCTGGGCCAAGTCGGCGCTGTTCAACAGCCGTGCCCGCGATGCCTTCCAAGGTTTCTTCGAGCGCAGCGACAGCTTCGCCCTGGGCGTGTGCAACGGTTGCCAGATGATGTCCAACCTGCACGAGCTGATCCCGGGCACCGAGCACTGGCCGCACTTCGTGCGCAACCGTTCGGAGCAGTTCGAAGCGCGTGTGGCCATGGTCGAGGTGCAGAAGTCGAACTCGATCTTCCTGCAGGGCATGGCCGGTTCGCGTATGCCGATCGCCATTGCCCACGGCGAAGGCCATGCCGAGTTCGCCAGCGAGGAAGCGCTGCTGGCGGCCGATGTCTCCGGTTGCGTGGCCCTGCGCTACGTCGACAACCACGGCAAGGTCACCGAAGCCTACCCGGCCAACCCGAACGGTTCGCCGCGCGGTATCACCGGCCTGACCAACCGCGACGGCCGCGTCACCATCATGATGCCGCACCCCGAGCGTATGTTCCGCGCTGTGCAGAACTCCTGGCGCCCGGACGAGTGGCAGGAAGACGCCGCGCTGATGCGTATGTTCCGCAATGCGCGGGTGTGGGTGAACTAAGGCGTGTACAAACTCGCCTTCTTCGTCCCGGCCAGCCATGTCGAGGTGGTCAAGGACGCCGTGTTCGCCGCAGGTGGTGGACGCATTGGCGACTACGACCGCTGCGCCTGGCAGACTTTGGGCCAAGGCCAGTTTCGCCCGTTGGACGGCAGTCAGCCGTTCATAGGGCAGGCTGGCCAGGTCGAGGTGGTCGAGGAGTGGAAGGTGGAGCTGGTGGTGGCTGACGACCTGATTGCCCAGGTCGTCGCTGCGCTCAAGCAGAGCCACCCGTACGAGACGCCAGCTTATGAGGTCTGGCGGCTCGAAGCGCTTTAGCATTCAGCCAAAATGGAAGCCGTTGGCGAGCATGTCCGAAAGCGTATTTGGAGCGTTTCGGAAGCTTTCTCCCAACACCTCGACCCTTTCCTGCTCTTCTTTCTTGAGTTGTGCCTGAAGTTCGATCAAGTCTGCAAATTGGCTGCCGACTTGAATTCTGCTGCGTGAACCCTTGGGGTCTTTGGCCTCCCATGCCGCGACGATGTCTTCGTGCCAATCATGGGCTTCGGGGTGCAGGATAAAACTCAAGGCCACACTGGCAGGATCTCGCTCGGTTTCACCCTGCCAGTATCGATACATCGAACGGCCCACTTGTTCCACCGCGTAGATGGCAAGATACGCGGCTAGTTCATGGAACGGGTGGTTGGTGTGATCCTTGGCCAACTGGGAGTGAGTCGGATGCAGGCCTGGAGTCTCGTTGGGGTTGTGGCCGGACAGCGTTTGGATCTCGTCGATGCTGTCTCCCACCCACTTCAATATGCTGCGCATCGTGAAGTTGATTGCATTCTGCAAAAGCGTCAACGGGAGACCACTTAGCCAACGCCCAGCTTGGAATACGCCGAACAGTGGCTGTGCCGCGGCGTTATCGCGAAGTTCCAGGTAGGTGTTCAGCCAATTGAGAGCGGTCTCACTCTCATGCTCCTTGAAGAGTATCAGCAGCACTTTCTCGCCATCACTGCGATATCCAGGTTTGGTCAACTCGAAATCAAGCGTCTTTACCTCGAACAGGATTTTGCCCAAGGGTTCGGCAATGCTGGCGATCACATCGAGGCTTGCGAACATCCCGGTGACGACTGGGAAGCGGTACTTGCAGTCCGTCTCAGTGGTCCAGGGCAATACGTTGTGGCCTCGTTTGCGTAGGCACAGTTCGACGAAGTTGGAGTGGGCGAAGTAATCTTCCAGGATATGCAGTGCTTCGCCGAGATAGCGCCTGCCATCGATGGTATTGCCCGCGTAACACGCGTCGACCAGTTTGTCATGCATGCAGCGGGCGGCGTTGTCGATATAACCTGGTATCGAACGCCCCGGTTCGACCCGCAGCAGCGGGTGCCCGTGTGTCACCAACGGCTCGAAATCCGTATCGATTTCCTGTGGGTCGCTCGCATCGGGCGCCGGGTTCATCGGATTATCGATATGTTCAGAAGCGCGATACACCCCGAGCATTTTTTCAGTCACGGTGTAGGCGCTGCGGCCCTCTGGTGTGTCTTGCAAATCGTGAAACGCTTTGAGCGCCAGGACATCGACCACCTGGGTCAGGGCTGCTCGGGACATTTTCGAAGGGAAGTTCTTCGGCGCATCCGCTCTTCGCACGATCTTGGGGTCCAGCAGCTGAGAATAATCACGCAGCCAGTTGCCGAAATAGATACTTCGACGTTCCTCATCAGTGAACCCTGCCGATGCCAAGCCCTTTTCCAAGCTCTCGTGACCGAATGAGCCAGGTTTTGCATCAGCTTCGCCTGCCACGAATCTCGCGAGCTTCGGAGGAGGGGCGAGATTGGGAATCTTCAGGCACAGATCGGCGCCCGCGTAGTTGGCATACACCGTGCCATCCGCCACCCTGATTCCGCCGAACAGGATCATGTCGGCATAAGCGGCGCCGACCTCGGCCGCTACATCCGCTGGGCGCTCCGTGAGAACGTCCTCGTTACCATCGCTCAGGTCTTCCCTGAGCACATTGTCCAGATATTCGCCAAATGCTCTGGCCATGGCGATGAACAGATTGACGCTCAAGTGGTCGTCGGATTCGCTTTGCGTTATTGCGTCAGCCGTCACGAAGATCGTACGTCTGGTCCTGTCGTAGCGGGCAAGGCCGCTGCCATCGGGCTCCACGGCATACTGCGGGTTGGCAAGAGTGCGGTCCTGTATGGCTACCCGCATTTTCTTGTAAGTGTCGACCGTCAGGTCGGTGCCAAACACCGACATGAACA
Organism: Pseudomonas putida; assembly: GCF_004357765.1. Classification (GTDB taxonomy): domain Bacteria; phylum Pseudomonadota; class Gammaproteobacteria; order Pseudomonadales; family Pseudomonadaceae; genus Aquipseudomonas; species Aquipseudomonas putida_U. Next base: position 165,711 of record NZ_SMTE01000004.1, on the reverse strand, counting down.
GTGCTATGAAGACCGTTTCATCGGTCCGCCGAGCCAAGTCATCAAGCCGGCCCAGTTCATAGGTGCTGATCAGCAGAGCGTCATTGGCGTTGGGTTCAATCGGCATAGTTGTCGTTCCGGGAAATAGAACGCCTAGCCTGATTTTTCCTGTTCGCTGAATGAACTGAGCAGCGTTACCTCGTGTGGAGGTTGGTCCGGCTTGAAGTGTTCAACCGAATGACTACGGGGAGACTTGGCAGACCGCGGGTGGTCAGACGGTGCCGATCTCGCCGCCATCATTGCGCTGGATCACGACGGTCGCCGCCCGTGGCCTCACCTTGGTTCCGGCTGGTGTCGCGTCGGTGGCGTTATCGGTATAGGGCCAGTTCGCCGGATGCTGCACGTTGATGAACAGTGTCTTGTTGTCCGGCGTGAAGGTGATGCCGGTCATTTCGCAGCCATTCGGGCCGACGAAGAAGCGGCGTAAATCCACCTGATTCTGTCGATTGACCGGCACCTGTCGGCCATTGGCGTCGACCAATTGGCTGGGCACCACTGCCAGCAACTGATCGTTGGTGTAATCGGCAACGCTCTTCTCGCTGTTGTCGGTCTCGAACCACAATACGCCACGGCTATCGAAACTCATGCCGTCGGGGCTGGCGAACTGGTTCAGCTCGCTCAGGCCCGAGCGGTTGATGTTGGCATCGCCGCTGGCGTTTGCGCCGAACACGAAGATGTCCCAGGTGAAGCGCTGATGATCGGCGCTGTCGTGCCAGCGGATGATGTGGCCGTGCAGGTTGGGGCCGCGTGGGTTGGCGGCATCGGCTTTGTCGGCACTGCGCACGACATTGTTGGTCAGGGTCAGGTAGGCATCGCCGTTGTGCGGGTTGACCGCAGTCCATTCCGGGCGGTCCATGGGTGTCGCACCGAGCGCGTCGGCGGCGCCACGGGTGTTGAGGATGATCCCCGGCAAGTCGCCATACAACGCGCCCAGCGTGCCCCCTGCGGTGGTCTTGCTGGTCACGTCCAGCAACAGCCAGACACCCGAGCCATCGGCATCGAAGCGGGCCACATAGAGCTTGCCGTGGTCCAGGTACTTGGCGCCGGTGGCCAGGCGGTCCTTCGGATTGGCATCGGCGATATCCCACACTGCATCGGAGACGAATTTGTACAGATACTCGTTATTGGAGTCGTCGCCCATGTACCAGACCAGCGGCTTGCCGGCCACCGCCAGGCCTGGGCAGCAGCCTTCATGACGAAAGCGTCCGAGAGCGGTGCGCTTGGTCGCGCGGGTGCTGGCGTCGTACGGGTCGATCTCGACGATGTAGCCAAAGGTGCTGGCTTCGTTGCGGTAGTCGTCGGTGGCACTTGCTCCGCGGGCGGTCACGTCGAAGCGGGCGAACTCGTCGTCCATTTCGCCGCTGTCGCCAGCGGCGCTTTCCCACTGGTACAGGCCGCTGGAGGTCACGACGCCGAGGCGTGACTGGTCAGCGGGCAGGGTGCCTTTGTTGACGAATATCCCTGGCCAGTTTTCTTCGCAGGTCAGGTAGGTGCCCCACGGCGTGTAGCCGTTGCCACAGTTGTTGTTGGTGCCACGGCAACGGGTGCCGTCTGGCGAAAAACGGGTCTTGACGTGATCGCTGCCGCGCATGGGGCCGGCGATGTCCATCTGCGAAGCGGTGGTGAAGCGACGGTTGAGCGGGTCGTTGTCGACCACCTGCCAGCGTCCGCCAAGTTTTTTCAGGCGAACCACGCCGGCGCCGTGGGCATTGATTTCCTTGCGCACTTCTTCGGCCGGGCGTTTGCCGTGGGCGTCGAAGGTGGGCCCAGCCGGGTGCAACGCTTGCTGGTCGATGTACTCGAAGTTGATGGCCAGCAGGCCGTCTTCGGCGCTGCCATCGATGGGAAAGAAGTGCATGCCATCGTGGTGCATGCCCATGGCGTTCGCCTGGTCGGCGGCGCTGTTGCTGCCGTCGGCTTTCCAGGCATTGCCGGCGCTGTTCAGTGGCGTTCCCCAAGGCGCCAGGACATAGGCGCTGTAGCCTGCGGCGAGGGTACAGGCATCGGTCCGTGATCCGGGAATGGACTCGAAGCCCAGTGTTGGTGTGGGTGCCTGAGGGGCTGTAGCTGGGCCTGTTGGCTTGGCGCCTGTGCTGTCGAAGCAGGCGCTGAGGCCGCCGCCGGCGATCATGGCGATGGCCGCGCCAAGGCTACCGCGCACGACGCTGCGCCGGCTCAGGTAGAGGTCCATGATGCCGGCCATCGGTGCATTGCCGCTGCGGTTGCGGTCCAGGTTATCGCCGCTGTGTCGACTCATCAGGCTGTCCTTGTAGTGGCTGAGTAGGCAGACCCGCGACTTTATGCTGCAAATGTGATGATCAGTTGGCAGAAATATGACGGAAGAAAAAATCCTGTGTGCGGACATTGCCTAGTACCTGGGTCAGGGCTCAGGGCCGCAAGGCGACCCTGGGCGATGTTGCTCAATCGGCCTTGCCTTGAATGGACGAATGCCACTGCTCGTTTCGGTTGTGCCCACTGGTGCGTAACAGCCCCAGGTCCAGCGCGTTCTCACCGTCTGCAGCGCCTTTGTTCTTGGCGATATCGGCGATGGCGGTACCCAAGTCGACCGGCGAGTTGGAGGCGTCGACCGATACGTCACGGCGCAGGTCCGTGCCGCTTAGGGTTTGCTGGGTCACCGTGGCTGCCTTGAGCGCCACGTCGCCCTTGGCCGACTGTATCCGAGCGCCTTCCAGGTGAGCGGCGCCGCCCACCTTCAGATCGACACCATCGCGGCCTTGCAGGGTCGTCTGCCGGGCTACCGTGTCACGCTGTTGTTTGGACAGTTCGAGCTTGAAGGTGGGGGAGAAGCCAGGCTCGGCTTTGCTCAATGTCGAGCGAGTCTTGTCGCTCACCTTGCCTTGCAGGGGACCCGCCAGAGCGGTGGCTGCGTTGGTGTAGCCTTGGGGGTTCCTCTCTTGGCTCAGGCGAGCGTCAACCTTGAGGTTCAGGCTGTCGACACTGTCTTTGCGGCTGGCCACGTGCAAATCGCCGCCGATGTTGCCGTTGATCTGCCCGGCCTCCAGGCTGACGCCTTGCACACGCGTGTCGCCCAGGCTTTGGATGTCGATACGCTCGGCGCGCAGGGTGTCGGCGTTCCAGGTGTGGTTGTCGCGCTGGTCGAGATTGACCTGAACACGGCCGTGCAGGCCACGGGTGTCGGTTGTGCCTTGGGTTTTGAGGAAACCGGCCCCGGCGGTGATGTCGAGATTGTTGCGCCGCTCCAGATTGGACGATGCCTCGACCAGCATGCCGCCGTTGCGGGCGAGCAGTTCGATTTGTCCGGCCGAGGCCTGCAAGCCTTGCAGACGCAGTGCGACCTCCTCGCGGGCACGGCTTTCCAGGGCCAGTCGACCGGCGCTGGCGAACTGGGCATCGAGTGCCTGGCGGGCGCTTTCGTTCTGCTTGCCATGGGAGAAGTGTCCGCCGAGCGCGCCGCCCTGGGTAGCGCCCTGTTTGATACCGATCTCCAGGCCTCCACCGAGGGTGCTGCCGGTGGCTTCCTGGGTATCGCTGGCGGCCTTGACGGTCAACAGGCCCTCGCTCTGCAACTGCAGGTCGGCAACCTTGGCCTCGCGCTTGCCGATGCGGGTCCCTTCGAGCAGCAGGTCGCCGCCGCTACTCAAGTGGACCTTACCCTTGGCGTCGAGTTGTGTCACTTGGGCCTTGGACTGACTGGCCTGCTGCGTGGAGTGGTCGAGGTAGCCACGGGCATCGAAACCGGTGGTTCCTGGCCGGTTGCCGCCCTTGGCCCAGGCATTTCCGTCGAGTCCGCTGGACGTCTGTCGCGTCAGGTCGCTGGCCTGCAGCAAGGAGAGGTCGCCCGCGCTGTGCATGATCACATCGCCCTCGCCGCCATCGATGCGCGTGCCCTCATAACGCCCGTCGCTGCCTAGCTGCACCTGGATTCCGGCTTGGCCCATCAGGCTACCGGGTACAGCGGTGCTGGTGGTCTCCTGCTTGTTCAGCGAGCCGCCTTTGCCGGCGATGCGGCCATTGATGTCGCTGCCGGTGCTGGTGTCGCCGCGCAGGTCACCGCCAAAGGCCAGACGCTGTATTTCATGCGCCTTGGTGTTGGCAGCGGCGCGCATATGGTGCTGCTGTGCGTCGATCTGCAGTTTGCCGGCGTCGGCACGCCAGGTGGTGCCTTCATCGTCGATACGCGTTGCCTTGACCGTTACTTCTGCCCCGGACAGCTCGCTGACCTGGGCGAAGCCGCGCCGCTGGTTTTCCAGGCGTTTGAGATGGTCGACGGTCATATCGGCGCCGGCGCTGGGCGCGACCATGGCATCCTCGGGTGAAGCTTGCTGGAAGCGTGCAGCTTCCTCACCCTGGACCAGGCGTTCGATCGGCCGGGTGAGGTCTCGGTATTCGACGCTGACGCCAAGGCTGCCAGCCCAGTTGTCTTGGCTCTCCTGTCGTTCGTGGATATCTTCGACGGCACGGTTGTCGATGTGCTCGGCGACCACTTCGAGGGTCTTACCGGCTTTGACTCGCGCTGCTTCGTTGACCAACTCGTCAGCCTCGATGCGCAGGTTGCCGCTGGCCAGCAGCTCGCTGCGCTGCGCGGTGCTGTCTCGTTCGATGGTGCTGTCGCGATGGTGGTGGCCCTCGAGCAGCGAGCCAAACCGGTCGATACCGCCGGTCAGGCCCATGCTGCCACCGCTGCGCGTCTGCTCAGTGGTCGATTCCGTTTCGTTGCGTCTGGCGCCGAGGGTCACCTGCTTGGCTTGCACGTCGAGGTCTCCCGCCGAGGCCTCTACCCTGGCGCCATTGACTTGCAGGTGCGTGTCGCTGCTCAGCGTTACCGACGCCCCTTTGAGCTGGCTACCCACCTGGCTGACCTGGCGTTGCGAACCGGTGCGGGTGGTCACGTCATAGCCGACGCTTGCCGTGTACTGACGGGATCCAGGCTTACCGTCCTGAGCCTCCTGAGTCTGTCCGACGCTGGCGCTGAAGCCGCGTCGCTGATTGCGGGTTTCGCGTTCATCGATCGCTTGCGCGGCATCGATCAGGACATCGCCCTTGGCCTCCACCTGCAAGTGGCCAGCGGCTTCGACCTTGGCACCCTGGATGCGCAGTTCCTCGGCGCTGGCCAGGCGCAGGTTGGTGCTGGAGCCGACGTCACTGCGCAGCACCTGTTGGCTACGCGTGGTGCTTTCTTCGCTGTTGCCGAACAGGCCGAACAGCTTGCTGTCGCGCTGGTGATCGGTAGTGGTCAGATTGCCGTGGTCGGCTTCGATCACCAGTGCACCTTTGCTGCCGTACAGCAGTGCGTCCTGCTTGCCATGCACGCGACTGCCTTTGATATCGACCTGTTCGGCGCTGACCTGCAACTTGCCGTCGGCGCTGACGCTGCTTCCGGTCACGGCATGGCCCTGGGTATCGTTGCCCTTGCGGTCGGCGAAGAAGGCTCCTGACACCAGGTCGCCACGGTAGTCGCGGCGGGTGCCATGTTGTTGTAACGCGGTGGTGCCGACCTCGATCTTTTTCGCGGTGATGTCGAGGTCGCCGCGACTGTGCAACTGACTGCCCTCGAGCTTGATCCGGTTCTTGGCGTTGACGGTCATATGCTGGCCTTCGAGCGTGCTGGCGCGCGCAGTTTCACGATACTGCTCGGTGTCTTCGTCGCCACGCCAGAGGTGCTTGCGATGGCGTATCTGTTCTTCGATGCGTTGGCTGTCGATGCCGGCGACGACGTCGAGATCGCCCCCGCTATCCACGGCAAGCTCGCCACCGGCGCGGATATCGGCAGCGGCCAGGCGCATGTCGGCGCCGGACTCCAAGCGTATGCCTTCGCTTGCCTTCAATTCGGTGCCGCGCTGGTGGCGGTCGGTGGTGGTGCGCTTGCGCTCGTAGGTTTCGTGGGTGACAAACAGGAATTTCTTGTTCCAGCGCTTCTGGTCCTTGGCGATGCTTTCTGCGGTTTGCGCGTCGAGGCTGAGTTTCTTGCCGGCCTTGATCTCGATTCGATCGGCATGGCCTTTGGCGGCGCGCATGTCGACGTCGCCGGCGGCGCTGAGGTTCAGATTGCCGTGCTCGGTACGTAGTTCGCTCGGGACATCGGCCTGGCCGCTGACTTCAAGTGCGCCGGCCGAATGAATGGCGATACCTTGATCAGCCCAGACCTTCACCGGGCCTACACGCACGCCTGCACCCTCGGCCGTGCTGACCACCCGGATGCGTCCGGCGCGCATTGCGCCGAACAGACTGGCGTCGATGCTGGAGGGTGTGCCTGGCAGATGCTGGAGCACTTCACCGGTGGGGTAGTCGATGCGGTTGCGGCCCAAGGTGAGGTTGAGGTCGCTCTTGGCCTGGAGCAGGCCAGTGCTGTCGATACGTGGGGCGATCAGGTCCAGGGCGCCTTCGGGATTGTGCCCGCCGGCGCCGGTCACCTTCAGGCTGCCATGGGCTTCGAGCGTACTGAGGTGCTTGAGTTGTTCCTCCTGCAGTTCTGGGCTGCCGACCAGCAGTCCAGCTCGGGTGGTGTTGATGAAGCTACCGCCGTTGAGGGTGATGCCATTGGGATTGGCCAGGATGTAGTCGGCGCGGCGCCCGAAGATCTCCTGCGGGCCTTCGATCAAGGAAGCATTGCGGCTGATCACCTCGTTGAGGATGGTCGACGCCGCCTGGCCCTGGAACTGCGGGTTGGCCTGCAGTGCCCCGGCCAGTTGGGACTGGCCGGCCTGGGTAGCGTTGTTGAGCACCACGCCAGGCTTGCCGACGTTGTAGTCGAGGAATTGGTTGTGCGAGAGGCCGTTGGCGTTCGGTGCGACGATGTCGATGACCGGTACGCCGTGGCCATTGCCGATCAGGGGTGTCCCGGCAGGTCCTCGTGCCGGGGTCAGTGCGGGTTCAGCCAGGGCTGGCGCCGATGCCAGCAGGGCGAGGGAAATGGTCCAGCGTAAGGTGTCGGGGCGCAAGGGCGTGCGTTGCGAGATTGTGTGCATTTCTCGTTCTCTTTGTTGTTGGGAAATCAAATGTTCAGAGACCACTCCAGTACCCAGAAGCCTGACTCCAGGCCCGAGCGAGGCTTGTCGCTGGCATGCAGCGCGCGTTGGTAATCCAGGCGCAGGCGGCTGCTGGGCAGGCTCAGCTCCACGCCACTGGCGGCGCCGACCAGGTGTTGGCTATTGCTGCTCTGGAGCAGGCGCGTCCAGCCCAGGTCCAGGCCGATGTATGGCCGTATCTGCAGCGGCTGGGTCAGAGGCAGCGTCAGGGCGTGGCTGAAGGTGTTGCGCCAGACCGCACCACTGGCACCGCCATAACTGCTCAGGCGAAACCCGCGTACGGTGGAGTCGTCACTGGCCACCAACTGCTCCGCGGCAGGCAATGAGTCGCGGCTGTACTGTAGGTTCAGTTCGCTCTGCCAACGCCAAGGCCGGTTCGCCGGGCCCTGGCGCAGGTGCAGCAGGGTGCCGCGGTACTTGAGAAAATCCGGGCGCGGGGCGTCCTGGTTCAGGGCAGAGCGGTCGGCGCCGAGCCAGTCCACACCACGGGCTACGCCGAGAAAGCCGTGCCAAAGACCGTCGTCGAGCCACAGCAAGTTGATACCTGCTTCCAAGCTGGTGAGCGTGGGGCTTTGCAGGGCGATTTCGGTCTTGCCGGTGCGGTTGAGCAGTCGTTTGCGGTCGAGTCGGGCGCTGGCGCTGAGCATGCCTTGCTGGTTGCGCCAGAGCAGTCGTTCGGCACTCACCCCCTGGTAGCTGCTGCTGCCGCTACTGATCCGAGCGCTTTGCGGGATCGGCGCTGAATAGCTCGACTGGGTGGCGTTGATGGCGAAGGTCCAGAAGCCGTAGGGAACGCTGTAATACACGGACAGCCCCTGACTGCGTCCTGGGGCATCGAGCACGGTCGAAGACAGGGACACGCGTAGGTCGTCGTTCAAGCCCAGGGGGCTGTCCAGGCCAAGGCCCAGGTTCAGGCGATGGCGGCCGGTCAGATCACTGCCGCGGTTATCGAAGCGGCTGTCGAGGTGCCAGCGTCGCGCTACCTGCTGACCTTTGACCTGCACGTGGGTGGCACCGGGTCGCGTGCCGGGCAGCAGATCGGCTGACAGCTCGAATGCACGCAGGCGGTTGAGTTGGTCCAGACCCTGCTCGAGGGCTGGCAGGTACAAGGGTTGCCCGAGCAGGTCGGGAAAGGCACCCTGCAGCCACAACGGCAGCTCGGTACCGAGTTCGATCGACTCGACGAAACCCTCGACCAGGAGGATATCGAGCGGTTGGCCATCCTGCGGAGGTTGACTCAGGTAAGGGCGGCTGGCGGGGTAGCCGGCCTGCACGTAGACCTGGGTGATGGCCCTGAGCAACTGGTTGATGTCGTCGATGCCCATGCACGGGGGGAGTTGGGCGCGCACGGCCGCTTCGAGGGCCTGTGCCGAAAGTTGCTGGTGGCCGGCCAGGCGGACCCCGGTGATTGCCCAGCAGCGGTTGGTTTCGGCGGGCGGTGCGGGCGGCGGGTCGAGGTCCGGATGGGCAGGCGCCCGCTGCCAGCGTTGCAGGCGCAACTGCTGCTCGAGCTGTTGTTGGCTGTGTTGCTGGTCGCGCAGGTGGCGACTGGCGGGGTCGTCGGCCCATGCCCATGGCAGGGACGAAGCGGCGGTCAGGCAGCAGGCAAGTAGCCTGCCGGCATATCGAGAGAATCGGGACGGCATGAACTACCCCGCAAATGGCGTACGGTTCGCGTACTCGTTTGCAGGGATGCTAAGAATTCAGTCCATCGTTTGGATGCAGTACCTCGCCTTGGATAATCGTAGGGCGGAGGACAGTTTTAAGTAGGAAGCTGCCTACAAGCTCAGTTCCAAGCCTTCAGGGACGAATCTCGATCAGCGTTCCATCACGTACCAGGTCCCAGACCTCGCGCATGTCCGTATTACGCATGGCGATGCAGCCGTCGGTCCAGTCCAGCGTGTGGAAGTACCATTCCGGGTACTCGTCGTTGATCGGCGTGCCGTGAATCATGATCATGCTGCCGGCACTCACGCCCTCGCGGGTCGCCTGGGCGGCGTCACGAATGTTCGGGTAGGTGATGTGCATGGCCAGGTTGAAGCGGTCGCTTTGTTTGCGCCAGTCCAGCCAGTACAGCCCCTCGGGCGTTTTCTTGTCGCCCTCGCGCTGCTTGGGCCCCTTGGGTTGCTTGCCCAGGGAGATGCGGTAGGTCTTCAGCGGCTCGCCGCGGCTGAGCAACTGCAGACGGCGCTCGGACTTGATCACCAGCACCTTGTCGATCAGCGGTTGCATGGCCGTCTGGGACTGCGAGGGGGCTGCCACGGGCGGTTGCGGCTTGCGGATGATGGTCTCGGTGAAAGCCGCCTGGGACACCGAGGTAACGCAAAGGCAGAAGAGGGCGAACAACCAACGCATGAAACGGTATCCCTGGGATGCTAGGAAGTGGGCGAGACGTTCATCGGCGGCAGGTACTCATGACCAATGGGGTAGTGCTGCTCGATGCGATCGCGATAATAGCATTCTAGTGTGCGTGCGACGGTGCGGAAAGCCAGCTCGTCCCATGGCACCTGGTGTTCCTCGAACAATCGCACCTCCAGGCTTTCGACGCCGACGTCGAAATTCAGGTCGGCCAGTTCGGCGCGAAAGAACACATGTACCTGATTGATGTGCGGCAGGTCGAACAGTTGGTACAAGCTCATGGTACCGACCTGGGCGCAGGCTTCCTCGACGGTTTCGCGACGGGCGGCCTGGTCGAGGGTCTCGCCGTTCTCCATGAAACCGGCCGGCAACGTCCAGAAACCACGGCGTGGCTCGATGGCACGGCGACACAGCAAAACCTGGCTACCCCAGGTGGGCAGCACGCCGGCGACGATGTTGGGGTTCTGGTAGTGGATGGTGTGACAGGACTGGCAGACATAGCGCAGGCGGCTGTCGCCTTCGGGGATCTGCTGGATGACCGGTTGGCCGCACGCGCTGCAGAATTTCATGCTTGGGGTTCCTTGTGCTTGCCTTATCTTGGCGCGCCCGACGGGGCGGGGGCAAGCGCAGGCGGCATGCGCGCGGGACTTGGGTGTGTCGCGGCTTTTGGTGCATCATGCAAGGCAGGCCTTGGAAACGAGAGTGCGCAATGCTGGACGAGCTTCTTCGCCGAATGAGCAACCATGTACCCACGTCGCTGGAAACCGACCGACGGTTTCCCGAAGCGGCGGTACTTTTGCCCATCACGCGCAGTGAAGCGCCCGAGCTGGTTCTCACCCTGCGTGCCAAGGGTTTGTCCACCCACGGCGGCGAGGTCGCCTTTCCCGGTGGTCGCCGCGACCCCGAAGACCCCGATCTGGTGTTCACCGCGCTGCGCGAGGCAGAGGAAGAGATCGGACTGCCGCCTGGTCTGGTCGAGGTGATCGGCCCGCTCAGTCCGTTGATTTCGCTGCACGGCCTGAAGGTGACGCCATTCGTCGGACTGATCCCGGACTACGTCGAATACCGTGCCAACGATGCCGAAATCGCGGCAGTATTCAACGTGCCGCTGGAATTCTTCCGCCAGGATCCGCGGGACCATACCCACCGTATCGATTACCAGGGGCGCAGTTGGTATGTGCCGAGCTACCGTTTCGGTGAGTACAAGATCTGGGGACTGTCGGCGATCATGATCGTCGAGTTGGTCAACCTGTGGTTCGACGCTGGCATCAGCCTGCACGAGCCGCCGGCGCAGTATGTCGAAATCTGAACACCCAACCTGAGCGGGGCCCACCCTGCCTTTGTCATTAGCTGCCGATGAGTCAAGGAATTCCCATGAAATATCGCCTGGGCGACCTGCGCGTCGAAACCCATCCCACCAGTTGGGCCGCGCCCACCGCCACCCTGATCGGCAAGGTGCGTCTGCAGGCCCATGCCAGTGTGTGGTTCGGCGCGGTGCTGCGTGGCGATAACGAACTGATCGACATCGGCGAGGGCAGCAACGTCCAGGACGGCACCGTGATGCATACCGACATGGGTTCGCCGTTGACTTTGGGCAAGGGCGTGACCGTCGGCCACAATGCCATGCTGCATGGCTGCAGTGTCGGCGACTACAGCCTGATCGGCATCAATGCCGTCATTCTCAACGGTGCGCGCATCGGCAAGCACTGCATCATCGGCGCCAATGCCTTGATCGCCGAGGGCAAGGAAATCCCCGATGGCTCGTTGGTGATGGGGTCGCCTGGCAAGGTGGTGCGCGAGTTGACCGAGCAGCAGAAGCGCATGCTCGAGGCCAGCGCCGCGCACTATGTGCACAACGCCGAACGCTATGCGCGCGAACTGGTGGTCGACGATGAGTGAGGTGCAACGGCCCGTGGCGTCCCCGTGCGTGAGCATCTGCGCGTTGGACGAGCAAGACATCTGCACCGGATGTCAGCGTACCGTGGCCGAGATCGGCCGCTGGGGGCGCATGGACAACGACGAGCGTCGTGAGGTGTTGAAGCGTTGCCATGAGCGGGCGGTGGCGGCGGGTCTGATCATGGGGGCGTGACGCTGCGTCGGCCTCTTGGCCAGGAGCGGGTTTACCCGCGACCGAGCCAGCGGTAATCTGTCGGGCTTGCCAACAGACTGCAGTCCCATGTTCTATCTCATCGCCTATATCAGCAGCGTAGTGCTGATCAACTACGCCTTTTCCAGTGCCCCGCACCTGGACGTGATCTGGTCCGCCTGGGGCGGCCTGGTGTTCATCCTGCGCGATATGGTGCAGACCCGTTTCGGCCATGGCGCGCTGGTTGCCATGCTGCTGGCCTTGGTGCTGTCCTATGTCACCTCGGAGCCGGCCATCGCCCTGGCCAGTGCCACCGCGTTCTTCGTTTCCGAGCTGATCGACTGGCTGGTGTTCAGCATCACCCGCCGTCCGCTGCGCGATCGCCTGTGGTTGAGCTCGGCGCTGAGCATTCCGGTCGATACATTGATCTTCTTCGGCATGATCGGCGCCCTGACCCCGGTGGTGATCGGCACCGCGCTGGCCTCGAAGTTCGCGGGTGTCACCGCCGTCTGGCTGGCCATGGCATTTCGTGCCCGACGCGCCGCCGTGGCGGGCTGATGGTGTAGAATACTGGTCCTTTTTCAGTGGGTCGCGCCTACGCCTGACGCGGCCCCGGACGCCTTCGAGGACCTGAAATGACCCGTATCGGAACCCCATTGTCGCCTACCGCGACCCGTGTACTGCTCTGCGGCTGTGGCGAGCTGGGCAAGGAAGTGGTGATCGAGCTGCAGCGCCTGGGCGTCGAAGTGATCGCCGTGGACCGCTACGCCAATGCTCCGGCGATGCAAGTCGCCCATCGCAGCCACGTGGTCAACATGCTCGACGGCGTTGCCCTGCGTGCGGTGATCGAGGCCGAGAAGCCGCACTACATCGTGCCTGAGATCGAAGCCATCGCCACCGCCACCCTGGTCGAGTTGGAAAGCGAAGGTTTCACCGTCGTGCCGACCGCCCGTGCCACTCAGCTGACCATGAACCGCGAGGGCATCCGTCGCCTGGCCGCTGAAGAGCTGGACCTGCCGACCTCGCCCTACCACTTCGCCGACACCTTCGAGGACTACGCCAAGGCCGTCGCCGACCTCGGCTACCCGTGCGTGGTCAAACCGGTGATGAGCTCATCTGGCAAGGGCCAGAGCCTGCTGCGCAGCGACGCCGACCTGCAGCAGGCCTGGGATTACGCCCAGGAAGGCGGCCGTGCCGGCAAGGGCCGGGTGATCATCGAAGGCTTCATCGATTTCGACTACGAAATCACCCTGCTGACCGTGCGCCATGTTGGCGGCACTACCTTCCTCGAACCGGTCGGCCATCGCCAGGAGAAGGGCGACTACCAGGAGTCCTGGCAGCCCCAGGCCATGAGCGCCAAGGCCCTGGCCGAGTCGCAGCGGGTGGCCAAGGCGGTGACCGATGCACTGGGCGGTCGTGGCCTGTTCGGCGTGGAACTGTTCGTCAAAGGTGATCAGGTCTGGTTCAGTGAAGTCTCGCCGCGTCCCCATGACACTGGGCTGGTGACCTTGATTTCCCAGGACCTGTCGCAGTTCGCCCTGCACGCCCGCGCCATTCTCGGTCTGCCGATCCCTGTGGTGCGCCAGTTCGGCCCGTCGGCTTCGGCGGTGATCCTGCCCGAGGGGCAGTCGCAGCAGACCAGCTTCGCCAACCTCGGCGCCGCCCTGAGCGAGCCGGACACCGCGATTCGCCTGTTCGGCAAGCCGGAAATCAACGGCACCCGCCGCATGGGGGTATGCCTGGCGCGTGACGAGTCGATCGAAGCTGCGCGGGCCAAGGCGACCCGTGCTTCGCAGGCGGTCAAGGTCGAGTTCTGATGCAAGCGGGGCCGCTCTGCGGCCCATTCGCGGGACAAGCCCGCTCCCACAGGATAACTACCGCCCTCAAGTCCAGCGCTGTACCTGTGGTAGCGGGCTTGTCCCGCGAATGGGCTGCAAAGCAGCCCCAATCACTCAAAGCGCGGTATCACGGGTTTCCTTCAGGCACAGCACGGCAATCAGGCTGATCACTGCTGCCGCCGACACATAGCCGCCTACCCAGCTCAAGCCGCCCATGCTCACCAGCTTCTGGGCGAAGAACGGTGCCGCCGAGGCGCCGACGATGCCGCCCAGGTTGTACGCTGCCGAAGCGCCGGTGTAGCGCACGTGGGTCGGAAACAGCTCTGGCAGCAGGGCGCCCATCGGTGCGAAGGTCACACCCATCAGGAACAGCTCGATACTCAGGAACAGGGTCACACCCAGGGTCGATCCCGAGGTCAGCAGCGGTTCCATGGTGAAGCCCGAGGCCACCGCCAGCAGGCCGCCGACGATCAGTACCGGCTTGCGGCCGTAGCGGTCGCTGAGCCAGGCCGAGAGCGGTGTGGCCAAGGCCATGAACACTACGGCGAAACACAGCATGCCGAGGAATGATTCACGGCTGTAACCCAGCGTCGATACGCCGTAGCTCAGCGAGAACACGGTAGAGATATAGAACAGGGCGTAACACACCACCATGGCCGCAGCGCCCAGCAGGGTAGGCAGCCAGTACTTGGCGAAGAGGTCGACCACCGGCATCTTCACCCGCTCGTGACGTGCCACTGCCTTGGCGAACACCGGGCTTTCCTCCAGCTTCAGGCGCACGTACAGGCCGACCAGCACCAGGGCGGCGCTGAGCAGGAAGGGTACACGCCAGCCCCAGTCACGGAACTGCTCGTCGCTGAGTACCAGGGCCAGCGTCAGGAACAGGCCGTTGGCCGCCAGAAAACCGATCGAAGGGCCCAGTTGCGGGAACATTCCGAACCAGGCGCGCTTGCCTTCCGGCGCGTTCTCGGTGGCCAGCAGTGCCGCGCCACCCCATTCGCCCCCCAGCCCCAGACCTTGGCCGAAGCGCAGCAGGCAGAGCAGGACCGGCGCCCAGACGCCGATGCTGTCATAACCTGGGAGCACGCCGATCAGTGTGGTCGAAACACCCATCAGCAGCAGCGAGGCCACCAGGGTGGATTTGCGCCCGATGCGGTCGCCGAAGTGGCCGAACAATGCCGAGCCCAGCGGCCTGGCGAGGAAGGCGATGCCGAAGGTGATGAACGCTGCGAGCATCTGCGCGGTGCCCGACCCGGACGGAAAGAACACCGGGCCGATCACCAGGGCTGCCGCGGTGGCGTACACGTAGAAGTCGTAGAACTCGATGGCGGTGCCGATGAAACTGGCGGTGGCCACCCGGGCGGGTGAGTTGGCCGGCGCGGCAGGCGCTTGGGCGTAGGTGCTGCTGGTTGTCATCTGGTAGGTCCCTAACAGTCTGGTGCGGCTCCTGGGCGTGATCCGCGCCGGCCAGGCAGGCACGGTTTGGCGGACGCCGGAGCGTATTGTTCTTTTGCGTTCCTACTGACGAGAACCCTGGAGGGATAGCGGTGGGTACGGGTACTGTTCGGGGTGGTGAAGCAGGACCGCGTGTCAGTGGAGCGGACTGGCCGTCTGACGCCGGGTGCGGGTAGCGGGCGCGGCGGCGGGGCTGGGTAAGCGTGACCGGAGTATAGCTATCGGGTCACGGTCCACACCAGTACCTTGCTGGCGCAATTGTCCTCGGTTTCGAGAATTTCCAGGCGGTAGCGGCCGATTTTCAGGCAAACGGCGCTTTCCGGAATGCTTTCCAGGGCTTCGGTGACCAGGCCGTTGAGGGTTTTCGGGCCGCCGTCGCAGGGTAGGTGCCAGCCGAGAGTGCGGTTGATTTCGCGAAGCGACGCGGCGCCGTCGATGACGAAGGTGCCGTCGGGCTGGGGGTGTACATGGGGGTTGTCGAGGCTCTGCTCGTCCTCGAACTCGCCGACGATCTCCTCGAGGATGTCTTCCAGGGTGACGATCCCCAATACCTCGCCGTACTCGTCGACCACCACGCCCAGCCGGCGCTGCTGCTTGTGGAAGTTCAACAGTTGCATCTGCAGGGGCGTGCTTTCCGGTACGAAGTAAGGTTCGTAGCAGGCGCCTTGCAGGGCTTCGAAGGTCAATTCGGCCTTGGGCAGCAAATGGCTGATCAGCTTGGTGTTGAGGATCGCCTCCACCTGGTTGATATCGCTGTGATAGACCGGCAGCCGTGTGTGGCGGCTGACGATCAGCTGTTCGATGATGTGCTCGATCGGATCGTCCAGGTTGATGCCGTCGACTTCGTTGCGTGGCACCAGGATGTCGTTGACGGTGATCTTGTCCAGCGATTGCAGGCCGTCGAGCAGGCCTGGATGGGTCGTTTCGTCGCTGTCGTCATCATCGAAGGGCTCGTCCTGCTCCGGATGCAAGGCCACTGCGGTGGGCTGCGCGCGGAGCGGCCGCAAGATCAGCTTGGCGCAGGCATCGAGCAGGCAAGCCAATGGTTGCAGCAGCGCCAACGGCCATTTCAGGCCGGCCCCGAGGGCCAGAAGCGCCTGGGGGGCACGACGGGCCAGGCGCCGCGGCAGAAACTCGGCGAATACCAGCAGCACCAGGCTCGCGCCCAGGCCAGCCAGCCAGAAGCCGTGTTCGCCCTGATAGCGCTGGCCCATCAGACAGGCCAATCCCAGTACCAGCAACTTGCCCAGGCCGGCTGACAGCGTCAGTGCCTGGGTCGGCAGTTTCGCGTGGTCCTGGTCATTGTTGCGCGAGTGGCCATTGGTCTGTTGACGGGCGACGTCCACCGCGGTGAACAGCGCCGACCAGATCAAGGCCAGGGCCAGAATGCCGAGAAGCGGTGCGTACGGCAGCGTGTCCATGGCTTGTCAGATATGCAGGATGAATTCGCGAACCAGCTTGCTGCCGAAGTAGGCCAGCATCAGCAGGCAGAAACCGGCCAGGGTCCAGCGGATCGCCTTGTGCCCGCGCCAGCCGAGGCGGGTGCGGCCCCACAGCAGTACGCTGAAGACGATCCAGGCCACGCACGCCAGCAGGGTTTTGTGCACCAGGTGCTGGGCGAACAGGTTCTCCAGGAACAGCCAGCCGGAAATCAGTGACAGCGACAGCAGGCACCAGCCGGCCCAGAGGAAGCCGAACAACAGGCTTTCCATGGTTTGCAGCGGCGGGAAGTTGCGAATCAGGCCCGACGGGTGCTTGTTCTTCAACTGGTGGTCCTGCAGCAGCAGGAGTAGCGACTGGAACACGGCAATGGTGAACAGCCCGTAGGCCAGGATCGACAGCAGGATGTGCGCGAGGATACCCGGCTCTTCGTCGATCAGCGGCACGGTACCGGGTGGGGCGAACTGAGCCAGCAGCGCGGTGATGGCGCCGAGGGGAAACAGCAGCACCAGGAGGTTTTCCACCGGTATGCGCAGGCAGGCCAGCAGCGTCAGGGAGATGACCGCCACGGCGATCAGGCTGGCGGCGCTGAAGAAATCCAGGCTCAGACCCAGCGGCGTGATCAGCTGGAAGTACAGTGCACCGCTCTGGGCGACCACGGCGAGGACGCCGAGCAGGCCGAGCAGCCGTGTGTCGGCTTTGCGGCTCTGGGCCAGGTAGGCGCCCTGATAGATGGCCGCAGCTATATAAAGGCCGGCGGCGATCAAGTTGGGGATGAGGCTGGGTGAGGAGACCATAAGTCCTGGAAAGCGAGCCTTAAAGGGACGGAGTTTGGCATAGTGAGCTGCAAGCTGGAAGCCGCAAGCTGCAAGCGAAGGCTGATCCGCGTGATGGCTGCTTTTTCTTGTGGCTTGAAGCTCGAAGCTTGCCGCTCGGAAGCCAAGGTGTCCGCCGCCGCCGCTCTTCGCTATAATCGCCGCCTTGCTGTGCCCCGCGCTTGCGCGTGACCACCAGGGCACCTGACAACTCCCGGCTTTTCTGGGCCTGAAAGGATCACCATGTTCGAAAACCTGACCGACCGCCTGTCACAGACGCTGCGCCATGTCACCGGCAAGGCCAAGCTGACCGAAGACAACATCAAGGACACGCTGCGCGAAGTGCGCATGGCCCTGCTCGAAGCCGACGTGGCGCTGCCGGTGGTCAAGGATTTCGTCAACAGCGTCAAGGAGCGTGCGGTCGGCACCGAGGTCTCGCGCAGCCTGACGCCGGGCCAGGCATTCGTGAAGATCGTCCAGGCCGAGCTGGAAAGCCTCATGGGCGCGGCCAACGAAGACCTCGCGCTCAATGCCGCACCACCCGCCGTGGTGCTGATGGCCGGCCTGCAGGGCGCCGGTAAGACCACCACCGCCGGCAAGCTCGCGCGCTTCCTCAAGGAGCGCAAGAAGAAGAGCGTCATGGTGGTGTCGGCTGACGTCTATCGCCCAGCCGCGATCAAACAGCTGGAAACCCTGGCCAACGATATCGGTGTGACCTTCTTCCCGTCCGATATCAGCCAGAAGCCGGTGGCCATCGCCGAGGCGGCCATCCGTGAGGCCAAGCTGAAGTTCATCGACGTGGTCATCGTCGACACCGCCGGTCGTCTGCACATCGATGCCGACATGATGGACGAGATCAAGGCGTTGCATGCTGCGGTCAAGCCGATCGAGACCCTGTTCGTGGTCGATGCCATGACCGGTCAGGACGCCGCCAACACCGCCAAGGCGTTCGGCGAAGCCCTGCCGCTGACCGGCGTGGTGCTGACCAAGGTCGACGGAGACGCCCGTGGCGGTGCCGCACTGTCGGTGCGCGCCATCACCGGCAAGCCGATCAAGTTCATCGGTATGGGTGAGAAGACCGAGGCCCTCGAGCCGTTCCACCCCGACCGCGTCGCCTCGCGCATCCTCGGCATGGGCGATGTGCTCAGCCTGATCGAGCAGGCCGAGCAGACCATCGACAAGGCCAAGGCCGACAAACTGGCCAAGAAGCTCAAGAAGGGCAAGGGCTTCGACCTCGAAGACTTCCGCGACCAGTTGCAACAAATGAAGAACATGGGTGGTCTGGGCGGCTTGATGGACAAGCTGCCGAGCATCGGTGGGGTCAACCTGTCGCAGATGGGCAACGCCCAGGGCGCTGCCGAAAAACAGTTCAAGCAGATGGAAGCGATCATCAACTCGATGACCCCGGCCGAGCGCCGCGATCCCGACCTGATCAGTGGTTCGCGCAAACGCCGGATCGCGCTGGGTTCCGGCACCCAGGTGCAGGACATCGGTCGCCTGATCAAGCAGCACAAGCAGATGCAGAAAATGATGAAGAAGTTTTCTGCCAAAGGCGGCATGGCCAAGATGATGCGCGGCCTGGGCGGAATGCTGCCGGGCGGCGGCATGCCGAAGATGTGACCCGATTTCGGGCGCCGGCCTTTACCGGCGGGCGCCCGTAACCCCGCTGCGGCGGGTTAACGGCCGCGTGATTGCGCGGCGCAACCGGCAAGACTGAACGTCAGGGTAGGGCCCTGGCGAAAAAGGCATTTGCAAATGTCCGTGTATTCCCTGAGAATATGCGGCCTTTTGGGCACCCGTGTGCCTATTTGGCATTCAGTTTTGCAGCACCGACTATAGGAACGATGTTCACATGGTAACCATTCGTCTGGCCCGTGGCGGCTCGAAAAAGCGCCCTTTCTACCACCTGACCGTGACCAACTCGCGTAACGCCCGTGACGGCCGTTTCGTTGAGCGCGTAGGTTTCTTCAACCCGATCGCTGCTGGCGCCGAAGTCAAGCTGTCGGTCAACCAGGAACGCGTCAACTACTGGCTGAGCCAGGGCGCGCAGCCGTCTGAGCGTGTTGCTCAGCTGCTGAAGGACGCTGCCAAGGCTGCCGCCTGAGCAGTATGAACGCGACGCCAGAAAAGGCTGACGACCTCATCGTCGTTGGCAAGATTTTTTCGGTTCACGGCGTTCGCGGCGAGGTGAAGGTGTATTCCTTTACCGATCCGATTGAAAACCTGTTGGATTATCCACGCTGGACGCTTCGGCACGAAGGCAAGGTAAAGCAGGTCGAGCTGGTCAACGGTCGAGGTTCCCAAAAGGGCCTGGTCGTTAAACTGAAAGGCCTCGACGATCGCGATGAAGCTCGTCTTCTGAGCGGTTACGAAATCTGCATTCCGCGGAGCCTTTTGCCCAACCTGGCCGCTGACGAGTACTACTGGTACCAGTTGGTGGGTCTGAAGGTCATCAACCAGGACGAACAGCTGTTCGGCAAGGTCGATCACCTGTTGGAGACCGGCGCGAACGATGTAATGGTGGTCAAGCCCTGCGCAGGCAGCCTGGATGATCGCGAGCGTCTGTTGCCCTATACGGAGCAATGCGTGCTGGCAGTCGACCTGGAAGCAGGCGTGATGCGGGTTGAGTGGGACGCGGACTTCTAATCGATGGGTAACCTTCGCGTAGACGTCATCACGTTGTTTCCCGAGATGTTCTCGGCCATCACGGAGTACGGCATTACCAGCCGCGCGGTGAAACAGGGGTTGCTTCAGGTGACTTGCTGGAACCCGCGGGACTACACCACAGATCGCCACCACACCGTGGATGATCGGCCGTTTGGCGGTGGTCCGGGCATGGTGATGAAGATCAAGCCTCTGGAAGATGCCTTGGTTAGCGCCAGGCAAGCGACCGGAGCTGCGGCGAAGGTGATCTACCTTTCCCCGCAAGGCCGCAAGCTGACTCAGCAAGCGGTCAAAGACCTGGCCGAACAGGAATCGTTGATCCTGATCGCCGGTCGTTATGAAGGCATCGATGAGCGCTTTATCGAGGCTCATGTCGATGAGGAGTGGTCGATTGGCGACTATGTGCTTTCCGGTGGCGAGCTGCCGGCCATGGTACTGATCGATGCGGTTACGCGGCTGCTGCCCGGAGCTTTAGGGCATGTGGACTCGGCGGAGGAAGATTCCTTCACCGACGGTCTGCTCGATTGCCCGCACTACACCCGACCTGAGGTGTATGCGGATCAGCGCGTTCCCGACGTGTTGCTAAGTGGCAACCATGCACACATCCGGCGTTGGAGGATGAAGCAGTCCCTTGGTAGGACCTTCGAACGACGCGCCGATCTTCTGGAAAGTCGCTCGCTTTCTGGAGAAGAGAAGAAGCTGCTCGAGGAATATCTCCGCGAGCGGGACGATAGTTAAACGTATCGATGGTGGATCACGTATCCATCTTAGGAGCACAGCATGACCAACAAGATCATCCAGCAGCTCGAAGCCGAGCAGATGAGCAAGGAAATCCCGACCTTCGCACCAGGCGACACCATCGTCGTCCAGGTTAAAGTGAAGGAAGGTGAGCGTTCCCGTCTGCAGGCGTTCGAAGGCGTCGTTATCGCCAAGCGTAACCGTGGTCTGAACAGCGCCTTCACCGTGCGCAAGATCTCCAGCGGCGTTGGCGTAGAGCGTACCTTCCAGACCTACAGCCCGCAGATCGACAGCCTGGCCGTGAAACGTCGTGGTGACGTGCGTAAAGCCAAGCTGTACTACCTGCGCGACCTGTCCGGCAAAGCCGCTCGCATCAAGGAAAAACTGTCCTGAGTGCAGTTTGCCCGGTGGCCGAGGCCGCCTAGCGAGAAAAAAGCAGCCTTCGGGCTGCTTTTTTGCGTTTTGAAATCCGTGAATAGGTGAGTGTCATGACCAGTCGAGACCAGGAAATCCAGCGCCGCACCGAACTATCGGTGACCCGCGTGACCAAGGCGGTGTTCCCCAACACCACCAACCACCACAACACCTTGTTCGGCGGCACCGCCCTGGCCTGGATGGACGAAGTCTCGTTCATCGCCGCCACGCGCTTCTGCCGCCTGCCGCTGGTGACCGTGTCCACCGACCGGATCGACTTCAAGCATCCGATTCCGGCGGGCTCGATCGTCGAGCTGGTGGGCAGCGTTATCAAAGTGGGCAACACCAGTCTGCAGGTGCAGGTCGATGTGTTTGTCGAGAACATGTACCTCGATGGCTGCGAGCGGGCGATCCATGGGGTGTTCAGCTTCGTCGCCATCGACGAGGACAAACGACCGGTGCCGGTGTTGCCGCAAGACTGAGGTCATTGCTCGACGCCAGTCGCCAGGTCGGCGGGCACAGGTTCGATCAGCGCCACCAGGGTCCAGCCGGGTTGAGGGCGAAGTGGGGTGTCAGGTGTCGAGACATGCACCCAACCATGGCTGTCCCGGGCGAACAACAGATGTGCCCGCTCGCCGTGCAGCGCCTGATAGTCCTGCCAGTCGAACGCGTCGGTCAGGGTGGTGCTATAGACTTCGGCACCTTGATGCAGATGATTGGCCAGTTGCTGGTAGGTCATCGGTCGGTCGCCCAGCAGTTGGCCGCGATGTTCCGCGCTGGCCCGGTGCTTGTCGCTGCGCTTCTTTTCCAGGCCGCTGGCCAGCACGTACAGCCGCCCAGCGCCGAAATCGTGGCGAAAGCGAGCGCACGCCAGGGTATTGATCTCCCCAGCCGGCGACAGGCCCAGCAGATGCCCAAGGCCGACCAGGTCCAGATGGGCGTCGGCATGTTGCGAGGCGGGATTGCCAAAGTATGTCGGCAGCCCTTCCATGCGGGCTGCGCGAATGTTCTCCCAGCTCGAGTCGGTCAACAGCACGCGGCAGTCCAGTTGCTGCAAGGCTTTACCGAGAATCCGCGCCGGTCGGTTGGCGCCGACGATGAGAAAGCCACTCGGTGCAGGCTCGGCGACCTTGAGCAGGCGTGCCAGAGGGCGGGCCGTGGCGCTTTGCAGGACCACGGTGCCAATGATCACGGCGAAGGTCAGTGGCACCAGCAGCAGCGCATCTTCGTGGCCGGCCTCATGCAGGCGAATGGCGAAGATCGCCGATACCGCCGCTGCCACGATACCCCGTGGGGCGATCCAGGCCAGCAGCGCGCGTTCTCGCCAGTTCAGTGAGGAGCCCAGGGTCGACAGCAACACATTGAGTGGCCTCGCCAGCAACTGGATGACCAGCAGCAGTGCCAGCACCGCGGGGCCCAGTTCGAACATCGCGTTCAGGTCGAGGCGGGCCGCCAGCAAAATGAACAGCCCGGAGATCAACAGCACGCTGAGGTTTTCCTTGAAGTGCAGGATCTGCCGCACATCCACGCCCGGCATGTTGGCCAGCCACATGCCCATGACCGTGACCGCCAGCAGCCCGGATTCATGGACGATCTGGTTGGCTGCGATGAAGATTCCCAGCACTGCCGCCAGCGAGGCCAGGTTGTGCAGGTACTCGGGCAGCCATTGCTCACGCATGATCTGCCCGAGCAACCAGCCACCCGCTGCGCCAAGGGCGCAGCCGGCGACGATCACTCCGGCGAAGGTGCCAAGGCTCTGACTCAGGCCGTTGCCGTCGCCGCTGGCGATGATGAAGCTGTAGACCACCACCGCGAGCAGCGCACCGATCGGGTCGATCATGATGCCTTCCCAGCGCAGGATGTTGGCGATGGTCGCATTCGGCCTTACCACCCGCAGCATCGGTACGATCACCGTGGGGCCAGTGACCAGGGTCAGGGTGCCGAAGAGGATTGCCAGGGGCCAGTCGAAACCCAGCAACCAGCGGGTCGCCAGGGCGATGACCAGCCAGGTCGCCAGCGCGCCCAGGGTCACCATGCGGTGTACCACGCTGCCGATTTCGCGCCATTGCGACAGGTGCAGGGTCAAACTGCCCTCGAACAGGATCAGGGCCACCGCCAGCGATACCAGGGGCATCAGCAGCGGGCCGAACAGCGCCTGCGGGTCGAGCCAGCCCAGGGCAGGGCCGGCAATGATGCCGGCCAGCAGCAGGAACAGGATCGCCGGTAGCTTCAGGCGCCAGGCCAGCCACTGGCAGGCCAAGGCGGCAGCGCCGATACCACCGACGCTCAGGAGAATCTGTTGCTCGCTCATAGGGGCTCCCTGTACCGATGATGTTATGAAAGACTAAGCGCCATTCCGATGTTTGCCACCGAGTTTCCATGCCCGCACTCGACCACCCCCTGATCGACCAGTTTCTCGATGCCCTATGGCTTGAAAAAGGCCTCTCCGACAATACCCGGGCTTCCTATCGCAGTGACCTGGCATTGTTCAACGGTTGGCTGCAGGAGCGCGATGTGGTGCTCCCCGATGCCGGGCGCGAGCTGATCCTCGATCATCTCGCCTGGCGCGTCGACCAGGGCTACAAGCCACGCTCGACCGCCCGGTTCATCTCCGGTCTGCGTGGCTTCTTTCGCTATTTGCTGCGTGAAAAGCTGATTGGGGTCGACCCGACCCTGCTGGTGGACATGCCTCAGTTGGGTCGCCCCTTGCCCAAGTCGTTGTCCGAGGCCGATGTCGAGGCGTTGCTGCAGGCCCCGGATCTGGCCGAAGCCATCGGCCAGCGCGACCGCGCGATGCTCGAGGTGCTGTACGCCTGCGGTCTGCGCGTGACCGAGCTGGTCAGCCTGACCCTCGATCAGGTCAACCTGCGCCAGGGCGTGCTGCGCGTGATGGGCAAGGGCAGCAAGGAGCGCCTGGTGCCCATGGGCGAAGAGGCGGTCACCTGGGTGGAACGCTACCTGCGCGACGGACGTGCCGAGTTGCTCAACGGCCGCCCCAGCGACGTGCTGTTCCCCAGTCAGCGCGGCGAGCAAATGACCCGGCAGACCTTCTGGCACCGCATCAAGCACCAGGCCCGGGTCGCCGGCATCGACAAACCGCTGTCGCCGCACACCTTGCGCCACGCCTTCGCCACCCATCTGCTCAACCATGGCGCCGACCTGCGCGTGGTGCAGATGTTGTTGGGACACAGCGATCTGTCGACGACGCAGATATACACCCATGTCGCCAAGGCGCGCCTGCAACAACTGCACGCCCAGCACCATCCTCGTGGATGAATCATTTTCATGTTCCGCCGACCGGTACCTGCAAGCCCCTTCAACCCTGGCCTGATGTGGTAGTCTTGGGCGGTTTGCATCAAGGGCCGCACGGTCGCCACGGTTCGTTTGCCGGCGACACCCTCCGGCCCCTGTCCGCCCTCAGGAGTTCCCCATGCGCGTGACCCCATTTTTCGCCGCCGCCGCCTTGGCGCTGGCCAGTACTTTCGCCGTTGCCGCGGCCAGCGACGTCAATAGCGGTGCCGAGCAGGCGATTCGCAAGTCATTGCAAAACCTCGAACTCGAAGTTCCGGTGGAAAGCGTCGGCAGCAGCCCGGTCAGTGGCCTGTACGAAGTCAAGCTGCAGGGCGGTCGTGTGCTCTATGCCAGCGCCGATGGCCAGTTCGTGATGCAGGGCTACCTGTTCCAGATCCAGGACGGCAAGCCAGTCAACCTCACCGAAAAAACCGAACGCCAAGGTATCGCCAAGCTCATCAACGGCATTCCAGCGGCCGAGATGGTGGTTTATCCTGCCAAGGGCGAAACCAAGTCGCACATCACCGTCTTCACCGACACCACCTGTCCTTACTGCCACAAGCTGCACGCCGAAGTGCCGGAGCTCAACCGCCGTGGTATCGAAGTGCGCTATGTCGCCTTCCCGCGCCAGGGGCTGGGCTCGCCGGGTGATGAGCAGTTGCAGGCAGTGTGGTGCTCCAGCGATCGCCGCGCGGCGCTGGACAAAATGATCGATGGCAAGGAAATCAAGGCGGCCAAGTGCGCCAATCCGGTTGGCAAGCAATTCCAGCTGGGTCAGTCGATCGGCGTCAACGGCACGCCGGCGATCGTCCTCGAAAGCGGTCAGGTGATTCCGGGCTACCAGCCGGCGCCACAGGTGGCCAAGCTGGCCCTGGCCGGCCAGGCGCAAGCCGCCAAGTAATCAATTCAATGCGCCGTCGTCATGGGGTGACGGCATGTTTCACGGTCGGCGAAGGCGCCGGCCGTACAATGGGGAGTTCACAGTGAAACCGGTCAAAGTAGGCATCTGTGGGTTGGGGACCGTCGGTGGCGGAACCTTCAATGTACTTCAGCGCAACGCCGAGGAGATTGCCCGGCGTGCCGGGCGCGGTATTGAAGTGGCACAGATTGCCATGCGCTCGCAGAACCCGAACTGCCAGATTACCGGTACCCCCATTACCGCTGATGTGTTCGAAGTCGCGAGCAACCCGGAGATCGATATCGTCATCGAGCTGATCGGTGGCTACACCATCGCCCGCGACCTGGTCCTCAAGGCCATCGAGAACGGCAAGCACGTGGTCACCGCCAACAAGGCGCTGATCGCCGTACACGGCAACGAGATCTTCGCCAAGGCTCGCGAGAAGGGCGTGATCGTTGCCTTCGAAGCCGCTGTGGCCGGTGGCATCCCGGTGATCAAGGCGATCCGCGAAGGCCTGTCGGCTAACCGCATCAACTGGCTGGCCGGTATCATCAACGGCACCGGTAACTTCATCCTCACCGAAATGCGCGAGAAAGGCCGTGCCTTCCCTGACGTGCTGGCCGAGGCCCAGGCCCTGGGTTATGCCGAAGCCGATCCGACTTTCGATGTCGAGGGCATCGACGCCGCGCACAAGCTGACCATCCTGGCCTCGATCGCCTTCGGAATTCCTCTGCAGTTCGAAAAGGCCTACACCGAAGGCATCACTCAGCTGACCACCGCTGATGTGAACTACGCCGAGGCCCTGGGCTATCGCATCAAGCACCTGGGCGTGGCGCGTCGTACCGCCGAGGGTATCGAGCTGCGTGTGCACCCGACCCTGATCCCGAGCGATCGCCTGATCGCCAACGTCAATGGCGTGATGAACGCCGTGATGGTCAACGGCGATGCTGCGGGTTCGACCCTTTACTACGGCGCCGGTGCCGGCATGGAGCCGACCGCTTCGTCGGTGGTCGCCGACCTGGTCGACGTGGTTCGCGCCATGACTTCCGATCCGGAAAACCGCGTACCGCACCTGGCCTTCCAGCCCGATTCGCTGTCGGCGCACCCGATCCTGCCGATCGAAGCCTGCGAGAGCGCCTACTACCTGCGTATCCAGGCCAAGGATCATCCTGGCGTGCTGGCCCAGGTGGCGAGCATCCTGTCCGAGCGTGGTATCAACATCGAATCGATCATGCAGAAGGAAGCCGAGGAACAGGACGGGCTGGTGCCGATGATTCTGCTGACCCACCGCGTGGTCGAGCAGGGTATCGACGACGCCATCGTCGCCCTGGAAGCCCTGCAGGACGTGGTCGGCAAGGTCGTGCGCATTCGCGTCGAACAGCTCAATTAAGCGGCAAGCCTCAAGCTGCGAGTAAAGGCAGTTCGCTGTTGAGGCTTTGAACAGATTTCATCAGCGGCGAGGAAGGAAACGCAGGGTACAGGATCAACGCCAATTGGCTTTGTCTTTTAGCTTGCAGCTCGTAGCTCGCCGCTCAAACCAAAGGTTTGCACCCATGCGCTATATCAGTACCCGCGGCCAGGCACCGGCCCTGAATTTCGAAGACGTCCTGCTGGCCGGCCTCGCCAGCGATGGTGGCCTCTACGTCCCTGAGAACCTGCCACGTTTCACCCAGGAAGAAATCGCCTCCTGGGCAGGCCTGCCGTATCACGAACTGGCCTTCCGAGTGATGCGCCCGTTCGTCGAAGGCAGCATCGCCGACGCCGACTTCAAGAAAATCCTCGAAGAGACCTACGGCGAGTTCGCCCACGCCGCCGTGGCGCCGCTGCGCCAGCTCAACGGCAACGAATGGGTCATGGAGCTGTTCCACGGTCCGACCCTGGCGTTCAAGGACTTCGCCCTGCAATTGCTCGGCCGTCTGCTCGACCACGTTTTGGTCAAGCGCAACGAGCGCGTGGTGATCATCGGCGCCACCAGCGGTGACACCGGCTCGGCCGCCATCGAAGGCTGCCGCCGTTGCGACAACGTCGACATCTTCATCCTGCATCCGCACCAGCGTGTGTCGGAGGTACAGCGCCGCCAGATGACCACCATCTTCGGCGACAACATCCACAACATCGCCATCGAAGGCAACTTCGACGACTGCCAGGAAATGGTCAAGGCCAGCTTCGCCGACCAGTCGTTCCTCAAGGGCACCCGCCTGGTGGCCGTCAATTCGATCAACTGGGCGCGGATCATGGCCCAGATCGTCTACTACTTCCACGCTGCGCTGCAGCTCGGTGGCCCGGCCCGCTCGGTGGCCTTCTCGGTGCCGACCGGCAACTTCGGCGACATCTTCGCCGGTTACCTGGCGCGCAACATGGGCCTGCCGATCAGCCAGTTGGTGGTCGCGACCAACCGCAACGACATCCTGCACCGCTTCATGAGCGGCAACCAGTACGTCAAGGAAACCCTGCACGCGACCCTGTCGCCGTCGATGGACATCATGGTTTCGTCCAACTTCGAGCGTCTGCTGTTCGACCTTCACGGTCGCAATGGCGCCGCATTGGCCGAACTGATGGCGACCTTCAAGCAAGGTGGCGGCTTCAGCGTCGAACAGGACCGCTGGACCGAAGCGCGCAAGCTGTTCGATTCGCTGGCCGTCAGCGATGAGCAGACTTGCGAGACCATCGCCGAAGTCTTCGCCAGTACTGGTGAAGTGCTCGATCCGCACACCGCGATCGGCGTCAAGGCCGCCCGCGAGTGCCGCCGCAGCCTGGACACGCCGATGGTGGTGCTGGGTACCGCGCATCCGGTCAAGTTCCCCGAAGCGGTGGAGAAGGCCGGTGTCGGCAAGGCGCTGGAGTTGCCTGTGCACATGAGCGACCTGTTCAGCCGCGAGGAGCGCTGCACGGTCCTGGCCAACGACCTCAAGGCCGTCCAGGCCTTCGTCAGCCAGCACGGCAATCGCGGCAAACCGTTGTAACTCCCCTGGGCATGGGGCCGGCGCGCAATGCGCGGCCCCATTGTCCGCCGGTCAGCACTTTCAGAAATGTCTGATATCGGGCGCTGGCCGCCTCGCTTAGTGTGCAGTCGATCCTTCCTGTCGGGAGCGGCTCATGCCCAGGCCCTATGTATTGCTTCATCAAGCTCGCCCTTCGCACCAGATCCTCCTGCACCAAGCCTGCAATGCCCTGGGCATCTTCGACGTGCGCGTCACCCGCGATCTTGCCGATCTCCAAGCCTGCCTGGCGCGCGAACGTGTCGCCGATCTGCTGATCCTCGATGCGGGTCTGGCTCCGGCCACGGCCCAGGTGTTGTTCGAGCGACTTACCGACAGTCATCAGGTGCCGGCTCTGCTGTTCGTCGGCAGCAGGGGTGACGACGACCGGGAAAGCCCGGCAGGGCAGGCTCGCATGCGGGGTTTCAAGGTACTGGCCGAGTTGTCGTGGCCGCTGCCGATGCGGCGCTGGCAACAGGCTCTGGAGCGTATTCAAACGGTCATGTCGAGCCAGCATGCTCATTGAGACAGGCGCAGTTTGAAGAACTTTCCGCTGCGCTTGCTGGTCAATGCCTGTATATCCCACCACGCAGCGAGTGATCCGGATGGAAAGAATCTGCAGACTGCTCAACGAAGCGCTGAGCCCTTATCAGACCCGACTCGGCCCCGTGGATGCCGGCGGCAACCGTCAATTGACCGTGTATGACACGCTTGGCAGCGTGACCTTGCAGCGCACGGTCAGCCTGCGTCAGTTGCAGGAGCAGCGCTTGCTCGTCGACCTGGTCGATGGCCTGCACCGCGACCTGCAGATTGCCGAGGGTCGTCTGCAACCCTGTGTGATCGCGGCTTTGCAACAGTGCCGGCAGCCTCAGGGAACCTTTGCCTGAGCGCGTCATCAGATTCAGCAGAGGCTATCTGCCCACGCACAGCTCCGGCGTCGGTAGAGAGTCTTGGGAAGCCTGAGAAGGCTTTCGGTTGACCCCGGGCATATTTCCCCAGCCCGGGGTTTCTTTTTTTCGCCGTTCGGCGATCAGGGGTCGGTGAAAAACTGCCGGCTCTGCTGCAGATAATCCTCACGTAACTCCGGGTCGAGCCAGTTCGCGTAGAGCAACGGCAAGGTCTCGCGCCGCAGGGTCGGCAACAACTGGTCGATATGCGCTATAGCGGCGCGTCCCAGTGTGGTGTTGGCACAGCCTACGTGGAGGAACTGGAAGCGTTTGACTCCCTGGATTGGGTAGAAGCGATAGTCGTCTGGTGAACCGCCGTGCTGCTGGATCAGGTAGCGCATTTCCGGCCAATAGCCTAGGACCAGTTGCAGGCGCCCCAGCTGTTGCATCTGCAGCAGGCTGGCGGTGGCGTCGTTGCCGTAATGACGGTTGAGCGCCGAATCGGGGAGGTTGCTGATCATATCGTCGATCTGCGTGCCATAGCTGCGCTCGGCCACGATGCCGAGTTTGAGTGGCGTTTGCGTGAGCAAGCCCTGCAGGTCGACTTCGCTACCGTTACTGAAGGCCTTTAGCCTGTTCGCATTGTGCTTGTGGACCATCAAGCCACTGCTCAGCGCTCCCAGGGCGGGTACCGAGTACTGCACGTAACGCGCTCGCTCGGCAGTCCAGAGCAGCGTCGGATCGCAGACGAAATGGCCGGCCTGGAGCATCTGCAGGCCGCGGGCACGGTTGACCCTGACGATACGGTGATCGTACTCAGGCATCTGCTCGATCAGCAGGGGTAATAGCTGGTCGATCACGCCTTGGCCTTTTTCGCTGCCATCGAAGATGGTGAACGGGGGCAGATCGCGTACCAGCCAGATCAGCCGTTCCTTCGCGGCAACCGGTTGCAGGGTCAGGGCCAGCAACAAGGCGCATAACGCGAGCAGTGGCCGGCCCCGGCGTGCGGAGGGCATGGGCGCGGTCAGACCGTGCCTGCTGCGCGGAGATTGGCAATGGCTCTGGCGTCGTAACCCAGGCCGGCCAGCAGGCGGTCGGTATGCTCGCCCAGTGTCGGTCCGACCCACTCGGCCGAACCTGGCGTGTCCGAGAGCTTGGGTACGATGCCCGGCATCTTGAACGGCTTGCCGTCCGGCAACTTGGCCTGGAGGAACATTTCTCGGGCCAGGAATTGCGGGTCGCTGAACATGTCTTCGGCCGAGTAGATGCGGCTGGCCGGCACCTCGGCGGCGCCGAGGATCTGCATCAGTTGCTGCAACGGCAGGCTGTTGGCCCAACGGTCGATCACGCCATACAGCTCGTCCCGGCGTGCGTCACGGCCATCGTTGCTGGCCAGAGTAGGGTCGTCGGCCAGGTCAGGGCGACCGATGGCATGCATGAAACGCTTGAAGATCGCATCGCCGTTGGCGCCGATCTGCACGTGCTTGCCATCGGCACTGGTGTGGATAGAGGAGGGGGTGATGCCTGGCATGATGTTACCGGTGCGCTCCCGGATGAAACCGAATACGTCGAACTCGGGGACCATGCTTTCCATCATGGCGAAGATCGCTTCATACAGGGCCACGTCCACCACCTGGCCTTGACCACCGTTGACCTCGCGATGACGCAATGCCATCAGCGCGCCGATCACGCCCCACAAGGCAGCAATCGAGTCGCCGATGGAAATGCCGGTGCGCACCGGCGGCCGATCCTCGAAGCCGGTGATGTAGCGCAGGCCGCCCATTGACTCGCCGACCGCGCCGAAGCCTGGCTGATCCTTCATCGGTCCGGTCTGGCCGAAGCCGGACAGACGCACCATGACCAGGCGTGGATTGAGCGCATGCAGGACATCCCAGCCCAGGCCGAGCTTTTCCAGCACGCCAGGTCGGAAATTTTCGATCAGGATGTCGGCCTCTGCCAACAGGCGCTTGAGAATCTCGCGGCCTTCGGGATGCTTGAGATTGAGGGTGAGCGATTGCTTGTTACGGGCCTGCACGAACCACCACAGCGATGTGCCCTCGTACAACTTGCGCCATTTGCGCAGCGGGTCGCCGCCGTCGGGGGACTCGACCTTGATCACCTCGGCACCGAATTCGGCGCAAATGCGCGAAGCGAAGGGGCCGGCGATCAAGGTGCCGAGTTCGACGACCTTGAGGCCGGCGAGTGGTTTGCTGGGGGTAGACATGAGACATCCGTGGCGACTGGTCAGACCCGAGGTTTTATCATAGGTCTGAGGTGGCAGGTACTCCCTCGGCGCAACGAACATCAGGATCGGTTAGACTGTGTCACTTTTCTTTGCGCAAGAAGCCCGTCGACCATGGCCCAGCCGTCCACCACCTATAAATTCGAACTGAACCTGACCGATCTCGATCGCGGTGTGTACGAAAACGTCCGGCAGACCATTGCCCGTCACCCGTCGGAAACCGAAGAGCGCATGGCTGTGCGTTTGCTGGCCTACGCCCTTTGGTATAACGAGAATCTGTCGTTCGGCCGTGGCCTGTCGGATGTCGACGAGGCGGCATTGTGGGAAAAGAGCCTGGATGACCGCATCCTGCACTGGATCGAAGTCGGCCAGCCAGACGCCGAGCGCCTCACCTGGTGTTCGCGCCGCACTGAACGTACCAGCCTGCTGGCATACGGCAGCCTGCGGGTGTGGGAGGGCAAGGTCGTCGGGGCAGTCAAGGGCCTGAAGAACCTGAGCATCGCCGCTGTCCCGCAGGAGGTGCTGGAAGTACTGGCCACCGACATGCCACGTACCATCAAGTGGGATGTCATGATCAGCGAAGGCACCCTGTTCGTCACCGACGACCGTGGCCAGCACGAAGTGCAGCTTCAGTGGCTGCTCGGCGAGCGTGGCTGAACCGATCGATAGCCGACTGCCGAAGATCCCATGCGTATCGAACCCCGTCCGTTGCCACCGACCCTGCCATCGCTGGGTAATCTGCCACCCCTGCTGACCCGCCTGTATGCCGCCCGTGGCGTGCAGTCCGAGGCCGAACTGGACAAGAGCCTGGCGCGGCTGCTGCCGTATCAGCAGCTCAAGGGCATCGAGGCCGCGGTCGACCTGCTGGTCGAGGCCCTTGACCAGCGCCAGCGGATCCTCATCGTCGGCGATTTCGACGCCGATGGCGCTACTGCCAGCACGGTCGGCGTGCTCGGCCTGCGCCTGCTGGGCGCGGCCCATGTCGATTACCTGGTGCCCAACCGTTTCGAGTACGGCTACGGCCTGACCCCGGAAATCGTCGAGGTGGCGCTGCAACGCCAGCCGCAGTTGCTGGTGACCGTGGACAACGGCATTTCCAGCGTCGAGGGCGTTGCGGCGGCCAAGGCTGCCGGGCTCAAGGTATTGGTCACCGACCACCACCTGCCTGGTGCTCAGTTGCCTGCTGCCGACGCCATCGTCAACCCCAACCAGCCGGGCTGCGCGTTTCCGAGCAAGTCGCTGGCCGGAGTCGGGGTGATCTTCTACGTGCTCATGGCCCTGCGTGCGCGCTTGCGCAGCCTGGGTCGGTATGAAACCCAGGCGCAGCCGAACATCGGCGAGCTGCTCGACTTGGTCGCCCTGGGCAGCGTCGCCGACGTGGTACCGCTGGATGCCAACAACCGCATCCTCGTGCACCAAGGGCTCGAACGCATCCGTGCCGGCCGCGCGCGACCGGGGTTGAAAGCAATCCTTGAAGTGGCGCGCCGCGACCACCGGCGCATCACCTCGACTGACCTAGGCTTCATTCTCGGCCCGCGGCTGAATGCGGCCGGGCGCCTGGACGACATGAGCCTGGGCATCGAGTGCTTGTTGTGCGAGGACGCGGCCCTGGCCCAGGACATGGCCCAGCAGCTGGATGACCTGAACCAGGACCGCAAGTCGATCGAGCAGGGCATGCAGCGCGAGGCGCTGGCGCAGCTCAAGGATCTGCCGGTGGAGTCGATGCCTTACGGCCTGTGCCTGTTCGACGCCGACTGGCACCAAGGTGTCATCGGTATCCTGGCTTCGCGCCTGAAAGAGCGTTATCACCGACCGACCATCGCGTTTGCCGACGCCGGCGACGGCATGCTCAAGGGCTCGGCGCGTTCAGTGCCGGGCTTTCATATTCGCGATGCGCTGGATGCGGTGGCAGCGCGTCATCCGCAATTGATCAGCAAGTTCGGCGGGCACGCCATGGCCGCCGGACTGTCGCTGCCGGAGGGTAACTTCCCGGCGTTTGCCGCGGCCTTCGATGAGGAGGTCCGTCGCCAGTTGCGCGAAGAGGATCTCACCGGCCGCCTGTTGTCGGATGGCACCCTGGCGGTGGAGGAATTCCACCTCGAGCTGGCCAAGGCCCTGCGCCATGCCGGGCCTTGGGGGCAGCACTTCCCCGAGCCGTTGTTCCATGGCGTGTTCCAGTTGGTGGAGCAGCGCGTGGTGGGGGAGCGACACCTCAAGGTCGTGCTCAAGAGCGAGTGCGGCTCGGTGCGGCTGGATGGCATCGCCTTCGGCATCGACCGCGACGTGTGGCCGAATCCGACGGTGCGTTGGGTGGAGCTTGCGTACAAGCTGGATGTGAACGAGTTTCGTGGGAATGAGAGTGTGCAGTTGATGATTGCGCATATCGAGGCGCGGTGACCTGCGCAACGAATATTACAAGTTGGGTGAAGACCAACTTGGTAATTCCTTACCCTCTTTCCTGATAGATTTCGGGTTGCTGGGCCGGCCCTTTCGCGGGCGCAGCTCGCGATGCGCCGCGTGGGCGGCGCTCGATTTGTGCAACACCACAAATCTGCAGCGCACGCCCCCTGCGCAATCCTCTCCCACCAATCCCATGGAACCTTTCCCCCACCCAATCTGGTCTAGTCTGAATATTGACCGGAACCGGGCCAGGATCGCGCATGAGCCCGGCCGGATCACCATTGGAGTCCCTGGGAGGTGCCCTCATGAGCCTGCTGCTCGAGCCTTACACCCTGCGTCAGCTGACACTGCCCAACCGCATCGCCGTTTCGCCGATGTGCCAGTATTCCGCCGTCGATGGCTTGGCCAACGACTGGCATCTCGTTCACTTGGGCAGCCGCGCTGTGGGGGGGGCCGGCCTGGTCTTCACCGAGGCGGTTGCGGTGACCGATGACGGACGGATCACCGCCGAAGACCTTGGCCTGTGGAATGACGACCAGATCGCCCCGTTGCAACGCATCACCCGCTTCATCACCGCTCAGGGCGCCGTGCCCGGCATCCAGCTGGCCCATGCCGGGCGCAAGGCCAGTACCTACCGGCCGTGGCTGGGCAAGCACGGCAGCGTCAAGGTTGAAGAGGGCGGATGGCAACCCGTCGGGCCGTCGAAGATTGCTTTCGACCCACAACACACGCCTCCGCGGGAACTCAGTAAGGACGACATCGAAGGTATCGTCGAATCATTCGTCGCAGCCACCGAGCGGGCCCTGAAGGCCGGTTTCAAGGTGGTGGAGATCCACGCCGCGCATGGCTACCTGCTGCACCAGTTCCTCTCGCCGCTGAGCAACCAGCGCCGCGACGAATACGGTAGCTGCTTCGAGAACCGCATCCGCTTGACCCTGGAGGTGACCGAGGCGGTGCGCAAGGTCTGGCCACAGGAGCTACCGCTGTTGGTGCGCGTGTCGGCCACCGATTGGGTCGAGGATGGCTGGAATCCGGATGAAACCGTCGAACTGGCGCGTCGGCTACGTGTGCTCGGCGTCGATTTGATCGACGTATCCTCCGGTGGCACCTCGGTCAATGCCGAGATCCCCACTGGCCCGGGCTACCAGACCCGCTTCGCCGAGCGCGTGCGCAAGGAGTCGGAAATTGCCACCGGTACCGTGGGCATGATCACCGAGCCTGCCCAAGCCGAACACATTCTGCGAACGGGTCAGGCAGATGTGATCTTCCTCGCCCGGGAACTGCTGCGCGACCCTTATTGGCCGCTGCATGCCGATGATGACCTGGGTGGCAACAAGGCAACCTGGCCGGCGCAGTATCAGCGGGCGACCAGCCGGGCGAACCCGATTCATGAGTCGGATTTGCGGGACTGATGCTCAGGTGTAGGATGCTTGGCTGAGGATGTCACTTACCCACTGATTGATGCTCTTCTCTGCCAGTTCGGCATTGGCTGCCACGCTGGCGTGAAGAGTGGGTTCGAGGCGCAGACTCAATTTGCCGGAGTACGCTTTTTGGGGCTCGCGCCTGAGCCGTTTGCACGTTTCAAGATAGTCATCGACAGCCTCCTCGAACGCTTGACGCAACTCACGGACCGATTCGCCATGGAAACCGATCATGTCACGGATGCCGGCAACATGGCCGATCAACAGCTGGTCTTCGTCACTGTATTCAATACGAGCGGCATAGCCGCGGTAGGTCTTGACATCCTCCCCGCCCTAAAGAACGGGGATTCCTACAGCTAGACGGCCATGCCCGACCGCGAGAATGTTCCTCGCCGCGTTAATGTCGCGGTCGTGAGTGACACCACACTCACAAGTCCATTCTCTTATTCCAAGGCCGGTCCTACCTTTCGGACTACTGGGCGCGAGTGCGCCGCAATGCGAACAGGCTTGGGTGGTGTACGCTTCGTTGACTTCACGAAAAACGATGCCTGCGCTATCGCACTTGTAAGACAGCATCGTTTTCAACATGCCCCAACCGGCGTCGTGCACCGACTTGGCCATTTGGGTCTTAGCCAACGCTTTGGGCTTGACGTTGCCAACAACGATCAGCCCGCACCGCTGCACAAGCGCGGTGCCGAATTTGTGAAGTGCATCCTTGCGACGGTTCGCGATCTTGGCGTGGATGGCTCGCGCGCGGATTTTCCTGCCGGCACGCTGGGCAATGGCCAACTTGCCTTAATCGCCCATGGTCACGGATGTTGCGATAGCTTAATTCGTTCAGGTAATTCCAGACAGTGTTAACCGTCCGCGCCCACGCGCGCAGAATGGACGCATGCCTGTCCTTGATGCGCAATTGGAGGGTTTTGGTGGTTTTTATTCTGGATTGGCCTTTATCAATATGATCCAGTAAAGTAGCGACTTTAACATGGCTTTTTCAAGGTTGGTCTAATGGAAAATTCAAGAACTGGGCGTCATTGCGTGTTCATGCTCCATGCTCATCTGGTGTTTGTTACCAAGTACCGGGGTCGGGTATTCGCGGCAGAGCACTTGGCCAAGCTAGAAGAGATTGCGCGTGGTGTATGCGAGCAGTTCGAAGTGCAATTGGTCGAGTTCAACGGGGAGCAGGATCACGTACATATGCTGGTCAATTTCCCGCCCAAAGTGGCATTGAGCAAGCTGGTCAACAGCCTAAAGGGCGTCACATCCCGCAAGCTGAAAATGTATTTCCCGGAAGTGATGCAACCAGCCTGGCAGGGGAATGCGTTATGGTCGGCGTCGTATTTCGCCGGCAGCGTAGGCGGTGCGCCATTGGACGTGGTTCGGCGCTACATCGAGGAGCAAGACAGGCCGGCGTAATGGCGCGCAGTTCGCACGCCTCGCTATCCCTCCCCGCACTAAAGTACGGGGTATCTCGCGGAGAAAACCGATCGAGCGCCGCTAGCGCGACGCTCGACTGTGCTCAATGCTTAATCATCACATGCCGCACACAGGTGTAATCCTCCAACCCATACATCGACATATCCTTCCCATACCCCGAATGCTTCTGCCCCCCATGGGGCATTTCGCTGACCAGCATGAAATGGGTATTCACCCAGGTGCAGCCATATTGCAGGCGCGCCGCCAACCGATGCGCCCGCCCGGTATCGCGGGTCCATACCGACGAGGCCAGGCCGTACTCGGAATCGTTGGCCCATTCCAGCGCCTGGGCTTCCTCGGTGAAGCGTGTCACCGACACTACCGGGCCAAATACCTCGTGGCGCACGATCTCGTCATCCTGCAAGGCATCGGCCAGTACCGTCGGCTCGAAGAAGAAACCATCCCCCGCCAGCGCTTTGCCGCCGGTGACCAGGCGGATGTGTGGCTGGGCGATGGCACGTTGCACCAGGCCAGCGACCTTGTCGCGATGCTGGGCGCTGATCAGCGGGCCAAGTTCGGTGCCGTCGGCCTCCTGCAGGCCCGGTTTGAGGCTGGACACCGCTTCGCCCAGGCGTTCGACGAAACGGTCGTAGATGCCCTCCTGCACATACAGGCGGCAGGCCGCCGTGCAGTCCTGGCCGGCATTGTAGAAGCCGAAGGTGCGGATGCCTTCGATGGCGGCATCGACGTCGGCATCGTCGAACACCAGCACCGGTGCCTTGCCGCCGAGTTCCATGTGCATGCGCTTCACGCTGTCGGCGGTGGCGCCGATGATGTGTGCGCCGGTGGGAATCGATCCGGTCAATGAGACCATGCGTACCTTGGGGTGGGTGACCAGAGGATTGCCGACGGTCTGACCACGGCCGAAGAGGATGTTGAGCACGCCAGCAGGCAGCACGTCCTGGGCCAGTTCACCCAGGCGCAGGGCGGTCAGCGGAGTGAGTTCCGAGGGCTTGATCACCACGGTGTTGCCCGCCGCCAGGGCCGGGGCGATCTTCCATGCCAGCATCATCAGTGGGTAGTTCCAAGGCGCGATCGAGGCCACCACGCCCAGCGGATCACGGCGGATCATCGAGGTGTGGCCCGGCAGGTACTCACCTGCCGCCGAGCCGCCCAGGCAGCGTGCGGCACCTGCGAAGTAGCGAAATACGTCGGCAATCGCCGGCAGCTCGTCATTGCGTGCGGCGGCGAGTGGCTTGCCGCAGT
Source organism: Pseudomonas putida (assembly GCF_004357765.1). Lineage (GTDB taxonomy): Bacteria > Pseudomonadota > Gammaproteobacteria > Pseudomonadales > Pseudomonadaceae > Aquipseudomonas > Aquipseudomonas putida_U. Next base: position 128,058 of record NZ_SMTE01000004.1, on the reverse strand, counting down.
TCTGCGATTCCAGGCTGGCGAGCTCGTCGGCGTGTGCATCGATGATATCGGCCAGCGCCAGCAGGGCCAGCGAGCGCTCCCGTGGGCAGGTTTGCGACCAGGTCTCGAAAGCCTGATCGGCAGCCCGCACCGCAGCGTCGACCTGGGCCTCGGTGGCTTCGTTGATTTGCGCCAGGGCCGTACCCCGGGCCGGGTCGAGCACGGTCCAGGCCGGGCCTTGGCCGGCCACCAATTGACCGTTGATCAGCATTCGGGTTTGCATGGGGACTCCTCCAGGGTCATTTGCCGCTGCCCGCGACGCTTTCGCCGCCGCGGGTCAGGTAATAGGCGCCGAGGATCGGCAGCATGGTCACCAGCATCACCAGCATGGCGACCACGTTGGTCACTGGCACGTCGCGTGGGCGGCTCAGTTGATTGAGCAACCAGATGGGCAAGGTGCGCTCGTGACCGGCGGTGAAGGTGGTGACGATGATTTCATCGAACGACAGGGCGAAGGCCAGCATGCCTCCGGCCAGGAGCGCCGAACCGAGGTTGGGCAGGATGATGTAGCGAAACGTCTGCCAGCCGTCGGCGCCGAGGTCCATCGACGCTTCGATCAAGCTCTGCGACGTGCGACGCAGGCGGGCGATGACGTTGTTGTAGACGATCACGACGCAGAAGGTGGCATGGCCGACGACGATGGTGAACACCCCAGGTTCTATGCCCAGACGCTTGAATGCCGAAAGCAGAGCGATGCCGGTGATGATGCCGGGCAGGGCGATTGGCAGGATCAGCATCAGCGAAATGCTCTCCTTGCCGAAAAAACTGCGTCGATACAGCGCCGCCGAAGCCAAGGTGCCGAGTACCAATGCGATCAGCGTGGCCAGGCAGGCTACCTGCAACGACAGCTTTATGGCTTCGAGCACGTCAGATCGGGCGAAAGCGACCGTGAACCAGTGCAGGGTGAAGCCCTGGGGCGGGAAGCTGAACGCGGCATCCTCGGTGTTGAAGGCATAGAGGAAGATGATCAGGATCGGGAAGTGCAGGAACACCAGCCCGCCCCACGCCGCCAGGCGCAGGCCCACGGAGGCTCGCTCAGAGTGCATCGAAAGCCCCCAGGCGCTTGACGATGGACAGATAGATGGCGATCAGCACGATCGGCACCAGGGTGAAAGCCGCGGCCATTGGCATGTTGCCGATCGCGCCTTGCTGGGCATAGACCATGCTACCGATGAAATACCCCGGCGGCCCGATCAACTGCGGCACGATGAAGTCACCCAGGGTCAGTGAGAAGGTGAAGATCGAGCCGGCGGCGATGCCTGGGATCGACAGTGGCAGGATCACCTGCACGAACGTCTGCCGCGGCCTGGCGCCAAGGTCTGCCGAGGCTTGCAGCAACGACGGTGGCAGGCGTTCGAGCGCCGCCTGGATCGGCAGGATCATGAACGGCAGCCAGATGTACACGAACACCAGGAAGCGGCCCAGATGCGAGGTCGACAGGGTGCTGCCGCCGATACCCGGTACCGCCAGCGCAGCCTGCAACAGCCCTTCCAGGTGCAGCAGTTGGACGAACCACTGGGCCACGCCGCCCTTGGCCAGCAGTAGGGTCCAGGCGTAGGTCTTGACGATGTAGCTGGCCCACATCGGCATCATGACTGCGATATAGAAGAATGCCTTGGTCTTGCCGCTGGTGTAGCGAGCCATGTAGTAGGCGATGGGAAAGGCCAGTACGGCGCTGGCCAGCGACACGGCAACGGCCATGGTCAGGGTGCGCAGGATGATGTCGAAGTTGGATGGAATGAACAGGGCGGCGAAGTTGGCCAGGGTGAGATCCGGTGTCACCGCCATGGTGAAATCGTCGAAGGTATAGAAACCCTGCCACAGCAAGTTGAGCAACGAGCCCAGGTAGATGGCGCCGAACCAGGTCAGCGGCGGTACCAGCAGCAGCGCCAGGTAAAGGTTCGGGCGCCGGTACAGCAGGTTGCTGGCACCACGCAGGGGGCCGGGTCGGGCAGCGGCGGTTGCGGGATTGCTCATTTCAGGCCCCCTCGACAGACATGCTGTCCCGCAGGGCCGTCATCGCTTCGCGGGGCCAGTGTGCCTGCACACGCTGGCCGGGTTGCCAGGGCTGGGGCTGTGCCTGCCAACGGTCGTTGGCCTGGCTCACCGACAGCAACTGGCCGCTGTCCAGTTGCAGCTCGTAGCGGGTTGCGCTGCCCTGATACTGCACGTCACGCAGTACGCCGCTGACCCGGACCGGGTCGCCCGCCATCGCCGGCTCGCCCAGGCGGATGTGCTCGGGGCGAATGGAGAAGGCCTGGGCGTTGCCACTGAGCTGTTCGGCAAGGGCCCCGCGCAGCACATTCGAGGTCCCGACGAATTCGGCGACGAAGGTGGTGGCAGGCTTCATGTACAGGTTGCGCGGGGTGTCGACCTGTTCGATACGGCCACGATTGAACACCGCGACCCGGTCGGACATCGACAGGGCCTCGGTCTGATCGTGGGTGACGAAGATGAAGGTGATGCCCAGTTGACGCTGGAGCTTCTTCAGCTCGCCCTGCATCTGTTCGCGCAACTTCAGGTCCAGGGCGCCCAACGGTTCGTCGAGCAGCAGTACCCTTGGCCGATTGACCAGGGCGCGGGCGAGGGCGACACGCTGGCGCTGACCGCCAGACAACTGCGCCGGCTTGCGCTGAGCAAAACCGGTCAGGGCGACCATGGCCAGCGCTTCCTCGGCTCGGCCATGACGTTCGGCCTTGGCTATGCCCCTGACCTTGAGGCCGTAGGCGATGTTGTCGAGCACGTTCATGTGCGGGAACAGCGCGTAGTCCTGGAAAACGGTGTTGACGTCGCGCTCGTACGGCGGCACACCGGCGGCCTCGACCCCATGGATGCGAATCGAGCCGCTGCTCGGTTGTTCGAAGCCTGCGATCAGTCGCAGGCAGGTGGTCTTGCCCGAGCCTGACGGGCCGAGCATGGAGAAGAACTCGCCGTCGTCGATGTCGATGCTGACCTGGTCGACGGCCTTGACCTCGCCGAAGGTGCGGGATACCTGGGTGAACTGGACTGCTGGGGGCATGGGCGGTACTCAGCTGTACTTGTGTTACCTCTAGTGGCCCCTTCGCGGGACAAGCCCGCTCCTACAGGCGAATTTGTGGGAGCGGGCTTGTCCCGCGAAGGGGCCACCACAGGCTCAATGGACCTCAACGCCCTCCCATGATCGCGATGTAGTCCTGGGTCCAGCGGCTATAAGGTACGAACTTGCCGCCCTGGGCCTGGGGCGTCTTCCAGAAGGCGATCTTGTCGAAATTGTCGAAGCCATTGGTCTTGCAACCTTCGGCCCCGAGCAGCTCGCTGCTGGTGCAGGCGGCGGGCACCGCCGGCAGCGAGCCGAACCAGGCCGCCACATCGCCCTGGACCTTCGGTTGCAGCGACCAGTCCATCCACTTGTAGGCGCAGTTGGGGTGCTTGGCCTCGCTGTGCAGCATGGTGGTGTCAGCCCAGCCGGTAGCACCTTCCTTCGGAATGGTAGAGGCCACCGGCTGGTTCTCGGCTTTCAGGCCGTTGACCATGTAGCCCCACGAACTGGAGGCGACCACGCCTTCGTTCTTGACGTCGCTCATCTGCACCGTGGCGTCATGCCAGTAGCGGTGCACCAGCGGTTGCTGCTGGCGCAGCAGTTCCAGCACGGCCTTGTACTGGGCCTCGTTCAGCTCGTAGGGGTCCTTGATGCCCAGCTCAGGCTTGGCCGACTTCAGGTACAGCGCGGCGTCGGCGAGGTAGATCGGCCCATCGTAGGCCTGTACGCGGCCCTTGTTCGGCTTGCCATCCGGCAGGTCCTGCGGCTCGAACACCACGCTCCAGCTGGTCGGCGGCTGCTTGAACACCGTGGTGTTGTACAGCAGGACGTTCGGCCCCCACTGGTAGGGCGTGCCATAGACCTGCTTGTCGACCACGTACCAACCCCCATTCTGCAGGCGTGGGTCGATGTGCTTCCAATTGGGGATCAGCGCCGTGTTGATCGGCTGCACGCGCTTGCCGGCGATCAGACGCAGCGAGGCGTCACCCGAGGCGGTGACCAGGTCGTAGCCGCCCTTGGTCATGAGACTGACCATTTCGTCGGAGGTGGCGGCCGTCTTGACGCTGACCTTGCAGCCGGTTTCCTTTTCGAACCCCGTGACCCAGTCGTAGGCCTTGTCGCTTTCACCGCGCTCGATGTAGCCCGGCCAGGCGATGATATCCAGGCGCCCTTCGCCGTCGCCCAGGGCCTTGGGCAAGTCGGCGGCCTGCAGGCTTGCGCAGGCCAGCAAGGCGCCGGTCACGGCGCCGAACAATGCGGTCTTGTGCACTGACATGGTGTTCCCTCTTCGTGGAGATTTTGCTCGGGGCAGTCATCAAGAAAGGGTGCAGCGATCGTTATAAGCGTAGTGCGGATATGCAAGGTGTTGGCGAAGAGCAGTCTAGTTGGCTTTTTGCCAGCCAATGCAACATCCGGAAGCAAATCAACACTGGCTCCGACCCCGGCAGGGCTTACCCTGGCCTTTCACCTGTGCCTCCTGGAGATGCGTTCGATGAACACCCGTGGACTGCTCGACCAACTGCTCAAATCCGGCCAGGCGCTGCTCGACAAGCAAGCCGGCGGTACTGGCAAACCCGGTACGACGGCAGGCCTTGGCAGCCTGCTCTCAGGGGCGGGCGGCGGGGCCCTGGCGGCAGGCGCCATGGGGCTGCTGCTAGGCAACAAGAAAGCCCGCAAGTTTGGCGGCAAAGCCCTCACCTATGGCGGCCTGGCGGCCCTGGGAGTATTGGCCTACAAGGCCTATGGCAATTGGCAGGCGCGTCAGGGCGATGCATCGCACCGTGAGCCGCAGACCCTCGACCGCGTGCCGCCGGCCCAGGCCGAACAGCACAGTCAGGCGGTGCTGCAGGCACTGGTGGCGGCGGCCAAGGCCGATGGTCATATCGATGACCGTGAGCGCGAGCTGATCGAAGGCGAGTTCACTCGCCTGGACAACGACCGGCAATTGCAGCACTGGCTGCATGCCGAGCTGAACAAGCCGCTCGATCCCGCCGAAGTGGCTCGTGCCGCGCAAACCCCGGAGATGGCTGCCGAGATGTACCTGGCCAGCGTGATGATGGTCGACCAGGAACACTTCATGGAGCGAGCCTACCTGGATGAACTGGCGCGCCAGCTCGGCCTCGACCCTGCGTTGCGCCAGTCGCTCGAAGAGCAGGTCCGCCAGGTTGGCGAAGCCGGATAAAAGCAACGGGCGATTTGCTTCTTCACAGATTGCCGGAGGGTAGGCCCAGCCCATGTCCTGCCATCTATGACGGTTCTACCCTCATCCGAAGCGACAAAAGCATAGGATGCCTGGGCTATACTTCGGCGATTTTTCCCGCTCGTAGTGAATTCCTGAGGGCTGAATGTGAAGAACTGGACCTTGCGCCAACGGATCCTGGCAAGTTTCGCCGTGATCATCGCCGTCATGCTGCTGATGATCGTGGCGGCCTACTCGCGGCTGGTGGCGATCGAGAAGGCCGAGCAGGCCGTAGGCACGGACAGCATTCCAGGCCTCTACTACAGTTCGATGATCCGCAGTTCCTGGGTCGACATGTACGTCACCAGCCAGCAGTTGGTCGGCCTGTCCAACCGTCGCGAGATCACCCCGGCTGACATGGAGCTGTTCAAGGGCTTCGACGATCGCCTCAAAGAACACATGGCCGGTTACCAGGGCACCATCCAGGACGCCGATGATCAACAGCGTTTCGATCAGTTCATCAAGCAGGAAAGCACCTACGTCAAGCTCGTCGAGCAGGTGTTGGAAACCTACCGGCAGCGCAATTTCAGTGAGGCCGAGCGACTGGTCACCGACGAGCTGGCTCCGGCTTGGATGGAGGGTCGCAAGCTGCTCAATGCAGTGATCGAGCACAATCGAGAATCTGCCGACGCCGCCTCGGCGCAGATCGTCAGCGCGGTTGCCACTGCCAAGGGCAGCATGATCGTGTCGCTGCTGTTGGCGATCATAGCCGCAGGGGTGTGTGGCCTGTTGCTGATGCGTGCCATCACCTCCCCCGTACAGCGCGTGGTCCATGCGCTGGACAAGCTGCGTTCAGGCGACCTGAGCATGCGCCTGAGCCTGGAGCGCAAGGATGAGTTCGGCGCCATCGAAAGCGGTTTCAACGAAATGGCCGAGGCCCTGGCCAACCTGGTCGCCCAGGCCCAGCGCTCGTCGGTGCAGGTGACCACTTCGGTCACCGAGATCGCTGCCACTTCCAAGCAGCAGCAGGCCACAGCCACCGAAACCGCGGCCACCACCACCGAGATCGGCGCCACTTCGCGGGAAATCGCTGCGACCTCGCGTGATCTGGTGCGTACCATGACCGAGGTCACCAGCGCCGCCGACCAGGCGTCGAGCCTTGCCGGTTCCGGCCAGCAGGGGCTGGCACGCATGGAAGACACCATGCATCAGGTGATGGGCGCCGCCGACCTGGTCAATGCCAAGCTGGCGATCCTCAACGAGAAAGCCAGCAACATCACCCAGGTGGTGGTGACCATCGTCAAGGTCGCCGACCAGACCAACCTGTTGTCGCTCAACGCCGCCATCGAGGCGGAGAAAGCCGGTGAATACGGACGCGGCTTCGCCGTCGTGGCCACCGAGGTGCGCCGCCTGGCGGACCAGACCGCCGTCGCTACCTACGACATCGAGCAGATGGTGCGCGAGATCCAGTCGGCGGTATCGGCTGGGGTCATGGGCATGGACAAGTTCTCCGAGGAAGTGCGTCGTGGCATGGCGGAGGTGCAACAGGTAGGTGAGCAGCTCAGCCAGATCATCCACCAGGTACAGGCACTGGCCCCAAGGGTGCTGATGGTCAACGAGGGCATGCAGGCCCAGGCGACCGGCGCCGAGCAGATCAACCAGGCGCTGGCCCAGCTCAGCGATGCCAGCACCCAGACCGTCGAGTCGCTGCGCCAGGCCAGTTTCGCCATCGACGAATTGAGCCAGGTAGCCGCGGGTCTGCGCGGTGGTGTGTCGCGATTCAAAGTCTGACCGTGATGAACGACCTGCACCCCAAGACTGCAGCGGGCTCAGCCAAGGGCGCGCTGTACTTGCAGTTTCACCTGGGTGGCCAGCGCTTTGCCCTGGATGTGCGTGAGGTGATCGAAGTGTTGCCAAGGCGCCCGCTAAAGCCGATTGCCCAGGCACCGGTCTGGGTGGCCGGCATCCTCGCTCACCGCGGCCAGTTGGTGCCGGTGATCGACCTGGCCGCCTTGAGCTTCGGCGTCCCTGCCGAGCAGCGCACCAGCACTCGCCTGGTCCTGGTGCGTTACCGCAGCGAGCGAGCGCTCGGGCTGGTACTGGAGCAGGCCACCGAGACCTTGCGCTGTCAGCCCGACGCCTTCCAGCCGTATGGTCTGGACAACGGCGACGCCCGCTATCTGGGGCCGGTACTCGAAGACGCCCAGGGCCTGTTGCAGCGCATCGAAGTGGACGACCTGCTCTGCGATGCCGTGCGCCAGATGCTGTTTCCCACCGTTACGGGCGAGGAGGCGACATGAGCGAGCAGCGCTTCTTCCGGTTCCTGCAGGCGCGGATCGGTCTGGACGTCGACTCGGTCGGCGTGCCGATGGTCCAGCGTGCCTTGCGCCAGCGCTGCGTAGCGACCCATGCCGGCGACCTCGACGATTATTGGCTGCGCCTGCAGCAGTCGGCGGATGAGCAGCAGGCGCTGATCGAGGCGGTGATCGTTCCCGAAACGTGGTTTTTCCGTTATCCCGAGTCCTTTACCGCCCTGGTCGGTCTGGCCCACAAGCGCCTGGCCGAACTGGCCGGGGCGCGCCCGCTACGGCTGCTGAGCCTGCCCTGCTCGACCGGGGAGGAGCCCTATTCCCTGGCCATGGCGTTGCTCGACAGTGGGATGGCGGCGCAAGCTTTCCGCATCGACGGCATGGACGTCAGTCCCAGTTCGGTGGCCAAGGCCGAGCAGGGCATCTATGGCCGCAATGCCTTCCGTGGCGGCGACCTGGCGTTCCGTGACCGGCACTTCGACCCCGTCGAGGACGGCCATCGGTTACATGACCGGGTTCGTCAGTCGGTCAGCCTGCAGGTGGGCAATGTCCTGGACCCAGGGCTGGCCAGCCGCGACGGGCTGTATGACTTCGTGTTCTGCCGCAACCTGCTGATCTATTTCGATACGGCCACCCAACAGCGCGTGTTCGAGGTGCTCAAGCGTCTGGCCCACGCCGAGGGTGTGTTGTTCATCGGTCCGGCCGAAGGCAGCCTGCTGTCCCGCCTGGGCATGCGTGCATTGGGCATTCCACAGGCGTTCGCCTACGCCCGCCAGGCGGACGCGCCAGCAATGCCGATCGCGCCGGTCAGTCGCGTGCTTCCACGGCCCACTGTAGCTGCCGTGCCGCCCTTGCGCAGCCTGCCGGAGCGGCCCAGGCCGATTGCGTCATCGCCGCCCCCTTCGGCGCCGGCCGAAACTGCGGAACAGTTGCTGGCCAGCATCACCCGTCAGGCCAACGCCGGCGAGCACGCCCAGGCCCGCGCCGGTTGCCAGCGTTACCTGCGCACGTTCCCGCCCCATGCCCAGGTGTACTACTGGCTCGGACTGCTCAGCGACACAGAAGGCGATGCCGCGCAGGCGCTCAGTCACTACCGCAAGGCCTTGTACCTGGAACCCCAGCACACCGAGGCGCTGATCCAGCTGGCCATGTTGCTGGCGGCCCAGGGCGATGAAGCCGGAGCCCGCCGTCTGCATGAACGGGCCGCACGCATTGGCCGGGAGCCTGAACGATGAATGGCGAACAGTTGCTGCAAACGCTCGCTCAGCAGGATCAGCTCATCGATGATTGCTGGAACCGGATCGGCGTCCATGGCGACAAGCAGTGTCCTCTGCTGGTGCGGCACATTCACTGCCGGAACTGCGAGGTGTATGCCGCGGCGGCGACCCGCTTGCTCGACCGCTATGCCTTGCTCGATGCGGATGAACTGGCACCTGCGCCGCCGCCCGAGCGCGTCGATGGCCGCTCGTTGTTACTGTTCCGTCTGGGCGAGGAGTGGCTGGCCCTGGCCACCGCCTGTCTGGCGGAGGTCGCGCCCATGCAGCCGGTGCACTCGCTGCCCCACCAACGCTCGCGGGTATTGCAGGGTGTGGCCAATGTCCGCGGTGCATTGGTGCCCTGCGTATCGCTGGCCGACTTGCTCGAGGTGCCGGTCGCGCCGCCCGGCGCAGCAGTCGGGCGTGCGTTGCCACGCATGCTCATCCTGGCTGCCAATGGTGGGCCGGTGGTGATCGCCGTGGACGAGATCGACGGCATCCATCGCCTCGACTCCTCCCGGCCGGACAAGCAGCCCGACGCCGCGCCGTTCACCGCTGCGGTACTGCAGTGGCGTGGACGCAGCGTGCGCGTGCTGGACGAATTACATCTACTGTCTGCCGTGCAGCGGAGCCTGTCATGACCCCAGAGCAAATGCGCGACGCATCGCTGCTCGAACTGTTCGGCCTGGAGGCCGAAGCGCAGACCCAAGTGCTCAACGCCGGACTGCTGGCGCTGGAACGTGACCCAACCCAGGCCGAGCAGCTCGAAGCCTGCATGCGCGCGGCCCATTCGCTCAAGGGCGCGGCGCGCATCGTCGGCATCGATGCCGGGGTCAGCGTGGCCCACGCCATGGAAGATTGCCTGGTGGCGGCGCAGGAGGGACGCTTGCGTCTGCGCGCCGAGCATATCGATGCCTTGCTGCGCGGCACCGACATCCTGCTGCACATTGCCACACCCGGCGACCAGCAGGGAGAGGGGGCCGTTCCGGGTTTTCTGGCACACCTGGCCGCTCTGCTTGACGGTACGGCGGCGCTGCCGGTACCCCCGGCGCCGTCCCCCACGCCCCAGGCCCCGCCGAGCGAAGCGGTGACCATCGATAGTGCAGTCCTATCTGCTGTCGAGATTGAACCGGAACCTGCGCCCAGGCCTGGCAAGCGTAACCTCGAAGGCGGCGAGCGGGTGCTGCGCGTCACCGCCGAACGGTTGAACGGCCTGCTCGATCTGTCGAGCAAGGCGCTGGTCGAAACCCAGCGGCTGAAACCCTATCTGGCGACCTTGCAACGGCTCAAGCGCATGCACGGACAGGGCATGCGCGCCCTGGATGGTTTGAAGGTGCAACTCGAAGGCAGCGGCCAAGGTCCAGAGGTGCTCGAGGCATTGGCCCAGACCCAGCGTCTGCTGGCGGAAACCCAGCAGATTCTGCAACAACAGGCCGCCGACCTGGACGAGTTCGGCTGGCAGGCCAGTCAGCGCGCCCAGGCCCTCTACGACACGGCGCTGGCCTGCCGCATGCGGCCATTGGCCGACGTCCTCAGCGGACAGAGCCGGATGGTCCGGGATCTGGGGCGCTCGCTGGGGAAGCAGGTGCGTCTGCACATCGAGGGCGAGAAGACCCAGGTCGATCGCGACGTCCTGGAAAAGCTCGACGCACCGCTGACACATCTGCTGCGCAACGCGGTCGATCATGGCATCGAACTGCCCGAGCAACGGACTTTGGCGGGCAAGGCCCAGGAGGGAGTGGTCCGCTTGCGGGCCTCGCACCAGGCAGGTCTGCTGGTGCTCGAACTGTTCGATGATGGTGCTGGCATCGACCTGGAGCGGCTGCGCCGCAGCATCGTCGAGCGCGGTCTGGCACCGCTGGAGAGCGTTTCGCACATGAGCGAAGCGGAGCTGCTGGCGTTTCTGTTCCTGCCCGGTTTCAGCTTGCGCGACCAGGTCACCGAGGTGTCTGGCCGAGGTGTCGGACTCGACGCGGTGCAGCACATGGTGCGCGGTTTGCGTGGCTCGATCGAGCTGACCCAGGAAGCTGGTCAGGGTTGTCGCTTCCAGCTCGAAGTGCCGCTGACCCTGTCGGTGGTGCGCAGCCTGGTAGCGACGGTGGGTGGGGAGGCCTACGCCTTTCCCCTGGCACATATCGAACGCACCCTTGAGGTCGAAGCCGGGCAGATCGTGCAGATCGAAGGGCGCCAGCATTTCTGGCACGAGGGCCGGCATATAGGCCTGGTGGCGGCCAGCCAGTTGCTCAACCGTCCAGCGGGGCAGGGGGATCAGTCGCGCCTTGCGGTGGTGGTGATTCGCGAGCGGGAGCAGCTGTATGGCGTTGCCGTGGAGCGTCTGATCGGCGAGCGGGTATTGGTGGTGATGCCGCTGGATGCCCGCCTGGGCAAGGTTCAGGACATCTCCGCAGGCGCGCTGCTCGATGACGGCTCGGTGGTGCTGATCGTCGACGTCGAAGACCTGTTGCGCTCGGTGGAAAAACTGCTCAGCAGCGGTCGCCTGGAGCGGGTCGAGCGCGGCGGCCAGGACGGGCGCGGCCAGGTACGCAAGCGCATTCTCGTGGTCGATGACTCGCTCACCGTGCGCGAACTGCAACGTAAGCTGCTGAGCAACCGAGGCTACGAGGTCGCGGTGGCGGTCGATGGCATGGATGGCTGGAATGCTCTGCGTGGTGACCGCTTCGACTTGCTGATCACCGACATCGACATGCCGCGCATGGATGGCATCGAGCTGGTCACCCTGGTGCGCCGCGATCAACGGCTGCAGAGTCTGCCGGTGATGGTGGTGTCGTACAAGGACCGGGAGGAAGACCGGCGGCGTGGCCTGGACGCTGGCGCCGACTACTATTTGGCCAAGGCCAGCTTCCATGACGATGCGTTGCTGGATGCCGTCGGCGAATTGATTGGAGGTGCTCAGGGATGAAGATCGCCATCGTCAACGACATGCCCCTGGCAGTCGAGGCCCTGCGCCGCGCACTGGCCTTGGAGCCCGCGCACCAGGTGTTGTGGGTGGCCCACGACGGCGCCGAGGCGGTACGTCGCTGCGCCGAGGACATCCCGGACCTGATTCTCATGGACCTGCTCATGCCGGTGATGGACGGCGTCGAGGCAACCCGCCGGATCATGGCCGAGACGCCCTGTGCCATCGTCATCGTCACGGTCGACCGCAAACGCAACATGGACCGGGTATTTCAAGCCATGGGCCATGGCGCCCTGGACGTGGTCGACACACCAGCTGTGGGCGTCGGCGACCCGCGCGAGGCGGCGGCGCCGCTGCTACGCAAGATTCTCAACATCAGTTGGCTCATCGGCCATCAAAGACCACGTGCCACTTCGGCGATCGCTGCCCCGGCGCGTGATCTGGCGCAGCGCCATGGCCTGGTGGCCATCGGCTCCTCGGCGGGCGGGCCTGCCGCCCTCGAGGTCCTGCTCAGGGGGCTACCGCGCACATTCGCGGCAGCCATCGTGCTGGTCCAGCATGTCGACCAGGTCTTTGCCGCCGGTATGGCCGAGTGGCTCGCTAGCGCCGCCGGGCTGCCGGTGCGTCTGGCGCGGGAAGGCGAACCGCCGCAACCCGGCCAGGTGTTGCTGGCTGGCACCAATCACCATGTTCGCCTGCTGCACAATGGCCAACTGGCTTACACTGCCGAACCCGTGGATGCGATCTATCGACCGTCGATCGATGTGTTCTTCGAGAGCGTGGCGCAATACTGGCGTGGCGAGGCGGTGGGGGTTTTGCTGACTGGCATGGGCCGCGATGGCGCTCAGGGGCTTAAACTGATGCGCGAGCGAGGCTTCCTGACCATCGCCCAAGACCAGCACAGCAGCGCGGTATTCGGCATGCCCAAGGCGGCTGCGGCGATCGGCGCAGCAATGGAGATTCAACCGCTGGAGCGCATTTCCGGGCGGTTGGCGGAGATCTTCGGCAAATGATGATACGCAATGAATCAGGCCGCCTGTCCGGTACTGATCGGGTGAAAAAGGATGAATGATCAACCGCTCGACGGGCTGACCACCAACGAAAACGCAGCGATGGTGCTGCTGGTCGATGACCAGGCCATGATTGGCGAAGCTGTAAGGCGCGGGTTGGCCCAGGAGGATAACATCGATTTCCACTTCTGCGCCGATCCCCATCAGGCCGTGGCCCAAGCCATGCGCATCAAGCCCACGGTGATTCTGCAGGATCTGGTCATGCCGGGGCTCGATGGCCTGACGCTGGTGCGTGAATACCGCAGCAACCCGGCTACCCAGGACATTCCGATCATCGTCCTGTCGACCAAGGAAGACCCGCTGGTCAAGAGTGCGGCATTTGCTGCCGGAGCCAACGACTACCTGGTGAAGTTGCCGGACAGCATCGAGCTGGTCGCGCGCATTCGCTACCACTCACGCTCCTACCTGACCCTGCTGCAGCGCGACGAGGCCTACCGCGCGTTGCGCGTGAGCCAACAGCAACTGCTGGACACCAACCTGATGCTGCAGCGGTTGATGAATTCCGACGGCCTCACCGGGCTGTCCAATCGTCGGCACTTCGACGAGTACCTTGAACTCGAGTGGCGTCGGGCCATGCGTGAGCGGCAGCAACTGTCGCTGTTGATGATCGATGTCGACTATTTCAAGGCATACAACGACAGTTTCGGCCATCTGGCCGGTGACGAGGCCCTGCGTCAGGTCGCCGAGGCATTGCGCGGTACCTGTGCACGGCCGACCGACCTGCCGGCGCGATATGGCGGCGAAGAATTCGCTTTGGTGTTGCCCAATACCTCGCCCGGCGGGGGCCGGCTTATCGCCGAGAAGCTGCGTCAGGCGGTACTTGCCCTGAATATTCCCCACACCGCGCCCGTCGCTGACTCGTGCCTTACCGTGAGCATTGGCCTGGCCACCCAGACGCCGCCGGTCGGCAGCCATTGCCGACAGTTGATATCGGCGGCGGACAAAGGTTTGTACATGGCCAAGCACAATGGACGTAACCAGGTGGGCGTTGCGTGATGGCCGCTTGACAGGCGTCGTCTGCCAGCGACCCATCGCGCATCGTGGTCAAGGCTTCTTGGCAATGAGTTTGTAGACCCTGTCGAGGGACTCGTAGCGGATCGTGCATTCTTCGCCTACCAATTTGAAGTTCACGACTGCCTTTATCTTGTAGTTGTCGCTTTCCTCCAAGGCGGCGCTGCGTGCGTAACCGCTTACGGTGCAGGGCTTCAAGGCATCCGCTGGAGGCAACGTCGTGCTCGACGACCAGCGGCTGCCATGGATGCTCACCGTGACATATTCGAGCCCTGGAATGGCCTCATCGAGCCCTGGGTACTGTACGGAAACCGGGTTGCTCGCTCCCGCAGAGGGGTCGTATTCCAGGACGTCTCCTACAGCTTGGGTAAAAATTGGCGGCTCGATGTGGAAATCTTCCAGACGCTGCAGGGTTTGCTCATAGGTATTGTTCATGCTCATTCGCTCCTGAACCGAGAGGCAGGCGACTTGCCTGACCGTGGATCCAGTGTGCGCAGTTGCTGGTTGTCGGAAAACTGGCAGTTCTGTTAGGCCTGCGCGGGCTGGCCGCTGCCTTGTGGCTGGGGAAAATGGGCGGTGTGGGCGCCCAGCGGGCTGCTCCGACGCCTGGGATGAGTTATACTCGCGGGCTTTTCACAGAATTCGTACGAGAGCCGCGCACCCATGGAAATCCAACCGATCCTGAACACCATCAAGGACCTCACCGAACGCTCCCAGTCCATTCGGGGGTATCTTTGACTACGATCACAAGCATGACCGCCTGATCGAAGTCAACCGCGAGCTGGAAGACGCTGCCGTCTGGAACAAGCCCGAGTACGCCCAGGCCCTGGGCCGTGAGCGCGCCATGCTGGCCCAGGTCGTCGAGACCCTGGACAAACTGTCCGGTGGCCTGGCCGACTGCAAGGACCTGCTCGACATGGCCGTCGAAGAAAATGACGAAGGCGCCGTCGGCGACGTCGTGACCGAGTTGCAAGGCCTGGAAGAAAACCTGGCCCAGCTTGAGTTCCGTCGCATGTTCAGCGGCGAGATGGACATGAACAACGCCTACCTGGACATCCAGGCCGGCTCCGGTGGTACCGAGGCACAGGACTGGGCCAACATCCTGCTGCGCATGTACCTGCGCTGGGCCGACAAGCGTGGCTTCGACGCCACCATCATCGAGCTGTCCGAAGGGGAAGTCGCCGGCATCAAGGGCGCCACCGTGCACGTCAAGGGTGAGTACGCCTTCGGCTGGCTGCGCACCGAGATCGGCGTGCACCGTCTGGTGCGCAAGAGCCCGTTCGACTCCGGCGCTCGTCGCCACACCTCGTTCTCGGCGGTGTTCGTCTCTCCTGAAATCGACGACAAGGTCGAGATCGAGATCAACCCGTCCGATCTGCGCATCGACACCTACCGCTCCTCCGGCGCCGGTGGTCAGCACGTGAACACCACCGACTCGGCGGTCCGTATCACCCACGTGCCGACCAACACCGTGGTGGCCTGCCAGAACGAACGGTCCCAGCACGCCAACAAGGACACCGCCATGAAGATGCTGCGGGCCAAGCTGTACGAGCTGGAAATGCAAAAGCGCAACGCCGCGTCGCAGGCACTGGAGGACAGCAAGTCGGACATCGGCTGGGGCCACCAGATCCGCTCCTACGTGCTGGACGACTCGCGTATCAAGGACCTGCGTACCGGCGTCGAGCGCAGCGACTGCCAGAAGGTCCTGGACGGCGACCTCGACCAATACCTGGAAGCGAGCCTCAAGCAGGGGCTGTAAGCCGCACACCACTGCCGCGATGCCTGGCCATCCGCCGGTATCGCGTGCCCTGCCCGAAAAGGGCAACGAACACCTGATGGAAAGAATGACGACATGAGCGACCTCAAGACCGAATCGCAAGACCTGCAACAGGAAGAAAACGCCCTGATCGCCCTGCGCAAGGAAAAACTTGCCGCAGAACGCGCCAAGGGCAATGCCTTCCCCAACGACTTCCGTCGCGACAGCTACTGCAACGACCTGCAGAAGCAGTATGCGGACAAGACCAAGGAAGAGCTGGAAGCAGCCGCGATCCCGGTCAAGGTTGCCGGCCGCATCATGCTCAACCGTGGCTCGTTCATGGTCATCCAGGACATGACCGGTCGAATCCAGGTCTACGTCAACCGCAAGACCCTGCCGGAAGAAACCCTGGCGGCGGTCAAGACCTGGGACCTGGGCGACATCATCAGCGCCGAAGGCACCCTGGCCCGTTCCGGCAAGGGTGACCTGTACGTCGAGATGACCGACGTGCGCCTGCTGACCAAGTCGTTGCGCCCGCTGCCGGACAAGCACCACGGCCTGACCGACACCGAACAGCGCTACCGCCAGCGCTACGTCGACCTGATGGTCAACGAGGAAACCCGCCACACTTTCCGGGTGCGCTCGCAGGTGATCTCGCACATCCGCAAGTTCCTCATCGAGCGCGACTTCCTCGAAGTCGAGACGCCGATGCTGCAGACCATCCCTGGCGGCGCCGCGGCCAAGCCGTTCGAAACCCACCACAACGCCCTGGACATGGCCATGTTCCTGCGTATCGCGCCGGAGCTGTACCTCAAGCGGCTGGTGGTCGGTGGGTTCGAGAAGGTGTTCGAGATCAACCGCAACTTCCGTAACGAAGGCGTCTCGACCCGGCACAACCCTGAGTTCACCATGCTCGAGTTCTACCAGGCCTACGCCGACTATCGCGACAACATGGACCTCACCGAGGAACTGTTCCGCGAGCTGGCGCAGCTGGTACTGGGCAGCACCGACGTGCCTTACGGCGACAAGGTGTTCCACTTCGGCGAGCCATTCGCCCGTCTTTCGGTGTTCGACTCGATCCTCAAGTACAACCCGGAGCTCACTGCCGCTGACCTGCAGGACGTCGACCGTGCCCGTGACATCGCCAAGAAAGCCGGTGCCAAGGTGCTGGGTCACGAAGGCCTGGGCAAGTTGCAGGTGATGATTTTCGAAGAGCTGGTCGAGCACAAGCTGGAGCAGCCGCACTTCATCACCGAGTACCCCTTCGAAGTCTCGCCGCTCGCCCGCCGCAACGACGAAAACCCGGCTGTCACCGACCGCTTCGAGCTGTTCATCGGTGGCCGCGAGATCGCCAACGCGTACTCCGAGCTCAACGATGCCGAAGACCAGGCCGAGCGCTTCCTGGCCCAGGTGGCCGAGAAGGACGCCGGTGACGACGAAGCCATGCACTATGACGCTGACTTCGTGCGTGCGCTGGAGTACGGCATGCCGCCAACGGCCGGTGAGGGCATCGGTATCGACCGTCTGGTGATGCTGCTGACCAACTCGCCGTCGATTCGCGATGTGATCCTGTTCCCGCACATGCGCCCGCAAGCCTGAGCGAAGTGAACAAGCCGCCTTTCGGGGCGGCTTTTTATTGCCTGTACACTGGTACTGGCAGTGCTGGCCTCTTCGCGGGCCCAGGCAAACCACCGTCCATGAGGTACACCCCGTGACACCCGCAATGGCTCATCAAGGCGCCGCCGGCATCGCCACCGCCGTCGCCGAAAGCGTGCAATACCAGGGGCGCAAGACCGCCCGCCAGGGCAGCGAGCAACGTCGCCAGGCGATTCTCGACGCCGCCATGCGCATCGTCGTGCGCGATGGTGTGCGCGGTGTACGCCACCGCGCCGTGGCAGCCGAGGCCGATGTGCCGTTATCGGCCACCACCTACTACTTCAAGGATATCGAGGACCTGCTCACCGATACCTTCGCCCAGTACGTCGAGCGCAGTGCCGCCTATATGGCCAAGCTCTGGGCCAACACCGAGGTCGTGCTGCGCCAGTTGCTGGCCCAGGGCGATGGCAGTGCGCAGTCGCGGGCGCGGCTGGCGGACGAAATCGCGCGCATGACGGTCGACTACGTTCAGCGCCAGTTGCTCAACCGTCGCGATTTCATGATGGCCGAGCAGGCGTTCCGCCAAGAAGCCTTGTTGTGCCCTCGGCTGGCCGAGCTGGTGTGCGCCCACGAGCAGATTCTGCTGCACGGCGCCCGCCAGCTGCTGCAGGTGGTCGGCTCGCAGCAACCGGAACAGGACGCCCAGATGTTGACGGCGATTATCGAGCAGATGGAATATCAGGGCCTGCTCAAGGATGCCGACGCGCAAGCCGATGGGCAGATGCTCGCTATGCTTACCCGTTATCTGCACCTGGTGCTGGCATCGGCCTGAGCCGAGATATCTTTCAAGGAGAAGTAGATGAAGGCCTGGCGTGTGCTGTTGTTGACCTTGTCATTTCTGCTGCTGGGCGGTTGTCTGGTGACCTTTCATGAGCCGCTGCCGAGCAACCAGGCAGCGCCCAAGGCCTTGCTCGGCAAATGGAGCAGCAAGGATGCCTGGGGCGAGCCGCTGCGGCTGACCATCAGGCGCAGCGGTGGCGATGCCTACACGGCGGTGGCCACGGCAAAGGGCAAGGCGCCGGAGCAATACACGTTCACCGTTTCGCGACATGGCAACCGCTGGTACCTGTCTGCTGGGGTGCCGAAGCGTCTGGGCGGCAACTTCCTGATCGGTGGGTTCGACATCGTCGATGGCAAGGAGCTGGTGGTCTACAACCTTGATGTCGACCAGGTCCTGCAGGCCGTGCAGAACAAAGAACTCTCGGGGCGTAGCACCCAGGTAGACGAAGAGGACGGTGACGGCGTGCTGATCGACAGCCCTGCCGCGCGGGTCCTGGCGTACCTGGACGACCCGGCCAATTCCGACCTGTTCGTCGAGGTGGCGCGGTTCCAGCGCTCCGGTAAGTAGCGAATTACGCGTGCGCCTTTGAACAAGGAGTCCCCAGTGGACGAATACCAGCAGACCATCCGCGCCCTGTCCGACCGCATCGTCGCAGCGCAGACGCCGATCCGTGTGCTCGATGCGGTGAAGTGGGATGACAACATCCGTCAAGGCTTCCTCAAGGCCAGGGGCAAGGAGCCGCCGGCGGTCGATCGCGCTTATTATCAATCGCGTCCATTGGCATTCGATTCCAGCGCGGTGAAGGCCGAATTCCAGGGGATCGAGCGCGATATCATCCGCCAGCTCGGCCAGTTCAATCCGGTCGGGCAGATCATGAAGCGCATGTGCCGCGAATACCGAATGGTGGTGCGCATGCTCGAGGCGCGAGGCACCGAGGACTTCGGCCTGATCTCCCAGGAGCTCTACGGCGCCGCGTCGGATGCCTTTCATGCCGGTGACCCGACCCTGGCCGATCTGGGGTTGATGCTCTCGGACTACCTCAACAACATCGATGGCCGCGGCGACCTCAAGGACGAGCCAAAGAACCTCACTGCCAAGCAGGCCGTGGAAATCCTCCAGCACCGGCTGAACAAAGTGTTCGGCGAGGCGGAGGGGACCATCCGCGTGTTCGAATCCGACGGGATCGTCGCCGACGCCGCGGCGGGTGCCGACTACATCAAGGTGCGTGCCGACGCCATGTTCAACAGCCGCGATGTGCGGGCCCTGGAGGTTCATGAGGGGCTGGTGCATGTCGGCACCACGCTCAATGGCCTGAATCAGCCGATCTGCACCTTTCTGGCCAAGGGGCCCCCCTCCTCGACAGTGACCCAGGAGGGTCTGGCGATCCTCATGGAGGTAATCGCCTTCGCCTCGTATCCCAGTCGCCTGCGCAAGCTGACCAACCGTACCCGCGCCATCCACATGGTCGAGGAGGGGGCGGACTTCATGCAGGTCTATGAGTTCTTCCGCGCCCAGGGTTTCGAGATGGCGCAGAGCTACAGCAACGCCAGTCGGGTGTTCCGCGGTTCGGTGCCCGATGGATTGCCATTCACCAAGGACTTGTCCTACCTCAAAGGCTTCATCATGGTTTACAACTACATTCAGTTGGCCGTGAAGAAGGGCAAGCTGGAGCAGATTCCACTGCTGTTCTGCGGCAAAACCACTCTCGAAGACATGCGGACCTTGCGCCAGTTGGTAGAGGAAGGGCTGGTGGAGCCGCCCAAGTATCTGCCGGAGCAATTCCGCGACCTCAACGCCCTCTCGGCGTGGATGTGTTTCTCCAACTTCCTCAATCACCTGAGCCTGGATCGCATTGAAGCCGACTACGCCAACATTCTCTGATCGCTGTCGCCTGCTGGTGTTGGCCGTGGCCCTGCTGGGCCTGGCCGGGTGCAGCAGCTTGCTGTTCTATCCCGAACCTGGAGAGCCTTTCACACCGCAGCGGGCCAAGCTCGAGTACCGGGATCTGACCCTGACCACCCGCGATGGCATCCGTTTGCATGGCTGGTGGCTTCCGGCCAAGGCCGGAGTCACGGTCAAGGGCACGGTGTTGCACCTGCACGGCAATGGCGGCAACCTGGCGGGGCACCTGGGCGGCAGCTATTGGCTGCCGGAGCAGGGCTATCAGGTGCTGATGATCGATTACCGGGGCTATGGGTTGTCCGAGGGCAAGCCAAGCCTGCCTGAGGTCTACGCCGATATCGACGCAGCGATGGTGTGGCTTGCCCAGGCGCCCGAGGTTCAGGGCAAGCCGCTGGTGTTGCTGGGCCAGAGCCTGGGTGGAGCGATGGCCATTCATTACCTGGCGGCGCACCCGGAGCAGAACGCGCGCTTCAGCGCGTTGGTATTCGATGGCGTGCCTGCCAGCTACCGCGCGGTCGGTCGCTATGCCTTGAGCACCTCGTGGATGACCTGGCCGTTGCAGGTGCCGCTGTCCTGGCTGGTGCCGGACGGCGACAGCGCGATTCGCTCGATCGAGCGGCTGAGCAGCCCGCCGAAGCTGTTCTTCCACAGCATCGACGACAATCTGGTGCCGATGGACAACGGCATCCGCCTGTACCAGCACGCACCACCTCCGAGGGTGTTGCAACTGACCCGTGGCGGCCATGTGCAGACCTTCGCCGACCCGGTATGGCGCCAGGTGATGCTGCGCTTCCTCGATGACCCAAGCCATTTCAACGGCCTGCGCCGGCTTGCCGAAGTGCCCAACTACCCTGACGAGAAGAACAAGCAATGAGTGAAGAACGCAACGCCATCCCGTTGATCCTGACCGGTGTCGGCAGCATCATCGTGACGGTGGGGGCCCTTTGGTACTACGGCTACCTGCATTTCGCCAAGCCTGAGGATGCCCTGCTGCTGCAGGACTACACCATGCTCAAGACGGTCCCCGGCGAGGACTACAAGGTGTCCCTCGACCCCGCGCCGCAGGTGGCGCAATGTGTCGATGGCGTGCTGGTGTTGTTCGATACCCAGCAGAAGGGCCTGACCGGAGTCCTGGTGGACAACCGCAAGCGGGCGGTGCGTTGCATGGGCGAGGAAACGCCGCAGCAGGTGCAGTGAGCTGCGGTCTTCGCGAAGGGGCCGCAAAACAAGGGGGTCTTCACGGGATGTTGGGAAAGAGTGGCTGTGATTGGTTTGGCGGCAGGTTGGTGGGAGCCACCAGGGGTTTGTCTTAGGGGTTGAGGTGGCGCTCGATCTCACAGGCGCCAAATACCTTATGGCAGACACCAAAAAAGCCCCGCACAGCTGGCGGGGCTTTCTATTACCTGCGGTATCGCTTAACGCTGGCTGACCGAACGCGGTGCCACGGGCTGGTTGTCGTTGGAGATGGTCACCTCCACTCGACGGTTCTGCGCGCGGCCCGAGTTGCTGGAGTTGTCCGCGACCGGGTACTCCTTGCCATAACCCTGAGCGACGATGCGCGATGGATCGACACCGGCACGTACCAAGGCCATGCGCACGCTGTTGGCG
Organism: Pseudomonas putida; assembly: GCF_004357765.1. Lineage (GTDB taxonomy): Bacteria > Pseudomonadota > Gammaproteobacteria > Pseudomonadales > Pseudomonadaceae > Aquipseudomonas > Aquipseudomonas putida_U. The sequence continues at coordinate 106,555 of NZ_SMTE01000004.1, read as the reverse complement.
CGGCGCTCGGACAGGCTCTGGTTGTAGCTGGCCGAGCCGACGCTATCGGTATAACCCTCGACGATCACCTTGCGCTCCGGGTTTTCCTGAAGGAACTGGGCCAGCTTGGTGATGTTGGGGTAGGCACTGCTTTTGAGCTCGGCCTTGTTGAAGTCGAACAGCACGTCACCGAAGGTCACCAAGGTGCCACGGTCGGTCTGTTTGGCGTTGAGGCTCTCCTGCAGTTTCTTGATCTGTGCATCACGTGCGTCAAGCTTGGCCTGGGCACGTTGCGCAGAGGCGTTCTTCAGCTCGTTTTCGGCGGTGCGCAGGGCGATGGTCTGCTTGGCCACTTCGACGCGCTGGTTGGTCAGGTAGGCCAACTGGTCGACTTTCTCAGTGTCCTCGCGTTCCATGAAGGCCTTGTCGGCTTTGTTCAGCCAATCCTGGGCATCTTTGGTTTCCAGTGCTGCGACTTTGCTCGCCTGCGGGTCGCTTTGCAGCGAAGAGAAGTTGGTGCGGGCCGACTCCAGGTTGGGGTTCGGATCGTGCGAGCAGGCAGCGAGACCGACACTCAGGGCCAGCAGGGCGGGAATCATGACGTAGTTGCGCATAGTGTTCATCCTTTGATCGTTGGCGAAGGCTGGGGTTGGCTGCACAGAGCTCATTGAGCGCTGCGCAGGCCTTCCTCACGTACGTCCTGAACGCCCTGGCGGGCATCCTGCACGGCCTTCTGGGCCTTGGCCGCCTGGGCCTTGCGCTCGGCGACGCGGGCGTCCCATTCGGCCTGTTCGGCCAGACGCTTGGCTTCGTCGTACTTCTTGTCGTGCATGGCGATTTCGGCTTGCTTGAACTTGTCCTGCGCCGCTTTCATTTCGACGGCGGCGAACTCGGTGCCGCCGGCACTTACGGCGGAGTTCACGGCGGACTTGGTCACGGCATACTGCTCGGTCGGCGGGTTGCCGGCGCAGCCAGCAAGGACCAAGCTACTGCCCAGTGCCAGCGCGGCCAGCTTGAACCCGCGCAGGTGATTGGATGAGGGTTTCGAAGTGCGGGTCTTCATGGTGGTCAGCTCCATTGGATCACTCCTGATAACGACGATGTCCGTAGCAGTCCATCGCTCAATCCCTGACAGTTCCGCGCGCTTCAGCCGAACGGTGCACAACGGCAGGTGTGCAGGGTTTTAGCGTGATGGCTATTGGCTGGGACTGGGGTTTTTTTCCAATGGTTCAGAAAAATTACACATGCAACGGCAATTATTTCTGACTGGTCAGTCAGCGGCGAGGGCGGCTGGCTGCGGGGCCGAACGCCGGTCGGCGGGCCGTTTCGGCGCGCCGACCGGCGTGGTGCGGTCATTCCTGACTGTCTTGCGCCGTGTTGCTCAGGGTGTGCAAGTGGCGCCGGGAAAGGCTAAGAAAGCGCGGGGTGGGGCCAATGTCTTCATACAGCGGATCACCTTCCTCATCGGTGGCGATGACCTGGCTGCCAGGCACATAGGGAAAACTTGCCTCCACCTCTTCGAGGGCGGCTGCGACCAGTTCGCCGAGCAGTTCTTCGGCCGTACGTTTGGGGTACATCTCGATCAGCGCTGCCAGGCGTGCTTCGGACTCCAGGTCCAGGTGCAGCACATGGCTGGTCGGGCTCATGCGCCCGGCGGCGTTCTGTTCCCAGTGTTGTGCGAGTTCGCGGATTTTCATGATGACCTCTGTCTACGCCTGTGAAAGGCTGCATTGCATCGGAGTGCTCTGTCTTCACTTTAGTTTGCTTTGCCTGATCGCGGCTTGCCACGGGGCCCCGGCTGTGGGCACTCTTGGGGTTGTGCTGTTGACGACAAGCGTGCGGGCTAGCCGCGCCGAAGAGAGGGCCAATGACCGATATCGATGTGCGATTGCGTGAAGATGTCCATCTGTTGGGGGAGTTGCTCGGCGAGACCATTCGCCAGCAGCACGGCGACGCCTTTCTCGGCAAGATCGAGGACATTCGCCACAGTGCCAAGGCCGACCGCCGTGGCGCCGCCGAGCAGTTGAGCTCGACCCTGGCCAACCTCGGCGAGGACGATCTGTTGCCGGTGGCCCGGGCATTCAACCAGTTTCTGAACCTGGCCAACATGGCCGAGCAGTACCAGTTGATCCGCCGGCGCGACGCCGACCAGCCAGAGCCGTTCGAGGCTCGGGTACTGCCGGAGTTGCTGGCGCGGCTGAAACAGGCCGGTCACGGTAACGATGCGCTCGCCCGACAGTTGGCCAAGCTGGATATCCAACTGGTGCTCACCGCGCATCCCACCGAAGTGGCGCGGCGCACGTTGATCCAGAAGTACGACGCGATCGCCGGGCAACTGGCTGCTCAGGATCATCGCGATCTGACCGCAGCCGAGCGGCAACAGGTGCGCGAGCGTCTACGTCGGCTGATCGCCGAAGCCTGGCACACCGAAGAGATCCGCCGCAGCCGGCCGACCCCGGTGGATGAAGCCAAGTGGGGCTTCGCGGTGATCGAGCACTCGCTGTGGCAGGCGGTGCCCAATCACTTGCGCAAGGTCGACGCGGCGTTGTTCGAGGCGACCGGACTGCACCTGCCGCTGGAGGCCGCGCCGATCCGCTTTGCCTCTTGGATGGGAGGCGACCGTGACGGCAACCCCAACGTCACGGCGGCGGTGACTCGGGAAGTACTGCTGTTGGCGCGCTGGATGGCGGCCGACCTGTTCCTGCGCGACATCGATGCCCTGGCCGCAGAGCTGTCCATGCAGCAGGCCAGCAGCGCCGTGCGTGAGCGGGTAGGCGACAGCGCCGAGCCCTACCGGGCGCTGCTCAAGCAATTGCGCGACCGCTTGCGAGCGACCCGCACCTGGGCCCACGCCTCTTTGGCTGGCAGCCAGCCGGCCAATCCCGGCGTGTTGGTCGACAACCGCGACCTGATCGCACCGCTCGAACTCTGCTACCAGTCGCTGCATGAATGTGGCATGGGTGTGATCGCCGATGGCCCGTTGCTCGACACCTTGCGCCGCGCCGTGACCTTCGGCCTGTTCCTGGGCCGCCTGGACGTACGCCAGGATGCCGCCCGGCACCGCGACGCGCTGTCGGAAATCACCGATTACCTGGGGCTGGGCCGTTATGCCGATTGGGACGAAGAACAGCGTATTGAATTCCTTCAGGCCGAGCTGAAAAACCGCCGTCCTCTGCTACCGGCGCATTTCAAGCCCCAGGCCGACACCGCCGAAGTGCTCGCCACTTGCCGCGAGGTCGCCGCGGCGCCTGCCGCCTCGCTGGGCTCCTATGTGATTTCCATGGCCGGAGCGGCATCGGATGTGCTGGCGGTGCAATTGCTGCTCAAGGAAGCCGGCCTGACCCGGCCGATGCGGGTGGTGCCGCTGTTCGAAACCCTGGCCGATCTGGACAACGCCGGGCCGGTGATGGAGCGCCTGCTCAGTTTGCCGGGCTACCGCGCCGGCTTGCGTGGTCCGCAAGAAGTGATGATCGGCTATTCCGACTCGGCCAAGGATGCCGGCACCACTGCCGCTGCCTGGGCCCAGTACCGCGCCCAGGAAAACCTGGTGCGCATCTGCCGCGAACACCAAGTCGAGTTGCTGCTGTTCCATGGCCGGGGCGGTACCGTGGGCCGTGGCGGTGGTCCGGCCCATGCGGCGATCTTGTCGCAGCCGCCTGGCTCGGTGGCGGGGCGTTTCCGTACCACCGAGCAGGGTGAGATGATTCGCTTCAAGTTCGGCTTGCCAGGCATCGCCGAACAGAACCTCAACCTCTACCTGGCGGCCGTCCTCGAAGCCACCTTGTCGCCGCCACCGCCGCCGGAGCCGGCCTGGCGAGCGCTGATGGACCAGTTGGCTGCTGACGGCCTCAAGGCCTATCGGGGCGTGGTACGCGAAAACCCGGATTTCGTCGAGTATTTCCGTCAGTCGACCCCTGAGCAAGAGCTTGGGCGTCTACCGCTGGGCAGTCGCCCGGCCAAGCGACGGGCCGGAGGTATCGAGAGCCTGCGGGCGATCCCGTGGATTTTCGGCTGGACCCAGACGCGGCTGATGCTCCCGGCCTGGTTGGGCTGGGAGACGGCGTTGAGCAATGCCCTGGGACGTGGCCAGGGCGAGTTGTTGGCGCAGATGCGCCAGCAATGGCCGTTCTTCCGCACGCGCATCGACATGCTCGAGATGGTCCTGGCCAAGGCCGACGCGCAGATCGCCGAAGCCTACGACGAACGTCTAGTGCAACCGGAGTTGCGTGGCTTGGGTGCGCACCTGCGCGACCTATTGTCGCAGTCCTGCCAGGTGGTGCTAGGTTTGACCGGTCAGCAGGTGCTACTGGCGCACAGTCCGGAGACGCGGGAATTCATCAGCCTGCGCAATACCTACCTGGACCCGCTGCATCGCCTCCAGGCCGAACTGCTGGCGCGTTCACGCAGCCGCGAAGCCGCTCTGGACAGCCCATTGGAGCAGGCCTTGCTGGTGACCGTCGCCGGTATTGCCGCAGGTCTGCGCAACACCGGCTGAGACTGCAGCTTTACCCTGCAGGGCAACAGTGATCGAGGTGTGGCAAGAGGGGCCGGCGAGTGGTTGCGCCGGGCGCAACCACTCTCCGGCAGGGGCGTGAATGGCCCAATCCTGCAACTTTGTGGCGCTTGTCTGGCTGCCGAGCGCTGTGTATCTTGAGCAGCCTTTTGACCGATTTATGGTCTTACCCGATTTTCCGGACTTGGCCCAGGTTGCCGAATCCATTGAATTTCATAAAAAAATTTGAGGAGCACAAGATGCGCGTAATTCTGCTGGGAGCTCCCGGGGCCGGTAAAGGTACTCAGGCAAAGTTCATCACCGAAAAATTCGGTATTCCGCAGATCTCCACTGGCGACATGCTGCGTGCCGCCGTCAAGGCCGGCACCCCGCTGGGCCTGGAACTGAAGAAAGTCATGGACGCCGGCCAGCTGGTCTCGGACGAACTGATCATCAGCCTGGTCAAGGAGCGCATCGCCCAGCCGGATTGCGCCAATGGCTGCCTGTTCGACGGTTTCCCGCGGACCATTCCCCAGGCTGAAGCCATGGTCGCCGCCGGTGTCGACATCGACGCCGTGGTCGAGATCGCCGTCGACGACGAAGAGATCGTCGGCCGTATGGCGGGTCGCCGCGTGCACCTGGCGTCGGGTCGTACCTACCACATCCAGTACAACCCGCCGAAAGTGGAAGGCAAGGACGACGTCACCGGTGAAGACCTGATCCAGCGCGACGATGACAAGGAAGAAACCGTGCGTCATCGCCTGTCGGTCTACCACAGCCAGACCAAACCTCTGGTGGACTTCTACCAGAAACTGTCCGCCGACAACGGCGGCAAGCCGAAGTACAGCCACATCGAAGGCGTCGGTTCGGTCGAAGCCATTACCGCCAAGGTGCTGGCAGCGCTGAGCTGATCCATCTCCGCGCGTCACAACGGCCCGCTTGCGGGCCGTTGTCGTTTATACTGCCGCTCTTTTCCCTCGCACCCTGGAAACCCGTTCGATGACCACCCTGCTGGCCCTGGATACCGCCACCGAAGCCTGTTCCGTCGCATTGCTGCATGACGGCAAGGTGACCAGCCATTACGAGGTGATCCCGCGCATGCATGCCCAGAAGCTGCTGCCGATGATCAAGCAGCTGCTGGCCGAATCCGGTGTAACGCTCAATGCACTGGATGCCATCGCCTTTGGCCGTGGCCCAGGGGCGTTCACCGGTGTGCGTATCGCCATTGGCGTGGTCCAGGGCCTGGCGTTTGCCTTGGAGCGCCCGGTACTGCCGGTATCCAACCTGGCCGCCTTGGCCCAGGGCGCTCTGCGCGAACACGGTGTGCAACAGGTGGCTGCCGCTATCGATGCGCGGATGGACGAGGTGTATTGGGGCTGCTACCAGGCCGAGGCCGGTGAAATGCGCTTGATTGGCCAAGAGGCGGTCCTGCCGCCAGAACGCGTCATCCTGCCCGCAGGCATGGGCGGCGACTGGTTTGGAGCCGGTACAGGCTGGGGCTACGGCGAGCGGTTGGCTGTGCAGGTCGGCGCGCACAATGCCGCCGCGTTGCCCACTGCCCTGGATGTCCTCAGCCTGGCGGAGTTCGCCTGGAGGCGGGGCGAGGCGATTGCCGCCGAGCAGGCGCAACCGGTATATCTGCGCGATAATGTAGCGACACCCAAGACGCGTTGAAGGTCGCCCGTCGGTTATTGCCGGTCACGATAAAACCTTTTACCCGAACTGTGGTCCAGTTATCACGCGGGCATTAGCGAAGGATCCCTGGTGCTGCTAAATTGCCACTATTGGTCCTGAGTGCTATTTCATGCGTATCGATGGTTTCTCACCGCAGTCTTATCCGATCAAGCGTGCCCCACGCAAGGCTGCGGTGCGGGACGATGCCATCGATGATGCCGAACTGATCGACGATACCGAGGCTGCCCAGGCCGCTCCGGTACGACCTCGCAGCGGTTTACCGGCCCGCCAGCAGGATCTGGTGTTTCCCCGGGCCAGTGATCGGCGCACCGCCAGGGCGCTGGCCAGCTACCTGAGTACCGCAGGTTTCAATGACTGGGACATGGAAGTACTGGGGCTCGACCTGTACATTTGACGGATGAATTCGTCCTCCCTGCCTTATTTTCTCGGTTGTCCCTCCTGGAGCGAAATGGCCTGGCGCGACTACCTGTATCCCGCCGATGCCCGCCCCAACGAGTTTCTCGGCCTGTATAGCCAGGTGTTCAATGCGGTGGAGGGCAATACCACCTTCTATGCCCGACCTGCGCCTGCCACAGTAGCCCGTTGGGCCCAGGTTATGCCTGCGCATTTCCGTTTCACCGCCAAGTTTCCGGGTGATATCAGTCACGAGGCGGATTTGCGCGATCGGCTCGAATCGGCCTTCGACTTCACGCGCCTGCTGTCGCCGCTGGGGGAGCGTGTGGCGCCTTACTGGCTGCAGCTGCCGGCGCAGTTCGGCCCAGCGCGTCTGGCCGAGTTGAGCGCGTTTCTCGATCAGATTGGCGTGCCGGTGGCCGTCGAGGTGCGTAACCAGGCGTTTTTCGCCAAGGGCGAGGAAGAGCGCCTGCTCAATCGCCTGCTGCATGAGCGCCAGGTAGAGCGCATCTGTCTCGACCCCCGTGCATTGTTCAGTTGCACCTCACGCGAGCCTGCGGTGCTGCATGCCCAAACCAAAAAGCCCAAGGTCCCACCACGCCCAGCCGCGTTCAGCCAGCATCCGCAGGTGCGCTTCATCGGCCACCCGACCTTGGCGGCCAACGACAGCTTCCTCACGCCCTGGGTAGCCAAGGTCGCCGAATGGATCGAGCAAGGGCTCAGCCCTTATGTGTTTCTGCATACCTCGGACAACCGCTTGGCCGCAGCGCTCGCTCAGCACTTCCACCAGCGTCTGATGGCGCGTCTGCCGGGACTCGCCGCTTTGTCTGAATTGCCGCGAGCCCCTGAGGTCGAACAATTGGGGCTACTCTGACGCCACCCCATTGCCTGATCGACCTGCTGGAGACGCCATCATGGATGTACAAACCCTGCGAGCCGAAGCCTTCAAGGCGCTGCACGAGCGTGACGGTGCCTTCGTCATTCCCAACCCGTGGGATGCCGGGTCGGCGCGGCTCCTGGCCGGTCTTGGCTTCGAGGCCCTGGCCACGACCAGTGCCGGACTTGCCTTCAGCCTTGGCAGACCCGATGCCGAAGCAGCCTTGAACCTGGAGGAGACGCTGGAAAATGCCAGGGCCATCGTCGACGCCACGCCCTTGCCGGTAGCCGCAGATCTGGAGAACGGTTTCGGTGAACTGCCGCAGGATTGTGCGCAGGCCATCCTGCGAGCGGCCGAGGCGGGGCTGGTGGGTGGTTCGATCGAGGATGCCACTGGCCGCAGCGACGCGCCTATCTACGACCTGGCCCTGGCGGTCGAGCGGGTGCGGGCGGCGGCACAGGCCGCACGCAGCCTGCCGTTCCCCTTTACCCTGTGTGCCCGGGCCGAGAACCTGCTGCATGGCCGAATGGACCTGGACGATACCATCCTGCGCCTGCAGGCCTTCGCCGAGGCGGGGGCCGATGTGCTCTATGCACCGGGACTGCGCAGCGTCGACGAAATCCGTGCGGTGGTTCAGGCCGTGGCGCCGAAGCCGGTGAACGTGCTGATGGGCCTGGCCGGCGTACCTTTGAGCGTCAACCAACTGCAAGACATGGGTGTGAAGCGTATCAGCGTCGGCTCGTCGATGGCCCGGGCGGCCATGGGCGCCTTGCAGCGTGCGGCGCTGGAGATCCGTGAACAGGGCACCTTCAGCTACGGCGAACAGGCGCTGCCATTCGCCCAGCTCAACGACCTGTTCCGCCGCTGACCGATGCGCTGGCTGCTGGGGCTGCTGCTCTGCCTGGCGCTCGCCGCGGGCCTTGCCTGGCATCAGGGGGGGCGGCCACCGGCGGCGTGGAATCCGTGGGCGCCACTGGATGTCAGCCAACCCCCCAACCTGCTGACTTCCTACAAGCTGTCGCGCCTGGCCGGCGATCCAGCATTGTGCCGAGAGGCCTTGCAAAGCTCCGGCCTGCGCTATCGAGCCCAGGCCGACAGCCCGTCGTCGGCGAAATGCCCGCTACGCAACGTGTGGCGGATCGAAGGAGGGCAGGCGCGCTTGTCCAGCAGTTTTCTGGCCAGTTGCCCGCTGGCGGTGGCGTATGCGCTGTTCGAGGAGCACGGCCTGCAACCGGCAGCCCAACGTGTATTTGGCCAACCGGTGACGCAGGTGGACCACCTCGGCAGCTTTGCCTGTCGCAACGTGTATAACCGTGCCCAAGGCCGGCTGAGCCAGCACGCTTCGGCCAATGCCCTGGATATCAGCGGGTTTCGGCTCAAGGATGGTCAGCGGGTGGTATTGGCGCGGGACTGGCAGGGTGAGGGGCAGAAGGCCGCGTTCCTGCGAGAGGCTCGGCAAGCGGCGTGCGAGGTGTTCGGGACAGTGTTGGGCCCGGACTACAACGCGGCGCACCACAATCACTTTCACCTGGACATGGGGCACTGGCAGGTCTGCCGCTGACCTCAGGCGTAGGTGCGCACGTTGTTCAGTACCACCGGACGCGCCCAGTGGATGTCGAACTCCAGTGCCTGCTGCTGTTGCGCCAAGGTGAGCTCATCGAACGGCTCGGCGGCGGGTGGCAGCAGGTCCATTTCGAACTCGGCGATCGGCAGGTGCAGCGGACGGGTTGCAGGGGCGGGGCCGGGCACCGGTAACTCATGGCCCTGGCTCATGACCACGGGCCGCAACCAACTGTTGTTGACGTCGAGCTGGCGTTGCTGCTCGATCAGCTCGGCAGCGCTGTAGGGTTCGGCTGCAGGCTCGAGCAGGTGAGCTTCCAGTTCCGCCTTGGGCAGGAACAGCGGCTCAGGTGGTGCGACCTCAGTATCCTGGACATTGCAGGCGCGCTGCGCATCGATCAGCGCCAGTGCCCGGGCGCCACCGATAGGCTCGCCACTTTGCTTGTCGTATTGCTCGACCAGCGCCTGGCTGAAGGTGTCCGGCTCCGGCGCTTGCTGCTCGGCCATGGCGCGGGCGAAGAAATCCTGCCACAGGTGGCTGACGCCCCCCAGTGCCTGGGTATTCTGCCGACCGTAGTTGTCGACAGGCGACAGGTAGGTCAAGCCGATGGAAAGAGTCTCTGACATGGCAGTCGTGCGCGCTGTGCTCTGGCAGAATAGCGGGATATTGCCTGTATCGGCCGTGGCCGGTGATTCATTAAGGCTTCATCAAATTTTTCGAGTGCGGTGGTGATGGTAGAGCAGGAGCAGGGCGCAGGGCTCAGGGTCGAGGCACTGACCCCCGAATATGCTGGGCGGGCCAGCGAGTGGGCAGAACGTCTGGGGCTGCCGCTGGTGGACGATGAGGCCGGTTTCGCCGTGCAGGTCGGCGCTGACGGTTTGCAGATCCAGCAACTCGGCCCCCAGGCCCCAGGCCCGGTGCGGGTGGACTTCGTAGAAGGCCAGGCGGCGCACCGCCGACTGTTCGGTGGTGGCAACGGGCAGATGATCGCCAAGGCGGTGGGGATTGCCCAAGGTGTACGGCCTCAGGTGCTGGATGCCACGGCGGGCTTGGGCAAGGACGCATTCGTGCTGGCCAGCCTCGGCTGCCAGATGACCCTGATCGAACGTCAGCCGTTGATCGCAGCCCTGCTCGAGGATGGCCTGGCCCGTGCGGTCGGGGATGCCGAGGTCGGCCCGATCGTCGCGCGCATGCGGCTGCTGACCGGCAATGCCATCGAACGCATGCGCAGCTGGGAAGGCGAGGCGCCGCAGGTGATCTATCTCGATCCGATGTTTCCCCACCGCGACAAGAGCGCATTGGTTAAAAAGGAAATGCGTGTGTTCCGGCCCTTGGTAGGCGACGACCTGGACGCCCCGGCCTTGCTGGAAGCGGCGCTGGCGCTGGCCAGTCACCGAGTGGTGGTCAAACGCCCACGTAAGGCGCCGATCATCGACGGGCCCAAGCCGAGCCATAGCCTGGAAGGCAAGTCGAGCCGGTATGACGTTTATCCGAAGAAGGCGCTCAAGGCTTGATCAGGTAGAGCTGTGCCGGCCTCTTCGCGGGCACGCTTCCACAGGGGGGTGTGAAATTCCTATGGGAGATCACCCAGCCCCTGTCAAATTCTCAGGGCCGGAAAGCCCGCATAAACACCCCGACCACCTCGCGCACATGCGCCTCGGCCTCTTCCCCTTCGAGCGGTCCCGCACAGCCCAGCAGCAAACGATAATCCGGCGCGCCCTTGACCAGGCAGAAGAAGTGCTCTGCCGCATGCAGTGGATTTGCGATCCGTAGCAGCCCCCGCGCATCGATATCCCGCAGCAACGCCTCCATTCCAGCCAGCACGCGCTTGGGCCCGGCTTCGTAGAAATACTCACCGAAGCTTGGGTCCTGGCTACCCTGGGCCATGATCAAGCGGCTCAGCTTCACCGCCTCGTCGCTGCTGATCAACGCCTGGAAACCACGGGCGATGTTCAGCAGTACTTCCTCCACCGGCACACCTTCGGGGTACTCGAACAGCAGATCGGGCAGTTGGATCTGGCAGGTGGCCATGACCGCCGAGCAGAACAGGGTCTGCTTGTCGGTGAAGTGGCTGTACACGGTGAGCTTCGAAACACCTGCCGCCGCAGCGACCGCATCCATGCTGGTGTTGGCATAGCCGAGACTGAGGAACAGCGACTTGGCCGCCTCGAGGATGGACTCGCGCTTGGCCAGGTCCTTGGGGCGACCTGGCCCGTTGGGTGCGTCGTTGGGCATTGGAATCCGCGTATGGATGAATGGACGTCTATCTTAGCCGCTCAGGTGCGTTTGGGCTGCAAGAGATACTCCAGCTTAATGTGGTTTTTCTTGACCGTGCCGGCTTCCCGGCTTCGCTTGCCTGATTTAGTATACTCACCAGTATAAAAACTCGACATCGCTCCTCGCGAAAGGACTCATCATGTTGCGCCCTGCCTTGTCTTTAACTGTGCCGGTGCTTGCCGCCCTGCTGCTGGTCGCTTGCGGCCAGGAGGCGACACCGCCCGCTAGCCCTCGTCCGGCGTTGGTGGTTCAGCCACAGCCGCTCGAAGCCGGGGCCGACAGCTACCCCGGCGAGGTGCACGCGCGCTTCGAACCGGACCTGGCCTTCCGCATTGCGGGCAAGGTCAGCCGGCGACTGGTCGAGGCGGGGCAACGGGTCAAGGCCGAGCAGCCGTTGGCCGAGCTCGACCCACAGGATGTGCGCCTGCAACTGGAGGCCAACCGCGCTCAACTTGCGGCCGCCGAGGCTAACCTGTCGCTGGTGCGTGCCGAACGCGACCGGTACCGCAAACTGCTGGACCGGCAGATGGTCAGCCACTCCCAGTACGACAATGCCGAGAACCTCTACCGCGCCGGTCTGGCCCGTGTGAAACAGGCCAAGGCCGAGTTCGACGTTGCCGGCAACCAGGCCGCCTATGCCGTGCTGCGAGCGCCCCAGGCAGGGGTGATCGCCAAACGCGAGGTCGAGGTCGGGCAGGTGGTCGCCGCAGGGCAGACGGTTTTCACGCTGGCCGCCGATGGCGAGCGTGAAGTGGCCATCAGCTTCCCCGAACAGCAGTTCGCTCGGTTCGCCGTTGGCCAGGCGGTGAGCGTCGAACTCTGGTCGCACCCTGGCCAGCGTTTCGAAGGGCGCATCCGGGAACTGTCGCCTGCCGCCGACCCTCGTTCGCGAACCTTCGCCGCGCGCATCGCGTTCACTTCGGCCACCGTGCCGGCCGAACTGGGGCAGAGCGCCCGGGTGTACATCAGTCATGAAGGCCGGGTGCCCTTGGCGGTGCCGTTGTCGGCGGTCAGCTCGGAAAATGGTCAGGCCTACGTTTGGCGGGTCAACCCCGAGCACCGTCTGGAGCGGGCACCGGTGCGTCTGGGTCCTTATGGCAGCGAGCGTGTGCCGGTGCTCGAGGGGCTCAGCGCCGACGACTGGATCGTCGCCGCCGGCGGCCACGTGTTGCGTGAAGGGCAGACGGTACGGCCCGTCGACCGCAGCAACCGGGTAGTCAACCTGACGGCCAAGGAGTAAGTCCCGATGGGTTTCAACCTTTCTGCCTGGGCGTTGCGCAATCGCCAGATCGTTTTGTTCCTGATGATCCTGCTAGCTGCGGTGGGGACGATGTCCTACACCAAGCTCGGTCAAAGCGAAGATCCGCCGTTCACCTTCAAGGCCATGGTCATCCAGACCTTGTGGCCGGGCGCCACGGCCGAGGAGGTGTCGCGCCAGGTCACCGAGCGTATCGAGAAGAAGCTGATGGAAACCGGCGAGTACGAGCGGATCGTCTCTTTTTCGCGTCCGGGCGAGTCCCAGGTGACCTTCATGGCCCGCGACTCGATGCCGTCCAAGGATATCCCCGAGCTGTGGTATCAGATCCGCAAGAAGGTCTCGGACATTCGTCACACCTTGCCGCCAGAGGTCCAGGGCCCATTCTTCAACGATGAGTTCGGCACCACCTTCGGCAATATCTATGCGCTGACCGGCCAAGGTTTCGACTATGCGGTGCTCAAGGACTATGCCGACCGGATCCAGATCCAACTGCAGCGGGTCAAGGATGTGGGCAAGGTCGAACTGATCGGCCTGCAGGATGAAAAAGTCTGGATCGAACTCTCCAACCTCAAGCTGGCGACCCTTGGCGTGCCATTGGAAGCGGTGCAGCAGGCGCTGCGCGAGCAGAACGCAGTCAGTACCGCAGGCTTTTTCGAAACCCCCAGCGAGCGTTTGCAGCTAAGGGTCAGCGGGCGCTTCGACAGCGTCGAGCAGATCCGCCAGTTTCCCATTCGGGTCGGTGATCGCACCCTGCGCATAGGCGATGTCGCCGAGGTGCACCGAGGCTTCAACGATCCACCTGCGCCGCGCATGCGCTTCATGGGCGAAGATGCCATCGGCCTGGCCGTGGCGATGAAGGACGGTGGCGACATCCTGGTCCTGGGGAAGGCCCTGGAAGCCGAATTCGAACGGCTGGCGCGCAATCTGCCGGCGGGCATGGAGCTGCGCAAGGTCTCGGACCAGCCGGCGGCGGTCAAGGCAGGAGTCGGTGAGTTCGTCCAGGTGCTGGCCGAAGCACTGGTCATCGTGTTGCTGGTGAGCTTCTTCTCGCTCGGGCTGCGCACCGGCCTGGTGGTGGCTCTGGCCATTCCGCTGGTGCTGGCCATGACTTTCGCGGCGATGCATTACTTCGGCATCGGCCTGCACAAGATTTCCCTCGGCGCACTGGTGTTGGCGCTGGGCCTGCTGGTGGACGATGCGATCATCGCCGTGGAAATGATGGCAATCAAGATGGAACAGGGCTTCGACCGTCTCAAGGCGGCCAGCTACGCCTGGACCAGTACCGCGTTCCCGATGCTGACGGGCACGCTGATCACTGCGGCGGGTTTCCTGCCCATCGCCACCGCAGCGTCCAGTACCGGTGAGTACACGCGCTCGATCTTCCAGGTGGTGACCATTGCCTTGCTAACGTCCTGGGTGGCTGCGGTGCTGTTCGTGCCCTATCTGGGCGAGCGGCTGTTGCCGGACCTGGCCAAGATGCATGCTGCCAGGCACGGCAAGGACGGGCACGCCCCGGACCCCTATGACACACCGTTCTATCAACGGGTCCGGCGTCTGGTGGAGTGGTGCGTACGACGGCGCAAGACGGTGATCGTGCTGACCATTGCCGCGTTCGTCGGCAGCATCCTGTTGTTCCGTTTCGTACCGCAGCAGTTTTTCCCCGCCTCTGGCCGTCCGGAACTGATGGTCGATCTCAAGCTGGCCGAAGGCGCTTCGCTGGCCAATACGACCGAGCGGGTCAAGCAACTGGAGGCTCTGCTCAAGCAGCAGGATGGGATCGACAACTACGTGGCCTATGTCGGCACCGGCTCGCCGCGTTTCTATCTGCCGCTGGACCAACAATTGCCTGCGGCGAGCTTCGCCCAGTTCGTGGTGCTGGCCAAATCGCTCGACGACCGCGAACACCTTCGCAGTTGGCTGATCGCTACGCTGGACCAGCAGTTTCCCGACCTGCGCGGTCGGGTCACGCGCCTTGAAAACGGTCCTCCCGTGGGCTATCCGGTGCAGTTCCGGGTGACGGGCGAGCACATCGAGCAAGTACGGGCCTTGGCCCGTGAAGTGGCGGCCAAGGTGCGCGAGAACCCGCATGTGGTCAACGTGCACCTGGACTGGGAAGAGCCGAGCAAGGCGGTATACCTGAACATCGATCAGGATCGTGCGCGGGCGCTGGGCGTAAGTACGGCGCACTTGTCGAGTTTTCTGCAGAGCTCGCTGACCGGTACCTCGGTCAGCCAGTACCGTGAAGACAACGAATTGATCGAGATCCTGTTGCGTGGCACCCCGCGCGAACGCAGCGAGCTGGGCAACCTCGGTAGCCTGGCATTGCCCACCGACAACGGTCAGAGCGTGGCCCTGTCGCAGGTGGCGACCCTGGAATATGGCTTCGAGGAGGGCATCATCTGGCACCGCAACCGCTTGCCGACGGTGACTGTGCGTGCCGATATCTACGACCAGGAGCAGCCCGCCACCTTGGTGCGCCAGATCGAACCGACCCTGGCCGCGATCGAGGCCAAGCTGCCCGACGGCTACCTGCTCGAAGTGGGTGGCACCGTGGAGGATGCCGCCCGCGGGCAGAAGTCGGTGAACGCCGGCATGCCGCTGTTCGTGGTGGTGGTGCTGAGTTTGTTGATGGTCCAGTTGCGCAGTTTCTCGCGCACGGTGATGGTGTTCCTCACCGCGCCCCTGGGGCTGATCGGCGTGACCCTTTTCCTGTTGGTGTTCCGCCAGCCTTTCGGCTTCGTCGCCATGCTCGGGACCATCGCCCTGGCGGGGATGATCATGCGTAACTCGGTGATCCTGGTCGATCAGATCGAGCAGGATATCGCCGCCGGGCTGGACCGCTGGCAGGCGATCATCGAGGCCACCGTGCGGCGCTTCCGACCCATCGTGCTGACCGCGCTGGCGGCGGTGCTGGCGATGATTCCGTTGTCGCGCAGTGTGTTCTACGGACCGATGGCGGTGGCGATCATGGGTGGGCTGATCGTGGCCACGGCCTTGACGCTGCTGTTCCTGCCGGCGTTGTATGCGGCCTGGTTCAGGGTGAGGAAAGGCGACAAGCTATAAGCTGCAAGCCACAAGAAGTGTGGGGGCACGCAAGTACCGCTTTTCTTGCAGCTTGCAGCTATGCGCTTCAGAGCGCGCTGAAGACCTTCTTGGCCAGGCTGGTGGCCGCTTGTGCCGGGTTCTGGCGAATGCTCTGTTCTTCTTTGGCGATCCTCTCGAACAGGCCATCCAGGGCCTTTTCGGTCACATAGTTCTCGATGTTGGCGTCGTCCTTGATCAGGCCCAGGCTCTTGGCCTGACCGGCGAATGCATTGTACTGCTGGGCCACTCCGACCTTGTCGGTGGCTTGCTTGACGATGGGCAGGAACTTGGCGCGGATCTGTTCGCGGCTGCTCTTGTTCAGGTACTGGGTGGCCGAGTCGTCACCGCCGCTGAGGATGCCCTTGGCGTCGGCTACGCTCATTTTCTTCACCGCATCGACGAGGATCGCCTGGGCCTGTGGCACGGCGGCCTCGGCGGCGGCGTTCATGCTGTTTTCCAGGGCTTCGACTTTATCGCCCTGGCCGAACATCTTCATGGCCTTGGCCGCCTTGCCAAGTTTGCCGGGCAGCTCGATGCGCACATCCGGGTTGTCGTTGAAGCCGCCGGGTGCGCTCAGTTGCTTGACGGCAAGCTGCGCGCCCTGAGTCAGGGCATCCTTGACGCCGGCGCTGGCATCGGTCTGCGACAGGTCGCCCAGCGACAGGGCCATGGCGCTTGCCGAGAGCATCAGGCCAGCGCATAGGGAGGTGAAGCGCAGGGTGGAGCGAATCATGTGTATTTCCTTATCGACGAATGGGTACGGAGTTCAGCGAGCCGGGTCGACCTTGACCCGTACCGGTTGCGGGTCGCTGCCGTCGAGCAGCACGCCGTGGTGTTCGGTGTTGATGAACAGCAGCTTGCCGTCCAGTTCGATGCGCGCGCTCAGCGCGTAGCGGTGGCCAGGCTTGATCTGGGCCGGGTCATAGGTGAGGTGGAACGGCAGCGGCACGTTGCCTTTGACCGGGCCGGCCTGGCGAGCCAGGGTCACGGCTGGGGCGTCCATGAGCGAGACGTCCTGCAACTCCACACTGAGGGTGGCGGCAGGCGGCAAGGCGATGCGTTGCAAGTAGTAGACTTCACCGTCAAGGCTGACTGGTTTCGAGGTGGGGGTGCTGGAGCAAGCTGCTAGCAGGGATGCGCAGCACAGCATGATGAGCTTTTTCATGGAATCTCCCAACGACTTGGGCCGGTTATCGGCCGGCCCGCGTCACTTTAACGGATTTCCATCCTGCAGGGCGATGGAGCGGGCATCCCGCTGCAAAGACTCATCTGCGTTTTTTCAGCGTTATCTGCAGGTTCTGACCCAGTTCGGTGGGCGTGGTTTGGCGTAGCAAGCAGGTCGCCACCGTGCGTCCGTTAGGTGCCAGTAACCAGATCATCACGTCATGGCTGGTGTCGTCGTAGGTCAGCGCTGTCTCATCGAAATCCAGCGAGAATGGCGTCTGCGGCGCAGGAAACGGAATATTGCACTCGACTATCCGGTGGTAGAGCTGGGTCCTTTTGTTGTCGTAGCCGACTTCGTACAGACCCACCCTGAGCAGGTGGTCGGCCAGATTGTCGGTCGGCGGGATCGTCAAGGTGCCTGCGATTCGCGACGAGTTGGCAAGGGTTGTTCTGCCTGGTATGACCAGGTTGTATTCGACGTTGGGTTTGCCAGGGTCCAGGGTCAGCGGCAAGGTGACGCGCGCTTTCTCTGCATCCTTGTCGTAGCCTGCGGTGACGAAGGCGGCTAACTCCAATGCCTCGCCGGCTTTGAACGTCCGGGCGTCGACCTGCAGCCGATAGGATAGCGGTGACTGGTTGAAGGCCATCAACTGATAGGTCAGCGCGTCCCCCCGTGTTTTCGCGCCGGGACGGCTGAGTGTTACGCAGACTTGGTGAGGCCGAGCCGTGAATGCCGGCAGATCGGCCAGGCTGATCGATCCCTGCAATTGAATGAGGTGTTTGTTCGTCATGGGCTCCCGCTCCTTCATCGTGAATGTATCGCGCCGGTATTGGCGTTGAAGGGAGTCTGGGAGCGGGGCTGGCAGGGAGTCAGAGGGAAGCGGTGCTCACGTGGGGCTCTGTCTGCTGTCCCCACGCTGGATACAAATCGATCAGGTATCGATGGGCTCTTGAGGCTCGTCATGGTGTAGCGCGACTTGACGAATCGACAGGCGGAGTTCGGCTGAAAGCACGCGCTTGGCCACCCCTTCGGTGAGCTCGCCAAGTTTCTCGTGATAGCTCAGCTTACCGTTACCATCCGGGCGCAGCACGCCTTGTTCGAGCAGAGTCTGGATGAAGTGACGGAACAAGGTCTTGTCGAAGAATTCCGGTGCGTTGAGGCCATGCAGGATCGACAGGCGCTGCGCCATCATCACGCACAGGTCTTCGAGCGCCTCGGCGCTGAGCGTGTGCTGGCCGCTGTTGAGCAGCAGCGAGGTCGCCATGTAGAAACGTTGTAGCGTCTGGGTGATGGCGCGGGCCAGCAGGGTCAGCAGTACGAACTGCCGTGAGCTTGGCGCCGGGCGCATGAATGTGTCGCCTTCGCGGCGCAGCAAGCCTTGCTCGACCAACACGGCCAACCACTGGTCGATCGCTTCGTCCAGCTGCTCGGGTGCCCAGCGCAGGAACAGTTCGGCCTGCAGGTAGGGATAGAGCGCGTGCACATACTGACCGAGCAGATCCCGGCTCATCCGCGAACTGCTGAGGAAGAAACTGGCGAGCAGGCCTGGCAGAGCGAAGATATGCAGCACGTTGTTGCGGTAATAAGTCATCAGTACCGCGTTGGCTTCATCCAGATAAAGGATGCGGCCCATGGCATCGTTCTGCTCGGACAGCAGGTCCATGCCCCTGACATGTTCGATCAATGCCTGCCCGTCACCTTCGGGCAAGGTGGTGTGGCTGGAGTACGGCACTTGGCGCAACAGTGCCAGGTACAGGTCGAGTACGCGGACCAGGGCGCGCTCGTCGAGAGCGAGGCGGCTACTGGACAGCAATGCCAGGGCCACCAGGTTGACCGGGTTGACCGCTGCCGCCTCGTTCAGGTGACGGGCCACGGTTTCGCCCAGGCGGGTGGTGGTTTCGTTGAGCCAGGCTGGGCGGAATTGTGGGCCGAGGTCCTGCTCACGCCATCCGGGTTGCTGCTGGTCGAGAAAGCCGGCCAGGCGGATCGGTTCGCCGAAGTTGACGTAGACCTGGCCGAAGCGCTGCTTCAATGCACCGATGACCTTGAAGATGTCGAGAATCGATTCCTTCTTCTTGCTGGCACCCCGTAATTCGCCCAGGTAGGTGCGGCCCTCGAGCACTCGCTCGTAGCCGATGTAAACCGGCACGAAAACGATCGGCGTGCGCGAGGAGCGCAGGAAACTGCGCAGGGTGATCGCCAGCATGCCGGTGCGTGGTTGCAGCATGCGACCGGTCCGCGAGCGCCCGCCCTCGACGAAGTACTCCACCGGGAAGCCCTTGGTGAACAAGGTGTGCAAGTATTCGTTGAACACCGCCGTGTACAGCGGATTGCCCTTGAAGGTCCGGCGCATGAAGAATGCGCCGCCGCGGCGCAACAGGCCGCCGATCACAGGCATGTTGAGGTTGATGCCGGCGGCGATATGTGGGGGTGTCAGGCCGTTGCGAAACAGCAGGTATGACAGCAGCAGATAGTCGATATGGCTGCGGTGGCAAGGTACGTAGATCACTTCGTGACCTGGCGCGATACCCTGTACCTGCTCGATGTGGTTGACCTTGATGCCGTCGTAGATCTTGTTCCAGAACCAGCTCAGGACCACTTCCAGAAAGCGGATGGCGGTGTAGGTGTAATCCGAGGCGATCTCGTTGCCGTAGCGCAGTGCCTGGGCTTCGGCCTTGGCCAGCGGGATGTTCTCGCGAGCCGCTTCCTCACCGATGGCCTGGCGCACCAGCGGCGCATGGACCAGCCCCTTGACCAGATGGCGCCGGTGCGAGATGTCCGGGCCGATGACGGCGGTCTTGAGATTGCGAAAATGCACGCGCATCAGGCGCTGGGCCATGCGCACCGTGCGCTCGTGCCCCTTGTTGTGTTCGACCAGTTCGCGCACGTGGATAGGGGCAGAGAACTGCACGCGGGTCTTGCGGCCAAGGATGAGGACGGTCAGCAGCCGGCGCAAGCGACCGGTAACGGCCCAACTATCGGCGAACAGCAGTTTCCAAGGGCTCGACTCACTGGCCGGGGTCTGGCCCCAGAACACGCTGACCGGAATGATCTGCGCATCTTCTTCCGGGTGCTGGCTCACAGCCGTGACCAGGCGTTGCAAGGTCGGTGGCGCGCCGCGTTTGTCCTGGCGGCCGAGCCAGTCGGGTTCGGGAGTGAGGTAGAAGAACGCCGCGGGCTCCTGCTGGTTGGCGACACTGACGGGCAGTACCGGCCGTGGCAGCCCCGCCTTGGTGCATTCGCGGTCGATCACTGCGAGGTCGGTCAACGAGGGCGAAGGCAGGGCATAGAACACCGGGCGGCTGCGGTCGAGCTGCAAGGTCACGGATGACTGGTTGATGGTTTCTGAGCGCACCCACAGGTACAACAGGCGACGGAGGGCGCCGAAGATCAAGCGGCGCAGGGGGGAACGGGTCATGGGGTGAGTGCCCTGGGGTAAAGTTCGATGAGTATGCTGCCCGTTAGTCTGCCGTATCCGCAGAAGTTCAGCAAAATACGCGATTTTGTCTGCCAGTCATGAATCTTTTTTGTTCTGTGTCATATACTCGGCCTGCACCTTGCAAGATATTCGAGCAAGCGGCGTCGGCACGGGGGTGACCTTGTGCCTGCAAGGCGATCTTCACAATAAAAAACCGGAGTAGTTCAGATGTCGTCTCGTGAGACTGGGAATGTAAAGTGGTTCAACGATGCCAAGGGTTATGGCTTCATTCAGCGCGAAGGTGGTGCGGATGTCTTCGTCCACTATCGGGCGATCCGCGGTGAGGGGCATCGTACCCTGGTCGAAGGGCAGCGGGTGGAATACGCCTGCGTGCAGGGCCAGAAAGGCCTGCAAGCCGAGGACGTGGTAGGCCTCTGAGCCTCTGGCTGTAAGCGTGTAGGAGCGGGCTTGCCCCGCGAACACCGGCGCAGCCGGTGCCAGTCACCGCGGTGTTCGCTTCGCGGGACAAGCCCGCTCCTACAGAGAACACCATGCTGTCAGGTGCGCCAGGTGATTTCTTCTTCACCGTCGGCGCTGATGCGGATCCATCGATCGGCATCCTCTTCACCGTCTTCCTCGACCCAGCCACCCGGCGCGCAGCGGACTTCCACGCCCAGCGCGGCAAAGGCGGCGCGTGCGCAGGCGACATCGTCTTCCCACGGAGTCTGGTCACTTTCCAGATAAAGACTGTTCCATTTCCCTACAGCTTTGGGTAACCAAGTGACCGGAATGTTACCGGCCTTGCACTTGTAGGTCTGGCCTTTCTGCTGCCATTCGCTGCAAGTGCCTACAGCTTGGTCGAGCCACTGGGCGATTTGCTTGTGGTCGACGTCGGCGTCTTTGAGATAGATCTCGATATCAGGTTGGCGCATAGGGGGCTCCAGTGTGCTCAGTCTTGGCGCACGAAATAGTCATAACGCATGGAAACCGTGACCTCGAAGGGCTCGGGCTGATCGATCACCCGGGCGCGCTTCTCGGCACTGGCGCGCCAGCCGTGCGGGGTCATCGCCAGCAGGTCGGCACGGGCCTTGGGCGCGGCCAGGCTCAGGCGAAACTCGAGGATCTCGCTATGGTCGTGGGCCATGCCGGGCGGCACCAAGGCCAGGTGCTTGTCGTCAGCGTAAGGGCGCACTTCATCGTAGAGCACTTCACGCAGTTCCATCAGGTGGCCGCTGGTCGGGCCGACCCGCATCAGGCCGCCGCCGGGGCCGAGCACGCGCTTGGCCTCGGCCCAGTCCAGCGGGCTGAATACGCTGGCGATGAACTGACAACTGGCATCGGCCAGCGGTACCCGGGCCATGCTGGCCACCATCCAGGTGACCGACGGAGCTCGCCGGCAGGCGCGTTTGACCGCCTCGCGGGAGATGTCCAGCGCATAGCCGTCGGCCTGGGGCACGGCCTGGGCGAGCTGTGCGGTGTAGTAGCCTTCGCCGCAACCGATGTCGAGCCAGGCCTTGGGCTGGCGCTCGGCGGCGAGTTCGGCCAGACGCCGGGCCACCGGAGCGTAATGCCCGCCTTCGAGGAAATCGCGGCGGGCCTCGACCATGGCCTGGTTGTCACCTGGGTCGCGGCTGTTCTTGTGCTGCACCGGCAACAGGTTCAGGTACCCCTGGCGGGCGCGATCGAAGCGGTGCCCGGCGGGGCATACCACACCATTGTCGAGCCGCGTCAGGGCCGCCTGGCAAAGAGGGCAGGTGAGCATCAGGCGAGCAACCGCACCAGGGTCTGGTAGTAGATCTCGGTCAGCAGGTCGAGGTCGCTGGCCAGGATACGTTCGTCGACCTGGTGGATGGTGGCGTTGACCGGGCCGAGTTCGACCACCTGGGTACCCATGGTGGCGATGAAGCGGCCATCGGAGGTGCCACCGCTGGTGGAGGGCTGGGTGTCGCGACCGGTGACGCCTTTGATGCTGGCCGAGACTGCATCGAGCAGTTCGCCGGGTTCGGTGAGGAACGGAAGGCCCGACAGTGCCCAGTCGATCGACCAGTCCAGCTGGTGCTTGTCGAGGATTGCCGATACCCGCGCCTGCAGGCCTTCGACGGTCGATTCGGTGGAGAAGCGGAAGTTGAACAGCGCGGTGAGCTCTCCCGGCACGACGTTGGTGGCACCGGTGCCGGAATTCAGATTGGAGATCTGGAAGCTGGTCGGCGGGAAGAACGCGTTGCCTTCGTCCCAGTGCTCCGCGGCCAGTTCGGCCAGGGCCGGGGCGGCCAGGTGGATCGGGTTGCGCGCCAGGTGCGGGTAGGCCACATGGCCTTGTTTGCCGCGCACGGTGAGCTTGGCGCCCAGCGAGCCACGACGGCCGTTCTTGACCACGTCACCGAGCAGGGTGGTGCTCGACGGCTCGCCGACGATGCACCAGTCCAGGCGCTCGTTGCGGGCCTTCAGGCGCTCGACCACGGCTTTGGTGCCATGGTGGGCCGGGCCTTCCTCGTCGCTGGTGATGAGAAAGGCGACCTTGCCGCGGTGGTTCGGGTAGTCCTGCACGAAGCGTTCGCTGGCGATCACCATGGATGCCAGACTGCCTTTCATGTCAGCCGCGCCACGGCCGCAGAGCATGCCGTCGGCATCGATCAGCGCCTCGAAAGGCTCATGCTGCCACTGCTGCACCGGACCGGTGGGCACCACGTCGGTATGGCCGGCGAAACACAGTACCGGACCGTCCTGGTTGCCGTGGGTCGCCCAGAAATTGTCGACGTCCTCAATGCGCATCGGCTCGAGCTGGAAGCCCACGGCGCCAAGGCGATTCATCATCTGCGCCTGGCAGTCGGCGTCGACGGGGGTGACCGACGGGCGACGGATCAGGTCGCAGGCCAGTTGCAGGGTTGGGGTGAGGTCGGCTGGGGCCGTCATCGTGGTACTCCAGAAGCGGGCAAGGCAGGCAAGGGGGCAATAGTCTAAAGCAAAACGCCTCAGGCTGAGCATTCACGGGGGATGGTTTCTCTCGGAATGCTTGCCGTCTGACCTCGCGCCAGGCCAGCTCATAAGCTCCTCCAGCCATTGTGGCGACGTTTTGATAACGAGGAGCTTGAACATGAAACGACTACACCGCCTGCTCGTGTTGGCAGCCATGGGAGCCAGCCCATTGGCTTGGGCTGGCAGCGCCGAGATTACCGTCAGCGGCGTGATCAGGCCCAGTGCCTGCATGCCCACCCTCAGTGGTGGCGGCGAGTACAACTTCAAGACCATCAGCAGTAAACAGCTGTCGCAGACCCAGTTCACCCAGATCGATTCGCCCTATCAAGTACTCAACATCCAGTGCGACGGACCGACCCGGTTCGGCTTGCGCGCGATAGATTCCCGGGCCGGTAGCGCAGCGACCGTGGACGGATACAACTTCGGCCTGGGCATGAATGGGAGCAACAAGATAGGTAACTATCAGTTGGCCATTCTCGGTTCGAGCATCGAGGTGGATGGCAAGAAGGCAGTCTCCCGCTTTTTCAGTGGCAATGGTGGTGCCAGTTGGATGCGCGAAGATGGGGTATCTCACAACCGCCTCACCAACAGTCGGTCCAATACCCTGCATAGCTTCGCGCCAGGCAACAGCAGCCAGCCGGTGGCGATTCAAAGCCTGACCGCGCAGATGCGCGTGAATCTGTACATCTCACCCCTCAACAACCTGGATGTTGGCGCAGGTATAGAGCTCGACGGTGCCTCTACGCTCGAAGTGCACTACCTCTGAGGGCATAGATGAAACCGTTCCTGTTTGCTGCGATTGGCCTGGCCAGCGTATTCCTCCTCAGACCTTTGCCCACGCTGGCGGACGGGATGGTACCGGAAACCTCGGTTGTCATCGTCCACGAGGCGGACGGCGAGACGTCGATCCGAGTGCGCAACGATGACGACCGGGCGGCATTGTTGCTGGTGACGATCCAAGACATCCCTGAGGATGATGAACCATTGGTGTTCCTGACTCAGCCGGCCTGGCGGGTGGAGGCAGGTCAGGAGCAGGTGGTGCGGTTCATCCTGCGCGATGATGTGCCCTTGCAGGGGCAACGGCTAAAGCGCGTGGTGTTCGAAGGCGTTCCGGAACTGAGCCCCGGCGGTGACAGCGTCACCAAGGTAGGGGTGACGATCCGCCAGAACCTTCCATTGCTCATTCATCCAAGGGGACTGGAACTGGATCGCACACCTTGGACCCAGCTCGTCTGGAGTCTGGACGCCGGTCAGCTGAGGGTGACGAATCCGAGTCTGCATGTGGTGCGTCTGGCGCAGGATGTCGTGCTGTTGCCCTCTGGCAAAAACGTTTCGTTACCGCGTAGTTACCTCCTGCCCGGTCAATCCCTGCTGGCTTCTTCGGATCACCTTGCACGCAGTGACGTGCAGCGGGTACGCATATTCCCGGCGACCGTGTATGGGTTTGCGGTCGGAGCCTTCGAGACCACGCTCCAGCCGTCCGAACACTGATGCTCAAGCCGTTCGCCTGGATAGCATTGCTGGGGTGCTGCATGTCGGCACTGTGCAGCACGGGGCATGCGCAAGCGGCCGGGTTCGATCGGCAGACCTTGCGTGAGCGAGGCATCGACCCCGGCGTGGCGGAGTACCTCGCCAACGCTGCGCGCTTCACTCCCGGCACCCACCCGGTAGCATTGACGGTCAATGGGCGGGCCCTGGGGCGGGTGGAGGTGCGCATCACCCAAGCCGGTGAATTGTGTATAGACCGGCCTCTACTCGATTCCGCGCACATGGTCGCTCCACCGGGGCAGCTCGACAGTCCTGGCGTTGACTGCGAACGCTTCCAGGCGTCACATCCGCAAAGCATCGTGCACCTCGACCCCCAGGCCTCGGCAGTGGACCTGATCGTACCGCCCCAGGCGCTGTCCCGCGATCGCCACGGCCAATCGTCCGCCCATTACGACTCCGGCGGTATGGCAGGGGTGCTCAACTACGATCTGGCCTGGTCGCAAAATCGATTTGGCGTAAACGCAGAGGATGCCTGGACTGCCAGGACCGAGCTGGGGCTCAACGCTGGAAATTGGGTGCTTCGAAGCCATCAATTGGCCGGCAGCCTGGACGGGCAACAGCGGGTCGACTGGCTCGATGCCTATGCCCAGCGAACTTTTGAGCAGCCGGCGCTGGTCTTTCAGCTTGGGCAGATAGATCTGCGAAATCCGCTCCTGGGTGGCATGGCGGTGACAGGTGTTCAAGCATTCCCTGAGCAGGCCTTGCACGAGGCGAGCGACCAGCGGACCATCGAAGGCATCGCTCAGACCCCAGCGCGTGTCGAAGTGCGTCAGGGGGGAAGACTGGTGCACGCTACCCTGGTTCCGGCGGGGCCATTCGCCCTGGTGCCGCCAGCACTGGTCGACCCCCTCGCACCTCTCGAAGTGAGCATCATCGAGGCCGATGGCAAGAGGCGCAGGCTGAATGTTGCGACGCCTCCCTCGGTCGGGCTCGACTCGCCCGCCGGGTTCACCTACGGTTTGGGGGCAATGCGTGACCACGAGCACTCGCCTACGGTGCTTAGCGGGGGCTGGAACGGTAACCTCGGCGGACGCCTGGCGACCGCAAGCGGCGCGCTGGCCAACGCCGATTATCAGGCTTTGGGTGTGGGGCTCGGGCTGCTTGCCTGGACCGATGCGCAAATCTCGACAGTCTGGCGACAGTCCTGGGCCGGTCGACATGGACACGTGGGCTCGCAGAGCCAACTGCGCCTGGCGCAACGATGGGGACGCAACTGGCAGGCAACCGTCGACTACTCGCGGCAGACCTCTGGCTATCGCCAGCTCCATGAGGCGTTGAACACTGCAGACAAGTCTGGACAGGTTGCGTTCGAACGCCACCAATACTCCTTTTCGCTGTCTTCGCAACAGGCTCGTCTGGGAGGGTTCAGCTTTGGTCTCGGACAGTCGCGCCTGGCCGACGGACAGCGCCTCGGCCGCACCCACCTGGCCTGGTCGAAGGCGCTGTCCAAGGCCACTGTCAATGTCGGGGTGGACTGGGCAAGTCGTACAGGCAGGGGCGGGCGAGCGATGTACCTCGGGCTCAGCGTGCCATTGGACGGAAAGCGGCGGCTACGGCTTTCCCACGTCGGCAAAGGTGAAACTCGACGGACTGGGATCACCCTGCGTCAACAGGTCAATGACCGGCTCGACTATGACCTGGGCCTGGAACAGCGGGCCGGCCAGGATGGACTACGCAGCCGCGCGGGTGTGTCACTGCGAAACGATTCCAACCAGATGCGCCTCGATTATGCAGGTAATGGTCGCGACGATCGCAGCGTGTCTGCCAACCTTCGGGGTGCGGCGGTTGCCCACGAGGAGGGCATCACTCTTTCGCCTTATTCCGTGCACGATACCTTTGCGTTGTTGAACGTCGCTGCGCTGGAGGATATCGAAGTGACGACCCCCAGCGGCCCGGTGCGCACCGACGGTAACGGGCGAGCGGTAGTGGCGCAGGTCGAGCCTTACCGAGAGGTGCCGGTACAGGTGCGTTCACGCAGTCTGCCGCGCAGCGCTGAACTGGATAATGCGATCGTCACCGTGCAGGCGCGTCGAGGCACGGTTTCGAAGGTGGCATTCGACGTCCAGCAACGCAGACGGTTGCTGTTGATGGTATCGCACGATGGAAAGCCCATTCCTGCCGGCGCGAAAGTCACTGACGCCGCCGGCGAGTTCGTCACTCTGGTTCAGCACGCGGGTGTGGTCTTCTTGCACGACTACCGCCAGGGCGCAAGCCTGTCGGTCGAGATACCGGGAGCGCGCACCTGCATCCTCGAGTTCCAGCCAGCCGAGAAACTCGATCCAAACCGCCATTATGAGACGCTGCCCGCTCAATGCCGGGCAGCTTGAAAGCACCGGGCGGGATCGCCTACACCTTGACCGGATCAGCCTGGTGCGCCGGTTTCGGTAGCGAGGACAGCAACGCCATCACCAGCGCCGCCAGGTACGGTAACGATTGCACCAGCAGCATGGCGACCCAGAAGCGCATATCCGAGCTGGGCAGGCCTTGCACCAGGTAGATACCCGCTGCCGCGCCCCATAGCAGCAACATGATGAACAGTTCCTCACGGGCTTCGGCAATCGCCACCATCAGACCATGGCTGTCGGCGTTCTTCGGGGTGCGGAAGAACGGCATGCTGCTGGTGAAGAAACCGTACAGCACGGCCTTGGCAATGGTGTGGGACAAGGCCAGCCCCGCCAGCGCGGCGGCGAAGGCGTCCTTGAGGTTGACCCCGACCGCTCTGCGGTAGAGAAAGACGATCTTGCCAACCTTGAAGAAGAACAGCGCCAGTGGCGGAATGGCGAAAATCATCAGTGGCGGGTCGACCCGGTGCGGCACGATGATCATCGCTGCCGACCACAGCAAGGCGCCGACGGTGAAGAAGATATTCATGCCGTCGGCGATCCATGGCAGCCAGCCGGCGAGGAAGTGGTAACGCTGGCCGCGGGTCAGTTCACTGCCCTTGCCGCGCAGCAGTTGACCAGCATGATGCTTGATGATCTGGATGGCACCATAGGCCCAGCGGAAGCGTTGTTTCTTGAAGTCGATGAAGGTGTCCGGCATCAGACCCTTACCGTAGCTGTTGTGGGCATAGGCCGCCGACAGACCTTTCTCGAAAACGCGCAAACCCAGTTCGGCATCTTCGCAGATGCACCAGTCCGCCCAGCCAAGCTCTTCCAGCACGGTGCGCCGGGTCATGGTCATGGTGCCATGCTGGATGATCGCATCACGGTCGTTGCGGGTGACCATGCCGATGTGGAAAAAGCCCTTGTACTCGCTGTAGCACAGTTTCTTGAAGGCGCTCTCGTGTTGGTCGCGGTAGTCCTGCGGCGATTGCACCACGGCGATCTTCGGGTCGGCGAAGTGCGGCACCATGTGCTTGAGCCAGTTGCGATCGACGCAGTAGTCCGAATCGATCACCGCGATCACTTCGGCATCCTTGGCCGTGTGCGGAATCAGGTAGTTGAGTGCGCCACCCTTGAAACCAGCCAGGGGCGCGACATGGAAGAACTTGAAGCGCTCGCCGAGCTTCTCGCAATGGGCCTTGAGGGGTTCCCACACGGCCGGGTCCTTGGTGTTGTTGTCGATCACCAATACTTCGTAGTCGGGGTAGTCCAGCGCGGCGAGGGCATCGAGAGTCTGCTTGACCATCTCCGGAGGCTCGTTGTAGCAAGGCACATGTACCGACACCTTGGGTCGGTAGGCGCTGTCGGCCTGTACCGGCAAGAACTCTCGGCGCCGCTTGTGAATCCATACCGCCTCGGCCAGTTCGTGGGCTTCGGTGAGCAATACGATGAATACCCCCAGGGCGCCAAGGGCCAGCAATACGCCGACGGTCAAGCTGAACCAGGTGCTGTACTGCTGGCTGTAGTCATAGGCGATCCACACCAGGACCGAACCGCACAGGAAAGTGATGAAGGTCAGGAAGGTCCTGCCCCGCTGACGCAGGGCCGAGCCGTCGATCAGCAAGACGGCGAGGGCGATCATCGCCAGCACCACCGAGGCGACTGCCAGGGCCCGCCACTGGGGAATCGCCACCACCGGCCCTTCGAAGTTGAACTTCTGTTGGCGCTCGGCGTTGAACACGCCCCAGTAGGCACCTACCGAACCTTCGTCGCTGGCCTTCCATGGCTGGTCGTAGGCTTCGATGACGAAGTAGTTGTAGCCGCGTCGGTTGAGGGTGTTGACCAGTGTCCGCAGGTAGATCGCCTGATCGGCCTGGGTAGCGTCGGCGCCGCCGCGCATGCGACCGTTGCTCGGCCAGCCGACTTCCGATAGCAGCAGTGGCTTGCGCGGGAACTGGCGCTTGAGCTCGCGAGCCCGGTCGAGGACGAACTCCACCGAGTCCTTCATGGGCACGAATTCCCAGTAGGGCAGGATGTGCGCGGCGATAAGGTCGACATGGCGGGCCAGTTCCGGGTTCTCTTTCCAGATGTGCCATTGCTCGCTGGTGGTGACCGGTACCTTGACTGCCGCACGAACCCGGTCCAGGTATTGGATCAACGCTTCGGGGGTGACCTCTTCGCGGAACAGCGCTTCGTTGCCGACCACCACGCGCACGACGCTGCGCGAGGTATTGGCCAGGGCGATGCCTTTGGCGATTTCGCGTTCGTTGCGTTCAAGGTCGGGACTGATCCAGATGCCCAGGGTCACGCGCAGCCCCAACTCTTCGGCAAGGCGGGGGATCTCGGCCTGGGTGCCCTCCACGGTATAGATGCGGATGTTGTCCGTCATCTTGCTCATCTGTTCCAGGTCCTGGCGCATCTCGTCGTCGCTGGGGTATTGCCCCTTCTGTGGGCTTTCGCCCAAACGGAACGGCGAGTAGGAGAAACCGGCGATCTGATCGGGCCAGGCCGGGGCGGACACCGGGCGGTTGATCAGCGCCCAGAAGCCGGTGAACAGCGCGGCAATGGCCAGGACCACTACCAGGTTCATGCCGAATTTACGTGAAGACATCGTCGTCCAAATCTGTCGAAGAGATAGGACATTAAAGCAGGGTTAGTAGGCTCTTTCCTAACCATGGAGCTCACGGAGTGAGTGGCCTATAATGCGCGCCGGTTTTGAGGTATAGCGTCTGGGGTATCCGCATGAGCACAGAAGATCCACGATTTGCCGGCGTCGCTCGCTTGTATGGCGACGATGGCCTGCAACGCCTGCGCCAGGCCCACGTGGCAGTGGTCGGGGTTGGCGGGGTCGGCTCATGGGCAGCGGAAGCGCTGGCGCGCAGCGGCGTGGGCGAGATCACTCTGTTCGATCTGGACGATGTCTGCGTCAGCAACACCAATCGCCAGGCCCATGCGCTGGAAGGGCAAGTCGGGCGGGCCAAGGTCGATGTCATGGCCGAACGCCTGCGGGCGATCAACCCCGCTTGCACGGTGCATGCCGTGGCGGACTTCGTGACCCGCGAGACCATGGTCGATTACATCACCGAAAACCTCGATTGCGTCATCGACTGCATCGACAGCGTGATGGCCAAGGCTGCCCTGATCGCTTGGTGCCGGCGGCGCAAGATCGCGGTGGTTACCACCGGTGGTGCGGGCGGGCAGATCGACCCGACCCAGATCCAGATCGGCGACCTCAACAAGACCTTCAACGATCCTTTGGCCTCACGGGTGCGTTCGACCTTGCGTCGCGACTACAATTTCTCGCGCAACGTCAGCCGTAACTACGGCGTGCCCTGCGTATTCTCCAGCGAACAACTGCGCTATCCCAAAGGTGATGGCAGTGTGTGCCTGCAGAAGAGCTTCGTCGGCGAGGGTGTGCGCCTGGACTGTGCCGGCGGCTTTGGCGCAGTGATGATGGTGACCGCGACCTTCGGCATGGTGGCGGCCAGCAAGGCCGTGGAAAAGCTGGTGGCGGGGGCGCGGCGGCCGTCGGAGCGGGTCAAGCCTGAATAGTCGCGGCGGCTTCTTCGCGGGACAAGCCCGCTCCCACAGGTACGGCGCAGGCTTTGATTGCTGTGAAGATCCTGTAGTGGCGGCGGTTCGGCGCCCCGACTCGCCCGCGAAGGGCACACCGCCGACTCAACAGGAAGTCGCCAACTCAGCCATTCGCATCAGCACCGCATGCAACCCATTGCTGCGCGAGGGCGACAATTGGCGCTCCAGCCCAAGTTGGGTGAACCACTCGCGCAGATCCAGGCCAGCTAGTTCCGTCCTGGTCATCCCCTGCACCCGCACCAGCAACAACGCCAGCAAACCCCGTAACAACCGCGCATCGCTGGCAGCCTTGAACCGCCACTGGCCCTGGTGCTGCTGCGCCACCAACCACACCAGGCTCTCGCAGCCATGGACCCGGTTGGCCTCGACCTTGTCCGCCTCGCCGAGTGGCTCGAGACGCTCGCCCCACTGCATCAGCAGCCGCGCACGCTGCTCCCAGCCGCGTGCCTGCGCGAAGTTGACCAAGGCCTCCTGGGCCTCTGCCGGAAGGCTCATCGCAGTAGCTCCAGGCCCTGGTCGAGCGCATCGAAAAAGCGCTGCAGGTCGTCGCTGTCGTTGTACAGCGCCAGCGAAACCCGTATCGCGCCCTCCAGCCCCAGTCCTTTGAGCAATGGCATGGCGCAATGATGCCCGGCGCGCACGGCGATGCCTTGTTCAGTCAGGACGTGGGCGATGTCGGCATTGTGCACGCCGTCGATGACGAAGCTGGCCAGTGCCGTTTGCGGCGAGCCGAGCAGGCGTATGCCTTCGCGGTCGCCCAGGCCGCGCAGCAGGTGCTGGTGCAGGTTTGCCTCATGGGCCTGGACAGCCTGATGGTCGAGGCTGGCCAGGTAGTCGAGTGTGGGGCCCAGGCCAATCACCCCGGCGATCGGTGGAGTGCCAGCCTCGAAGCCCAGGGGCGCCGGGCGGAAGCTGGCGCCTTGGTAGTCGGCCAGTTGCACCATCTCGCCACCGAACTGCCAATGGCGCAGCAGCCCCAGCGCCTCGCGACGACCATACAGCACACCCACGCCCTCCGGGCCATACAGCTTGTGGCTGGAAAACACGTAGTAGTCGCAGCCCAACTGCATCACATCGGTACGTCCATGGACGATGCCCTGGGCGCCGTCGACCACGGTCAGCGCGCCTTGGGCACGGGCGTGGGCGAGCAGGGCCGGCAGCGGCTGCCAGGTGCCGAGCACGTTGGACAACTGGCTGACCGCCAGGACCCGGGTGCGTGGGCCGATCAGTTGCAGGGCCTGATCCAGATCGACGAGGCCGCGTGCATCGACTGGCAATACGACCAGGCGCAGGTTGCGTCGCTGCGCCAATTGCTGCCAGGGCAGCAGGTTGGCATGGTGCTCCAAGGCGCTGATGGCGATTTCGTCACCCGGCTCGAAACGGTACTCCAGGCCATAGGCCAGCAGGTTCAGCGCCGAAGTCGCGCCGTGGGTGAAGACGATCTGCTGGGATTCCGCGGCGTTGAGCCAAGCGGCTACCTTGTCGCGACTGGCCTCGAAGGCTTGGGTCGCCAGGGCGCCGGGCAGATGCTGAGCGCGGTGCACGTTCGCGGCGCCATGGCCGTAGTAGTGGCTCAGGGCATCGAGCAAGGCTTGAGGCTTCTGGGTGGTGGCGGCGCTGTCCAGGTAGGTCTGGTGCTGCCGTTGCAGGGCGGCAATGGCGGGGAAATCGGCACGCCAGGGAGAGGGCTGGAACATGTGAGCGGGGCCTGGAATGAAAAATCGGGTCTGACATGACATCAGACCCGATCTTATCACTTCGAACCGCGCAGGGTTCTCAGTTGTGAGCGTGCAGCGCTTCGTTCAGCTCAATGGCTGACTTGTGGGTCTTGCACTCCACGGCGCCGTTCAGCGAGTTGCGGCGGAACAGCAGGTCGGTCTGGCCGGCCAGGTCACGGGCCTTGACCACCTTGACCAGGACGTTGTTCTCGTCCAGCAGGTTCACTTTGGTACCGGCGGTGATGTACAGGCCGGCTTCCACGGTGTTGCGGTCGCCCAACGGGATGCCGATACCGGCGTTGGCACCGATCAGGCAGCCTTCGCCCACCTTGATGACGATGTTACCGCCGCCGGACAGGGTGCCCATGGTCGAGCAGCCGCCGCCCAGGTCCGACCCCTTGCCGACGAATACGCCAGCGGATACGCGGCCCTCGATCATGCCTGGGCCTTCGGTGCCAGCGTTAAAGTTGACGAAGCCTTCGTGCATGATGGTGGTGCCTTCGCCGATGTAGGCGCCCAGGCGCACACGGGCAGTGTCGGCGATACGCACGCCAGCCGGAACCACGTAGTCGGTCATTTTCGGGAACTTGTCGACCGAGAACACTTCGAGCAGTTCACCCTTGAGGCGGGCTTCCAATTGCAACTCGGCCAGTTCGCTCAGATCGACGGCACCCTGGTTGGTCCAGGCCACGTTCGGCAGCAGCGGGAAGATGCCGGCCAGGCTCACGCCGTGCGGCTTGACCAGGCGATGCGAGAGCAGGTGCAGCTTGAGATAGGCCTCAGGCGTCGAGGTCAGGGCTGCATCTTCGGCCAATACGGTGGCGACCAGCGGCTTGTGGCTTTCTGCCAGACGGGTCAGCAGGGCGGCCTGGGCGGCGTCGACGCCCTTGACGGCCTCGGCCAGCTGAGCGGCCTGGGCGTTGCTGAAGGTGATGGCCTGGTTGCCACCTTGGTAACCGAGGATCGGGGCAACGGCGGCCACCAGTTCGGCGCTCGGGTTGACCAGAGGCTGAGCGTAGAAGACTTCCAGCCAGGTGCCCTGGCGGTTCTGGGAGCCGACACCGAAGGCCAGGCTGAACAGAGTGTTGGACATAGGATTACCTCATGCGAAATAGGGGGTGGAACGTAGACCGGTTCAGGCCAGCGCGGCGGCGTACAGGTCGGGCTTGAAGCCGACCAGGGTGCGATTGCCGAGGTCGAGCACCGGGCGCTTGATCATCGACGGCTGGGCCAGCATCAGTTCAACGGCCTTGGCCTGGTCGAGATCGGCCTTGCTGGCGTCGTCTAGCTTGCGGAAGGTGGTGCCGGCACGATTGAGGATGACTTCCCAGCCGTGTTCGTCGCACCAGCGATTCAGGCTGTCGCGGTCGATGCCTTGGGTCTTGTAGTCGTGAAATTCGTAGCCGATGGCCTGGTCTTCGAGCCAGGTGCGGGCTTTTTTCATGGTATCGCAGGCTTTGATGCCGTAGAGCGTGTAGGTCATCGTGTTCATTGGGGAGGCGCCGCCCCAATCTCTCCGTTGCCGAATGTCAGTCGCGGGATTATGCGGGAACGATCCTCGCGGCGCCACGCTTGCAACGTCCTGTTTCCATCGAGGCACGGCTCAGGCGACCAGGCGCTGTACCGATCCGTTGACATCCTCCCCGCCCTGAAGGACGGGGATTGCTACAGGTAGACGGCCTTGCCCGACCGCGAGAATGTTCCTCGCCGCATTAATGAACGAAAAGCTTAACGTTATTCGTTAAGGTCGATTGTACGGTTATGTGCCTTGCTTGCCAGTCCGCGAGGGCAGATGCTTGCCAGCAGTCCTAGCCTGGCCATCAAGTATCATCATGTTACATATTTGCCCTCCACTTGCGACTATCGTGCAGCGGCCCCGTTTCGCCAGACGGCGCTAACATATTGTTTCAATGGCGATGTTTCGCCCCGCTGTCGTTCTAGATTCACAAAGGAAGCTTTCACGGATGCAGTCCGCCTATACCGTCCTCATCCTGCTGACGCTGGTAAGCCTCTCGAAACTGCTTGGCAGGGTGATACCGCTGCCGCTCCCCCTGGTGCAGATTGCCGCCGGTGCGCTGTTGGCCTGGCCGACCCTTGGTCTGCATGTCACCCTCAATCCCGAGCTGTTCCTGTTTCTGTTCTTGCCGCCGCTGCTGTTCGCTGACGGCTGGCGCATTCCCAAACGCGCGCTTTGGCGCATTCGAGGCCCGGTGGTGGCATTGGCCGTGGGCCTGGTGTTGTTCACCGTGGTAGGGGCGGGTTACTTCATCCATTGGCTGCTGCCGTCGATCCCGCTGGCGGTGGCCTTCGCCCTGGCGGCGGTGCTCTCGCCCACCGATGCCGTGGCAGTCTCGGCCATCGCTCAGGATCGACTGCCCACGCCGCTGATGCACATGCTGCAAGGCGAAGCGCTGATGAACGACGCTTCTGGCCTGGTCACCTTCAAGTTCGCCCTGGCTGCAGCCATCACCGGCGCGTTCTCGCTGGCCGATGCCAGTTTGAGCTTCGTGCTGGTGGCCCTTGGCGGTCTGGCGGTCGGGGTGGCCTTGAGCTGGCTGATCGGTCGCCTGCGTACCTGGATGATCGCCCGCGGCTGGGACGATCCGGCGACCCATGTGGTGTTCATGCTGCTGTTGCCGTTCGCCGCCTATGTGCTGGCCGAACGCCTGGGTGTGTCGGGAATTCTTTCGGCGGTGGCGGCAGGCATGATGCAGAGCTGGCTCGACCTGTTGCCGCGTCAGACCAGTACCCGACTGCTCAATCGCAGCGTCTGGGCGCTGCTGGAGTTCGCCTTCAATGGCCTGATCTTCCTGCTGCTGGGCCTGCAACTGCCAGACATCATCAAGGCTGTCGTCAGTCACGAAGCCACGCTGTGGCCAACCTTGGCCTGGCGTTGCCTGGACGTGGTGGCGATCTTCGGCGCACTGATCCTGTTGCGCTTCGTCTGGGTGCAGAGCATCTGGCGGGCCATTGGCGTGGTGCGCCGTTGGCGCGGCAAGCCGGAACTGGTGCTGGTGCCGACCATGCGTTCCTGCTGGTTGCTGACCTTGGGCGGCGTACGCGGTGCGGTCACCCTGGCAGGCGTGATGTCGGTGCCGCTGCTGATCGGCGCCGGCAAGGCCTTCCCTGAGCGTGATTTGCTCATATTCATTGCCGCCGGGGTGATCCTGCTGTCGTTGATCTGCGCCTGCATCGCCCTGCCTTTGCTGCTTCGTGGTGTGACCCGCAGTCCGGACGAGCGACTGCACCAGGAAGTGCAGGAAGCCTGGCGACGTACGGTAGAGGCGGCGATCCACGCCCTTGAGGCTGAAGAAGTCATCGATGCCAACGCGCCTCAGGATGCGGCCCAAGCCACCCTGGCGACCGAGCTCAAAGCGCGGCTGATGGCCGAATACCGAGCTGAACTGGACAGTTACAACGACACCGCCGAGGCGCGGGCACTGGCCG
Organism: Pseudomonas putida; assembly: GCF_004357765.1. Classification (GTDB taxonomy): domain Bacteria; phylum Pseudomonadota; class Gammaproteobacteria; order Pseudomonadales; family Pseudomonadaceae; genus Aquipseudomonas; species Aquipseudomonas putida_U. Next base: position 70,749 of record NZ_SMTE01000004.1, on the reverse strand, counting down.
AACAAATGGACTTGCTGGAGCGTCGTTTGCGTCTGCGAGCGTTGCGGGCGCAGCGGCTGGAACTGTACAACCTGCACCGTCAGCACCAGGTCGGCGATGAGGTGGTGCGTCAGGTGCTGGGTGAGCTGGACATGAGCGAGGCCAACCTGGGGCCGGTCAAGTAGTTCTGACCGAGGCCATTCGCGGGCAAGCAGGGGCGCAACGCGCCCCCAGCCTGATCAGCGGCTCTGCAGGAACGTGCGAATCCGCTCCGCTGCCTCGATGCATTCGGCCAGTGGCGCGACCAGGGCCATGCGTACCCGCCCGGCGCCTGGGTTGACGCCGTCCACTTCGCGCGACAGGTACGAGCCTGGGACCACGGTCACGTGCTGCGCCTCGAACAGGTCGCGGGTGAAGTCGGCGTCGCTGCCTGGCACCTTGGCCCAGAGGTAGAAGCTACCGTCCGGGCGCTGCACGTCCATTACCGGCTGCAGAATGTCCAGTACGGCATCGTACTTGGCCCGGTACTGGTCACGGTTCTCGCGCACGTGGGCCTCGTCCTGCCAGGCGGCGATGCTGGCCAGCTGAGTTTGTACCGGCATGGCGCAACCGTGATAGGTGCGGTACAGCAGGAACGGCTTGATGATTTCGGCGTCGCCGGCCACGAAGCCCGAGCGTAGCCCTGGCAGGTTGGAGCGCTTGGACAGGCTGTGGAATACCACGCAGCGCTTGAAGTCGCTACGACCCAGCTCGGCGCAGGCGGTCAGCAGGCCGGGAGGTGGCGCGTCTTCGTCGAAGTACAGTTCGCTGTAGCACTCGTCGGCGGCGATCACGAAGTTGTGCTCGTCAGCCAGGGCGATCAGCTTCTTCAGCGTGTCCATCGGCACCAGGGCACCGGTGGGGTTGCCTGGCGAGCAGAGGAACAGGATCTGACAGCGCTTCCAGACATGCGCCGGCACGGCATCGAAGTCAGGATTGAAACCGTTGTTTTCCAGGCACGGCAGGTAGTGCGGGGTGGCTCCCGCCAGCAGGGCGGCACCTTCGTAGATCTGGTAGAACGGGTTGGGGCTGATCACCAGACCGTCATCGGCGCGGTTGACCACCGCCTGGGTGAAGGCGAACAGCGCCTCGCGAGTGCCATTGACCGGCAGCACGTGTCGATCGGCGTCCAACCAGCCGGCAGGCACACCGAAACGGCGCTCGCACCACTGGGCAATGGCCTGGCGCAAGGCTGGCAGGCCGATGGTGCTGGGGTAGACGGCCAGTTTATCGAGGTTGTCGGCCATGGCCTTGGCGACGAACGCCGGTGATTCGTGCTTAGGCTCGCCGATCGACAGAGCGATGGCGCGTTTACCCGCGGCAGGGGTGACACTGCCCAGCAGGGCACGGAGCTTCTCGAACGGGTAGGGCTGCAGCTGGGTCAAGGCATGGTTCATCGGCGCAAGGTCTCGTCAATCGTCTGTCTAATCGTTAAAAGGTCACGCGGGCGGGGCTGGCGTCGCTGCCCTGGCCGGCCTGCAACTGCTGGACGATGGCTTCCTGCAGGCGGCTGCACAATTGCGGGTCGGAAAGCGGCTGGTTGTCGGCATCGGTGATGAAGAACACGTCTTCCACGCGCTCGCCCAGGGTGGCGATCTTGGCATTTTGCAACGACAGGTCGAACTCCAGGAAGATCCGCCCGATGCGCGCCAGCAGGCCTGGGCGATCGGGGGCGGTGATCTCGAGGATGGTCACCGGCCGCTGTGCATCGTTGTGGATGGTCACCTGTGGGGCAAAGGTGAAATGCTTGAGCTGGCGTGGCACCCGGCGTTGGATGATGGTCGGGTAGTCCTCGGGGTTGCGCAGCGCTTCGGTCAGGCCGTCACGGATCTGCTGTACCCGCTGCGGGTTGTCGCCGATCGAGCCGCCATCGTTGTCGAGCACGATGTAGGTGTCGAGGGTGAACTGGCTGCTCGAGGTGATGATCCGCGCATCATGGATGTTCAGGTTCAGCTGTGACATCGCGGCTACGGTCACGGCAAAGAAGTCGTGCTGGTCGGGCGCATAGATGAAGATTTGCGTACCGCCTTCGAACTCGCGCTGTGTGGTTTCCTTGATCAGCACCAGCGGTCCGCCGTCAGATGGCTGCTGGAGGATCGCATCGCTGTGCCAGGCCACGTCGGCGGCGGTGTGCTTGAGGAAGTAGTCGTCCCCCAGTTGCGACCAGAGCTGTTCGACGTCGTCCGGATCGGTGCCTTCGCGAACGAGAATATCCAGCGCCGCACTTTGCGTCTGGCGGATCTGTTCTTCCCGGTCCAGCGGGTTTTCCAGGCCGCGGCGCAATGCGCGCTTGGTCTCGCTGTAGAGCTGGCGCAGCAGGCTGGCGCGCCAGGAGTTCCACAGGCTGGGGTTGGTGGCATTGATATCGGCCACGGTCAGCACGTAGAGGTAGTCCAGACGCGTCTCGTCACCGACGTGCAGGGCAAAGTCGTTGATGACTTGCGGGTCTGAGAGGTCTTTGCGCTGGGCGGTGGTGGACATCACCAGGTGGTTCTGCACCAGCCAGACGATCAGCCGCGAATCCCAGGCCGGCAACTGGTGGCGCTCGCAGAACTTCTGCGCGTCCACCGCCCCGAGCTCGGAGTGGTCGCCCTGGCGGCCCTTGCCGATGTCGTGGTACAGGCCGGCCAGGTAGATCAGCTCAGGCTTGGGCAGACGGCCCATGAGCTTGCTGGCCAGCGGGAATTTCTCGGACACCGGCGTGTACTGCAGCTTGCGCAGGTGCTTGATGAGATTGAGGGTGTGTGCGTCGACGGTATAGATGTGAAACAGGTCGTGCTGCATCTGTCCGACGATCAGGCCGAACTCCGGCAGGTAGCGGCCGAGGATGCCGTAGCGGTTCATCCTTCGCAGGTTGCGGTGGATGCCGACTTCGCACTTGAACAGTTCGATGAACAGGCTGGTGTTGCGGATGTCGTTGCGGAACGTTTCGTCGATCAGGTGCCTGTGCTCGCGCAACAGGCGCACGGTATCGGCGCGTACGCCCTTGATTTCCGGGTGCTGGGCCATCAGCACGAAGATTTCCAGCATGGCGAACGGGGTGCGTCTGAATACGTTCGGATTGACCGCCTCGATATAGCCGTCGTGTAGGCGGAAGCGGGCATTCAAGGGCTGGGTGGTGCCGCTGTCGTCGTCGGCGAGGATGACCTCCTCGAAGTGCTGGATGATCAGATCGCACAGCTGGCTGATGCTCATCACCACCCGGTAGTACTGCTGCATGAACTGTTCGATGGCGCGCTTGGGGTTCTCGTCGCTGTAGCCCAGCAACGCGGCGATGCTGCGCTGGTGATCGAACAGCAGACGGTCCTCGGCCCGTCCGGCCAGCATGTGCAGGGCGTAGCGCACCTTCCACAGGAAATCTTGGGACGAAGCCAGCAACTCGTTCTCGCTCTCCAGCAGGAAGCCTTCGCCGGCCAGGGCGTGCAGGTTCAAGGTGCCGTAGTGGCGACGGGCGACCCACAGCACTGTCTGGATGTCGCGAAGGCCGCCGGGGGAGCCCTTGACGTTGGGCTCGAGGTTGTACTCGGTGTCGTTGTATTTGTGGTGGCGCGCCTTGAGTTCGGCGCGCTTGGCCAGGAAAAACTCCCGGCTTGGCCACATGTTGGCGGTGCTGGTCACCTCCAGCATGCGCTGGCGCAGGGCTTCGGGGCCGGCGATGGTGCGGCTTTCCATCAGGTTGGTGATCACCGTCAGGTCGGCACGGGCCTGCTCGGCGCATTCATCGACGGTGCGCACGCTCTGGCCGACTTCCAGGCCGATGTCCCAGAGCAAGGTCAGGAAGCGCTCTATTGCGTCGCGGTATTGCTCATGCTCGGCGGCGTCGAGCAGGATCAGCAGGTCGATGTCCGAATGCGGGTGCAACTCGCCGCGACCGTAGCCGCCGACGGCTACCAGGGCGATATCGCTGCAGTCGCCCCAGTCGAACTGCTTCCAGGCCTGTTGCAGGATGTTGTCGACGAGCCAGGCGCGATCCTCGACCAGTCCGCGGATCTCGCGGCCTTCGCGAAAACGCCTGTCGAGCACCTCGCCTGCCTGGCGGATGGCCTTCTTGAAGGCGGCGATGGGGCTCGCCTTGAGGGCCAGTTCCGCCTGGAACTGGCCGCGGTCGAACAGCTCGGAATCCACCTGGGGCATGCTGTCGCGTTCCTGTCGTAGAGTGGCCGGGTAGGTCAGGCCGAAGTGCGCGGGATGGTGTCGTCCTTGCGCAGGGTGAAGATCTCATAGCCGGTAGCGGTCACCACCAGGGTGTGTTCCCACTGGGCCGAGAGCTTGCGGTCCTTGGTGATGGCGGTCCAGCCGTCGCCCAGCACCTTGGTGTCGGCCTTGCCCTGGTTGATCATCGGTTCGATGGTGAAGGTCATGCCTTCCTTGAGTTCCATGCCGGTGCCGGCCTTGCCGTAGTGGAGAATCTGCGGCTCTTCGTGGAACACCTTGCCGATGCCGTGGCCGCAGAACTCGCGCACCACCGAGAAACCGTTCTTCTCGGCGTGCTTCTGGATCACTTCGCCGATGTCGCCCAGGCGGCAGCCCGGCTTGACCAGCTCGATGGCCTTGTACATGCACTCCTGGGTGACCTTGGACAGGCGCTCGGCCCAGGCCGGTACGGTGCCGACGTGGAACATGCGGCTGGTGTCGCCGTGGTAGCCATCCTTGATGACGGTGACGTCGATGTTCAACGTATCGCCATCCTTGAGCGGCTTTTCACCGGGAATGCCGTGGCAGACCACGTGGTTGACCGACGTGCAGATGGACTTGGGGAAGCCCTTGTAGTTGAGCGGCGCCGGAATGGCCTGTTGGACGTTGACGATGTAGTCGTGGCACAGGCGGTCGAGTTCTTCGGTGGTAACGCCGGGCTTGACGTGTTCCTCGATCATTTCCAGCACTTCGGCGGCCAGGCGGCCGGCGATGCGCATCTTCTCGATGTCTTCTGCGGTCTTGATGGTAACGGTCATTGCAGGCTCTCTACGGCGCCATCTTGGGCGCGAAAAAACGGGAAAGGCCATATTCTATCAGAGCTGCAAGCTGCAAGCTGCAAGCTGCAAGCTGCAAGCTGCAAGTGGATGCTGCAAGCTGCAAGCTGCAAGTGGATGCTGCAAGTGGATGCTGCAAGTGGATGCTTTTTCTGGCTGCTTGTCGCTTGCTGCTTGCGGCTGCTCTAACTGGGTTCCGTTTGCCTGCGGTCTGTGGTATAACATGCGCCGCTTTCGGGGGAGGTCCCCGGGAGCTCAAACCCACACACGTGTCGACACGATGGCCTGGGTGCCCCGTTTACCTTCGAACCTCGGTTCGGGAGCGTGGGTTGGTCATTGGGATACGTGGAGGCCCAACCCGACTTATCAAGGAACTATCATGTCCCAAGTCAACATGCGCGATATGCTGAAGGCCGGTGTGCACTTCGGCCACCAGACCCGTTACTGGAACCCGAAAATGGGCAAGTTCATTTTCGGCGCGCGTAACAAGATCCACATCATCAACCTGGAAAAAACCCTGCCGATGTTCAACGACGCCCTGGCGTTCGTAGAGCGCCTGGCTCAGGGCAAGAACAAGATCCTGTTCGTCGGCACCAAGCGTTCCGCTGGCAAGATCGTCGCCGAGCAAGCTGCTCGCGCAGGTTCGCCATACGTTGATCACCGTTGGTTGGGCGGCATGCTGACCAACTACAAAACCATCCGCGCCTCGATCAAGCGTCTGCGCGACCTGGAAACCCAGGCCGAAGATGGCACCTTTGCCAAGCTGACCAAGAAAGAAGCCCTGATGCGTTCGCGCGATCTGGAAAAACTGGATCGTAGCCTGGGTGGTATCAAGGACATGGGCGGCCTGCCTGATGCCCTGTTCGTGATCGACGTCGACCACGAGCGCATTGCCATCACCGAAGCCAACAAGCTGGGCATCCCGGTCATCGGCGTTGTCGATACCAACAGCAGCCCAGAAGGCGTTGACTACGTGATCCCAGGTAACGACGACGCCATCCGCGCCATCGAGCTGTACATGACTTCGATGGCTGACGCCATCATCCGCGGCCGCAACAACGTTGCCGGCGGCACCGAAGTCTACGCTGAAGAAGCGGCTGCACCTGCTGCCGAGTAATAGACGCTAGCGTCTACTTGGCACGCGAAAAGGGGGCTTTGCCCCCTTTTTGCCACCTTGAAATCCTGCTGTCAGCCATGGCCCGGCATCATGCTCGGGTTGATGTAACAGCAGCGATTTGCAGAATTTAACGCCCGTGAAGAGCGGGTGGAATGGTTGAAAAACTTTCCAAGAGGATTTTGAAATGGCAGCAATTACTGCAGCGCTGGTCAAAGAACTGCGCGAGCGTACCGGCGAAGGCATGATGGATTGCAAGAAGGCCCTGGAAAAGGCCGGCGGCGACATCGAAAAAGCCATTGACGACATGCGTGCCTCGGGCGCCATCAAGGCCGCCAAAAAGGCTGGCAACGTAGCCGCCGAAGGCGCCATCGCAGTCAAGACCGACGGCAAGTCGGCCGTCCTGCTGGAAGTCAACTCGCAGACCGACTTCCTGGCCCTGCAAGACGACTTCAAGAACTTCGTCGCCGAAAGCCTCGAAGAAGCCTTCGCCCAGAAGCTGACCGACGCTGCTCCGCTGATCGCCTCGCGTGAAGCTGCTCGTGAAGCCCTGGTCGCCAAGTGCGGCGAAAACGTCAACATCCGTCGTCTGGTACGTGTCGAGGGCGACGTTGTCGGCGCCTACCTGCACGGCAACAAGATCGGTGCTGCCGTCGTTCTGAAAGGCGGTGACGTCGAGCTGGCCAAGAACATCGCCATGCACGTTGCGGCTTCGAACCCAGAGTTCCTGGATGCCTCGGAAATTTCCCCAGAGGCCATCGAGCGCGAGAAGAACGTCTTCCTGCAGCTGAACGCCGACAAGATCGCTGGCAAGCCGGAAAACATCGTTGAGAACATGATCAACGGCCGTATCGCCAAGTTCAAAGCCGAAGCTTCGCTGAAAGAGCAAGCTTTCGTCATGGATCCGGAAGTCAAGGTTGGCGCGCTGGCCAAGAAAGCCGGTGCTGAAATCGTTTCCTTCACCTACTTCAAGGTTGGCGAAGGCATCGAGAAGCCAGTCGACGACTTCGCTGCTGAAGTTGCCGCTCAGGTCGCTGCTGCCAAGCAGTAAGACAGCCCCGTCTGTCGCCCCAAAGAGGCTGCCCGCTCACGCGCGCAGCCTCTTTGTCAAAACGGAGAAGGGTTTATCCGGCTCATCTCCGCTGGCACCGAAGCGGTGCCACGCTACAGTTAGCAGGCTGTAAACAGCCCGCACGAATTTTCTAAAAGTACGCCGCAGGAGAGACTCGCAATGGCTCAGCAGGTGAGTGGTCGCCAACCTCGCTATAAACGCATTTTGCTCAAACTTAGCGGCGAGGCCCTGATGGGCTCGGAAGACTTCGGGATCGACCCGAAGGTGCTGGATCGCATGGCCCTTGAAGTCGGCCAGTTGGTGGGGATCGGTGTCCAGGTCGGTCTGGTGATCGGTGGTGGCAACCTGTTCCGCGGTGCCGCACTCAGCGCAGCCGGCATGGATCGCGTCACCGGCGACCACATGGGCATGCTCGCCACCGTGATGAACGGCCTGGCCATGCGCGATGCGCTTGAGCGCTCGAACATCCCGGCCCTGGTGATGTCGGCCATTTCCATGGTGGGCGTGACCGACCATTACGATCGTCGCAAAGCTATTCGCCACCTCAACTCCGGGGATGTGGTAATTTTCTCCGCCGGTACCGGCAATCCGTTCTTCACCACCGACTCCGCGGCCTGCCTGCGCGCCATCGAAATCGATGCCGACGTGGTGCTGAAGGCGACCAAGGTCGATGGTGTGTACACTGCCGATCCATTCAAGGACCCGCACGCCGAGAAGTTCGATCACCTGACCTACGATGAGGTGCTGGATCGCAAGCTCGGCGTCATGGACCTGACCGCAATCTGCTTGTGCCGTGACCACAAGATGCCATTGCGGGTATTCAACATGAACAAGCCTGGCGCCCTGCTGAACATCGTGGTCGGTGGCGCTGAAGGTACTCTGATCGAGGAAGGCCAAGCATGATCAACGACATCAAGAAAGACGCCCAGGAGCGCATGGGCAAGTCCATCGAGGCCCTGGCGCGCAACCTGGCGGCGATCCGCACCGGTCGCGCCCACCCAAGCATCCTGGACAGCGTCAAGGTCCCGGCATGGGGTAGCGAGATGCCGCTGAACCAGGTAGCCGCGATCACCGTCGAAGACGCCCGCACCCTGAAGATCGTCGCCCACGACAAGAATCTCAGCGCGGCCATCGAAAAGGCCATCCTGACCTCGGACCTGGGTCTGAACCCGTCCAGCGCCGGTACCACCATCCGTGTACCGATGCCGGCCCTCACCGAGGAAACCCGCAAGGGCTACACCAAGCAGGCCAGTGGGGTTGCCGAAGACGCCAAGGTCGCGGTGCGCAACGTGCGTCGTGATGCCCTGGCCGATCTGAAGAAGCTGACCAAGGACAAGGAAATCAGCGAAGACGAAGAGCGTCGCGCTGCTGACGAGATCCAGAAGCTGACCGACAAGTATGTCGCCGAGGTCGATGCTGCGTTCAAAGCCAAGGAAAAGGACCTGATGGCCGTCTGAGGCCGAGGTTTTTTAATGGAAAAGACCAAGCTGGCGGCACCTTCATCGGTGCCGCGTCACGTCGCGATCATCATGGATGGCAACAATCGCTGGGCGAAGAAGCGCCTTTTGCCCGGCGTCGCCGGGCACAAGGCCGGCGTCGATGCGGTGCGTGCAGTCATCGAGGTGTGCGCCGAGGCCGGGGTCGAGGTACTGACCCTGTTCGCCTTCTCCAGTGAGAACTGGCAGCGTCCGGCCGATGAGGTCGGTGCCCTGATGGAGCTGTTCTTCTCGGCCTTGCGTCGCGAGGCCAAGCGTCTCAACGAGAACAGGATCAGCCTGCGTATCATCGGTGATCGTTCGCGTTTCCATCCTGAGCTGCAGGCCGCCATGCGCGAAGCCGAAGCGCTGACCGCAGGCAACAATCGCTTCATCCTGCAGATCGCCGCCAACTACGGTGGTCAATGGGATATCGCCCAGGCCGCCCAGCGCCTGGCGCGTGAAGTGCAGGCCGGGCATCTGCGTCCGGACGACATCACGCCTGGATTGTTGCAGACCTGCCTGGCAACCGGCGAGCTGCCATTGCCTGACCTGTGCATTCGTACCGGTGGCGAACACCGCATCAGCAACTTCCTGCTGTGGCAGTTAGCCTATGCCGAGCTGTATTTCTCCGACCTTTTCTGGCCGGACTTCAAACACGAGGCCATGCGCAACGCCCTGGCCGATTTCGCTTCGCGCCAGCGCCGCTTCGGTAAGACCAGCGAGCAGGTCGAGGCTGGAGCTCGTGCTTAATGCTTAAACAACGCATCATTACCGCGCTGATTCTGCTGCCGATCGCAGTGGGTGGATTCTTCCTGCTCAACGGTGGGGATTTCGCCCTGTTCATCGGTTTCGTCGTGACACTGGGTGCCTGGGAGTGGGCGCGCCTGGCTGGGTTGATGGCCCAGCCGCTGCGCATTGCTTATGCCGCTGTCGTCGCCGGGGCGCTGATGTTGCTGTACATCCTCCCAGAGCTGGCCCCCTGGGTGCTGGGGGCGTCGGTGATCTGGTGGGCCGTGGCGACCTGGCTGGTGCTGACGTTCCCTCGTACCAGTGAGTTGTGGGCCAGTGCCGCCTGCCGACTGCTGATCGGCCTGTTGGTGTTGCTGCCTGCCTGGCAGGGGCTGTTGCTGCTCAAGCACTGGCCGTTGGGCAACTGGCTGATCCTCTCGGTCATGGTGCTGGTATGGTCCGCCGACATCGGTGCTTACTTCTCCGGGCGCAAGTTCGGCAAGCGCAAGCTGGCACCCCAGGTCAGCCCAGGCAAGAGCTGGGAAGGCTTATATGGCGGTCTTGCGTTGAGCCTGCTGATCACCCTGGTGGTCGGCCTGAACCGTGATTGGGGCTTCGGCCAGATCCTCCTGGGTCTGCTGGGCGCGGCGCTGGTGGTCATGTCCTCGGTGGTGGGTGACCTGACCGAGAGCATGTTCAAGCGCCGTTCCGGTATCAAGGACAGCAGCAATCTGTTGCCGGGTCATGGTGGCGTGCTCGATCGCATCGACAGCCTGACCGCGGCCATTCCGCTGTTCGCCGTGCTGCTGTGGGCTGCCGAATGGGGTGTGATGTGAGTGCAGTGCAGCGCATCACCGTATTGGGCGCCACCGGTTCGATCGGCCTCAGCACGCTGGACGTGATTGCCCGTCACCCTGATCGATATGAAGTGTTCGCCCTCAGCGGCTATTCGCGCATCGACGAGTTGCTCGCCCTGTGCCTGCGTCATCGCCCGGCGTTCGCCGTGGTGCCGGCGGCCGAGCAGGCCGCGCGCCTGCGTGACGGCCTGACCGGCGCCGGTTGCACCACCGAGGTGCTGGTGGGCGAGGCGGGGTTGTGTCAGGTAGCTGCGGCCGCCGAGGTGGATGCCGTGATGGCGGCCATCGTCGGTGCCGCCGGCCTGCGCCCGACCTTGGCTGCGGTGGAAGCCGGCAAGAAAGTGTTGCTGGCCAACAAGGAAGCCCTGGTCATGTCCGGCGCGCTGTTCATGGAGGCGGTGCGGCGCAGTGGTGCCGTGCTGTTACCGATCGACAGCGAGCACAATGCGATCTTCCAGTGCCTGCCCGGCGACTACGCCCGTGGTCTCGGCCAGGTGGGCGTGAGGCGCATTCTGTTGACCGCCTCGGGTGGGCCGTTTCGCGAAACGTCCCAGGCTGCGCTGGTGGATGTCACGCCCGAGCAGGCCTGCGCTCATCCGAACTGGTCGATGGGCCGCAAGATCTCGGTGGACTCGGCCAGCATGATGAACAAGGGCCTGGAACTGATCGAGGCCTGCTGGTTGTTCGATGCGGCGCCTGCCAAGGTCGAGGTAGTGGTGCATCCGCAGAGCGTCATCCACTCCCTGGTCGATTATGTGGATGGTTCGGTGCTGGCCCAGTTGGGCAATCCGGACATGCGTACCCCCATCGCCAACGCCCTGGCATGGCCTGAACGGATCGATTCGGGAGTGGCTCCGCTTGACCTGTTCGCCATCGCTCGCCTGGACTTCCAGGCCCCCGACGAACAGCGCTTCCCCTGCCTGCGTCTGGCGCGGCAGGCTGCCGAGGCTGGTAACAGCGCCCCGGCGGTACTCAATGCGGCAAACGAAGTCGCCGTGGAGGCGTTTCTCCAGCGGCGTATCCGCTTCCCGGAAATCGCGGGTATGATCGAACAGGTGCTCGACCAGGAACCGGTGGTGGCGCTGCCTACGCTGGATGCGGTGTTCGCCGCCGACCAGCGGGCCCGGGAGCTGTCCCGGGAATGGCTGAGGCGTCACGGCCGCTGATGCCGTTGGCCTCCAGGTTCCGCTGAACGTCATTCGGAGATAGACATGACTGCGCTCTACATGATTATCGGCACCCTGGTGGCCCTGGGTGTTCTGGTCACTTTCCACGAGTTCGGCCACTTCTGGGTGGCGCGCCGCTGTGGGGTCAAGGTGCTGCGCTTCTCGGTCGGCTTCGGCACTCCCTTGCTGCGCTGGCACGACAAGCACGGCACCGAGTTCGTGGTGGCGGCTATTCCTCTGGGCGGTTACGTGAAGATGCTCGACGAGCGCGAGGGCGAGGTGCCGCCGGCGTTGGTCGAGCAGGCCTTCAATCGCAAGTCGGTGCGCCAGCGTATCGCTATCGTCGCGGCGGGGCCGATCGCCAACTTCCTTCTGGCGATCCTGTTCTTCTGGGTCCTGGCCATGCTCGGGACTCAGCAGGTCCGTCCGGTGGTCGGTGCAGTCGAGCCGGGCAGCCTGGCTGCGTCGGCCGGTCTGGTGGCCGGCCAGGAGATCGTCTCCATCGATGGCGAGCCGACCAGTGGTTGGTCGGCGGTCAACCTGCAGTTGGTTCGTCGTTTGGGCGAGAGCGGCACCCTGCAGGTCGGTGTGCGTGACGACGGCGCCAGCGCCGAACATCAGTTGCAGATCAAACTCGATGCCTGGCTCAAGGGGGCTGACGAGCCTGATCCGATTCAATCCCTTGGTGTGCGCCCGTGGCGTCCTTCGGTTGCGCCGGTGCTCGCCGAGATCGCGCCCAAGAGCCCGGCAGCGGCTGCGGGGCTGCAAGTCGGCGATACGTTGCTGGCCCTCGATGGTGTCGCGGTGGGGGACTGGCAGCAGTGGGTGGACGCCGTGCGCGCTCGCCCGGAAACAAAGGTCACCTTGCGGGTCGAGCGCGACGGTGCGCAGTTGGAGGTGCCGGTGACCTTGGCTCGTCACGGCGAGGGCAAGTCCTCCGGAGGCTATCTGGGTGCGGGCGTCAAAGCTGCGCAATGGCCGGCCGACATGCTCCGTGAGGTCAGCTATGGGCCGCTGGATGCGGTAGGCCAAGGCCTGTCGCGAACCTGGAACATGAGCGTGCTCACCCTCGACTCGCTGAAGAAAATGCTGTTCGGGGAGCTCTCGGTAAAAAACTTGAGTGGACCGATAACCATTGCTAAAGTGGCGGGCGCTTCAGCCCAGTCCGGCGTGGGGGATTTCCTGAATTTCCTGGCCTACCTGAGCATAAGCCTGGGGGTTCTTAACCTGCTGCCCATCCCCGTGTTGGATGGGGGGCATTTGCTGTTCTACCTGGTCGAGTGGGCGCGCGGTCGCCCGTTGTCGGATCGGGTGCAAGGTTGGGGGGTCCAGATCGGTATCAGTTTGGTCATAGGGGTGATGTTGCTCGCCCTGATCAACGATCTGGGTCGACTATAAAAGCTTCGCTCAATTGCGAACCTGCCGCCTTTTTGCGGCAGGTTGTTTATTGCCAGTTGGAATAAAAGGACTTCATGAAACGTCTGCTGCTAACTGCGGTCATGTCCGCACTGATGATCGCTGAAGTTCACGCCGAGTCCTTCACCATCTCCGATATCCGAGTCAACGGCCTGCAGCGGGTGTCCGCCGGCAGCGTCTTTGGCGCCTTGCCCCTGAACGTGGGTGATCAGGCCGATGATCGGCGCCTGGTGGAGTCGACCCGTTCGCTGTTCAAGACCGGCTTCTTCCAGGACATCCAGCTGGACCGTGACGGCAACGTCCTGATCATCAACGTGGTCGAGCGCCCCTCGGTGTCCGGTATCGAGATCGAAGGCAACAAGGCGATCAGCACCGAAGACCTGATGAAGGGCTTGAAACAGTCGGGCCTGGCCGAAGGCGAGATCTTCCAGCGGGCCACCCTCGAAGGCGTGCGTAACGAGCTGCAGCGCCAGTACGTGGCCCAGGGCCGCTACTCGGCCGAGGTCGATGCCGAGGTGGTGCCACAGCCGCGCAACCGGGTGGCGCTGAAGATCAAGATCAACGAAGGCACCGTCGCTGCCATCCAGCACATCAACATCGTCGGCAACAACGTGTTCGACGACGAGACCCTGGGGCAGCTGTTCGAACTGCACACCACCAACTGGCTGTCGTTCTTCAAGAACGACGACAAGTATGCCCGCGAGAAACTCTCCGGCGACCTGGAGCGCCTGCGTTCCTACTACCTGGACCGCGGTTACATCAACATGGACATCGCGTCCACCCAGGTATCGATCACCCCGGACAAGAAACACGTCTACATCACCGTCAACATCAACGAAGGCGAGAAGTACACCGTCCGCGACGTGAAGCTCTCCGGCGACCTCAAAGTGCCGGAAGACCAGGTCAAGTCGCTGCTGCTGGTGCAGCCAGGCCAGGTGTTCTCGCGCAAGGTGATGACCTCGACCTCCGACCTGATCACCCGCCGCCTGGGTAACGAAGGTTATACCTTCGCCAACGTCAACGGCGTGCCTCAGGCCAACGACGAAGACCACACCGTCGACATCATGTTCGTGGTCGACCCGGGCAAGCGTGCCTACGTCAACCGCATCAACTACCGCGGCAACACCAAGACCGAAGACGAAGTGCTGCGTCGCGAGATGCGCCAGATGGAAGGTGGCTGGGCTTCGACCTACCTGATCGACCAGTCCAAGACCCGTCTCGAGCGTCTGGGCTTCTTCAAGGAAGTCAACGTCGAGACGCCGCCGGTGCCTGGCACCGACGACCAGGTCGACGTCAACTACAGCGTCGAGGAACAGGCGTCCGGCTCGATCACCGCCAGCGTCGGTTTCGCCCAGAGCGCCGGTCTGATCCTCGGTGGCTCGATCAGCCAGAGCAACTTCCTCGGTACCGGTAACAAGGTGTCCATCGGCCTGACCCGTTCGGAATACCAGACCCGTTACAACTTCGGCTACGTCGATCCCTACTTCACCGCCGATGGTGTGAGCCTGGGCTACAACGCCTTCTACCGCAGCACCGACTACGATGACCTCGACGTCGACGTGGCCAGCTATGCGGTGGACAGCCTGGGTGCAGGCGTCAGCCTGGGCTACCCGATCAGCGAAACCTCGCGCCTGACCTACGGCTTGAGCGTGCAGCAGGACAAGATCAAGACCGGTAAGTACACCGTCGACGAGATCTTCGACTTCCTGGACGAAGAGGGCGACAACTTCCTCAACTTCAAGGCATCCATCGGCTGGTCCGAGTCCACCCTGAACAAAGGCGTACTGGCGACCCGGGGTCATTCCCAGAGCCTGACCCTGGAGTCCACCATTCCGGGCAGCGACCTGTCGTTCTACAAGCTCGACTACCGCGGCCAGCTGTTCCAGCCGATCAACAACGACTACACCCTGCGCCTGCACACCGAGTTGGGCTATGGTGATGGTTTCGGTGGCACTTCCGGCCTGCCGTTCTACGAGAACTACTATGCGGGTGGTTTCAACTCCGTACGTGGCTTCAAGGACAGCAGCCTGGGCCCACGCAGTACGCCGAGCGATGGTACACGGGACGGCACCGTTCGTGACCCGGACCAGGATCCGCTGCCGTTCGGTGGCAACGTGCTGGTCCAGGGTGGTGTAGAGCTGTTGTTCCCACTGCCATTCGTCAAGGATCAGCGTTCGCTGCGCACTTCCGTGTTCTGGGACGTGGGTAACGTCTTCGACACCAATTGCGGTAGCAAGCCGGACTGCGAGAAGGTCGGTTTCTCGGGCATGGCCAGCTCGGTGGGCCTGGGCGTAACCTGGATCACCGCACTCGGCCCGCTGAGCTTCAGCTTGGCGATGCCGGTGAAGAAGCCGGACGACGCCGATACCCAGGTGTTCCAATTCTCTCTGGGCCAGACCTTCTAAGGTCGGCCCTTGCTCAAACAACGGTTTATCCAGGAGTGCATCGTGCGTAAGTTGACCCAATTGGCCCTCGTGGCTGCGGCGCTGGTCGCCACCCCGGCTTTCGCTGAAATGAAGGTTGCCGTACTGAACTATCAGATGGCCCTGCTCGAATCCGACGCGGCCAAGAAGTACGCCGTCGATGCCGAGAAGAAGTTCGGCCCGCAGCTGACCAAGCTCAAAACCCTGGAAAGCAGCGCCAAAGGCATCCAGGACCGTCTGATCAAGGGTGGTGACAAGATGCAGCAACAGGAGCGTGAGCGCCTGGAGCTCGAATTCAAGCAGAAGGCACGCGACTTCCAGTTCCAGTCCAAGGAGCTGAACGAAGCCAAGGCCGTCGCCGATCGTGACATGCTCAAGCAGCTCAAGCCCAAGCTGGACGGTGCTGTCGAGGAAGTGATCAAAAAGGGCGGCTACGACCTGGTCCTCGAGCGCGGTGCGGTCATCGATGTCAAACCTCAGTACGACATCACCCGCCAAGTCATCGAGCGCATGAACCAAGCGCGTTGATATGACCGTGACCATGACACTCGGCCAGCTGGCCGAGGCGCTCGGCGCCACCCTCCAGGGCGCCGAGGCCGTGCAGATTACCGGGCTGGCGACCTTGCAAGAGGCCGGCCCCGGTCAATTGAGCTTTCTCGCCAATCCGCAGTACCGCAAGTACCTGGAGCACAGCCAGGCTGCAGCGGTGTTGCTGAAGGCGGCGGATGCCGAAGGCTTCGCCGGTAACGCTCTGATCGTCGCTGACCCTTACCTGGCGTATGCGCGCATTTCGCACCTGTTCGATCCCAAACCCAAGGCTGTGGCGGGTATTCATCCCAGCGCCGTGGTGGCGGAGGATGCCCAGGTCGATGCCAGTGCCTGCATCGGGCCCTTCGTGGTCATCGAAAGCGGCGCACGCATCGGGGCCAATGTCACCCTGGGTGCCCACTGCGTGATCGGTGCCCGCAGCGTGATCGGCGAAGGTGGCTGGCTGGCGCCGCGGGTGACGCTGTATCACGATGTGACCATCGGCAAGCGCGTGGTGATCCAATCCGGGGCAGTGATCGGCGGTGAAGGTTTCGGCTTTGCCAACGAAAAGGGCGTGTGGCAGAAGATCGCCCAGATCGGTGGGGTGACCATCGGTGATGACGTGGAAATCGGCGTCAACACCGCTGTCGACCGCGGCGCCTTGTCCGATACCCGCATCGGCGATGGCGTCAAGCTCGACAACCAGATCCAGATCGCACACAACGTGCAGATCGGCGATCACACCGCCATGGCGGCCTGCGTCGGGATCTCTGGCAGCGCGCGCATTGGCAAGCACTGCATGCTCGCCGGCGGCGTCGGCCTGGTGGGGCATATCGATATTTGCGACAACGTGTTCGTTTCCGGGATGACCATGGTGACCCGTTCGATTACCGAACCGGGCTCCTATTCTTCCGGTACAGCCATGCAGCCTCTGGCTGACTGGCGCAAGAGTGCCGCGCGTATCCGCCAGCTGGATGACATGGCTAAACGTCTGCAACAGCTGGAAAAACGCGTCGCTACCGTGACCTCAGGTGGCCAGCCGGCATCAGAAGGCTGATACCATTTCCTGAGCAAGAGTGAACAGTCGCTAGCTGGCTCCTCTTTGGATTGCAAAAGGAGCGTGCGGTCAGCCCCTGCGCTCCCTATTCTTATTACAGGCTTCCCCCCGAAATGATGGACATCAACGAGATTCGCGAATACCTGCCTCACCGCTACCCGTTCCTGCTGGTAGATCGCGTGACGGATCTGGACTTCGAGGCCCAGAGCATTCGTGCCTACAAGAATGTCAGCATCAACGAGCCGTTCTTCAATGGCCATTTCCCGGCGCATCCGATCATGCCGGGCGTTCTTATCATCGAGGCCATGGCCCAGGCGGCCGGCATCCTCGGTTTCAAGATGCTCGACGCCAAGCCGGCAGATGGCACGCTGTATTACTTCGTCGGGTCCGACAAGCTGCGTTTCCGCCAGCCGGTGCTGCCGGGTGACCAGTTGGTGCTCGAAGCCAAGTTCCTCAGCCGCAAGAGCATGATCTGGAAGTTCGAGTGCCGTGCGCTGGTCGACGGCAAGCCGGTTTGCTCGGCGGAGATCACCTGCGCGGAACGCTCCCTATGAATTCGATCGACCCTCGGGCGATCATCGATCCGTCGGCCAAGCTGGCCGACGGCGTCGAAGTCGGCCCCTGGTCCATCGTCGGTCCCGATGTCGAGATCGGCGAAGGTACGGTCATCGGCCCGCACGTGGTGCTCAAGGGTCCGACCCGTATCGGCAAGCACAATCGCATCTACCAGTTCTCGTCGATCGGCGAAGACACCCCTGACCTCAAGTACAAGGGTGAGCCTACTCGCCTGGTGATCGGCGATCACAACGTGATTCGCGAAGGCGTGACCATTCATCGCGGCACCATCCAGGACCGCGCCGAAACCACCCTGGGCGATCACAACCTGGTCATGGCCTATGCCCACATCGGCCATGACAGCGTGATCGGCAATCACTGCATCCTGGTCAACAACACCGCCTTGGCCGGCCACGTCCACGTCGGCGACTGGGCTATCCTGTCCGGCTACACGCTGGTGCACCAGTACTGTCATATCGGCGCCCATGCGTTTTCCGGTATGGGCACGGCCATCGGCAAAGATGTACCGGCGTTCGTCACGGTCTTCGGCAGCCCGGCCGAAGCGCGCAGCATGAACTTCGAAGGCATGCGCCGTCGCGGCTTCAGCGATGAAGTGATCCACGCCTTGCGCCGCTCCTACAAGATCGTCTATCGCCAGGGCCTGACCGTGGAAGACGCGCTTAAAGAGCTTGACGAGTTGGCCGGACAATTCTCCGAAGTCGAGCTGTTCCGCCAGTCGATTCTGACCTCTGCCCGCGGCATCACTCGCTGACATGGCGCAGCTCTGTGTAGCCTTGGTCGCGGGTGAGGCCAGTGGCGATATTCTAGGTTCCGGCTTGATGCGTGCGCTCAAGGCGCGTCATCCCGATGTACGTTTCATCGGTGTCGGCGGCCCCCTCATGGAGGCTGAAGGCCTGCAGTCGTACTTCCCCATGGAGCGTTTGGCGGTCATGGGCCTGGTCGAAGTGCTCGGGCGTCTGCGCGAATTGCTCAAGCGCCGCAAGCTGCTGATCCAGACGCTGATCGCCGAGAAGCCCGATGTCTTCATCGGTATCGACGCCCCGGATTTCACCCTCAATATCGAATTGAAACTGCGTCAGGCCGGGATCAAGACCGTGCACTACGTCAGCCCCTCGGTGTGGGCGTGGCGGCAGAAGCGGGTGCTGAAAATCCGCGAGGGCTGTGACCTGATGCTCACGCTACTGCCGTTCGAGGCGCGTTTCTACGAAGAGCAGGGCGTGCCAGTGCGTTTCGTCGGTCATCCGCTGGCCGATACCATTCCTCTGGATGCCGATCGGCAAGCTGCGCGGCAGGCGCTGGGTCTGGACGACAGTCCCCTGGTGGCGTTGATGCCCGGCAGCCGGGGCGGCGAAGTGGGGCGGCTGGGGGCATTGTTCCTCGACGCTGCGCAGCGTCTGCAACAATTGGTGCCTGGCGTACGTTTCGTGCTGCCCTGTGCCAACGCCACGCGCCGTGCCCAGATCGAGCAGATGATGGCGGGTCGCGAGCTGCCGCTGACCTTGCTCGATGGCCAATCGCATCAGGCCCTGGCTGCCTGCGATGCGGTACTGATCGCTTCCGGGACTGCTACGCTTGAAGCTTTGTTGTACAAACGCCCCATGGTCGTGGCTTACAGACTCGCGCCGCTGACGTACTGGATTCTCAAGCGCCTGGTCAAAAGCCCCTACGTGTCGTTGCCCAACCTGCTCGCCCAACGCGAATTGGTGCCGGAGCTGCTGCAGGATGACGCCACCAGCGAAGCCCTGGCCCAGACCTTGGCACCGTTGGTCACCGATGGCCGCCAGCAGACCGAGCGCTTCGACGAGATTCACCGCACCCTGCGCCGTGACGCCTCCAACCAGGCGGCTGACGCTGTGCTGGCCCTGCTCAAGGACCGCTGACATGCAGATGGGATTGGATTTCAACCTGGTCGAGGATCTGGTCGCCGGTGTCGATGAAGTGGGCCGCGGCCCCTTGTGTGGGGCGGTGGTCACTGCCGCGGTGATCCTCGATCCTGCACGGCCTATCCTCGGCCTCAACGATTCGAAGAAACTCACCGAAGCCAAGCGCGAAGCGCTG
Source organism: Pseudomonas putida (assembly GCF_004357765.1). GTDB lineage: Bacteria > Pseudomonadota > Gammaproteobacteria > Pseudomonadales > Pseudomonadaceae > Aquipseudomonas > Aquipseudomonas putida_U. Next base: position 51,287 of record NZ_SMTE01000004.1, on the reverse strand, counting down.
TTCGATGAGATCTGCGAAAAAGCCCTGAGTTTTTGCATCGCCCGGGCCGAAGTCGAGGAAATCGACCGGCTGAACATTCTCCAGGCGACCATGCTGGCGATGCAGCGCGCGGTCGAGGGGTTGAGCGTCACGCCCAAGCTCGCACTGATCGACGGAAATCGTTGCCCCAAGCTGGCCGTGCCGGCGGCACCGGTGATTCAGGGCGATGCCAAGGTGCCGGCGATTGCTGCCGCATCGATCCTGGCCAAGGTCAGTCGTGATCGGGAAATGAGTGCGTTCGAGCTGATTTACCCGGGTTATGGCATCGGTGGGCACAAGGGCTATCCGACGCCGGTGCATCTCGAGGCTTTGGCGCGGCTGGGTCCTACGCCGATTCATCGGCGCTCTTTCGCCCCGGTGCGGGCGGCTTGGGAAGCGCGTGAAGGCGTTACCAATTCTTTGATATAGAACTATGTGGCCCATTCGCGGGACAAGCCCGCTCCCACAGACTCTGCGCCTGGTGTGATATTTGTGCGGGGCCTGTGGGGCGGGTTCGTCCCGCGAATGGGCTGCAAAGCAGCCCAAAACCCCCGCCCATTTACGCTACAATCCCGCCCTTGTCGTTCAGCTCTGCTACAGGATCATCCATGTCGGTTCCCTTCGTTCACCTGCGCGTACACTCCGAATTCTCGCTGGTCGACGGCCTGGTGCGGATCAAACCGCTGGCCAAGGCGCTGGCCGGGATGAACATGCCGGCGGTAGCGATCACCGACCAGAGCAACATGTGCTCGCTGGTCAAGTTCTACAAGACCGCCATGGGCGCCGGTATCAAGCCGATCTGCGGTGCCGACCTGTGGCTGGCCGGTGCCGATCCCGAAGCACCGCTGTCGCGCATCTGCTTCCTGGCGATGAACCCCAAAGGCTACCGCAACCTGACTGAGTTGATTTCGCGTGGCTGGACCGAAGGCCAGCGCAATGGCCTGGTGATTCTCCAGCGCGAATGGATCGCCCCGGCCAGCGAGGGCCTGATTGCCTTGTCCGCGGCCCGCGAAGGCGATATCGGCATGGCCCTGATGAGTGGTCGCAACGACGAGGCCGAAGCGCTGCTGGGCGACTGGATGGGCATGTTCCCCGATCGCTTCTACGTCGAGGTGCAACGCACCAACCGCGTCGGTGACGAAGAGTACCTGCACGCCGCCGTGGCCCTGGCCGACAAGCTCGGTGCGCCGCTGGTGGCGACCAACGACGTGCGTTTCATCAAGCAGTCGGACTTCGACGCCCACGAAACCCGAGTCTGCATCGGTGAAGGCTGGACCCTCGATGATCCACGCCGTCCGCGCAACTACAGCGATCAGCAGTACCTGAAGTCGGCCGAGGAAATGGCCGAGCTGTTCAGCGACCTGCCCGACGCCATCGCCAACACGGTCGAGATCGCCAAGCGCTGTAACATCCAGGTGCAGTTGGGCAAGTATTTCCTGCCTGACTTCCCCACGCCGAATGGCATGGGCATCGACGACTACCTGCGGCATGTGTCCCATGAGGGCCTGGAGGAGCGCCTGGCGGTGCTCTGGCCCAAGGAGACCACGCCCAACTACGAAGAGAAGCGCCAGGTCTATCTGGACCGCCTGAAGTTCGAGCTGGACATCATCATCCAGATGGGCTTCCCCGGTTACTTCCTGATCGTCATGGACTTCATCAAGTGGGCCAAGAACAACGGCGTGCCGGTCGGCCCTGGTCGGGGTTCGGGTGCAGGTTCGTTGGTAGCCTATGTACTGAAAATCACCGACCTCGATCCGCTGGCCTATGACCTGCTGTTCGAGCGCTTCCTCAACCCTGAGCGTATTTCCATGCCCGACTTCGACGTCGACTTCTGCATGGACGGTCGCGACCGGGTCATCGATTACGTGGCCGAAGCTTACGGGCGTAATGCGGTGAGCCAGATCATCACCTTCGGCACCATGGCCGCCAAGGCGGTAGTGCGTGACGTGGCGCGGGTGCAGGGCAAGTCCTACGGTCTGGCCGACCGTCTGTCGAAGATGATTCCGTTCGAAGTGGGCATGACGCTGGAGAAGGCCTACGAGCAGGAAGAGATCCTTCGGGATTTCCTCAAGGGTGACGAAGACGCCCGGGAAATCTGGGATATGGCGCTCAAGCTCGAGGGCGTCACCCGTGGTACCGGCAAGCACGCCGGCGGTGTGGTGATCGCACCGACCAAACTGACCGATTTCTCGCCGATCGCCTGTGACGAAGAGGGCGGCGGTCTGGTGACCCAGTTCGACAAGGACGACGTCGAGGCCGCCGGCCTGGTGAAGTTCGACTTCCTTGGCCTGCGTACGCTGACCATCATCAAGTGGGCGATGGAAATCATCAACCGCGAGCAGGCCAAGAAGAACCTGCCCGACGTCAATATCGACTTCATTCCGCTGGACGACCGCAAGACCTACGAACTGCTGCAGAAGGCCGAGACCACCGCGGTGTTCCAGCTCGAGTCGCGTGGCATGAAGGAGCTGATCAAGAAGCTCAAGCCCGACTGTCTGGAAGACCTCATCGCACTGGTGGCACTGTTCCGCCCCGGACCGCTGCAATCAGGCATGGTGGACGACTTCATCAACCGCAAGCACGGCCGTGCCGAGCTGGCCTATCCGCACCCCGATTATCAGTACGAAGGCTTGCAGCCGGTGCTGGCGCCGACCTACGGCATCATCCTGTATCAGGAACAGGTCATGCAGATCGCCCAGGTCATGGCCGGTTACACCTTGGGTGGCGCGGACATGCTGCGTCGGGCCATGGGTAAGAAAAAGCCAGAGGAAATGGCCAAGCAGCGCGGAGGCTTCATCGAGGGTTGTGCCAACAACAATATCGATGCGGAGCTAGCCGGTAACATCTTCGACCTGGTAGAAAAATTCGCCGGCTACGGCTTCAACAAATCTCACTCCGCTGCCTACGGGCTGGTGTCGTACCAGACCGCCTGGCTCAAGACCCATTTCCCGGCGCCGTTCATGGCGGCGGTGCTTTCGGCGGATATGCACAACACCGACAAGGTCGTCGTGCTGGTCGAGGAAGTGCGCAGCATGAAGCTGCGCCTCGATGCGCCGGACGTGAACTTCTCCGACTTCAAGTTCACCGTCAACGACGATGGCCGCATCGTCTATGGACTGGGGGCGATCAAGGGGGTCGGTGAGGGGCCGGTAGAGGCGATCGTCGAGGCTCGCGCCCAAGGAGGGCCGTTCAAGGATCTGTTCGACTTCTGCGAGCGCATCGACCTCAAGCGGGTCAACAAACGGACCCTCGATGCGTTGGTGCGCAGCGGTGCGCTTGATCGCCTGGGGCCGCACTTCCACGACGAGATCAAGGCCTACCACGCCAACATCGACCGTAACCGGGCGACGCTGCTTTCGGCCCTGGGCGAGGCCATCAAGGCTGCAGAACAGACCGCCCGCACTGCCGACAGTGGCCACATCGACCTCTTCGGTGGCATGTTCGAGGAGGCGGACGCCGATGTCTATGCCAACCACCGCAAGGTGCGTGAGCTGACCCTCAAGGAGCGCCTCAAAGGCGAGAAGGACACCCTGGGGCTTTATCTGACCGGTCACCCGATCGACGAATACGAAACCGAGATTCGTCGCTTCGCCCGCCAGCGCATCATCGACCTCAAGCCTTCACGCGAGACTCAGACGGTGGCCGGCATGATCATTGCCTTACGGGTGATGAAGAACAAGAAGGGCGACAAAATGGGCTTCGTCACCCTCGATGACCGCTCCGGGCGCATCGAGGCCTCGCTGTTCGCCGATGCCTTCATGGCCGCCCAGGCACTGCTGCAGACCGACGCCATGGTGGTGGTCGAGGGCGAGGTCAGTAACGACGACTTCTCCGGCGGCCTGCGCCTGCGGGTGAAACAAGTGATGACCATGGAGGATGCCCGCACCAAGCTCGCCGAGAGCCTGCGCCTGAAAGTGGCGCACGATGCGCTCAAGGGCGACCGCCTGAGCTGGCTGGGTGAGTTGATCACCCGCCACCGCGGTGGCTGCCCGATCACGCTCGAATACACCGGCAGCGATGCCAAAGCGATGTTGCAGTTCTCCGATGAATGGTCGATCGACCCGGCCGATGGCCTGATTCAGGCGCTGCGTGACCAGTTCGGACGTGAGAACGTCTTCCTGCAATATCGTTGAACCGACGAATTTTAATCTCGACCTGAATGCGCCTGATCCCTTAAGGTAGGGCGCCAAACGGATCAACCGGCCGGCCGCCTGGCCGTAGACCCAAGACGGATGCCTATGAACCCGAATTTCCTCGATTTCGAACAGCCGATTGCCGACCTGCAAGCCAAGATCGAAGGGCTGCGCCTGGTGGGCAACGACAACTCGCTGAACATCAGCGATGAGATTGCCCGTCTGCAAGACAAGAGCAACACCCTTACCGAAAGCATCTTCGGCAACCTGACCAGCTGGCAGATCGCCCGTCTGGCTCGTCACCCACGTCGTCCCTACACCCTGGACTACCTCGAGCACATCTTCACCGAGTTCGAAGAGCTGCACGGTGACCGCCACTTCTCCGATGATGCTGCCATCGTCGGGGGGACCGCTCGCCTGGACGGCAAGCCGGTCATGGTCATCGGCCACCAGAAGGGCCGGGAAGTGCGCGAGAAGGTGCGCCGCAACTTCGGTATGCCGCGTCCTGAAGGCTACCGCAAGGCCTGCCGCCTGATGGAAATGGCCGAGCGCTTCAAGATGCCGATTCTGACCTTCATCGACACCCCGGGTGCCTATCCGGGCATCGACGCCGAAGAGCGTAACCAGAGCGAGGCCATCGCCTGGAACCTGCGTGTCATGGCGCGGCTGAAGACCCCGATCATCGCCACCGTGATCGGCGAGGGCGGTTCCGGCGGAGCACTGGCCATTGGCGTGTGCGACCAGCTGAACATGCTGCAGTACTCAACCTACTCGGTGATCTCGCCGGAAGGCTGCGCTTCGATCCTGTGGAAGACTGCCGACAAGGCCGCCGATGCCGCCGAGGCCATGGGTATCACCGCCGAGCGTCTGAAGAGCCTGAACATCGTCGACAAGGTCATCCAGGAGCCGCTGGGCGGCGCCCACCGTGATCCGGCGAAGATGTCCGAAAGCATCCGTGCCGACCTGGTCGAGCAGCTGGACATGCTGGGCAAGTTCGACAATGACGCATTGCTGGCCCGTCGCTACGAGCGACTGATGAGCTACGGCGTCTGATAGATCGCCGGGCCGCACCGCGGCCCATTCGCGGGCAAGCCCGCTCTCACAGGTACAGCGCAAGCCTCAGGTGCAGCGCAGGTTTTGTGGGAGCGGGCTTGTCCGCGAATGCGCTATCGAATCGTTCGAGGTCCTGATGATTGATCTCACCCCCTGGCTCAACGCCCCCACCTGGTACATCGCCTTCTCCGGCGGCCTCGACTCCACCGTCCTATTGCACCTGCTGGCCGACCACGCCCGCAACCAGGCCACCCCGGCGCTGCGTGCCCTTCACATTCATCACGGCCTGCAACCCGCCGCTGACGCATGGCCCGCGCACTGCCAGTCGGTCTGCGACGCACTTGGCATTCCGCTCCAGGTCATCCACGTCCGGGTAGCTTCCGCTGCCAGTCTCGAACAGGCTGCCCGCGAGGCGCGCTACGCCGCGTTCGAGCAGGTCATGAAACCCGGTGACGTCGTTTTCACCGCCCAGCACCGCGACGACCAGGCCGAGACCTTGCTCTTTCGCCTGCTGCGCGGCGCTGGCCTGCGCGGCCTGGCCGGTATGCCGTTGCAGCGCCCGCTGGGGCAGGGCAGCCTGGTCAGGCCGTTGCTCTCGATGAGTCGGGAACAGTTGCAGGATCATGCCCAGGCCCGCGGCTTGAACTGGATCGACGACCCCTCCAACAGCGACACACGCTTCGCCCGCAATTACCTGCGCGGTGAGGTGCTGCCGGTGATGCGGCAGCGCTGGCCACAGGCGGCACAGAGCATGGCGCGTACAGCTGAGCACCTGGACGAGGCGCTTGGCCTGCTCGACGAACTGGCCGAAGGCGATCTGGCCGTGGCCAAGGTGGGAGCTTCGACACTGTGGCTGGGCCTGGACTCGCTCGACCTGGCCGCACTCGCTGAACTGTCCCCGGCGCGCCAGCGTAACGCTCTGCAATACTGGCTGCGTCGCCGCACCCGGTTACCTGATGCGCGCCATTGGGCGGGCTGGGGCGACCTGCGTGATGCCGCTGCCGATGCATGCCCCGTGTGGTGCCTGGCCGATGGCCAACTGATGCGTAGCCATGGCCGGATCTGGTGGTTGAGCGGCGATTGGTTACGCCCTGTCGAAGGCCGTCATGGCTGGTCAGACCCAAGCATCGCGCTGAGCCTGCCCGGTAACGGCAGCGTGCGCCTTCACGCGGCCCAGCCTGTGGCCGACCTGTATATCGCCTACCGCCAGGGCGGCGAGGTGCTCGATCTGCCTGGGCGCGGCCGGCGCGACCTCAAGCGCCTGCTCAACGAGTTGCAAGTGCCGCATTTTCTGCGTCCGCGCCTGCCATTGCTGTACCAGGGCGGTCGTCTGCTGGCAGTCGCCAACCTGCCGGGCCTGGCGCAGGCCGATTGCCAACTGGAATGGCAGTTGCCGACGAACGCGCAAGGTTTGAGCTGAAGGGTACATTCGGGTAGACTACCCTCCCTTCTTGATACAGCTTCTGTGGGTTCCGCGAAAACACAGGAGTTGCCGATTACCAAGCAGTTTTTTGCTGGGCTGAATCTTAAAATGACGAGCGAGCTCCATGCCGGGGATGCCCCTGGTCTGTACAGACGCGGCAGTTTTTCGAGATGCACTGTGATTGACGCAGGTGATCGGGGGCTTCGGCCTTCCTTCGCTTTCTCCGGCGGCGCTGGCCGCCTTAACGCAGACTTCTAGGGTTTTTCATGACGCGCTACATATTCGTCACGGGCGGTGTTGTTTCTTCATTGGGGAAAGGCATTGCCTCGGCTTCCCTGGCGGCCATCCTGGAAGCGCGGGGGCTCAAGGTCACCATGCTCAAGCTGGATCCGTACATCAACGTCGACCCGGGCACCATGAGCCCGTTCCAGCACGGTGAGGTGTTCGTCACCCACGACGGCGCCGAGACCGACCTCGACCTGGGCCACTATGAGCGGTTCATCCGCACCACCATGACCCAGAACAACAACTTCACCACCGGCCGTATCTACGAGCACGTGCTGCGCAAGGAGCGCCGTGGTGATTACCTGGGCGCGACCATCCAGGTCATCCCGCACATCACCGACGAAATCAAACGCCGCATCATCAAGGGCGCCGGCGATGCCGACGTGGCCCTGGTCGAGATCGGCGGTACCGTGGGTGACATCGAGTCGCAGCCGTTCCTCGAGGCGATCCGCCAGCTGCGTGTCGAAGTGGGCTCCAAGCGTGCCATGCTGATGCACCTGACCCTGGTCCCGTACATCGCCACCGCTGGCGAGACCAAGACCAAGCCGACCCAGCACTCGGTCAAGGAGCTGCGCTCCATCGGCCTGCAGCCTGACGTGCTGATCTGCCGTTCCGACCACCCGGTCGATGCTTCCTCGCGTCGCAAGATCGCGCTGTTCACCAACGTCGAAGAGCGTGCGGTGATCTCCCTGGAAGACGTCGATACCATCTACAAGATTCCTGGCGTGCTGCACGCTCAGGGCCTGGATGACTTCGTCGTCGAGCGCTTCGGCCTGCAGTGCAACAGCGCCGACCTGTCCGAGTGGGACAAGGTCGTCGATGCCAAGCTCAATCCCGAGCAAGAAGTCACCATCGCCATGGTCGGTAAGTACATGGAGCTGCTGGATGCGTACAAGTCGCTGATCGAAGCGATGAGCCACGCCGGCATCACCAACCGCACCAAAGTCAACCTGCGCTACATCGACTCCGAAGACATCGAGAACCAGGGCACCAGCCTGCTCGAAGGTGCCGATGCGATTCTCGTCCCGGGCGGTTTCGGCCTGCGCGGCGTCGAGGGCAAGATCACCGCGGTGCAGTACGCCCGTGAGAACAAGGTGCCTTACCTGGGTATATGCCTGGGCATGCAGGTGGCCGTGATCGAGTTCGCCCGTAACGTGATGGGCTGGAAAGACGCCAACTCCACCGAGTTCGACCGCAACAGCGGCCATCCGGTGGTCGGTCTGATCACCGAGTGGGCCGATGCCACCGGTGCCGTCGAGACCCGTACCGAAGCGTCCGACCTGGGCGGCACCATGCGCCTGGGCGCACAGGACTGCCAGCTGGCGGCCGGTTCCAAGGTGCACGAATGCTACGGCAAGGACATCATCACCGAGCGTCACCGCCACCGTTACGAGGTCAACAACAACCTGCTGCCGCAGTTGGTTGAGGCTGGCCTGGTGGTATCCGGTCGCTCCGAGGATGGCGCGCTGGTCGAAGTGGTCGAGTCCAAGGATCACCCATGGTTCGTCGCCTGCCAGTTCCACCCTGAGTTCACCTCGACCCCGCGTGACGGTCACCCGCTGTTCAGCGGCTTCGTCAAGGCAGCTCTGGCACAGAAGAACAAGGCCTGATCCATGACCCAGAAGATCATTCGCGTCGGTAACATCGAGATCGCCAACGACAAGCCATTCGTGCTGTTCGGCGGCATGAACGTGCTGGAGTCCCGCGACCTGGCCCTCAAAGTCTGCGAAGAGTACGTGCGCGTCACCGAGAAGCTCGGTATCCCCTACGTGTTCAAGGCCAGCTTCGACAAGGCCAACCGTTCGTCGGTCACCTCGTACCGTGGCCCTGGCATGGAAGAAGGCCTGAAGATCTTCGAGGAGATCAAGCGGACCTTCAACGTGCCGGTGATCACCGACGTCCACGAGCCTTACCAGTGCGAACCGGTGGCCAAGGTGTGCGACATCATCCAGTTGCCGGCCTTCCTGTCGCGCCAGACCGACCTGGTGGTGGCCATGGCCAAGACCGGCGCGGTGATCAACATCAAGAAAGCCCAGTTCCTCGCCCCCCAGGAGATGAAACACATCCTGGCCAAGTGCGTGGAGGCCGGTAACGATCAACTGATCCTGTGCGAGCGTGGTTCCAGCTTCGGTTACAACAACCTGGTGGTGGACATGCTCGGCTTCGGCATCATGAAGCAGTTCGAGTATCCGGTGTTCTTCGACGTGACCCATTCCCTGCAAACGCCGGGTGGCCGCGCCGACTCCGCCGGTGGCCGCCGTGCCCAGGTCACCGACCTGGCCAAGGCTGGCATGAGCCAGGGCCTGGCCGGTCTGTTCCTCGAAGCGCACCCCGACCCGGACAACGCCAAGTGCGACGGTCCATGCGCGCTGCGCCTGGATAAACTGGAGCCATTCCTGGCCCAGCTCAAGCAACTGGACGACCTGGTCAAGAGTTTTCCGACGGTAGAAACCGCGTAAACCTCAATTCTCGGGTAAAGTACCGCCCGTTTCCCCCTGACCTGCCGGTCAGGGGGCCTGTTCATCAGGCCTGCCTGCCGCGTGCTACCGCCTGGTGAAGCAAGGATTTCCCAAGCTGCGTTGTTTTCGTCAATTCTGGAGTGCTTACAACAATGGCAAAGATCGTCGACATCAAAGGTCGTGAAGTTCTCGATTCGCGTGGCAACCCCACCGTGGAAGCCGATGTACTGCTCGACAACGGCATCATCGGTAGCGCCTGCGCGCCGTCCGGTGCTTCCACCGGCTCGCGCGAAGCGCTGGAGCTGCGTGATGGCGACAAGAGCCGTTACCTGGGCAAGGGCGTGCTGAAAGCCGTCGGCAACATCAACGGTCCGATCCGTGACCTGCTGCTGGGCAAGGATCCTTCCGACCAGAAGGCCCTGGACCGCGCCATGATCGAACTGGACGGTACCGAGAACAAGGCCAAGCTGGGCGCCAACGCCATCCTGGCCGTGTCGCTGGCTGCTGCCAAGGCCGCCGCCCAGGACCAGGACCTGCCGCTGTACGCGCACATCGCCAATCTCAACGGCACTCCGGGCCAATACTCGATGCCGGTTCCGATGATGAACATCATCAACGGCGGCGAGCACGCCGACAACAACGTCGACATCCAGGAGTTCATGGTTCAGCCGGTCGGCGCCAAGACCTTCTCCGACGGCCTGCGCATGGGCACCGAGATCTTCCATCACCTCAAGGCTGTACTGAAGGCTCGCGGCCTGAATACCGCGGTGGGTGACGAGGGTGGTTTCGCACCGAACCTGGCTTCCAACGAAGACGCCCTGGGCGCCATCGCCGAAGCCGTGGAAAAAGCCGGCTACAAGCTGGGCACCGATGTGACCCTGGCGCTGGACTGCGCGGCTTCGGAATTCTACGAAGACGGTAAGTACAACCTGTCCGGTGAAGGCAAGTCGTTCGATGCCGAAGGCTTCGCCGATTACCTGAAAGGCCTGACCGAGCGCTTCCCGATCATCTCCATCGAAGACGGTCTGGACGAGTCCGACTGGGCTGGCTGGAAGATTCTGACCGACAAGATCGGTGCCAAGGTGCAACTGGTCGGCGACGACCTGTTCGTGACCAACACCAAGATCCTCAAGGAAGGCATCGAGAAGGGCATCGGTAACTCGATCCTGATCAAGTTCAACCAGATCGGCTCGCTGACCGAAACCCTGGAAGCCATCCAGATGGCCAAGGCCGCAGGCTACACTGCAGTCATCTCGCACCGTTCCGGCGAAACCGAAGATTCGACCATCGCCGACCTGGCCGTTGGTACCGCTGCCGGCCAGATCAAGACCGGTTCGCTGTGCCGTTCTGACCGCGTTTCCAAGTACAACCAGCTGCTGCGCATCGAAGAGCAACTGGGTGCCAAGGCGGTGTACCGTGGTCGCGCCGAGTTTCGCGGCTAAGCAAGAGATGGTAAAAAGACAGCTGCCGAGGCTGTCGGACATTTCATACTGAGATTTCCGACGCTTCATGCGGGTTTCTGTCAACGAAGCCTGGCCTCGGCCAGGCTTCGTGCTATATGACGTCCGTGTGCGGCGGTCTTTAACCTGGATACCTTGATGCGCAGTCCCTATTGGTTGTTTCTTGTCCTGCTCCTGCTGCTCGGTGGTCTGCAATACCGCCTCTGGGTCGGTAACGGCAGCCTGGCGCAAGTGGCCGAGCTCAAGCAGCAGATCGACGAACAGCATGCCGAGAACGAGCGGCTGCTGGAGCGTAACCGCGTGCTCTACGCCGAGGTGTTGGAATTGAAGAAAGGCATGGAGACCGTCGAAGAACGGGCTCGCCATGAATTGGGAATGGTCAAAGAGGGCGAAACCCTCTTCCAGCTGCCGCAAAAATGAGTGAAACGCTACCGGCCTTCTGGGCCGTGATTCCTGCTGCGGGCGTGGGTGCCCGCATGGCTGCCGACCGTCCCAAGCAGTACCTGCAACTGGGCGGGCAGACCTTGATCGAGCATAGCCTCGACTGTTTTCTCGACCATCCGTCGCTCAGGGGCGTGGTGGTCAGCCTTGCCGCCGATGATCCTTACTGGCCGGGTCTGCGCTCTGCCAGCGATCCACGTATCCAGCGAGCTCCTGGCGGGCGAGAGCGTGCCGACTCGGTGCTCAATGCCTTGCTGGTATTGCATGAACAGGGCGCTGCGGACAGCGACTGGGTGCTGGTGCACGACGCGGCGCGGCCGAACCTGGCGCGCAGTGATCTGGACCGCTTGTTATCAGAACTGGCTGATGACCCCGTGGGTGGACTACTGGCAGTGCCGGCTCGCGACACGCTCAAGCGGGCCGACGGCAATGGACGGGTCAGTGCGACGGTGGACCGCAGCACCATCTGGCAGGCCTATACGCCGCAGATGTTCCGCCTGGGGACCTTGCACCGTGCGCTGGCCGAGTGCCTGGTAGCCGATGTGGTGGTCACCGACGAAGCGTCCGCCATCGAGTGGACTGGCCTGGCTCCGCGGCTGGTCGAAGGGCGCAGCGACAACATCAAGGTCACGCGTCCGGAAGACCTGGAGTGGCTGCGCCAGCGTTGGTCAGCGCGTAGCTGATCGTCGTGTTCCCCAGCGGCCCCTTCGCGGGCAAGCCCGCTCCCACAGGTGTACTACGGGATTCAAGGTTTGTGCTGGTCCTGTGGGAGCGGGTTTACCTGCGAAGAGACCGATAGCGCCAGCACATCAGCTGAGCCGATACTCCGGCAGCCCCGCCAACCCCTGCTTCAGATGATCCACCAGGCGCCTGACCTTCGGCGACAGGTGCCGCTGCTGCGGATACAGCGCCCAAACCGCGGTATTGGGCGGCTGATGGGCTTCGAGCAACGATACCAATGCCCCACTGTGCAAATGCTCGAGCACGTAGTAGTCGGGCAACTGGCACAAGCCCATTCCCTGCAGCGCCGCATCCAGCACCGCCTGGCCGCTGTTGCAGCGCCAGTTGCCCTGAATCCGTTGGCTGATTTCCCGGCCATCTTGCTGCAACGCCCACAAGTCCGTGCTGCCCACCAGGCAGTTGTGCCGTGCCAGCTCCGACAGACTGTGGGGCCGGCCGTAGCGCTCGAGGTAGTCGGGGGAGGCGCACAGATACATGCGCCGTGGCGCCAGGCGGGTGGCCACCAACCGAGAATCCTGCAAACGGCCCAGGCGAATGGCCAGGTCCATGCCTTCGTGAACCAGATCGAGCGTGCGGTTGCTCAGTTCCACGTCGACCCGCAGCTGTGGGTACGACGCCATGAAGCGTGTCACCAGCGGGACGATGAAGCGCTCACCGTAAGCCACCGCGCAGGTCATGCGCAGCAGGCCCTTGGGTTCGCTGGCCAGGTCGCCGATGGCGCGCAGGGCCTCATCTCGACCATCCTGCAGGCGCTGGCAATGCTGCAAGAAGGTCTGCCCAGCCTCGCTCAGGGTCACTCGTCGGGTACTACGGTATAGCAGGCGGGTCTGCAAACGCTCTTCGAGCCGGGCGATCTGCCGGCTCATGTGCGAAGACGACACGCCGAGACGCTCGGCGGCAGCGGTGAACTGACCCGCCTCGGCCACCGCGACGAATTCGTCGATACCCTCCCAGCGACTGCTCATGGATTATCCCTGTGCGGCAATAATGTTTTGTCTTGGCCCCGATTATTCCTCAAAAGATGCTGAATTACACTGGTGGTTCGATTTCATCTATCTGAATGGAGACCGCCGATGATCAAGTCCCGTGCTGCCGTTGCCTTCGAGGCCAAGAAACCCCTGGAAATCGTCGAAGTCGACGTGGCCATGCCCAAGGCCGGCGAGGTGCTGCTGCGCGTGGTCGCCAGCGGTGTCTGCCACACCGATGCGTACACCCTGTCGGGTGCCGATCCGGAAGGCATCTTCCCGTCGATCCTGGGTCACGAAGGCGGTGCGATCGTCGAAGCAGTGGGCGAGGGCGTGACCTCGGTGGCTGTCGGCGACCATGTTATTCCGCTGTACACCCCCGAATGCGGCAAGTGCAAGTTCTGCCTCTCGGGCAAGACCAACCTGTGCCAGGCGATCCGCGCGACCCAGGGCAAGGGCCTGATGCCCGATGGCACCACCCGGTTCTCCTATAAAGGCCAGCAACTGTTCCACTACATGGGCACCTCGACCTTCTCCGAGTACACGGTGCTGCCGGAAATCTCCGTGGCCAAGATTCAGAAGGAAGCCCCTCTGGAGAAAGTCTGTCTGCTCGGTTGCGGTGTCACCACCGGCATCGGCGCGGTGCTCAACACCGCCAAGGTCAAGCCTGGTGATACCGTGGCCGTCTTCGGCCTGGGCGGCATCGGTCTGTCGGCGATTATCGGTGCGGTCAAGGCCAAGGCCTCGCGCATCATCGCCATCGACATCAACCCGGCCAAGTTCGAAATCGCCCGCCAGTTGGGCGCTACCGATTGCATCAATCCCAAGGAATACGATCGTCCGATCCAGGAAGTCATCGTCGACCTCACCGACGGCGGGGTGGACTTCTCGTTCGAGTGCATCGGCAACGTACAGCTGATGCGTGCGGCCCTGGAATGCTGCCACAAGGGTTGGGGCGAATCGGTGATCATCGGCGTGGCCGGGGCCGGCCAGGAAATCTCCACTCGTCCGTTCCAGCTGGTGACCGGTCGCGTCTGGCGCGGTTCGGCGTTCGGCGGCGTGCGTGGCCGCAGCGAGCTGCCGAGCTATGTGGAAATGTCCGAGAAGGGCGAGATTCCGCTGGATACCTTCATCACCCACACCATGGGCCTGGAGGACATCAACAAAGCCTTCGACCTGATGCACGAAGGCAAGAGCATCCGTAGCGTGATCCACTTCTGAGGTCTGTCATGAGCCTGGATAACATCTCTTGCCAGAAGAGCTTCGGCGGCTGGCACAAGCGTTACCGGCATCACTCCAAGGTGCTGGGCTGCGACATGGTGTTCGCCGTCTATCTGCCTCCGCAGGCCGAACAAGGCGAGAAGCTGCCTGTGCTGTACTGGCTCAGCGGCCTTACCTGCACCGACGAGAACTTCATGCAGAAGGCCGGCGCCCAGCGCCTGGCTGCCGAGCTGGGTTTGATCATCGTGGCGCCAGACACCAGCCCGCGCGGCGACCAGGTGCCTGGCGACCCCGATGGCGCCTATGACTTCGGCCTCGGCGCGGGCTTCTATCTCAACGCAACCCAGCAACCCTGGGCGCAGCACTATCGTATGCACGACTACGTGGTACAGGAGCTGCCGGCACTGATCGAGGCGCATTTCCCGGCCTCCGACCAGCGCAGCATCAGCGGCCATTCCATGGGTGGCCACGGCGCGTTGGTGTGCGCCTTGCGCAACCCAGGGCGCTACCGTTCGGTATCGGCGTTCTCGCCGATCAGCAACCCGATGGACTGCCCGTGGGGGGAGAAGGCGTTCAGCCGTTATCTGGGTGAAGACCGCGCACGCTGGCGCGAATGGGACGCCAGCGTGTTGTTGGCCGAGGCGCCGGCAGGCCAGTGCCCGCCGCTGCTGGTCGACCAGGGCGACCGCGATGACTTCCTCGACAAGCAGCTCAAGCCGCAAGCGCTGGAGCAGGCTGCACGCAAGGGCGGTCATGAACTGACCCTGCGCATGCAGCCAGGCTATGACCACAGCTACTACTTCATCGCCAGCTTCATCGATGAGCACCTGCGCCACCATGCGGAGGCCCTGGGGCGGGTGTAAGTTCAGAGCGGCAAGCTTCAAGCTGCAAGAAAGAGCAGGTTGCACATCGCCCCGATTTTTCTTAAGGCTTGCAGCTTGCAGCTTGCAGCTCCAAATGCAGGTAGAATCACGCCCTGACTCAATCAGGGCGTTTTTCTATGCGTATTGGCCACGGCTACGATGTGCACCGTTTCTGCGACGGTGATTTCATTACCCTGGGTGGGGTGCGTATCCCCCACAAATACGGCCTGCTGGCCCATTCCGACGGTGACGTGCTGTTGCATGCCCTGAGTGATGCCTTGCTCGGCGCCGCTGCGTTGGGCGATATCGGCAAGCATTTCCCCGACACCGACCCGCAGTTCAAGGGTGCCGACAGCCGCGTGCTGCTGCGTCACGTGGTAGGTATCGTCGCGGCCAAGGGCTGGAAGGTCGGCAACGTCGATGCCACCATCGTCGCCCAGGCGCCGAAAATGGCCCCGCACATCGACACCATGCGTCGAGCCATCGCCGAAGACCTGCAGGTCGAACTCGACCAGGTCAACGTCAAGGCCACCACCACCGAGAAGCTTGGCTTCACCGGTCGCGAGGAGGGCATCGCCGTGCATGCGGTCGCCCTGCTGCTGCCCGCATGACCGAACTGGAACTGCTGGGCCCGCGTGCGTCGGGCGGGTCGCTGGGGACCGCGGTACTCAAGGCGGTGGCCGAGGACTTCCAGGTCGACGAAGTGCTCGACATCCCGCTCTCCGGCCAGGGCGAGCATCTGTGGCTGTGGGTCGAGAAGCGAGACCTCAATACCGAGGAAGCGGCGCGCCGGCTGGCACGAGCCGCTGGCGTACCGGTGCGAGCGATCAGCTACGCCGGGCTCAAGGATCGTCAGGCGCTGACCCGCCAGTGGTTCAGCTTGCACCTGCCTGGCAAGGCCGACCCCGACCTGTCCCGTGCCGAGGATGCCAGCCTGCGTGTGCTCAAGCAGGTTCGCCACCTGCGCAAGCTGCAACGTGGCGCCCATTCGGCCAACGGCTTCACGCTGCGTTTGACCGGCTTGACAGGGGATCATGCAGCGCTGGATGCCCGCTTGGGAAGCCTCAAGGCGCAAGGCGTGCCGAACTATTTTGGTAGCCAGCGCTTCGGCCATGCCGGCGGCAACGTCCATGATGCCCTCGATTGGGCAAGCCGCAAGGCGCTGCCAGAACAACGCAATGTACGTTCGCGGCTGCTTTCGGCGGCGCGCAGCTATCTGTTCAACCAGGTGCTGGCGGCGCGTGTGGCCGACGGTAGCTGGCAGATAGCCCAGGTCGGCGACTTGTTGGCGTTCACCACCAGTCGTAGTTTCTTTCCTGCAGGCGAGCAGGAATGCAGCGATCCGCGCCTGGCGATTCTCGACCTGCACCCGACGGGTCCGCTGTGGGGCGAAGGCTCAGTAGCGACCTGCGGCGCCCCCGGGGCGCTGGAATCGGCGGTTGGTGATCGGCACCCGCAGTTGTGTCAGTGGCTGGCGCAAGCGGGAATGGTTCACGAACGACGCATCCTGCGGCTCCCTATTGGCGGCTTGACGTGGCATTATCCAGAGCCTGATATCCTGCAACTGGAATTCGTCCTTCCGGCCGGATGCTTCGCCACCGTCGTGGTGCGCGAACTCGTCGATCTGGTGCCGGCAGGGCAGACGGACAGCCCATGCGTATTCTGATTTCGAATGACGACGGTGTTACCGCACCTGGCCTCGCCGCGCTTCACGCTGCGCTGGCGGATTATGCCGAGTGTTCGGTAATTGCCCCGGATCAAGACAAGAGCGGCGCCAGCAGTTCGCTGACGCTGGATCGGCCACTGCACCCGCAGGCCTTGGCCAACGGTTTCATCAGCCTCAACGGCACGCCGACCGATTGCGTGCACCTGGGGCTGAACGGTCTGTTGGCCGAGACGCCGGACATGGTCGTGTCGGGCATCAACCTGGGGGCCAACCTGGGCGATGACGTGCTGTATTCCGGCACCGTCGCTGCCGCCCTGGAAGGCCGCTTCCTGGGCGGTACCTCGCTGGCCTTCTCGTTGCTCTCGCGCCAGCCGGACAACCTGCCGACGGCGGCTTATATCGCCCGCCGTTTGGTCGAGGCGCAAGCGCGCCTGCAATTGCCGGCGCGCACCGTGCTCAACGTCAACATTCCCAACCTGCCGCTCGAGCACATCCGCGGCATCCAGCTCACCCGTCTGGGCCACCGCGCCCGTGCTGCGGCGCCGACCAAGGTGGTCAACCCGCGAGGCAAGGAAGGCTACTGGATCGCTGTGGCCGGCGATGCCGAGGACGGAGGGCCGGGCACTGACTTCCACGCGGTGATGCAGGGCTACGTCTCGATCACCCCGCTGCAATTGGACCGCACCTTCAACGATGCTTTCGAACAACTCGATGGTTGGCTGGAGGGCGTGCTCTGATGCGCGAACAGGACGATCTGCTGCGGCGCGGCATCGGCATGACCTCCCAGCGGACCCGGGAGCGGTTGATTCAACGTCTGTGCGAGGAGGGCGTTTCGAACCCCAAGGTGCTCGAGGTCATCCGCCGCACCCCTCGGCATCTCTTCGTCGACGAGGCCCTGGCGCACCGGGCCTATGAAGACACCGCGCTGCCGATCGGCCATAACCAGACCATCTCTCAGCCGTTCATGGTCGCGCACATGAGCGAACTGCTGCTCGAAGCCGGTCCGCTGGACAAGGTGCTGGAAATCGGTACCGGCTCCGGCTACCAGACCGCGATTCTCGCCCAGTTGGTGGAACGGGTGTTCTCGGTGGAGCGGATCAAGGTCCTGCAAGACCGCGCGAAAGAGCGTCTGGTCGAGCTCAACCTGCGTAACGTGGTATTCCGTTGGGGCGATGGTTGCGAGGGTTGGCCCGCCCTGGCGCCCTATAACGGCATCATCGTCACCGCAGTGGCCCCAGAGGTACCCCAGGCGCTGCTCGACCAGTTGGCGCCGGGAGGGCGCATGGTGATTCCGGTCGGTCCGGCGGGCGAAGTGCAACAGCTGATGTTGATCGTGCGCGAGGAGCACGGCTTCTCACGACGGGTACTGGGTGCAGTGCGTTTCGTGCCGTTGCTCAATGGCCCAGTAGCCTGAGTCGCAAGGCTTTTTCGCCCTCGCCGCGAATTCTTGCGTCGGCCGCCTGTCTATCTGGCGGGGCTTCAGGGTATTCATGGGTATCCAGGCCAGGCAATCCTCCCTTTGCGGATGGGCTTGGTTATAATTGCAACAATATTGCATTTCATTTCGTCTTTACGTTTTTTGGCACCATGAGGGGAGCGCGGGTGGGTCACACAGGCATGCGGCAGCGCAGGGATCGAGCGGGTTTCAAGCTTCTGGCGATTGCGTTGGCCATGGGGACCCTGTTGGCAGGGTGTTCGAGCACCGGCTCCAGTGGCGCACGGGTCGTCGACCGCGGCAGTTCGAACGCAGCGCCCAAGCGGCCGACCGTGACCTCCGGGCAATACATCGTCAAGCCGGGGGATACGCTGTTCTCCATCGCCTTCCGCTATGGCTGGGATTACAAGGAGCTGGCTGCGCGAAATGGCATCACGGCGCCATACACCATCCGTCCGGGCCAAGCGATTCGTTTCAGCAGCGGTTCATCCGGACGAACCACGGTCGTGTCCAGCCCATCGTCATCGAGCCGCACCACGGTCACCCGGCGGCCTGCTGGGACCACTACGACGACCACCAGCAAACCAGCCACCGCCACAGCGTCGAGCAGCACGCCGGTGGTCACCACCGTACCCGCCGCGGAGCGTGCGGTGGGCGGCTGGACCTGGCCTGCGAACGGTGTGCTGATTGGAAAATTCGCTTCAAACGGTAGTTTGAATAAAGGCATTGATATCGCCGGTGATTTGGGACAGCCTGTTTTTGCTGCGTCTGATGGTTCGGTGGTGTACGCCGGGAGTGGCTTGAGGGGCTACGGCGAGCTGATCATCATCAAGCACAGCGATACCTACGTCAGTGCCTACGGCCACAACCGCAGGCTTTTGGTTCGGGAGGGGCAGCAGGTCAAGGCAGGGCAGTCGATTGCTGAAATGGGGTCCACGGGCACTGATCGGGTGAAACTGCATTTCGAGATTCGCCGCCAGGGCAAACCCGTCGATCCTCTCCAGTTCCTGCCACGTCGTTGACCATTGTGCCTGGCCTGTTCCTTTGACGTAGAGGGGACGGGCTCCAGCGATGCCAAGGAGACAGGCGCCGCTCGAGTCTGAGTTCGAACTCAGCAAAGGACTATAACAATGGCTCTCAGTAAAGAAGCGCCGGAGTTTGACATCGACGAGGACGTCCTCCTGATGGAGACGGGCATCGTTTTGGAAACGGATGTGGTGTCAGACGAACCTGCTGTACCTTCGGTTCGGACCAGGGCCAAATCAGGCTCTTCGCTCAAGCAGCACAAGTACATCGATTACAGCCGGGCACTCGATGCTACCCAGCTGTATCTCAACGAGATCGGCTTCTCGCCTCTGCTGTCGCCAGAGGAGGAAGTGCATTTCGCCCGCCTCTCGCAAAAAGGCGACCCTGCCGGGCGCAAGCGAATGATCGAGAGCAACCTGCGCCTGGTGGTGAAAATCGCCCGCCGCTACGTCAACCGCGGCCTGTCACTGCTCGATTTGATCGAGGAGGGCAATCTGGGTCTGATCCGCGCGGTCGAGAAGTTCGACCCCGAGCGTGGCTTCCGCTTCTCGACCTATGCCACCTGGTGGATCCGCCAGACCATCGAGCGGGCGATCATGAACCAGACCCGCACCATTCGCCTGCCGATTCATGTGGTCAAGGAGCTCAACGTTTACCTGCGCGCCGCGCGGGAGCTGACGCAAAAGCTCGATCACGAACCCTCCCCGGAAGAAATCGCCACGCTGCTGGAAAAGCCGGTAGCCGAGGTCAAGCGCATGCTGGGTCTCAACGAGCGGGTGTCTTCGGTGGACGTTTCGCTGGGCCCGGACTCGGACAAGACCCTGCTCGACACCCTGACCGACGATCGTCCAACCGACCCCTGCGATCTGCTGCAGGACGATGACCTGTCGCAGAGCATCGATCAGTGGCTGGGCGAGCTGACCGACAAGCAACGTGAAGTGGTGGTGCGTCGTTTTGGCCTGCGGGGGCATGAAAGCAGCACCCTTGAGGATGTTGGTCTGGAGATCGGCCTGACTCGCGAACGCGTGCGGCAGATTCAGGTAGAGGGGCTCAAGCGCCTGCGTGAGATTCTCGAGAAGAACGGCCTGTCCAGCGAATCGCTGTTCCAGTAACACGAGCTGGAGTCGAAGAGCCCCGTCATTTGGCGGGGCTTTTTCATGGCTATCGAAACCCGGAGGGCTCGCTCAAGCACCGAGCAAGCCGGAGGCCGACGCTTAAAAGATGGCATCCGCTACCTTTGTAGCGTTGGATGTAAGCCTTTGCTTACTCTTTGTGTAAGCCATCTATGTGATGAGGAGTAAATTATCGCCGTTTTCACATTCCGCGAAAATCTAAGTGCTTGAAAGTATTGCGTTTATTCGATGTGTGGAAGTGTGTCCCTGGTAATGTCTTGTGAGGTTTCGCAGTTTGCGGCACCGATTCAACTCGTTAGTATTCGAACTGTGCACACGGACATGCACAGGCCCTCACGGATGAAGGCCAAGGACATCGCAAGAAGCGATTTCATCAGGACGATGTTTAGGACAAGCAGGGACTACGGAAAAAATGTGGGCGGGTCAAACCGCCCCTTTTTTTTGCCTGGCGAAAATGAAAAAAGGCTCTCTCGAGCCTTTTTCATACGCTTGCGCTATCAGCGCTGCAGATCGGCGATCTTGCCGGTCTTGCCATCCCACTCTTCAGCGTCAGGCAGCGCGTCTTTTCTCTCGGTGATATTCGGCCAGATTTCCGCCAGCTCGGCATTGAGCTCGATGAAGTTTTCCATGCCAGCAGGGATCTCGTCTTCCGAGAAGATCGCCTGGGCCGGGCATTCAGGCTCGCACAGTGCACAGTCGATGCACTCGTCCGGGTGAATGACCAGGAAGTTCGGGCCTTCGTAGAAGCAGTCCACCGGACAGACTTCCACGCAGTCGGTGTATTTGCATTTGATGCAGTTGTCGGTGACGACGAAGGTCATTTCTAGTTCTCTCCTCAGGCGACGGCGGCGGCCCTTCCTCTCAGGGCCGCGCGGCTAACTGGCAATGGCTGCAGGCCAGGCTAATAGCCTGCAGCACCAGCAAACCGCGGCGGATTCTACCAGCTTGTTGTGGGCGCCGTTATAACAGGTTCTTTAGTTGATATAGCGTTTCGATAGCTTGACGCGGGGTCATGTCGTCCAGCGCCAGCTTGCCCAGCTTCTCGATGGCTGGGTGAGGCAGGCTGGCGAACAGGTCGCTCTGGTGCGGCACGCTTGGGGCATCGGCGGCTTTCTTGGCCACCGGGGCCTCATGCGGCAAGCTGCTGGTTTCCAGCCGGCCCAGGTGTTCGCGGGCACGCTGGATGACTGGCGCCGGCACGCCGGCCAGTTGCGCCACAGCCAGACCATAGCTCTGGCTGGCAGGGCCGGGCAGCACGTGGTGCAGGAAGACGATCCGCTCATTGTGCTCGGTCGCGTTCAGGTGCACGTTGGCCACCAATGGTTCGCTTTCGGGCAATACCGTCAGTTCGAAGTAGTGGGTGGCGAACAGTGTGTAGGCGCGCAGTTGGGCCAGGCGCTCGGCAGCGGCCCAGGCCAGCGAAAGGCCGTCGAAGGTGCTGGTGCCGCGACCGACCTCGTCCATCAGCACCAGGCTGCGGTCGGTGGCATTGTGCAGGATATTGGCGGTTTCGCTCATCTCGACCATGAAGGTCGAACGACCGCCGGCCAGGTCATCGCTGGAACCGATGCGGGTGAAGATGCGGTCGACCAGCGACAATTCGCAACGGGCCGCCGGCACGAAGCTGCCGATATGGGCCATCAACACGATCAACGCGGTCTGACGCATGTAGGTCGACTTACCGCCCATGTTCGGGCCGGTGATGATCAACATGCGAGTGCTGTCGTCCAGGCTCAGGTCGTTGGCCACGAACGGCGTGGTCAGCACTTGCTCGACGACAGGATGGCGACCTTGGTCGATGCGCAGGCAAGGCTCGTCGACGAATGTCGGGCAGTTCAGGTCGAGGTTCAGCGCGCGCTCGGCCAGGTTGCTGAGCACGTCCAGCTCGGCCAGGGCGGCGGCGCTGTCTTGCAGCGGCGCCAGGTGGCCGATGAGGTTTTCCAGCAGCGCGTCGTAGAGCATCTTCTCGCGGGCCAGGGCGCGGCTCTTGGCCGACAGGGCCTTGTCCTCGAAAGCCTTGAGCTCCGGAGTGATGAAGCGCTCGGCACCCTTGAGGGTCTGGCGACGGATGTAGTCGCCCGGCGCCTGTTCGGCCTGCTTGGTCGGCAGCTCGATATAGTAGCCATGCACGCGGTTGTAGCCGACCTTGAGGTTGGCCAGGCCCGTGCGGGCCTTTTCCCGGGCTTCCAGGTCGATGAGGAACTGGCCGGCGTTCTCGCTCATGGCCAGCAGCTCGTCGAGCTCAGTGTCGTAACCGGTCTTGAGTACGCCGCCGTCACGGATCACAGCGGGCGGGTTGTCGATGATCGCCCGTTCCAGCAGGCTGGCCAGTTCCGGGTAGGTGCCGGTGATCGCGGCCAGGCGTGCCAGGTGCGGCGCCTCCAGCTCGGCCATGGCGTTCTGCAGCTCCGGCAGCGCCCCGAGGGCATCGCGCAGGCGCGCCAGGTCACGCGGGCGGGCGTTGCGCAGGCCGATACGGGCGAGGATCCGCTCGATATCGCCGATTTCCTTGAGCTGCGGTTGCAGTTTCTCGAAGCGGTAGCCGTCGAGCAGGCAACGGATCGACTGCTGGCGCGCCTGCAGGACCTTGAGGTCGCGCAGCGGACGGTTCAGCCAGCGGGTCAGCAGGCGGCTGGCCATGGCGGTCTGGCAGCGGTCGATCACCGACTGCAAGGTGTTGTCGCGGCCACCGGCCAGATTGATGTCCAGCTCCAGGTTGCGCCGGCTGGCGCCGTCGAGGATCACCGTATCGTCCATGCGCTCGTGGCGCAGGCTGCGCAGATGCGGAAGGGCAGTACGTTGGGTTTCCTTGGCGTAGGTCAGCAGACAACCCGCGGCGCCGATGGCCAGGGTCAGCTTGTCGCAGCCGAAGCCCTTGAGGTCCTGGGTGGCGAACTGCTGACACAGACTCTTGCGCGCCGAGTCACGGTCGAAGTCCCACGGCGCACGACGGCGCGCACCTGGGCGCTTTTCCGCGGGCAGGCCCTGGGGCCAGTCGTCAGGAATCAGCAGCTCGACCGGGTTGAGGCGTTCGAGCTCGGCCAGGAGGTTTTCCCAGCCTTTTATCTCTTGCACGCTGAAGTTGCCGCTGGTGATGTCCAGCACGGCCAGGCCGAACAGGCGCTCGTCACCCAGCAGGGCGGCGATCAGGTTGTCGCGGCGCTCGTCGAGCAGGGCTTCGTCGCTGACCGTGCCTGGGGTGATGATACGCACCACCTGGCGCTCCACCGGACCCTTGCTGGTAGCCGGGTCGCCAATCTGTTCGCAGATGACCACCGATTCGCCGAGCTTCACCAGCTTGGCCAGGTAGCCTTCGACCGAATGGAATGGGATGCCGCACATCGGGATCGACTGGCCCGCCGACTGCCCGCGGGCGGTCAGGGTGATGTCCAGCAGTTTTGCGGCTTTCTTCGCATCTTCGTAGAAGATCTCGTAGAAATCGCCCATGCGGTAGAACATCAGCTGGTCTGGATGCTGGTTTTTCAGCTTCCAGTATTGCTGCATCATCGGGGTGTGTGCGGATAGATCAGACATTCAGGGCCTTACAGCGGTCATCTGGTTGGCATTTTGCGAACCGCGCATTCTACAGGGATTTTCCCTGCAAAGGGGCACGGAGCGGCGGCCCATCACCTATTCATGCATGGTTGCATTTCTTGAGGTTCGCTTGCATGATGCACGTTATGCAAAAGCGCAACGTAGCAACCGTACTCAGAGCACTGCTCGATCGCCACGGCCTGTCCCCGACGGAGCTGCACCGGCGTACGGGCGTCCCGCAATCGACCCTGTCACGGATTCTCAGTGGCAAGATCGTCGACCCCTCCGACAAACACGTGTCGAAAATCGCCGAGTATTTCGGTGTGAGCACCGATCAACTGCGCGGTCGCG
The DNA here is from genome assembly GCF_004357765.1 of Pseudomonas putida. Lineage (GTDB taxonomy): Bacteria > Pseudomonadota > Gammaproteobacteria > Pseudomonadales > Pseudomonadaceae > Aquipseudomonas > Aquipseudomonas putida_U. Next base: position 27,080 of record NZ_SMTE01000004.1, on the reverse strand, counting down.
CCGAACTGGGCGAAACGCGTGAACAGGCTAGGCCGGTGCATGGGCATGCGCAACTGAGCGACATCAGCTTGTGGGACGATGAAACCCCCGTCGAGGACGACGAGGTCAGTGTGCCTTTCCTTCGTGAGGTCGAATTGGCAGCCGGATCAGGAAGATTTGTCATCGAGGAGAGCGAACGCGCCCGCTTGCGTTTCGGCAAGCGCAGCCTGCGCCATAATGGCGTGCAGTTCGACCACGCCAAATGCGTCACCGTGCGGGGTAACAGCATGCTCCCGGTGCTGCGCGATGGGGCCACGGTCGGGGTGAACACCGGCAAGTGCTCGATCGGCGACATCATCGATGGCGATCTCTACGCCATCAACCACAACGGGCAGTTGCGTGTGAAGCAGGTGTACCGCCTGCCCACTGGCATCCGCCTGCGTAGCTTCAACCGCGACGAACATCCCGACGAGGACTACAGCTTCCAGCAGATGCAGGATGAGCAGATCAGTTTGCTCGGGCATGTGTTCTGGTGGGGCATGTACGCACGTTGAATCCACCTTCCTGAAAAACCCGCTTCGGCGGGTTTTTTTTCGCCTCCAGAAAAATCCTACAGCCCACGGCATGCATGGATCTCATGCATTCAAGCAAATTTTCGCGCATGGAAATATTTAAAAATGCATTGACTGCATATGCATCAATGCATAATGTGTGTCTCAAGCCGGTCGGACACCGGTTGTTACACAGGCAGCGATGAACAGGCCTCGACTGTTCAGAGGGTTGGCAACTGGCCCGGGTGTGCAGCGTAAAGCACCACGATCAGTTATCCGGCGGGCAGGTGGCCGCGGTCGGAGACACCAATTTGTGCAAGCAACCGCCCGGCGTCACCAGTCGTGGCCGGCGGTTCGACAACGCATTACTGAAAAGCCCGGGCTGCGGGCTTTTTGGAATGCCGCGTTCCACCCATCGCTCACCGGTCACCGCCGGTGAGCCTCATACAGGAGACAGGACAGTGACGAATGAGCAACAAGCGTCGCTGGAGATGCCGCTCTGGCTGGTGATCGTCCTGGCATTGCTGGGCGGCCTCAGCGGCGAAATGTGGCGCGCCGACAAGGCCGGGGCCACTGGCTGGTCGCTGTTGCGACGCCTGGTATTGCGCTCTGGGGCCTGCGTGGTCTGCGGGGTTTCGACGGTGATGCTGCTGTATGCCTGCGGCCTTTCCATCTGGACCGCCAGCGCCTTTGGCTGCCTGACCGCCGTGGGCGGTGCCGATGTAGCCATGGGCCTTTACGAACGCTGGGCAATGAAACGCCTGGGCCTGCGCGACGCCGGGCCTTCAGCCGATCGATCGAGGGAAGACACATGAACGAACTCGCCACACTGCATGCGACCGTAACCGCGACCATTCGTGAGTCCATGCCAGACCTGGTGTCGGTTGATGCATACACGAACGTAGGAAATGCATTGGAGCGCCCATCGCTGCGCCACGGCGTGGTCCGCATGACGGCCGATGCCACGCCGAGGGATGGTCGCTCGGTGCTGATCGCCACCTTCGAGGCGGACATTACCGCCGACAGCGCCAACCCAGATGCGCGGCTGCAGGGCAGTCTGCTCGCGGCACAACTGATGGACCTGTTGCGCCAGCAGCACTGGGGCCTGGAGTTCGTCGAGGCGAGTCGCAATGTGCAGGCGCAGTTCGAGGGCAGCGCCTGGAGCGTGATCTGGGAGCAGCCGGTAATGTTCGGCGAGCCGCGCTGGGACTGGCCTGACCAACCACCCGGCAGCCTGCGCCTGGGCTTCAGCCCGGACACCGGCCCCGGCAACGAAGGCCAGTACCTGGCACCGGAGGAGCTGGCATGAGCTACGTCAGCGCAATGCATGACCGCATGCTGGCGTGCCTGTTGATCCCCTGCCGGGTGGTCGCGGTGGACCTCGCCGCGGCGCGGGTAAGGGTCTCGGACGGTGCCGGCTGGACCAGCGCCTGGTTGCGCTGGCATGCCCTGGCGGCAGGTGCGGCGCGCCATTGGCGGGCACCGGGCCTCGGCGAGCAGGGGGTATTGCTGAGCCCCAGTGGCGAGCCGGCCCAGGGCACCTTCATTCCCGGCTTGTACGGCAATGCCGGTCCGACGCCAGACAACCGCGAATCCACCGAGGCCTGGCACTTTCCCGACGGCGGCTCGTTGGTCTACGACTGGCAGGCCAAGCGCTACGACATCCAGTTGCCCAGCGGCAACGCCCGCATTCAAGTCGGCCAGAGCAACGTGCTGGTCAGCGACGGCGCCATCCATCTTGAAGCCAGCAGCATCAGTCTCGCAGGCAATGTCGCCATCGACGGCCCGTTGAGCGTCAGCGGCGACATCAACGGCGGTGGGCGGATCATCGATACCGCTGGCAATACCGCCAACCACAAACACTGAGTCAGGAGTTCGCCATGCAGACAAGAACAACCGGAGGTGCACCGTGATCGGCCTGGACCGCCACACCGGCCAGACGCTGGCCGGCGCCTCCCACTTGCGCCAGTCCATCGAAGACATCCTCGCCACGCCCTTGGGCAGCCGACGCATGCGCCCGGAATACGGCAGCCAGTTGCGCCGTTACGTCGACCTGCCGGTCAACGAAGGCTGGAAGAGCGCGGTGCAAGCCGAGGTCGCCCGCGCCCTGGGGCGTTGGGAGCCACGCCTGCGGCTGGAGCGGGTCAAGGTGGTGGCGGTGCTCGACGGCCAGGTCAGCTTGGTCTTGAACGGTCGCTACCTGGGTGAAGATGCACAGGTGGAGGTGAACGTATGAGCCCGGTCGACCTGTCGCAACTGCCGGCGCCGCAGTTACTCGAAGACCTCGATTTCGAGGTGCTGTACCAGGCGGACCTGGACACCTTCCGCGAATACCTGGGCGAGGGCTGGACCGCCAATCTGGAAAGCGATCCGGTGACCAAGCTGCTGGAGGTCGGGGCCTACCGCAAGTTGCTCGATCGGGCGCGCACCAACGACGCAGCCAAGGCGCTTCTGCTGGCCTACGCCCAAGGCAGCGACCTTGACCAGTTGGCAGCCAACGTCAGCCTGCAGCGCCTGGTGATCCAGGCCGAGGACCTGACCGCTACACCTCCCACCGAGGCCGTGCTCGAGTCGGACGATGCCCTGCGCGAGCGAGTGCAGTTGGTCTATGAAGGCCTGACCACGGCGGGGCCGCGCAACAGCTATATCCTGCATGCCCGCAACGCCTCGGGGTTGGTCGCCGATGCCACCGCGCAGAGCCCGGCCCCGGCCGAAGTGGTCGTGAGCGTACTGGCGCTGGAGGGCAACGGCGAGGCCTCGGCGGATCTGTTGCAAACCGTGCAGGCCTATTTGAGTGACGACGATGTGCGCCCGGTCGCCGACCGGCTGACGGTGCAATCAGCGCAGATCCTGCCGTATCGCATCGATGCCCTGGTGTACATGGCCGGCACCGGCCCGGAGAACGAGGCGGTGCTCGCCGAATGCAAGGCGCGCCTGCAAGCCTGGGTGAACCCTCGGCGCCGGCTGGGCGTGGAAGTAGCGCGCTCGGCGATTGATGCCCAGTTGCATATCAGCGGCGTGGCCCGGGTGGAAATTCCCGGCTGGGCCGACATCCGACCAAGTACGGCCCAGGCCGCCTGGTGCGAAGGGTTCACGGTCGAGCGGGGTGAAGAGGCATGAATAGCCTGCTACCGCTCAACAGCACCGCCCTGGAACGGGCGGTGGAGGCAGCCGGTGTCGACGACGCCGCCATCCCCTTGCGCACGCTTTACGACCCTGACACCTGCCCCGCGCATCTGCTGTACCAACTGGCCTGGGCGTGGTCGGTGGACCGCTGGGATGACAGCTGGACCGATGCGGTCAAGCGATCGGTCATCCGCTCGTCGTTCTACGTTCATGCCCACAAGGGCACCATCGGCGCGCTGCGTAGGGTGGTCGAGCCATTCGGCTACCTGATCGAGGTGCAGGAATGGTGGCAGACCGAGCCCTTGGGCGTGCCAGGCACTTTCGCCGTCAAGGTCGGGGTGGCCGAGGAGGGCATCAGCGAGGAGACCTACCGCGAGCTGTCCTGGCTGATCGACGACGCGCGCCCGGTGAGCCGACACATGACCGGGCTGGTGATCAGCCTGGAAACCGCTGGCCGGGTGTACTTGGCCACGTCGATTTCCGAGGGCGACGAACTAGATGTCTACCCGCCACTCGCCGTGGACCTCGAGGTCAGCGGCAGCATTGGTAGGGGTGGGCGTGAACACACCATCGATTACCTGGATATTCATTATGGTTGACCGGACTTCACAGTTTTACGCGATCCTCACCAATGTCGGCGCGGCCAAGCAGGCCAATGCCGATGCCCTGGGCATAGCCTGGAAGATTACCGAGATGGCCGTGGGCGATGGCAACCCCGGCAATGTCGAGAGCCCGGCATTGCCGCAGCCTTCGGCGAACTGGACGGCCTTGCTGAATGAATGGCGCAGGGCGCCGCTGAATCAGTTGAAGGTCGATGACAAGGACAGTTCGATCATTGTCGCCGAGCAGATCATTCCGGCGGATATTGGTGGGCGCTGGATTCGCGAGATCGGGTTGTATGACGCCGATGGGGATCTGGTGGCGGTGGCCAATTGTGCGCCGACCTACAAGCCGCTGCTGAACCAGGGGTCGGGGCGTACTCAGGTGGTGCGGATGAACCTGATCGTAAGTAGCGCCAGTAATGTGCAGCTCAAGATTGATCCTAGTGTGGTGCTGGCTACTCGTGAATGGGTCGAGAGCGAGCTGGCGAAGCAGGACTTCAAGCATTCAGTAGTTGCGGCGACTACTGCAGCCATCAGCCTGAGCGGGTTGCAGACCGTCGACGGTGTGGCCCTCTCTGCTGGGGTGCGGGTACTGGTGAAAAACCAAGTCGCCGCTAAGGATAATGGCTTGTATCTGGTGGTTGCAGGGGGCGCCTGGGCTCGCTGCACTGATGCGAATATCAGCGCCGAGATGACGCCCGGCATGCTGGTGTTGGTAGAGCGGGGCGCGGTCAATGGCGACAGCGCGTGGCAGCTGGTGACGGATGCACCGATCACGCTAGGCGTTACCAGTTTGACGTTTGAAATGGCCTTTGGGCGCACCGGTGTGGCGGCGGGTATCTATCGCAGCGTGACCGTAGACGCTTACGGTCGAGTGGTTGCGGCAAGCAATCCCACCACCGTGGGCGGTTATGGCCTGACCGATGTATATACCAAGACACAGATCGATGAAACCTTGGGTCTCAAGGCGCCGTTGGACAGTCCTACATTCACCAATAATCCGACCGCCCCCACCCAGGCGGTGGGCGACAACAGCACTCGGTTGGCGAACACCGCGTTTGTGCAGGCTGCTATAGCTGCGTTGGTGGCTTCATCCCCTGGAGCTCTAGATACGCTCAACGAGCTGGCGGCTGCGCTGGGCAACGATCCGAACTTCGCCACCACTATGACCAACGCATTGGCGCTCAAGGCGCCGTTGGCCAGTCCCATGTTTACCGGCGATCCGAGGGCGCCAACGCAAACGGCAAGCGATAACGATTCATCTGTGGCCACAACGGCGTTTGTGCGCGCGGCCATGTCCTTGTTTGGCGTGGGTTCCGCAGCGAACCAGTTCGGCGGCAACATCGATATGCTGAACTTGACCGGCTTTTATCTAGTTTCCGGCAACGCCGGCACGATGCCTAAGTGGCCCTCTGGATATCCTGGCGGAGTTCAAGGCCAGTCGATCACGGCGGGCAGCCTGCTGCACATCGAGCGAGGATCGGGTAATGCGGCCACGCAGATACTCGACGTATTCATCAGTACGACAACGCCACTCACATTCATTCGAACTAAGAATCTGAGCGGGAATTGGTTGCCTTGGGGCGAGTTGTGGACCAGTCACAACACACCGAAACAAGCCAGTAGCACGGATCAAACCGCTGGTGCGATGTTGACGGTGGGGTCTTTCGGCCTGGGCGCCGGCGTCCTTAGTACCGAAACCAACCTTAACAATTACAAGATCCCAGGTAACTATCTAACCCCTTTATCAGGTCTCACAAACCTACCAGACGGTTGGACAGCCAGCGCTCGCTACAACGTTGTTGTCGAGGGATTGAATGCAAATAACTATCTCATCCAGCGCATCACGGGCGGTCTAGCGCAAGGTGGGATCCCAGTCATGGCCTTGCGTGTGATGCAAAACGTGGACGGGTGGACAGATTGGTACACGTACTCCACCAGTCAAACGCTGCCGTTCCGTGGTACGCAGGTTTACAAAGCTGCCGGTGTATCTACCTGGGCTGTTCCCGCCGGCGTAAACAAAGCTTGGGTAACTGTTATCGGTGCTGGGGGCGGGGGTGGTTGCGCTCCCGCCAACAGCATCGGCTCGGCCGGTGGTGGTGGTGGCGGCATGTCGCAGCGCTTGGTTGACCTAGCGGGCGTTACGTCGGTAACGGTGACGGTCGGTGAGGGTGGGGCCGGCGCGACAAGCTTCGGCGGGCAAGGTGGAACGGGGGGGACATCCTCCTTTGGGGCTTATCTGTCTGCGACCGGCGGCGTAGGTGGTGCAGGGAATAGCTCGTCTGCTAACGCCGGCGGAAATGGTGGCTTGGGCGTAGGCGGGGATTTTAATACCACACTGGGCCCTGGTCACTCTAACTACGGTACTCAAGGCGGCACCGGTGGCGGGCCAGGCGTTCGTGCCTCCCAGGCCGCAGTCACTGGCGGTACGGGCGTGGGTCCTGGCGGTGGTGGCTCTGGTGCTTATACCGGCTCATCGGGTGGGCTTGGGGCTGTTGGGCAGGTAATTATTCAATGGTGATGACTATGTGGGCTCTTGTGCAGGATGGCGTCGTGGTCGAGACGACGAATGTCGACCCGGAGGGGCGCTATCACCCCGACCTCAAATGGCGAGCTTGCCCGGATCAGGTTCGTTCCGGGTGGCTTTACTCGAACGGCTCATTTTCCGAGAAGGTTGTGAGCGAGGAGGACCGTCGCGCGGCTGAGCGGCAATGGCGAGATGTTGAACTGTCCGCCCGGCAATGGCTGCGCGACCGCCATCGCGATGAGCAAGACCTAGGGCGACCGACCACGCTCAGTAATGTGCTTTTCACCGAACTGCTTTCGTACTTGCAGGCGCTGCGTGACTGGCCACAGTCCGAATCTTTTCCCGATTCGCAAAAGCGACCGAAGTTGCCCATCTGGATTGACCTCTTTACCAAATAACGCCCCGCACCGCTGGGGCGTTTTCTTTTCTGCTGTATCACCTCCGGCCTCGCCCTCGCGGGGCCTTCTTCTTTCTGGAGTATCTATGAGCGGATTTTTCCACGGCGTTACCGTGACCAACGTCGACACCGGAGCCCGCAGCATCGCGCTGCCTTCCTCCTCGATCATCGGCCTGGTCGACACCTTCACCCCCGGCGCCGATGCCACGGCCCAGCCCAACGACCTGGTGTTGATCACCAGCGAGCGCGAAGCGGTTGCGGCGTTCGGGCAGAACTCGGCCATCACTCGTGCCTGTCGCGCCATCTATACCCGGGCCAAGGCAGTGATCGTCGCCTGCGGTGTGGCCAAACTGGATGATGATGCCGAGCAAACCTCGGCGATCATCGGCAACGTCCAGGCCGATGGCAAACGCACCGGCCTGCAGGCGCTGCTCGACGGCAAGAGTCGTTTCAACGCCCAGCCACGCCTGCTGGCCACGCCTGGCCACAGCGCCACCCAGGCCGTCGGCACCGCCCTGGTGGCGCTGGCCGACAAGCTGCGCGGCATCGCCATCATCGACGGCCCGAACACCACCGACGAAGCGGCTATCGGCTACGCCGAGAACTTCGGTGCTAAGCGCGCGTTCCTGGTCGATCCAGGCGTGCAGTACTGGGACAACGGCGACGAAGCCACCCTCGATGCACCCGCTTCGGCCTGGGTCGCCGGTCTGTTCGCCTGGACCGACAGCGAATACGGTTTCTGGGCCTCGCCCTCGAACAAGGAGTTCGTCGGCATCACCGGCACCACCCGCGCAGTCGAGTTCCTCGATGGCGACGATACCTGCCGCGCCAACCTGCTCAACAACGCCAACATTGCCACCATCATCCGTGACGATGGCTTCCGCCTGTGGGGTAACCGCACCCTGTCGAGGGACCCGAAGTGGGCGTTCGTCACCCGCGTACGGACCATGGACATCGTCATGGACGCGATCCTCTACGGCCACAAGTGGGCCGTCGACCGCGCCATCACCGCCACCTACGTCAAGGACGTCACCGAGGGCCTGCAGGCGTTCATGCGCGACCTCAAGAACCAGGGCGCGATCATCAACTTCGAAGTGTTCGCCGACCCCGACCTGAACACCGCCAGCCAGCTCGAGCAAGGCAAGGTCTACTGGAACATCCGCTTCACAGACGTACCGCCTGCCGAAAACCCCAATTTCCGCGTCGAAGTCACCAACCAGTGGCTGACCGAAGTCCTCGATTCCGCCGCCTAAGGAGCGCACACACATGGCAATGATTCCCGAAACCCTGGCCAACCTGAACCTGTTCGTCGACGGCGTCAGCTTCCAGGGCGATGTACCCAGCCTGACTCTGCCCAAGCTCACCCTGAAGATGGAAGAACATCGCCCCGGCGGCCTGGACATGCCGGTGGAGATGGACATGGGCATGGAGAAGCAGGAAGCGGCGTTCACCACCACTGGCGTGCGCCGCGAAGCGCTGAAGTTCTTCGGCCTGGCCGATGGCAGCGGCTTCAACGGCACCTTCCGCGGCGCCTTCAAGGGCCTCAAGGGCAAGATCAACCCGGTGGTGGTGACCCTGCGCGGCAGCCTCAAGGAGATCGACATGGGCGACTGGAAATCCGGCGAAAAAGCCGAGATCAAGCACAGCGTCGGCCTGACCTACTACAAGCTCGAAGTCGATGGCCGGGTTATCTACGAAATCGACGCCCTGGGCATGAAGCGGGTGATCGACGGCGTCGACCAACTGGCCGCCCAGCGCGCCGCACTCGGCCTGTAAGGAGAAGCACCATGGCCCAAGCAAAAAAGCAGCCGCAGTGGCTGACCCTGGACGCCGAGCGCGTCACCGTGCGCCTGTCGCGCCCCAGCGAGGCCAATGGCGTGCAGGTCGACAGCCTGACGCTGCGGGCACCGACCGTGCGCGACATCCGCAATGCCCAGGCCGGGGGCGCCAGTGACGATGAACAGCGCGAGCTGAACCTGTTCGCCTCGCTGGCCGAGGTCGGTATCAAGGACCTCGAAGGCCTTGCCCTGAAGGACTATAGCCGCCTGCAAAGCGGCTATTTTCGCCTGGTGCAGGACGACAAACTTTGACCCGGCCCGGCAAAAGGCCGCTGCCAGGCGGCTGGCCAAGGAACTGAATTTTTCCGCGAGCGACATCATGACCATGTCCTATAACGACATGGTCTGGTGGCTCGCCCCGTGACAAGGAGGACTCCATGGCGAGCACACAGGTGTTCACCCTCGGGCTCGGCGTCACCTTCACCAATCCTCTGGGCACTGCCATCGAGCAACTGCGCCGTGATCTCGAACGACTGCGCAGGCAGGCCGACGGCACCCCGCTCGGCAGGCTCATCGGCGAAGTGGTCCGCCTGGGTCTGGAGCTGGGCAAGGTACGCCAGGTCGAACGTGAGTTGGCGTTGGATCAGCAACAGCAACATGAGGGCCAGATCGCCCGCCTGGACGATGAGGTCGGCGCCGTCGAGCGCCTGCGCCGACATTATCTGCTGCTCGACCAGGTGCTCACTGGGTTGGCGCGGTTCAAGCCGCTGCGAATCCAGTCGACGCTGGTCGTCGTCCAGCAATCGTTGTTGGTCATGCAACACGCAAACGTTGCCGCATCGGAGCAATCGCAGGAACGTCCTGTACCGGCCTCGACGGCTAAGCAGGGTAACTCGGGCGCGGTGCTCAGAGGCGCGGGGGCGGTGGCCGCGCTCGGTGGCACTGCGGTCGCTGGCGGCTATGTTGCGCGTGAGGGCATGCGTCGCCTGCCGCCGAATACCCAGCGCAGGATTGTTAGGGTGGCGCGTCAGCAATTGCGCGAAAAGGGTGCCGAGACCATCGGCAATATCGGCAAGGCGCTGATCACCGGCGAGGACGGCGAGGCAAAGGCCAAAGCTGTCGGTGGTGCGGTTGGCGAGCTCGGTGGTCGCATAGCAGGGGCGGTGCTGCCAAGGTTGTTTAAAAACAAGTGGGCTAGAAAGTACGGCGCCGATTTGCTCGGCCCAGTGGGTGAGGGACTCGGTGAACGTGTAGCGAGCATGCTGTACAACTGGGTCAGCCAGGATGCCACGGCGCAGCGGGACGATGGCGGGAAACCTGGCAGCGAGGCTGCGGATACCCCTGCCGCACCGACTCAGGGGCAACCGCAGCCACCGACCACGACGATTGGCACCACAGCCGTTGTAGCCAGCGGCCTCGTGGTAGTTTCAGGGCTTGGATCAGACAGCGCAACGAATACGCAGATGACGATCGTCAGTGCGACGAGTGCGCACTGGCAAGACAGCCGTACTGCTCTCAATGGCGTGTCGTTGCGTCCCGGTGACGAGGGACGCGACGCTGGCACTGTGGCCGATGAAGTGGACGAAGCGGCACCGCCTGGTAAGGCAAGTGACATTGCTCGGCATGGAAATGGCCAGCCGCAGGGCGCAGAGCAATCGCAAGTGGTGCAAGAACAGGCAGCCGATGCGACGTTACCGACGGCCACCGCCAGCCCTCCAACGGCGGGCACCCCACTTGTTTTTCCCGTACCTGGCAAACCGACGCTTGGCGCGAGCCTGCACCTGCCCAAGGCCGCAACGCTGCTCAAACGTGTTCCTGGACTTGCCTACCTCAGTGCCGGGCTGCAAGTAGTCGATACCTACACCAGCGACGGCACGACAGCACAGAAGCTTGAGGGATATGGCCAGCCAGCAGGAGGGCTGGGCGGGACGCTGGCCGGCGTGGCCGCAGGTGCTGCGCTCGGGTCCGTGGTGCCGGTGCTCGGCACTGTATTGGGTGGCCTGATTGGCGGCGTGTTGGGTGGCATGGTCGGGGAAACCGCAGGCAGCCAGATGGGCAGGGCCGTGGCTGCGGTCACTGGCAACGATGCTTCGGTTGCGGGCGAGGGCTCTGCAGCGCCCGCTGTGCAGCCCGTCCAGGTTACCGAACCCATCAAAAGCATCTCGCAGTCCGAGTCCGCTACGGCGACACCCGAATCGCTACCCACCCCACCACCCATCATCAACCAGCAGTTCACCTTTACCGCCAACATGCCGGTGACCTTGAACAACAACTTCGACGACCCGACCACCCTGCAGCAACTGGAAGCCATCGCCCGTCGGGTGCTGGACGACCTGATGCGCCAGGCGCGGTCGGTGCAGATGGTCGATCAACCCAACCCATGAGGAGTACCCATGACCTACCTGGAGCAGTTGCAAGGCGGCTTGCATGCACTGGTCAAGGCGGGCGAGGAGGGGCGTCGGCGTGCCGACGCCATGCTCGAACCGATGGACCAGGCGGTTGGCCATGTAAAGGAGGCGGCCGCCGAACTCGAAGCCTTGCCCTGGATCGGCCCGGAGATCGGCAAGCGTCTGCAACGCACGATGCGCGCGATCGACTCGGCCAAGCAGCGCGTGGACAACGTGATCGCCAAGTACGAGCAGACCGTCGAAACGGTGCGCAAGGTGCGTGACCGCGTCGATGCCCTTACCGAGCACCTGGGCAAGGCTGGCGCGGCGATCCGTCGGGTGATCGGTGACGCGCAGGCCGTGGCCAGCGGCGTGATGTCCGCGCTCGGCTTTGCCCCGCTGACCACACCCGCTGCCGAAGCGATCACGCCGTTCCCCCATCTGTTGGTGCTGCAGCCGCTCAAGGCCAATGCCGCGCCCTACTACTTCAACCTCGACACCGCTGCCTTCGACCAATTGCGCCGGCAAACGCGTTTTCGATGGGCCGCTCAGGAACGCCTGAGCCGAGAAAACGCCCAGCAGGCGGTAAGCCTGGGCGAAGAAACCATCAGCATCCGTGGGGCCATTTTCCCCGGCTTCAGAGGTGGCCTCGGTCAGTTGCAAACCCTGCGTGACATCGGTCGCCAGTTGCTGCCGCTGTCGTTGACCACAGGCTATGGCGAAGTACTCGGCAACTGGTGCCTGACCAGTATCGAGGAGGATCAGGGCCTGCTGCTGGCGGGTGGCATCCCGCGTAAACAAGGCTTCTCACTGGAGTTCGTCAGCTATGGCCAAGACCTGCAGAACCTCTGAGGGCGATGTCCTCGACACCCTTTGCCAGCATTACTACGGCCATCTCAACGGCACCGTCGAGGCGGTGCTCGAAGCCAACCAGGGCCTGGCGGACGAGGCACAACCGTTTCGCAGCGGTGTGTTGATTCGCTTGCCCGAGGTCAACGTGCCGGGCACGGCCACCGTCCAGTTGTGGGACTGATGGCGCAACCCCAACGGAGTCATGCCCATGCAACCGCAATTTCGCATCGTTGCCGACGGCAACGACATCACCACCCAGATCAATGACCGCCTGCTGCTCTTGCGCACCACCGACAAACCCGGCATGGAGTCCGATGACTTCGAGCTGCGCATCGATGCCCGCGACGCAGTTGTGGCCCTGCCAGCCCGGGGTGCATCGATCGAGGTGCACCTGGGCTATGTCGGCCAGCCCCTGGCGCGTTTGGGGCGCTTCACGGTGGACGAGGTGGAGCTGTCCGGTCCACCGGACACCCTGGTAATCCGCGGCAAGGCCAGCGACCTGCGTGGCAGTGGCCGGACCATCCGCAGCGGTAGCTGGGAGGCCGTGACCCTGCAGCGCATCGTCGCCGAGATCGGCGCGCGCAATGGTTGGCAGGCGATCTGCCCGGTGCTCACCCAGGTGGCTAGGGTCGATCAGTACAACGAATCGGACTTCAACTTCATCACCCGCCTGGCCCGCCAGTACGACTGCACCGCCAAGCTGGGCAACGGCCAGTTGCTGGTGCTGCCACGCCAGGCGGGGCAGAGCGCTACTGGCAAGCCCTTGGGCATGGTCAGGCTGACTCGCGCCGAAGTAAGCCAATGGCAGTTCCGCCTGGATGACAAGGCTGCGCGAGCCATCGTACGCACCCGCTACCAGGATCTCGCCACTGGCGAACAGAAGGTAGTGGAACTGACTAACGGGGAAGCGGCTAACGGTCAGCGTCCAGTGCACACCGACCGCCACCTGTACCCCGACCGCAGCGCTGCCGAACAGGCTGCCAGGGCGCGTCTGGCCGGTTTTAACCGCGACACCGCCAGCGTGCGTCTGGACCTGCCAGGGCGCAACGACCTGTTCGCCGAGCGCAGCATTGACCTGGAAGGCTTTGCCACTGGGCTCGGCGGCCAATACCTGATCGACTCGGTGGAACAGGTTTTCACCGCGTCCGGTTGGCGCACCACCGTGCAGTGCAACGGCGGCAAGGCGGGCAAGGTGCAAGCCAAAGGCAGCGTCAGGCAACGCTGACCGATGACTCATTGGAAGAGGTAAACAAGGATGCTCAGCGAATCACAACTGGTGCAGATACTGCCCAACGCCCGCCGTGTCGCGGGCGATTTCCTACCGGCGCTCAACGCCTGCATGCCGCGCTGGGAAATCGACAACCCCAGGCGCGTGGCGGCTTTTATAGCCCAGGTCGGTCATGAATCCGGCCAATTGCGTTATGTGCGCGAACTGGGCAACGATCGATACCTGGCGCGTTACGACACGGGCAGCCTGGCGCTGCGCCTGGGCAACACGCCCCAGGCCGACGGTGATGGCCAGCGTTACCGGGGGCGCGGGCTGATTCAGGTCACCGGATACAACAACTACCAAGCTTGCAGCCGCGCCCTGTTTGGCGACGAACGTCTATTGGAGCAGCCGCAGCTGCTCGAGCAACCGCGCTGGGCGTGCGAATCGGCAGCCTGGTTCTGGCAATCGCGGGGCCTCAATGCGCTCGCCGACCAAGGCGAGTTCAACCGCATTACCCGGCTCATCAATGGCGGGCTCAATGGCTTGGAGGATCGCCTCAAACTGTGGGCCAGAGCGCGGGAGGTACTGTGCTGAGCCGTGTGCAGTTGGCTGTATGTGGGCTGCTGATGCTGGCGAGTGCGGCGCTCGGCTGGCAAACCCAGGGCTGGCGCTGCGCTCGTTCGCTGGCGGAACAGGACGCGGCACAGGCCCAGGCTCTGGTAGCGCAGTTGGAGGGTGAACGCGCGCAACGTCAAGGCCTGGAGCAGCGTCTGCGTGACAGCGAAAGCCGGTTTTTCAAGGAGTTGAACGATGCGCAACAGTCTCAAGCACGCCTGCGTGATCGCTTGGCTACTGCCGATGTGCGCTTGTCGGCCCTGGTCGAGCGCGATGACGCCTGCGCCTCTATGCCTGCCGCCGTCGGCACCGGCGGCATGGATCATGGCGCCGTACGCGCCCGACTTGAGCCGGCGCATGCTGGACGAATTATCGCCATTACCGATGAAGGCGACCGGGGATTGATGGCGTTGCGGGGGTGTCAGGATTATGTTCGCGAGGTGTTGCGGGGAGGGCCATAGCTATGGGAGCGGCATCGAGCCGCTCCCAGGATCAATTACCGCAATTGAAGCCTACCTCCATGTCATTGATCAGTGCCTTGGCCATGGCGCTGAGGATGCGCGCTGCACTGCCGGCGATCAGATTGCTTTCCATTTCGGCTTCCTCGGTCAGGTGCTCGATGCAGCCGAGCAGGGCGGAGAGTTCGGAGAAGGCATGATCGAGGGGAATTCCCGGGCGGATGGCGTATAGCTCGGAGAAGTTGGTCTGGCCTGCGGTGGTGCGGGAGCCGAGCGTGGTTTTCATTGCGCACGCTCCAGGTTTTGCAGGTGGGTGAGTACCGCTGCCAACAGGTCGGTGCGCATCGCTAGTTCGTCGAGGGCGGACGTGGCGGCTTCATCGGTTTCGGCATTCAGGTAGTCGTTGCTGGTTTTGGTGAGGCTTTTCATGAGCTTGGTTGCGTAGAGCAGGGCTTTTTCGCGGGGGAGGTAGGGTGGAAATGTGTAGCGGGGGGAATTGAGGTCAGTGGGGGGAGGGATGATTTTTTTCATGGTGATCGTCCGCGGGGTTGGTCCAAAAAACCGCCACCAAGCACTTCTCACGGTTTGGGTGGCAGCCGTACGCGAGGTGAGAAGTCCGCGCCCCGAGTTCGCGGCTAGACCGAAGTCTGCACGCGCACGGCTACCATGACAGAAAGCCACAGCAGTAAGGGGCAACGTCGGCTTCTCACAGCCGCTCGCCATATGGGCGAACCGTGACCTTATCCCTGGGGTACTTCCCCGCCTATCAGATGACATCCGACACAGGGCGTAGGATAGTTCGATATGGTTGTGCCACTGAAGTATTGGGATCCAGGTTCGGAATCTTCTTACGGAGCGGCGGTGGTTCAGGGTGTGCGCTTGAGAAATGTAGCGCTGCCGAAATCGAGCGCCGCCCGCGCGGCGCTTCGCGGGACAAGCCCGCTCCCACAGTTTGTTGCAACGAACCTATGTCTGTCAGGCCGGGGTTGTTCGCCTTTGGCGGCACCACCGAATATCGTGGTGAGCCCTGCGCCAACACAAATATCGCGCCGGGCCCACCAGGCTGACAACCATGACCTATCAGACATAGGTTCGTTGCAACAAACTGTGGGAGCGGGCTTGTCCCGCGAAGCGCCGCGCGGGCGGCGCTCGATTTCAGTGGCGCTGCACCTCTCAAGTGCACACCTCGCGAACCACAGTTCGGGCGCCGCTACATTTCTCAATCGCACACCCCAAATGCTACCGTACCCCATCCCCCCAAGGACTCCACCCATGGACCCGATCACCGTTCTCGCCACCCGCCTGGGCGAACATCTGCAACGCCTCAACGCCCATGTCACCACCGCCGAATCCTGCACCGGCGGCGGCATCGCCGAGGCCATCACCCGTGTGCCGGGCAGCTCGGCCTGGTTCGAGGCCGGTTACATCACCTACTCCAACAGCCAGAAAACCCGCCAACTGAACGTCCCCGAGACCCTGTTCGGCCAAGTCGGCGCAGTCAGCCAGGAAGTGGTCGAGGCCATGGCCCGTGGCGCCCAGGCCGCCAGCGGCGCACGCTTTGCCGTTGCGGTGAGCGGCGTGGCCGGGCCTGACGGCGGATCGCCCGACAAGCCAGTGGGCACCGTATGGCTGGCTTGGGCCGATGGCGACCATGTCAGCAGCGAACGCCGGCACTTCGACGGCGACCGCGAAGCAGTGCGTCGACAGACGGTAATCGCCGCGTTAGACGGCTTGTTACAGCTCGGTGCCGAGTAAATCGACGACAGGGGTTTGCCTCGGCGCTCGCCTGTGGAATAATACTGGCTACTTATACAGGTATTCCGGCCGTCAGGGCCAAGTCGAACACGTGAGGATTTCAATGGACGACAACAAGAAGCGCGCCTTGGCTGCGGCCCTGGGTCAGATCGAACGCCAATTCGGCAAGGGCGCGGTCATGCGCATGGGCGACCACGAGCGTTCGGCCATCCCGGCCATTTCCACCGGCTCGCTGGGCCTGGACATCGCCCTTGGCATCGGCGGCCTGCCAAAAGGCCGTATCGTCGAGATCTACGGCCCGGAATCGTCGGGTAAAACCACGCTGACGCTGTCGGTCATCGCCGAAGCCCAGAAAAACGGCGCCACCTGTGCCTTCGTCGACGCCGAGCACGCCCTCGATCCGGAGTACGCTGGCAAGCTGGGCGTCAACGTCGACGACCTGCTGGTCTCGCAGCCGGACACCGGTGAACAGGCTCTGGAAATCACCGACATGCTGGTGCGCTCCAACGCCGTTGACGTGATCATCGTCGACTCCGTGGCTGCCCTGGTACCCAAGGCCGAGATCGAAGGTGAGATGGGCGACATGCATGTGGGTCTGCAGGCTCGTCTGATGTCCCAGGCGCTGCGCAAGATCACCGGTAACATCAAGAACGCCAACTGCCTGGTCATCTTCATCAACCAGATCCGTATGAAGATCGGCGTCATGTTCGGTAGCCCGGAGACTACCACCGGTGGTAACGCCCTGAAGTTCTACGCTTCGGTGCGTCTGGACATCCGCCGTACTGGCGCGGTCAAGGAAGGCGACGAGGTGGTCGGTAGCGAAACCCGCGTCAAGATCGTCAAGAACAAGGTCTCGCCGCCGTTCCGTCAGGCCGAGTTCCAGATCCTTTACGGTAAAGGTATCTACCGCAACGGTGAAATCATCGACCTGGGCGTTGCCCAAGGGCTGGTGGAAAAATCCGGTGCCTGGTACAGCTACCAAGGCAACAAGATCGGCCAGGGCAAGGCGAACGCTGCCAAGTACCTGCAAGAGAACCCGGCCATCGGCAACGAAATCGAGAAGCAGATCCGCGACAAGCTGCTCAATTCGGGTGCCGTTGCCGCTGCTGGCAAGGCTGCCGTCGCCGATGCCAACGCTGACGATGTAGCCGACGCCGACGCTGGCTACTAATTAGACGCGTATGTCCGTCGTACTCGACAATCCCGTCGCGGTCCGCCGGGCAGCCATGGACCTCCTCGCGCGCCGCGAGCATGGTCGAGTCGAGCTGACGCGCAAGTTGCGTCAGCGCGGCGCATCCGATGAGCTGATCGAGCCTGCGCTCGATCGGCTTGCCGAAGAAGGGCTGCTCAGTGAAGCCCGCTATCTCGAAAGCTTCATCCGTTACCGCTCCAATTCCGGCTACGGCCCTGCCCGTATCCGCGAGGAATTGGGCCAGCGTGGCCTCAACCGTGGCGACGTCGACCAGGCACTGCGTGAAAGCGAAGTGGACTGGGCAGCGCTACTCAGGGACACGTGGCAACGCAAGTTCGCCGGGCAGCGCCCTCATGATCCTCGTAGTCGCGCCCAGCAGACGCGGTTTCTTGCCTACCGTGGCTTTCCCATGGACATGATCGGCCGTCTGCTCAACGGGCGAGATCTGGACGATTACTGAGATGGCCTCATCGCCGGTTTGCCGGCGATGAGGTCGTTTGTCTTGATGGAGCCCTGAGTCCTTTAGCTGGCTTTCAACGCTTCCCGCGCACGCTGTGTGGTATGCATAGGTTGTGGCTTGGCCCAGTTTTCCGGCAAGTTGATGAAGTCCACCAGTTCGCGCAGCCTGCCTTGGTCACGACCATTGAAAGCGAAGGTCAGCCTCGTCAAGTGACTGAAATCACCGACCTCGTGTTCAAAACCACCGTCCCCTTGCTGATGATACTTGCCACTCAGGCGCAGGTCGGCGAAGCCTTCCTGGATGTCGTATAGCGCTGCTTCGCTCAGTGCATGGTGCATGCGGATCACGAACTGATTCTTCAGCCAGCGACTGGAGTGATAGTTGCTGTAGAACTGATTGATTTCCTCCACCGCTTCGTCGGCACTGTGTACCAGGCGCACCAGCTTGAGGTCGGTGGGCAGAATATAGCGATTCTCTTCCAACTGGCGGGTAATAAAATCCAGGCAATCGCGCCAGAACGATCCTCCGGGCGAGTCGAGCAATACCACCGGCACCAGGGGGCTCTTGCCGGTCTGGATCAGTGTCAGTACTTCCAGGGCTTCATCGAGTGTGCCGAAACCGCCCGGGCACAGCACCAGCGCATCGGCTTCCTTGACGAAAAACAGCTTGCGAATGAAGAAGAAGTGGAAGGACAGCAGCTTGTCGGTGCCGTCCACCGTGGCATTGGCGTGTTGCTCGAAGGGCAGGGTGATGTTGAAACCCAGACTATGGTCGCTGCCAGCCCCTTCGTGGGCCGCCGCCATGATCCCGCCGCCGCCGCCCGTAATGACCATCAGATCGGAGCGAGCCAGGGTTGCGCCGAGTTCGCGGGCCAGAGCGTACATGGGATGCTCCAGTGGCGTGCGTGCCGAGCCGAACACGGTAACCTTGCGACGGCCCTTGTAGCGCTGCAGGGTACGGAAGGAATGGTCGAGTTCACGCAGGGCCTGCAGGGTGATCTTTGCGCTCCAGCGGTCGCTGTCGTCATGGGCCATGCGCAGGATGGTCAGTATCATGTCGCGGTACAGGGGCAGGTTCGGGCTGTTGGAAGCCACCTGCTGGAGTTGTTCGTCGATGTGGTGCAGGTCGATGCCGTTTTCTGTGAAGTAACTGGACAGGCGTTCATTTGGTAGGTAAGGCATTCAACGTCTCCTTCTGCAGCAAAACCTCTTGGACACTTCGTGTGTCACGGGCTGCCGTGGCTCGAGCATGCCACCCGAGCATTGCAGTGGGCCTGCAAGGCCGTGCTGCAGGTCGCAAAAGTCCATCTCGTTTTTCTTGGGCGTTCGCTATCAATCTAGACCCTCGGCCCTGATCGTGCCGAAGCGGATTGACCGTGGCCACTCGTCGGCACATGGCCACAGGGCCCAGGGCTTTGGTTAACTGAGATGGCGAAGGTGCTGAAGACGGGGAGGTGGCCTATGCATCGCTTGGTCATCGAGGTAGACCGGCAGCTGTATCAGCAGCTGGAACATGCAGCTCAGGTACATCATGTGAGTCTGGAGGCCGAGTGTCGGCGCAGGTTGGGGCTGCTTGAATGCCAGTCTCGCTACCTGCAGGCGATGCTGGCGGAGATGCGCGCCGATGAGGATTCGCGGCGCGCCCATGAGGATCAGCCGAGCTAGTTACTTTCTCTTGTTGCCGGCCGTGCAACTGGCTGCATCGAAAGCTTGGTCCATGACCGGCTGGTTGGTCTTGTAGACGCTGAAGCGATAGACCATGACTGCGCCCTTGGACATCAGGTTACGGTAACCATTGTTGCGGCATACGCTGTCGCCCAGCTGGCTACGCACCTGCTCAGGGTTCGCCTGCATGCGCTCGGCGTGCTCGGCACGTACGCTCAGGTGATTGACCAGCGCCTTGCCCTCGACCGTGTAGCCTTGGTCGAGGATGTCTTCGTTGATGGCACGCGGCGTGCCGACGCTGCTCTCCTTGGCGACCTTCTGCAGCATTTTGTTGAGGTCGTAATCCTGCTTGGAGGCGGCCTGGGCTGCCAGCGGCAGGGCCAGCAGCAGGCTCAGGGTCGGGACGATAAGACGCAGCATGAATCTCTCCTGGTTCGTTGACTGGCGCTTTGACATGCGCCGGCAGGCGGCGTTCCATGAAACCCTGCTGGCGCGGGGATGTGTTGGCCGGCAAAGGGCGGATTATAAGGGCGCAGGGGAGCCCTTGCACGGGCAAAACATGGTCATTCTGATAGACTGGCGCTCTGTCTACTCCGAGTTACCGCAGTGTTCATTTCCTCCTTCAAAGGCTCGCCAGCATGAGCCACGCCGTAGCGCGGCTGCGCGCCGAGCGCCTGGCCCGCAGCATCAAACCCTTCATCGCCCGCGGCTCGCGTGCTGTCCGTTGCCCGGATTGCCGGGTCATCGCCAGCCATTGCCTGTGCAAATGGAAGCCCAAGGTACAGGCCGATTCGGGTGTGTGCCTGCTGATGCATGACACCGAGCCATTGAAACCGACCAACACCGGCTGGCTGATCGCCGACCTGGTCGAGGACACCTCGGCGTTCGGCTGGCTGCGCACCTCGGTCGACGGACAGTTGCTGGCCCTGCTCGAACAGCCCCAATGGCAGCCCTATATCGTGTTTCCTGGCGAGTTCGTAGCCCAGGAGCGCGTGGTGACCGAGGTGGTGCGTGAACCGGGCAAGCGGCCGTTGTTCATTCTGCTCGACGCGACCTGGACCGAAGCGCGCAAGATGTTTCGCAAGAGTCCGTACCTGGACCGCTTCCCGGTGCTGAGTCTGGAAGCCGAGCAGATGTCGCGCTATCGCTTGCGCCGTTCCAAACGCGATGATCACTTCTGCACTGCCGAGGTCGCGGCGATGTGCCTGGAACTGGCCGGCGATGCGCGCGCCTCCCAGGCGCTGGACGCCTACCTGGATGTGTTCAGCCTGCATTACCTGAGTGCCAAACGGCACCTGCCGCTGGATGAGCAGGACGCGGCCCACCAGCGTTTGCATACCTTCCTATAGTCCAAGGGGCAGATGCCCCAGACTGGTTCATAATGTCGGGGCTGGCGGCCAGGGTGGCGGGTTCGGCGGGGCGTTTGGCTTGACCATCGCCAGCCGCGCTCGGCATCCTTGGTGCCGATTCCCCGCCAGGCGCCTGACCTACCCCGCCCGCGCCTGGCACAGAACAGGATCCATAGATCGATGGCCACATACGAAATCCTGATTGCCGACGACCACCCGTTGTTTCGTAGCGCATTGCGCCAGGCCGTTACCCTCGGCCTGGGCGCGGATGTACGACTGGTTGAAGTGGCGAGCATCGCCGAACTGGAAACCCGTCTGAGTGAAAAATCCGATTGGGACCTGGTCCTGCTGGATCTCAACATGCCGGGAGCCTATGGCTTCTCCGGGTTGGTCCTGTTGCGCGGACAATATCCGCAGATCCCGGTGGTGATGGTTTCGGCCCAGGAAGAAGCGGCCGTGGTGGTCAAGTCGCGTGAGTTTGGTGCCAGCGGCTTCATCCCCAAATCCAGCGGCCTCGAAGTGATACAGGATGCGGTGAGAAAAGTGCTCGATGGCGAAGTCTGGTGGCCACCCCAGGCGTTCGAAAAAGTCGATGTCTCGGCCGAGGCCAAGGCCGCCAGCGAAGGTCTGGCCAGCCTTACCCCGCAGCAGTTCCGCGTGTTGACCATGGTCTGTGAAGGGTTGCTGAACAAGCAGATCGCCTACGAGCTGAATGTCTCCGAAGCGACCATCAAGGCCCACGTGACGGCGATCTTCCGCAAATTGGGTGTGCGTACTCGAACCCAGGCGGCGCTGCTGTTGCAACAACTGGAATCGGTTGCCAGCAACTAAGTCGCTGCCAGTTCACGCTTTTTTGACCCCAGCCCAACTAGGCTGCGGGCCTTTTATCGGTGAAGGGACGCATATGTCGCCATTCAAGGGCAAGACGGGCCTCAAGCGCATTCTCAACGCGGCCGGCTATTCGCTGGACGGTCTGCGCGCGGCCTACAAAGGGGAGGCGGCGTTTCGCCAGCTGGTATTGCTCAACGTGGTGCTGATTCCCTTGGCGTTCTGGCTGTCGGTGAGCCGTGCCGAGCGAGCCATCATGATCGCGGTGTGCTTGTTGGGCCTGATCGTGGAGCTGTTCAATTCGGCAGTGGAGGCGGCTATCGATCGCATCTCGCTGGAGCGTCATCCCTTGTCGAAAAATGCCAAGGACATGGGCAGCGCCGCGCAGTTCGTAGCGTTGACCATGGTCGCCCTGGTCTGGGCGGTGATCCTGCTCTAAGCGATCGGCGGCAGCACGATTTCGTCACTGCGGGTAAAGCCCGCAGTGAAGTTGCGGCAGAGCTCGAGAAACTCGCGCATTGCCGAGGTTTGGTACTTCTGTTTATGCCAGATGAAATAGAACTGGCGCATCAGGTCCAGTTCCGGGGTTTCGACCGGCACCAGACTGCCGCGGCGGAACGCATCGCGCAGGGCCAGGCGCGAAATGCAGCCAATGCCCAGACCGGACTCCACCGCACGCTTGATGGCCTCGGTGTGTTCCAGTTCCAGGCGGATATTCAGGTTGGCGCGGTGATGGCGCATGGCTTGGTCGAAGGTCAGCCGCGTGCCTGAACCCTGTTCACGCAGGATCCACGCTTCATGCGACAAGGTTTCGACATCGGCGCGGCCAATTGTGGCCAATGGGTGCTGCGGCGCGCAGAACACCACCAGTTCGTCTTCGACCCAAGGCTGCACTTCGAGGTCGGGGTGGTTGCAATCGCCTTCGATCAGACCCAGGTCAATTTCATAGTGGGCCACCTGTTGCACGATATGCGCCGTGTTCTGCACATGCAGCTTCACCTGGCTTTCCGGGTGCACCTGCATGAAGCTGCCGATCAGCAGGGTGGCTAGGTAGTTGCCGATGGTCAGGGTCGCGCCGACCGCCAGCGAGCCGAAACCGGACTTGCCGTTGAGCAGGTCTTCGATTTCCTTGGCCTGGTCGAGCAGCGCCACGGCCTGGGGCAGCAGTTGATGGCCCAGGGCGTTGAGCGCCAGGCGTTTGCCGGCGCGGTCGAACAGCTGGCAGCTCGATTGGCGCTCGAGTTCGGTGATCGAGGTGCTGGCGGCCGATTGTGAGAGCGCCAACACGCTGGCAGCGCGCGACACGCTCTGGTGCTGGGCGACGGCGACGAAAACCTGCAGTTGACGGAGAGTGAATCGCATATCGATATAACCGATAACACATATCTTGATAATTCAGTTAACAGATATTGTCGCTGCCCCTAAACTATCGCGCAACTGCGCGTCTCGCGCGCTGCGTTTTTCTTCAGGAGCCCCCCTAGATGAGCAACATGAACCACGAACGTGTCCTCAGTGTGCACCACTGGAACGACACCCTGTTCAGCTTCAAGTGCACCCGCGATCCGGGCCTGCGCTTCGAGAACGGTCAGTTCGTGATGATCGGCCTGCAACAAGACAACGGCCGTCCGCTCATGCGCGCCTACTCCATCGCTTCGCCGAACTGGGAAGAGCACCTGGAGTTCTTCAGCATCAAGGTCCCGGACGGCCCGCTGACCTCTCAGCTGCAGCACCTGAAGGAAGGCGATGAGATCATCATCAGCAAAAAGCCGACCGGTACCCTGGTACTGGACGATCTGAACCCAGGCAAGCACCTGTACCTGTTGAGCACCGGTACCGGTCTGGCGCCGTTCATGAGCGTCATCCAGGACCCGGAAACCTACGAGCGTTTCGAGAAGGTCATCCTGGTCCACGGCGTGCGCTACGTGAACGAAGTGGCCTACCGCGAGTTCATTACCGAGCACCTGCCGCAGAACGAGTTCTTCGGCGAGGCGGTACGCGACAAGCTGATCTACTACCCGACCGTGACCCGTGAGCCGTTCGAGAACCAGGGTCGTCTGACCGACCTGATGCGCAGCGGTAAGCTGTTCAGCGACATCGGCCTGCCACCGATCAACCCCCAGGACGACCGCGCCATGATCTGCGGCAGCCCGAGCATGCTCGATGAAACCAGCGAAGTGCTGGACAGCTTTGGCTTGAAGATCTCTCCGCGCATGCGTGAGCCAGGTGACTACCTGATCGAGCGCGCTTTCGTCGAGAAGTAAGACGAACGCCGTGACGAAAAAACGCAGACCTTGGTCTGCGTTTTTTATGCTCATCGACTTCTGCTTTCAGCGTTCGCGGACCACTTCCAGTATGCGGATCAAATCCGCCTGCGGATAATGCCACCTGACCTGCACATCCCAGAACTTCACGCCATACACCCGCTCTGGCGACGGCACCTGATAAGCCGGTCGCGGGTCCTGGGCCAGGCACTGCTCGATCAGCTCTACCAGCGGTTCAGACAGGCGCAAGGCATGTGCGCGAGCCTGGGGCAGGGCATTGTCGTGCCACTGCACGGCAATCGACGGCGGGGCTTCGCTGGCCATCTGGTTGCGCGCATCGCCGACGCTGTCGGCATAGGGCACGTAGGGCTTGATGTCGAGGACTGGGGTGCCATCGAGCAGGTCGATGCCCGAGAGCAGCAGGCGTCCGGGTTCGACACCTTCCAGGCGTACCACCGACTGGCCGATACCGTTGGGGCGGTGGGTAGCGCGGGTGGCGAACACACCCATGGTTTTGTTGCCACCCAGCCGTGGCGGGCGCACCTTGAGCCTGGGTTTATCCTCCAGGGCCTGGTGGAACAGGAACAGAATCCAGATGTGGCTGACCTGCTCGAGACCGGCGACCGCGTCGCCCTGGTCGAAAGGCGGTATCAGTTCCACTACCCCGCGGGCCGCAGGCGCCAGGTGCGGCTGGCGTGGAATGGCGAACTTCTCCTTGAAGCAGGAGCGCACGATGCCGACCGCTGAAACCGAATGCTGCATGCTCGTTCAGCCACGCACGCGCAGGGTCAGGCCCTTGAGGAAGTTGCGCAGCAACTGATCGCCGCAGGGGCGGTAGTTGTCATGCCCAGCTTTGCGGAACAGGGCACTGAGCTCTGGCTTGGACACAGGAAAGTTCACTGACTTCAGGATCGCATGGAGGTCGTCTTCCTTGAGCTCGAAGGCGACTCGCAGCTTCTTGAGTATGGTGTTGTTGGTCACCGGCAGCTCGACTGGCTGCGGCGCACGGCTGTCATCCTTGCCGCGGCGATGGATCACCAGGCCGTCGAGAAAGTGCGCCATGACCCGTTCCGGGCAGCGCACGAAGCCTGCCTCGTCTTCCTTCTTCAGGTAGGTGGCGAGAACCACCGGATTAACCTCGAGGCCGGACAGCGCGATGATCTCGGCCATCTTGGCGTCGTTCACCTTGAGCATGTAGCGCAGGCTGCGCAGGACATCGTTGTGGTTCATGTGACTCGGATCCTGTTCAGAGCCGCGCCTCCAGGCACGGCGGCATTGCTTAGAAACGTTCGGTGCTGGCGACGTAGCGCCACTGACCCATCGGCAGTTTGCCCATGGGCACGCCACCCAGACGAATGCGGCGCATGCCAACGACCTCCAGGCGCAGATAGGCGCACAGTTCGGCGATCTGACCGGGCTGTGGGTTCTTCAAGGCCACGCGCAGGTGGGTCTCGTTCTGCCAGCTGGCCTTGGCCTTGGGCAACTCCCGATCATTGCGCGTAGCCCCGCGGGCCAAGCGCTCGAGAGCCTGAGGGGTCGTTTGACCGCGCACTTC
The DNA here is from genome assembly GCF_004357765.1 of Pseudomonas putida. GTDB lineage: Bacteria > Pseudomonadota > Gammaproteobacteria > Pseudomonadales > Pseudomonadaceae > Aquipseudomonas > Aquipseudomonas putida_U. The sequence continues at coordinate 1,534 of NZ_SMTE01000004.1, read as the reverse complement.
GATGATGTATTCCTGCTCCATGCGCCGCATGTCAGCGTCGAGCTTGCGGCTGACCCGCCAGTCCTGAGTGAACAACTGCAGGCCGCTGGCGCCGCGCTCCAGCGGTGCCACGCAGGTGAGCCGGGAGAAGTGTCCGTGCAACGGGCGCACACCTTCGCGGTGGGCCTCGCTGAGGTTGGTCATGTTCAGGCTGGCGCGCGCAGTTTCGCTGTCCACGCCCGCTGCCTGGTGCAGGAGCAGGGTCACTGGTTCCAGGGCTTCGGCGCGGGCGCCAGGCAGCAACTCGATACGCTGGGTATCGACCTTGAACTGCGGTTGCTCGACCACCACGCCATCGACTGTGACCCAACCGCCTTCGATATACAGCTCGGCTTCGCGGCGTGAGCAGCCGAGTTGCTCGATAAGGCGTTTGGACAAGCGCACCGGTTCGGACATGACAGCGATTCACAAGACAGGAAGAGACCTGCATTGTACCTGTCTGCTCACACAAGGTGACGGGAATCGATGGCAATTACGCCATTTGCAAGATATTGCACGGCATCGCCCACGCCGGTCCTAGGCGTAGGTACGCCTTCGACGCATGTGCAGCAATGGGTACGGCTGACCCAGACCGTCGGTCTCCGAGCGCCCCACCACCTCGAACCCCTCATGCAGGTAGAACCCGAGAGCCTGGGCATTCTGCTCGTTGACGTCCAAGCGTTCAGCATTGAGCTCGGTCACGGCGTAGCGCAGCAGTCGTTTGCCCACGCCTTGCCCACGGTATTGCGGTGCGACGAAAAGCATGGCGACCTGGCCGTTGGCGACTCCGGCGAAGCCGCAGATACGTTGGTGGGCATCCTTGCAGCAGATCAACATCACGGCATTCAGGTAGCGGCGCAGGACCTGCTCGCGCAGCAGCACGATGTAGTACTCGGGCAGAAAATCGTGTGTTGCGCGCACCGAGGCCTCCCACACTTCCACCAGTTCGGGAAAGTCGCCTGGGTGCGGGGTTTGCAACGTCAGTAGTGCGTGCATGCGGAACTTCCTCCAATGCCATAAAGCAAACATAGATGTAAAAGTCCGCACCGCCAGGGCGATGCCGCAGGTGCTTGTCGCTGACATCGATCGCTTCAATGAGAACGCGTCCCTCCTTCTGCAGTATTCCGGGTGTGACCGCTGGTCGTCTCCCGCATGCGCCGCTTGAACACCCGATGAAGGAGGTCTATTACTAAAGCGTGGGAAAAATTCCCACACAATAAAAAGTAAAAGCCTACGAACGACTACGTGATTTGGCGTCCCATCGCGGTGATGACCAGGAGACGGAAAATGCAGATTCATTGGCTGTTCAAGCGGGCTCTATTGGCGGTAGCCGTTGCTGGCGTACTGTCGACCGCCATGGTTTTGGTTCCTGACTCGATTTCAAGCGGTTCCAGCGCCTTTGCCAAAGATGGCGGCGGCGGCGGTGGCCACGGTGGCGGCGGCGGTGGTGGTCATGGCGGCGGCGGTGGTGGTGGCCACGGCGGTGGCGGCGGTGGCGGTGGCCACGGCGGCGGCG
>NZ_SMTE01000039.1 GCF_004357765.1 Pseudomonas putida | reverse complement strand
TGGTTCCAAAATTAAATTTCATATTCAAATAAACCTCACAATCATAAAAAAATAAATTTTTTAACTACAAATCTAACAAACAAAAAATTAAAATAAAATCCAATCCAATAAAATCTCCCCCTTTCAAAATCAAACATAAAAATTTCCTTTCATCCAACTCAAATAATTATAACAAATAAAAAAAACAAAAAATTTTCACTTTCAAAATCTATAAAAAAACTCTAATCTAAAAAAAAAAATTTACTCTTTACTCAAATTCTCAATAAATACCAATCAACATTTCATTAACATATTCTTTTTTTTTTATTTTCTTAATTATTTATCCAATTCTCAATTAAAACAAAAAAAAAATAAAAAATAAAATTCTTAAATAATCTACTCCCCTTCAAATACAAAATCTTCAAAAATAAATTAATTAAATTAATTAAATAAAAAAATATCCCAAAATTCATAAAAAATTTATTTATCTATATATCATTCCATTCAATCTTTTAGATCCAAACATCACCTCAATAATTCTATCAAAATATCCTTAAACCTATATACAATATATAAACTTCTACAACCACAATATATTTACTTATTTAAACATAATTTCAATTCTTTCTAAAAAAAATAAAATCACTAATTCTACAAAAAAAAATATTTTTTTTTTTCACAAAATACATACAATTAAAAATTTATATTTATAATTTCATATTTTTTATTACTAAATTAACCATAAACCAACTCCCTTTTTATTAAAAAATATTCAATACATCCATAATTCTAAATTTCATATTACTCATTCCAAAAAACATATCAAATTCAAAACATCCCAATTAAATTAAATAAAATAACAATTTCTCATTCAAAATCTATACAATAAAAATTTTTATCAAATCACACATCACAATATACTAAACTTTCTAATTCCTTTAAAAATTTATCTAAAAAATTTACAATATAACTAAAAAAACATTTCAAATACCACACATAAATTACTAAACATACCAATTTTATATAACCCATTTAATATCTACATATCCAAAAATCAATAAATTCTACTCCACATTATTCACAAAATTTTAAATCATCCTTTTTATCTCTAATTACTCAATAATTTCCACAAACACAAATCCCACTTTTTATAAACCCAAAAATTCTTTCACAAAATAATCCATCTTTTTCAAATTTATTAATTTTATAATAAAAAATATAAAATTTTATTACCTCCCCCACTATCTCTCCATTAAATAAAATTTTTTTTACCCAAGCACTTATTTATTAAAAAAAAACTGATCCAATTCAAAATTATTAATATTTATACTAATCAATCATAAAATAAAAATTCTAATTCAATCCAAT
>NZ_SMTE01000038.1 GCF_004357765.1 Pseudomonas putida | reverse complement strand
CCTCCTTTTTCTATTTATTATTCTTTTTTTTTTTTACATTCTATTATATATATATCTATCTATATTCTATATATAAATATATTATTTAAATTATCAAATATTAATCTAAAATAAATAAAAATTACTACTTCTAATACTTACAATAATTACTACAAATTCTAATAATTACTACAAAAAAAATATATATTAAATAAAATAAATTAATTAATCTATTTTATCTAACATATATCCCTTTTATAATAATTATTAAAATTTATAATAATTATTATAAATATTAAAAACAACAATTCTTATTTATTTCAAATTAATACTTAATAACCTAAACAATATATCTATATATAAAATATAAATAAATATATATATAATAAAACATAAAAAAAAAAAAAAATAATAAATAAAAAAAAAAACATATTAATTATATAAAAAATAAAAAACAACAATCATTTTTATTTACCATAAATAAAAACACCATCGCTAACATAATAACCTATATAAAAAATACTAACATAAATAAAAAAAAAATAATTCAAATACCATTTACTAACATAACAAAAAACATTATAAAAATACTTTTACACAAAAATTTTATTAAAAACATCAAAAAACATAAAAAAAACAACAAATATTTTTTAATTTTAACTCTACAATATAAAAAAAATAAAAAAAAAAATACCATTTTAATAAATAAAATTCATAATATCCTTATTTCTAATAATACTTATAAAAAAAATAATAATAATTATCCAAAATTAAAAAAAAAAATAAATATTAAAACAAAAACAAAAAAAAATAACTTTATTATTTCAATTATTATTTCAATTTCTTTAATTTTAAATTAATATAAAAAAAAATAAAAAAAATATCTTCAACAACCACAAAAAATATATTTATAAATTTAACATCTAATTAAATTCTAAAAATATAAAATCTCCTTTATAAATTCTAAAAAACCAATTTACCATATTCCAATTTTAATTAATACTTAATTTTTAATCCAAAACTAATAATATAAAATATAAAAAACCTTCATTTTATACTATTACTATAAAAATATACTATCCAAAAATTTTCTATCAAATTTTTAAATACATCAAAACAATCAATAAAAAAAAAAAAAAAAAACTCAATTCTTTTTATATAATCCATCTAAAATAAATTTTAAATATTCCCACTCCACCCATAAACTCTATTAAAATAAACTTTTAAATCTTTCAACCAACTAATTAAACCATTCAAATATTATCAAAATAAAAAAATTTTTTTTATAACACAAAAAAAAAATAAACAAAATCAAATAAATAAAAAATTCATTATAAATTCAACAAATATACCTAAAAAAATACATCTATTCTTTAATCATCTAGAAAAAATATATC
>NZ_SMTE01000037.1 GCF_004357765.1 Pseudomonas putida | reverse complement strand
CACTTCAAACTTCATAAAAAACAACACTAATATACATTTAAAAATTACATCTCATTTATTATTGAAAAATAGATAACTTACACATCCTTTATTATAAACTCAACCTCATAAAAACACTACTTACTCTCATCACCCCCCAAAATCCTATTATAAAATATCATAACCCCACTTAAATAAAATAACAACTATTTAATTAAAAAAAAATAAAATTAAATTATTTTTTATATAAGTTATATTATTAAAATAAAATAAAAAACCTTATAAAAAAAATTATAAATTATTTTAACAAAATTAATTAAATAACTTCAAATTTCAACTTTCTTATTTAATAATAAAATAAAATATAATAATTTTTTTAATTTTGTAATAAATTAATGGATAAATTGGTTAAAGGATTATTATTATTAATATGATTTATTTAAAAGTAGATGGTTTAGATTAGTATTATAAAAATGGAGAAATAGAATAATTGAATATTGTATAGTTTAAAATAAAGATTTAATTAAATGTAATTTATATGAAAAAAGTTAATTAATTTTTTATAAAGAATAATAAGTAAATGTATTAAAAAAAAAAATTAGAAAATAATATAGATATGATTTTTTATTTTATAATTTTATTAATTATGTAGATAAGAAGGATTTATATATTTATGGATATAGATTTTTATTTTAAGTAAAAAAAAATTAAGTGATTTTTTTTAATTATAATATGTATAAAAAAGAATTATTGGATATTATAGATAATTTTTTTATTAAGAATTATATATTGGAAGATGTGATTTTAGATATGGAAAAAAATATGTATAGAAAGTATTTTGATTGGATGGGAATTAATAGAGAAATATTAAATCGTTTTATATCGAATTTAGAATTTTGGTTTTTTTTAAAATTTGTGATATTTTATGATGTATATAGGGGTAATTTGTAGGTTATATTAATTAAATTATTTTTTTTTTTTTTAATGTAAATTAAAATGTTAGTGAAAATAAAAAGAATATTATTAGAAAGAAAAAAAATGAATTTTTTGAATTGGAGTTAGAGATTTGAAATTGGGTAAAAGTAGAATATTTTGATTAATGAAATTTTGAATTATTTATTTTAAATTAAGAAAAAGATATTGAAAATGATTATGTAGGATTAGATAGTGAAAAGAATAGTAAGGGTATAAAGAAAAAGAAAGATAAGAATAAGATGGAGGTAGAATTTAATTTTTTATTAAGAAATTTTTTGATTTTATATTTAAATTGGAATAATTTTTTAGGTTAAAGAATATTTAATAATGTTAAAGTATATTGTTTTTTGATTAGATTAAAAAATTTAAGAGAAATTATAATAGTTTTTATTTAAAGAGGAGAATGAGGTTTAGATATTATGATGATTTAAAATTAGAAGAATTTAATTTTTTTCGGTTTAAGGAAAAAGAAAAATAATACA
>NZ_SMTE01000036.1 GCF_004357765.1 Pseudomonas putida | reverse complement strand
AACGCAATTCGAAGTGGTGTCGTTCTCACTCACGGAGGCGGTGAGCACGCCCTTCAAATTGATTCTCGAGCTGATCAGCTTCGAGAAAGACGTCGATTTCAGCCATCTGCTCGACAAACCCGTGCTGTTCACCCTCTGGCGCGCTGACCGCCCGGTACGTCATGTACACGGCCTGGTCAGCAGCTTCACCCAAGGCGAGACTGGCTTCTACCGTACCCGCTATCACGCCGTGATCGAGCCACAGTTGGCACGTGCCGCCTTGCGCTCGAACTGGCGCATCTTCCAGCAAAAAACCGTTCCACAGATTCTCGAGATCATGCTCAAACGACAGGGCATCCTGCACCATGAACTGTTCAGCAGTTTCGACCACCACGTCCGCGAGTTCTGCGTCCAGGCCGGTGAGACCGATCTCGCGTTCATCGCCCGCTTGGCGGCCGAAGAAGGTTTCGTCTACCGCTTCGAGCACAGCCCCAAACAACACACGGTGGTCTTCACGGATCGCTTGCTGGCGCTGGGGCAATTGAGTCGCGGAGCCGTCAAGCAAGAAGACGCTGACCGCCCGGACGACTCGCTGGCATCCAAGGTCGATACCGTGCTGTACCACGCCAACAGCGGCGGCGACCAGCCCAGGCCGTGTCTGCGTCGCTTGCGTTACCGCGAACAGGTGCGCACCTCGCGCCAGGTCCAGCGAGACTACACCTTCACCAACCCCGCCTACCGCCAGGAGCATCTCGCTGGCATCGAGCAATCGCCCGACTACGAGCGGTTCGACTATCCAGGCCGCTACAAACGCGATGCGGTCGGCAAGCCCTTCACCGCCACCCGGTTCACCGCGCTGCGCCACGACGCCCGGACTGCCGAAGTGGTCGGGGACGACGAGCGTCTGCAACCCGGCCTGAGCTTCACCCTGACCGAGCATCCACGCGAAGACCTCAACGTGCATTGGCGAGTGATCGAAGTGAACCACGAGGGCGTCCAGTTCACCAGCCTGCAGGAAGAGGCCGCCGGCGCCGATCGCGGTACCCATTATGCGCAAACCGCGGTGTTGGTACCCGGCATGACTGAATGGCGCCCGCAATCCTTGCCCAAACCGCGCGTCGACGGCCCGCATATGGCCACAGTGGTCGGCCCACCGGGTGAAGAGATCTACTGCGACGAGTGGGGCCGGGTCAAGGTCAGCTTTCCCTGGGATCGCGAAAGCAAGAACGACGAATTCAGTTCTTGCTGGGTTCGCGTGTCACAGGGCTGGGCCGGCGGCGGCTGGGGGGCGATGGCCATCCCGCGGGTCGGCCAGGATGTGATCATCCAATACGTCAACGCCGACCCCGACCAACCGATGATCACCGGGCGCACCTACTGCGGCAACCAACTGCCACCCTACGAGCTGCCGAAACACAAGACGCGCATGACCATCAAGAGCCAGACCCACAAGGGCCGGGGCTTCAATGAACTGCGCTTCGAGGATGAACTGGGGCGCCAGGAGGTGTTCATCCATGCCGAGCGTGACCAGAACAATGTGGTCAAGAATGATGAGACGACCCAGGTCGGCAACGACCG
>NZ_SMTE01000035.1 GCF_004357765.1 Pseudomonas putida | reverse complement strand
TGATATGATTAGTTATAAATGTTTTTTGATAAGTATTTGTTGTAACAGGATGTGTGAATTAAAAGTTTATTAATAAATAAGAATATATTTTAATTAATTTTTAAAAAATATAGATTTGTATTAAATTTGAATTAGTAATTAATTTTAATATTGAAATATTAAAAAGAGTTAGATAAGTAAAAAATTTTAAATATTTTTGATTATGAGATATATAATTATTATTATAAATAAGAATTAGAATGTCAATAGTAGTAATTAATATTGATATAATAGAAGTAAGTGAATTGATTAAGTATTTAAATTTTAAAGAAAGATTATTATTTATGGATTAAGGTTATAGATATTGATAAAAAGAATTATTATTGATTTGATGAATAGATAAATTAAGTGAAAATATCATAATTATAGTTAACAATAAAATATTAGGAAAAGTTTATATATGGTGAAGATATTTGGTTGTTGTTGGAAAAAGTAGAAGTTTTATTTTTATTAATATAGGAATTGGAAATGGAATAAAAGGTATGATTTATGAATATTGATGTGTATATTTTATATAATAAATAAAAAAATTATGATTTTAATGAATTTTGTTTTTTATTTGTTGGTTTTTATTTTATTTTTTTTGTAAAGAAGGGGTTTGGTTAATAAAAAGTAAATATAGAATTAATTAAAATAGAATGATTTATTATTAATTATTTTGAATTTTTATTTTTGTATAATATTTTTTTTTTTAAAAATATTAGTTTGTTTTTTTAATTAATTTAGTATTTTTTATTATAATAAATAATATTTATGTTTGGAAAATTTTAGAAAAAGTATTATAATATTTAATGTTTTATTTGAAATAGTAAAAAATGGGAATTAAGATAGATAAAATATATGGTTAATTAAAGATAAATATATTTTTATAAAAATGTTTTTTATATTGAATTTTATAATAATTAAAAGTTATATTAATTATATGGTAGTTTTAAAAAAGTGTATTTTTATATTAAAAAAAAGGATTTGGAATATTTTATGGAAAAAGAAGGGATATTTTATAATATTGAAAGTTTTTTTATTAGTGTAATTTATTTTTATGGGGAATTTAAAAAGTTTTTTTTGTAATAAATATAAATGTTAGATTAATTTTAATTAATTAGGTTTAATGAATATTTTTAAATATAAAAAGAAATATGAATATAAATTTTATATATAATTTAATATAGTATAATATTTATTTTGGATATTTATATTATATTTATATATTTATTTATATATAGATAGATATATAGATAGATATATAGATATATTTTTAATAGATTTTAAGGGATTTTTTTAAAATTTTTTTATTTAATGTTTAGTAAATAAATATTGTATTTTAATTAATTTTTTGAATTTTGATAATTGATTAAAAATTTGTTATTATGATTTTGAGTAAGTTGTTATGGTGAAATTGGTAGATATGTTGTTTTTAGGAAGTAGTGTTAGAGTATTTTGGTTTGAGTTTGAGTAGTGGTATGATATTTTATTTTTTAAAAAATAGGTTTTATAATGAATTTTATTTTTATTTTTATTTTTAGTATTTAGATT
>NZ_SMTE01000034.1 GCF_004357765.1 Pseudomonas putida | reverse complement strand
GAGATTAAATTTGAATTTGAAGTAATGGATATTTTGTAAGTAGAGAATTAATTGTAGTTAAATTCGGTTTAATTTTTTTTTAAAAGGATTGAGGTGAATATAATATTATAAATAATATTATAATATAAAGATATTTATTATTTAAAGATATTTATTATATATATATATATATATTTATATATATATATATATTAGTTTTTGTTTTGTATTGGAATAGATTGGAATAGAAAGGTGGTAAGTAGATGAGATTTTATGAAAAAAGTTATTTTAATTTTTAAGGGAAGTTGTTTTATTTTTTTTTATTTTTATATTAAATATATTAAAATTTTATTTTTATATTTATTTATAGATTTTGATTATAGATTTTGATAATTTATAGATTTTGATTATTTTTTATAAGTTTTTAGTTTAGAATTTGAATAGTTTAGAATTTGAATTTAATAAAATTTATATATTAAAAGAATTTTTGTTATAAATAATTATAATAATTATAATTTATAATATAATAATAGAATTTTTAATATTTGAAATAGAAAATATAGTTTTAATGAAATATTAATATTTTATTATTATTAGATTTTTATTTTAAATTTTTTAATTTATTATTTTTATTTTATTTGTTTGTTTTTTTGATTGTATTTTTTTTTAATATTAATATTGATAATAGTGTATTAAATAAATATAATTTGATTGTGAGTAAATTGATTAATTTATTTATGTGAAATAGGTTTTATTATTTTATTAAATGGTAGGTTTATTGGATTTTTTGTGATATAATTAATAAATTTTTTTTTGATTAAAAGGTAAGTAATTTAATTATATATAATAATTATATATAATAATGTATAACATAATAAATAAAAAAATAATATACCATTTTTTTTTAAAAATTTTTTTTTATTTTATCTATTCATTTATATATTAAAAATCAATTCAACTTCAACATTTTAAATTTTTCTATTTTTTTAAATATCTAATATTTTATTAAACAATTCAATCTTTTCATTTTATTATTTTTATTACAATTAAATATATACACCCACATTATTTTCTAAATTATATTAAAATTACTAACTCAATAATAAAATACTCAACTTTTAAAAACAATTCTATTTTTTACACATTTCTATAAAACAATCAATTCATCCATACCATTAATAAAACTTATAAAACCACAACTAATCCATAAAAAAATAAATAAAAAAAATAGCATATCATATCAATAAAAAATTCTAAAAATATTTCATTCTCTTATAAAATCCAACCAAAATTTTTATTTATAAATTCTTAACTCAAAACAAAAAAATTCAATTAAATTTAATTAATAAAAAAATAAAACTTAATAACTCCAATTATAATAAAAAAACAAAAAACAACAAACTTTCATTTTTTTTATTTAAATAATTACCCCATCTAATTATACATTAAAAAAATATTAATACTTAATATAAAAAAAACTTTTCCAATAAATGAATTATTTATTTTTATTATAAATCCTAACTATATAACTATTTTCCATTATATTTTTAAGTAACAATAAATAGGTAAAAAAAAAAATATATTAATAAAAATATTTTTTCCAAAATCAAAAAAACAATTAAATTAAAAAAAAATAAAAAAAAGAGGTATTTGATTGACTGTGTTTTTAAGACGTTTATGTGATTTTATTTTATTATTTCAGAAAGTTTGTTTTTTTAGAGAAGCGAGTTGTTAAGAATAGGATGTTGGATAAATGGTTTTAGTTATTTTAAGAAAAAGGGGGGTTGAATTAAGATGTAAAGACTATTTTGTAATTGAATT
>NZ_SMTE01000033.1 GCF_004357765.1 Pseudomonas putida | reverse complement strand
TTTATCTTAGTCTTATTTGTAACCGGTATAAAACCTAAATTTTTTTTTCTTTTCAATATACCTCCTCAGACAATCACGTCCAAATATTTATTTTTAAACTTAATACGTAAATATTATAATAAATAATACTTTTAATAAATATCTTTTAAAAAAAATTAAAAAATTAAACAAACCTTTTAAAAATAAAAAAACTTAAACCCTCACAATTTCTTAAATCAACAAATTTTCCTCTTACTATAAATTTCATTATTATCAATATTGACATATAAAATAAAACTCTATCTTTATTCTCATCTAATAAATCAATTCTTCAAAAAATCTATCAAATTATAATAAAATAAATAATTTAATCAATAAATATTCCATCTTTTCTTCAACTTAAAATTAATTTAATTCACATCTTTCATTTATAAATATTTTTATCACAAATAAATCTTCATTAATCAATTAAAATACTATTTCAATATATATATATTTATCTTTAATCCATTCCTAAAATTTTAACAAAAAAATTCTATTATTTTCCTAATACAAAAAAAAAAAATCATCAACTCCTTTTATTAAAACAACTTCCATTAAATCTCTACACCTATCCCTTTTTTATTATCACTTTATAAACTTTTCTTTATTTTCAAAAAACAAAATTTAACTCAAAATTACCCTTTATAAATTCCAAAATTTCTCTAAATTTAAAAATTCTCACTTAATAAATTTCCATACCAAAACTCAATCCAATTAAATCCATAACATCTACCAATTTCACCATATCCCCCTCTTTCATCTATACTCAATACCATTATTTACTTAAATTAAAAATAATTCTATTATCTATCTATTCACAATTCAATATACACAAATATATACCACATATCTATTTCAATTCTATACCCCTACTTCTATTATTTTTTCATTAAATTTTAAATACTCAAATAATCAATTCTTTTTTTTTTTTCATCTTAATTTTTTATCTTCTCTTTCCAACTAAAAACTTAAAAATCTTTTATTATAATCTAAATTAAACTTTTCTCTTTCTTTCATTTTTTTCTTTTTTCCTTAAAACAAACAAATACAAACTATCTATAACAAAACAAAAAAATAAAAATTTTCATTTTTTTATTTTTATTAAAATAAACAATCCATTTATTCATATAAAATTAATAAAACTAAAACAAATCAAATAACTATAAATAACCATTCTTTTAATATAAAATTAAACATTAATTTAAAAATATAAAATTCCTAATTATTATTATTAATTACTTTACTAAAATTTACAATAATAATATTTTTAAAATAATCAAATAGATATCTATTTAATAAATCAATCAAAATTTATTATATTAATATAAATTATTAATCCCTATTTTATACTTTATATTATACACTAAAATATCAAAAAAATAATATAAATAAAAAATATTAAATTAAATATTCTATATTTTCTATATTTATATTAATTTAAATTATATTATAAATAACTAACAATTTATAATTAAAATCCCTTTTATTAAATTCCTATACATATACATAAAAATTTAATAAAAAAAATCTTAATTATAAATTATTAATTATTTATAACATAATTCAAATTAATACAAACATAAAAAATATAAAATATCCAATCCAATATTTCTTATTTATATTATTTTTTTAATATTTTAATACATAACATAAAATACAAAATAAAAATTAATAATTCATATTAATATAATAAATTTCAATCAATTTATCAAATAAATATCTATTTAATTATTTCAAAAATATTATTATTATAAATTTTAATAAAATAACTAATAATAATAATTAAAAATTTCATATTTCTAAATTAATATCTAATTCTACATTAAAAAAATAATTACTTATAACCATTCAATTCATTTTAATTCTATCAATTCTATATAAATAAATAAATTATTTATTTCAACAAAAACAAAAAAATAAAAATTTTCATTTTTTTATTTTATTATAAATAATCTATATCTATTTACTTTAAAA
>NZ_SMTE01000032.1 GCF_004357765.1 Pseudomonas putida | reverse complement strand
AAAAAAATACACAGTCTTAAATTAAACAACAAAATAACAGTAACAAAATAAATTTAATTAACAGCACATAAATAATACATTATAACATACAATAAACACAAAAAAAAAATAATAAACCAAACCAACCTACAAAAACAAAACAATCCCTCCACAACCAATCATCCATAATATCAAATAAATCATTTTCATCTTTAGTAAATTTACCAAAAACTATAATCATAACAATCCTCCTATTCAACTACTTCAACCATTTCCCAACACCTCATAACATTTTCAAAAATAAAACAAACCCTCAAAACTTTTATCATTTATCTATCTATATATAAAAAAAAATAATTTTCTCATACACTTTCCCTTCTTTTTTAATTTTAATTAATTTCAAATAAAAAATAATTTATAAATCTATTAATATCTAAAACAACTCAATAAACTCAATATAATTATTCCTTTCTATTCTTAAAAATCCTCCAAATCATAAATCATAAAATCTCCTATAACTCAAAAATCCAATAAAAAATTTTTAAATAATACATTTTTATAATAATAATATAAAATAAAAATTCTTCACATTTCACATTATTAATTTCAAACTAAAAACTAAATATCAATTAAAATCAAAATATAATAAATTAGTTTCTTAAAATTCATAAAAAAAATTTTATATTTCTAAAATTCAATTAAATACCAAATCTATAAATATACTTTTTATAATTATTAAAAATATTTTTTCTATTTTCTTCTATATTAATTCAAAATTAAAAAAATTAAAATAACAATTAAAATAACAAAATTATTTTTCTTTATTTTTATTTTAATATTCATTTTTCTTTCTAATAAAAATAAAATTCTATTCTAAAATAATATATAAAATAATACAAAAAATTTTCATTATCATTAAATTAATTTACTCAATTCATAAATTAATTAATAAATCTATTAATTTAAAATCACAAAATAAATAAATATCACAAATAATAAATTTATTTCTAAATTATATCATTCTATTTCTCTTTTTATTCATCTATAATAATTTATTAATAAATCTCCAATTTTCAATTATATCTTTTAAATAATATTTTTTCTTATCTTCTTTTTTCTCTCAAAAATAAAAATTTAAAAAAATACTTTATAAACAAATATATAAAAATAACATATTTCATTTAACTTCTATATACTCACTATAACTAATTATTTCAATTTTTTACTAATAATTTTAATTATAACCTCATCTCTATTTATTAATCTAAATAAAATACAACTTATTTAATTTATAATTTTAAAAAAAATAATCAATTTTAAAATAAAACATTCTATAATTCCTTACTATATCAATTTACAATTCTCAATCATTAAAATTCATAATCAATACAAATTAATAATTAAAAATAAATATTACCTTTCTTTTTACCTTTCAAACAAATAAAAATAATTAAAATTTTTCTATTTAAAATCATATTAAATTTAATTCCCATTACTTTAACTAAATTATTTATAACTACATATTTACAATACCAACAAAATAATCAATTAAATCTTTAATTAATTAATATCTCTTTTTTTACAAATTCCCTATTTTTTTATTTTAATCCTAACCTACAAAAATTAAATTCAAACTTTTTAATATTCAATTATTTCAATATAATTATCATTCAAAAAATACAAAAATCACATTCTATAAAATTTAAATCATCACACTCTATAAAATTTAAACCTACAACATCAAATTTTAAAAACCCACATTCTACCAAACTAAACTAAAAACACTTTATTTTCATAAATTATTTTATATAATCCAAATCCATTTTACATATATATACTATATCAATATATATACATATAAATATTCAATATATATATCCAATTAAAATTCATCTTCAATTAATCCCATTTTATTACTCATCTCATATAATAAATATATAATACAAAATATAATACAAAATATCATATCATAAATAATAATTAGAAATAAAAATAACAAAATTTAAACCCATAACATTTTATACC
>NZ_SMTE01000031.1 GCF_004357765.1 Pseudomonas putida | reverse complement strand
GCACTCCCGCCCAGTAGTCCGAAAGGTAGGACCGGCCTTGGAATAAGAGAATGGACTTGTGAGTGTGGTGTCACTCATGACCGCGACATTAACGCGGCGAGGAACATTCTCGCGGTCGGGCATGGCCGTCTACCTGTAGGAATCCCCGTCCTTTAGGGCGGGGAGGATGTCAAGAAACTTCTTGTAATAGCCCTGTTGCAGGTATAAAGACCTGTCCATGCGCTGCCGTTGAACCCTTCGGTGTGCGAACGGATAGAGCTGTCCCAGCAGCAGACAGCTCACGACTACAAACGGGCTTGAGCCCGTAGACCTTGCGATGGCTGGAGACAAAGACAATGACATCGGTGTGGCGAACCAGCGGCTGGGTTCTTTTCGGCGCGGCGCTGATCCTGGCGCTTTCGTTGGGCGTACGGCATGGCTTCGGCCTGTTTCTGGCGCCGATGAGTGCGGATTTTGGCTGGGGGCGTGGTGTGTTTGCCTTCGCCATAGCCCTGCAGAACCTGATATGGGGTCTGGCCCAGCCCTTTGCCGGGGCTCTGGCCGATCGCTGGGGGGCGGCGCGGGTGGTCATCATCGGCGGCATCCTCTATGCAGCCGGATTGATGTTCATGAGCATGGCCGACTCGGCGCTGTCGCTTTCGCTCAGTGCAGGCTTGCTGATCGGTATCGGGCTTTCCGGAACCTCGTTCTCAGTGATCCTTGGCGTGGTCGGGCGCGCGGTGCCAGCGGAAAAACGCAGCATTGCCATGGGCATTGCCAGCGCGGCCGGCTCCTTCGGCCAGTTCGCCATGCTGCCCGGCACACTCGGCCTGATCCAGTGGCTCGGTTGGTCTTCGGCATTGCTGGTGCTGGGATTGCTGGTGGCGTTGATCGTGCCGCTGGTGGGCATGCTGCGTGACCGTCCGTTGCCCAGCCACGGGACCGAGCAGACGCTTGGCCAGGCATTGCGCGAAGCCTGTTCGCATTCAGGGTTCTGGTTGCTGGCGCTGGGCTTTTTCGTGTGTGGTTTCCAGGTCGTCTTTATCGGCGTGCATCTGCCGGCCTACCTGGTGGATCAGCATCTGGCGGCTACCACCGGAACCACGGTGCTGGCGCTGGTCGGTTTGTTCAATATCGTCGGTACCTATACAGCCGGCTGGCTTGGCGGACGCATGTCCAAGCCGCGCTTGCTCAGTGCGCTTTACCTGCTGCGTGGGGGCGTCATCGTGCTGTTCCTGTGGGCGCCGGTAACGCAATTCAGCGCCTACCTGTTCGGCATCGCCATGGGCTTGCTGTGGCTGTCGACGGTGCCCTTGACCAACGGTACCGTGGCCACGGTGTTCGGCGTGCGTAACTTGTCCATGCTCGGTGGCATCGTGTTCCTGTTCCACCAATTGGGTGCGTTTCTCGGCGGCTGGCTGGGCGGTCTGGTGTACGACCGCACCGGCAGTTATGACCTCGTCTGGCAGATTTCGATCCTGCTCAGCGTGCTGGCTGCAGTGCTGAACTGGCCGGTGCGGGAGCAACCGGTCGCGCGCCTGCAGGGGCAGACAGCATGAGTCGGTCATTGCTGCGCTGGCTCATGGCTGCGGCGCTGTTGTTGGTGATGGGGCTGGCGTGGTGGGGCTGGCAAAGTGGCGGATTGGCGTTGATGCAACTGGGCATGGGCGTCTGTTAAGCGCTAACCTGCAGGTTCACGACCCGTTAGCAGGAGTACCACACGATGCGCGCACCTTGGTTGATGTTGCCGGTGCTGGGTATGCTGAGCGCCACGAGCTGGGCAGGGGATTGCCCGGCGCTGTTGCAGGGTAGCTTGCCGGAGTTGCGAGGCAAGGGCCAGGTGGATCTGTGCGAGCGCTTTGCCGGCAAACCGTTGGTGGTGATCAACACCGCCAGCTATTGTGGATTCGCCCCACAGTTCGAAGGGCTTGAAGCCACCTACAAGGAGTATCACGACCAAGGCCTGGAAATGCTCGGCGTGCCGTCCAACGACTTCAAGCAGGAGGACCGCGATGCCGAGAATACGGCCAAGGTCTGTTACGCGAACTATGGCGTGACCTTCACCATGACCAAGGCCCAGCCGGTGCGCGGCAAGGATGCGATTCCTTTGTTCGTGGAACTGGCGAGCCAGAGCAGTGCGCCGAAATGGAATTTCTACAAGTATGTGGTGGATCGCCAGGGTAAGGTGGTTGCCGACTTTTCCAGCCTGACCAAACCCGATGACCCGGCATTTCGGGCCGCCATCGAAAAGGCCATCGCTTCGGAACCTTGATGGGGTCGTGGCTATCGGCCCTACCTGCACAGGAGTGTTTCAATGAGCACACAAACTTCACGAGTGGCCATCGTCACTGGCGGCTCCCGGGGCATCGGCAGGGCGATCGCCTTGCGCCTGGCTGCCGATGGTTTTGCGGTAGTGGTCAATTATGCTGGCAATGTCGCGAGCGCCCAGGCGACCGTGTCGACCATCGAAGCTGCCGGTGGCAGGGCCATTGCTGTTCAAGGTGACGTGGCGCAGCCGCTGGAGGTTGCCAAGCTCTTCGCTGAAGCAAAGGAGGCGTTCGGTCGGCTCGATGTGGTGGTCAACAGTGCCGGAGTCATGCCGACGGTAAGTATCGATGAGGCCAATCTCGATGCGTTCGATCGGACCATCGCTACCAACCTGCGAGGGGCGTTCCTGGTGCTGGCGCAAGCGGCGCAGCATCTGGGAGAGGGTGGTCGGATCATCGCCTTGACCACTAGTGTGATTGCCAAGGCGTTTCCCGGTTATGGGCCGTATATCGCCAGCAAGGCGGGGGTCGAGGGTTTGGTGCATGTGTTGGCCAACGAACTGCGGGGACGCAACATTACCGTCAATGCTATTGCGCCTGGGCCTGTGGGGACTGAGTTGTTCTTCAAGGGCAAGAGCGATGAGACGATTGCCAACATTGCCAAGCAGGCGCCTATGGAGCGGATCGGGACACCGGAAGAGATCGCTGGGGCTGTTGCTTTCCTGGCAGGGCCTGATGGTGCTTGGGTCAATTCGCAGGTCGTACGGGTTAATGGTGGTTTTGCCTGAGTTGCCTTTGCTTCTAGGTGCGCGGTAGCTCAGGCACAGGTGATTGCGACTTCAGGTGGCCGTTGTCATGGGACAGGTCCACCAAAAAAGGTTCTTCACGGATTGTCGGGGAGCTTGGCTTGGCTTGGCTTGGCATCTAGATCGTGAGCTGATCCATTGTGTGTAGTGGCGCTTCTGGCCCCTTCCGCCTTTACGGCGGGTCCCTTTTGTCTTGGCAAAAGGGACGCAAAACCGCTCGCTCCCCCATACGGCCCCTACGCTGCGCTTCGGGGTCCCCTCGCTCCGGCGGCTTGCGGGCCCGCGCGGCCTACGACTTGCTACGCAAGTCTACATCTCGCGCCTTCGGCTAACGCCGAAGGGTGCTACGCACCTGGCCCTCCAGCCACCTCCACTCGGCCTCCTGAGGTCGCGGGTAGATCAAAAGCAAGATCAA
>NZ_SMTE01000030.1:2148-3580 GCF_004357765.1 Pseudomonas putida | reverse complement strand
TTCGGCATTCCGGGGGCTGCCATCAACCCGCTGTACTCGGCCCTGAAGAAAGTCGGTGGCATCGATCACGTCCTCGCTCGCCACGTCGAAGGTGCCTCGCACATGGCCGAGGGCTACACCCGCGCCAATCCCGGCAACATCGGCGTGTGCATCGGTACCTCCGGCCCAGCCGGTACCGACATGGTCACTGGCCTGTACAGCGCCTCGGCCGACTCCATCCCGATCCTCTGCATCACCGGCCAGGCTCCGCGCGCTCGTCTGCACAAGGAAGACTTCCAGGCCGTCGACATCACCAGCATCGTCAAGCCGGTCACCAAGTGGGCCACCACCGTGCTCGAGCCCGGCCAGGTGCCCTACGCCTTCCAGAAAGCCTTCTATGAAATGCGCACCGGCCGCCCAGGCCCGGTGCTGATCGACCTGCCGTTCGACGTGCAGATGGCCGAGATCGAATTCGACATCGATGCCTACGAGCCACTGCCGGTGCACAAGCCGTCGGCTACCCGCATCCAGGCCGAAAAAGCCCTGGCCATGCTCAACGACGCCGAGCGCCCGCTGCTGGTGGCCGGTGGCGGCATCATCAACGCCGACGCCAGCGACAAGCTGGTCGCCTTCGCCGAACTGACCGGTGTGCCAGTGATCCCGACCCTGATGGGCTGGGGCACCATCCCCGATGACCACGCGCAGATGGTCGGCATGGTCGGCCTGCAGACCTCGCACCGCTACGGCAACGCCACCCTGCTGAAATCCGACCTGGTGTTCGGCATCGGCAACCGTTGGGCCAACCGCCACACCGGCTCGGTCGATGTCTACACCGAAGGCCGCAAGTTCGTGCACGTGGACATCGAACCGACCCAGATCGGTCGCGTGTTCACCCCGGACCTGGGGATCGTTTCCGATGCAGGTCTGGCATTGGACGTGTTCCTGGAAGTGGCCCGCGAGTGGAAAGCCGCTGGCAAGCTCAAGTGCCGCCAGGCCTGGCTGGAAGACTGCCAGCAGCGTAAAGCCAGCCTGCAGCGCAAGACCCACTTCGACAACGTGCCGGTCAAGCCGCAGCGCGTGTACGAAGAAATGAACCAGGTGTTCGGCAAGGACACCTGCTACGTCAGCACCATCGGCCTGTCGCAGATCGCCGGCGCGCAGTTCCTGCACGTGTACAAGCCACGCCACTGGATCAACTGCGGCCAGGCCGGCCCGCTGGGCTGGACCATTCCAGCAGCCCTGGGCGTGGTCAAGGCCGACCCGAAACGCAAGGTCGTCGCGCTGTCCGGTGACTACGACTTCCAGTTCATGATCGAGGAACTGGCCGTCGGTGCGCAGTTCAACCTGCCGTATGTGCACGTGCTGGTGAACAACGCTTACCTGGGCCTGATTCGTCAGGCGCAGCGTGGCTTCGACATGGATTACTGTGTGCAGCTGGCGTTCGAGAACATCA
>NZ_SMTE01000030.1:0-1811 GCF_004357765.1 Pseudomonas putida | reverse complement strand
TTGGCTGCCAACCTGTCCATGCTGTTCACCGAACAGGACTTCCTGGCCCGCTTCAAGGCGGCCGCCGATGCCGGTTTCAGCGGCGTCGAATACCTCTTCCCGTATGACTTCAGCGCTGCAGAAATCAAGCAGCAGCTCGATGCCAACGGCCTGACCCAGGTGCTGTTCAACCTGCCCGCCGGCGATTGGGCCAAAGGTGAACGTGGCATCACCTGCCACCCCGATCGCGTCGAAGAATTCCGCGCCGGGGTCGACAAGGCCATCGAATACGCCAAGGTGCTGGGCAACACCCAGGTCAACGCCCTGGCCGGCATCCGCCCGCAAGGCCCGGACTGCGCCACCGTGCGCAAGACGTTCGTGGAAAACCTGCACTACGCCGCTGACAAGCTCAAAGCCGCCGGTATCCGTCTGGTCATGGAAATGATCAACACCCGCGACATCCCCGGCTTCTACCTGAACACCACGAAACAGGCCCTGGAAATCCAGGCCGAAGTCGGCAGCGACAACCTGTTCCTGCAGTACGACATCTACCACATGCAGATCATGGAAGGTGACCTGGCCCGCACCATGGAAGCCAACCTGAACCTGATCAACCACATCCAGCTGGCCGACAACCCGGGCCGCAACGAACCCGGCACCGGCGAGATCAACTACCGCTTCCTGTTCGAACACCTGGACCGCATCGGCTACCAGGGCTGGGTAGGCGCGGAGTACAAGCCGCTGACCACGACCGAAGCGGGTCTTGGCTGGCTGAAAACCCATAACGCAATTTAAGAAACAACGCGGAACACTGTGGGAGCGGGCTTGCCCGCGAACACCGGCACAGCCGGTGCCACCCACCGAGTTGTCTGCTTCGCGGGCAAGCCCGCTCCCACAGGGGGGCGAGGCTCGCTTAAGCTATCACACATACAATGAGGTAATGTCTCATGGCTAAAATCGGTTTCATCGGCACCGGCATCATGGGCAAGCCCATGGCCCAGAACCTGCAAAAAGCAGGTCACAGCCTCTTCGTCTCCACCCATCACGACCCTGCCCCGGCCGAGCTGATCGCCGCTGGCGCAGTCGCCCTGGCCAACCCGAAAGAAGTGGCCCAGGAAGCCGAATTCATCATCGTCATGGTCCCCGACACCCCACAGGTCGAAAGCGTGCTGTTCGGTGAGAACGGCGTCGCCGAAGGCGTGGGCCCGAACAAGGTCGTGATCGACATGAGCTCGATTTCGCCCACCGCCACCAAAGCCTTCGCCGAAAAAATCAAGGCCACCGGCGCCGCCTACCTGGACGCCCCGGTGTCCGGCGGTGAAGTCGGTGCCAAGGCCGCGACCCTGAGCATCATGGTCGGTGGCTGCCCGAACGCCTTCGAGCGCGCCCTGCCGCTGTTCCAGGCCATGGGCAAGAACATCACCCGCGTCGGCGGCAACGGCGACGGCCAGACCGCCAAGGTGGCCAACCAGATCATCGTCGCCCTGAACATCCAGGCCGTCGCCGAAGCCCTGCTGTTCGCCGCCAAGAACGGCGCCGACCCGGCCAAGGTACGTGAAGCCCTGATGGGCGGCTTCGCCTCGTCGAAGATCCTCGAAGTGCATGCCGAGCGCATGATCAAAGGCACCTTCGACCCAGGCTTCCGCATCAACCTGCACCAGAAGGACCTGAACCTGGCCCTGCAAGGCGCCAAGGAACTGGGCATCAACCTGCCCAACACCTCCAATGCCCAGCAAGTGTTCAACACCTGCCAGGCCCTGGGTGGCGGTAACTGGGACCATTCGGCGCTGATCAAAGGCCTGGAGCACATGGCCAACTTCTCGATCCGCGAC